>NZ_JAJUWT010000029.1 GCF_021390395.1 Saccharothrix sp. S26
GGCGTTACTGTGCACGGGAGGACCTCCGTGTGCCGATGGGATGCGTCAGACACATCCACTCCGCCCGGAGGTCCTCCCATGTTCAACCCGACACGCCGTCAACAACCTGATTAGTCACTACAGCTAGCGCGGCGTCGGCAGGTTCGCCGCTTCCCGGTACAGCCACACCACCATCACGATCCACAGCACGATCGCCAGCACCCACAGCACCGTGAACACGGCGCCGATGACGAGGCCCGCGGTCGCCATGCCCCAGCCCTCCTCGCCGGTCCGGCGGATCTGCTTGCGCGCCACGATGCCCAGCACGATGCCGGCCGGGGAGAACAGGAACGCGGTGATCAGCGCGGCGATCGCCATCCCGTTGGTCTGCCTGGGCGGCGGCGGGTAGTAGCCCGGGTGCTGGTAGGGCGGCGGCTGCGACATCGGGAGTCCCCCTGGTGGTCGTTCGGGCGCCCAGGCTATCCCGCTGTTTCGGTTCAGCGCGTGGCGATGAGCACTCTCGTGGCGCGAACGGGCGTTAACCCGGCCATACTCGCCGGTAACCCGTGAGCTACGAAGGGAAACGCGATGGCGCGCCTGGCCCGGACCGCTGGACTCACCGACGTCCAGGAGGAGATCCTGTCGACGGTCCGCACCTTCGTGGACAAGGAGATCATCCCGCACGCCCAGGCGCTGGAGCACGGCGACACCTACCCGGCGGACATCGTCGAGGGCATGAAGGAGATGGGCCTGTTCGGGCTCACCATCCCCGAGGAGTTCGGCGGGCTCGGCGAGTCGCTGCTGACCTACGCCCTGGTGGTCGAGCAGATCGCCCGCGGCTGGATGTCGGTCTCCGGGGTCATCAACACCCACTTCATCGTGGCGCACATGCTCAAGCAGCACGGCACGCCCGAGCAGCAGCGGAAGTACCTGCCGCGGATGGCCACCGGCGAGGTGCGCGGCTCGTTCTCCATGTCCGAGCCGGAACTGGGCTCCGACGTCGCCGCGATCCGCACCCGCGCCGTGCGCGAGGGCGACGACTTCGTCATCAACGGCCAGAAGATGTGGCTGACCAACGGCGGCACGTCCAACCTCACCGCCGTGCTGGTGAAGACCGACGAGGGCGCCGAGAAGGCGCACCAGAACCTGACCACGTTCCTGGTGGAGAAGCCCGAGGGCTACGGCGAGGTGCTGCCCGGCCTCACCATCCCCGGCAAGATCGACAAGATGGGCTACAAGGGCGTCGACACCACCGAGATGGTGTTCGACGGCTTCCGCGTCCCGGCCGAGCAGGTGCTGGGCGGCCAGACCGGGCGCGGGTTCCGGCACATGATGGACGGCGTCGAGGTCGGCCGCGTCAACGTGGCGGCGCGGGCGTGCGGCATCGCGTTGCGGTCGTTCGAGCTGGCCATCGAGTACGCGCAGCAGCGCAGGACGTTCGGCAAGCCGATCGCCGAGCACCAGGCCATCGCGTTCAAGCTGGCCGAGATGGCGACCAAGGTGGAGGCCGCCCACCTGATGATGGTCAACGCCGCGCGCCTGAAGGACTCCGGCGCGCGCAACGACGTCGAGGCGGGCATGGCCAAGCTCATCGCGTCGGAGTACTGCGCCGAGGTGACGCAGGAGGCGTTCCGCATCCACGGCGGTTACGGCTACTCCAAGGAGTACGAGATCGAGCGCCTGATGCGCGAGGCCCCGTTCCTGCTGATCGGCGAGGGCACCAGCGAGATCCAGAAGACCATCATCAGCCGGGGCCTGCTGCGCGACTACCACTCCCGCGGCTGACCGGTCCGCCGGGACGGGGTGGCGTCCACCGCCACCCCGACGGCGACCGCCTGGGCACCACTCGACGACGCTCGTGGCCGGTTGTCCACAGGCCACCCCACGGACGCCCGGAGACCACTCGGCGAGCAGGGGCCGTCCGCCCCAGCTCACCGACGCCGAGTCGGTCACGCTCGCGGCGGCTCGTCTTCACCTCCGACACCCGCCGGCGGCTCGCTGCCCGGCCGGTTGTCCACAGGCCGCCTCGCGACCGCTCGAAATGTCGGACCGAGCCGGCAAACTCAAAGCAGGGGTCCCCTTGGCGGGGACGCCCGCTGGGCGCTGCGGCAGGGCGCGCAGGTCACGTTTCGCGTCCGTTCCCGCCCACCCGTTTCGCGCCGGTCGCCCGGTATTGGCAGGATGGGGTGATCAGCACCGCGAAGAGGTGGTCACCGTGACGAGTTCCTTCTCCGGCCAGAACCGACCCGGCGTCCCTCCCCGCCTGCCGACCCCGCCCACCGGCTGGCCCATCGGCTCGTACAGCACCTACGAGGAGGCGCAGCGGGCGGTCGACTTCCTGGCCGACGACGACTTCCCCGTGCAGGAGGTCACGATCGTCGGGGTCGACCTCATGCTCGTCGAACGGGTCACCGGCCGGCTCACCTGGGGCCGCGTGCTGGGCACCGGGGCGGCGTCGGGCGCGTGGTTCGGCCTGTTCGTCGGCGTCCTGCTCAGCCTGTTCAACACCAGCCCCGGCACGAGCCTCGGGCCCATCGTCGCGGGCCTCGTGGTCGGCGTCGCGTTCGGACTGATCTTCGCCGCCGTCGGGTACGGCTCGGCGCGCGGCAAGCGGGACTTCCAGAGCGCCAGCCAGCTCGTCGCGGGCCGCTACGACGTGCTCTGCCAGCCCCGTTCCGCCGAACGGGGCCGCGACCTGCTCGCCAAGCTCGCCCTGCGCCCCTCGGACGCGGGCAAAGCCGGCCAAGACTGAGGTTTGGGCGACCACCGGATCGGGTAACGCCGTTCCGGGCTCCGGTGGTTGCGGCACCTGATCACCGGGCCTACGTTCGTTGCACCGGTCGGCCCAGCCGACCGGCGGGCACGACGAGGTGCCGGGCGCTGCGGTCTGGCTCCTCCGTTGTCGGGAAGGAGGCAGGACCGATGAGGGGCAAGGGTCATCGGTTGGCCGCCGCAGGGGGTGTCGCGCTCATCGCGACGTCCGTGCTGGCGGGCTGTGGTTCGGGTGACGGCGGGATCACCATCAACGTCTACAAGTACCCGCAGGAGAACTTCCAGAAGATCGTCGACAACTGCAACGCCCGCGCCGACGGCTACCGGATCGTCTACCACAAGCTGCCGCGCGAGGCGGACGGCCAGCGCGAGCAGATGGTCCGCCGGCTCGCCGCCGGCGACGAGGGCATGGACGTGCTGGGCCTCGACGTCACGTGGACCGCCGAGCTGGCCAAGGCCGGGTGGATCAAGGAGTTCACCGGCCAGGCCAAGTCCGAGGTCGAGGACGGCACGCTGGAGACGCCGCTGGAGACCGCCCGCTACGAGGGCAAGCTGTACGGCGCGCCGGACAACACCAACGTCCAGCTCCTCTGGTACCGCGGCGACCTCGTGCCCACGCCGCCGAAGACGTGGGACGAGATGATCGAGATGGGCTCGAAGCTCCAGTCCGACGGCGACGACAAGACACCGGGCCTGGTGGCCGCGCAGGGCAAGCAGTACGAGGGCCTCGTCGTGCTCTACAACACGCTGGTCAACACCGCGGGCGGGCAGATCGTCGACGACAGCGGCACCAAGGCCGTGGTGGACGACGGCGCGGTGAAGGCGCTGGAAGTGCTCAAGAAGTTCGCCACCTCCGACGTGGTCGACCCGTCGTTCTCCAACGCCGCCGAGGACGACGCCCGGCTGGCCATGGAAGGCGGCAAGGCGGCGTTCATGCTGAACTGGCCGTACGTCTACGCCGCCGCGCAGAAGGTCGAGGCCATCGCGCCGCACCTGAAGTGGGCGCCCTTCCCGTCGATCGACGGCGACCCCGCCAAGGTCACCGTCGGCGGCATCAACTACGGCGTCAGCGCGTTCACCCGGCACCCGGAGGAGTCGTTCGACGCGGTGCTGTGCCTGCGCAACGCCGAGCACCAGAAGTTCGCCGCCATCAACGACGGCGTGCCGCCGACCATCGAGTCCGTCTACGACGACCCGGAGATGGCCGAGCCGTACCCGATGAAGGAAGCGATCCTCCAGACGCTGCAGAACGCGAGCGTGCGGCCCCGGACCCCCGCGTACCAGAACGTCTCCACCGTCATCTCCACGATCCTGTCGCCGCCCGCGGGCATCGACCCGCAGCGCACCGCCGAACGGCTGCGCGCCGAGCTCCAGGACGCGCTCGACTCGAAGGGGGTGCTGCCGTGAGCCACGCCGTGAACGCCGACACCGCCGGGACCGCGGGCTCCGACGCCGGACCGACGCCTGGGCTGTCGCCCAAGGCCAAGGCCGCGCTCAGCGAGGGCAAGAAGGCCGAACGGCGACTCGGGCTGCTGCTGTGCGCGCCCGCGATCCTCATCATGGCCGCCGTCGCCGGCTGGCCGATCGTGTACTCGCTGTGGCTGTCGTTGCAGCGCTACGACCTGAAGTTCCCCGACCGCACCGAGTTCGTCGGCCTGGAGAACTACGTCACCGTGCTGTCCAACCCGTACTGGTGGAACGCCATGTGGGTCACGGTGCTGATCACCGTGGTGTCCGTGGCGGTCGAGCTGGTGCTGGGCATGGCGCTGGCGCTGATCATGCACCGCACCCTGGTCGGCCGGGGCATCGTGCGCACGTCCACGCTCATCCCGTACGGCATCGTCACGGTCGTCGCCGCGTTCTCCTGGCGCTACGCCTGGACGCCCGGCACCGGCTACCTCGCCGAGACCGTCGCGGGCGGCGACCCCGTGCTCACCGAGAAGATCCCGGCGATCATGGTGGTGACGCTGGCCGAGATCTGGAAGACCACGCCGTTCATGGCGCTGCTGCTCATGGCGGGCCTGGCGCTGGTGCCCGACGACCTGCTCAAGGCGGCCGCGATGGACGGCGCGAGCGCGTGGCAGCGGTTCACCAAGGTGATGGTGCCGGTGATGAAGCCCGCGATCCTGGTCGCGCTGCTGTTCCGCACGCTCGACGCGTTCCGCATCTTCGACAACCTGTTCGTGCTCACGGCCGGCTCGCAGGGCACGTCATCGGTGTCGATGCTGACCTACAACAACCTCATCAAGGGCCTGAACCTGGGCATCGGCTCCACCATGTCGGTGCTGATCTTCATCGCGGTGGCGATCATCGCGTTCGTGTTCGTGAAGCTGTTCGGCACCGCCGCACCCGGCGGCGACGGCGGGGGGAGGCGCTGATGGCGGGCATCGGCGGGGCCGTGACCACGGGCCGCAAGGCGCGCTGGACCGTGCTCAACGTCCTGGTGGTGGCGTACGCGCTGGTCCCGGTGCTGTGGATCGTGTCGCTGTCGTTCAAGACCAAGGAGACCCTGGGCGACGGCAACTTCATCCCGCGCGCCTGGACGTTCGACAACTACAAGGCGATCTTCTCCACCACGGAGTTCGTCCGCGCGCTGGTGAACTCGATCGGCATCGCGCTGATCGCCACGGCCGTCGCGGTCGTGTTCGGCACGATGGCCGCCTACGCCATCGCCCGGCTCGACTTCCCCGGCAAGCGGCTGCTGGTCGGGGTGTCGCTGCTGATCGCGATGTTCCCGCAGATCTCGCTGGTGTCGCCGCTGTTCGAGATCGAGCGGTCGCTCGGGCTGTTCGACACCTGGCCCGGCCTGATCCTGCCCTACATCACGTTCGCGCTGCCGCTGGCGATCTACACGCTGTCGGCGTTCTTCCGCGAGATCCCGTGGGAGCTGGAGAAGGCGGCGAAGATGGACGGCGCGACGCCCGGTCAGGCGTTCCGCCGGGTCATCGCGCCGCTGGCCGCGCCCGGCGTGTTCACCACCGCGATCCTGGTGTTCATCTTCTGCTGGAACGACTTCCTGTTCGCGATCTCGCTGACCTCCACCGAGCAGTCCCGCACGGTGCCGGTCGCGCTGTCGTTCTTCACCGGCAGCTCGCAGTTCGAGGACCCGACCGGGTCGATCGCCGCCGCCGCGGTGGTGATCACCATCCCGATCATCCTGTTCGTGTTGTTCTTCCAGCGTCGGATCGTCGCCGGGTTGACCTCCGGCGCCGTCAAGGGGTGAAGCAATGGCCGAGATCGTTCTGGACAGCGTGACCAAGCAGTACCCCGACGGCGCGGTGGCCGTGCGGGACGTGGACATCGAGATCGCCGACGGCGAGTTCATCATCCTGGTCGGCCCGTCCGGCTGCGGGAAGTCCACGACCCTCAACATGATCGCGGGCCTGGAGGACATCACGTCCGGCGAGCTGCGCATCGGCGGCGAGCGGGTCAACGAGCGCGCGCCCAAGGACCGCGACATCGCCATGGTGTTCCAGTCCTACGCGCTGTACCCGCACATGACGGTGAAGGAGAACATGGCCTTCCCGCTGCGACTGGCCAAAGTGGACGACGCGACGGTGGAGAAGAAGGTCCGCGACGCCGCCGAGATCCTCGACCTGACCCAGCACCTGGACCGCAAGCCGTCCAACCTGTCCGGCGGGCAGCGGCAGCGGGTGGCGATGGGGCGGGCGATCGTGCGCAACCCGAAGGCGTTCCTGATGGACGAGCCGCTGTCCAACCTGGACGCGAAGCTGCGCGTGCAGATGCGCACGTCGGTGTCGCGGCTGCAGAAGCAGCTCGGCACCACCACCGTGTACGTCACGCACGACCAGACCGAGGCGATGACCCTCGGCGACCGGGTCGTGGTGATGCGCGGCGGCGCGGTGCAGCAGATCGGCGCGCCGCAGTTCCTCTACGACAACCCGGCCAACCTGTTCGTCGCCGGGTTCATCGGCTCGCCCGCGATGAACTTCGTGCCCGCCGCGCTGGAGCACGGGGTGCTGCGCTCGGCGCTGGGCGACGTGCCGCTCACCGACCGGGTGCGCGGGCTGCTGGAGGGCGCGGACGCGCCCCGTGAGGTGATCATGGGGTTGCGGCCCGAGCACTTCGAGGACGCCCGGCTGGTGGACGAGGCCGTCCGGGCCAAGGGCGTCACGTTCACCGACCACGTGGACGTGCTGGAGTCGATGGGCTCGGACAAGTTCGCCTATTTCAGCCTCCAGGGTGAACAGGCGACCTCGGCGGAGCTGGCCGAGCTGGCCGCCGACGCGGGCGCGGCCGACGTGCCCGGCGGTGGCGTGTCGCTGGTCGCCCGGATCGCCGCGACGTCCACCGCGGTCGAGGGCGAACCGGCCGACATCTGGTTCGACGCCGACAAGGTGCAGCTGTTCGACCCGGCCAACGGCCGCAACCTCACCTACAGCGGCTGAGCCCGCGCCGAAAGGCCGCCCCCGTGGGTTCACGGGGGCGGCCTTTCACACTTTCGGGTAAGGCCACACGGAGGTTTTGCCCAGGTCACGGGGAGTTACTGACCAGCCCGGACCATCGGCAGGGACGAACTCCATAGGCCATTCAGCGCAGCAAACACGCACCTCGTCGCATTTGTCGCGCCCGCGCTGCCGCCGATCCCCACGCTGGTCCAAGGCGGAAACGACTCCGGCCGTAAAGGGCCCGGGGCAGGGGAGTCCGCCGAGCACAGAGAAGAGCGCGAGATGGGGATTCTTGACGGCAAAGCGGTCGTGATCACCGGGGCGGGACGAGGGTTGGGCGAGGCCTACGCGATGCAGGCCGCGCAGGCAGGCGCGGCGGTCGTGGTCAACGACGTGGACGCTGAGCAGGCCGAACAGGTCGCCGAGCGGATCCGGGCGTACGGCGGGCGGGCGGTGGCGAGCACGGCGACCGTGGCCGATCCGGACGAGGCCGAGAAGATCGTGGGAATGTGCCGGGCCGAGTTCGGCCGGGTCGACGGCCTGGTCAACAACGCCGGGCTGAACTACGAGGTGCTGCCGTGGGAGGACGAGCCGGAATCCATCCGGCGGATCGTCGACGTCAACCTCCTGGGTGTCATCTACACCGGAATGGCGGCCATGCGCGTGATGCGCGAGCAGGGCCACGGTTCGATCGTGAACATTTCGTCAGGGGCGTTTCTGGGCCAGCGCAAACTCGCCGCCTACTCGGCCACCAAAGGCGCGGTGGCGTCGCTGAGCTCCTCGTGGGCGCTGGACCTGGAAGGGGACAACATCCGGGTCAACGCCGTCTGCCCGGTCGCGCACACCCGGATGGTGTGGGGTTCGGAGCGGTCCTTGAGGGCCATCCCGGCCGACCGCACCCCCGGCAAGGTCGCACCGCTCGTGCTGTTCCTGCTCAGCGACGCCGCACACGGCATCACGGGGCAGATCGTGCGGTGCAACGGCCGTCAGCTCCACCTGGTCGGCCACCCGTACTTCAAGCAGCCGATCCTGGAGAGCGACATGTGGGACACCGCGTCGGTGAAGCGGGCGTTCGACGGCGTGCTCCAAGCCCACCTGGAACCGTTCGGCCTGGAGAAGCGCATGCCACCGCGCCTGCGCGACCTGGTCGAACCGGGCCGCACGGCCTGAGCCGGGGCGGGGAAGTGCCCCGGCGCTTCCCCGGCCACGCCCGGGTCCACCTGTCCGCCGGCCCTCCAACCCGCTATCGGAGCTGGGGGCCGGAGCGGCGACGATCGTCGTGGTCGTACCCGCGGTGGTCGTGGTGGTGGTCGCCGGAGCCGCATCACCAGCAGCGGAACGACGACAGCGGCGATCAGCGCCGTCCGCCTCCTGCCGGTCCACCGCGGCTCGGCCCGCGGTGCGGTCATCGATCCCACCCCCGGCGTGTCGGCCCAAGGATGCCTGCGCCGCTTCGGCGCGACGCCGTCGTCGGCAACGCTCACTCGTTCGGCCCAGGAGTCGCCCGGCGGACGTCACCTGTGATCGGCGAAGCGGTGACGGACCCTGTCACCACCCCTTCGGGTGATCGCCTGATAGGTGGGTTTTGCTGCGACGATGCTGGACATGGGCACGCGCGCTCCCCGGATCACGGACTGGCGGCTGGTGGTCCAGTCGCGGCTCGATCGCGTGCGCGCCGACCTCGCCGCGCTCGGGCCGCCGGACCCGCTCGACCCGGAGAGCACGCAGTGGCGCGCGGTGGCCGAGCAGGAGGCCGCGGTGGTCGAGGACATGATCACCAGGGCCGAGTCGCGGTGGCGGACGGTGGCGTCGTGGTGGTCCGGGTGGCACATCGAGCGGGCTTGGAGGTCGTTGCACGAGGCCGAGATCGCGGTCGTGGCGGCGGGCAGCGGGTTCCTCGGGCGGTTGCCGGGGCTCAAGGCCCGGGTCGCGGAGAACCTGGACGAGGACGACCCGCGCCGCCTCGCGCTGGAGGAGCTGCGGCCCGGCGAGTTCCCGCTCGCCGTCGAACGGGAGGTCGTGGTCGACGCGCTGCGGGCGGCGTTCGACGCCTCCGACTTCGCCCACGCCGGGTCGCGAGCCCTGCGCAACAAGCTGATCGCCACGTCGGTGGTGCTGTTCGTGGTCAACACCGCGCTCGGCGTCATCGGCCTGCTCGAACCCGGCTACATCCCGATGTGCGTGAGCGCGGAGAAGCTGCCCACGGTGTGCCCGGCGGGCAAGGGTGCGACCGGCGCGGACGTGTGGCTGATCCAGCTGTTCGGCGCGTTCGGCGCGGTCCTGTCGGCCGTCGTGCTGCTCCTGCGCCGCCGACCCAGCCTCTCGCCGTACGTGATGGTCGGCTACCAGGCCCTGATCAAGGTGCTGCTCGGCGCGGCGCTCGCGGTGGTCGGCATCCTCGGCCTGGGCGCGGGCGTGACGACCGGGCTCATCGGCGTGGCGTCGCAGGCGGCGCTGCTGCTGTGGGCCGTCATCCTCGGCTACGGCCAGCAGGTCGCGACCCGGTTGCTGGACAGCTACACCGACCGCGTGATGGACCAGGCCCGCCCGCTGCCCCGGCTGGAGCGCCAGCGCTAGCGGCGCGACCGCAACGCCGAGATGACGTCCGGGTCCCACCGGTGCGTCCGGATCAGCCGGTACCGCTCGGCCGCCACCCACATGTACGCCTCGGTCTCGGTGCGGTCGCCGACCAGGTCGGCCTGCCGCAGCATCCCCACCACCGGCTGGTACTCCTCGTCGTACCAGCGGCGGGCCACCGTGACGCGGTCCAGGAACACGCCCTCGTCCTGCATCAGCCGGAACCCCCACGCCTCCACGTGCTCGCCCAGCTCGGCGTAGTCCCACGGGTCCGACAGCACGACCGCCGCCCGCGCCTGCCCGCCCAACGGCACCCGTTCGAGGAACAGCCGCCGGTAGTCCTTCACGATCAGGTCGCCGCGGTGCCGGATGCCGTGCGCCGCGATCCGGGTCACGACCTCCGTCACGTAAGCGTCGATCACCTCCAGCCCCAACGCGTGCGCGACCGACACCCGGTGGTGCCCGTCCTGGACGAAGTGCAGGTCACCGACCCGGTACACCTCGATCGGCGGCACGGGCTCGCCGCGCCGCTGCGCCAGCGCCAGCCGCTGCCACCGCTCCCGCACCCGCGCCGACGTGGGCCGGAACCGGCGGTCGAAGTCCCGCGTGCGGTCCACGCTGCCGACGATCGAGTCCAGCCGGATCGCCTGCAACCCCAGCCGACGCTCGCTGAGCACCCCCAGCGACTCCACCACCTCGTGGAACGGCAGCATGATGTTCACGTCGTCGGGCTCGCGGCGCAGCCACGCCGCCAACCGCGACATCACCTGGCGACGGCGGGCGCGCAGGAAGTCGTTCTCCGCGTCGGCCCACGGGAAGCCCGTGTCACGGGGCACCGCACTCCTCCTCAGGGCGTCGGGATGTCCAACACCTGGTAACCGACCACGTTCACCACCCGCGTCGAGCCCAGCACCCGGTCCGGTTTGACCGAGCCGTGCGGGTGGATGTGCCCGTGCAGCATGAGCGGTGGCCGCAGCCGCCGCACGGCCTCGTGCAGGCACGCGAAGCCGCGGTGCGGCGGGTCCGGCTCGTCGCCGCAGTCCAGCGGGGGCGAGTGGGTCAGCAGCACGTCCACCCCGCGCCCGTCGCGCAGCCGCCGCCACCGGGCCGTGCGCAGCACCCGCCGCAGCCGCCGCGCCTGCTGGCGCTCGGTCCACTGGTTCGGCCCGCCGCTGTAGCGGATCGACCCGCCCAGCCCGGCGATCCGCAGCCCGGCGACGTCCACCACCCGTTCGTCGGCGTTCACGCCGCCCGCCGGGCCGGGCCAGCGCGCCGGGAGGCCCGCCTTGGTCCACAGGCCCCGCACGTTGGCGTACCCGGTCAGGTCGGCGTCGTGGTTGCCCGGCACGAACACGCACGGCCGGTCCAGCGCGCTCGACAGGTACTCCAGGTAGTCGAACGGCAGGTCACCGGCCGCCACGACCAGGTCGACGTCGTGCCGGCGCACCCGGTCGGTCCACAACGACTCGACCACCTCGTCCGCCACCGCGAGCACCCTCGGCACCCGTCGAGCCTAAGCGCTGCCGCCGTCGGCCACACCTCGCCGGTGAAAGGGTGAACAACGCCTTCCTCCTCCTGCCGCACAAGGGAAATCGGGTTAACGTCACAGGGTGCTCGCCGAGCTGTTCCTCGACGCGTCCCGCGCCTGCGAAGTCCACAGCCCGCTCACCCGCACCCTGCTGGTGGCCGCGGCGGACGACCTGGCCCGCGGCGGCGTCACCGCGCGGGTGATGGCGGGCGCGGAGTGCGACCGCCACGGCACCGTGCCCGGCCTGCGGTTCGCGGGCGCGCTGCACCGGCTGGTGCTGGAGGGCCGCGCGCCGGCGCTGGCCAAGCACTACCCGACGGTGGGCGGCCAACCCGACCTCGACACGCTCTGGGACGACGCGCTGTCCGTGCTGCACGAGCACACCGACGAACTGCACGCCCTGGTCACGTCCACCGTCGTGCAGACCAACGAGCCGGGCCGCAGCGCGCCCCTGTTCGGCGGCCTGCAGACCGCCACCCACCTGGCCGCCGCCGAGGCCGACCGGCGGGCCGCGTTCCCGGTCCGCCTGCTGGAGGTCGGCGCGTCCGGCGGGCTGAACCTGCGCCCGCACCGCATCGCCTACTCCGTCGACGGCGAGACGTTCGGCGACCCGGGCAGCCCGTTCACCCTCGACCCGCGCTGGACCGGCCGACCGCCGGTCGACCTGCGCCACAACCTGCGCCTGGTCCGGCGCGCCGGCTGCGACCTCGACCCGGTCGACGTGTCCACAGAGGACGGGCGGCTGCACCTGTCGTCGTTCGTCTGGGCCGACCAGCTCGACCGCTTCGACCGGCTCCAGGCCGCCGTGGAGCTGGCCAGGCTCGACCCCGTGCCGGTGCGGCGGGCGACCGGCCCGGAGTGGCTGGCCGAGCAGCTCGCCCGCCCGGAGCGCGACGTGCTGACCGTCGTGTGGCACTCGGTCGTGTGGCAGTACGTCTCACCGGCCGACCGCGCCATGGGCCGCGCGATCCTCGCCGACGCCGCCGCCCGGGCCACCCCGATGGCCCCGCTGGCGCTGCTGGTCTACGAGCCCAGGCGCACCCACACCGCGGGCGCGTACGAGTTCCGGCTGCTGCTCAAGCTGTGGCCGGCCGGCATCTCGCTGCGCCTGGGCACGGGCGTGGGCCACGGCATCCCGTTCACGTGGGACACCGCGCCCTGGAACTGACCGGTCAGCCGCCGTTGGCGATCAGCAGGGTCACCGTGGCGAGCCAGCCGATCAGGAACGTGAGCACCCAGAACCGCAGGTTGGTGAACATCCTCGTCATGTCGGAACATCCCGTCGCAGGAAGAAGGGCAGGTGAGCGGACTCAGAGCCATTGGTTCCGGCGGAATATTCGGTACAGCGTCAGGCACACCACGAGGATCACGGCGATCACCATGGGGTAGCCGTAGCGCCAGTGCAGCTCCGGCATGTGGTCGAAGTTCATGCCGTACACGCCGACCACCATGGTCGGCACGGAGATGATCGCCACCCAGGCGGCGAGCTTGCGCATGTCCGAGTTCTGCTGCAACGTGATCTTCGCCAGCACGGCGTTGACCAGCGTGGTCAGCAGCTCGTCGAAGTTGATCACGCGTTCGGACACCTCGGTGAGGTGGTCGTCCACGTCGCGGAAGTAGGAGCGCACCTGCTCGGGGACCAGCGGCGTGTAGCCCTCCGCCAACCGCCGCAGCGGCACGGCCAGCGGCATCACCGCCCGGCGCAGCTCCAGCACCTCGCGCTTCATCAGGTAGATCTGGTCGGCGCTGACCCGGCTGCGCGGCTGGAAGACCAGCGCCTCCATCTGGTCGATGTCGTCCTCGATGTGGTCGGTCACGTCGAGGTAGTTGTCGACCACGTGGTCGGCGATCGAGTACAGCACCGCGGCCGGCCCCGAGCGCAGCCGCTCCGGCTCCTCCTCCAACTGGCGCCGCACCGCCGCCAGCCCCGAGTGGTTGCCGTGCCGGACCGTCACCACGAAGTCGCGGCCCAGGAACACCATGATCTCGCCGCTCTCGACGATCTCGTTGGCCGTGTCGGGCGACGAGTTCTGGATGTACCGGACCGTCTTGAGCACCATGAACAGCATGTTGTCGTAGCGCTCGAGCTTGGGCCGCTGGTGCGCGTGCACGGCGTCCTCGACGGCCAGCTCGTGCAGCCCGAACGTCTCCGCGACGCCCTGGATCTGCTCCTCGTCCGGCTCGTGCAGCCCGATCCAGACGAACCCGTCGCCGCGCTTGCGCACCTCCTCGACCGCGTCGACGTGCGACCAGCGGCCGGGCAGGCGCGTGCCGTCGACGTACACGCCGCAGTCCACCACGTACTGCGACAGCGGCACGGGGATGCGCATCGCGGGGCGTTCCTGCGCGCGGCCTCTCAGGCCGCCGAGCGAGGGCAAGCTGGGCACGGAGTCCTCCAGGAGGGGGCGTCGACTCGACGAACGACGACGGCACGTCCCCTACCGGTACCGCTGGGCCTAGCTGTGGACAGCCGGCTCCCCGATGAGGACGCGCGAGGTACTCGCAGGATGGGGGTCGTTACTCATCGGTAGTCCTCACCTCCTCGGGTCGACTGGTCGCGGCGGTGCAGTCGCTCACAGACCAGTTGCCGAGGGTACTCCCCCGGTGCTCACACTGTCGTCCCGGTCGGTGTGGTCCTCGATCACACCGACCTCACACAGAGCCGGCCAACGGAGGCGTGCGGTGCAGTTCGGGCGTTATTACGAGGAGTTCGAGGTCGGCGCGGTCTACAAGCACTGGCCCGGGAAGACGGTCACCGAGTACGACGACCACCTGTTCTGCCTGCTCACCATGAACCACCACCCGCTGCACATGGACGCGCACTACGCGGCGGAGACCACCGACTTCGGCAAGAACGTGGTGGTCGGCAACTACGTCTACTCGCTGCTGCTGGGCATGTCGGTGCCGGACGTGTCGGGCAAGGCCATCGCCAACCTCGAGGTCGAGTCGCTGCGGCACATCAAGCCCACGTTCCACGGTGACACCATCTACGGTGAGACCGAGGTGCTGGACAAGACGCCGTCGAAGTCCAAGGACGACCGGGGCGTGGTCCACGTGGAGACCCGCGGGTACAAACAGGATGGAACGGTCGTCTGCGTGTTCCGCCGGAAGGTCATGGTGCCCAAGCGCTCCTACGGCGAGGCGCGCGGCGGCGAGCAGCCGGGCAGGCCCGAACCCAAGGAGTGACGTGACCTCGCTGGATCTGGTGCGGCAACGACTGGCCCGGTTCGCGCGCACGGAGGCGCACGGCGTCTCGCCGCTGTACGAGCACCTGGCCGGGCACGCCGCCGACGATCCGGAGGTCGCCGGCCTGCTGACCGCCGCCCCGGAGCGGTTCGCGCACGCGACCCTGCTCCTGGCGGCGGCGCACCGGCTGGTGCAGGCCGAGCCGTTCCACGAGCTGTCGAACTACTACCCCTCGCTGGGCGGCACGTACGGCGCGGACGAGGGCACGTGGCGGCTGTTCCGGGAGTTCGTGCTCGACCGGGCCGACCGGATGCGCGAGCTGATCGCCAACCGGACCGTGCAGACCAACGAGGTGCGGCGGGCCACCCTGGTGTACCCGGCGCTGGCCAAGGTCAAGGGGCCCGTCGGGCTGCTGGAGGTCGGCTGCTCGGCAGGCCTGCTGCTGGGCCTGGACCAGTACGCCTACCGCTACCAGACCCAGCAGGCCGGGCAGTTGGTCGCCGGGCCCGCCAAGGCGGCGCTCGGGCTGCACTGCGCGCTGGAGCTCGCGCCCGGCGCGGAGCTGCCGAAGATCCCCAAAACGGTGAAGATCGGGGCCAAGGTCGGGCTGGACCGCGCGCCCGCCGACCTGACCGACGAGGACACCTACGCGTGGCTCGAGGCGTGCGTGTGGGCCGACCAGCCAGAGCGGCTGCGGCTGTTCGGCGTGGCCGCGACCGTGCAGCGCAAGTCGCCGCCGGAGTTCGTGGTCGGCGACGCGGTGGCCGACCTGGGCAAGGCCGCCGACCGGGTGCCCGACGACCTGCCGCTGGTGGTCCTGACCAGCAACGTCCTGCCGTACCTGGCGGGGGAGGAGTTCGTGGCCGCGGTGCGCGACCTCGGCCGGCCGGTGTGGTGGTTGAGCCACGAGGGGTACGCCACGGGCCTGGCCCACGTGCTGCCGGGGCGCGACGACCTGCGGCCGGGACCGGACGAGCCGACGTTCGGCGTGGTGGGCCTGGTCCGGTTCGAGGGCGGCGAGGTGCGCTCGGCGCAGGCGTTGGCGAAGACCGCGCCACACGGCCAACGGTTGGTGTGGCTCCCCTGATCGGGGGAGGGCGCTCACGGTCGGGGGTTCCGAGGCTCAATCGCACCATCCCGACGGGTGGGAGTGTGGCCAAGATCGCAGCGTCGGCCCGGCGCGCGTCCACCGCGTCGTCGCCCGGTCGAGGACGCCGGATCGCACCTGGCAGGCGTAGTCGTGGATCTCGTGGAGACCGCCGTGGCGCCGGTCGGGTGACGGTCCCGATCAACGCCCCGGTGGTCACGGAGAGTCTCGTTCCGTCGCGCGATTTCCGCACGATTGCGGTCTCGCCGGACTCGTTCGGCTCGACTCGGCCACCTGGGACCGGCCACACTCCCTCACCTGGCGTATTGCGCCTGCGGACGAGCAGCGGTCGCCCGTTCGGGACGTGCGCGAGGCCGCTGACACGGCGGATCCGAGGCCCACGTTCGGCCGTTACGGTTACCTACCGTAGTCACACCGGGTTGGCGGTGCAGGACGCTGACCCAAGTGCGGTACAAATCTCCCGACGTGTCGCGGAGTGCGGTACAACGGTTTTCACTGGCGCCAAACGGGTGCGGTAGCGAACGGGGTTGATCACCGTGAATCTGAAGAAGATTCTCACCTTCGCCGGGGTCGGCTTGCTCCTGTTCTTCCTCATCGCGGAGCCTCAGCAGGCGGCTCAGCTGGTGCAGAACATCCTGGGCACGCTGCGGGAAGCCGCTGAGGCGCTCATCACCTTCGTGAAACAATTGTTCTGAGTCGACCGGCTCCTCCCACCACGGCGAGAGGTCGAAGCATGTTCGCACCACGGGATCCCGACGAGTACCTGCTCCCCACGGAGCGTCGGGTCATCCGGGTCCGCAGGCACTGGAGCAGTCTGCTCTGGGACCTCATCGAGGCCGGCGCGCTGCTGGCCGGCGCGATGATGATCTCGTACCTGCTGCCCGACAACGCGGGCATCATCCAGAACATCCTCTGGTACGCCTCGCTGTTCGTGCTGCTCAGGCTGGCCTACTTCGTCATGGAGTGGTGGGTGGAGCGGATCGTCGTCACCGACAAGAGGTTCATGATCTCGTCCGGGGTCTTCGAGACCAAGGTCGCCATGATGCCGATCAGCAAGGTCACCGACCTGACCTACGAGCGCTCGGTGCTCGGGCGCATGTTCGGCTTCGGGACGCTGGTGGTCGAGTCGGCGGGCCAGATCCAGGCCCTCAACCGGATCGAGTACCTGCCCAACCCCGAGGAGGTCTACGACGCCATCTCGGAGTTGACCTTCGGCGACAAGAAGGCCCAGGCAGAGCGCTTCTCGATGATCAAGGCGCAGCGGGCGGCGCGCGGCAAGAAGATGGTGCCGTAGGCCCGTCGGGGTCGTGGTGGAGACTGGCAGGGTGCGCATCGACCTGCACACCCACTCGACCGAGTCCGACGGCACCGACACGCCCGCGGAGTTGGTGGCGGCCGCGGCCGCCACCGGCTTGACCGCGGTCGCGCTCACCGACCACGACACCGCTGCCGGCTGGGCGGAGGCGGCCAACGCGCTGCCACCCGGCTTGAAGCTGGTGCGCGGCGCCGAGCTGTCCTGCGCGTCCGACGACGGCCGGGGCCGGGTCATCACCGTCCACCTGCTCGCCTACCTGTACGACCACACCTCGCCCGCGCTGGTCGAGGAGCAGCTCAGGCTGCGCCTGGAACGACGGCAGCGGCTGCGCCGGATGGCCGAGCGGATGGTCGCCGACGGGTTCCCCATCGACCCCGACGAGCTGATGGCGGCCATGCCGCCCGACGCGCCCGCCGGACGTCCCCACCTCGCCATGGCGTTGATCCGGGCGGGGGTGGTGGCCACGGTCGACGAGGCGTTCGCCCGCTACCTCGCCGGCGGCCGGTACTACGTGCCGCGCACCGACACGCCCGTCGAGCGGGCGATCGAGATGATCACCGAGGCGGGCGGCGTGACCGTCCTGGCGCACCCCTTCGCCACCTCGCGCGGCCCGATCGTGACCGACCAGGTGGTGGCCGACCTGGCGGGCCTGGGCCTGGCCGGCGTCGAAGTCGACCACCCCGACCACGACCAGCCCACGCGGGCGCGGCTGCGCGGCCTGGCCGGGGAGCTGGGCCTGCTGACCACGGGCTCCAGCGACTACCACGGCACCAACAAGACCGTGCGGCTCGGCGCGGAGACCACGTCACCGGACGTGCTCGACGCCCTGGCCGATCGGGCGACCGGGTGCAAGATCCTCGTCGGCTGAGGTAGCGCTGCGAGAACTGTCGGACCCTCTCGGTAGCGTGATCGGTGTGCAGGAACAGCTGGGGTTCGACTTCGGCGCGATGCCGAAGAAGCTCGTGCGGGTGACGCCGGCCAAGCTCGCCACGTGGGCCGACTGCCCGCGCCGCTTTCGCATGGCCTACCTCGACCGGCCGTCCCCGCCGCGCGGTGGGGCGTGGGCGCACAACACCCTCGGCGCGGTCGTGCACAACGCGTTGAAGGCGTTGTTCGACCTGCCCGCCGAGCGCCGCACGCCCGACCAGGCGGTGGCGCTGCTGCACCGGCAGTGGAAGAACGACGGGTTCCGCGACGCCGAGCAGGCCGCCGTGTACCGCGACCGGGCGGTCGGGTGGGTGCGCGACTACGTCGAAGGGCTCGACACGTCGATCGAACCGGTCGGCATCGAGCGCTGGGTGTCCACGCCCACGTCCAAGATCGTCGCCGAGGGGCGGGTCGACCGCATCGACCTGCGCGACGGCGAGCTGGTGATCGTGGACTACAAGACGGGGCGGCACGCGCTGACCGTGGACGACGCGCGGGGCTCGCAGGCGCTGGCGCTGTACGCGCTGGCGGCACGGCGGACGTTGCGCAAGCCGTGCCACCGGGTGGAGTTGCACCACCTGCCCACGCGGACGGTGGCGGTGTGGGAGCACACCGAGGAGAGCCTGGCGCGGCACGTGACGCGGGCCGAGGAGGCGGCGGACGAGCTGCGGCTGGCCACCGACACGTTGGAGGCGGGCGGCGACCCGGAGATCCTGTTCCCGCCGCGCACCGGCAACCAGTGCACGTGGTGCGACTTCCGCCGGTCCTGCCCCGAAGGCCAACGGGCGGCGCCGACGCTCGACCCGTGGGCGTTGCTCGCGCCGTAGAGTTGGCCCCGTGACGATGGTGGACAGCAGACCCGAACCACGCCTGGCGAGGCTGTGGCGCGGCGTCAGCGGCGCGCTCGCCGTCGGCTTGGTGCTGCTGGCGTTGGCGATGATCGGCTTCCAGGTCTACGCCGGAGCCCGCGACCTGCCCGGGCCCGGCCTGGACGTGGTGATCGGGCACGTCGTGGCGGCTGCGGCCGCGGTGGTGGCGCAGGTCGTCGCCGACCGCCGCCGGGGCTGGGCGGTGGCGCTGTGCGGCCTGCTGGTCGTGGCGCTGGCGGCGGCGACCCTGTGGTTCTACTGGTGGGCCTGAGCCGACTGTGCCGCGTCGGCCGGACGCGTCCGGCCGACGCGCCCGTGACTACGCCCTGCCGATGATCCACTGCTGGTCTTGTCGTACCCGCTCACAGGTCCTGAGGACGAGTTCCGCGTAGGTGCCGTTGTGCGTGACGCACTGGTCGGTGCCCTCCAGCCGCATCAGCCAGGAGTAGTAGCCGTCGTGCGGCTCGCCCTTCCACTTCTGGTTGCCGGAGCCGTCGCACGGCCGGCCCGCCAGCTTGTCCCCGATCGCGGTCGCGCACCACCCGTACCGCACGCTCTCGATCGTGCTGTCGCCGTTGATGAACCACTCCTGGTTGTCCTCGCCGTGGGACGGGTGGCCGATGATCGGGTACTCCGGATCCCACGCCCAGTTGGTCTGGTCCCAGACGTCGTTCGGTACCGCGACGCTCACGAACTTCCACTGGTCCCGCTGCGCGTCGGGGTCGGCGTGCGAGGCCGGCGTGACGAGCAGCGCCGAGGCGAGCGCGACGACGGCGGTGAGGACTCGTGCGAACTTCATTCGGTTTCCCTTCCGGGGGCGGTGCGTGCGGGTGCACCGCCAAGTAGAAGGGCCGGAACGGGCCGACGAGGGCGCGAAAACACCTACGGTGGGGCGAACGACCCGGTCGGGTCGAAGCGGACGTCCTCCCGGTGACGGACGTGTACGTGAACAACACCTACCGGGCGCGGCACCGTGCTTCCGTGGGGTGATCCCGCCGGCCGCGCGTCAGGAGAGCCAGGCCCGCCAGGTCGGCAGCACCGTGGCCAGCAGGGCCTCCGGAGCTTCGGTGTTCGGGTTGTGCATGACCCCGGACAGCACGGCGAAGTCGGCGTCGAGCCGTTCGGCCATGTCCCGCTGGCTGGCCGCCGACCAGGCGTCGTCCAGGTCGCCGCACACCACCAGGCACGGGATGCCCGTCGACCGCAGCACCCGGGCCAGCTTCGCGACCAGGTCCGGTTCGGCGCGCAGCGCCTCGCCCATGCCCAGCAGCCCGGCGGGCGACGAGCGGACGAACCGCTCCCGGTAGAAGTCCTTCAGCTCCTGCGGCAACGCCCGCCAGCCCGGGTTGAGCGCCTGGCGGGTCTCGTTGACCTGCTGCGACGCCTCGATGCCCTGCTCGCGCAGCACGACCTCGCCGTAGTCCAGGGCGGTGCGGCGCGCGCCGGGCGGCAGCTCCGACGGACCGGACGCCATCAACGTCAACCCCGACACCGGAGCACCCGCCAGCACCGCGCCACGCGCGACCAGACCACCGAACGAGTGACCCAGCAGCAGCACGCGCCTGCCTTCGGCGGCGAGCTTCGCCACCAGCTCGGCCACCACCGCGCCCAGCGCCTCGGGCCGGTAGTCGGACTCCACCAGCGGGCCGGGCGACTCGTACTGGCCGGGCAGGTCGATGGCGACGACCTCGACGCCCGCGTCGGCGATCGGGTCGAGCAGCGGCGCGAAGTCCTCCTTGGACCCCGTGTAGCCGGGCACGAGCAGCGCCGTGGCGCCGAGGTCGTGGCCGGCGGCGGGGGAGTGCAGGGCGGCGATCGGGCCGTGCCTGCCGGGCAGGTCCACGCGTTGCGCCCGGTGCGGGCTGAACTGCGAGTGCACGTCTGGCAGTCTGCCGCACCGGCCGCGCGGGCGCGTGGCGCGTTACCGCAGTGCGACGAGCGTGCCGCCGCGCTGCTCCAGCACGACCTGGCCTTCGGTGGCCATCTCGATCGGGCCGGTGTGGTCGCCGCGGTCGACCGGGATCGACGCGACCTCCGCGCCGGTGACCTGGTCGAGCACCTTCAGCCCGGCGTCGACCGGCAGCAGCAGGTGGCCGGCGAGCGTGGTGCCCGCGCCGAGCGTGCCGTTCACCGTCCACAGCGGGTTGAGGTCCGCGAGCGACAGCGCCACGGTCTTCGAGCCGGTGAACCAGTAGGTGTTCGCGGTGCTGGTGAACGTCGACGCCACCCGTCCGGGCGGGTCGCCCGCGAGTTCCTCGGCCGAGACGTCGACCGGGTAGGTGGCGACGGAGGCCCCGGTCTCGGAGTCGAACACCAGGAGGCGGCCCGGCACGGCCACCGCGACCCGGTTCGAGGTCACGGCGATCACCCGTGCCCCGTTCTCGCCGATCACCGTGCTGCTGATGACCTGCGGCTCGTCGGACTTCTCGGGGTTGGGCTTGAGGATCGTGAGGCGGTCGGCCGGGTCCAGCGCGGGGCAGCGCTCGATCAGCGCGATCTTGCCGCCGGTGACCGCGAACGAGTGGTAGGTGCAGCCCGTGCGCGGCTGCTTGTTCGGGTTCACGATGGCGCGCAGCGTGCCGTACTCGAGCGAGCGGACCAGGTCGTCGCGGCGGTAGACCTCGACGTACGTGCCGCCGGTGGTGAGCACGTGCGAGCCCTCGTTCAGCAGGCGGGTGCCGAACTCGGCGTCGCCGTTGCGCTGCGGGCCGCGCTTGCCGGAGCCGGTTTCGAGGGTGGTGACCTCGGAGCAGTTGGTGTCCTTGCGGTACACGGTGAAGATGCGGCCCCAGGCCGTGGAGACCGTGCACAGGGGCAGGTCGCGGGCGTAGCGCCAGCGGACGTCGCCGGTGAACGCGTCCCGACCCACCACCTCCCCACCGTCACCGGTGACGACGACGGAGTCGAGGTTCACCGGAACGGGGGACGCCCCACTGGGTGCACGCCAGATCTCGGACAGCGTCGGCGGCATCGCGGTGACGGGCTGCAACGGGGTGATCTCGGACGGACCGGTCTGGCTGACCGTGTTGCGGGCGTCGCTGGTCAGCCACAGGACCAGGCTCGCCACCAGCACGGCCACCACGACCAGCGCCACGCCGATGAAGTCGCCCCTGGTGCGCCACGACCTCGACGGCACCGGCTCCCTGCCGTCGTCGTCCTGCTGCTCGACCCGCGGCTCGCCGGACTCGGCCAGGACGTCCTCCCCGTCCACCACGACCTGCCCGTTCGACTCCGCCTGCTCCGGCTGGCCCACTGCCCGGCTCCCGATGGTCGGTGATCTATCGCGTTCGGTCTGGCGACATGCTGCCACCACCGGGAAGAGGTCGGTGTGAGGCGGCACCACCAACCGCCCGCCGGCCGCCCTCCGCCCCCCACGCCACCGCCCGCACGCGGCAGCTCGGCACGCGCGTCCGGGCGGGTTCTCGCGCGGCTCGCTCCCCGTCGCGGAGGCTCGCTCGCGCTGGTCACGGCCGCCCGCCTGGGGCAACTCCCGCCTGGCGGGCGCGCGGCCGGGCGGTTGCGGGGGTGGCGTTCCAGCTCCCGCGGGGCCCGTTGCGGGGTTCCGGTCCGGCTCGCGCGGGGTTCGTGCGGGCCGTTCGGGCCCGGGGACGGCCGGTGCTGGGGGCCCGCGGTGGGTGGCCGGCGGGCTCCGGCTCCGGCTGTCTCGCTGTCCCGTTGCCGTCCGGCTGTCCCGCTGTCGACCCGGTGCCGGTGTCCGAGGGTGCCGGGGCAGTGGGGCAGTGGGGCGGTGGGGCGGTGGGTTAGGGGGCTGGGGTGGTTCGGGGGGCCTCGTCTTCTAACCGAGGTGGGGTAACAGTGTTTCCGTACATTTCCGGGCGATGATCACCCGATCGTGTTGCTGGTCGGGCCGGGCAGCGCGCGTGACTGCGCTGCCCACCACGATTGTTCCCTATTCGGCCGGGGCCGTCTCGGTCGATTCGCTGCCGCCGGTGCGGCGACGCCGGCGCCGGCGCGGGCGGTCCGGATCGGTGGATGAGGCGGTGGCCGACTCGGGTGCTCCGGAGGGCACCTCGGCCGGAGCTTCGGTGGTGCCGCCGGTTTCGGTGGCCGGGACGCCGGCTCGGCTGCGGCGGCGTTTGCGGGGGCGGGTGGCGCCCTCCTCGCCCGTGCCCGAGGCGGAGCCGGGGCTGCCGACGTTGCCGGCACCGGACTCGGCGGGTTGGCCGGCCTCGCCCGCGCGACCGCTGCGGCGGCGCTTGCGGGTCTTCTTCTCGCCCTTGAGGTTCTCCTCCGGCTCGGCGCCCAGGCCCGCGCGCGTGCGCAGCCCCAGCGGCAGCCGGCCGGTCGAGCCCGCCGGGATGTCCAGGTCGGCGAACAGGTGGTCGGAGGTCGAGTAGGTCTCCACCGGCTCGGGCTTGCCCAGGCCCAGGGCGTCGCTGATCATCTTCCACCGGGGCATCTCGTCCCAGTCGACCAGCGTCACGGCGACACCCGTGCGCCCGGCCCGCCCGGTGCGGCCGATGCGGTGCACGTAGGTCTTCTCGTCCTCGGGGCACTGGTAGTTGATCACGTGCGTGACGCCCTCGACGTCGATGCCGCGCGCGGCCACGTCGGTCGCCACCAGCACGTCGATCTTGCCCGAGCGGAACGCCCGCAGCGCCTGCTCGCGCGCGCCCTGCCCCAGGTCGCCGTGCACGGCCGCCGCGGCGAAACCGCGTTCGACCAGCTCGTCGGCCACCTTCTGGGCGGTGCGCTTGGTCCGGGTGAACACCATCGACAGGCCGCGCTCGCGGGCCTGCAACGCCCGGGCCAGCAGCTCCGACTTGTCCAGCGCGTGCGCCCGGTAGACGAACTGCTCGGTGCGCTCGTGGATCGCGCCCGCGTCGTTCTCCTCGGCCCGCACGTGCGTGGGCTGGTTGAGGAACGTGCGCGCCAGCGTGATGATCGGCCCGGGCATGGTCGCCGAGAACAGCATGGTCTGCCGCTCGTCGGGCACCATGCGCAGGATCCGCTCGATGTCGGGCAGGAAGCCCAGGTCGAGCATCTCGTCGGCCTCGTCCAGCACCAGGCCGCGCACCTTGCCGAGCACGAGGTGGCGCTGCTCGGCCAGGTCGAGCAACCGGCCCGGCGTGCCGACGACCACGTCGACGCCCTTGCGCAGCGCCGCGATCTGCGGCTCGTACGGCCGGCCGCCGTAGATCGCCAGCACGCGCACGCCCAGGTGCTTGGCCGCGTCGGTCAGGTCGTGGGTGACCTGCAGGCACAGCTCGCGCGTCGGCACGACCACCAGCGCCTGCGGCGTGCCGTCACCCGGCACGGTGATCCGCTGGAGCAGCGGGATGCCGAAGCCCAGCGTCTTGCCGGTGCCGGTGCGCGCCTGGCCGATGACGTCGTCGCCGGCCAGCGCCAGCGGCAGGGTCAGCTCCTGGATGGCGAACGTGCGGTGGATGCCCGCCTCGGCCAGCGCGCGCACGATCTCCTCGCGCACGCCCAGCTCGCCGAACGTGGGCGAATCGGGTTTGACCGGGGCGTCGGCCACGAGCGGGTGGGAGGTGTCGACTTCGGGGACGCCCACCTCGCTGTGCTCCAAGGTCACCGGGTCGACATGGGTCTCTTCGTTCGTCGCGGTCAGGGTGATCGCCTCTCTCGTACCAGCGCGCCACGGCCTGTACGGGCCGCTCGACCGCGTCACCACCACTCGGGCCACCACAAGGGGCCGGGCGGGTCGCGGGAGGGCCAGCGAGGTGTGTGCGCGCACCCTCTCCTGGCGGCACGGTGCCGCCGCAGTTCAGCCGTCGGCACCGCTGCGAGCCCCCACTGGGCCGCGCCGCGCCGGGCGTCATCTGTCGAGTCTACCCGCCGACTAGGCCGATCGGGCTGGTTCACGCGGTCGACTGCGGTTTCGCGTGCCTGGGGTGTTGTCAACGACACCCGACTAGGCTCCGTGCCATGAGCGACCCGGGAGTGGAGGCAGCGGTGGGCCAGACCGTTGCGGTGGGTGACGGTGAGCAGGTGGCGGAGGGTGTCGTGGACCTCCTCGGCGCTCTCGCGTACGGCGAGCTGTCGGCGTTCGACCGGCTCGCCGAGGACGCCCGGACCGCGCCCACGCTGGCCGGTCGGGCCGCGCTGTCGCAGATGGCGGCCGCCGAGATCGGCCACTACTCCCTGCTGGACCGGTACCTGGCCGAGCGCGGTTACTCGCTGGAGGAGGCCATGCGGCCGTTCGCCGCGGGCTTCGACGCCTTCCACGCCTCCACGGCGCCGCGCTCGTGGCTGGAGTCGCTGGTGAAGGCCTACGTCGGTGACGCGCTGGCGGCCGACTTCTACCGCGAGGTCGCCGAGTGGCTCGACGAGCCGACCAAGCGGCTGGTGCTCGCGGTGCTGGCCGACACGGGCCACTCGGCGTTCGCCGAGCGCGAAGTCCGGGCCGCGTGCGACGACGACCCGAAGCTGCGCGACCGGCTCACGCTGTGGGGTCGCCGGCTGCTCGGCGAGGCGTTGACGCAGGCCCAGTACGTGGTGGCGGAGCGGGACGGGCTCGCGGAGCTGATCGTGCGCGGCTCGGGCGACCTGGCGGGCATCGCGGCGCTGTTCCGGCGGCTCCAGCAGAGCCACACGCGGCGCATGACGGCGCTCGGGCTCGGCTAGGGTTGGTGTTCGAAAGCCATCAACGCCGCACGGAGGTCAGCGTGGAGGTCAGGGTCGGGATCGCGGACAGCCCGCGGGAGCTCGTGGTGTCCAGCGGGCTCACCCCCGAAGAGGTCGAGGCGCAGGTCGCGGACGCGCTGAAGGCGGGCACCGGTCAGCTCGTGCTGGTCGACCAGAAGGGCGCCCGCTACGTGGTGCCGGCGGCGCGCATCGCCTACGTGGAGATCGGCCCGAGCGACTCGCGCCGGGTCGGGTTCGTCTCCGGCGACTGAACTTCGGGTCCGGGTGACCGGACACGAGAAGGGGCACCCCATCGGGTGCCCCTTCCGCGTTTCACAGCCTCTGGTCAGCCGACCGCGAACGGCGGGGTGGAGGTGCCCGCCACCCGGTAGCGCCGCCAGGGGTCGGGGTCGGTCAGCGACCCGGTCGCCGAGCCGTCGGGCGTGCGCAGCAGCGCGGTCCGCGCACCGCCCTCCACCAGCTCGGTGACCTCGTCGTTCGCGCCGACCCGGCCGTACCAGTGGTAGCGGCCGTCGATGGGCTGGAAGTAGCCGCGCAGCTCGACGCTCACCGGCACCTCCCGCTCGTCGAACACCAGCACGGCCGCGCCGGTGTAGCCCTCCTCGTCGTGCCCGTGCTCCTCGCTCATCACGCCTCCTCGACGTCGACGACCCGCAACCGGGGTCCTTCGGGCAGGTCCGCCACGGCGCGATCGGCGCCCAGCGGCGCGTCCGGGTCGAGCTGCACGCCCGCGGAGCGCAGCAGGCCGTCGATGGCGTGCCAGATGATCGTGGTCAGGTAGTCGCTCAGGCTCGCCCGCGTCATGGACTGCCGGTCCAGCCACCAGTCGCCCGCGTTCTGCACCATGCCGACCAGCGCGTGCGCCCACGGCTCGGCCCCGCCGGAGTCCATCCCGAACGCGCGCAGGTAGTCGCCGAGCAGCCGGGCCAGGGCCGCCGCGATCAGCTCCTTGTCCTCGCTGACCACGTCCTGCTCGACCGGGCGGTCGGTGAACGACTTGCGCACCACGAACCGGTACAGGTTGGGGTGCTCCTCGATGACCGACAGGTAGGCGTCGACGATGCCCTTGATGCGGGGTCGGATGGGGCCGTCCTGCTCGATCGCGGGGCCCATCTTGTCCATCAGCATCTCGGTGCCGCGCCGGCCGACGGCCAGGTACAGGTCGGACTTGTCGGCGAAGTGCCGGTACAGCACCGGCTTGCTGACGCCCGCCTCGGCGGCGATCTCGTCCATGCCCACGTCCGGGCCGTGCTTGGCGACCGCGCGGATCGTGGCCTCCACGAACTCGGCGCGCCGCGCCTCGCGGTGCCCCTTCCACCGTTCCCGGCGGGCGTCCGTTCCGCCCTTGACAGTTCGAGCCATGTGACGCACGCTACCAGAAGTAACCGTTACCTCAAGTAACAGATAATCCCACCGGGGAGGGACCACCGATGACGAAGGCCTTGAAGGTCGCGGATCGCGAGAAGACCGCCGAACGTCTGCTCAACTCCTCGGCCGACAAGTTCTACGACCCCGAGGTCGACATCGACTGGTCGGCGCCCCTGGTCGACGGCCTGCGGTACACGCCGGAGCACCGGTGCTCGCTGTACGGCACGCCGCTGTGGGAGCGGATGAGCCCGGAGCAGCGCATCGACCTGTCCCGGCACGAGGTGGCGAGCGTGGCCAGCGTCGGGCTGTGGTTCGAGATCCTGCTGATGCAGATGCTGCTCAAGGAGGTCTACCGCTCCGACCCGACGACCAAGCACGCGCAGTACGCGTTGACCGAGGTCGCCGACGAGTGCCGGCACTCCACCATGTTCGCCCGGATGGTCGAGCGGATCGGGTGCCCGCCCTACGGCCCCCGCCAGTACACCTACCAGCTCGGCAAGCTGCTCCCGGTGATCGGCTACGGGCCCGCGCTGTACGGGTCGATCCTGGTCGCCGAGGAGATCCTGGACCGGTTGCAGCGCGAGACGATGGCCGACGAGACCGTGCAGCCGCTCGTGCGCATGGTCAACCGGATCCACGTGCTCGAAGAGGCGCGGCACGTCCGGTTCGCGCGCGAGGAGGTCGTGCGCGGGATGGCGAAGCTGACCAAGAAGGAGCTGCCCTACCAGCGGTGGCTGCTCGCCACCACGTCCATGTTCATCACCCGGTCGTTGATCAACCCGGACGTGTACGCGGCCGTGGGGCTGGACAAGGAGCAGGCGCACAAGGCGGCGCTGGCCAACCCGCACTGGCAGGGCAGCATCCGCTGGGCGGGCGAGCGGATCATGAAGTTCCTCGACGAGGTCGGCCTGGTCGGTCAGCCCGGCATGCGGGCGTGGCGCCGGTCGTTCCTGGTCGGATGAGCGCCCGGACGATCGCGCCGCGGGAGGCCGGACGCCGGTTCGCCACCTCCGACGGCACGGAGCTGCACGTCGTGGACACCGGGCCGGGTGACGCCGACGTGACGACCGTGCTGCTGCACGGCTGGACGTTGGACCACACGTCGTGGGACGAGGTGGCGGCCCGCCTGCCCGGTCGCGTGCTGCGGTACGACCACCGGGGCCACGGCGGCTCGGCACCCGCGCCGCCCGGCACGGCCACGATCGCGCAGTGCGCGGACGACCTGGCCGAGCTGCTCGCGGACCGCGTGCCCACCGGGCGGCTGGTGCTGGCCGGGCACTCGATGGGCGGCATGACGATCATGGCGTTGGCCGAGCAGCACCCCTCGCTGCTCGACCGCGTCGCCGGCGTCGTCCTGGTCGCCACCTCTTCGGGTGAACTGGCCGGGTCGACGCTGGGCCTGCCGGGACCGTTGGGCCGGGTGTTCGTGGCGGGGGAGAAGGCGGTCAACCGGCGGATCGCCCGGCTGCGGCGGGCCGAGCTGCTCCAGCGCACCGAGGTGGCCCGGCCGGGCCTGCGGTGGCTGCTGTTCGGCAAGCGGCCGTCGTGGCGGCACGTCGCGCTGACGGCCGCGATGGTCGGCCGGTGCCACCCGGTGAGCATGGTCGGGTTCCGCGACTCGCTGGACGACCACGACCGGCGCAAGGCGCTGGCCGAGCTGGCGGGCATCCCGGCGGTCGTGCTGGCGGGCGCGCAGGACCGCCTGACGCCGCTGCGGCACGCCCGAGTGCTGGCCGACGAGCTGCCGCACGCCGAGCTGGTGATCCACCTCGGCGCGGGCCACATGCTGCCCCTGGAGAGGGCCGAAGACGTCACAGCACACATCACCGCGCTGCTGTGACCGAGCGGTGAGGGCCGCGGTCGAGCAGGGGTCCCCCCGCCAAGGGGAACCCTTGCTTCGATCCTGCCGGCAACCACCGACGACTCAGTGCTGCAAGGGGAAGCCGCCGCCGATGCCGCGCCACGCGAGGTTCGAGATCAGCGCGACCGCGTCCTCCTTGGCGAGCTTCCGGTCATCCGCCAGCCACGCACGGGCCGTGACCTGCGACAACCCCACCAGGCCGACCGCGAGCAGCCGCGCGCGGTGCTCGTCGAGACCCGCGTCCGCGGTGATGGTGTCGGTGATGGCCTCCACGCTGTCGGTCGTCGCGCGCTCCACAGCGCGCGCCACCGCGGGCTCGCCGCGCAGGTCCGACTCGAACACCATCCGGAAGGCCTGGCCCTCGCCGTCCACGAAGTCGTAGAACGCGGCGACCGCGGCCTTCACCCGCTGCTTGTTGTCCGTCGTGGACGCCAGCGCGCCGCGCACGCGGTTCACCAGCTCGTCCACGTGGGACTCCAGCAGCGCCATGTACAGCTCGAGCTTGCCGGGGAAGTGCTGGTAGAGGACCGGTTTGCTGACCCCGGCGCGTTCGGCGATCTCGTCCATCGCGGCGGCGTGGTAGCCGTTGGTCACGAACACGTCCTGCGCCGCGGCCAGCAACTGGGCACGCCGAGCGGTCCGCGGGAGTCGCACACCCCGCCCCGCCGTGCCGCCGTGGTGCCCGACCGCAGTCTGGGCCGTCTCCGTCATGGTGCCTCCAGCCGACCAATCACTTCGCGGAACCGGGAAAGGGGTTGCCCTTCCGGCTCGCCGGCAACCTTACTCGCTGGTAGCAGCGATCCGGGAAAGCTTCTCGTTTCGTAGGACGCCGGGCCAGGCATCCTGGGGTGGTGACCGAGACGCTGGAGGCGCGCAGATCCGCCATCACCCACGTGCCCCTGTCCACCGCGCCGCTGCCTCCGCTGGACACAACGACCGAGCCGTGGCCAGGTGACTGCGTCGACGTCGGCGGGCACGGCGTGCACGTCCGCCGCACGCCCGGACCGGCCGACCCGAAGGCCGTCTACGTGCACGGACTGGGCGGTTCGTCGACCAACTGGACCGACCTGGCCGCGCAGCTGCGCGAGCACGTCGAGGGCCACGCGCTGGACCTGCCCGGGTTCGGCCGCTCCGAGCCGATCGACGGCTACGACTTCCGGATGGCCACGCACGCGCGGGTCGTCACCGAGTACATCGAGTCGCTGCGCGCGGGGCCCGTGCACCTGTTCGGCAACTCCATGGGCGGCGCGATCACGTTGATCGTGGCCGCCACCCGGCCCGACCTGGTGCGCACCCTGACCCTGGTCTCACCCGCCGTGCCGGACCTGCGGCCGAGCCTGCGCCGGGTGTCGGACCGGCGGCTGCCGCTGGCGTTCCTGCCGGTGGTCGGCCCGCGGGTGCGCGAGCAGTTGGCGCTGGTCACGGCCCGTGAACGCACCCACCAGATGCTGCGGCTGTGCTTCGCCGACCCCGACTCGGTGCCGGCGCACCGGATCGAGCAGAGCGAGCGGGAGTACAGCGAGCGGTCGGCGCAGGCGTGGGCGGGCGACGCGCTCAGCGCCAGCACGATCGACCTCATCCGGTCGTGGCTGGTGCCGCGGTCGAGGTCGATGTGGCTGCTGCCGCCGAAGATCACCGCGCCGACGCTGGTCGTGTGGGGCACCGAGGACCGGCTGGTCAGCGTGCGCAAGGCGCCGCGGGTGGCGCGGCTGATCCCGCGCGGCCGGCTGCTCGTGCTGCCGCGCACGGGCCACGTGGCCCAGATGGAACGGCCGGTGTCCGTGGCGCGGGCCGTGGTGGGCATGTGGGAGGCGGTCGAGCGGCACGAGTGGTGACGCGGCGGGCCACCTCCGGATCCGCCATCCGGGTGGGTTTGTGGCACCCTGGTCGCCGTGAACCGGACGTCGCAGGGCGCGCGTGACACGCCGCCGTCCGCCGATGACCGGCCGCCGTTGTCCGAAGAACGCTACCGCCGGGGCGCGCGCCGCACCGGCGGTGAGCCGCTGGCCGCGTCCTGGGAACCGGTCGGCCGCCGGCGGCGCAAGCGTCCTCGGGGCGTGAAGGGGCTGGTCGCGGGCTACGGCTGGCGGATCTACGCCATCCCCGTGCTGCTCGTGCTCACGGCCTTGGTCGTGCTGGACACCGCCACGCCGTCGACGGTCGCCGGCGGCGACACCCAGACCGGCGGGCAGACCACGACGGCGACCACGTCCGGGCCGCCCGAGGCGACCGAGAAGCCGCCGGTCGACATCGACCTGAAGAACTTCCCCACCGCGCAGCTGCCGGACGGGCCGAAGTTCTCCGAGCAGGGCGCGGGCACGTTCGCCGTGGTCCCGGGCACGACGCCGCAGGCGGGCTCCGGCGGCAAGCTCTACCGGTACGCGATCGCCATCGAGGACGGCGTCGAGCCGGCCGACTACAACGGCGACCGCGAGGCGTTCGCGCGCACCGTCGACGGGATCCTGGCCGACCCGCGCAGCTGGATCGGCACCGGCCAGGTGTCCATGCAGCGCGTCGACAGCGGACCGGTCGACTTCACCGTGAGCTTGACCACCACCAGCACCACCCACGCCATGTGCGGCTACCAGATCAAGTTCGAGTCGTCGTGCTGGCACGACCTGTCCAAGCGGGTCATCATCAACACGGCCCGGTGGGTGCGCGGCGGCAAGGTCTACGGCAGCGACCTGAGCGCGTACCGGACCTACGCGATCAACCACGAGGTCGGCCACGTGCTGAAGAACCCGCACGAGGGCTGCAAGGAGAACGGCAAGGCCGCGCCCGTGATGATGCAGCAGTCGTTCGGGGTGGCCAACGACTACGTCGCCCAGCTGAACTCGGTCGACGCCACCAACCGCTACGCCGTGGAGGCCAACGGCCTGGTCTGCACCCCCAACCCGTTCCCGGTCGCGCCGCAGTAGCGGGTGTCCCGCGCCTTGGGACGACTTCCCATGCGGGAAGACGGACGGGCAGGCTGGTGTTGTCCGTCGGTACAGGACATGTTTCGTCGAGGAGGACTCAGATGGCGCTTCCGCCGCTCGTGGAGCCCGCAGCGGAGCTGACCAAGGAAGAAGTAGCGCGCTACAGCCGCCACCTGATCATCCCGGACGTCGGGGTCGACGGGCAGAAGCGGCTGAAGAACGCGAAGGTCCTGGTCGTCGGGGCCGGCGGGCTGGGCAGCCCCGCCCTGCTCTACCTCGCGGCGGCGGGCGTCGGCACGCTGGGCGTGATCGACTTCGACGTCGTCGACGAGTCGAACCTCCAGCGGCAGGTCATCCACGGCCAGTCCGACATCGGCCGGCCGAAGGCGGAGTCGGCGCGCGACTCGGTGGCCGAGATCAACCCGTTCGTGAAGGTGGTGCTGCACCAGACCCACCTCAGCTCGGAGAACGCGCTCGACATCTTCCGCGACTACGACCTGATCCTGGACGGCACGGACAACTTCGCCACCCGGTACCTGGTCAACGACGCGGCCGTGCTGCTGGGCAAGCCGTACGTGTGGGGCTCGATCTTCCGGTTCGAGGGCCAGGTCAGCGTCTTCTGGGAGGACGCGCCGAACGGCCAGGGCCTCAACTACCGCGACCTCTACCCCGAGCCGCCGCCGCCCGGCATGGTGCCGTCGTGCGCGGAGGGTGGCGTCCTGGGCGTGCTGTGCGCGTCGATCGGCTCGATCATGGTGACCGAGGCGATCAAGCTGCTGACCGGCATCGGCGACCCGCTGCTCGGCCGGCTCATGGTCTACGACGCCCTGGAGATGTCCTACCGGACCATCAAGATCCGCAAGGACCCGGAGAGCCCGAAGATCACCGAGCTGATCGACTACGAGGCGTTCTGCGGCGTGGTGTCCGACGACGCCCAGCAGGCCGCCGCGGGCAACACGATCACGCCGCTGGAGCTGAAGCAGAAGCAGGACAGCGGCGAGGACTTCCTGCTGGTCGACGTCCGCGAGCCGCACGAGTACGAGATCGTGAAGATCCCGGGCTCGGTGCTGATCCCGAAGGACCGCATCCTGTCCGGCGAGGCGTTCGCCGAGCTGCCGCAGGACAAGCAGGTCGTCCTGCACTGCAAGTCGGGCGCGCGCTCGGCCGAGGCCCTGGCCGTCCTGCACAAGGCGGGCTTCAAGGACGCCGTGCACGTGGGCGGCGGCGTGCTCGCCTGGGCCCGCGAGGTCGACCCGAGCCTGCCGACCTACTGACCCGCACCGACCGACCACGCCACGCAGGGGTCCCCGCCCAGGGGACCCCTGTTTTTATTCTCGCAGGTGGGACTGACAATTCCGGGCCGGAGCGAACGCGGACCCGTCGAGGCCGGGGCTTCACGGCCCGAGCTCCACGACGTCACCCGACCCGTCACCCGCGAAACCCGGCGATCCCCGGCAGCGACCACCACCGCCGGCCGCTGACGTTCTCGGCCGCCGGTTCACGATCGGTCATCGCCCCGCGCGGCTCGAACGACGCGACCCGGACGAGGAAGTACTCGTTCACCACCCCTTCGTGACCCTCCGCGTACCCCGGCTCGACCGCCTCGTGCCGCCACACCGGCCGCGTCCACACCACGATCTCGGGCAGCTCCAGGCGGCACAGGAGGATGCGGTCCTCCTCGTCCAGGACGATCGCGCGCACCGGGTGGCGCAAGCTCACGACGACCACAGCCGCGTGTTTCAGGTCACATCCAGCACATACCCGTCGTAACCGCAATAATGCGGTTACGCCGAACGCGTGGACACCACGTGTTCGAACCCCTCACGTCCACCAACCGAAGGCCCCGTGCAGGTAGCGTGCCGGCCGTGACCACTCCGGAGCCGCCACCGTCGCACGTGCGCGCCGCGTTCGGCGCGCGCGACGCCGAGCCGGAGCTGATCGACGGCGGCCCGGCGTGGCGGTGCGGTGACGCGGCCATCCGGCCCGCGGGCAAGCCGGCCGAGGCCACCTGGGTCGCCAAGACCCTCGACGTGCTCGACGTCGAGAACCTGCGCATCGCACGACCCCTGCGCTCCACCGACGGCCGCTACGTCGTGGGCGGCTGGGCGGCGACGAAGTACCTCTCCGGCCGGGCCGAGCCGCGGCACGACGAGGTGGTGGACGTGGCCGTCAAGCTGCACCGGGCGACCGCCGAGCTGCCCAAGCCCCGCTTCCTGGACGCCCGCACCGACCTGTTCGCCACCGCCGACCGCTGCGCGTGGGACGAGGAGAAGGCCGACCTCGACCCCGACCTGGGCGGCCGGCTGTTCGAGCTCACCGCGGCCTACCGCAAGCCCGTCGGGCTCAAGCCGCAGGTGGTGCACGGCGACCTGTTCGGCAACGTGCTGTTCGCCGGTGACGCGGCCCCGGCGATCATCGACTTCGTCGCCTACTGGCGGCCCGCCCCCTACGGCGCGGCGGTCGTCGTGGTCGACGCGCTGTCGTGGGGTGGCGCGGATCACGGCCTGCTCCAGCGCTGGGCGCACCTGGACGAGTGGCCGCAAATCCTCCTGCGGGCGACCCTGTTCCGGCTCGCGGTCCACGCCCTGCACCCCCGTTCGAGCAGACAATCTCTGGTCGGGCTTGAGCGAACGGCCGCACAGGTCGTCGAGCTGCTGTGACCTCACCCGCGGTCCGCGGGCCCGGAGCAGCTAAGTTCGCGTGGACGAAACATTCCACGTTCTGCCGTTAACAGCCGCTTCCTACCGTCGGGCTCGTGACCGCCTCCGCGAGCATCGACACCCACGCCGGCACGAGCGTCGCCACGCACTGCCCGTACTGCGCGTTGCAGTGCGCGATGTCCATCACCGACGGCAAGGTGTCGCCGCGCGAGTTCCCGACCAACCGCGGCGGCCTGTGCCAGAAGGGCTGGACGTCGGCCGAGCTGCTCACCTCGCCGTCCCGCCTCACCACGCCCCTGGTCCGCCGCGACGGCGAGCTGCGGCCCGCCACCTGGGACGAAGCCCTCGACTTCGTCGCGGCCAAGCTCAAGGACCTGCGCGACACCCACGGCCCCGACTCGGTCGGCGTGTTCGGCGGCGGCGGCCTGACCAACGAAAAGTCCTACCTGCTGGGCAAGTTCGCCCGGGTCGCGCTGGGCACCTCGCAGATCGACTACAACGGCCGGTTCTGCATGTCCAGCGCCGCCGCCGCCGGGCTGAAGGCCTTCGGCCTGGACCGCGGCCTGCCGTTCCCGGTCACCGACCTCGACCGCGCGGACGCGATCCTGCTGGTCGGCGGCAACCCGGCGGAGACCATGCCGCCGTTCGTGCAGCACCTGAAGAACGCCGAGCTGATCGTCGTCGACCCCCGGCGCACGCCGACCGCCGAGCTGGCCACCCTGCACCTGCAACCGGCGCCCGGCACGGACCTGGCGCTCGCGCTGGGCCTGCTGCACACCGCCGTGGCCGACGGCCACCTCGACCAGCGGTACCTCGACGACCGCACCACCGGTTTCGACGAAGCCTGGCGCATCGCCGCGACCTGGTGGCCGGAACGCGTCGAGCGGGTCACCGGCGTGCCGGTGGCCGACCAGCGCGCGGCGGTCCGCATCCTGGCCGAGGCGCACAACGCCTACGTCCTCACCGGCCGCGGCGCCGAGCAGCACGCCAGCGGCGCGGACACCGTGTCGGCGTGGATCAACCTGGCGCTCGCGCTGGGCCTGCCCGGCACGAAGTACTCCGGCTACGGCTGCCTCACCGGCCAGGGCAACGGCCAGGGCGGGCGCGAGCACGGCCAGAAGGCCGACCAGCTCCCCGGCTACCGCAAGATCGACGACCCGGCGGCCCGCGCGCACGTCATGGACGTCTGGGGCGTGGACGACCTGCCCGGTCCCGGCCGGTCCGCCTACGAGCTGCTCGACGCGCTCGGCCAGCCGGACGGCCCGAAGGCGCTGCTCGTGTTCGGCAGCAACGTCATCGTCTCCGCGCCCCACTCCCAGCACGTCGCCGACCGGCTCCAGGCGCTGGACCTGCTGGTCGTGGCCGACCTGGTGCTGTCGGAGACGGCCGCGGTCGCCGACGTCGTGCTGCCGGTCACGCAGTGGGCCGAGGAGAGCGGCACGATGACCAACCTCGAAGGCCGCATCCTGCTGCGCCAGGTCGCGGTGGCCCCGCCCGAGGGCGTGCGCAGCGACCTCGACGTGCTGCGCGGCCTCGCCACCCGTCTGGGGCAACCGGCCGAACGGTTCCCGACCGAACCCGAAGTGGTGTTCGAGGAACTCCGAGCGGCCTCGGCGGGAGGCGTCGCAGACTACTCGGGCGTGACCTACGAACGCCTGCGCCAGGGCGAGGCACTGCACTGGCCCGTCGTCCGCGAGAGCACGCCCCGCACGTTCCTCGACCGCTTCGCCCACCCCGACGGCCGGGCCAGGTTCGTCCCGGTCGAGCACCGCGGGCCCGCCGAGCTGCCCGACGGCGACTACCCGTTGCAGGCCACCACCGGCCGCGTGCTCCAGCACTACCAGTCCGGCGCGCAGACCCGGCTGGTGCCCGAGCTGAACCGGGCCGAGCCCGAGGCGTACGTGGAGGTCCACCCGGACACCGCGACCCGTGCCGGCCTGGCCGACGGCGCGCTGGCGGCCGTCGTCTCGCGGCGCGGCCGGACCGTGGCGCGGGTGCGCTGCGTGCCGTCCATGCGGATCGACGTGGTGTTCCTGCCCTTCCACTACGCGGGCGAGGGCCGGGCCAACCTGCTGACCAACCCGGTGCTGGACCCGACCAGCCGGATGCCCGAGTTCAAGGTGTGCGCGGTCCGATTGGAGTCGGTATGAGGAACGTTGTCATCGTGGGCTACGGCATGGCCGGTGCCCGGCTGGCCGACGAGATCCGGCGCCGCGACCCGAAGGCGGACCGCGTCTCGGTCACCGTGCTGGGCGACGAGGCGCACCACGCCTACAACAGGGTCCTGCTCTCCAGCGTGGTGGCCGGGTCGCTCACCCCCGACGCGGTGCGGCTGCACGACGACGACTGGGCCGCCAAGCACCACGTCGACCTGCGGCTGGGCGGTTCCGCCACCAAGATCGACCGCACCCGCCGGGTCGTGCACGTCGGCGACACCGAGGTGCCCTACGACGCGTTGGTGCTGGCCACGGGCGCGCGGTCGTGGGTGCCGCCGACGCCCGGCCTGCTCGACGGCAACGGCGACCTGGCCCCCGGCGCGGTGGCGTTCCGCTCGTTGGACGACTGCGCCCGGATCGTGGCCAAGGCCTCGCCCGGCACGCCGGTCGCCGTGCTCGGCGGCGGGCTGCTCGGCCTGGAGGCCGCGCGCGGCCTGGCCGGCCGGGGCTGCCTGGTCACCGTCGTGCACCCGGTCGGGCACCTGATGGAACGCCAGCTCGACGCGGGCGCCGGCCGGGTGCTCGCGACCACGTTGCGCGGCCTGGGCATCGAGTTCCGGCTCGGCGTGCTGGCCACGCAGTACGTGCCCGGCGAGGGCCTGGAGCTCGACGACGGCACGCACGTGCCCGCGGACCTGGTCGTCGTCTCGGCGGGCGTGCGCGCGGAGACCGGCCTCGCCGAGGAGGCGGGCATCGAGGTCGACCGGGGTGTCCTCGTGGACGACGCGCTGCGCACCAGCGACCCCCGGGTGCACGCCATCGGCGACTGCGCCCAGCACGTCGGCACGGTGTCCGGCCTGGTCCAGCCCGCCTGGGAGCAGGCGGCCGTGCTCGCCGACCGGCTCACCGGCGTCGCCCCGGCCTCGCGCTACGCCGGCACCACCGTCGTGACCAGGCTCAAGGCCCGTGACGTCGACCTGGCCGCGCTGGGCGACGTGCACGTGGGCGTCGACTCGCCCGACGACGAGGTGCTGTGCTTCCAGGACCCGGCGCGCGGCCGGTACGCCAAGCTCGTGCTGCGCGACGACAAGGTCACGGGCGCCATCGTGCTCGGCGCGCCGGACGCGGCGGCCGCCATCACCCAGCTCTTCGACCGCGGCCTGCCCGCGCCGACCGACCGGCTCGCGCTGCTGCTGGGCCGGGCGCTGCCCGCCGAGAACGAGGCCAGCCCCGCCGACCTGCCCGCCTCCGCGGTGGTGTGCCGGTGCAACACGGTCAGCAAGGGCCAACTGGTCAGCGCCTGGCGGGCGGGCGCGACGACGCTGTCCTCGATCGCCGAGGTCACCCGCGCGAGCACCGGCTGCGGCGGCTGCAAGGACGCGGTGTGCGGCATCGTCGACTGGCTCGCCGCCTCACAGCCCCAGACCGCGTGATGTGCGCGGGAGTTGCCGCCGACGACACCTGTCCGAACGTCGGGGTAACGGACCGTTCTTACGGTTCCTGCAACGGGAAATCGGTGTCCGGGAGGGTCCAATGAGCACGGTGGTGGAGACCCAGAGCGTTGCGCCCCAGGCGAAACGCGGTGGTCGGTGGATCGAGCACTGGGAGCCGGAAGACCCCTCGTTCTGGGAGGCGACCGGCAAGAGGATCGCCCGCAAGAACCTGTTCTTCTCCATCCTGGCGGAGAACCTCGGCTTCACGGTGTGGAGCCTGATGAGCATCGTCGTCGTGAGCCTGGGCTCGGTCGGCTTCGCCTTCAGCGTCGGCCAGACGTTCTGGCTGCTCATCGTGCCGAACCTGGTCGGCGCGGTGCTGCGCATCCCCTACACGTTCGCGGTGCCCAGGTTCGGCGGGCGGGCGTGGACCACGGTCAGCGCGGGCCTGCTGCTGATCCCCACCACCATGCTGGCGATCGCGGTGAGCAACCCCGGCACGCCGTACTGGTTCTTCCTGCTCACGTCGGCCGCGATGGGCTTCGGCGGCGGCAACTTCTCGTCCTCGATGGCGAACATCTCGTTCTTCTACCCCGAGGGCAAGAAGGGCCTGGCGCTCGGCCTCAACGCGGCGGGCGGCAACCTCGGCGTGGCGATGGTGCAGCTCATCGTGCCGATCGTGATCTCCATCGGCACGGGCGTCAACCTGGCCTACGCGGCGCTGTTCTGGATGCCGTTCATCATCGTCGCCGCCGCGTGCGCGTGGTTCCTCATGGACAGCCTCACGCAGGCCAAGCCGGACGGCACGTCGTACAAGAAGGCGCTGTCGAACAAGCACACGTGGGTGATGTCGTTCCTGTACATCGGCACGTTCGGCTCGTTCATCGGCTTCTCGTTCGCGTTCCCGTCGCTGATCAAGCTGAGCTTCGTGGAGTACAAGAGCTTCGTCGGGCTGGCCTTCCTCGGCGCGCTCATCGGCTCGGTGAGCAGGCCGTTCGGCGGGTGGCTCGCGGACCGGTTCGGCGGCGCGCGGATGACCATGGCCGTGTTCCTCGGCCTGGCCGTCGGCACCGTCGGCCTGCTGGTCAGCATCGAGGTCCGCAGCTTCGGGCTGTTCTTCGGCTCGTTCATCGCGCTGTTCGTGCTGGCCGGGGTGGGCAACGGCTCCACCTACCGGATGATCCCGGCGATCTTCGCCGCGCAGACGGCGGACGTGCGCTCGGCCAAGCGGCAGGCGGCGGCCGTGGTGGGCATCGCGGGCGCGATCGGCGCGTTCGGCGGCGTGCTGGTCAACCTGGTGTTCAAGTTCTCGCTCGAGGGCAGCAAGACGCTCGCGCCCGCGCTCACCGCGTTCCTGGTGTTCTACGGCCTGTGCATGGCCACCACCTGGTGGTTCTACATGCGTCGGCGGGTCTTCTCCCGCGTGCCGAGCCTGGCCTACGCCGGCGTGTGACGCACACAACCCTCTGAAGTGCGGCGTGAGGCTGCTTTAACGCCTGCGCAACATTCGCGACCTTGGCACGACACGGTGCCCGGTGAGCATTGACCTGGGCGGAAGAAGGGATTGGTCCCATGACGCGAACGCTGGTGGTGGTCGGTCACGGCATGGTCGGTCACCGGCTCGTGGAGGCCCTCCGCGAGAAGGACGTCACCGGTCAGTGGCGGATCGTCGTGTTCGCCGAGGAGACCCGTCCCGCTTACGACCGGGTCGCGCTGTCGTCCTACGTCGACAGCTGGGACGCCGGGTCGCTCAGCCTCGCGCCGCACGACGACGACGCCGTCGAGCTGCACCTGGACGACAAGGTGGTGCACCTCGACCGCGAGGCGAAGGTCGTGCGCACCCAGCGCGGCCGGGTCCAGCCGTACGACGCGCTGGTCCTGGCCACCGGCTCGGTGCCGTTCGTGCCGCCGGTGCCCGGCCGTGACCTGCCCGGCTGCCACGTCTACCGCACCATCGACGACCTCGACGGCATCCGCGCCACGGTCGAGTCGGCGCGCAGCGTCGGCCGGCACGCGGGCATGGTGCTCGGCGGCGGCCTGCTCGGCCTGGAGGCGGCCAACGCGCTGCGCGGCATGGGCATCTCGCCGCACGTGGTGGAGCTGGGGCCGCGGCTGATGCCGCTGCAGGTGGACGAGGGCGGCGGCGGCCTGCTCAAGCGCCTGGTGGAGAAGCTGGACCTGACCGTGCACACGGGCACGTCGGCCACCTCCATCGAACAGGACCGCGGCCGGCTGCTGGCCAAGCTGTCCAACGGCGTGGAGCTGGACCTGGACGTCGTGGTGTTCTCCGCGGGCATCCGGCCGCGCGACGAGCTGGCCCGCTCGTTCGGCCTCACCGTCGGCGAGCGCGGCGGCATCGTGGTCGACAAGGCGTGCCGCACCTCCGACGAGCACATCTACGCCATCGGCGAGTGCGCCAACCTCGACGGCATGGTCTACGGCCTCGTCGCGCCGGGCTACTCCATGGCCGAGGTGGTGGCCGACCGGCTGCTCGGCGGCTCCGCGGAGTTCCCGGGCGCGGACATGTCCACCAAGCTCAAGCTCCTCGGCGTCGACGTGGCCTCGTTCGGCGACGCGCACGCCAAGCAGGAGGGCGCGCTGGAGGTCGTGGTCAACGACGCCGTGGCCGGCACCTACGCCAAGGTCGTGGTGTCCGACGACGCGAAGACCCTGCTCGGCGGCATCCTGGTCGGCGACGCGTCCAAGTACATGTCGCTGCGGCCCCTGGTCGGCAGGCCCGTGCCGGGCGACCCGGTGGCGCTGATCGGGCCGGAGGGCGGCGTCGAGCTGACCCTCCCGCACGACGCCCAGGTGTGCTCGTGCCACGCGGTCACCAAGCAGCACATCGTCGACGTGGTCAACTCCGGCGAGGCCGTCGACGTGCCGGGCATCAAGGCGTGCACCAAGGCGGGCACCGGCTGCGGCTCGTGCGTGCCGATGCTGAAGAAGCTGCTGTCCGAGTGCGGCATCGAGCAGTCCCGCGCGCTGTGCGAGCACTTCGACCACTCGCGCGCCGACCTGTTCGAGATCATCCGCTCGACCGGCATCACCACGTTCTCCGAGCTGATCTCCCGGCACGGCCGCGGCTTCGGCTGCGACATCTGCAAGCCCGCCGTCGCCTCGATCCTCGCCTCGCTGGACCAGGGGCACGTGCTGGAGGGCGAGCAGGCCACCCTCCAGGACACCAACGACCGCTTCCTGGCCAACATGCAGCGCAACGGCACCTACTCGGTCGTGCCGCGCATCCCCGGCGGCGAGATCACGCCGGAGAAGCTGATCGTCATCGGCGAGGTCGCCCGCGACTTCGGGCTCTACACCAAGATCACCGGCGGGCAGCGGATCGACCTGTTCGGCGCGACCGTCGACCAGCTCCCGCAGATCTGGAAGCGCCTGGTGGACGCCGGGTTCGAGTCCGGGCACGCCTACGGCAAGGCGCTGCGCACGGTGAAGTCGTGCGTCGGCACCACGTGGTGCCGCTACGGCGTGCAGGACTCGGTGTCGCTGGCCATCGAGCTGGAGCTGCGCTACCGCGGCCTGCGGTCGCCGCACAAGCTCAAGTCCGCCGTGTCCGGCTGCGCCCGCGAGTGCGCCGAGGCGCGCGGCAAGGACTTCGGCATCATCGCGACCGAGAACGGCTGGAACCTCTACGTCGGCGGCAACGGCGGCTTCACCCCGCGCCACGCCGACCTCATCGCGTCCGACGTGGACACCGAGACCCTGATCAAGCTGATCGACCGGTTCCTCATGTTCTACATCCGCACCGCGGACCGGTTGCAGCGCACGTCGACGTGGATCGAGTCGCTGGAAGGCGGCCTGGACCACCTGCGCGACGTCATCGTCAACGACAGCCTCGGCATCTGCGCCGACCTGGAGGCCGCGATGGCCAAGCACGTGGACAACTACGCCGACGAGTGGCGCGGCGTGCTGGAGGACCCGGAGAAGCTGTCGCGCTTCACCTCGTTCGTCAACGCGCCCGGCACCCCCGACCCGACGATCTCGTTCCGGGAGGAGCGCGGCCAGAAGGTGCCGGTCCTGTTGGGTGTTCCCAGTGTCAGCCAGGCGGAGGTATCCCGATGACACCCGTGTGCGAGTTGAGCGACCTGCGCCCCGACCAGGGGGTGGCGGCGCTGCTGCCCGACGGTTCCCAGGTGGCGGTCTTCCTGACCTCGGCCGGGACGGTGCACGCGTTGGGCAACATCGACCCGTTCAGCGGCGCGGCCGTGCTGTCGCGCGGCATCGTCGGCGACCGCGGCGGCGTGCCGGTGGTCGTGTCGCCGGTGTACAAGCAGGCGTTCGAGCTCTCCACCGGCAAGTGCCTGGACGACCCCTCGACCGGGGTGCCGGTGCACCCGGTGGTCGTGACCGACGGTGTGATCCAGGTCGGGTCGCCGTGACCGCCGCCCCGCTGGCCGGGTACACGGTCGGGGTGACCGCCGCCCGGCGGGCCGACGAGCTCACGGCGCTGCTGGAGCGCAAGGGCGCGACCGTGCTGCACGGTCCCGCCATCAGGATCGTGCCGCTGCCCGACGACGCGGAGCTGCTGGCCGCGACCAAGGCCGTGGTGGAGGAGCCGCTGGACTTCGCCGTGGCGACCACCGGCATCGGCTTCCGCGGCTGGGTCGAGGCCGCGGAGGGCTGGGGCCTGGGCGCGCGGCTGCTGTCGCGGCTGTCCGGGGCGCGGGTGCTGGCCAGGGGGCCGAAGGCGCGGGGTGCGGTGCGGGCCGCCGGGCTGGTGGAGGAGTGGTCCCCGGAGGGGGAGCGCAACGCCGAGCTGCTGGACCACCTGCTGCGTTTCGGCGTGGCGGGTCGGCGCGTCGCCGTGCAGCTGCACGGCGAGCCGTTGCCGGAGTTCACCTCGACCCTGCGCGCGGCCGGTGCCACGGTCGTGGAGGTCCCCGTCTACCGCTGGACCGGCCCGTCCGACCCCGCGCCGCTGGAACGGCTGCTGGAGGCCGTGCTGGCCGGGCAGGTGGACGCGCTCACGTTCACCAGCGCGCCCGCGGCGGCGTCCGTGCTGCGGACCGCCGAGGCCATGGGCAAGCTGACCGAGCTGACCTCGGTGCTGCGCCGGGACGTGCTGGTGGTGGGCGTCGGCTCGATCACCGCGAGCCCGCTCGTGGCGGCGGGCATCCCGGTCGTGCAGCCCGCGCGGGCCCGGATCGGCGCGCTGGCCCGTGAGCTGACCCTCGAACTGCCCGCCCGGGCGACCAGGCTGCGCATCGCCGCCCGTGACATCGAACTGCGCGGCCAGGCCGTGGTGGTGGACGGCGAGCTGCGCCCCGTCCCGCCCGCGCCGATGGCCGTGCTGCGCGTGCTGGCCGCCGCCCGCGGCCGGGTGGTGTCCCGCCGCGACCTGCTGGCGGCGCTGCCCAGCGGCGGCGAGGAGCACGCCGTCGAGACCGCGATCGGCCGGCTGCGCTCGGCGCTGGGCGAGCCGCGCATGGTCGCCACCGTCGTCAAGCGCGGTTACCGCCTGGCCATGGACCCCGCCGGAGTGGCTGTATGACCCTCGTGCTCGTCGCGCACGGCACCCGTGACCCCGCCGGTGCCGTCGTCGTGGAAGAGATCGCCTCGCTCGTGCGCGCCCGCCTCGGCGGCGTGCCCGTGCGCGTGGCCTACGCCGACGTACGCCAACCGGACGTCACGTCGGTGCTGTCGTCGGTGTCCGGGCCGGCGGTCGTCGTGCCCGCCTTCCTGGCCGCCGGCTACCACGTCCGGGTGGACATCCCGGCCCAGGTGGAGGCGTCGGGCCACCCGGACACCGTGATCACGGACCCGATCGGCCCGGCCCTGCTGCCCGCGCTGCTCGCCCGCCTGACCGAGGCGGGCTGGACGCCGGGCGACTCGGTGGTCCTGGCCGCCGCGGGGTCGTCGGACCCGCGGGCCCTGGCCGACGTGCGCGAGGTCGCCACCGCCCTGTCCCGCCGGGTGGGCCCGGTGACCATCGGCTACGCCGCCACCGCCGAGCCGCGCATCTCCGACGTGGTCGCCGCCGCGTCGGGCCGCGTGGCCGTCGCCTCGTGGCTGCTCGCGCCCGGCCTGTTCCACCGGGTCGTGGCCGCTTCCGGGGCTGCCGTGGTCGCCGCCCCGATCGGCGCGCACCTGCGCGTGGTGGAAGCCGTCCTGCTCCGCTACTACGAGGCCCGCTGCTTCCAAGACGTGGCCTGACCCGAGAGTCCTACGTTCAGAACGCGTGTGTCCTACGTTCGCGACCCCCGAGTTCAACGCTCAGGTGCGCGGCAGGCCGTCGTGACGGCGGAATAGTTGAGACTTCAACAAGGTTGACCCGGGCGAGACCGCCGCACCAGGGCGGTCACCGTCCGAGGAGGCAGCCATGCCCGCCGTCACCGCCGACACCCTCACCCTGCCGCGCCTGCCGCGGCTGCCCGAGGCCACGACCGCGTGGCGCGAGGTGCGCCGGGTCGTGCGGGCGCGGCGGTTCCTCGAAGGCGAGGGCTTCCAGGTCCGCCGGCCTTTCCCGGGCGTCGAGCTCGCCGACGCCGACCCGTTCCTGCTGCTGGACCACATGGGCGCGGTCGAGTACGGCCCCGGCGAGGCGAAGGGCGCGCCCTGGCACCCGCACCGCGGCTTCGAGACCGTCACCTACATGATCGACGGCGTCTTCGAGCACCGGGACTCCACCGGTGGCGGCGGTGTGATCACCAACGGCGGCACGCAGTGGATGACCGCCGGTTCCGGCGTGCTGCACTCGGAGCTGCCGTCGCAGGAACTGGTGGCCAAGGGCGGCCTGTTCCACGGCGTGCAGCTGTGGGTCAACCTGCCGAAGGCCGCCAAGTGGACCCCTCCCCGCTACCAGGACATCACCGCGGCCGACACCGTGCTGCTGTCCAGCGACGACGGCGGCGCGCTGGTCCGCGTGATCGCGGGTGACGTCGCGGGCCACCGCGGCCCCGGCGCGACCCACACGCCGATCACCTACCTGCACGCCACCCTCAGCCCGCACGCCCACCTGACGACCCCGTGGCCGGAGGACTTCACCGCGATGGTCTACGTGCTGTCCGGCCGCGGCACGGTCGGCCCCGACCGCCGCCCGCTCGACGAAGGCCACCTGGCCGTCCTGGACCGCGGCTCCGCGCTCACCATGCGGGCCGACACGACCTGGGACGTCCTCGTGCTCGGCGGCCTCCCGCTGCGCGAGCCGGTCGCGCGTTACGGCCCGTTCGTGATGAACACGCGGGCCGAGATCCTGCAAGCCGTCGAAGACTTCCAAGCCGGGCGACTGGGCGTCACGCACGTCCCGCACGTCACCTCGGCGGATGAGGAGCTGTCATGACCGACGTCACGGAGCTGCTGCGCAAGGGACGCATGTTCCGCGCTTCCGGCGACCCGAGCGGCGCGGCGCGCTACCTGGCCGAAGCCGCCGAGCACGCCCCGCGCGACCGGACCGTGCTGACCGAGCTCGCGCTGGCCCACTTCCAGTCCGCCGCCCTGGGCAAGGCCGAACGGGTCCTCACCACCCTGGTGGAGCTGGACCCGTCCGACGGCTACACGCGGCTGCTGCTGGGCCGCACGTTGAGTCGCCAGAGCAGGCACGCGGACGCGCTGCCGCACCTGCGCCTGGCCGCCGTGATCACGCAGGACCCGGAAGTCGCTTCCGAGGTGGCGCGCGTGCAGGCGCGCGTCACCACAACCCCGGAGGTTCCTCCTTCTCCTTGACCGCGTCCTCCCAGCGGTACGTGCGCAGGTCGACCTTGCCGTCGTCGGCCACCACGCCCTCCTCGCGCAGCAGCTGCAACTGCTCGTCCGCGATGTGGGGCGCGCACGTGCCGTTGGCGCGCAGCACCCGGTGCCACGGCAGGTCGTGCCCGTCCTGGTTGAGCACCTGCCCGACCAGGCGGGGCGACGGCGCGCGGGCGATGTCGGCGACGTCACCGTAGGTCGCGACCCGGCCGCGGGGGATCTTGCGCACGACCTCGCGGACCATCTCGTGCAGCTCTTCGTCCACGCGCACAGCTTTCCACGAACCCCCGACAGTCCTCGCGAAGCGTGTCGGGGGTCTGTGATTGCATGCTCGCGTGGCAGTGAACCGAGCGCCGTTGCTGGTGCGCCGGGTGCGGCAGGACGAGCCCCGGCGCGACTGGGACGCGCCCGCACGCGCCGTGTTCGACCACACCGACGGTCCGCTGCGCGTGCTCGGCGGCCCCGGCACGGGCAAGACGACGTTGCTGGCCGAAGTCGTGGCGCACCGCGTGCTGCACCGCGGCGTGCACCCCGAGAACATCCTGGTCCTGACCCCGAACCGCCGCGCGGCCGAGGCCATGCGCGCCCACATCACCCGCCTGCTGACCGGGGCGCGGACCAGTGCTGCTCTGCCGACCACCCAGGAACCGCTGGTCCGCACGGTCCACTCCTACGCCTTCGCCGTCCTGCGCGCCCAGGCCGTCCACCGGGGCGAACCGGCGCCCCGCCTGCTCTCCGGCCCCGAGCAGGACGCCGTGGTGCGCGAACTGCTCGCCGGCGACGTGAGCATGGGCGCGCCGAAGTGGCCCGAACGCCTGCGCCCGGCCCTCACCCTCCCCGGCTTCGCCCACGAGCTGCGCGACCTGATGCTGCGCGCCACCGAACGCGGCCTGGCCCCGGAAGACCTCACCGAGCTGGGCCGCAAGCACAACCGCGAGGAGTGGGTCGCGGCCGGCCTGTTCGCCACCCAGTACGAACAGGTCAACCTGCTCGCCAGCAGCGGCCAGGGGCACGCGCCGTCCTTCGACGCCGCCGAGCTGGTCGGCAGCGCGCTGCTCGCCTTCCAGACCGAGCCGGACGTGGCGGCCGCCGAGCAACGCCGCGTCCGCCACCTCCTCGTGGACGACGCCCAGCACCTCGACCCGCTCCAGTACGAGTTCCTCCGCGTCCTCGGTGACGCCGCCCAGGAGTTCATCCTCTCGGGTGACCCGGACCAGGCCGTGTTCTCCTTCCGCGGTGCCGACCCGTCCCTGCTGTCCGAGGCCGACGCGCCGGCGGTGGTCCTCACCACGGGCCACCGCATGGCACCGGAGATCCGCGCCGCCGTGGGCCGGCTGGCCGCACGCCTGCCCGGCGCGTCACCCACCCGCGAGGTCAGCCCCGTCGACACCGACGGCAACGTCCAGGTCCGCCTGTTCGCCTCCGCCGCCCAGGAGGCGAGCTGGGTCGCCGACCAGCTGCGCCGTGCCCACCTGATCGACGAGATCCCGTGGTCGCAGATGGCCGTCGTGGCCCGGTCCGCCACCAGGTCGCTCCCGGTGCTGCAACGCGCCCTGCTCGCCGCCGGCGTGCCGGTGGCCGTGCCGCGCGACGAGCTGCCGCTGGCCCGCCAACCCGCCGTCGTGCCGTTCCTGGCCCTGCTCCGCTGCGCGGCCGTGCCCGGCTCGCTGGACGAGGACACCGCCGCGATGCTGCTGTCCTCCCCCCTGGGCGGCGCGGACCCGCTCGCGCTGCGCCGCCTGCGCCGCGGCCTGCGCCGCCTGGAACTGGCCGCCGGTCGCGACCGGCCCAGCGGCGAGCTGCTGGTCGAGGTGATCGAGTCCGACGACCGCCTGGCCGCCCTGGAGGACGCGGAGGCGCAGCCGGCCCGGCGCATCGCCGCCCTGTTGCGCAAGGCGCGCAAGGGCATCGCCGACGGCCTGACCGTCGAGCAGGTGCTGTGGGAGCTGTGGCAGGCCACCGGGCTGGAGTCGCGCTGGGTGGCCCAGTCCGCCCGGCACGGCACCGTCGGCATGCAGGCCGACCGCGACCTCGACTCGATCGTGGCCCTGTTCGAGGCCGCCGCGAAGTACGTCGACCGGCTGCCCGGCTCGGGCGCGGAGGGCTTCGCCGACTACCTGGCCGCTCAGGAGATCGTCGGCGACACCCTGGCCGCCGCCGCGCCCACCGGCGAGGCGGTGTCGGTGCTCACCGCCCACGCCGCCGCCGGTCGCGAGTGGACGGTCGTGGCCGTGCCGGGCGTGCAGGAGGGCAGCTGGCCCGACCTGCGGCTGCGCGGCTCGCTCCTGGGCGTGGAACGCATGGTCGACGTGGTCGCGGGCATGTCGACCGAGACGGTGTCCGCGGTCGCGCCCATCCTGGCCGAGGAACGCCGCCTGCTCCTCGTCGCCGCCGGCCGCGCCCGGCGCACCCTGCTGGTCAGCGCGGTGCGCGGTGAGGACGAGCAGCCGTCGCGGTTCCTGGACGAGATCGAGGAGCTGTCCACCGACGAGCCGGAACGCCCCACGTTCACCCCCGAGCGCGGCCTCGTGCTGGCCGAGCTGGTCGGCGAGCTGCGCCGGGTCGTGTGCTCCGACGACGAGCCGATGCCCCGCCGTGAACGCGCGGCCGCCCAGCTCGCCCGCCTGGCCGCCAACGGCGTGCCGGGCGCGCACCCCGACTCCTGGTACGGCCTGGCCGACGTCACCACGGACAGTCCTCTGTGGACGGAGGAGCACACGGTCAGCGTGTCCCCGTCCACGGTCGAGACGCTGGCGAAGTGCCCGCTGCGCTGGGTCGTCGAACGGCACGGCGGCCAGGACCCGGCCGAGCTGGCGTCCATCACCGGCACCCTCGTGCACGCCCTCGCGCAAGCCGCCGCGACCGGCGCGGACGAGAAGGAGCTGCGGGTCAAGCTGGACGAGGCGTGGGCCGCGGTGGACGCGGGCGCGCCCTGGTTCTCCCGCCGCGAGCGGATCCGGGTGGAGCGGATGCTCGACACGTTCCTGGCCTGGCTCGCGTCCAGCCGCGCCCAGCTCACCCAGGTCGCGGTCGAGGAGGAGATCTCCGTCGAGATCCCCCGGCAGGACGGCGGGCCGAAGCTGCGCGTGCGCGGCCGGGTCGACCGCCTGGAGACCGACCGCGACGGACGGCCGGTGGTCGTGGACGTCAAGACCGGCAAGACCCCGGTGAGCAGGAACGACGCGCAGGAGCACCCGCAGCTCGCCGTCTACCAGCTCGCGTCGGCGCTGGGCGGCTTCACGCACCTGGGCCTGGCCACCGAACCGGGCGGCGCGCGGCTGCTGTACGTGGCCAAGGAGGACAAGAAGACCGGGGCCGTCGAGCGGGAGCAGGCCCCGCTGGACGAGCAGGGCGTGCGGGTGTGGCTGGAGGCCGTGCAGCTCGCCGCCGGGTCCAGCGTCGGGCCGTCCTACCAGGCCGCCGAGAACGCGGACTGTGACCGCTGCCCGGCCCGCACCACCTGCCCGGTGCACTCGTCGGGGCGTCAGGTGAGCCAGTAGGGCACGTCTGACCAGCCAATACCGGTCCGCCCTGCGGGTCGCCGAAGCCGGCGCGACCCGACCACGGAGAATGCGGGACGTGGTCGTGCCGAGCGGGGTCGAACGGGTGGCGGGTGAGCCGGTGGCGCTCGCCAGCCCGTTCGAGGTCGCCGAGGCGCTCGGCCTGCCCAAGCCCACCCCCGAGCAGGCCGCCGTCATCGCCGCGCCCACCGCGCCCGCGCTGGTCGTGGCCGGTGCGGGCGCGGGCAAGACCGAGACCATGGCCGCCCGGGTGGTCTACCTCGTCGCGAACGGCTTCGTCACGCCCGACCGCGTGCTCGGCCTGACGTTCACCCGCAAGGCCGCGCGCCAGCTCTCCGACCGGGTGCGGCTGCGGCTGCGCCGGCTGGGCGGCTCGTCGTTGCTCGACCGGCTCGACCCCAGCGGCGAACGGCGGGCCGCCGTGCTGACCACCGAACCGGTGATCCTGACCTACCACGCCTACGCGGGCAGGCTCGTCGGCGAGCACGGCCTGCGGCTGCCCGTGGAGCCGGGCGTGCGGCTGCTGACGGAGACCGCCGCGTGGCAGCTCGCGCACCGCGTGGTGTCGACGTGGACCGAGGACATCGAGACCGACAAGGTGCCCGCGACCGTCACCGGCTACCTGCTCGCGCTGGCCGGTGAGCTGGGGGAGCACCTGGTCGAGCCGGTCGCGCTGTGGCGGCACGCCGAGCGGCTGTGCGCGATCATCGAGAACGCGCCCAAGACCGCGCGGCAGCGCGACGGCCTGCCGGAGTCGCTGAAGGCCGTGGTGAACGCCCAGCGCCTGCGCGTCGACCTCCTGCCGCTGCTGGAGGCGTACCAGGCGCGCAAGCGGCGTGAGGCGGCGATGGACTTCGCCGACCAGATGTCGCTGGCCGCCCGGCTGGCGTCGGAGCACCCGGAGGTCGTGCGCGGCGAACGGGAGCGCTACGGGGCCGTGCTGCTGGACGAGTACCAGGACACCGGTCACGCGCAACGCGTGCTGCTGCGGTCGTTGTTCGGGCGGGGCGAGCCGATGCCCGTGACGTCGGTGGGCGACCCGGCGCAGGCGATCTACGGCTGGCGCGGCGCGTCGGCGGCGAACCTGCCCCGGTTCGTGCACGACTTCCCGCCCGCGAAGAAGTACGGCCTGCTCACCAGCTTCCGCAACCCGCCGGAGGTGTTGGCCCTGGCCAACGCCGTGTCCGCGCCGCTGCGCGCCATGGGCCTGGACGTGGACGAGCTGCGCGCCCGGGACGGGGCGGGCCCCGGCGACGTGCGGGTGGCGTTGTTCGCCGACGTGCGGCAGGAGCTGGACTGGGTGGCCGACACGGTCGCCGCGCAGTGGGAGCAGCACCTGGACACCAGCGACGAGCCGCCGACCGCCGCGGTGCTGGTGCGCCGCCGTTCGGACATGGCGAACATCGCGGCGGCGCTGCGGGAACGCGGTCTGCCGGTCGAGGTCGTCGGCCTGGGCGGGCTGCTGGACGAGCCCGAGGTGCGCGACCTGACCAGCGCGTTGCGGGTGCTGGTCGACCCCCTGGCCGGCACCGCCGCCGCCCGCCTGCTCACCGGTTCGCGCTGGCGGGTCGCCGCCTACGACCTGGCCGCGCTGTGGGCACGGGCGCGCGAGCTGGCGGGCGCGCCGAGCAGGCAGGCCGTGGCGAACGACCCGTTGGCGGTGATCGCCGACGCGCTGCCCGGCGAGCACGCCGAGCAGGCCGGTCTCGCCGACGCGTTGGACGACCCGGGCGACCCGACCGCGTACTCCGCCGAGGGCTACCGGCGGATCCGGCGGCTGGGCGGGGAGCTGTCGGCGTTGCGCCGGCGGCTGGACCAGCCGCTGCCCGAGCTGGTCGCCGACGTCGAGCGCACGTTGTTGCTGGACATCGAGGCGATGGCCCGGCCGGGCGGGGTCGGGCGGGCACACCTGGACGCGTTCGCCGACGTGGTGAACGACTTCGCCGCCGCCAGCCCGTCGGCCACCCTGCCCGCGCTGCTGGACTACCTCTACACCGCCGAGCAGGCCGAGGACGGGCTGGAACCCGGCGAGGTGGAGGTGGCCGACAACCGGGTGCAGGTGCTGACCATGCACTCGGCCAAGGGCCTGGAGTGGCACATCGTGGCCGTGCCGCACGTGGTGAAGGACGTGTTCCCGGGCCGGAAGAAGTCGTCGAGCTGGCTGCGTTCGGTGGCCGAGCTGCCCGCCGACCTGCGTGGTGACGCCGAGGACCTGCCGAGGCTGCGCATCGCGCCCGACGCCAACCGCAAGGAGGTGGAGGAGGCGCTCGTCCGGCACGAGGAGGACTTCGACGCCCGGCGGCTGGTGGAGGAGCGGCGGCTGCTGTACGTGGCGCTGACCCGTTCCGAGCACAGCTTGCTGGTGTCGGGGCACTGGTGGGGCGAGACGGGCGACAAGCCGAAGGGGCCCTCGGCGTTCCTGACCGAGATCCGGGAGTCGGTGCTGGCCGCCGACCACCCGCCGGCCGACCTCGCGCACTGGGCCCCCCGCCCGGCCGACGACGAGCCGAACCCGCTGGCCTCCCAGACCAAGACCGCCCAGTGGCCCCACGACCCGCTGGGCAAGCGACGCGCCGCCGTGGCCGAGGGCGCGGACCTGGTCCTGGCCGCCCTGGACCGCCACCTCGCCACCCCGGAACCCGACCTCGTCCCGGAGCCGCCGGCCGGCGACCTGCCCCCGGAACCCCCCGACTTCGAGCCACCCCCCGACGACGAAGACCCGCGCGAGCCGACCACCCCGGACCCGGGTGTCGAACCTCCGGAACCACCGGGTTCCACGTTCGACGACCCGGAGGGCTGGGCGCGGGACGTCGACGTGCTCCTCGCCGAACGCGCCGCCGCGGCCGACCGCCGGGAACGCGTCGTGCTGCCCGACCACCTGTCGGTCAGCCAACTGGTCGAGCTGGCGGCCGACCCCGACCTGCTCGCCCGCCGGCTGCGCCGCCCCCTGCCGTTCCCGCCCAACCCGCTGGCCCGCCGCGGCACGGCGTTCCACACGTGGCTGGAGCAGCGGTTCGGCGCGAGCCGCCTGTTCGACCTCGACGAGCTGCCCGGCGCGGCCGACGAGGGCGCGGCACCCGACGCCGACCTGACCCGCTTGCAGGAGTCGTTCCTGGCCAGCGGGTGGGCCGACCGCGTGCCGCACGACGTCGAGGTGCCGTTCGAGGCGGAGATCGACGGCCTGTCGGTGCGCGGCCGGATGGACGCCGTGTTCGCCGACGACGACGGCGGCTGGACCGTGGTCGACTGGAAGACCGGCGCGGTGCCCGACGAGGACCGCCTGCCGGCGCTGTCCGTGCAGCTCGCCGCCTACCGGCTGGCGTGGGCGGCGCTGACCGGCACGCCGGTGGAGAAGGTGCGGGCGGCGTTCCACTACGTCCGCCAGGACCACACGCTGCGCCCCGCCGACCTGCTGGACGCCGACGGCCTGCGCGAGCTGATCCGGTCGATCCCGGCCTAGGTGGTCACCCGGGCGTTCGCGGGCACTTCCCGGAGCACCCGGTCGTAGAGCACTTCCAGCAGCCACCGCCCGAACAGCGACGGCCCGAACTCGGTCGACCGGTCCTCCGGCGGCACCAGCAGCTCGGCCGTGCCCGCCTCGTCCACCGCGACCACGCCGATGCCGTAGTAGTCCAGCTCGATCAACGGCCACGACTGGTCGCCCTGCGGCCCGGGCAGCACCACCGAGCACGGCGCGAGCGTCATCAACGTCCCGCACGACTGCAACGCCCGGTCCACCGTGGACTCACCCACCAGCACCCCGACCAGCTCCACCGCGGGCACGGGCAACTGGTCGTGCGCGGCCGGCTCGAACCACGAGCGGAACCACGACGGGTCCGCCTGCGGCGGCCAGCCGTTCGCGCTGCGCCACTCGTGCACATCGGCACGAACCCGCACGACGGCCGACACCTGATGGCCCAGCACGGCGACGTCGGGCACGACGATGCCGCGCCAACCCAACGCCGACGCGGCATGGTGGAGGAGCGGTTGCACTCGGGCATCCTAGGACTGGTTGCGGTTTCAATGACAGACCCTCGGCCGCGCTGGGTGTCGGACCGAGTGCTCACAGTGATCAGGGAGTTGAGCGGCCCACGCGCAAGGCCCACAGGACGAGCGGCACCTGCAACGGCAACCGGCCGTAGGCGATGGCCTTCACCCTCGGTGACTTCGTGCGGTAGTCGTAGGCCATCTTGAGGTTGGCCGGGAACACCGCCGCGAAGAACCCGGCCGCCAGCTTCCCGCCCACGCCCCGCGTGCGCGGCACGGCGACCGCCGCCGCCAACGCCACCTCGGCCGCGCCGGACAGGTACGTCCAGGTCCGGGGCTTGCCCGGCAGCGCGCGCGGCACGATCGCGTCGTACGGCTTCGGCTTGGCGAAGTGCGTGACACCCGCGGCGCCGAGCAGCCCGGCCAGCGCGAGCGCCGACCAGGAACGGGAACGAGTGGGTTCCATGGGAACACCCTGTCACGCCGCCCGCCGCACGGCGCCCGCAGGGTTCGCGCGGGGCTATCCTCCCGCACCGTGAGCGGTGATCCCGAGAAACCCGACCATCCCGAGCGGGCGGCCGTGGCCGCGCACGCCGACGACTTCCTGATCGGCTTGCGCGAGTGGCTGGCGATCCCGTCGATCGGGGCCGACCCGGCGCACCACGGCGACGTGGCCGCCTCCGCGCACTGGCTGGCCAACGCGTTGCGCCGCGACGGGTGGCCCGACGTGCGGGTCTGGGACGAGGGACCGGCGCTGCCCGCCGTGTACGCGTGCTGGCCCGCCGCGGACCCGGACGCGCCGACCGTGCTGGTCTACGGCCACCACGACGTGCAGCCGGTCGACCCGGTGGAGCAGTGGCAGCACCCGCCGTTCGAGGCGACGCTGGTCGGCGAGGAGCTGTTCGCGCGGGGTGCCAGCGACGACAAGGGGCAGGTCGCGATGCACCTGCTCGGGGTGAAGGCGCACCTGGCGGCGACCGGCGCGGCGCGGCCCGCGGTGACGCTGAAGCTGTTCGTGGAGGGCGAGGAGGAGTCCGGCTCGCCGCACCTGACGCGACTGCTGGACGACCACCGCGCCGACCTCTCGTGCGACCTGGTGGTGTTCACCGACACACCGCTTTACGCGCGTGACGCGCCGACCGTGTGCACGGGGCAGCGCGGGGTGTACGGGGCGGAGGTCGTGTTCACGGGCGGCACGTCCGACGTGCACTCGGGGCGGGCCGGCGGCAGCGTGCCGAACCCGGCGACGGCGATCGCGCGGCTCGTCGCGGCGCTGCACGACGACGAGGGGCGCGTTCGGCTGCGTGACTTCTACGCCGACGTGGTCGAGCCCACCGAGGCCGAGCGAGCGGATTACGCGGCGCTGCCGTTCGACGAGGCCGTGTGGCTGGCGAACTCGGGCGGTGCGCGGGCGGTGGCCGGTGAGACCGGGTGGTCGACCCTCGAACGGGTCTGGGTGCGGCCGACCGCCGAGGTCAACGGCATCCACGGCGGTTACACCGGGCCGGGGCTGAAGACGATCGTGCCCGCGCGGGCGTCGGTGAAGCTGTCGTTCCGGCTCGTGCCCGACCAGCGGCCGGAACGGGTGGCCGACTCGCTGCGGCTGTTCGTCGCCGAGCACACCCCGGCCGGGCTGCACGCCGAGGTGATCACCAGCGGTGACGGTGCGCCGCCCTACGCGGTGGACGTTTCCCACCCGGCCGTGGGCGCGGTGCGTGACGCGGTGCAGGCCGCGTTGGAGCAGCCCGTCAGGTTCAGCCGGACGGGTGGCTCCGGCCCGGCGGCGTTGCTGCACGGGTGGCTCGGCGTGCCGGTCGTGTACCTCGGCGCGACGTTGCCGGATGATCGGATCCACGCGCCGAACGAGCGCGTCGTCGTGCCGCAGCTCCTCCGCGGCGCCGAGGCCGCCGCCCGGCTGTGGCGGCTACTCCCCGAGAGGCTGTCATGATCCGCCGCACCAGCCCGGGGGAACCGCTCGCCGAGCGGCCCGGTCACTCGCTCGTCGGCGTGATCAGGATGCCGGACACGGTGCAGAGCCCCGTCCGCGCCATCCTCAAACGGGTGATCGGCGCGCTCACCGCGCTGATGGCCGCCGTGCTGATCGTCTACCTCGACCGTGACGGCTACCGTGACGTCAACGAGGACGGCCTGTCCTTCCTGGACGCGGTGTACTACGCGACGGTGTCGCTCTCGACCACCGGATACGGTGACATCACCCCCGCCAGCTCGTCGGCGCGGCTGGTCAACGTCCTGGTGATCACCCCCTTGCGGGTGCTGTTCCTGATCGTCCTGGTCGGTACGACCCTCGAAGTGCTCACCGAGCGTTCGCGGCAGGCGCTGCGCATCCAGAAGTGGAGGACCAAGGTGCGGGACCACGTGGTCGTCATCGGGTACGGCACCAAGGGCCGGTCCGCCGTCAGCGCCCTGATGGGCGACGGCGCCGAGCCGGGCTCGATCGTCGTCGTCGACACCACGCAGGAGGCCCTCGACGCCGCGTCCGCGATCGGCCTGGTCACCGTGCACGGCTCGGGGACCAGCAACGACGTGCTGCGCGTGGCGGGCGTCCCCCGGGCGCGGGCGGTCGTCGTGGCCGCGAACCGCGACGACACCGCCGTCCTGGTCACGCTCACCGCCCGCGAGCTCGCGCCGAAGGCCCAGATCGTCGCCTCGGTGCGGGAGCGGGAGAACGAGCACCTGCTCCGCCAGTCCGGCGCGGACTCGGTCGTGGTCTCCAGCGAAACCGCCGGCCGACTGCTGGGCATGGCCACCGCCACCCCGTCCGTGGTCGACATGGTGGAGGACCTGCTGACCCCCGACGCCGGCCTGGCCATCGCCGAACGCGACGTCGAGCCGTCCGAGATCGGGGGCTCGCCGCGTCACCTGCCGGACATAGTGCTGGGCGTGGTGCGTGACGGCACCCTCTACCGGGTGGACGCCCCGGAAGCCGACGCGGTGGAAGCCGGCGACCGCCTGCTCTACGTCAAGAAGGTCACCCCGCCGAAGGAAGCCTGACCTCAGTCGACCAACGGGATCCGCACCTCGAACACCGCCCCACCCACCTCGGGCCGCGCAGCACCCTCACCCCGCACGCCGTCGGCCGGTTCGGGGTCGCGGACTGCATCGCCCGCCGAACCCGGCCGCGCGGCGCGGGCGCTGTCCACGTCCTCGGACGGCTCGTCCGTGGGCATGACGGCAGCCCCGCCGTGCCGCGCGACGTCGGTGGCCGACCCCGCCACCGACCCGCTCGGCGCAGGCGACTCCTCCCTGCTCGCCGGATGGCGGTTGGGCGGGACGCAGGACAGCTCGCCGCCGTGAGCGCGGACCACGCCACGGGCGATCGGCAGGCCGAGGCCCGAGCCGCCGGAGCGTTGGTCCCTCGCCTCGTCCAGCCGGACCAGCCGGTCGAAGATGCGTTCCCGGTCCTGCGGCGGCACACCGGGCCCGTTGTCGGACACGGTGAGCAGCGCGAAGCTGCCCGCCGTCGACACCCGCAGCCGCACGCGACCCGACGGGCCGGTGGCCTGGCGGGCGTTGTCGGCCAGGTTCGCCAGCACCTGGGCCAGCCGTTGCGGGTCACCGGACACGAACGCCGACTCGCCCTCCGCTGCAATGTCGAACTCCGGCGCGACCAACCGCGTCCGCCCCACCTCGGCCTCGGCCAACGCCAGCAGGTCGACCCGTTCCCGGTGCAGTTCCAGACCGGCCTCGATGCGTGCCAGCGCCAACAGGTCGTCCACCAGCCGCCCGGCCCGCCGCGACTCGCGCACCAGCAGCAGGTTCAACCGCTCCCGCTCCTCGGCGCTCGCGGTCTGCATCAGGGCCTCCGCGACCGCCTGCACGCCCGCGATGGGTGTCCTCAGCTCGTGCGCCGCGTCGGCCACGAACCGCTTCGTCCGCTCCTCCGATCCCTCCAACGAGTCCAACATGTCGTCGAACGCGGCCGCCGTCCGACCGAGTTCGTTGTCCGCCCGCGACGGGTTGAGCCGGTAGCCCCGGTTGCCGCGCGCGATCGAACGGGCCAGCGTGGTCATGGCGTCCAACGGTGCCAACGCCCGCCGCACCACCAGCACCATGGCACCGACCGTCACCGCCAGCGCGCCGACCCCGACCAGCAACAACAGCCGCCGCAGCCTGGCCTGCGCCGCCGTGATGACCGACGACTCGGCGTACACGGTGATGGTCGACCCGTCGACCAACTGCCTGTTGACTTCGTTCGCCACCTCCTCGTCCGGCGCGTTCCCGAACACCGTCCCGTCCGGCATGACCAGCCGGACCTCCACACCCCGGCCTTCCAGCCGGTTCACCAGGTCCGCCCCGCGCACCCGCTGCTTGACCAACTGCTGCGCCACCCGCGCCTTCTCCAGCAACGCGGTGTCGACGTCCCGCTTGGACTGCGCCGCGAACAACGCGTCCACCAACAACACGACCCCGACCAGCACGACGCCGAGCACACCGATCGCGGACAGCGTGACCCGTCGACGCAGCGAGACGGTCCGCAAGCTCACGTCTCGTCCGCCCTGAGCACGTAGCCGAGCCCGCGCACGGTGTGCAGCAACCGCGGCCCGTGCTCCTCCAACTTCCGGCGCAGGGCGCTGACGTGCACCTCCACCAGGTTCGGGTCGTAGTCCTCGTAACCCCACACCGCCGTGAGGATCTGCGTCTTGCCCACGACCCGCCCCCGCTGCGCGGCCAGGTACCGGAGCAGCCGCAGCTCGGTGGCGGTCAACTCGATCACCATGTCACCGCGCAGCACGACCGCCGAGTCGGCGTCCACCACCAGGTCGCCGATCTGCACCGTGGACGGTGTGCGCCCCAACCGCCGCAGCACCGCGCTCACCCGTGCGACCAACTCCGCGAGCACGAACGGCTTCACCACGTAGTCGTCCGCACCCCGGTCGAGCCCTCGCAGGCGGTCGGACACCCCGTCCCGAGCGGTCAACATCACCACCCCGGCCCCACAGGTCCGCCTGATGACCTCCAGGAGCATGAAGCCGTCCCGCCCGGGCAGCATCACGTCGAGCACCACCAGGTCCGGCCGGAACCGGACCAGCTCCCCTTCGAGGTCACGACCGTCCGGCCGGACCTGCACCTGGTAACCCGCATCCCGCAAAGCGGAACCGACCGCGGCGGCGATCGCCTCCGCGTCCTCGATCACCAGCACTCTGGCAGCAGTCGACACCTCCATATTCTGCGTCGCGTCGCTTAGCACAGCCGTGAAGCCGGTGGATGTGCCGGACTTGGGGCCGACCTCCCTCGACATGGGCGCGGACGGGGGAGGCCGGCCGCTTGTGGGGCCCGGCCACGTGCCGGTGGCGAGCGGCCGGCGTGGACGCGGGAATTCGGATCGATGTGGATGGGCACGGGCCGACATGGCCGACCTCGCGGTCTTGCGATCGGCCGGGTGGGGCGGGGTCCGGCCGGGTTTGGCAGCCGAAGTCTGGGCAGCCGTTGGGCCGCCGGCGGTGGGCGGATGTGGTCGGGCGGCTGGACCGGGGCTGATGCTGTCGGCGGGTGCGGCCAAGGGCTGGTTTTGGTCGGCGGCCTCGGCTGGGCCGGGCCCGGGTTGCGGTGTGTGGGTTGCGGTGTGTGGGTTGGGTGGCTGGACCGGGGCTGGTTCGGGCGGTGGCAGCGGCTGAAGGAGTACCGGTGAGACGGCTGCCGCGGTCTTGGCCCTGGTGGTGACGGCGGCGTGCGCGCCGGTGCCCAGCGGCGCGCCGCCGATCGGGTGGTTCGCCGGGCCCGCCGCGGCCGGCCGACGCGGTGGAGCTGACCGCACCGCCCAGCACGGCCGACGTGCCGCCGTCGTCGTGCGACCCGAGGGCGAGCCGGCGCCCGACCGGGCTTGCTGTTGGTGGGTGCGGCCAGGGGTCGGTTTTGGTCGGCGGCCTTGGCTAGGGCCGGGCGTGGGCTTGCGGTGCGTGGGTTGGGTGGTTGGGCGGCTGCGGCCGGGTTGGGCGGCTGGACCAGGGCTGGTGCTGTTGGCGGGTGCGGCCGGGGGCGGGCTTCGGTCGGTGACCTTTGGCTGGGACCGGTCCCGGGCTGCGGGTGTGGGTGGCTGGGTGCTACGGCGGGTTGGGCGGGCCCAACCGTGGCGGGCGTTGGTGGGCGAGCTCGGCTGGGACTGGCGTTGGTGGTTGACCTCCTTCGGGCTGGGGCGAGGGCTCGGCTGCGGGAGTGGGGCGGGTGCGCCATCGGGATGGAGCCTGGAATGGGAAGTGCGCGTCAGGGCGGCGGTGGTCGGCCGAGGTGGCCCGGTCGTGGGCGTGGCGGCCTCAGGCGAGGCCGGCTGGTCCAAGGCCGGAGATCTCGCCGTGGTGCTCGGTGAGGCATCCGGCGACGGGCGCGAAGTCGGGCTTGGAGTCGGATGGGGTCGGAGTGCTTGGGGGTGAGAGGCATGGGTCCAGTGTCGAACAGGAGTTCGAGGGTGGGCAAGATCACGATCGAGTGATGTTTGGGCGCGTCGTCCACCGCCACGGCCCGCACGACAACCCGCCGCGCCGTCTGCGACCATCCACGCTGTGGCGGTTCCGCGAAGCCCGGTCAGGTGGGCGTTGGTGCTGCTGGTCGTGGGCCTGCTGGCCGTCGCGGCAGCGGTCGCGTTGTGGTGGCCGCGCACGTCCACCCAGGCCCAACGGGTCACCGCCACCGTCGTCGAACCGGCCTCCTGCGGCGACGCCGACGCTTACGACCGGGTCGAACTGACGATCGGTGACCGGACGCACACGGCCAAGCTCGACGGCTGCGGCCACCAGCCGAACGAGGTGGTGGAAGTCGTCGTCCCCGCCGACACCGACGGCGAGTTCACCGTCCAAGCCGCTGCCGCCGCACCCGCGGGCGTGCCGTTCGAGATCAGGTTGGCCACGTTGCTGATGTGCCTGAGCGGCCTCGCCGGCGGCCTCTACGCCTACCTGCTGACCAGGCGTTCTCAGCCCACGTCCTCCGCCGAAGCCGCGTAGGTGTTGCACGAGGTCGTCACGCCCGACGTGAACCCGAGCGACGCCCACTCGGACTGGTTGTCCGGGCTGCCGTGGGCGTTCTTCTCCGGCGGCTCCTTCACGGCGTACTGGAAGTCGTCCGCCGCCTCCTGAGCCAACCCGGACCCGAGCGACTCGGACGCCGCCACCAGGAACATCCCGGCGAAGCAGTTGGCCTGCAGCTCGATCCGCCGCGACATCTCCAGCCCGGCCGGCGTTTCCTCGCCCGCGGCGACGAGCTTGCTGTCCGCGGCGCGCAACATGCCGGTCAACGCCTGCACGTGGTGCCCGTACTCGTGCGCCAACGTCGCCAGGTGCGACCCCGCGCGCTCGCCGCCGCCGTTGTCACGCAGCCGCCGCGTGGGCATGTAGATGGTCCTGTTGCGCCCGCAGTAGTACGCGACCGCCTCGCTCTCCGCGGGCGCCGAGCCGCACGGCCCCTCGGCCAGGTCCGGCGACGTGTCCAGCGCGGGCGGGTCGAACGGCAGGTTCGCCTGCTCCAGCGCCGGCCGCCACGCCTGGTCCAGGCACAGCACCCCGGCCTTGTAGTAGGACGCCAGCTCCGCGTCCGACACCCCGAACCCCGGCAACGCGCACGTCACGACGGGCAGCCGAACGGGCGTGGTGAGCAGCGGGTGGTCGGCCAGCCGGTGCACGGCACGCGGCCGCGGCGCCTCGGTCTCGGTGGTCTGGGTGCCGGTCACGCCCGGCGCGGCCACCGCGCGGCCGTTGACCCGGCGGGACGTCTCGAGCTGCGTGATGCCGCCGAGGCCCAACACGCACAACACGATCAACGAGAACACGCCGATGAGGACGATCGGGTTGTTCTTGGGCTCCTCGGGCGTGTGCACGGTCCTCCAGTCGGGTCAGCTGACGTCCGCCGCGCTCGCCACCCAAGTGTTGCACGCGCTCGTCTCGTTGTTTTTGAACCCGTGGTTGACCCACGCGGCGTTGCGCTCGGGCGCGCCGTGGTCCCGGTTGGGGTAGATCGGGTAGTCGCCGCGGTTGCCCGCGTCGGTCAGGGCCACCGAGATGACGTCCGCGGGGATCGCGCCGTGCGACAGCGGCGCCAGCGTCATCCCGCCGAAGCACGTGGCTTGCAGCTCTTTGCGGCGGTTCAGGTCGAGGCCCTCGGGGGTGTCCCAGCCGCCCTTCTCGTACTGCGCCTGGCTGGACGCGCGCAGGATGCCGGAGAGCCACTGGATGTGGTGGCCGTACTCGTGCGCGAGCTGGCCCAGGTACTTGCCCGGGTGGTTGGGGTTGGCCGAGCCCTGCTCGTTGGCGTAGTGGTTCGGCGTCCAGTAGATCGTGCCGTCGCAGTACATGGCGGTGCGGTCGGGGCCCATGTTGCCGCACGTGTTGGTGATCTGGGACGTCACCATGACCAGCTCGACCGGCTGGTAGGGCAGGTTCGCGCGCTCGAACGACGGCTTCCACATCGCCTCGATGCACGGCAGCGCGGCCCGGAGGAACCGGTCCTGGCCGGCGGGCGAGTAGTCCATCGCCGGCAGGGGGCAGCCGTCGATGTTGAACGCGCCGAGGCCGGCGGCGTGGATCGGGTTGTCACCGAGCGTGATGCTGGCCTTGGGGCCAGCCTTCGGCGTGTTGGTGGACGTGGATCGCCTGCTGCTGCTCTCGGTGGTGGTCGTCGTCGTGGTGGTCGTGGTGGTGGTGGGTTCGGGCGTGTACGTGTAGCTCGCGTACCCGGCGTTGCCCGAGTCGCTCGCTTCCTTGGAACCGCTGGTCGCGGCCACGATGCCGATCGTGGCGACGCCCAGCACGAGGAAGCCGACGACCAGCACGGCCACCAGCGGGCCCTTGCTCTTCTGCCGCGGCAGCGGCGGGTACGGGTTCGGCGCGGGGCCCCACCCCTGGGGCGGTCCGGGCGGCGGCCCCCAGTTCACGGGCGGCGGCTGCGGCGGGGCCATCGGCGGTCGCGTCACGGGCGGCTGACCGGGCCACGGCTGCTGCTGGGGGTACTGCGGCTGGGGGTACGGCTGGGGTTGCGGGCCGGTCTGCGGCGGCTGCTGCGCGGGCCACTGCCGGGTCGGCTGGGGCTGCTGCTGGGGGTGCAGCGGGGCGGGCATCGGTGGCGGCCCGACCGGTCGCGGCGGTGGCCAGCCACCCGGTGGCGGTGGTTGCGTCATCGCTGGTCGTCCCCCATATCGCGGATGCCCGAATCAGCACAAGAGCTTAGGGGAACTCCGCTATTCTCCGCGGCCGTGTTGAAAAACTGGGGAGCGGCGGCCATCTGCGCGGTCGCGCTGTGCACGGGCGTCGGCACAGCGTCGGCGCAACCGGGCAGCACGGCCGGGCTGCCCGGGACAATCGGCGCGGACGTGCGGCTCAAGCTGGAGCGCGACGGCAGGCTGAGCGTGACCGAGGTGGTCACCGTCCCCGAGGGCAAGTCCGCGAAGCGGGTCGTCCCGTTGCGCGTCCCCGTCTCCTCCGACCGCGACCGGGTGTTCCAGGTCGGCGACGTGGCGGTGGAGGGCAACGGCACCGCTACAGCATCGGACGACGAGCTCACGATCGCACTCCAGGCGGGCACGTCCACCGTCAGGTACTCCGTGGTCGGCACCGTCGCCCAGATCGGCGACACCTTGGAGCTGCGGTGGCAGCCCGCGAGCGGGTGGGACGCCGAGCTCGACTCGGTGAAGGTCTCCGTGATCACGCCGGACGTGCCGCGGTCGGTGAACTGCCTGGCCGGCGAGCCGGGCACGTCGAAGCCGTGCACCAGCGCGGACCTGGGCGACGGGCGCGGCGTGCGGGTGACGGAGATCGGCCTGGCGGCGGGCGAGCGGGTCGACGTGGCCGTGGGGTTGCAGGAGGGCACGGCGCCCGCCAACGCGCGGGTGGAGGAGACGTCGGGGTTGGCGGCGGCGTTCGCGTTGACCCCGTTGACCGGCGCGGGGCTCGGTGGGCTCGTCGTGCTGCTGCTGTGCGGCGGGTTGTTGTTGTGGTACCTGCGGGGCCGTGACGCGCGGGCGTTGGCCGGTGAGGTCGGGCCGGTGAACGTGCTGGTGGCCGACGGGTCCGGGCGGGTGGCGTTCGCCTCGCCGGACGGCGTGCTGCCCGGCCAGGTCGGGACCGTGGTGGACGAGCACGTGGACGTGGTGGACGTGACCGCCACGATCGTGGACCTCGCGGTGCGCAACTACGTGTGGATCGAGGAGGTCGACGGGCACGACTGGCGGTTCGTGCGGCGCAACCCGGCCGACCCGTCGTTGTCGGGGTATGAGCGCGCGGTGTACGAGGCGTTGTTGCCAGACGAGGTGGACGCGGTGTCGTTGTCGGAGCTGCGGGGCAGGCGGATCGACCTTTCCCGGGTGCGCGACGAGCTGTACGCCGACGTGGTGGCGAAGAACTGGTTCGCGCGGCGGCCGGACGCGGAGCGCAGCCTGTGGTGGTGGGTCGGGGTGGGGGTCGCGGTGCTGGGCGCCGCGCTGACGGTGGTGTTGGCGCTGGTCGGCGGTGCGGCGTTGTTCGGGCTGGTGGTCCTGGTCGCCGGGGTGGCGTTGGCGGTGGGCGCGCGGACGATGCCCGCCCGGACCAGGCGCGGGAGCGTGCTGTTGGAGCACGTGCGCGGGTTGCGCGGGTACCTGCACACGGTCACGCCGCAGGACATCCCGGAGTCCGATCGGGAGATGGTGTTCTCGCGGTCGTTGCCGTACGCGGTGGTGCTGGGGGAGACGGAGCGGTGGCTGGCCGCGTTCGCGGGGGCGCGGCCGGGGCTGTACTGGTTCGGCGAGGCGGAGCGGGGCGGTGACCTGCGGCGGTTCGCGCAGCGGTTCCCGGCGTTCCTGGGCGCGGTGGACGGGGTGCTGGCGCAGGCGGGGCACCTGCGGTCGCTGCGCGGCTGAACGTTCACTCGAAAGTGATCTTGCGCCACGTCGAACAGCAGTTCGACAATGGAGCCATCCCCCAACACGAACCCGCGGGCGGCGGGTGACGGTGGTGGGGGTTCAGGCCCCAGCCAACCCGGTGTCCACGCGCGCCGGCTCCACCGGGTGGGCGGCCTGCTGAGACAGGCGGTGGTCCGGACCGGTGCAGGCGTGCGCCCGGTCCCGGATCGACCGTCGAGCGGCTGGTCGGCCGGTCCGAACCCGGTCGTTTCGCGCTGGGCGTAGCGGGGCGCTCCGACGGGCGGGCGACCGTCGAGCCCGGCAGTGGTGTGAACCCGTAGGCTGCGTTCATGGCGCTACCCGAACTGCACAGGTTCACGCTTCCCAACGGTCTGCGGGTGGTGCTCGCACCCGACCGCAGCGCCCCGGTCGTCGGGGTGAGCGTGCACTACGACGTGGGCTTCCGCTCCGAGCCCGAGGGGCGGACGGGGTTCGCTCACCTCTTCGAGCACCTCATGTTCCAGGGCAGCGAGAGCCTGGAGAAGCTGGCCCACTTCCGGCACGTGCAGTCCTCGGGCGGCACGTTCAACGGGTCGACGCACCCGGACTACACCGACTACTACGAGGTGCTGCCGTCGGCGGCACTGGAGCGGGCACTGTTCCTCGAGGCGGACCGGATGCGGGCGCCCAAGCTCACCGAGGAGAACCTGCGCAACCAGATCGACGTCGTGAAGGAGGAGATCAGGCTCAACGTGCTCAACCGACCGTACGGGGGGTTCCCGTGGATCCTCCTGCCGCCGGTCTTGTTCCAGACGTTCCCCAACGCGCACAACGGCTACGGCGACTTCACCGACCTGGAGAACGCCACCGTGGACGACTGCGCCGCGTTCTTCGACACCTACTACGCGCCGGGCAACGCCGTGCTGACGGTGGCGGGCGACTTCGACCCGGAGGGGGCGAAGGCCCTCGTCGAGAAGCACTTCGGTGACGTGCCCGCCCGTCCGGTGCCGTCCCGGCCGTCGTTCGCCGAGGCGCCGCCGAAGGGCGAGCTGCGGGCCGAGCACACCGACCAGCACGCGCCCATGCCCGCCATCGCCGTGGGCTACCGGATCCCGGACCCGGTGACCGAGGTCGAGGGCTACCTCGCCTACCTGGTCCTGGCCGGTGTGCTCACCGACGGCGACGGGTCGCGGTTGCAGCAGCGGCTGGTGCACCGTGACGCGATCGTGGTCGACGTCGGCGCGGGGTGCGGTCTGTTCGGGCCGTTGGAGGCGCGCGACCCGGACACGTTCAGCATCACCGCGATCCACCCGCCGGAGGTGAGCTCCGAGCAGGTGCTCGCGGCGGTGGACGAGGAGCTGCTGCGGTTGGCCGAGGAAGGGCCGTCGGAGCAGGAGCTGGCGAAGGTCACCGCCCGCTGGGTGTCGACCATGCACCGCGAGCACGACCGGCTCACCAGCCGGACGCTGGGCCTCGGGTCGGCCGAGCTGCTGTTCGGGCGGGCCGAGCTGCTGTACGAGCTGCCGGAGAAGCTGTCCGGCATCACCACCGACGAGGTCGCCGCGGCGGCCAAGGCGTTGCGGCCGGACTCGCGCGCCGTCCTGACCCTCAAGCCCGCCAGTGGAGGTAACGAGTGAGCGCCCCGACCAAGCACCGCAGCGCCGAGGAGATCGGCCGTACGGAGCTAGGGCCTCGCCCGTTCCCCGAGCTGGGCGAGCAGCGGGCGGCGGCGGACCTGGACACGATCGACACCACGCTGGCCAACGGCCTGCGGGTGCTGGCCGTGCGCCGGTCATCCGTGCCGCTGGTGGAGGTGCGGCTGCGGATCCCGTTCGGCGACCCGGCGACGAGCAGCGTCGGCTCCACCCACGCGGCTCGCGCGGAGGTGCTGGCGAACACGATTCTCACCGGCACGGCGACGCGCAGCCGGGTGGACGTGGACACCGAGCTGGCGCTGGTCGGCGGCGAGCTGGACGCGGTGGTCGACCCGGAGCGGCTGGCGTTGTCCGGAAACGCGCTGGTGTCCGGTTTCGAGACCGTGCTGGACGTGCTGCGGGACGTGCTGACCGGTGCGACCTACCCGGCCGACGAGGTCGAGCGGGAACGCGCGCGGCTGGTGGAGCGGATCCGGCTGGCGCGGTCGCAGCCGAACGTGATCGCGCGGGAGGCGTTGCAGCGCCACCTGTACGGCGACCACCCGTTCGCCAAGGAGATGCCCGAGGCGGAGGAGGTCGCGGCGGTCACGCGTGACGACGTGCTGGCGCTGCACGCGTCGGCCGTGCTGCCGCGCGGTTCGGTGATCGTCGTGGTGGGCGACGTGGAGCCGGACGCGGCGGTGCGGGCGGTCGAGGGCGCGCTGGGCGGGTGGACCGGCGAGGGCACCGCGGTGTCGTTGTCGCCGCTGCCGCCCGTGCGGGGTGGTGACGTGCTGTTCGTGCACCGTCCCGGCGCGGTGCAGTCCCAGATCCGGCTCGCCGGGCGGGGGCTGGAGCGCACCGACGACCGGTACCCGGCGTTGCAGTTGGCGAACCTGGTGTTCGGCGGGTTCTTCTCGTCGCGGCTGGTGGAGAACATCCGCGAGGACAAGGGCTACACCTACAGCGCGCGGTCGCACCCGGAGTTCACGCCGGGCGGCGCCACGCTGCTGGTGGACGCCGACACCGCGAGCGAGGTGACCGCGGCGGCGCTGCTGGAGACCCGGTACGAGCTGGGCAGGCTGGGTCTCGTGCCGCCGACGGAGTCCGAGGTGGACACCGCGCGCCGGTACGCGATCGGGTCGCTGCTGACCGCGACCTCGTCGCAGGGCGGGCTGGCGTCGTTCCTGGTGAACCTCGCCGGGCTCGGCCTGGACGTGGAGTGGTTCACCGGGCACCCCGGCCGGTTGGCCGAGGTCACCGTGGAGCAGGTCACGGAGGTGGCGTTGGAGTTCTTCGCACCGACGGCGTTCACCGGCGTGCTGGTGGGCGACGCGGAGCTGTTGACCCCGCAGCTGCGGGCGTTGGGCGGCGTGACCCTGCCGTGAGCTTCGAGTTGGTGGAGCTGCCCGCCCTGTCGAGGTTCACGGTGGACCGGCGGGAGCCGTTGCGGGGTGACGCGGAGCGCCTCGCGCAGTTGTGGCCGAAGGCGCGCGTGCTCACCGTGGACGCGCACGGTCGCACGCTGGTGGCGGATCAGGCTTCGCGCGTGGTCGACCGGCCCGCCACCGAGTTCGGTGACGGGCCGCCGGACACGGCGGTGCTGCTCGGCGAGCAGGACGGCGTGGCGTACTGGGCGGTTCCGCTGACCGAGGACGAGACGGACGTCGGTGCTCCGGCCGGCCGGGCGTGGTTCCGGCCGGAGCTGACCGACGAGCCGCAGTGGCTCGACCTGCGGGCGTGCGGCGCGTTGTTGGACGACACGGGCGCGGGCCTGTTCACGTCGGCGGTGGCGTTGTTCCACTGGCACCGGTCGGCGAAGTTCTGCGCGGTGTGCGGCGGGGGCACCGAGTCGATCAAGGCGGGCTGGGCGCGGGTGTGCGAGCGGTGCGGGCGCGAGGAATACCCGCGCACGGACGCCGCCGTGATCTGCCTGGTGCACGACGGCGCGGACCAGGTGCTGCTCGCGCGCGGCGAGGGGTGGCCCGAGGGCCGCTACTCGGTGCTGGCCGGGTTCGTCGAGGCGGGCGAGTCGCTGGAGGCGTGCGTGGCGCGGGAGATCGAGGAGGAGGTCGGCGTCGAGGTCGCCGACATCCGCTACCTCGGCAGCCAGCCGTGGCCGTTCCCGCGGTCGTTGATGGTGGGGTTCGAGGCGGTGGCCGACCCGGCCGAGCCGTTGCGGCTCGCGGACGGCGAGATCGCGCAGGCCAGGTGGGTCAGCCGGGCGGAGGTGCGGCAGGCGCTGGCCGAGCCGGGCAGCGTGCCGGACCTGCTGCTAGCGCCGGGCGCCTCCATCGCCTACCGGATGATCCAGTCGTGGGCGGCGGCGGGCTGACCCGGCGCGGCGGCGCGGGTCAGGCGACCCGCAGCAGGTCGGGCCACGGCAGCGTGCGCACGAAGTCCGCGTACCGGGTCCAGGTGACCTCGGGCAGGTCGGCGTGCAGCCGGCGCAGGTCGATGTCGGTGCCCACCTCGGTGAAGTAGCCGAACATGGCGGCCAGGTCCGCCGAGTAGCGCGCGACCACATCCAGCGGCGGGCGGTGGTGGCGGATCGGGCGGCCGGTGGCCGCGGTCAACGCCTCGGCCATGCCCGCCGGGGTGAGGGACTCGCCGGCCAGGTCCAGCCGCCTGCCCGCGAACCGGTCGGGTTGCTCCAGGGCGAGCACGGCGACGGTCGCGATGTCCCGCACGGCCACGAGGTGCAGCGGGCGGTCCGACGGCAGGGGCAGGTGGAACGTGCCTTCGCGCAGGCCCCGCAACGTCCACTCGCCGAACTTGTCGTCGATGAACGCGGCCGGTCCGAGGATCGTCCACCGGCCACCGGCGGCGACCAGGTGCTCCTCGATGCGCTGCTTGCTGTCGAAGTGCGGGATGCCGGTGCCGCGGTCGGCGTTGGACGCCGACGTGAACACGAAGTGCTCCACGTCCCGCGCGGCGTCGACCAACGCGATGCCGTGGCGGGTCTCGGTGTCGGTGTCGGTGCCGAACGGCGTCGTGACGGCGAAGACCGCGCGGACGTCGTGCAGGGCCGTGCGCAGGGACGCGGGGTCGTCGAAGTCGCCGTGCGCGATCTCCGCGCCGAGCCGGTGGAGTTCTTGTGCCGCAACGCCGTGCGGCGTGCGGGTGAGGGCGCGGACGCGGTGGCCGCGAGCCAGGAGCGCGCGGGTCACGGCGCCGCCTTGGGCGCCGGTGGCGCCGGTGACCAGGATGGGTTTCATGAGCAAAGGTTGACAGTGAAAATGTTCTGCGGTCAAGCGAGTTTGCTAGGCTGCCGCAATGAGCCGACACGAGCCCGGTGACGCGCTGCTGGCCTGGCTGTACGCCCAGCAGGGCGTGGACGCCGTCCGGGTCGCCGTGGAACGCCGGATCGAGGCCGCCGCCGGGTGCTCGCTCCTGGAGCACGAGGCGCTGTACCGCATCCACATGAACGGGCGGCTGCTGATGTCCGAGCTGTCCGAGCTGCTCGCGGTCAGCCCCAGCGGCGTCACGCGACTGGTCGAACGCCTGGTCCGCCGCGGCTGGGTCGCGCGCGAACAGCCACCGGACAACCGCCGGGTCGTCCACGCCGTGTTGACCGACGCCGGGCGGCAGGTACTGGCGGCCACGAGCGCCCCCGCGTACCGCGACGCGGTCGCCGAGGAGTTCGCCGCTGCGCTGAGTGATCGCGACGTCGCGGAGCTCAAGCGGATCGGGCGAAAACTGCTGGAAGCACACGGCAAATGGGACGCCAAGAGGTTCGCGACCGACTAACGTCGGGGCGTGCACCGCAGACTGACCGTGCGCGACCTGCGTGCCGGCAACCGCGCGCGGGTGCTGCGCGCGCTGTACTTCGACCAACCGCGCAGCCGCCAGGAACTCGCGGGTGCCACCGGGCTCAGCCAGGCGTCGGTCAGCAACGTGGTCGCCGAGCTCATCGCGGACGGGGTCGTGGTCGAAGCCGGGCAGGTCGACTCGGACGGCGGCCGGCCCCGCGTGCTGCTGCGCGTCAACCCGGACCACGCGGCGGTGGTGGGCGTCGACGTCGGTGAGACGCACGTCCTGGTCGAGGTGTTCGACCTGACGTTGCGGCGGCTGGCCGAGGCGACGTTCCCGATGGAGCCGGACGTGCACTCCGTCGACGAGGTGGCCCGGCGTGTCCTCGAAGGACTCGACCGGTGCCTCGCCGAGAGCGGGGTGGGTGACGTGCTCGGCGTCGGCATCGGCCTGCCCGGCCAGGTCGAGCACGGCCGGGTGTACGCGCAGACCGTCGGCTGGCACGGCGTGGCCCTGGAACGGCTGCTGCGCACCGGCACCGACCTGCCGCTGTTCCTCGACAACGGCGCGAACACGTTGGGGCAGGCCGAGGTCTGGTTCGGCGCGGGCCGCGGCACGGGTGACGCGGTGGTCGCGTTGATCGGGTCGGGCGTCGGCGCGAGCGTGATCACGGGCGGCGTGCTGTACCGCGGGTCGTCGGGCGGCGCGGGGGAGTGGGGCCACACGACCGTGGCGCTGGACGGGCGGCCGTGCCGCTGCGGCGCGCACGGGTGCCTGGAGGCGTACATCGGCGCGTCGGCCGTGGTCGGCCGGTACCGCGCGGTGAAGGCAGACGTGCCCGCCGAGCAGGAGCAGGCGTTGGCGGCGCTGGTCGCGGACGGTTCGCGGGCCGCGCGGGACGTCCTGGCCGAGACCGCCCGCTACGCCGGGCTGGGCATCGCGAACCTGATCAACCTGTTCAACCCGTCGCAGGTGATCGTCGGCGGCTGGGCCGGGCTGCTGCTGGGCGCGCGCATCCTCGACGACGTGCGCACCCAGGCCTCCCGCCACGCCCTGCACCGACCGTTCGAGCAGGCCGCGATCACCCTGTGCGAGCTGGGCCCGGAGTCGGTCGCCCTGGGTGCGGCGACGCTGCCGGTGGCCGAGTTCCTGGCCGCGGGCGGCGTGCGCCACCGCACCCCCAGCCGGGTGCTCTAGGAGTGCTTGCCCATGGCGCGCAGCACGCCATCCACCACCGCGTCCATCCCGACTTCCGACCGGATTGCGTACCGGTCCGCCAACATCGGCGAGTGCCTGGTGAACTCCTCGTGGTCCAAGCCGTGGAGCACCGGGATTAGCCCCGTGCCCTGGCTGCTCGCCACGCTGAACAAGCCGTTCACTTCCTGCTTGGTCCAGAATTTGCGGAAGAAGTGCGGGCTCATCACCAGCAGACCGGCTTGCGACCGCTGAATCCCCTTGTCGATCGACTCGCGAATGCTGTCGCCAGGGACCATCGTGTATTCGTCGTACCACACGCGGAGTCCCGCTTCACGCAGCGCGGTCGCCAAGGGTCGCACGAAGGCGGTCTTGTCCTCGTGCGCGTGACTGATGAAGACGTCCCAGGTTGACCTGTCATCCATGATCACTCCGGCTCGAAGCCAAGAAAGCCAGCGTTCATACGTGGTCGTCGGCATCGGTTTGGAGTGCGCTGAGGACACCGCTCGCATGACGAGTTGCCCGACCAGGCGCCGTGGGCTCAAGCCGGCGGAGTCGCCCGTGTATATGTCGGCAAGGCTTTCCAACGGTGTGTGTTCCTCCGGATATGTCGATGGATCGAGCACGAGCCTGGCCAAAATGGCTGCACAGCGTTGCGCGGTGACGCGCACCTCGATGGACTGCACGCGTCGAGGGTGCTGGCAGTAGTCGAGCCAGGAATCGATCCACGGGTGGTCGACGATGCCTGCCTTGGTCAACTCGGCCGTGAAGATCTCCCGTCGTTCCGCGGTGGTCACCACCGGTCGGCCGGTGAGGATCTCGAGCAGTTCCCGTAGACCGCTGCCGAACTTGCTACGGCGTAAACGAGTGTCCAACTCCGTCACGGTGACCGTCGTGCGCGTTCCGGGCCGCAATTTCCGTCGTGCCGGTGTGGGCTGGTCGAACGCTCCGAGCAATCCGCTGAGATCGTTGGCGGTGTGCACATCGCCCGTTTTCAGCGTGAAACCGGCCTGGCCCGACTCCACAGCGTTGAGCGCCTTCTCCCACAGTTCCTCGTAGGACGACTTGCCGTACATCCTGTGCACATCGGCATTGCTCAACGTCACGTGCAGATGCTACCGATGAGAGCTTGCCATGGGCCGGGCGGTCGAGTTCCGCGCTGCGGCCGGTTGTTGGGCACAGCACGTCGTGAATGCGCGTGCGTCGGTTGAGCCGGTGGGGTGCGAGTCCTGGGCCACGTGCGCCACCGCACCCCCAGCCCCGCGCTGTGACGCCGCAGGTCACGCCGTGTGCTGGTACGCCGAATAGGTGAGGTAGCCCGCGTCGCCGCCCTGGTAGTACGTGTCGGGGTCGACGGGTGCCAGCGGCAGGCCGGTGCGCAGCCGTTCCACCAGGTCGGGGTTGGCGATGAACGAGCGGCCGAAGCTGATCAGCTCCGCGCCCAGGCCGAGCCAGTGGTCGGCGGTGGTCCGGTCGGTCTGCTTCGGGCCCAGCGGCATGACCGGGTTCATGATCAGGGTGCCCGGCCACGCGCGGCGCAGCCCGATCAGCACCTCCTCGTCCGCGGTGGCCTCCAGGTGCACGTAGGCGAGGTCGAAGCGGGCCAGCTCGGCGAGCAGGGCCGCGTACAGCTCCGGCACGTCGGTCTCCTCGACGCCCCAGAACGTGCCGCCGGGCGAGAGCCTGATCCCGGTCCGGGCACCACCGACGGCGTCCACCGTGGCGGCGACCACCTCGACCGCGAAGCGGATCCGGTTGGTGATCGGGCCGCCGTACGAGTCGGTGCGCAGGTTGGCGTTGGACGACAGGAACTGCGAGATCAGGTAGCCGTTCGCGCCGTGCAGCTCCACCCCGTCGAACCCGGCGTCCACGGCCCGGCGGGCGGCGTCGGCGTACGAGCGGACGTGGTCGGGCACCTCGGCGGTGTCCAGCGCGCGGGGGACCGGTGCGGGCTTCGGCCCGTTCGGGGTGAACACGTCACCCGTGGCGGGGACGGCGGACGGCCCGACCGGCTGGAACCCGGTCGTGTCCGGGTGCGACACGCGGCCGCCGTGCATGATCTGGGCGAAGATGCGCCCGCCGTTGACGTGCACGGCGTCGGTGACGGTTCGCCACGCGGCCACCTGCTCGTCGGTGTGCAGGCCCGGGGTGCCGGGGTTCGACTGCCCGACCAGGCTCGGCTGCGCCCCCTCCGAGATGATCAACCCGGCGGTGGCGCGCTGGGCGTAGTAGGTCGCCATCGACGCGGTGGCGAGACCGCCGGCCGCGGCCCGGACCCGGCTCATCGGGGCCATCACGACCCGGTTGGGCAGGTCGAGGCCGCCGAGGCGGTAGCGGTCGAACAGCGAGGTCATGCCGAACTCCTTCGTACTGGTCGAGGCCCGCTGCGGGCTCGATTGGTACGCTAAAACCTGACATCAATGTGAGAGGCAAGTCGTGCGGCCGACGTCACAACGGGAGGGTGCCTTGCGGATCGGTGAACTCGCGGTACGGACCGGGGTCAGCGTCCGCTCGCTGCGGTACTACGAGGAACAGGGGCTGCTCAGCAGCACCCGCAGCGCCGGCGGGCAGCGCCACTACGCCGAGCACGACGTCGAGCGGGTCGCGTTCGTGCAGCGCCTGTACGCCGCCGGGCTGTCCAGCCGCACGATCGCCGAACTGCTGCCGTGCGTCGACTCGCCCAGCGACGAGAACTCCGACGCCGCGATGGCGCGCATGGCCGAGGAACGCGAACGGCTCTCCGCGCACATCGACGAGCTGCTGCGCACGCGTGACGCGCTCGACGACCTGATGGCCACGGTTCGCGCGTACCGCGACGCCGGCCAAGTCGCGGTCTGACTACGGGTCGACCCGGTCCAGCGCCGCGCCGTCCCACGTGGTCTGCGTGCACGCCACGCCCCGGCCGTTCTTCGGGCGCAGCACGTCGTAGATGTGCATGCGGGGGATCTTGTCGGACACGCCCCAGCCGCTCGGCCAGGTGATCACCCAGTCCATGTCCAGGTCCACCAGCAGGCCCAGCATCCGGGCGATCGTCGGGTCGTCCAGCCGCTCGAACGCCTCGTCCAGCAGCACCAGCCGCAGCGGCTCGAACTCGCCGCTGACCGCGTCGTAGAACGACGCCGCCGCCGCGAACAGCGTCACGTACGAGATGAGCCGCGTCTCGCCCGACGACAGTTGGCGCAACCGGCGTTCGCGCGGGTTGCCGTCCGGGCCCGTGTCGGCCACCGTGACGGTGAACTGGTGCCACGTGCGGTAGTCCAGGGCGCGGGACAGGATCTCGGCGTAGTTGCCGGTGTGCGCGTCCCGTTCGGCTTCGATGCGTTCGGTGAACACGCGGCGCAGCGTGGCGTCCTGCTCGGGGGTGCGTTCCGCGTAGGGCAGGCGGACCAGCGCCAACGCGTCGCGCGTCTCCTCCTCCAACGCCGCCGACGGCTTCCACGCCAGCTTCACGTGCACGCCCTGGCTGGAGCGGGCCTTGCCGAGCACGTCGTTCATCCGCTTGCACAGGTCCTCGGCGACCGCGATCTGCCCGCGCAGCCACTCGGCCAGGTCGCGGATCAGGTAGTCGGCGAAGATGTTCTGGTACTGCTCGTCGAGGTAACCGCGCTGCTCGGCCAGTTTCGCGGTGACCTGGCGTGCGGCGACGGCGACCGGGCGGGCACCTTCCTCGCCGGTGACCGTGACGGTGAGCAGGCCGACGTGCTGCTCGGCGGCGATGTCGTGGCTGCCCGCCAGCGCCGTCTGCAGGGCCTGGAGCTTGGTGATCACCGTCGCCTCGCCCGCGCCGCGCCGGTCGGAGGCCATCAGCGCGGCGCGGACCGACGTGACGTCTTCGGGCACGTCCGGCAGCGCGGCCACGAGGATGCCCGGCGCCTGCACGGTGGCCTTGAAGTGCTCGGTCGCGCGGGTCAGGGCGTCCTTCGCGGCGGCGAGCTGCTCGGCCGAGGCCTCCAATTGGGCGGTGAGCTTGGCCGCCTGCTCGCGTGCCGACGCGACCTGCTCGCGCACACCCTTGAGCTCGGCGCGCATCTCCCGCCGTGAACGCTCCAAAGTGGACAGTTGGTCCGCGATCTCCTTGGCCTCGCCGCCGATCGCGTCGGACAATTCGGCCAACGTCGACGCCTGCGACGCGTAGTCGACGCACCGCGCCTGCGCGTCGGCCTCCGCCGCGACCCGATCCTCCACCGCCGCGTGGTACCGGTGCGCCGCGTCGGTCAGGTCGGCCACCGTGCTGCGGCACTGGCGGCGCAGCACGTCACCCAACCGATCGGCCGTGCGCTGCGCCTCGGCCGCCGCCTGTTGGGCCTGTTGCAGCCCGTCGGTGGTCGCGGGCAGCCCCGCGTCACCTGCCTGGCGCACCACTTCGGCCGCCGCCGCCTCACCGCGCGCCTGGGCGGTGGCCAGCTCCTCGCGCAACTCCTCCGCCCGCCGCGCGGCCCGGTCCGCGGACTCCTGCGCCGCCTGGAGCCGCCCGTGCCGGGCGACCAGCTCGCGGTCGGCCGGGAACCGGTCGAGGTGCCCCTCCCACCGCTCGACCGAGCCGTGCGCCTCGGCCACCTCCGCCTCGGCCACGCCCAGCTCGGCGCGCAGGGCGGCCAGCTCGTCCTCCAGCTCCGCGATCCGCCGGCGGCGGGCGGCCTCACGGGCACCCGCGCCGATGAACTCGGCCGCGTCCTTGTGCCACGCCCCCGCCAGCACGCCGGCCTGCCAGCGCCCGTCCGGCGACACCGCGAACGCGGCGGTCGGGGTGGTCGGGGTGGTCCCGTCCGCTGCGATGGCCGGGTTCGCGAGGGTGGCCGGGGTCGCGGGGGTGGCCGGGTCCGCAGGGGTGGCAGGGGTGGTGAGGGCGGCAGGGTCCGTGGGGGCCGCCGGGTCTGCGGGAGTTCCGGCGGCAGTCCCTGGGGGCGGGGTCAGGGTGTGCAGGGATACCGAGGCGAGCAGGTCGGCCACCAGGGTGGCGGGGACGGGGGAGTTCGGTTCGACGGCCGGGGTCAGGACGGTGGCCAGGGAGGGGCCTTGGGCTGGTGGGCCCGGGATGGCCAGGACGTCTTGGGGGGTGTTGGGGTGGACGGGGGTGGTTGAGGTCGGGCTGCTCGTTTTCAACCGAGGTGCGGTAACGGTGTTTCCGTACATTTCCAGGGCATGTTCACCCGATGGTGTCACCCAGGCGTCCAGGAGGCCCGAGGCTTCCAGGGCGGCTTCCAGGCCGGCGCGGGCGCGCTCCTCCACCGACGGGTGGAAGTCGACCAGGCGGTAGAACGGGGCACCTGACCCGGCGTCCCGGTCGGCGCCGGTGAAGCGGGTGCGGTCCGGGGTTTGGGCGGTGCCCGAGCGCAGGGCGGACAGTTCCGCGTCCAACGCGTTGATCCTGGTGGCCAGGTCGGCGCGGTGTTGGGTGGCGGTGTGGGCGTCGTCCCTGGCGGCGGTGACGAGGGGGCCCACCCAGTCGCGGGCGGTGGTGGTCAGGGAGCGGGCGGTGGCCGGGTCGACGGTGGTCGGCAGCGGCAGCGGGGTGTCGGGTCGGACGTCGGCCAACGGGCCCGAGGTGCGCCAGTCCTCGACGTCGGACAGCCACGTCTGGGCCACCTCGGCCAGTTCCTGCGCCTCCTGGTTGCGCAGGGCCGCCGCCTCGGTCGCGGCGTGCTGCGCGTCCCGGGCGGTCTGGCGCAGGGCGTCCACCTGCCGTTGCGCCGCATCCAACTCGGCGGCACGCGCGGCCAGCGCCAGGGCCAGCGCCCCGCGTTGCCGGGCGGCCGACGCGATCTCCGACGTCCGCTCCGCCACCGCCGACAAGGTCTCCTCGTCGACGCCGACCGGCGGCGGCACGCGGCGTTCGATCGGCAGCGGTTCGGCTTCCGGGTCCGGCTTGGCACGCACCGACTCCGTGCGCACCACGGCGTCCAAAGTGGACACCGCAGGCACGTCGGGCACCACGGCGGGCGACAGGCCGGCGGCACGCAGGTGGTGGCGCAGCGGCTCGGCCAGCTCCCGCGCCGAACCCAGGTCCTCGGCCAGCCGGCGCAGCAGCCGCAGCACGCCGTCGACCGCGCCGTCCTCCTGCAACCGCTGCTTGTTCGCCATGTCCAACGCCGCCACGGCCGACGAGCGCTTCTCCGCCACCAACTTCTCGCGCGTCTGCAAGTCCTGCAGGTCGCGGAACGCCGGCAGCTCCTTCAACGCCCCGATGGTCTCCTCGGCCTGCTGCTCACCGGCTTCCAACGACGTCAACGAGTGCTCCGCCGCCGCACGTGCCGACAGCGTCTCCTCCAACGACGCCGACAGCCGGGCCGACGCGCGCTCCAGCTTGCGCACCCCGTCCTCGGCCGCCCCCAGCGAGACCGCCGCCGCCCGCAACCCGCCGAACGCGTAGTCGGAGTAGGTCTTCAGGAACGTCCCGAGCGCCGCATCGGCCGACGACAGCCGCGTGATGTTCTCCCGGATCGACTCCAGGTCGTCGAACGACGTCGCCAACTGCTCGACCATCGCCTGGTCCAACGGCGGCAGCGCGTCGGACAGGATCTGCTCGAGCTGCCCTTCCAGCACCTTCAACCCGACGTCGGGGTTGCGCAGCGTCCGCTGGAGGTGCAGCAGGTCGCCGTACCGGGCGGCGGGCACGCCGTACACGGTCTCGGCGACGCGCGCCCGGAACGCCGCCTCCTCCAGCACGCGGTCCGCGCCGATCAGGTCGCGCAACTGCGCCGGACCCAGCGGCGTGCGGTCCGCGCCCACCAGCGCCAGCGAGTGACCCACCCGCAGCGGCGTGATGAACCGCCACGAGTCGGTGATCGCCTGCGAGGTCTTGGACGCCTTCACGCCCAACCCGCAGGTCAGGTACTCGTCGTCACCGCGGGTCAGCTCCACCCACGCGTACCCGATCCGGTTGGGGCCGCCGTCGTAGTCGTCGAGCATGAGCCGCCGCAACGACACCGTGTCGAAGCCCTTGGAGCCGACCTGCCGCAGGTCGCCGTCCAGGCACAGCGGCAGCAGCAGTTCCAGCGTGCGCGACTTGCCGGAGCCGTTGGTGCCCTGGAAGATCGCGCGCCCGCCGGAGAAGTCGAACGTCTGCTCGGTGTACTGCCAGATGTTGACGATGCCGCCCCTGTGCAGCCGCCACCTGTTCACGCGGTCTCCTCATCGAACAACGACCAGCTGGGCACGTCCGGCACGACGACCGGCTCCACTTCACGTTCCGGGTCGCCGTCCGGCGACGGCAGCCACCGGTGCGCGGCGGCGTTGAGCAGCCACCCATCCTCCGCCGCGACCGCCAACCCCATGCGGCGCAACAGCTCCAGCACCTCGTCGACCAGCCGGTCCAGGTCGTCGGTGAACTGCTTGGACCACGCGGCCGGGTAGTCCTCGACCAGCCGCGAGCACACCTCGCGCAGCTCCGCCCGGTCCACGGCGTGCCGTCCACCGGCAAGGGGGTCGGACTCCAGCAGCTCCGGCAGCGCCAGCAGCGCGATCCGCGCCACCGTGGACGTGCCGGGGAAGTACAGGTCGGTCAGGTAGTCCTCCGGGTCGGCCGCGAGCACGCCCTCGACCCGGCACTCGGTGTGCAGGCCGAAGCACGTCTCCAGCAACGCCGACTCCTTGCGCTGGTTGCGCCGCAACCACTCGGCCTGCTCGGGCGGCAGGTCCGCGTACAGCACGACGGGGTTCTCCACGAGCTTGCGCCGCACCGCGTGCTCCACCCCGCGCGGGCCGGGCCGGGCGGCCAGCTCCACCAGCCGCGACGGCGAGTCGGCCTCCGCCACCGGGCCGGTCAGCAACTGGCCGAGCAGGTCGGTGTCGATGGTGATCAACGCCTCGGCGTGCACGTCCACCGTGCCCTCGGTCTCGTGCAGCACGCCCAGCGACACCAGGTGCCGCAACGCCGCCGTCAACGCCCGCCGGTCGGCCACGTCGTCCACGACCGTCAGCCCGGCCTCCACCGCCGCCGCGCGGACGTCCGCGACCAGCCGCGACAGCAGCGTCTGCCGCCCGACGCCGGTGAGCACCGCCATGGTCAACGCCACGTAGGCGTACCCGCGCGGCGACATGCCGAGCACGCCGCGCGAGTCGTCCGCGCCCGGCCCGGACTTGTAGAGCCGCGCGAACCGCCGTTCCACCACGAGCCGGTAGCCCAGCAGCCGGGCGAACAGGTCCTGCAACGCCGCCCGGTGCCGGTAGACGAGCGTCAACAGCTCGCCGTCCGGCCCGTCGGCGCGCAGCAGCGGCCGCCGCAGCAGGGTGCGGGCGCAGCGCACCACGTTCGCCGCGTCGATCTCGGAGAGGTCGTCGAACATCAGTCGAGCACCAACGTCGAGTCGTGCAGCGTCAACGTCCCCGCCGCCGAGCGGATCCGGGTGGACTGCCCTCGGGAGTGCGCCACCGTCACGCGCAGCCCGCGCACCGGGTCGGTCGCCGAACCCGAGTCGGCCGCCGTGTCACGTTGCGCCATGGCCAGCGTGAGCAGCTCGCACAGCACCCCGAGCGCTTCGCCGGACAGCGTCGTCTCGGCCAGCCGGGGTGCGGCCGCCGCCAGCTCCGCCACCGACGCCGCCCGCCGCTCGTCCGCTTCGCGGGCCTCCGCCAGCAACGACTGCTCGGTCATCGGGTCGTCCAGGATCCTCGACGTCCGCCCCCGCGCGCCGCGATCACCGCGGCTGCGCACGCTGACCTGCACCTCGACCACCGGGCCGTCCCGCCACGGTGTGCGCTCGTTGTCGCTGTCGTGCTCCGGCGCGGGCGACACGTGCCGCGCCGAGTGCAGCCCGAACGCCGCCGCGTACAGCTCGTGCGCCTGCTCCCGCGTGCCCGAGTCGAACCACGCGGCCAGCTTGAGCAGCTCGGCGCGCCGGCTCGGCAGCAGCCCGCCGCCCGAGGTCGCCCGCTTCACGCTCGCCAGCAGCGACCCGATCGCGCGTGCCGTGGCCTCGCGCAGCGCGGTCACCTGGCTCGGCCGACCCGGCCGGTCCACGAACCAGTCGGTCAGCTCCTGCCAGTCCTCCGGCGACCGGCCGCGGGCCCGTTCGACCTGGTCGCCGAGGTCGGCGCGGCCCAGCAGGCGCAGCAGCTCCGAGCGCGCGGAGTTCACCCGGGCCAGGGCGTCGGCGATGGCCGGGGTGTGCCGCAGCACGTCCTCCACGACCATCTGGATGTACTCGACCAGCAGGTTGCGGAACCCGGAGATCTCCTCCGGCGCGAGGTGGTGCCGCGTCACGACCTGGCCCAGGTAGGCGTAGAAGTCGCGCACGGTCGCGGCCAGCTCGGCGTGCTGGAGGAACAGCGTGGTGACCTGCTCGGCCAGCACCTCGCGGCTGCGGGGCGCGCCGCTGATCAACGCCTCCGACAGCGACTGGCCCAGCCGGTCCAGGCCGCGTTCCACGGCGGGCAGCAGCTCCCGCGACACCTCCCGCGCGCCCTCGGGCACGCGCAGCAGCTCGTCCACGTCCCGCTGCACCCGGACGGCGAGCTTGCTGACCTGGTAGCGGACGCTGCCGTGCTGGAACTCGGCGATGCTGGAGGCCACCACCTCGCGCCTGCCCTGCACCAGGTTGCCCCACTCGACGAGCTGCCGCAGCCGGTTGATCACGTTCTCGATGCGCGACTCGCCCGGCTCGACCCGGCCCTCGCGCTCCGCGCCCGCCAGCGCGCCCGCGACCTCGCCCGCGGACAGGTCGGCCAGCAGCGTGGACGTGAACAACCGCATGATCGCCAGGTACGTGCGCTGGTGATCGCGGGCGTCCAAGTACGCGTAGAGCTTGAGGCGGCCGGCTGGTTCCACGGTGCGCCACCCTAGTGCGGCGGTCCGACACGTGCGGGCTACCGTGCCCCGTGTGAGTCTGGGGCGCGCGGTGGGGTTGGTGCTGGGCGTGGCCGCTGACGCGGTGTTCGGCGACCCCAAGAGGTATCACCCGGTAGCGGGATTCGGACGTGCGGCGGCGGCGCTGGAGCGCAAGCTGTACCGCGACCACCAGGTGGGCGGCGTGGCGCACACGGCCGTCCTCGTCGGCGGCACGGTCCTCGCCGGCGCCGCGGTGGAACGGCTCGGCAGGCGCAGCCCGGTGGTGCAGGCCCTGACCACGGCCGCGGCCACGTGGGTGGTGCTCGGCGGGTCGTCGCTGGCCGACGAGGGCACCGCGATGGGCCGCGAACTGGACGGCGGCGACCTCGAAGCGGCGCGCAATCGCTTGCCCAACCTGTGCGGGCGCGAGCCGCGCAAGCTCGACACGATGGGCCTGGCCAAGGCGACCGTCGAGTCCGTGGCGGAGAACACGTCCGACGCCGTCGTCGCGCCGCTGTTCTGGGGCGCGGTCGCGGGCGTGCCGGGGCTGCTCGGCTACCGCGCGGCGAACACCCTCGACGCCATGGTCGGCCACCGCAACGAGCGGTACCGGCGGTTCGGCTGGGCCGCGGCACGCCTGGACGACGTGGCGAACCTGCTGCCCTCGCGGCTGGCCGCGCTGCTCACGGCGGCGGGCGCGCCGGTCGTCGGCGGCTCGGCGGGCGAGGCGTGGCGGACGTGGCGGCGGGACGCGGCGGCGCACCCGAGCCCCAACGCGGGCCAGGTCGAGGCGGCGTTCGCGGGTGCGTTGGAGGTGCGGCTGGGCGGCCGCACGGTGTACGCGCACGGCGCGGAGGACCGGCCGGTGCTCGGGCACGGCCGCAACCCCGACGCCGGTCACGTGACGCGGGCGGTGGAGCTGTCGCGGGTGGTCGGCGCGTCGGCGGCGGCCGTGACCGCGGTCATCGCGCTGGCGCGGCCTCGTCTTCGGCGAGTTGCTCGGCGACGGACTTCCGCTTGACCTTGGTCGTGCCCGCGTCCTCGCGCAGCGCGCCGCCGGGCCAGACCTCGCGGACGGTGAAGTACAGCCAGCCGCCCAGCGCCATGGCGCCGAACGCGATCCACTGCAACGCGTAGGAGAAGAACGGGCCGGCGTCGAGCTTCGGCAGCGGCAGGGCCTCGGTCACGCCCGGCTGGCCCTCGGTGAGCTGGAAGTACCCGGGTCGCAGGTCGAGCCCGGCGGCCCGGCCGACCACGGCCGAGTTCACCGAGTACACCTGGCGGTGCTGGTCCTCCTGGAACGCGTCACGGGTGTCGGACTCGTCGCGGCGAGCCAGTGCGACGAGCGTCACCTCGCCGGTCGGCACGGGGTCGAGGTCGGGCACCTTGATGCCGTTGACCGGCCGCACGTACCCCCGGTCGACCAGCACGACCGTGCCGTCGACCAGCCGGAACGGCGTCAGCACCTCGAACGCGGCCTCGCCCTGCACGGTCCGCAGCCGCGCCACCGCCTGCCCCTCGGGCAGGTAGCGGCCGGTCAGCGTCACGCGCCGCCACTCGACCTCGGCGTTGGGCCGGTCGAGCAGCGTGGTCACGGGCACCGGGTCGGTCCGCAGGGACGACGTGACCGCGTTGTTCTGGGCCTCGCGCTCGGTGTCGCGGTCGAACTGCCACGGGGCGAGCAGCGTGAAGCACGCGCCCGCGAACACCCACACCGCCAGCGTCAACGCCAGCCAGCCGGGCTGCAACAGGAACCTCAACCGCACGTGACCACGGTAAGCCCTGCGCCGTTGTGACCCGCACCCGGCCGAAGCGGGCGGGCGGGCACCGCGGTCACGACGGCAGCGAACGGGCCGCGGCCAGCGCCTGTCGGGCATAGCCGCGACCGAACAGCACGGCGTGCACGAGCAGCGGGAACAGCTGGTGCAGCGGCACCCGGTCGCGCCACCCGTCGGCCAGCGGCGCGGCCTCGTCGTAGGCGGCGAGGACGCGGTCGAGGTGGGGGCAGCCGAACAGGGCGAGCATGGCCAGGTCGCTCTCCCGGTGCCCGCCGTGGGCGGCCGGGTCGATGAGCCACGCGCGGCCGTCGGCGGCCCAGTGCACGTTGCCGTTCCACAGGTCGCCGTGCAGGCGGGCGGGCGGCTCGTCCGGGGCGTCCACCCGCACGCCCTCGATGGTGCGCGCCTCGGCGGCGGTCAACGCGCCCGCGTCCACGGCGAGCCGGGTGTAGTAGGCGATCCGGTCCCGGGCGAACCACTCGGACCAGTGCTCCGCGGGGACGTTGGGCAGGGGTGCGAGGCCGATCGACGCGTCAGCCGGCCCACCGGGTGGCGGTGCGCCGAACGCGGGTGCGCCGGTCGCGTGCAGCGCGGCGAGCCGTCGCCCGAACTCCTCGGCCGCCCGCGGCGACGGCCGGCCCGGCTCGACCCGGTCGATCGCGAGCCACGGCCCGTCGTGCCCGCGCAGCCCCGGCACCGGCGGGCCCGCGGGGTCGACCAACCACGCCAGCGACGCGGCCTCGGCCAAGGCCGCGCCCGGCTCGTCGTGCCGCTTGACGACCACGGTGCCACCGTCGGCCAGCCCGACCTCCCACACCGCGCCGCCGAGCCGCCGCACCCCGGTCGCGGGCGTCCCGGTCAGCCGCCGTGCCGCCTCCGCCGGTGTCACAGCCGTTCGCGCACCCACGCCAGCAGGCCGGGCACGGCGGCCTCCACCATCTCCACCACGCGGTCGAAGCCCGCCTTGTCGCCGTAGTACGGGTCGGGCACGTCCACGCCGTCCGCGTCGGGGTCGAACGAGCGCAGCAGCCGGACCCGCTCCGGGTCGGCGACCATCCGCCGCAGCGACCGCGCGTGCCCGGAGTCCAGCGCCACCAGCAGGTCGGCGTCGAGGTGGTTCTCGCCGACCTGGGCGGCCACGTGCTCGGTCGGGTAGCCGTTGTCGGCCAACGACTTCGCCGCGCGCGGGTCGGCCGGGTCGCCCACGTGCCAGCCGCCGGTGCCCGCGCTGGTCACCTCCACGAGGTCACCCAGCCCGGCCCGGCGCAGGTGCTCGCGGAATATGATCGCGGCCACGGGGGAGCGGCAGATGTTGCCGGTGCAGATGAACGAGACGGTCAGCGCCACGGCGGGTCAGTCTGCCACCCGGTTCGCGTTGGGGGTCTGAGGCAATGTCCGGGGTCGTGGTCGGTGTCGTCGTGCTGCTCGCCGTCGTGGCGGTGGCCGGGGTGGTGGTCGTGCTGCGCCGCCGGTCGTGGCCCGAGACGCCCGCGTTCGCCCGGCCGCGGCCCGTGACCTCGCCCGGCGGGCTGGTCCCCGACCCCAACGCCGGATTCTTCACGCACCGCCGTTTCGCGTTCCGGAAAAGGCATTTCTTCGTCGGCACGGGGTGCCCGCCGGTGCTGGTCGCGGATTTTTCGTCACTCGACGTGTTGCGTCGGGAACAGCCTGTGCGCATTGCCCGTTACGGCATTCGGGTGTGGTGGTGGTTCGGGGACGAGTTCTACCGCGAAGCGGTCGGTCTGGGTGCCGACGACGTGCGAGCATGGGTGCGTGAGCGGGAGCGGAAGCGCCTGGCCCGCCAGGACCGGGCCCGCCTGCTCTCGGCGGTGGAAGAGAGCCTGCGAAAGCGTGATAACGAGTAACGGAACGGCCCGCAATTCCGACGCCAATGCAGTGGGGAATGTGTCGGGAAGGAATGTGGATGACGCGCACACGTGGCGTGCGACGGGTTCGCCGGGAGATCGGCGACGCGTGGTGACCGAACCGTCGCTCTGCCGGGCCGGCAGGTATGAGGCCCCCTCGCCCGCGCACCTGGTGCTGAGCCTCGCGCTGCTGTTCTTCGCCGTGGCCGTCTCGATGCTCTAGCCGTCTCAGCGGCCTCTCAGGTCCGTCGCGGGACGATCACCAGGTGTCCACAGCGCAGTCGAACCAGCCGCAGTCGACCATGCCGACCATGCCGGCGCTCGCCCTCGCGCTGCCGAGGGTCGAGGACGAGATCCGGGCCTTGGCGACGTCGTCGTCGCTGCCGATCGTGAACGACTTCTCCGGCCGCATCACCGCGGCCGGCGGCAAGCGGCTGCGCTCGGTGCTGGTCCTGGCCGGCTCGCTGGCCGTGTCCGGCGAGATCACCGACAAGGCGGTCACCGCCGCCGCCTGCGTCGAGCTGCTGCACGCCGGCTCGCTCGTGCACGACGACCTGATGGACAACGCCGAGGAACGGCGCGGCGTGCGCACGGTCAACGCGGACTGGGGCACGGGCCCCGCCGTCCTGGTGGGCGACTTCATGCTGGCCCGCGCGAGCCAGGCGGCGCTGGACCGGATCTCGCCGTTCGCCGCGAGCAGGCTCGCCCAGGCCGTGACCGACCTGGTCGAGGGTCAGGTGCTGGAGGTCGTGGACCTCTACGACGTCCACCGCAGCCCGGACAACGCCCTGCGGTCCATCGAGCTGAAGACCGGCGCGTTGTTCGAGGTCGGCTGCGTGCTGGCGGCGCACTGCGCTGACGCCGACGAGGCCACCACGGCCGCCATGGCCCGGTTCGGCGCGTTGTTCGGGCTGATGTTCCAGATCCTGGACGACCTGCTGGACCTCGCGTCCACCTCGCAGCGGCTGGGCAAGCCGGTCGGCAACGACATCCGCCAGGGCGTCTACACGTTCCCGCTGCTGCGGGCGTTGACCGACGACCAGCGCGCGTTCCTCGCGCGACGCGGCCGTGAGCTGACCGACGCGGAGCTGGCCGGGCTGCTGGCGCGACTGCGGCAGACCAGCCTGGTCGCCGACACCGTCGAGCACTGCACGGCGCTGGCGGCGCAGGCGGCGCGCGCGTTGCCCGACCTGCCCGAGTCCGAGGCGTTGGGCATCCTGCGCGAGCTGCCGGCGGCCTACCTCGACTGGGCTTGCTCCCAGATGGGGTAGAGCGCGGGTCCGCTGCCGCAGATCGCCTAGACTCGCGCCGATGACCAGCCAGGATCCCGGCCGGGCGCTGCTGCGCCACCACGGGGACGTCGACGCCGCGCCCGGACTCGCGGACTTCGCGGTGAACGTGCGGGTGCCCGCGCCCCCGCCGTGGCTGCGGGACCGGCTGGCCGCCGCCCTCGACGACCTCGGCTCCTACCCGGCCGCCGCCGCCGACGAACGCGCCCGCGCCGCCGTCGCCGCCAGGCACGGCCGCGACCCCGACGAGGTGCTGATCCTCAACGGGGCCGCGGAGGGCTTCGCGCTGCTGCCGAACCTGCACCCCGCCCTGGCCGCGGTGGTGCACCCGTCGTTCACCGAGCCGGAGGTGGCGTTGCGGGACGCGGGCGTGCCCGTGCAGCGGGTGCCGCTGTGGCCCGAGGACGGCTACGGGCTGCGGCCGGACCTGGTGCCCGACGAGGCCGACCTGGTCGTGCTGGGCAACCCGACCAACCCGACGTCCGTGCTGCACCCGGCCGAGGTCGTGGCGTCGCTGAGCAGGCCCGGCCGGGTGCTGGTGGTGGACGAGGCGTTCGCCGACACCGTGCCCGGCGAGCCGGAGTCGCTGGCCGGACGCGCCGACGTGCCCGGGTTGCTGGTGCTGCGCAGCCTGACCAAGACGTGGGGCCTGGCGGGCCTGCGCGCGGGCTACCTGCTCGGTGCGCCCGAGCTGCTGGCCCGGCTCGCGCTGCCCCGGCCGCAGTGGCCGGTGGGCAGCCTGGTGCTGGAGGCCGTCACGGCGTGCTGCGAGCCGTCGGCGGTGGCCCAGGCCGAGGCGCTGGCGCGGCAGGCCCGTGAGCACACCGCGCACGCCGTGGCCCGGCTGGGTGACCTGGTGGTCGTGCCGCCGGACGCGCCGTTCGTGCTGCTGCGCGTGCCGCAGGGGCCGCGGGTGCGGCAGGCGTTGCGGGACAAGGGGATCGCGGTGCGGCGCGGTGACACGTTCCCCGGCCTGACCCCGGACCACATCAGGGTCGCCGTCCGCGCGCCGGAGGAGTTCGCGCTGCTGGTGGACGCGCTGCGAGTCGTGCTGGAGGAGCTGTGACCACGCTGGGGGACGTGCTGGCCGCCCTGGAGGCCGCCTACCCGCCCGCGACCGCCGAGTCCTGGGACGCCGTCGGCCTGGTCTGCGGCGACCGCGCCGAACCGGTGTCGAAGGTGCTGTTCTGCGTCGACCCGCTGGAGTCCACAGTGGACGAGGCGCTGGAGGTGGGCGCGCAGCTCGTCGTCGCGCACCACCCGCTGATGCTGCGCGGCGTCACGGGCGTGCCGGCCGACGACCCGAAGGGCGGGCTGGTGCACCGGCTCATCCGCGCGGGCGTCGCCCTCTACACCGCCCACACCAACGCCGACGTGGCCAACCCCGGCGTGTCGGACGCCCTGGCCGAGGCGATCGGCCTGCGCGTGACCGGTCCGCTCGTGCCCGCCGACCACGACCCCGCCACCGGCACCGGCCGGATCGGCGAGCTGGACCGCCCCGAACCGCTGCGCGACTTCGCCCGCCGCGTCGCCGACGCCCTGCCCGCGACGGCGTGGGGCGTGCGGGCGGCGGGTGAGCCGGACCGGCCGATCCGGCGGGTCGCGGTGTGCGGCGGCGCCGGCGACAGCTACCTGTCCGCCGCGGCACGCGCGGGTGTGGACGCCTACGTCACGGCGGACCTGCGCCACCACCCGGCGGGCGAGCACCTGGCCGCGGGCGGCCCGGCGTTGGTCGACGTGGCGCACTGGGCCAGTGAGCAGCCGTGGTGCGGACAGGCGGCGCACGTCGTGCGCGCCGCCTTCGGCGGTACGGTCGAAGTCCTCGTCTCGACCCGCCGGACCGATCCGTGGACCGTGGGCGTGACGAGCCGAACAGGAGGACCTCAGTGAAAGCCGATCCCGCCGTGCAGCGCAGGCTGCTCGACCTCGCCCGGGTCGACGCCGAGCTGTCGCGCGTCACCCATCGGCGCCGCACGCTGCCCGAGATCGCGGAGATCGCCGAGGCGGAGAAGCAGCTCCGCGCCAAGCAGGACGCGCTGACCACGATCGAGACGACGCTGGGCGACCTCAACCGCGAGGTCAAGCGGCAGGAGACCGAGATCGACCAGGTCCGCGCCCGCGAGGAACGCGACCGCAAGCTGCTCCAGGGCGGTTCGGTGGGCGCGAAGCAGCTCACCGACCTGGAGCACGAGCTGGCCACCCTCGGCCGCCGTCGTGGCGCGCTGGAGGACGACCTGCTGGAGCTGATGGAGCGCCGCGAGGCCGTCGAGGCCGACATCCAGCACGCCCGCGTCGAGCTGGACAAGGCGCAGGAGGCGATGTCGGACGCGGCACGCCGACGGGACGGCGCGCTGGCCGACCTGGAGTCGACCGAGGCCAAGCGCACCGCCGAGCGCAAGGCCATGACCGGCCAGTTCCCCGAGCCGCTGCTCGCGCTCTACGACCGGGTGCGCACGCACAAGGGCATCGGCGCGGCGCTGTTGCAGTCGCGGCGCTGCGGCGCGTGCCGCATCGAGCTGGACCGCAGCGCGATCGCGCACGTCAAGGAGTCGGCGGCGGACGAGGTCGTGCAGTGCGAGGAGTGCGGCGCGATCATGGTGCGCACCGGGGAATCTGGGCTGTGAGGGTCGTCGTCGAGGCCGACGGCGGCTCGCGCGGCAACCCCGGGCCCGCCGGGTACGGGGCCGTGGTGCTGGACGCGTCGGGCGAGGTGCTGGCCGAGCGGTCGGCCGGCATCGGCGTGGCCACCAACAACGTCGCCGAGTACCAGGGGCTCATCGCCGGGTTGCGGGCGGCGGCGGAGCTGGGCGCGTCGGTGGTCGACGTGCGGATGGACTCCAAGCTCGTGGTCGAGCAGATGTCCGGCCGGTGGAAGGTCAAGCACCCGTCCATGCAGCCGCTGGTCGCGCAGGCGCGGGAGGTGGCGCGCTCGTTCGACCGGGTCGCCTACGAGTGGATCCCGCGCGAGCGCAACCAGCGGGCCGACCGGCTGGCGAACCTGGCGATGGACGAGCAGGCGGCCGGCCCGAAGCCGAACCGAACGCCGGAACCGGTCGCGTCGGCCCGGCCGGAGCAAGGTGTGCTGGACCTGACTCAGCCGGAGCAGGCCGAGCCGAAGCTCGCCCAGCCGCGGCAGCCGGATGGGGCGACCCAGTCGCCCGTGTCGTGGACCGGCGCGGTCGGTGAGCCGACTCGCTTGTACCTGGTGCGCCACGGCCAGACGGAGCTGTCCGTCGCCCGCCGCTACTCCGGGCGCGGCAACCCGCCCCTCACCGACGTCGGCCGGGGGCAGGCCGAGGCGGCGGCGCGGCGGTTGGCGAAGGTCGAGGGCCTGACGGCGGTCGTGTCGTCGCCGTTGGGGCGGGCGCGGGAGACGGCGCGGGCCGTCGCGGCGGCCACCGGGGCCGAGCTGTCGTGGGACGACGACCTGATCGAGACCGACTTCGGCGCGTGGGAGGGCCTCACCTTCACCGAGGCCGCCCGGCGCGACCCCGACGTGCACCGGCGGTGGCTGGGCGACCCGTCCGTGCCCGCGCCCGGCGGCGAGAGCTTCGACCAGGTGCACCAGCGGGTGCGGCGGGCGCGTGACGCGATCCTGTCCCGCTTCGGCGGCGGGAACGTCGTCGTGGTCAGCCACGTCACGCCGATCAAGTGCCTGCTGCGGATGGCGCTGGACGTCGGCCCGTCACTGCTGTTCCGGCTGCACCTCGACCTCGCGTCGCTGTCGGTGGTCGAGTTCTACCCCGACGGCCTGGCGTCCGTGCGGCTGGTCAACGACACCTCGCACCTGACCTAGCCGGCGGGCCGCAGCCGGGTGCGCTCGCGCCGGAACCGGGCGTCCTCGACGGCCAGCGCGAACCGGTCCACCGCGCCGCGAATCGCCGCGGCGGCTTTCGGCGCGATGACCGCGCCCTCGATGTCCGGGTCGAGCACGAATTCGCCGCGCAGCACCGAGTCCGCGCCTTTGCTGGCGAGCAGGGGGTTCAACGCGTAGTCCATCGCCACCAGGAAACCCTGGCTGCCGCCCGTGGCCAGCGGCAGGATCACCCGGCCGCGCAGCGCTTTCTTCGGCAGCAGGTCGACCAGGGCCTTCACCAGCCCGCTGTAGGCCGCGCGGTAGACCGGGCTGGCGACCACGATCCCGTCCGCGCGCAGCACGGCGGCCACCGCGTCACCGATCTCCGGGTCCCGCAGGTCCTCGGTGAGCAGCGGCAACGTCGGCAGTTGCCGCACGTGCAGGGTCCGCACGTCGTACCCGGCGTCGAGCAGCAGCGCTTCGACGTACGAGACGAGGATGCCGGTCCGGGACGCGGGCGACGGGCCGCCGGAAATCATCAGAATGGAGGACATGGGTCGCTGACACCTTTCACGAAAAGGCTCGGAGTGCGAGGTAAAAACTGTCAGCGACAACAGATCGCGGCGGCGGTGCGGCCGAAGTCGACGTACCGGCGGCGGGTGAGCCCCCCGATTCCTGCCATGGTTTCGAGTAGAGCAGCAAGCCCACATGGCGACAAGGTTTCGCGGCCCTGGTTCCACTGCCTGGGAAGCCCGCCGGTATCCTGGTGGCGCGGATGAGTCGGCAGGGCGGCCGCGTCGACGGTGCGAAAGCTCCGTCGCCGAGGAAAGTCCGGACTCCACAGGGCAGGGTGGTTGTCAACGGCAACCAGGGGCGACCCTCGGGACAGTGCCACAGAGAACAGACCGCCCCGGTGCGAGCCGGGGTAAGGGTGAAACGGTGGTGTAAGAGACCACCAGCGTCCCCGGTGACGGGGACGGCTAGGTAAACCCCACCCGGAGCAAGGCCAAGAGGGTGCCCCAGGGCACCTGCGCAGGCGTTCGAGGGCGGCCCGCCCGATGCCTGCGGGTAGGCCGCAAGAGCCTGTCGGCGACGGCAGGCCGAGATGGATGGCCGCCGAACGGGACCGCCGCGAGGCGCCCGGGAACAGAATCCGGCTTACATGCCGGCTCATCCGCTTTTTCGCCCGTTCGGGCGCGTCCGGTCGCCCTTTCCGCCGAGTCGACCGACCCACTGCTCCGCCTGTACATCCCTTGTCGCCCAGGGGTGTTACACAAATGACGCCGTTCGAGTGGTTGTCGGTATCAAGACCGTGCGCACCGCACCCTCCCCTCGCAGACCACGGGCTCTGGCCCGCGGAACCACGAGGAGGGAATTCCATGTCCAGCAACACCAGGCGTGCCACGACCTGGCTCGCCCTGACCGGTCTGATGGGCGCGGCGGCGATCACGGGGAGCGCCGCCGCCACCGCCGCCCCGGCGGAACTGCCGGTGTACGCGGTGCGGTCCGTCGGGAGCACCCCGGACCAGGCGGCCGCGTTGCAGCGCGCGTTCGGCCTCAAGGACGTCCAGCTCGCCGAGGACGGCACGGTGTCGTTCGCCGACGAGTCGACCTACCTGCGCGTGCCCGGCCTCGACCTCGGCGCGGGCAAGCCGGACGAGGAGGGCGCGGAGACCACCCAGACCGCGCTCGACCTCGACTCCCTGAGACGGCTGCGCGCCATCCCGGTCGAGGACGCCACCAAGCGCGCCCTCGAAGCGCTGCGCGGAGCCGGGCTGCTGCCCGCCAACGCCACCCCGACCGCCCGGCAGACGACGTTCGAGGTCGTCGACGCCAACCAGAACGCGGTCGTCACCGCGCCCCTGGACACCGCCGTGTCCTTCACCTTCACCCTCGACGGCGTGCCGCTGGAGGGCCCGGGCGCGAAGCTGCGCGTCGCGTTCGACGGTCAGGGCGCGGTCGCCGGCCTCACCCACGCCACCCGTGAGGTGGTGAAGGCCGGCAGCGTGCCGGTGCTGAGCCTGGACGAGGGCCGCGAGCGGTGCGCGAAGGTGTTCGGCGCGAGCGTGCGGCCCACCGGCGTGTCCTACGTGTACGAGGCCCCGCCGTTGAGCGAGAAGGTCGACCGGCTGGAGCCCGGCCTGCGGTGCGACGGCGTGAACTCCGACGGCGCGGCCGTGCAGTCGGTGATCGTCGGCGCGGCCGTGGACGCGCGGCTGCCGGAGCCGGACCCGGTGGACCCGCCGCGCGAGGAGGGCGCGGTCACCCCGCAGTGGACGTGGCGGGTCGACGTCGGCAGCGAGGGCACCGGCGCGTGCTCCGGCCTGCCGTGGACGGTGAACAACGTCAACGCGTTCAACAACCGGTTCACCGCCGCGGGCGTGCCGGTGCAGTTCAGCTGGGTCAACCACAACGCGTGGGAGCGCGACTTCAAGGACCCGGTGTTCCCCGGCGGCCAGGACCACCTCTACGCCGACGACGTCGACATGACCTACTGGCAGGGCCACGGCTCGCCGACCGGCTTCTCCTTCGCCGGGTGCAGCAGCAACACCGACACGTTCCTGTCCAAGGACGAGGCGCGCTGGGGCAACAAGGACGTCGAGTGGATGAGCCTGTTCACCTGCTCGATCCTGCAGGGCTCCGCGGGTGGCCAGAGCTGGGCGACGCGCTGGGGCAAGGCGTTCCGCGGCCTGCACCAGATCAACAGCTTCGACACCGTCTCCTACCACAGCGCCGTGCACGGCGGGAAGTTCGCGAACTACCTGGTGCGGACGCCGTTCCTGTGGTGGAACAAGCCGATGAAGGTCCGCGACGCGTGGGCGCAGGCGTCGATCGACACCCAGCCGGCGTCCGTGACGTGGGCGACCATGGGCCCCATCGGCGGCGGCGGGCTGGCCAACTTCAACGACTACTTCTGGAACAAGGGCCCGGTCGGCCCGGACACCCTGCCGACCTACGGCTACTGGCGCATCTCCGGGTCCAGCTGACCCGGCGGCACGCGTGAGGCGGGCGGGGTCCCTTCCGACACCTGGGGGTGGGAAGGGGCCCCGTCGCGCGTTCACGCGCGGCGGGAGGGGCGGCCCGGTGGCATCCGGAACACCGGGCGGAAGGCCGCGCCGCCGTTGTAGCGGCGCTCCAGCTCGGTCACGTACGCCTCGACGGCCGGGTTGACGATGTCGGCCAGGCTGCGCACGCCCGCGTCCGCCTCGTACGCCGCCAGGTAGGTCGCCGCGGCGCGCGCCCGCTCCAGCACGTCCTGGTCGAAGTTGACCGTCCGCTGCACCCGCCGCCCGGTTTGCCGGTCCGCACCGGTAACCTGATCATCGCCCGGGACGGTCATGGAGACGGTGATTTCGTTCACTCCACCGGCTGGTTCGGGCACGGCCTCGGTCGGCTGGGTCATCGGCGAGCCTCCTCGGCGTCGTCACTCCGGCATGCGGACCGTTCGGGTGCCCGTGGCTCGGCCGGACGGGGGAGTCGGCGTGACCGGCGGGGAGAGGGCCCCAGGCCGTGCACACAGTGCGTGACCAGGGGGTTCGCAGTCGGGTGAACTATCTCAGCAATCGGGAGAATCCGGGGACGTCGGTTCTCCACCGGCTCGCCCCGAACCATGATGTCTGTGGTCAGATTAGACGTAATCGACTGCCAGGGGAACGGCTCTTGATCTACCCACCGCTAGCCGACCGATACACCTCGTGACGAAGACGTGTTCTACTCGATAGCGCACCAACCGGACGGGCACCCCTCGGCCCGCCCGGCGAAGTCCTGCGTACTCAGGAGTACGAGATGACCGCCATGACCCTGGTAACACTCGCCCAGCAGCCGCCCGCTTTGGGCACAGGCGGGGTGCGCCAGTGGATCCTCGACAACCTGGTCCCCCTCCTCTTGCTCACCGTCGCGCTGCTGCTGCTCTGGCTCGGTGGTGGCAAGGGCGACAACGCCGGGGTCATGCGCCGCCTGGGCGGCGTCATCATCGCGTTGGCGATCATCGGTCTGGCCGTCACCACGAACGCGGGCGCCAACATCGGCCAGTGGATCGCCGGCCTGTTCACCGGCGGGTGACCCTTGCGGGTACGCACTGACGACGAGGTCTACCGGGTCGACGCCGTCTGGCTCGGCCCGCCCAGAGCAACCTTCCCCTGGCGTGCGCGGTACGTCGCCTGGGGTGTCGGCATCGTGGTCTTCCTGCTGGTCACCGCTGTCCAGCGCCAGGTCGGCTTCGGTTTCGACTTCATCAACACCGGCTGGGGCTTCGTGATCACGATCGCGTTGACCCGGTTCATCTGCGCGCGGATCAGCCACGAGCGCCCGCTGTCGTCGGTCCTGGCGATGTGGGTGCGCGAGCTGACCGCGCCGCGGGAGACCACGACGGGTCGGGGCGGCGCGGCCAGCGCCGCGCGGATCCGGGTCGCCCCGCAACGGCCCCGCAAGCGTCACAAGGGGGCGAAACGCGCGAGCGCCTCCGCCCGATCCCAGCACCGCAGGCAGCAAGACCGCCGTCAGAAGGAGGTGCGCGGTGTTCGGACGCCGGCGTGACCGTGACCGACGATCCGCTGCGCACGTGGCCCAGCACGCCGCCGCCGCGCGCGACGACCGCAAGGTCTACAGCAAGCGCGGGCGCCGCCTGCCGGGCGAGCAGTCCGTGCCGAGCTACACACCGTCGATCGCCGCCCGCAGCATCGACGGCCACCTGCTGCGCACCGGCCAGGAGGTCTACGCCTGGTACCGGCTCGCGCCGCAGCGCTGGTCGTTCCGGTCGGACTCGCAGCGCCAGGACCTGATCGCGGCGATCGCGGGCCAGTACGCCGAGCTTCAGGGCCGCTGGATGCACCTGCGCGTGACGACGCGGCCGTACCCGATCCGGATGTGGGCCGAGGCGCACGTGCACAACGCCGTGCGCCGGCTGCCCGACACCCCCGGCACGCTGAGCTTCGACGACTACATGGTCGGCGAGCAGCAGCAGCTGATGGGCCGGTCGATGGCCGAGAAGGAGGTCTACCTCGGCGTCCAGGTGCAGACCCGCAACATGATGGACCGCGCGGTCGAGCGCGCCGCACCCGTGCTGCGCAAGGTCTTCCCGGACGCGGTGGACGCCGAGCTGGTCGCCATCGAGTCCGAGATCGACCACCTCGACCAGGTGATCGGCTCCGCCGGTCTGGAAGGGCGTCCGGCCACGGCCGAGGAGATGTCCTGGCTGATGCACCGGTCGTGCTCGCTGGGCCTGCCCGCGCCGCGCAACCTGCCCGCCGTGCCCGGTGCGCCGTGGGAGCCGGAGGACCTCGCGTCCTTCACCGACGCGGCCGACTTCCACCAGGAGCCCTACGCGCCGACGGTGACCGTGCGCGGTCGCACGGGGTCGAACGCGGGCATCAAGCGGCACGTCGCCGTGCTCACCGTGGGCCTGATGCACGGCTTGCAGATCCCCGAGCAGGACGACCCGTGGGTGCAGCGCTCGGACCGGCTGCCCGCCGCGGTGGAGTGGTCGGCGCGGATCTACGTGCGGCGTCCCGAAGAGGTCTCCGGCGAGTTGCAGCGGCAGATGAGCAAGGTGCGCTCGCAGGTCCGCCACTACACCGACGAGCACGAGCTGGACCCGCCGCAGTCGTTGGCCCGCCAGGCGTCACGGGTGCTGGAGATCGACGACGAGATGACGTCGGGCTTCACCGCGCTGGGCACGCGGGTGCGCAGCTGGTGGCGGCTCGCGGTGTCCGGCCCGACCGAGCGCGAGGCGCTGCGGCTGGCCCAGGGCCTGCTCGACCTCTACAAGCCCAAGATCGCCATCGAGCACCCCGAGGCGCAGTACGCGATCGCGCGGGAGTTCATCCCGGGCGAGCCGCTGTCGTCGTCGGCCTACCTGCGGCGCGGTTCGGTGCTGTGGGCGGCGTCCGCGGTGCCGACCGCGACGGCCGAGGTGGGCGACCGCCGCGGCATCCTGCTGGGCGAGACGGTGACCGCGACCCGCCGCCCGGTGGCGTGGGACCCGTGGATGGCGCAGGAGCTGCGCGACTCGTCCGGCCTGACCGCGATGGTCGCGGGCCTGGGCGCGGGCAAGTCGTTCCTCGGCGGCGGCATCGTCTACAAGACGTTGCGGGCGGGCGCGCACTGGACGTTGCTGGACCCGTCCGGGCCGCTGGCGGCGCTGTGCGAGCTGCCCGAGCTCAAGCCGTACGCCCGGCCGATCAACCTGCTCAACGCGCAGGCGGGCATCCTCAACCCGTACCGGGTGGTGGCCGAGCCGCAGCTGGACCACTTCATGGACGAGGAGGACCCGGAACGGTCGTGGCGGCGGGAACGCGCGCTGGCCGCGGCCACCCGGCGTCGCCTCGTGCTCGACGTGCTGTCCGGCCTGCTGCCCTACGAGGTGTCGCGGTTGCCGCAGACCCGGATCGTGCTGCTGCGCGCGGTCCGAACGGTCGGCGGCCGGCCCGACGCGCACCCCGGCATGGTGTTCGAGGCGTTGCGGCGTGACGCGTCGGAGCACCACGAGCACGCGGTCGTCGTGGCGGACTTCCTGGACGAGATGCGGGAGCGCATGTCGCTGCTCATCCCCGAGCAGGACCTGGACCCGTACAACGAGGCGCGGGACGACCGGTTGACCGTGCTGACCATGGCGGGGCTGAACCTGCCGAAGGACGGCGTGGGCCGGGAGCACTGGACGGACGCCGAAGCGCTCGGCGTGGAGATGCTCAACCTCGCCGCGTGGCTGACCCAGCGGTCGATCTACGAGCGGCCGAAGGACCTGCGCAAGGGCGTCTGGATCGACGAGGCGTTCTTCCTGTCGGAGGTGCCCACGGGGCGCGTGCTGATGAACCGCTTCGCCCGCGACTCGCGCAAGTGGAACGTCCGCGTGCTGCTGTCCTCGCAGATCCCGGCCGACTTCCTCAAGATCCAGGGCTTCGTGACGCTGCTCGACTCGGTGTTCGTCGGCCGGCTGGACGACGACCAGGCCCAGGCGGACGCGTTGCGCCTGCTGAAGGTCCCGGTCGGGGCGGGCTACGAGCAGGTCGTGGCGTCACTGGGCCGTCGACCGGGCGGCGTGCGCAACAACGTCGAACGCGACCGCGCCCCGCGCCAGTTCATCTTCGGCGACGGCGCGGGCGGCGTGGAGCGGATCCGCATCGACTTCTCCGGGCCGCACCTGGAGCACCTGCGCAACGCCCTCGACACGACCCCGGACGCCCTTCGCGACGGCCAGGAGTCGACCGAGGTGGAGGTCTCCTCCCCACCGCAGGACCCGTTCGCCTACGCCGAGCAGTACACCGACGAGTACGACGACGAACTGGCCGCCGACCTGGAAGTCGGCCTGACCGACGAGCTGGTCGACTCGGCGCACGGCGAGGGAGGAAACCGCCGACCGGGCCGGGAAGGCAGCGCATGAGCACTCTCCTGTTGGTGGCGCTGGTCGCCGTCGCGCTCTACGCGCGACGGCGTATCAGACACGCGCGAGAGCACGCGACGCCCCATCGCCGACCGGGTCGCGCGCGCTGGCGGGCGATGGCCGTGGTCGTGGCGATCGTCAGCCTCCAGGTCGTCATCGGCGCGCCCGCGGCGCAAGCCGCCAACTGCGGCGAAGCCCCGAACCCGGAGTGGCAGGACACGGGCATGGTCGGCGCGATCGACCCGCCCGTCACGAAGGGCCTGCCCGGCACGCCGTACGCGGAGTACAACTACGCGGGCATGGTCTGGCACGTCTACCAGGAGAACTGCCTGAAGCTGCCGGACTCCGCGGCGGTGCTCGACACCTGGATGGGCAACCAGCTCTTCAACCTGTCCAAGAACATCGTCGGCGCGACGAACGCCTTGCACTACACGGTGATGCGGCAAGGCCTGCTGGCCCCGGTCGACGACGCCGTCCGGGCGGGTGTGCAGCGCGTCTACGACAACGTCTACCTGCGGTGGTTCGGCCTGGTGGCGTTGATCCTCGCGGTGCTGATGTTCCGCCAGATCTGGCGTGGCGACCTGGCGACCATCAGCAAACGCGGTCTGTGGGCACTGGCCGCCATGTGGCTCGCCACGTCAACCCTCGCCTTGCCGCAGTTCTACAGCTTCATGGACAACACGCTGGTCACGAAGACCTCCGAGATCCAGGCAGGCTTCGCCGCCTCGGCGGACGCCAACTCCTTGCACACGCTCCCGACCCGCCTGCACGACACCGTGGTCTACAAGAGTTGGCTGCGCGGCGAGTTCGGCCGGCCGGACGGTCCCACGGCCGAGCAGTTCGGACCCAGGCTCCTCGGTGCCCAGGCATGGTCCCGCGAAGAGCTCCTGGCCGGGAAGGAGGGCGACCAGGCGGCGTTGGACGCCAAGAAGGCCGAGTACAAGAACATCGCCACCCAGCTGGGCTCGGCGAAGGGCTACTTCACGGGCGCGGACGGCGGTCGGACCGGCGCCGGCTTCCTGTCCCTGCTGCAGGCGGTGGCGTTCTCGCTGTTCCAGCTGTTCGCCAAAGCGGCGGTCATGCTGGCGCAGTTGCTCCTGCGCATCCTGACCCTGGCCGGACCGCTGATCGGCCTGGTCGCCCTGATCCACCACGACCTGCTGCGCAAGGTCGGTCGGGCGGCCGCGGTCACCGTGTTCAACGTGCTCGTGCTCGCCGTCCTGGCCGGCACGCACGCGTTGCTGCTCCAAGCGATCCTCGACGCGAGCGGGATGTCCCTGCTCACCAAGGCGCTGCTCGGCCTGATGCTCACCGTCGTCTGCTTCATGGTCGGCAAGCCGCTGCGCCGGATGTGGCAGATGGTGGAGATGTCGGTCGGGTCGGCCAGCAACGCGCTGCCCATGCGCGGCGGGATCTTGTCGCGGTTGCGGAAGAAGAAGGAAGGGCCCTCGCCGCAGGAGGAGTTCTGGGACACCGTGCGCGAGACCGACCCGGACGGTGTCGAGGTGCCGCAGCGGGACCGGCGGCGGGTGCGGCCCGAGGCGGCCAACCCCGTGGCGGCGACGGCGCAGCGGTTGGACCGGGCGGGCAACAGCGTCGGCGAGTTGGGGTCGGCGGCCGGGGCGAACGGTGCGGTGGCGTTGCCCGCCGGTGGGCACGGCGGTCCGGCGGCGTTGCCGTCCGGGCGGTCGCGGGTGGTCGACGCGCCGCCGATCGCCGACCGGAACTACGACCGGCTGGACGACGCGGTGCTGGTGCCGTCACGGGTCGGTGGTCGGGTCGCGGACGCGCCGACCACCGTGCCGGGGCCGCGGCGCGCGGAGACGGAAGTCGTGGCGGGACGGCAGGTCCACGTGATCTACCGGCCGTCACGCGGGCTTGAGGTCAGGGACAGCTGATGCCGATCCGCACCAATCGCGGCCGCGCGGCCGTGTACCGACGCCTGTGGGGCTGGCCGTTGCGCTCGCCCCGCCACCTCGTGACCACGATCGTCGGCGTGATCGTCGTGGTCACCACGATCAGCGTGGTCATCCCGAACGCGATCAAGCCGCGGCCGGCGGGCAGCACGGCGGGTGGCACGTCCACCGCCGCCACCGCGGGCAACGGCACCCAGGTCGGCGTGCTGCCCACCGTCACGTCGAGCCCGCTGCCGACCAAGGCGCCGAGCCCCACGCCCGCGCCCACCTCCGCGCCGGTCAACGCCAACGCGCAGCTGGTCGCCGACATGTGGGTGGACGCGTTCGGCTCGTTCGAGGCGGGCAAGACGACCAAGGAGAAGTGGCTGGCCGGGCTCAAGCCGCACACCTCGGAGGAGCTGTTCCCCCGGTTGGCGTCGGTGGAGCCCGCGAACGTGCCCGTGGTGATCGACCAGCCGGTCAAGCCGATCAAGTCGTTCACCGACTCGGCGGAGTTCGAGGCCCAGCTGGAGGACGGCAGGCTCGTCGTGACCGTGGTGAAGCTTCCCGAGGGCTGGCGCGTGCACGAGTTCGACAAGGTGGGGTGACATGCTGAAGATCGGGCTGGTGGTCGTCGCGGTGGTGGCCGTGGTCGCCGTGACCGTCACCAACGGTGTCTCCACGGTGCTCAACGAGAACACGCCGTCGGAGGAAGCCGCCGGCATCCGCATGGCGAGCTGCAACGCCTCGATCGGCCCGTGGGAGGGCGGCGGCGAGGCGAAGGGCCGCGGTGACGCCGACCGCCTCACCGACGAGCAGCGCACCACCGTCGCCAACATCATCTCCATCGGCCGCAAGCGCCAACTGCCGCCGCTGGCGTGGCAGGTCGCGATCCAGGCGGGCATGACCGAGTCGGGGCTGCGCAGCCTGAACTACGGCGACCGGGACTCCCTGGGCATCTTCCAGATGCGCCCGTCGATGGGCTGGGGCACGCCCCACCAGGTCACCGACCCCGAGTACGCGATCAACAAGTTCTACGACGTGCTGCTCAAGCTGCCGGACTGGCAGGAGCAGCGGCCCGGTGACTCGGCCCAGGACGTGGAGCGGTCGGCGTTCCCCGACCGGTACCACAAGTGGGAGGCGATGGCGGCGTTCTTGATCGCGCAGGAGGGCGACGTCAGCGACCCGGCCGGCTGCGGCGAGAGCGTCGGCGGCTACCTGCTCGCGTCCAACGCCGCGGGCACCGCGATCGAGTTCACCAAGCAGCAGCTCGGCGAGCCGTACCTGTGGGGCGGCAACGGCCCGGACGCGTGGGACTGCTCCGGCATCCTGGTCAAGGCGTTCGCGGCGGCGGGCGTGAAGATCCCCCGGGTGGCGAACGACCAGTACATGTCCGGCGGGGCGTACCTGCCGGTGCGCGAGGCCAAGGCCGGTGACCTGATCTTCTGGGCGACCAACCCGGCCGACCCGGTCACCGTGCACCACGTGGGCATGTACCTGGGCAACGACGAGTACATCCACGCGCCGCAGACCGGCGACGTGGTGAAGATCAGCAAGATCAACTGGGATTACCACGAGTTGATGCCGCTGGCCGTCCGGCCGGGCGTGTAGGGAGGCGCGACGGTGTTCAACCACCAACCGATCCAGCGGCACGCGGGGCCGCCCGCGTCGAGCACGCCGACGCGGGACTACCTCAACACCCGGCCGCCGGGCACCGACCAGTCCTACGCGGTGCTGCCGCGGTCGCTGGTCGAGGCGATGCCGCTGCCGTGGCAGCAGCAGATGGCGCACCTGCTCGCCGACTTCCACCGCACGTACGCGCACCTGAACTGGCCGGTGTACCGGGTCGTGCCGTCCCGGGTGGAACGGCTGGTCGACCTGGACGAGGAGCAGTTGGCCGAGGTCGGCGCGATCGTCGAGATCGACGTGGACGGCGAGCTGGTCTACCGCGACCGCAGCGGCGCGGTGATCCCCGACCCCGAGCACCGCACGGTGCTGGTGTCGGTGCTCGACCCGATCCCGGGCGAGTTCGCCAACGCCAACCAGAACACGCCGCCGCGCGGCTTCCCCCAGCCGCCGGTGGTGCCGCAGCCGACCTACCCGCAGTCGGGCCCGCTCCCGGTGCAGCCGCCGCCGCGGTGAACATGACATGCGCGTGCGCGCATGGAAACCTGGGCGCATGGCTTCTGACCCGAACGCTTGGTACTACTGCCTGACCCACCAGACGGTCGAGCACGGTGTGGGCTGCCGGGGTGGGGACCGCATGGGCCCCTACCCCGACGAGGCCACGGCCCAGCGCGCGCTGGAACTGGCCCGCGAGCGGACCAAGGCCGAGGACAAGGCCGATAAGGAGTGGGGCAAGCGCTGAGGCCGGCTTAGGGTGCACCCCATGGTGATCCGCACCGGCCGAGCGGACCTGGACTTCGGCGGCATCCGGACCGAGTTCGGCCTGCCCGAGCAGTTCCCGGCCGCCGCGCTGGCCGAGGCGCGGGCGGCGGTGTCGCGCGACATCGGCCTGGACGGGCGCGAGGACGCGACCGGGCTGCCGCTGGTCACGATCGACCCGCCCGGCGCGAAGGACCTGGACCAGGCGCTGCTGGTGCAGCGGGTCGGGTCGGGCTTCCGGGTGCACTACGCGATCGCCGACCTGGGCGTGTTCGTCGAGCCCGACGGCGCGCTGGACGCCGAGGTGCGCAAGCGCGGCCAGACGCTGTACCTGCCCGACGGCAACGTGCCGCTGCACCCGCCGGTGCTGTCGGAGGGCGCGGCGAGCCTGCTGCCGGGGCAGACGCGGCCGTCGGTGCTGTGGACGTTCGAGTGCGGCCCGGACGGCGAGCCCACCGACGTGCGGGTGCGGCGCGCGGTCGTGCGGTCGACCGCGCGGTTCGACTACGAGGGCGTGCAGGCGCAGTTCGACGCGGGCACGCCCCACCCGTCGATCGAGGCGCTGCCGGACTTCGGCCGGCTGCGGCGGGAACGCGCGGCCGACCGGGGCGCGGTGGAGTTGCAGTTGCCGGAGCAGGAGATCGTGTCCAACGGCGACGGCGACTGGAAGCTCGTGGTCCGCCCGCGCGCCGACGTCGACGCCTGGAACGCGGAGATCTCCCTGCTCACGGGCATGTCCGCGGCCAAGATCATGCTGGCCGCGAAGGTCGGGGTGCTGCGCACGCTGCCCGACGCGGACGACGGCGCGGTGGACGTGTTGCGGCGCTCCGCGCACGCGCTGGGCGTGCCGTGGCCGGACGGCGTCACGCCGTCGCGGCTGCTCGCGGGCCTGGACCCGAGCCGCCCGGAGTCCTTGGCGCTGTTCGTGGACGCGACCCGGCTGCTGCGCGGCGCGGGCTACACGGCGTTCAACGGCGAGGTGCCCGCGGTGTCCACGCACGCCGGCCTGGCCGCGCCGTACGCGCACGTGACCGCGCCGTTGCGCCGGCTGGTGGACCGGTTCGCCACCGAGGTGTGCCTGGCCGTGACGGCGGGGCGCGCGGTGCCGGAGTGGCTGACCAGGGCGTTGCCGCAGCTGCCCGGCCTGATGGGTGGTTCGGACGCGCTGGCGGGCAAGGTCGACCGGGCGTGCCTGGACCAGGTCGAGGCGTGGGTGCTGGCCGACCGGGTGGGCCAGCGGTTCGAGGCGGTCGTGCTGCGGGCGGACGGGAACGGCGCGGACGTCTTCGTGCCCCAGCCGCCGGTGATGGGCCGCTGCACGGGCGAGGACCTGCCGGAGGGCGAGCGGATCGCGGTGCGGCTGGTGGAGGCCGACCCCGAGCGCCGCAAGGTGGTCTTCGAACGGCTGTGACGTTCACGCGTCGAGCGAGAGGGCGTGCTTGGCGCGGTCCACGGACTCCTCCGCGGGCGGCCCGGCGGGGTTCTCGGTGGCCAGCGCCTGGTTGAGGGCGACGAACGGCCGCATCCGGCGCTCGTAGGCGTCGAACGCCGCCGCGTGGTCCTCGCCCGCCCGGCCCAGCTCGTCCGCCAGCACGTACGCGCCGACCAGGGCGAGGCTGGTGCCCTGCCCGGAGAGCGGCGAGGCGCAGTAGCCGGCGTCGCCGACCAGCGCGACCCGCCCCGCCGACCAGCGGTCGAGGTGGATCTGGGCCATGGAGTCGAAGTAGAAGTCCGGGGCGTCGGCCATGGCGGCGAGCAGGGCCGGCACCTCCCAGCCGACGCCCGCCAGCCGCTCGGCGGTGATCCGCTTCTGCTGCTCGACGTCACGGTGGTCGTAGCTGATCGGCTCGGCCGTGAAGCCCAACGTGACCCGCAGCTCGGTGTTGTCGCGCACCGGGTAGACCGCGCCGCCCGCGCCGGAGGCCGCGTCCTGGAACCAGACCTGCCAGTGGTCGAGGCCGAGGAAGTTGGCCGTCGGGAAGATCGCCAGGTACTGCCCGAGGTGCGTGCCGAACCGCTCCTCCGGCCCGAACGCGAGCCGCCGCACGGCCGAGTGCGCGCCGTCCGCGCCGATCACGAAGTCGAACGTGCGGTGGCCACCGTGCGCCAGCTCGACCCGGACGCCGTGCTCCTCTTCCCGCAACGCCGTGATCCAGTCGCCGTGCACGTGCTCGACGCGGTCGGCGGTGACGTCGTGCAGCATCGCGACGAGGTCCTCGCGCAGCAGCTCGACGTCCTCGCCGTCCAGCCGGCCGCTGCTCAGGACGTGCTCCTCGGACCGGAACAGCTCGGTGCCCGCGCCGTCCAGCATCGACATCCCGCGCATCCGGGTCCGCGCGGCCCGCACCCGGTCGCCGAGGCCCATCCGGTCGACCACGTCGAGCGCGACGCCGCGGATGTCGACGGCCTGGCCGCCCTTGCGCGGGCCGGGCGCACGCTCCACCACCGTGACCGAGAAGCCGTTGCGCCGCAGCCAGTGGGCCAGGGCGGTGCCGGCGACCCCGCCGCCCGAGATCAGCACGTTCCGCATGGTGTTCTCCCCGTCAGACGCTGTACGTTTACTGAGCACACAGTGCCGAGAAGTCCAGTAAGACCGCAAAAACTGACCTAGGACAGTGGCCGATCTGTCCTAGTACAGACAGGAGTGGACGTGCCGACCGAAGCGCGTTATCCGGCCATCGTCGCCGACCTCCGGGACCGCATCGCGCGGGGCGAGTTGGCGCCGGGTGCCAAGGTGCCGTCCACCCGCCGGATCGCCGCCGAGTGGGGCGTGGCGATGGCCACCGCCGCCAGGGCGCTCGCCGCCCTGGCGCAGGAAGGGCTGGTCCGGGCCGAACCGCGCTCCGGCACGGTGGTCGCCGAGCCGCGTCGGGCGAGCCCGACCCGACCACGCCCGGCGCACGTCCGACCGCCGGAGCTGACCCGGGAACGGGTGGTGCGGGCCGCGATCGCGATCGCCGACGCCGAAGGGCTCGACGCGCTGACCATGCGCGGTGTCGCGGCCCGGCTCGGCGTCGCGGCCATGTCGCCCTACCGGCACGTGGCGGGCAAGGACGAACTCGTCCTGCTGATGGCCGACGCGGCGTTCGGCGAACGCGGCTACCCGGCCCGGCCGCCGGACGGCTGGCGCGCCCGGTTGGAGCTGTGCGCGCGCACGCTGTGGTCGCTGTACCGGCGGCACCCGTGGCTCGCCCAGCTCAGCCCGATCACCCGGCCGCTGCCGCTGCCGAACCTGGCCGTGCACGCGGAGTGGGCGCTGGCCGCGCTGGACGGGTTCGGCCTCGGCGCCGCCGCCCTGTGCGACCTGCACGTCATGTTCTTCAGCCACGTGCACGGCATCGCGATCCACCTCGAACGCGAGCGGCACGCGCTCGGCGCGTCCGGGCTGTCCGAGGACGAGTGGATGGACACCCAGGCGCCCGCGATGGCGGAGATCGTCGGCTCCGGCCGCTACCCGACGTTCGCGCGGATGCTCACCAGCCTGTCCGCGGAGGGCTACGACCTCGACCTGGACGAACTGTTCGAGCTGGGCCTGCGCTCGATGCTGGACGGCCTCGCCCTGCGGCTGGAGCGGCTGTGATCGCGCACCCGATCGGAAGGCCCGTCCCGATCACCTGTGATGTGATGGCCCGGTGACTGATATTCGTGAGCTCACCGTCGGGGTCCTGGGTGGTACCGGTGCGCAGGGCAAGGGTTTGGCGCTGCGGTGGGCCAAGGCGGGCTTGAAGGTCGTCATCGGTTCCCGCAACGCCGAGCGCGCCGAGGCCGCGGCCGAGGAGCTGCGGTCCCAGGCCGGCGTCGGGCACGTCAGCGGCGCGGACAACGAGGGCTGCGCCCAGCAGGCGGACGTGGTGCTGATCGCCGTGCCGTGGGACGGGCACGCCGACACCGTGGCGTCGTTGCGCGAACCGCTGCGCGGCAAGGTCGTGATCGACTGCGTGAACCCGCTGGGCTTCGACAAGCAGGGCCCGTTCGCGCTGCCGGTGCCGGAGGGCAGCGCCGCGCAGCAGGCCGCCGCGCTCCTGCCGGACTCCCGCGTCACGGCCGCGTTCCACCACGTGTCGGCGGTGAACCTGGCCGACCTGTCGATCGAGTCCGTGGACAACGACGTGCTGGTGCTGGGCGACGACCGCGAGGCCACCGACCTGGTCCGCGCGCTGGCCGACGCGATCCCCGGGTTCCGCGGGGTCTACGGCGGGCGGCTGCGCAACGCCCACCAGGTGGAGGCGTTCACCGCGAACCTCATCGCGATCAACCGCCGGTACAAGGCGCACGCCGGCCTGAAGATCACCGACATCTGATGCTCCCGGTCGACGACCTCGGCGAGCCGGTTCCGTTGCCCGGCCCGCCGAGGCGCGTGGTCAGCCTGGTGCCGTCGCTCACCGAGGCCGTCGCGACCGTCGAGGACGCCGTGCTGATCGGCGCGACGGACTACTGCACGCACCCGCCGGACCTGGACGTGACGCGGGTGGGCGGCTCGAAGTACCCGAAGGTGGACCGGGTGCTGGCGCTGAGGCCGGACCTCGTGCTGGCCAACAGCGAGGAGAACCGCCCGGAGGACGTCGAGCGGCTGCGCGCCGACGGCATCCCGGTGTGGGTCACGGCCGCGCCCGCCACCGTCCCCGCCGCGCTGGGCTCGTTGCGCCGCCTGCTCGGCACGGCGTGGGACGTGGAGCCGGGCTGGCTGGTCGAGGCCGAACGGCTGTGGCGGGACGTGACGCCGCCGTGGGCGCGGGCCGTCGTGCCGGTGTGGCGCAAGCCGTGGGTGGTGCTGGGCCGCGACACGTTCGCGGGCGACGTGCTGCTGCGGCTCGGCGTGGTCAACGCTTTCGCCGACCACGCCGAGCGCTACCCGCGTCCGGAGCTGGAGGACCTCCAGGACGCGGACCTGGTCGTGCTGCCGGACGAGCCGTACCTGTTCACCCCGGACGACGGCCCGCAGTTCTTCCCGGGCCTGCGCCCGGTGCACGTCTCGGGCCGCTACCTGACGTGGTACGGCCCGTCGCTGGTGGAAGCGCGGGCCGCCTTGGAAGCGGCCCTCAGGGCGTGAGGAACCGCTCGGCGACCACCTGACCGTGGAACTCCCGCCCGGTCCGCGTGAACCCGGCGCGGCTCGGCGACGAACCGCTCCTGCCCCGGGCCACGGCGGGCCGCCTGTGGGTCGGATCACACGCCCTTGAACCGGTCGGTGGCGTCGAGCAGGGCGCGCAGGATGCCGGGCTCGTCGAACGCGTGCCCGGCGTCCGGCACGACCACGAGCTCCGAGCCCGGCCACGCCCGGTGCAGTTCCCAGGCCGTGGTGGCGGGTGTGGCCAGGTCGTAGCGGCCCTGGACGATCACGCCTGGGATGCCCGCGAGCTTGCCCGCGTCACGCAGGAGCTGACCTTCCTCCAGCCAGCCGCCGTGCCGGAAGTAGTGGTTCTCGATCCGGGCGAACGCCAGCGCGTACCGGGGTTGCGCGAACGCCTCCACCAGCTCGGGCCGGGGGAGCAGGGTGACCGTCGAGCCCTCCCACACGCTCCACGCCACCGCGGCCGGTTCGCGCACGGCCGGGTCCGGGTCGTCCAGCAGCCGGGCGTAGGTCTCGATCACGTCGGCACCCGGCGGCACGCGTTCCACCACCCGTGACCACACCTCCGGGAACAACATCCCCGCGCCGCCGCCGTAGTACCAGTCGAGTTCCTTGCGCCGCAACGTGAAGATCCCGCGCAGCACGAGCTCGGTGACGCGGTCGGGGTGGGTCTGCGCGTAAGCCAGCGCCAACGTCGACCCCCACGACCCGCCGAACACCTGCCACCGGTCCACGCCCAGGTGCTCGCGGACCAGCTCCAGGTCCGACACCAGGTGCCACGTCGTGTTGGCGGACAGGTTTGCGCCCGGCTCGGACGCGTGCGGCACGGACCGCCCGCAGCCGCGCTGGTCGACCAGCACGATCCGGTACGCGTCCGGGTCGAACAGCCTGCGGTGCACGGGCGCGCAGCCGCCGCCGGGCCCGCCGTGCAGGAACACCACCGGCTTGCCGTAGGGGTTGCCGCAGACCTCCCAGTAGACGCGGTTGCCGTCACCGACGTCGAGCAGGCCCTGGTCGTGCGGTTCGATCTCGGGGTACATGCGCACCACTGTGCCCGAGGCGCGGAGTGGATCACCGCCGAACGCACGTCGCCGCGCCGACCCGAGGGGTCGACGCGGCGATCACACGTCACAGGATCAGTGGAAGGTGTGCTCGGGACCGGGGAACTGGTGGCCCTTCACCTCGGCCGCGAACTGCTCCGCCGCCGACTTCATCACGCCGGCCACGTCGGCGTACCGCTTCACGAACCGCGGCGCGCGCCCGCGGCGCAGGCCCATCATGTCCTGCCAGACGAGCACCTGAGCGTCGGTGTCGGGGCCCGCGCCGATGCCGACGGTCGGGATCACCAGGTCGTGCGTGATCTGCTTGGCGACCTCGCTGGTCACCATCTCCAGCACCACGGCGAACGCGCCCGCGGCCTCGACGGCGCGCGCGTCCTCGACCACCGCGTCGAAGGCGTCGTTGCGGCCCTGCACTCGGTAGCCGCCGAGCTGGTGCTCGCTCTGCGGGGTGAACCCGATGTGCGCCATGACCGGGATGCCCGCCCGCACGATGGCCTCGATGTGCGGTGCGAAGTGCTTCCCGCCTTCGAGCTTCACCGCGTGCGCGCGGCCTTCCTTCATGAACCGCACGGCCGTCGCCACCGCCTGCTCCACCGACACCTGGTAGGAGCCGAACGGCAGGTCGGCCACGACCAGCGCCCGCTTCACCGACCGCGTCACGCCCCGGACCAGCGGGATCAGCTCGTCCACGGTCACCGGCAGCGAGGTGTCGTAGCCGTAGACGTTGTTGGACGCGGAGTCGCCGACCAGCAGCACCGGGATGCCCGCCTCGTCGAACAGCTCCGCGGTGTACATGTCGTAGGCGGTGAGCATGGGCCACGGCTCGCCGCGTTCCTTCAGCTCCCGCAGGTGGTGGATGCGCACCTTCTTGGCGGTGGGGGCGCTGCCCGCCCCGCTGCCGTAGGGCGCGGCTACCTCTGTCGAGGTCATCGTCGACCGTCCTCCCTCGGGGCCTGCTCCGTCGCGGGTCCCCGGGCCTTGTTGCACGGTTACCCGACCAGCGTGACACCGACGCCAGGGGATTTGCGCGGAGTGCGAGACGCTTCACACGGCGGCGTCAGCCGCGAGCCCCGCCCGCCCCATCGCCGCGCAACGCCTCGAGCACGGCCAACGCCACCGCGTCGGGCCGGTCGACCGGCACCATGTGGCGGCTGCCGGGCACCGGCACGGTGCGCCCGGTGGGGCTCATCGCGGCCAGCGCCACGTGCGCGGCGAACTCCCGCCGACCGGCCGTGAGCACGGTCAGCGGCGCGGGCGGCAAGGGCCGGAACGCGCGCAGCCGCTCCACCGCGCCCACCTGCGCCGGGTACGACGCCAGCTCGTCGAGCACGGCCCGCGTCACCGACGGCCGCCCGTACACCGACCGCAGCACCGCCGCCGACGCCGGGTCACACCGGCGCAGCGTCGACCACCACATGGCCCACCGCCGCAGCCGAGGCCCCTGACCCGCCATAACGGCGTCCAGCCCGGTCCTCAGCACCCACCGCGCCACCGCCGCCGACAGGTCGGCCGGCCTCCCCGCGCCGGGAACCTCCGGGTCGGGGTCCACCAGCACGAGCCCGCGCACCCGCCCCGGCCGCAGCCGCGCCCACGCCTCCACGTGCAGCGCCGCCATCGAGTGCCCCACCAGCACCACCGGCCCGACCCCGGCCAGCACCGCGTCCAGCACGGCCACCTCACGGGCCAGCGTCGCCGGGGCCGGCGCCGGGTCCGACAACCCGGTGCCCGGCCGGTCGAACACCAGCACGTGCGCGTCGGGCAGCAGCGCCACCACCGCGTCCCAGTCGAACCACGCGCCGCCCAGTGCCGAGCTGAGCACCACCGCGGGCCCGTCGACACGCCCGGAGGCGCGCACGTGCACCCGACCGGCGAGTGAGGCGACCATGGTGGACAACCCGGATCCCTTGGAGCGTGTCGTGGCGGTGGCCAGGTGGAAGTGGCGGGCGGCGGGAGTCGTCGCCACGGTCGTTCAGCTCGCGGCCCTGGCGTCGGTCCTGCTGTTGTTCCTGCCCGAGGAGTCGCACCTCGCCAGGAGCATTCTCGCGGTCTCGTACCTGCTGGGCCTACCCGTCGAGGGGAACCTGTTCATCGCCCTGGTGCTGGTGGTGCTGGGCGCGGCGCTGCGCAGGCGCAAGCGGGCGGCCCTGTGGACGTTGTTGCTGTTCGAAGCGCTCAACGTGATCTCGTTGCTGCTCTTCCTCCTGTTCTACTGGATCGACCCCTTCCCGTTCCTGGGCTCCGACGAGCCGCCGGACCCGGCCCGGCTGGCGGTGCGCCTGAGCGGCGCTGTCGCCGTCAGCCTGGTGCTCATCGTGCTCCTGCTGGTGATCCGGGCCGCGTTCCCGGCCAAGCTGGCGCCGGGCGCGTGGCGGCAGGCACTGCTGGTGTCCCTCGCCGGGTTGGCGGTGTTGTGCCTGGTCGGCTGGGGTCTGACCGAGGTCTTCCCGGGCCACCTGCACGGCACGTGGCACAAGCTGGTGTGGGCGGCGAACCAGATCACCGGTGAGGTGCTGCCGCAGCGGCGCGGCGGCGAGGGTCCGGCGTGGCTGAGCGTGCTGCTCGGGTTCGGCGGGACGCTCGTCGCGATCGCCGCGCTGTACGTGTTCTTCCGCGGCGAGCGCTCCAGCCGGTGGTTGGACGACACCGAGGAGCTGTCCGTGCGCCGGCTGCTGGCCGCGCACGGCGAGCCGGACTCGCTGGGCTACTTCGCCACCCGCCGCGACAAGAGCGTGGTGTTCGCGCCGAACGGCCGCGCCGCCCTCACCTACCGGGTGCTGGCCGGCACCACGTTGGCCAGCGGTGACCCGATCGGCGACGAGGAGGCGTGGCCGCTGGCGGTGCGGGCGTGGCTGGCCGAGGCACGCCGGTACGGCTGGCTGCCCGGCGTGCTGGGCGCGAGCGAACGCGGCGCGCACGTGTACGCGGCGGCGGGCCTGAAGGCGTTGGAGATCGGCGACGAGGCCGTGCTGGACGTGCGCGAGTTCACGTTGGCGGGCCCCGAGCGGCGGGCCGTGCGGCAGGCCGTGAGCCGGGTGGCGCGCGCCGGGTACACCGCCCGGGTTCGGCGGCACGCCGAGATTCCGGCCGACGAGCTGGCCGCCATCCTCGACCTGGCGCAGCGGTGGCGTGGCGCGCAGACCGAGCGTGGGTTCTCCATGGCGCTGGGCAGGCTGGGCGACCCGACCGACGGCCGGTGCGTGATGGTCGAGGCTTATGACGCGCACGGCGAGCTGCGCGGGCTGCTGTCGTTCGTGCCGTGGGGCAGGCGCGGGCTGTCGCTGGACCTGATGCGCCGCGACCGTGACGCCGAGAACGGCCTGAACGAGTTCATGGTGGCCGAGCTGGTGGCCGCCGCCCCGCGGCTGGGCGTGCAGCGGGTGTCGTTGAACTTCGCCATGTTCCGCGCGGTGTTCGAGGAGGGCGGGCGGATCGGCGCGGGCCCGGTGCTGCGGACCTGGCGGGCCGCGCTCGGCCTCGCGTCCCGGTTCTTCCAGCTCGAGTCGCTGTACCGGTCCAACGCCAAGTACGGCCCGGAGTGGCTGCCCCGCTACCTGTGCTTCACCCGGGCCCGCCACCTGCCCAGGGTGAGCATCGCGGCGGGCGTCGCCGAGGGGTTCGTGCCGAGCCTGCGGTCGTTGTTCCAGCGCGGCTCCTCCCGCGCGTTGCGCTACGAGGCCGCCGACGCGGGCTTCGCCGCGGCGGTGGCCGAGATCGACGCGATCAAGGTCGAGCCCCGGCCGTTGCGCCGCCCCGAACAGGTGCGGGTCCGCATCGCCAAGCTCGACCGGCTGCGCGCCGACGGCATCGACCCGTACCCGGTGAACTTCCCGCGCGACCACTCCCTGGCCGAGGCCCGCGAACGCCTCGGCGAGACCGTGTCGGTGACCGGCCGGGTGGTGGCGTTGCGCGAGCTGGGCGGCCTGTGCTTCGCCCGCGTCCGCGACTTCACCGGCGAGCTCCAGCTCATGCTGGACGCCGGGCGCGTGGACCTGGCCGCGTGGAAGGCGGGCGTCGACCTCGGCGACCACGTGGGCGTGCGCGGCGAGGTGATCCGGTCCAGGCGGGGTGAGCTGTCGGTGCTCGCCGACTCCTGGGCGGTGACCGCGAAGTGCCTGCACCCGTTGCCGGACAAGCGCAAGGGCATGTCCGACCCGGAGGCCCGGGTGCGCAAGCGGTACCTCGACCTGGTGGTGAACCCGGACTCGGCGCGGATGCTGCGGCTGCGCAGCGACGTGGTGCGCGGCATCCGCGACTTCCTGCACGGCCGCGGCTACCTCGAAGTCGAGACGCCGATGCTCCAGGCCGTGCACGGCGGCGCGAACGCCCGCCCGTTCGTCACCCACATCAACGCCTACGACATGCGCATGTACCTGCGCATCGCGCCCGAGCTGTACCTCAAGCGGCTGTGCGTGGCGGGCGTGGACCGGGTGTTCGAGCTGAACCGCAACTTCCGCAACGAGGGCGCGGACGCCACGCACAACCCGGAGTTCACCATGCTGGAGGCCTACCAGTCCTACGCCGACTACACCACGATGCTGCACCTCGTGCGGGAGCTCGTGCAGCACGCGGCCGTGGCCGCGCACGGCCGCCCGGTCGCCGTGCGCGACGGCGTGGAGGTGGACATCTCGGGGCAGTGGCCGGTGGTCCCGGTCCACGCGGCCGTGTCCGCCGCCCTGGCCGCGACCGTCACCCCGGACACCCCGCTGCCCGAGCTGCGCGCCCTGCTGGCGGCCCGGGGCATCGAGGTGGCCGACGACGCCGACCACGGCACGCTGGTGCAGGAGGCGTACGACGAGCTGGTCGAGCCGAACACCGTCGAGCCCACCTTCTACACCGACTTCCCCACCTCGGTCTCGCCCCTGACCCGGCAGCACCGCGCCGATCCCCGCCTGGCCGAGCGCTGGGACCTGGTGGCGTTCGGCGCGGAGATCGGCACGGCCTACTCGGAGCTGACCGACCCGCTGGAGCAGCGCCGCCGGTTGGAGGCGCAGTCGTTGAAGGCGGCCAGCGGTGACGTCGAGGCGATGGAGCTGGACGAGGACTTCCTCGACGCCTTGGAGCACGGGATGCCGCCCACCGGCGGTCTGGGCCTGGGCGTGGACCGGGTGCTGATGATGCTCACCGGCACGTCGATCCGGCAGACCGTGCTGTTCCCGTTCGTCAGGCCCGTCTCGTGAGCAGGCCCGCCCGGGCCCGCAGGTCGGCCGCGGCGGCGTCCAGCTCGGCCGGGTCGGCGATCGTGGTGTTGCCCTCGTAGGTGACGCCGTCGGGCACGGCGTCGCTGCCCACCGGGTCGGCGTCGAAGAGGTTGCCGCGGTAGGTGACGTGCTCCAGCGGCGGGCTCACGTGCAGCACGGCGGTGTTGTCGGCGCGGGCGACGAGGTTGCCCTCGACGGTGACCCACGTGGCCCCGTAGTCGGTGTAGAGGCCGAAGTTGTACGGCGTGCGGGTGTCCTCGATGACGTTGCCGCCGATCACCGCGCCGCGGTCGGGCCGGTCGCCCTGCGGGCCGGACAGGTAGACGCCGCCGCCGTCGGCCAGCACGCCCATCGCGCGGGTCACCAGGTTGTCGGTGATGCGGGTGCCGCCGCGCGACGGTCCGGCGACGATGCCGTTGTGCGGCACGTCGTGCACGTGGTTGTGCGCGATCACGCCGTCCTCGGTGTGCAGGAACGTGATGCCGGCCGAGCCGGAGTGGTCCAGCCCGACGTGCCCGACGAGGTTGTCCTCGACCAGCGCCTTGCGCGTGCCGGTGACGGCGATGGCGGACGCGGCGAGGGTGTCGAAGTCGCAGCCGCGCACCACGAGGTCATCACCGCCGGTCGCGCCGAGCCCGGTCGCGCCGAGCCGGGTGAACCGGCAGCCCTCGAACCGCACGCCGGTCGTGCCGTGCAGCTGCACGGCGGCGGGGATCTGCGCCGCTTCCTCGGGCACGGTCAGCCAGGCGCCCTCGGCCACGTCGACCCGCCCGATCGCGCCGCCGTCGTGGAAGCCGTTCGCGTGGTAGTGGAGGAACCCCCGGTCGTCGGTCGGCCGCAGCCACGTGGTGTCGGCGAAGGTCAGGCCCCGGAACGCCACGTCGCGCACGCCGGTGGCCCGCACCAGCACCTCCAGCACGGGCGCGACGACGTGCGGCTCGTCCTCGTCCGGGCGCGGGAGGTAGTGCAGGACGTGCCGCGCGCGGTCCAGGGCGAACGTGCCGGGGGTCAGGAACGCGGGGTCGTTCTCGACCCGGGTCGGCTCGGGCAGGCCGGTCGAGGTGTGGCCGCCCCACTCGGAGTTGTAGACCTCCCGCGCCCAGGCGAACGCGGGCTGCGCCATCGTGATCTCGCCGTCCGGGGTGGCGGACGCGACCGCCGTGCGCGCTTCGGTCCACGGGTAGACGCCGCGGTGCACGAACTCGACGCCCGCCGGGCTGTGCCAGTCCAGCGGCGCGTCCGTGACGTAGCCGGTGTCGGTGCGGCGGACCGTGCCGGGCAGCCCGTCGATCCCCGCGCGCTCGACCCGCCGCCCGTCCACCACGAGGTGGCGGGTGAGGAGGCCGTCGACCTCGGCCAGCCACACGCCGTCCGGCCCTCGCTGCCCGGTGAGCTCGCGCCCGCCGCTGACGACGACCTCCTCCTGCGCGTCGGTGCCGTAGCCGAACGCCTGGTAGACGACCCGCGAGTCCTCCTCGGTCAGCTCGAACGGCTCGGTGAGCACGTGCGTGCCCGCCCGGAGCTGCACGGTGACGTCACCGCCGGCGTCACGGGCTGCTGCCCTGGCGCGGTCCAGCGTGGCGAACGGCCGGTCGGCGGTGCCCGGTGCTGCGTCGTCCCCGGTCGGGGAGACGTGGAACTCGACCATGACCACATCCTTTGCTGTTTATGCCGTAAACAGACGGGATGTATATCATGGGCGCGGAGGTGCGTGATGGGGAGAGCCGGCGATCCGGACCGCTCGGTCGAGCTGCTGTGGGACGGGCGGCCGGGGTTGAGCCTGCCCGCGATCGTGGCCGCGGCGGTCGAGGTGGCCGACGCGGAGGGCCTGTCCGGGCTGTCCATGCGCAAGGTCGCCGAACGGCTCGGCTTCACCACCATGTCGCTGTACCGGCACGTGCCCGGTCGTGCGCACCTGGTCGACCTCATGCGGGACGCGGTGCTGGGCGACCCGCCCGCGCCACCGGGGGAGCAGGGGTGGCGCGCCCGGCTGGAGGCGTTCGCCCGGCACGCCTGGGAGCTGCGGAAACGGCACCCGTGGCTGGCCGAGGAACGCGGTGCCCGGCACGTGCCCGGACCGAACGCGCTGGCCCACTTCGAACACGCGCTGGCCATCCTCGCCGACACCGGCCTGACCCCGGCCGAGGTGGTCGCGTCCGTCGGCCTGGTCGCCCGCTTCGTGGACGCCGAGGCGGCGGCGCTGGTCGAGGCCGCGCGGACGGAGCGCAGCACCGGCGTCGGCGACGAGGAGTGGTGGGGCGCTCGGGACTCCCTGTACGCCCACTTCTACGCCTTCCCGACGTTGACCCGGCTGTGGGAGACCGGGGGGTTCGACCAGCCCGACCCGTTCGGCTTCGGTCTGGACCGGTTGCTCGACAGCATCGAGCTCCTGATCGAGAAGCGTGATGTAAAGCGTGATGAAACTTGTCGGGTGTGTGGCCGGCCGGTCGAGCAGCCGACCTCCGGGCGGCCCCGCGCGTACTGCTCGCGGGCGTGCCAGCAACGCGCCTACCGCCACCGCCGGTCGACGTGAGCCGCCCACCCGACGGGGGTGGGCGGCTCGGCCGTCGTCAGACCTGCACGGTCGGCAGCACCACGAGCTGCCGCAGGTTCACGTTCTTCGGCCGGCTGGTGGCGAACCCGACCACGTCACCGATGTCGGCCGGGTTCAGCGGCGGCACCTCCTCGCGCCACCGCGTCAGGTCCGCGGACACGTCCGCGTTGTCGATGTGGTCGGCCAGCTCGCTGTGCACCAGGCCGGGCTCGACGTTCGTCACCCGCACGCCCTGCGGACCCAGCTCGGTGCGCAGGTTCGCCGACAGGTGCGTGACGGCGGCCTTCGTGGCGGTGTAGACGGCGTAGTTGGGGAAGGTGAGGTGCGCGCCGATGGACGAGATGTTCACCAGGTCGGCGGTGCCGGTCGCACCCGCCTCGACCAGGTCCGCGGTGAACGCCTTGGTCACGTTCAGCAGGCCCTTGAGGTTGGTGTCGATCATCCGGTGCCACTCGTCGTCACGGCCCTCGGTGATGGGGTTGGCGAGCATCACGCCCGCGTTGTTCACCACCAGGTCGACGCGGCCGAAGGCGGCGTGGATCGCCTCCGCGGCCTCGGTGAGGTCGCCGGTGATGTCCGCGGCGACCGCGAGCGCCTGGCCGCCCTCGGCGGCGATCTTGTCGGCCAGCTCGGCGAGCCGGTCCGCGCGGCGGGCCAGCAGCGCGACCTTCGCCCCGGACCGGGCCAGGACGAGGGCGATCTCCGCGCCGATGCCGCTCGCGGCACCGGTGACGACGGCGGTGCGGTTGTTCAGGTCGTAGGTCATGGCAACAACATTGGACCTGGTCGCGAGGGGTACACGAGGTGCTGGTCCACCTGTGGGACGGCGTTCCCTAGGTCTGGCAGTACCCAGGCTCGACGGGTCGGGGGCGGCCATACTGGGAGGGTGAACCACGACCTCGGCGAGTTCCTCCGCAGCCGCCGGGCCCGCGTGCGCCCGGACGACGTCGGCCTGCCCGGCGGTGGCCGGCGACGCGTCCCCGGCCTGCGCCGCGAGGAGTTGGCGATGCTGGCCGGCGTCAGCGTGGACTACTACATGCGCTTGGAGCAGGGCCGCACCCCGGCCGTGTCGGACGCGGTGCTGGACGCCGTCGCCCGCGTGCTGCGCCTGGACGAGACCGAACGCGCCCACCTGCGCAACCTCGTGCGACCCGCGCCGACCAAGCGACCCGCGCCGCAACGCGTCCGACCCGGCCTGCGCCGGCTGCTCGACATGGTGGACGACGTGCCCGCGTTCGTGATGGGCCGCCGCACGGACATCCTGGCCTGGAACCCGCTGGCCGACGCGCTGTACGGCTTCGGCGACCTGCCGCCGGAGGACTGCAACTCGGCCAGGCACACGTTCCTGCGCCCGCAGTCGCGCACCTTCTACCGCGACTGGCCCTCGGTCGCCGCCGACACGGTGGCGTTCCTCAGGCTCGACGCGGGCCGCTACCCGGACGACGCGAGGCTGGCGGCGTTGGTGGGGGAGCTGTCGGTCAAGGACGAGACGTTCCGCAAGCTGTGGGCGCAGCACAAGGTGCTGGAGAAGACCCACGGCACCAAGCTCATCCACCACCCCGTGGTCGGCGACCTGGACCTCGACTACGAGAGCCTGCAACCGACCGGCGACCCGGACATCGTGCTGGCCGTCTACACCGCTCGCGTGGGTTCGCCGACCGAGGACCGGCTCAAGCTCCTGGCGAGCTGGTCCGCAGCGCCTTCAGGAACGCCCTCAGAGCAGCAGGCCTGAACTCCAGCACCGGCCCGTCCGCGTTCTTGGAGTCCCGCACGGCGTCGAGACCTGCCCGCAGCTCGACGCACTCACCGCCGCTGTTGCCGCTGTAGCTGCTCTTCCGCCAAGTCATACCTCAACGCTATCAAGCAGGTCGGTGACCGAGACCGCCACCAGCTCTCGGAAAACGGCTTCGTAGTGGGAGATCCGGCTCTCCTCGTCCACCAGCAGACCGTCGGTCAACGTCTCCACGTACACGGTCTTGGCGCGGCCGCCGGACGGCGTGAGGATCGAGAACGGGAAGTAGAGCGCACCCGTCAGGCCGACCTCGTCCGGGATGACCCGGATGGTGATGTGCGGCATCCGGGAGAGCTTCTTGAGGTGCTGCAACTGCCCGAACCGGGTTTCGGGTGACCCGACCGGTGCGCGCAGCACGGCCTGGGTGATCACCATCGTGAACTCCGGCGGGTTCGGGCCGGTCATCCGCGCCTGTCGGGCCATCCGGGCTTGCACCAGCCGGTCGACCTCGGTGGGGCGCAGCGCGGAGTTCGTCCGGATCACCGCTCGGGCGTAGTCCTCGGTCTGCACCAACCCGTGCAGCAGGTCCGGCCGGTAGGACTCGATCGTCCGCGCGGTCTCCTCGGTGTTGAAGAACTTCCGCAGCCGGTCCGGGATCGCCGCGCCCCAAGGCGTCTTCGGCCTGCGCCGCCGGGCTTCCTCGCCCAGGTGCAGCAGGTCCGCCCGCTCCTCGCCCTCGACGCCGAAGAGGTCGAGCAGGGCGGCCAGTTCCAGCGGCGGCACGGAGGTGTCGCCGCGCAGGATCGTGCCCACCTTCGACACCGAGCAGCCGAGCGTCCGCATGATGTCCGCCCGGTCCTTGCCGCTGCGCCGCATGAGCTCCTTGAGGCGTTCGGCGAGCCGTGCGCGGTAGTCGGTCGGGCTTTGACCGCTGGTGGTCATGGGTCTCCTCGCTTGATCACCGCCAGTCTGCCCGAGTCCGCCCGTCGCTTCAGTCACCCGGTCAGGCGACTACCCAAGCTGAGTACTCAGGTTTAGCGTTTGAGTATGACTGAGGAAGAGCGTGAGTGGGTGGCCGACGAGGCTCCGCGCCTGTTCGCCGTGGTGGAGCGCGTCCCGGAGTTGCAGGTGGCGGCCTGGGGCTTGGAGTTCGAGGACAGCGCGCAGGTGGTGTCCGAGGACGGCACGCTCCGGATGAACCTGCAAGGCCCGGAGAGCTGCCTGCACCTGTTCAAGGGCTCGGAGCTGCTCTGGATCTGACGTACCGAAAACAAAACTTGTCATGACAGTTCGGGTTGTCTTAGGCTGAGGAGGTCCCACCGACGAACAGGAGCGGGCCATGTCCTTCCAGGCGTACCTCGACACCATCGAGCGCAAGACCGGCAAGACGCCGGCCGAGCTCCTCGCCGAGGCGGGCGACCGCGGGTACGACTCGACCACCAAGGCCGGCGTCGTCCTCCAGTGGCTGAAGGACGACTACGACCTGGGCCGCGGTCACGGCATGGCGCTCTACCACGTGCTCAAGAACGGCACCACGATCAGCGACAAGCACGTCGGCGGCACCGGCACGCACCGGGACGACTCCACGACCCTGCGCGTGGACGGCCTGGCCAACCGCTGACCCGCCGCACGGCTTCCGGATCACCATCACCGGCGACCGCGGTCCCGTTCGAGGCGGACGGGCCGGCCGACCTCTTCCCACCGGACCTGACCGGCTGCCACGACGGCGCGGAGGCGTCCGCGGGAACCGGTGGACGGCCCCACGACCCCTCACGCGACAGCCCCGACCCGCAGCGCCCGGCCGACGCCTTCTCCGACGCAGTTGACCGGGTTGGCCGCCGACCGCGGCACCGCCTCCGCGCCTGCGACGTCGCCACCGCGCTCCGCGACCTGCCGAGTCGGGCACTTCCGAGATCGCCCGGGAGCACCACGCCGGCCGGAGCTGCCCGCACGGCTCGCCGAAGCACGTGCCGCGCCCGCGCTCTCGCTGTCCGCGGCCTGACGCTCAGGAGCAGCGCGTGCCCTCGCGCGGCAGCTTCCCCTCGATCAGGTACTCGTGCCCGGCGTCGTCCACGCACCGGTTGCCCTGGAAGTACACGGTGTGCTGGTTGCCCTCGAACGTGAGCAGCCCGCCGCCCAGCTCCTTCGCCAGGTTGACCCCAGCCTCGTACGGCGTGGCCGGGTCGCCGGTGGTGGAGATCACCAGCACCGGCGGCAGGCCGGACACCGGCTTGTGCTCCTGCACGCTCGGCGGCACGGGCCAGAACGCGCACGCGTCCAGCGCCGCGGCCGGCGGCTGGCCGTCGTCCAGGAACGGCGCGGCCGCCTTGTACCGCCGGGCCACGTCGTCGAGCACGTTCTTGTCCGTCACGCGCGGCTCGTCCACGCACTTCACCGCCACGAAAGCATCGGTGATCGTGGAGTACCGGCCTTCGGAGTCCCGGTCGAAGTAGTTGTCGGCCAGCAGCATGAGCACGTCACCGCGGTTGTTCTTCAGCTCCGTCAACCCGGTGTTCAGCGGCTCCCACAGCTCCTCCGAGTACATGGCCTGGATCGCGCCGGTGATCGCGTCGTTGTACGACAGCTTCCGGTCGCCCACCGCCACGGGCCGCTGCACCAGGGGCAACGTCAGCTCGCGGAACGCCTGGTTGGCCTTGGACGGGTCCGAACCCAGGGCGCAGTCCTTGCGCGGCGCGCACCACGCGGCGAACGCGTCGAACGCCTTCTGGAAGCCCGCGCCCTGCGCGATCAGCGACTCCACCTGGTTCTGCGTCGGGTCCACCGCGCCGTCGAGCACGAGCGCCCGCACGTTGCCCGGGAACGCCTGCGCGTAGGCCGCGCCGATGTGCGTACCGTAGGAGTAGCCGAGGTAGGTCAGCTTCTCGTCGCCGAGCGCGGACCGCATGACGTCCAGGTCGCGCACGACGTCCCTGGTGCCGACGTTGGCCAGCACGTCGACGCCGGTCGTCGAGGCGCACTTCTCGGCGTAGGACTTGTTCTCCGCCTCGGTCTCGGCGATGCCCGCCGGCGAGGTGTCGACGTCGTTGTCGAGCCGGTCGGCGTCGCGTTCGGCGTCGGTCAGGCACTTGACCTGCGGCTCGCTCGCCCCGACGCCACGCGGGTCGAACCCGACCAGGTCGAACCGCTCACCCACCGGCGACGACTTGACCTGCGCGCCCATGCCCGCCGCCGCGGCCATGCCGGACGCGCCCGGACCACCCGGGTTGATGATCAGCGAGCCGATCCGGTCGCCGGTCGCGGCCTGTCGCAGCAACCCGATCTTGATCGTCCGGCCGTCGGGCTTGGTGTAGTCGAGCGGCACTTCCAGCCGGGCGCACTCGATCGACTTCTTGTTCTTGAACAGCGACGTCGTCGTGCCGGTCGTGGCGTAGGGCGCGCAGTCCTCCCAGCCGAGCTGCTGGCCGTAGAACCGCTCCAGCCCGGCGGGCACGACACCGGCCGGTCCTCTCTGCTCCAGCGCCGTCCCCGCGGTGGGTGACCCGGGCAGCACGCTCGTGCACGAGGCGAGGAGCGGCAGGGCGAGGAACAGCATCATCGGACGGCGCACGCCCCCGATCGTAGGTGTGACACGTGGGCCACAACGTCCGCCAAGGCCGCTCCGAGTGAGCGAGAATGCACCCATGCCACAGCTCCGACTCGCCCTCGCCCAGGTCAACGCCTGTGTCGGCGACCTGGCGGGCAACACCGAACTCGTCGTCGAGTGGTCCCGCAAGGCCGTGGAGGCGGGCGCCCACCTCGCGGTCTTCCCCGAGATGGCGCTGACCGGGTACCCGGTCGAGGACCTGGCGCTGCGCGTGTCGTTCGCCGAGGCGTCCAAGGAGGCGCTGACCGCGCTGGCGTCCCGGCTGGACGACGAGGGGTGCGGTGAGCTGCCGGTGTTCGTCGGCTACCTCGACCGCGACGAGCGCGGCATGCGCAACTCCGCGGCCGTGCTGCACCGGGGCGCGGTGGTGGCCCGCCAGCACAAGCACCACCTGCCCAACTACGGCGTGTTCGACGAGCGCCGGTACTTCACGCCCGGCGACACGCTGGACGTCGTGCGCGTGCACGGCCTCGAGGTCGGCATGGTGATCTGCGAGGACCTGTGGCAGGACGGCGGCCCGATCGCGGCCCTCGGTGAGGCGGGCGTCGACCTGGTGGTGTCGCCGAACGCTTCGCCGTACGAGCGCAAGAAGGACGACGCCCGGTTGCCGCTGGTGGCCCGGCGGGCGGCCGAGGCGGGCGCGCCGTTGGCGTACGTGAACCTGATCGGCGGGCAGGACGAGCTGGTGTTCGACGGCGACACGATGGTGGTCGGCGCGGACGGCTCGCTGATCACCCGCGCGCCGCAGTTCGTCGAGCACCTGGTCGTGCTGGACCTCGACCTGCCCGGCGGCGCGCCCCGCACCGAGGGCTCCTACGGCGGCTTCACGGTCCACCGCAAGGCGCTGTCGCACGACCCGCTGCCGGCCTACGACCCGCTGCCCGTGCCGCAGCCGGCCGAGCCGCTGTCCGACGAGGCGGAGGTGTGGCACGCGCTGGTCACCGGCCTGCGCGACTACGTGCACAAGAACGGCTTCCGCTCCGTCGTCCTGGGCCTCTCGGGCGGCATCGACTCGGCGGTGGTGGCCGCGCTGGCGGTGGACGCCTTGGGCGCGGACCACGTGCACGGCGTGTCGATGCCGTCGGTGTACTCGTCGGACCACTCCAAGTCCGACGCCCACGACCTGGCCCAGCGCACCGGCTGCCACTACTCGGAGCAGCCGATCGCGGACATGGTCAGCGTGTTCGTCGACCAGCTCGGGCTGACCGGGCTGGCCGAGGAGAACGTGCAGGCGCGCTGCCGGGGCGTCACGTTGATGGGGCTGTCCAACCAGCACGGCCACCTGGTGCTGGCCACGGGCAACAAGACCGAGCTGGCCGTGGGCTACTCGACCATCTACGGCGACGCGGTCGGCGGGTTCGCGCCGATCAAGGACGTGCTCAAGACGCTGGTGTGGGACCTGGCGCGGTGGCGCAACGCGGAGGCCGAGAAGCTGGGCGAGCTGCCGCCGATCCCGGAGAACTCGATCACCAAGCCGCCGTCGGCCGAGCTGCGCCCCGGCCAGGTCGACCAGGACTCGCTGCCCGACTACGAGCTGCTCGACTCGGTGCTGGACGACTACGTCGAGGGCGACAAGGGCTACCGCGACCTGATCGCGATGGGGTTCTCGCACGAGCTGGTCGACAAGGTGCTGCGCATGGTGGACAAGGCGGAGTACAAGCGCCGCCAGTACCCGCCGGGCACCAAGATCACGTTCAAGGCGTTCGGCCGCGACCGCAGGCTGCCGATCACCAGCGGCTGGCGCGAGGGCTGACCGCCCGGGTCAGGCGGTGGCCGTCGTCCCCGTGGGCGCGGCCGCCGCGCTGGTGCGCGGCTTGCGGTTCGCGCCGACCCCGCCCGCGATGGCCATCGCCCCGAGCACGATCAGCACCACGGCCAGCAGCCAGGCCAGCGCGATCAGGCTCGCCACCGGCCACACGAGCACCACGATCCCGCCGATCGCGGTGACGACGCCGGACAGCACCGCCCACCCGCTCGTGCGCACGCCGTGGAAGACCTCGGCGACCCCGCCCACGACCCACGTCGCGCCCAGCAGCAGCGCCAGCACCGTGATGGTCCGGAACGGTGCGCGCAGGCACAGGATGCCCGCGACCAGGGCCAGCAGCCCGGCCACCGCCAGCAGCCAGCGCTGCCGGCCCAGCTCGTCCTCGGTGAACGAGCCGACCAGCCAGAACAGGCCGGTGACCAGCATCTCCAGGCCGAACAGCACGGCCGCCGTCAGCAGCGTGAGGCCCGGCCACAGCAGCACGGCCAAGCCGATCGCCAGCGTGATCACCCCGAAGGTGATCCACAGCGTTCGCCCGCGGCCACCGGTCGTCGTCGCGGCGCGCCCGACCTGACCAGCGGTGTTCGCATCGGGATGTGTCATGCGGCCATGGTCCGTCGGTCCGCCCGGACCCGCAGGGCCGCCGTTCACCCGTCCGAGTGGTTCGCTCCCGTGGCGGCACGCGGCAGCGCCAACGACACCACCGCGCCGAGACCGCAGATCACCGCCGTGATCCAGAAGATCTCGTGGTACTCGGTCAGCAACGCCGCCGTCAGCGCCTCGCGGTAGGCCGCCGCCTTCTCGGCGAACTCCTCCGGCGACAGCCCGAACGGCAGCGGCGTGTCCAGGTCGGCGGTCAGCTCCCGGAACCGGTGCAGCCCCCAGGCCGACAACGCGGCCACCCCGACCAGCATCCCGGTCATCCGCGCCACCACCACGGCGGCCGAGGCGACACCGTGCTGCGCGGCGGGCACGACCCGCAGCACCGCCGCCGACACCGGCGCGATCACCAGCCCCAACCCGAACCCGGCCACCGCCAGGTCCCGGCCCACCACGAACGACGACACCGTCGCCGGCCACTGCGCGATCAGCGCGTAAGCGCCACCGGCGACCACCAACCCGGCGAACGACACCCACCGGTCACCCAACCGGGTGCGCGCGGCCAACCAGCCGCCGACCAGCGCGCCCACCGGCAACGCGACCAGGAACCGCGCCAACATCCCCGCCGCCGCGGCCGAGTCGCGGCCCAGCACGGTCTGCGCGAACAGCTCCACGTCCACCAACGTGACCATCAGCGCCGCACCCGCCGCCAACGACACGCCCAGCGACGCCAGGAACGGCCCGACGGCCACCCCGGTCGGGTCCAGCAGCCGCACCGACGACCGCCGCTCCCACAGCACGAACCCGACGAACACCACCACCGACGCGCCCAGCGCCGGCACACCCCACGACGGCAGCACCGACCGTGCCGGATCGGGGTTGTACAGCCCGACCACCAGCAACGACAGCGCCAACGCCAGCAGACCGCCGCCGACGACGTCGATCCGCACCGCCGAACGCGCCGACCGCGGCACGGTCCGCTGCACGACCACCATCGCGATCGCCGCCAGCGGCAGGTTCACCCAGAACACCCACCGCCAGCTCTGCGGCTCCACGGACTCGAAGAACGACCAGGCGTTGAACAACGACGCCAACCCGACGCCGTAGAGCGTGCCCAGCACGCTGCCCAACTCCTGCGCCGCGCCCACCACGCCCAACGCCGACGCGCGCCGTTGCGCCGCCCACAGGTCCGCGACCAACGCCATCGTGACCGGCAGCAACGCCCCACCGGCCAGGCCCTGCACCACCCGCCCCGCCACCAGCAGCGGCAGGTCGCCCGCCAACGCCGTCACGGCCGAGCCGACCGCGAACCCGACCAGGCACAGGTGCAGCACCAACCGCCGCCCGAACCGGTCCGACAGCTGCCCCAGCAGCGGCATCCCGGCCACGTACCCGAGCAGGTAACCCGTCACCACGGGCGTCGCGCGCTCCAGGTGGTTCACCGGGATGCCCAGGTCGCGCACCATGTCCACGAGCACGCCGACGACCACGTACGCGTCCAGCGCGCCCAGCAGCACCGCCGCCGCGCCGGCCCCGATCGCCAGCCGCCGCGCCCGGACCGCGCCCACCGCCGACTCGTCCACGGCCGGGCTCACGCCGGCGGTGAAACGGTGACGGGCTTGTTGAAGTCCGACAGCTCGATCGTCACCTTCGCCCCGCTCGGCAACGTGAACAGCGCCTTCTGCAATCGCTCGTCCTTCACCGAGAACTCCGAGGCCACGTCGGCGTCGATGCCCGGCACCAGGCCGGCGACCACGTCACGTGGCACGGTCGCCTCGACCACCGTTGCGCCGTCGTCGTCGGACTTGGTCTTGGCGTCACGCGCGTCGGCCAGCACCTTGGCCACGCCCTTGTCCGGGTCCAGGATCGCGGTCGGGTCGTACACCTGGCCCGCCAGCGCGGCGGGGAGCTTGGTGAACCCGCCGGTCGGACCCTTGAAGTAGAGATCCTGCTCGACCAGCACGTACTCGACCTCGATCAACTGGCCGAACTGCTCGACCTTCGCCCGGCCCTGCGACTGGCCCTCGGCGTTCAGGTCGCCCTCGGCGTCCTTCACGGTCACGCCCGGCAGCTCGCCGTCGACCTTGATCGTGAAGTGGGTGCTGGTCACGGTCTTCATCCCGGCGGAGGCCTTGGCCAGCACGTCCGGCCCGTCGGGCAGGGAACCGCCGCCACCGCCGGACGACGTGCAGCCCGCCACGAGTGCGAGCACGAGCGACCCGATCAGGGTGCGACGAGGGAGCATGGGTGGCATCGTAGATCCAGCCGCGCGTCGGCACGGCGCGATGCGGGCGCAAGGCCGTGACCTGCGCGTTGTCCTCGGCGCGGCGAATGGCGCAGCGCTTTCGGCCGAGTCGGCAACGCGCGGTTCATCGTCCTTACCTAGGCTTCGGGTCATGAACCGCCAGCAGGAGTTCGTGCTCCGCACCCTCGAGGAACGCGACATCCGGTTCGTCCGGCTCTGGTTCACCGACGTCCTGGGCTTCCTCAAGTCGGTGGCGATCGCACCCGCCGAGCTCGAAGGCGCCTTCAGCGAGGGCATCGGCTTCGACGGCTCGGCCATCGAGGGCTTCGCCCGCGTGTACGAGTCCGACATGGTGGCCAAGCCGGACCCGTCGACGTTCCAGGTGCTGCCGTGGCAGACGCCGGACAAGAGCCACTACTCGGCGCGGATGTTCTGCGACATCGCCATGCCCGACGGGTCGCCGTCGTGGGCCGACCCCCGGCACGTGCTGCGGCGCGCCCTGGCCAGGGCCAGCGAGGCGGGCTTCACCTGCTACGTGCACCCCGAGATGGAGTTCTTCCTCCTCAAGGGCCTGCCGGACGACGGGAGCGAGCCCATCCCGGCCGACAACGGCGGTTTCTTCGACCAGACCAGCCACGAGACCGCGACCCACTTCCGCCGCCACGCCATCGAGGCGCTGGAGGCGATGGGCATCTCGGTCGAGTTCAGCCACCACGAGGGCGCGCCCGGCCAGCAGGAGATCGACCTGCGCTACGCCGACGCGCTGACCATGGCCGACAACGTGATGACGTTCCGGTACGTGATCAAGGAAGTCGCGATCACGCAGGGCGTGCGGGCCTCGTTCATGCCCAAGCCGTTCACCGACCAGCCCGGCAGCGGCATGCACACGCACGTCAGCCTGTTCGAGGGCGACCGCAACGCGTTCTACGACGCCGAGGACCCCTACCAGCTCTCCGACACGGGCAAGATGTTCGTCGCCGGGTTGTTGAAGCACGCCCGGGAGATCTCCGGCGTGACGAACCAGTGGGTGAACTCCTACAAGCGCCTGATCGTGGGCGGCGAAGCGCCGACGGCCGTGTGCTGGGGCCACGCCAACCGGTCCGCGCTGGTCCGCGTGCCGATGTACTCGCCGGGCAAGTCGTCGTCGCGCCGGGTGGAGATCCGCTCGCTGGACTCGGCGTGCAACCCGTACCTGGCGTACGCGGTGATCCTCGCGGCCGGGCTCAAGGGCATCGAGAAGGGCTACGAGCTGCCGCCGCCCGCCGAGGACGACGTGTGGTCGTTGACCGACCGGGAGCGGCGCGCCGCCGGGTACGACAACCTGCCGCAGAACCTCGGCGAGGCGTTGACCGAGATGGAGAACTCCGAACTGCTCCCCGAAGCGCTGGGGGAGCACGTCTACGACTTCTTCCTGCGCAACAAGCGGGCCGAGTGGGACGGGTACCGCCGCAGCGTGACGCCGTACGAGCTGCGCAACCTGTTGCCGGTCCTGTGAGGGAGACGCCCGTGCGGGTGGTGCACACCGGGCACTCGGAGAAGCTAGGTTTGCAGACCGTGACCGAGGTGCCCGCGCGTCCGGAATCCCGTCCCACGTTCATCGCCTGCACGGTGGCGACCGCCGCCGAACTGCCCGCGGTGAAGGTGCTGTCCAGCTCTTTCCTGGCCAACCACCCGCAGGCGAGGTTCCTGGCGCTGGTGGTCGACGCCCAGCCGGAGAACTCCGGGCCGGGCCTGGTCACCCCCGCCGACCTGGGGATGAGCCGGGAAGAGCTGGCGGAGCTGGCCACCGGCTGCACCGCCGCGCAGCTGTGCGGCGTGCTGCGGCCCAAGCTGCTGGAGCAGTTGCTCGGCCAGGGCGTGCCGGTGCTGTACCTGGACCCGTGGGTGCAGATCCTGCACCCGCTCACCGACCTGGTCGAGTCGGCCGTGCGCCGCGGTCCGCTCGTGCTGCTGCCCAGGGCGCTGCGCCCGCTGCCGGACGACGGCTTGCGCCCCACGCCGACCGAACTGCTCGAAACGGGTGTCTTCGACCCGGGTTTCCTGCTGGTCGCGCCGGGTGCGGAGTCGTTCCTGAGGTCCTTGGCCGACCACCTGCGCCGGACCCCGGACGCCACGAAGGCCGTGCTCGACATGGCCCCGGCCCTGGTCAACCTGCACGTGCTGCGTGACGCGACGGTCGGCCTGTCGGTGTGGAACGCGGCCCAACGCGACCTGCACCGCCGCCCGGACGGCACCCTGACGACGGTCGGCGAACCGATCCGCAGCGTCCACTTCGCGGGCTTCGACCCCCACCGCCCGTGGCTGCTGTCCGCCGACTTCGCCGACCGCCCCCGCGTCCTGCTCTCCGAACACCCCCTGCTGGCCGAACTGTGCACGGCCTACCGGGCGGAACTGGTCCGCAAGGGCCACTCCCCCCAACGCGTCCGCTACGGCTTCGGCCAACTGCCCGACGGCACCCAGATCCCGGACGACCTGCGCACCGCCTACCGCGACGCCGCCCGCTCCCACCCGGGCTCCGCCTTCAGCCCGGAAGGCTGGACCCCGACCACCGCCGAACCCGCGGAACCCACCGCCACCCAGCCCTCGCCCGAACCCGAGCCGGTCCCGGACCCAGTCGAGCCCTCGCCCGGAGCCGAGCTTCCCGCCGAGGCGGCGCCGGCCGCCGATGCCGCCCGATCACCCGCCTCCGTGTCCGGCCAGATCGAACCGAGCGCCGCCGGCCCCGAATCACCCAGCGCCTCCACACCCCGGATCAACGGCACCCCTCTCCCCACCACCGCCGCTGACCCCACCCCTCCCGCCACCACGGGCACCGGCCCCGAGCCCACCCTCGCCGCGCCGCTTCCCGCCGCCGGCTCCGCGCCGACCAGCCCTGCCGCCGAGCCTCCCGCCGCTGAACCTCTCGCCGCCGGGCCTTCCGCTGCCGAATCTGTTGCGGTCACCGTGCCCGCTGCCGACGCCGCGCCTTCCCCGGCTGCCGCACCGGCCGCCTCGGGCTCTCCCGCCTCGGGCTCTCTCGCCGCCGAGCCTCCCGCGGCCGAGCCTCTCGCCGCCGAGCCTCCCGCCGCCGAGCCTCCCGCCGCCGAGCCTCCCGCCGCCGAGCCTTCCTCGGCCGAGCCTTCCTCGGTCGCCGCACCTCCAGCGTCAGCCTCTCCGGCCGTTGAGCCTCAGGTCGCCGCGCCTGCTGCCGATGCCGTGCCTTCCCCGGCTGCCGCACCGCCCTCCTCGGCATCTCCGGCCGCCGCGCCTTCCCCGGTCGCCGAACCCGCCTCCTCGGCATCTCCCGCCGCTGAGCCTCCAGCCGCCGCACCTCCTGCCGTAGCCGAGCCTTCCCGGGTCGCCGCGTCCCCAGCCGAGCGCCCCACCCGTCCGGCCGTCGCGTCCCCGGCGCGCACCACCCCACCCCCCGCCTTCGGCCCCGACGGCGGAGCCGGGTTCGTGGCCTGGGCCAGTGAACCCGCGCCCGGCCTGCCCGGCAGCACGCGCTGGGCCGCCGCCCTCTGGCGGTCCGACGAAGCCCTCCGCACCCAGTTCCCCGACCCGTTCGGCGCGGACGCCGCGGCCTTCCGCGACTGGTGCGCGAGCGTCGGCGTGGCCGCGGGCCGGTTGCCGGTCGACGCCGTGCCCCGCCCCCGCGCCGAAGCACCCGTCCTGCACGACCAGCTCGGCGTCTCCGTCCTCGGCACCGGCCCGATCGCCGACCTCGTCCGCGCCGCCGCCCGCGCGTCCGGCCTGCCGACCTCCACCACCGCCGGCTACCCGGTCGTCATCCGCGTCGGCGGCACCACCGAACGCGTGCCGGACAGCCGCTTCGTGGTCGACTACCTCCTCGACGACGACCAGCCGACCGACGCCGCCGAACTGTGGGTGCCCTCCGAGACGACCCGCGCCGCCCTCGAACGCCAAGGCGGCCCGACCGTCCGCGTGCTCCCGCTGCCCGTACCGGAAGCCGAACCCCACCCCCGCGAATCACACGAAAGCGTGATCTTCGGCGCTCTCGCCGACCACGCCGTCGACCGGGCGGGCAACGTGCTGGGTGCCGTCTCCGCCTTCCTCTCCGCCTTCCCCGACCGCAACGACGTCACGCTGCGCATCGAGGTCACCAACGCCGACGCGCACCCCGAGGCCGCCGAACGCCTGCGCCTGGCCACCGCCGCCGACCCGCGCATCGAGCTGGTCGACGCCCTCGGCCCCGTCGACTGCCTCGTGCACCTGCACCGCGGCGGCGCGTGCGACCGGATCGCGCACAGCCTCGCCCGGCACGCCGCCCGCGCCACGCCGATCCTGACCTCCGAGCACGGCGCGGTCGCCGAGCTGTTCGACAAGGCGGCCGCGATCTTCGTGCCGTGCCGCCAGGGCGTGGAACCCGACGTGCAGGCCGCCGCCAAGCTCATGCGCGCCCTCGCCGACGACCTGCCCACGGCCGCCGCGATCGGCATCAAGGGCCGCGACCACCTGCGCGCCACCCGTGACGTCGCCAAGGTCGGCGAAGTCCTGCGCGAACGCGTCGAGCACGCCTACCGGGGCTGGCGCGCCCGCCGGGCCAAGCCCGCGCCGACCGTCGACCCGCTCAAGGCGCTCCACTCGGCCAAGCACGCCCTGCTGCGCCAACCCGACGTCGGCACGGCCAGCCGCACGCCCATGGCACCGCAGCTGCGCAAGGTGGTCCTGCGCGTCCTCGACCACTACGACAACCACATGCGCGACGTGCTCGCGTCCCTGGTCGACGGGGTCGAGCGCACGGTCTCCGAGCTGGTCCGCCGCCAGGACGACCTGTCCACCGGCGTGGGCCTGGGCGAGCTGGAGGTGCTGCGCGCCGAGCTGGAGCAGCACGCCGAGCACCAAGGCCACCTCGCGGACCAGCTCGTCGGCATCGACGACGGCGTCGTCCGGGTCCGCGCCGACATGGCCGGCCAGGGACGACGACTGCGCGAGATCGAGGACGCCGTGGTCGCCGAGGCCGCCAAGCGCGCCAAGCAGGGTGACGCCCTCGCCCAGCGCATCGACAAGCTGGCCGTCGCCCTCGAACGCACGCTCGACCGGATCGACTCGCTGGAGTCCAAGGTCGTGGACGCGTTCCGGGGCCGTGACACCAGGCTCGACGCCGGGCTGCGCGCCGCCAACCAGGCGCAGCAGACCGCCGACGCCCTGCGCCGCGTCGTGGTGCGCGAGCACGAGCGGCACAGCGAGGTCGTCCCGCGCAGCTCGCTCGTGCTGACCGACGTCGGGCTGCTGCGCCTGCCGTCGGACGACGCGTTCATGCTCCCGATGCTGTCGAGCAACGGGGTGTGGGAGACCGACCTGTCGGAGCTGATCGACTCGGTGGTCGAGCCGGACGGCATCTTCCTCGACGTGGGCGCGTACGTCGGGTACCAGACCGTGCGGATGCTCAGCCGGTTCGGCACGGGTGGCGCGGTGGTCGCGGTCGAGCCTTGCCCGTCCGCGCGGGCGCTGCTGCGGCACAACGTCGACGTCAACCTGCCGGAACGGGTGGCGCAGCAGCTGGTCCTGGTCGACGCCGCGGCCTGGGAGAGCACCGGTGAGCTGGCCACCCAACCGTCGTTGACCGGCGGTGTGTCGGTGGCACCGCTGCCGGAGGGCGCGGGGGACGACGTGCCGAGGGTGCGTGCGGCCAGGCTCGACAAGGAGCTGGAGTCCGTGCCGTCGTTGCAGGGCCGGAAGCTGTCCGTCGTCCGGGTGGACGCACCGGGTCGTGGTCACCGAGCGCTGGCCGGTCTGGTGCGCTTGTTGCGCCGGGATCGCCCACACGTGTTCCTGGAGTTCTCCGCGTCGGCGACCGAGGGTTTCGGCGACGATCCGGTCACGGTCCTGAAGGAGTTCCGCATCTGGGGCTACGACCTGGTGCCGGTGGCGACCCGTGAGGCCGCTTCGCCGGAGCAGATCGTCGCCGCGATGGAGGGGATGCGGACCATCTCGCTGTGGCTGCGACCGCGTCCCGTCGCGCCGAAGGGCCCCGGCCCGCAGGTCGCCCCGGCGTCCCGCCCGGCTCCGGCAAGCCGCTGACCAGGCGATTTGACACCGGCGAAGGTCATGAGTAACTTTTACCGAGTCGCCAGCAAGAACCTCGGAACGAGCGGTTGACACCGCGAATCGGGCCGAGTAGACTACTGCGGCGTCAAGCTCCCAGAAACGAATAAGCAGCACAGCGTGCTGCCTCCGCTCTGGAAACTGATACAAATTGAATGCGAAGCGAGTTTGTCGCGGAGCCGAGAAGCCGAAACCGGCCGATTTGACACCGCGAAAACGAACGAGCTAAGCTTCAACCACAGCGAGAAACACAAAGCCCCGGAATGAACCGCGGTAAGA
>NZ_JAJUWT010000030.1 GCF_021390395.1 Saccharothrix sp. S26
GTTGGGGGGGGGGCGCCCCGGGGGGCCCCCCACCACCGGGGTCAGTCGCCGAGCGGGTTGAGCAGGTCGGCCTTGCCCTCGAACGCGAACAGCAGCAGGTCCGTCATCCGGAACGTCCGCGCGTCCGGCCCGAACTCCGGCCGCCACGACGGCTCGCGCACGATCGACGTGCGGCTGCCCTCGATGGCGCGGTGGAACACCTCGGCCACGATCCGGCCGCCGACCGGCCCGAGCCTGCCGCCGTGGAACTCCGCCTCGCGCAGCACGTACAGCCACAACGGGGTCGCGGCGGTCACCGCGGCCTTCTGCGCGTCGGTCAACGACTCCAGCGACGCGCCCCGGTCGCCGACGAGGATCTGCTCCTCGGTCAACGCGGGCACGCCCAGGAACCCGGCCATCTGCTGCCCGCCGGCCAGCCGCACCATGTCCGCCCGGGTCAGGTTGCGGAACGCCAGGTTGCGCTGGATCTCCGGGATCTCGCTGCCACGACCGTCGAACGTGCCCGCCGGCAGCCGCGTCAGCGGGTTGACCAGCAGGCTGTCCACCCGCTTGGTCACGTTGCCGCCGTCGGCGGTGGGCGGCGCGAGGTCCGGCCGGTCGGCCTCGGTGAAGTCGTACAGCCGGCGGAAGTCGGCGATCCAGTTCGTCGGCAGGGTGTCGACCGCTCCCGAGTTCGGGTCGTCCAGGTCCGGCAGCGCCGACCCCGGGTCGAAGTTGCCGGACGTGCCGGTGAAGGCGAACAGCAGGAACAGCGTGGCCGGACCGGTCGTGGTGAACACCCGGTTCCACTGGTAGGCGTCCCGGATCATGCTGTGCCCCAACCGGTACGCGGCCACCGAGAACTCCAGCGGCATCGTCGGGTGCAGGCCGTGCGGCGTGCCGCGGCCGGGTGCCTCGAAGAACCGCCGGCCGCGGGTGAAGACGTCGTCCACGATCGCCGGGTCCACGATGCGCGGCAGGAAGTCGGTGCGCAGCATCCACTGGTAGTGGCGCACCACCTGCTCCCGCGCCGCGGCGAACAACCGCTGCCCGGTGAGCCCGCGCAGCGCCAGCTCGTCCACGACCCGGCCGGGCAACCCGCAGGTCGGGCCCTTCCTGAGAGAACCTGTGAATTCCGCCGCGTGCCGCCCTGCCTCATCCCTTACCGTGACGGCGTGTTCCCCGACTTCCACCGCGCGCCCAACATCGCCGACCACCCCGACCTCTACGAGCGGGAGAACGAGGCGATCGACCCTGACGGGCGGTTGTGGCGCGCGCTGCGCGAGCAGGCCGACTGGAGCGGGCGGACGCTGCTCGACCTCGGCTGCGGCACGGGGTTCTGGCTGCCGCGGTACGCGGCGGACGCGGCCGAGGTGATCGGGGTCGAGCCGGACCCGGACCTGCTGGCCAGGGCCGCGGGCCGGGGGAGCGCGCGGCACGGTTCGGCCGAGCACCTGCCGTTGCCCGACGCGAGCGTGGACGTCGTGCACGCCCGGTTCGCCTACTTCTTCCCGCCGGACTGCGGGCCCGGTCTGGCCGAGGTGCGCCGCGTGCTGCGCCCCGGCGGCACGTTGGTCGTGATCGACAACGACTGGCGGCACGGCGAGTTCGCCGACCTGCTCGCCGCCTCGCCGTGGGCGTCCGCGCAGGGGACCGCCGGCACGACCGACGCGTGGTGGCGGGCGCGGGGCGCGGCGCGGACCGAGGTGATGTCGTCGTGGCGGTGCCGTGACGCGGCGGAACTGGAAGCCGTGCTGCGCATCGAGTTCCCCGGCGAGGTGGTGGACGGCTGGGTCCGCGCCCACCCCGGTCGGCGGGAGTTGAGCTACGGCTACGTGCTGTTCACCGTCACCGCTTGACCGTGCCCCTGGGGCACGCGTTAAACAGGCGGCGAGACAGTACCGAGGGGGAGCGCGCATGATCGACTACACCACGCACAGCCGGTTCAGCGATCCCGGTCCGTTGGCCGGGTGGCTGGACGAGGTCGGGACGGGTTCGGCGCAGTGGCGGCGGGTCGCGTCCGGGTTGGTGTTCCACTACTGGGGCAACGGGCCCATCACCGAGCACGGGTTCCCGGTGGAGCGGCTGGCGGAGGTCGACCTCCGGTACGCGGCGGACATGTTCGCCCGGTTGCACGAGCTCAACCCGGCGCCGTTGGGGCAGCGGCGCGCGACGACGGAGCGGATCGTGGGGTGCTGCCGCGACTTCACGTTGCTGTTCGTGTCGATGGCACGCCACCACGGCGTGCCGGCGCGGTCGCGGGTCGGGTTCGCCGGGTACCTCGTGCCCGGGTGGTACTTGGACCACGTGGTGGCCGAGGTGTGGGACGGAGAGCGGTGGCGGTTGGTCGACCCGCAGTTCGCCGACGGGGAGGTGGACCTGATGGACGTGCCGCGCGACCGGTTCCTGGTCGGGGCCGACGCGTGGCGGGCGGCGCGGTCGGGTGCGATCGCCCCGGACCGGTTCGCGGTGTCGCCGGAGCTGACCGTGCCCGGCACGCGCGGGCTGACCCAGGTGCGGCACGACCTCGTGCAGGACCTCGCGTCGCTGAACAAGCACGAGATGATCCTCTGGGACCTGTGGGGCCCGTTGAGCGACGCGCCCGAACTGTCCGAGAGGACATCACCGCCGCCGACGAGCTGGCCGCCCTGATGCGGGCTCCCGGCACGGACCTGGCGGCGCTCTTCGAGGCCGGACCCTACCGCGTGCCACCCGTGATCACGTCGCTCGACCAGGCCGCTCAGTCGCCGGTGGAGGTCGTGCTGCGCTGAGCCGCGTACCGGGGCCGAGGCGGTGCATCACGGCCAGGTAGGAGGCGGTCCGCTCGGCGAGGAACGCCGGCGCCAACCGCCACGCCCGTTCGTCGCCGCCCGCCGGCTCCCGGTCCAGCAGGGCGCGTGGCAGCGGCGCGTCCCGTCCGGTGTGGACGTCGCCCCGAAAAACTCTCGTGCACCGCGGGCGGGGCCGCCGGGGGGTACGGCAGCTCCACGCTGCGCGACCCGTACGGTCCGCCCACCAGGTAGGTGATCGACCGGTGCGGGAAACCCAGGCCCAGGTCGATCGCCTGCGGCGAGACCGGAAGCTCGGGCGGCACGCCGTAGTGCGGCGTGCCGTAGGGGTCGTCCACCAGTGCCAGGCTCAACGACCGGGCGTGCACGGACAGGGAGCACGCCAGCGCGTCCGCCGCGGTCGGCGAGTTCTCCGATGGCCGGCGCCGGCGGGCCGAGCATGCCGAAGTCCTGCCGCGCCGCCACGCGCAGGCGAGGTCCGGGCAGCCCCAAACCCGGCGGCGGCCGGCTCCAGCACGGCCGCGACCGCCCGGTCCGACACCAGCAGGTCGACCCCGCCGAGCGGACCACCGTCAGGTCGTCCAGGGGCAGTACTTGTCGTCCCCGGTCAAGAACGTCCCCGGCCGGTCCACCACACTGAGGGGCATGACCACTCCCGAGCACCTCGACGTCGTGATCGTGGGCGCCGGACTGTCCGGTGTCGGCGCGGCCTGCCGGCTGCGCACCGAGTGCCCGGACAAGTCCGTCGCGATCCTCGAGGCCCGCGACGCGATGGGCGGGACGTGGGACCTCTTCCGCTACCCGGGCATCCGGTCGGACTCGGACATGTTCACCCTCGGCTACCCGTTCAAGCCGTGGCGCGAGGCGCAGTCGATCGCGGACGGCCCGTCGATCCTCGACTACATCCGCCGGACCGCGGCGGAGTTCGGCATCGACCGGCTCGTGCGCTACCGGACCAGGGTGGTCGCCGCCGACTTCTCCACCGAGACCGCCCGGTGGACGGTGACGGTCCGCCGCCACGAGGAGGACGGCGGCGTCTCGGAGGACGTGATCACCTGCGACTTCCTCTACTCCTGCACCGGCTACTACGACTACGCGCAGGGCCACGACCCGGTGTTCCCCGGCGTCGAGTCGTTCCGCGGCGAGGTCGTGCGGCCGCAGTTCTGGCCCGAAAACCTCGACCACGCGGGCAAGCGGGTGGTCGTCATCGGGAGCGGGGCGACGGCGGTGACGCTGGTGCCGGCGATGGCCGCGACCGCCGCGCACGTCACCATGCTGCAACGGTCGCCGACGTGGATCGGGGTGGTGCCCGGCCGCGACAAGCTCGCCGACCGGGCCCGCGCGCTGCTGCCCGCCGCCGCCGCGCACCGGCTGATCCGCACCAAGAACATCCTGTTCGGGCTGGCGTTCTACCAGTTCTGCCGCCGCCGGCCGCGGGCCGCGCGCAAGCTGCTCACCCGCCTCAACACCAAGGCGCTGCGGGACGCGGACACCGTCCGCGAGCACTTCACGCCCACCTACGACCCGTGGGACCAGCGGCTGTGCGCGATCCCGGACGCCGACCTGTTCCGGGCGCTCAAGACCGGCCGCGCGTCGGTCGTCACCGACCACGTCGACACGTTCACGCCCGACGGCGTGCGGCTGCGGTCGGGCCGGGAGCTGCCCGCGGACATCGTCGTCACGGCCACCGGCCTGCGCCTGCTCGCGCTCGGCGGCATCGCGCCCAGCGTGGACGGGCGGCGGGTGGAGCTGTCCGAGCAGGTCATCTGGCGTGGCGCGATGATCACCGGGCTGCCGAACCTCGCCGTCTGCGTCGGCTACACCAACGCCTCCTGGACGTTGCGCGCCGACCTGACCTCACGCCTGGTGTGCCGGGTGGTCAGGCACATGGACCGGCACGGGTACGCGTCCGTCGTGCCGGAGCCCGACCGCCCCCTGGCCCGCCGCCCGCTGCTCGACCTGGCCTCCGGGTACATCCAGCGGGCCGTCGACGCCTTCCCCCGGCAGGGTGACCGCGGCCCGTGGCGGGTGCGGCAGAACTACGTGCTCGACGCGGTGTCGACGTTGCGCGGCGACCTCGGCCGGGAGCTCGTCGGCACGCCCCGCGCGCGGCTGAGCCGGGCCACGACCAGGTCGACCACGGGCCGGTAGGCGCGCAGCCGGTCCGCGGGCGGGTCACCGACGGCCCGGTCGTGCGTGGCGATCCGGTAGATCAAGGCCCTCAGCAGCACCTGGTCCCACGCCGGCAGGTGCGACCACCGGTCGACCAGGCCCGGCGGGGCGCCGTACCAGCACAGGCAGTCCGCCACCGCGACCGCCGCCGCCCACGACGCGGGCCGCCAGTACGGCGGCCAGTCGATCACGGCGGGCGCCAGGCCGGGGGCGAACAGCACGTTGCCGGGCAGGTCGCCGTGCACGACCTGGGCGGGCAGCTCCACCGGGCGGCGGGCCGCGACCAGCGGTTCCAGCAGCTCTAGGGCCGCGGGGCCCACGTCGGCGGGCGACTCCTCCCAGGCGACCCGGTCGCCGAACGACCACGGGTCGTCCCGCAGGTCGAGGTAGGCGGGTCGGGGCAGGTCGCGCACGGCGTCGTGGAACGCGATCCCGGCCCGCAGCACGTCGTCCGGCCGGCCGACGTCCGGCTCGCCGGCCACGAACCGGCACGCCTCCCACCCGTCGGCCACCCAGTCACCGGACACCGACCGCACGGGCGGCGCGACCCGGAACGCGGGCGACGGCGGCAGCGCGGCGAGCACGTCGGACCGCCACCGCGTCTCCGGCTCGAAGTCCACCGGCTTGAGGACGAGCTCACCGGCACGCCACGTGCCGCCCCGACCGCCCGGCAGCACGACGGGCTCGGCGGTGACGCCGAACGCGGCCAACACGGTCTGCGGGGGCCTCGGCACGGACGAGATCGTAAGCAACCCCGCCGCCGGCGTTCGCCTGGCGGCCGGTTACGGGAGCTTGACGCCGGTCAGCTCCGCGCACGCGTCCAGCAGGCGTTCCTGCACGTCCACGTCGTAGGCGGCGGGGTTGGCCCGCAGCTCCCGGCGCCACTTGAAGTAGCGGCCGGTCACGGTGGCGGCGGGCTCGTCGGCGGTGGCCAGCCACACCTGGGTGTCCGCGCCGATCGGCAGCTCGTCGGTGGCGTCCGGGCCGCCGAGCTTGGTCTTGATCCAGCCCGGGTCGACGGCGTTGCTCAGCACGTCCGGCCACCGGCGCGCCACCGCGAACGCCAGCACCACGTCCAGCAGCTTGGAGTCCGAGTACGCCTGCATGCCGTCCCACGGGCCGCGCTCGTGCTGGAGGTCGTCGAGGTCGGCCACGCCCCGCGCCTCCAGCCCCGACGTCAGGTACACCACGCGCCGAGGCCGGGGCACCAGGGCCGTGAGCAGGTAGGGCGCGAGCACGTTGACCTGGAACAACAGCTCCAGTCCGTCCTCGGTGACGGTCCGCTGGGGCAGCCCGCCGCCCAGCCCCGCGTTGTGGACGACCACGTCGAAGCCCTCGGCGGCGGCGGCCGCGAGCGCCCTGGTCTGCGCGAGGGACGCGAGGTCGCCGACCAGCACGCCGGCCGCGCCGGGCACGGCGGCCGTCGCGTCCTCGGCCCTCGCCTCGTCCCGCGCGTGCAGCACGACCCGGTGGCCCTGCGCCACCAGCGTCGCCGCCGTCTCGCGCCCGATACCGTCCGCCGACCCCGTGACCAGAACGCTCACCATGCGCCGGAGCCTATCCTGGGAGCGTTCCCACGGCTCAGCCGTGCACCTGCCACCGCGCGAGCTGCCCGGCGGGCCACCCGGTGTTCCCGCTGAACCGCAGCCGCACGTGCCGCGCGCTCAGCCCGGCGGGCAGGGCGACGGTGACCGCGTTGCCGGTCGCCGGGTCGAACACGTACCCGGTCGCGCCGACGGCCGTGGTGAACGCCGAGCCGTCCGCGCTCGCCTCCACCGCGATGGTCTGGGTCCGCCTGCCCCACGCCGGGTTCGGCGGCAGGCTCAACGTCATCCGGCGGGGCGCGGCCACCGTGCCGAGGTCCACCCCGATCCACTGCGGGAACGCGCCGTTCGCGCTCTCCCAGTAGCTGTTCGGGTCGGCGTCCACCGCGTACTGGCTGCCGTAGTGCTGGGTCTGGCTGCTCTGCGTGGTGGGCCGGCCCGCGGCCAGGTCGCGCTCGACCGGCGGGGTGTCGGTGGGCATCGGCTTGGTGGGGCGGACGGCGGTCAGCGCGAGCTGCCCCTTGAGCATCCGGCCGCCGTCCCCGGTGAGCCGCAGGTAGTAGTCCGACGAGCAGCGCGTGCCGTCCTCGTCCAATGCCAGGAACCCGGAGCCGACCGGGATGCCCGCCTGCGTCTCCGGTGTCTTGGCGATCTGGTTGGCCTCGTTGTACTCGTCGAACATGGAGATGTAGAGGCCCTGTGCGCCCAGGCGGACCATGTTGTAGAACTGCCGCCACATGAAGTCGCCGTGCGCCCGCTGCCTCCGGGAGAGGTCGCCGGGCAGGACGCACGGCTGGTAGTCGATGCCGAGGCGGTCGCACTCCGCCTGGTCGGGTGAGTTCACGTTCGCGTAGAAGTGGTCGGAGTCGGCGGCGTTGCCGATCCGGCCCACCATCCACGGCGAGAGCATGTGGAAGCTGCGGTAGACGCCGCCGAACCCGGGCCGCGAGTCCTCGACCTCGCGCCGCCAGTGCGTGGGCACGCCGCCGATCAGGTAGACGCCCTGGCCCTTGAACCAGTCGACCACGTCCTGGCACTGCTGCGGGGTGAACGGCCGGCCGGGGTCGTTGAAGCCGAAGCCCCACACGCAGACCACGGGCTTGCCGTTCTGGCGGGCGTACATGGGGGACGAGGTGTGCGCCCGCATCTTGCCCGTCCAGTCGGCTTTGATCTCCGACTGCATGTTCGTCCAGTTCGTGACGTCGTACATGACGTAGAACTTCACGCCGTGCGCCTCGGCGGCCCGCCGCACGTGCGCGGTGACGGCGTCGCGGATCGGGCCCTCGCCGCCGGTCGGGTCGAACCGCTGGAGCGCGGCGGTGTCGCAGCCGTACTCGCGCATCCAGCGGAAGTGCACGTCCACGGTCTGGTAGTCGTGGTTGGAGAACACGGTCGCCGGTCGACCGTCGCCCAGGGCGCCGAACGCGGTCGGGTACCTCGCCGCGTAGTCGGTCATGTCCGGCCACGACTGGAGCGCGTGGTTGGTCGGCGACGGCGGCCTGCTCCAGTCGTCGCTCCAGTGCCACCAGCCGTCGATCGGGGAGTTGTCGCCCCGGGCGGCGAACCAGCCCTGGTAGCCGACGGTGATCTTGCCGACCACGTCGCCGGGAGGGCTCGCCGCGGTCGCGGGGCTCGACGTGGCGGCCAGGGCGGAGGCGGCCAGGGCCGACCCGAGAAACGTCCTGCGTGACAGGGGCACCGCACGCTCCTTCGTTGGAGGGACGACACCAGGATGCAAGAAGTGAGCAGCATCACGCAATAAGTCGACAGACCGGATTCTCGGGTCGGACCGGGAACTACGCCAGCTCGGCCAGCAGCGCGGCCGTCCGCTGCGGGCGGACCAGGAAGCCCAGGTGGCTGGTGTCGAGCGTGCGCACGTCGAACGGGTTGTCGGGCAGCAGGGCGTCGGCCTCGCGGATGAACCGGTCCTGCAACTCGACCGGGATCGAGCGGTCGCCGCTCAGCCGGACGTAGGTGTGCGGCAGGCGTGCCCAGGCACCCGGGTCGACGCGGTCGCTGCCCGCGTCCAGGCCCTCGTCCGGCTCCAGGGTGTTCAGCGCGGCCAGGAACTGCGCGTCCGTGCCGTCGGCCAGCATCGCGGTCTTCAGCTTGGCCAGCAGGTCCGGGTCGGCGGTGCGCCAGTTCATCCGCAGCACGCCCAGCGCCGCCGGGTCGCCGGCGAGCAGGCCCGCACCGAGGTCGTTGAGCGCGCTCGACGCGTACTCCGGCTCCGCCATGTACCCGCCGGCGCTCAGGTCGACGCAGCACCACGCGGACACGTACACGACCCGGTGCAGCAGCTCGGGCACGGCGTTCGCCACCCCGGTCACGGTCATCCCGCCCCGGCTGTGCCCGACGAGGACCACCGGCCCGTGCTCGCCCGCCCGCCGCACCACGTCGACCACGTGCGCGACGTTGTCGGCGTGCGTCGCGCCCGTCAGCCCGGCCGGCTCGACGGCCAGCGCCGCCGGGTCCTGAGGCGCCTGGTAGGACGCGGCGAACGTGGCGTCGAAGCCGTGCCCGGGCAGGTCGACGGCGAGCGCGCGGTGGCCGAGCAGGGCCAGTTCGCGCAGCAGGGGCGAGAAGTGGAACGAGTTGCTGTTGGAGCCGGGCACGAAGACGAAGATCGCGTTCATGCGGAGATCCTCACATTCGGCTTCGACCGGGCCAGCAGCACACCCGCGATCACGACCGCGCCGCCGACCAGCGTGGTCCAGCCCGCGGGCTCGCCGAGCAGCACCACGCCGACCGCCGTCGACCACAACGGCGTGACGTAGGTGACCGTCGAGGCCACCGCGGGCCCGGCCGCCCGGATCACGTCGAGGTTCAGCACGTACGCCAGCCCCGTGCCCACCGCGCCCAGCACGAGCAACGCCACCGCCGCCGGCACGCCCGGCCACGACGGCACCCCGCCCAACGCGGGCGCGACCAGGGCCAGTTGCAGCGTCGCGCACGTGATCTGCACGGCCGACAGCGCGCTCGCGCTGTGGTCGCCACCGGAGAAGAACCGGCGGGTGTAGGCGAAACCCGCGCCGTAGCACGCGGTCGCGGCCAGGCACGCGAGGCTGCCTTCGACGACGTCATCCCCGAGCCCGCGCCACGCGCCCAGCACCACCAGCACCCCCGTGAAGCCGACCAGCAGCCCGGCCACCCGCGCCCGCGTCATCCGCTCGCTCGGCACGATCAGCAGCACGAACACCAGCGTGGTCAACGGCGTGGTGGCGTTGAACACGCCGGCCAGCACGGAGCTGATCCGCGTCTCGCCGTGCGCGAGCAGCGTGAACGGCGCGGCGTTGAGCAGCACCGCGACCACCGCCGCGTGACCCCAGGTGCGGCGGTCCCGCGGCACGGCCGCGCCCTGCGCCAGGCAGATCGCCCACAGCGCGAGCGCCCCGAACAGGCAGCGGGACAACGCCACCCACACCGGGGGCACGCCCGCGTCCACCGCCACCTTGATCAACGCGAAGCTGCCGCCCCAGATCGCGGACAGCAGCACGAACTTCCCGGAGGTCTGCACCGGGCGAGGATCGCCGGGCCTGCGAGGATGAGTCCAACAAGTGACCCGCACCTGCTCATGAGAGTTGTTCATGGCCCTGAACCTCGCGCAGCTCCGCGCGTTCCTCGCCGTGGTGGACGAGGGCGGCTTCGGCACGGCCGCCGAGGCGTTGGGCGTCACGCAGTCCGCCGTGTCGCACGCCGTGGCCGCGCTCGAACGCGCGCTCGGCCACCCGGTGCTCATCCGGCGCGGCAAACCCCGGCCGACCGCGTTCGGCGCGGAGGTCGTGGCGCACGCGCGGGTCGCCGTGGCCGCGTCGGTGGCGATCACCGACCTGGCCGCGCGGCGCGGCGGCGCGGCCCGGGGCACGATCAAGCTGGCCGCGCCGCCGACCGTGTGCCAAGGGCTGCTGCCCGACCTGATGGCCCGGTGGGAGGTGGAGTTCCCGCACGTGCGCGTGCGGGTGTTCGAGGGCGAGGACGACGAGGTGGCCGAGTGGCTGGCCAACGGCACGGTGGAGATGGCCGTGGTGGTCGACCCGCCGCCCGGTGACGGCGTGCTGGTGGGCGAGGACGCGTTCCACGCCTTGGTGCGCACCGACCACCCGTTGGCCGGGGTGGGCGAGGTGCACGTGGCCGACCTGGCCGACGACCCGTTCCTGCTGTCGTGCGGCGGGTGCGAGCGGCACGTGCGGCAGGTGCACGCGGGCCTGCCGTTCGACCCGCTGCACCGGGTGCGCGAGCTGGGCACGCTGCTGGCGATGGTGCGGGCCGGCGTCGGCGTCTCGATCGTGCCGGGCCTGGTGGCCTCGATGCTGGTGCCGGGGCTGACCCTGGTGCCGCTGCGGCCGCGGGTGGTGCGCCGGCTGGTGGCCGCCGGACCTCCGGGACGCGAGTGGCACCCCGCCGTCACCGCACTGGTCGACTCCGCGCGCCCGGTGTGACGCGGGCCGGAGTTTGAGCTCGGGCGCGCGGGCAACTCCCGGGCCATGACGAGAGGCGCGCGAGCGGCGCTGGTGCTCGGCTCGGGGATCGGTGGGTTCGTGGACGGCATCGTCATCCACCAGCTCCTGGGTTGGCACCACATGCTGTCCGGCTGGTACCCGGACGACCCGCACCGGAACATGGTCGGTGACGGGCTGTTCCACCTGTTGTGCCTGCTGCTCGTGCTGGTCGGCGTGGCGCTGCTCAACCGGGCGGGCACGGTGCCCGCCCGCGCGCTGTGGGGCGGGGTGCTGGCCGGCTGGGGCGTGTTCAACCTGGTCGAAGGGGTGGTGGACCACCTGGTGCTGGGTGTGCACCACGTCCGCACCGGGCCGCACGAACTGGCCTACGACCTCGGGTTCCTCGCGCTGGGCGCGGTGCTGGTCGCGGTCGGCGCGCTCGTGGCGCGGGAGCGGGTGGGCCGGTGAGCACGGTGCGGGAACGGCTGCGCGAGGCCGCCGGGGACGTGTTCGGGTGGGCAGAGCTGCGCGACGAGCAGATCGACGCCATGGAGCAGGTGCTGGCGGGGCGGGACGTGTTCGTCGTGCTGCCCACCGGCGCGGGCAAGTCGGCCGTCTACCAGGTGCCCGGCGTGCTGCTGGACGGGCTGGTCGTCGTGGTGTCGCCGTTGATCGCGTTGCAGCGCGACCAGGTCGCCGCCCTGCGCGACCACGGCGCGCCGCCCGCCGCGCTGGTCAACTCGGCCCAGTCCGAAGTGGACAACCAGGCCACGTGGGAGGCGGTGGCGCGCGGCGAGGTGCGGTACCTGTTCGTCTCGCCCGAGCAGCTGGCCAAGCCCGACGTGCTGGAACGGCTGGGCGAACCGGCGTTGTTCGTGGTGGACGAGGCGCACTGCGTGTCCGCGTGGGGCCACGACTTCCGGCCCGACTACCTGCGGCTGAGCGCCGCGGTGGAGAAGGTCGGCCGCCCGCCCGTGCTCGCGCTCACCGCCACCGCGGGCACGACCGTGCGCGAGGACGTGATCACCCAGCTGGGCATGCGCGACACCGTCGTGGTGGCGGTCGGGTTCGACCGGCCCAACCTGTCGCTGGAGGTGCGCGCGTTCGTCGAGGACGACGACAAGCGGCGCGCGGTGCGCGACTGGGTGCGTGACGCGCCGAAGCCCGGCCTGGTCTACGTGGCCACGCGCAAGGACGCCCGTCGTTACGCGGACGAGCTGGTCGCGGCGGGCGTGGACGCCGAGCCGTTCCACGCCGGGATGAAGGCCGCCGAACGGGAACGCGTGCAGGACGCGTTCATGCGCGGCCGGGTGGACGTCGTCGTGGCGACCTCGGCGTTCGGCATGGGCATCGACAAGCCGGACGTGCGGTTCGTCGCGCACGCCTCCGCGCCCGGTTCGCTGGACGCCTACTACCAGGAGATCGGCCGCGCCGGGCGCGACGGCGAACCGGCCCGCGCGGTGCTGTTCCACCGGCCGCAGGACCTCGGGCTCCAGCGGTTCCTCCAGTCGCGGCACGTCGACCGGGAGGCGTTCGTGGAGCTGGCCGGGTTCCTGCGCCAGCACCCCGGGCTGCGGGTCACCGAGCTGGCGCGGGAGATGGGGCAGTCGCGCCGCAAGGTCACCTCCGGGGTGAACCTGCTGGAACGGGTCGACGCGGTCGAGGCGGTCAAGTCCCGGTTCCGGCTGGTGACCGAGCCGCGGCGGGCGGCGGACCTGGCCGTGGAGGAGGCGCTGCGGCTGCAACGCCTGGACAAGTCCCGGATCGAGGTGGTGCGGGCCTACGCGGAGACTAGGGCGTGCCGCCGGCAGCACCTGCTGGGCTACTTCGGCGAGGTGCTGGAGCGGGCGTGCGGCAACTGCGACACGTGCGAGCGGGGCGAGGCGGGCACCGGTGTGTCGGCCAACCCCGAGTACCCGGCGCAGTCGCGCGTGCGGCACGCGGAGTTCGGCGCGGGCACCGTGGTGCAGAGCGAAGCCGACCGGATCACCGTGCTGTTCGAGGACGTCGGCTACAAGACGTTGTCGCTGGAAGCGGTGCACGAGGCCGACGTGCTGGGTCGCCACCCGGACCTCTGACCGGGCACGGTCCACTGTGGACATGTGGTTCACTGGTGGTGCGCCGCCGCTCGGATTCCCCGTGATCAACGCCGATCAGCTGGAGGAGACCACCGTGCCCATCGCCAGGTCGACCCGCGGCTTGCTCGCCGCACTGGCCGTCGCGACCGCCCTCGGCGGCGCGCTCGCCCCCGTCGCGACCGCGTCGCCGACCACCGACCTCACCGTGTCCGTGCACGACCCGCTCGCACCGGCCGTGCGGGAGTACCGCCTGACCTGCGACCCGGACGGCGGCACGCACCCGCGGCCGACGGAGGCGTGCGAGGCCATCCGGAAGTCGCCCGACGCCGTCAAGCCGCCACCGCCGACCGCGAACTGCTACGACCGGGTCTTCGGCCCGCAGCGCGCCAAGGTGTCCGGGGTGCTGTCCGGCGTCGAGGTCGCGTCCACCTTCAGCCGGGTGAACTCGTGCGAGGAGGACCGCTGGCAGGCGTGGCTGCCGGTCTGGGGGTGAGTTCACCCCGTCGAGGGCTGTCCGTCACCCCGAGCGGGTAGCCCGAGGTGTTTCGGCGTGCGCCGGGCCGTCGCCCGCCGAGCATGGATCGCATGGCACGGACCCACCTGCTCGGAGCCGTCGGCGCGGCGGTGCTGCTCGCGGTCGTCGCGCTGCACGGCGTCGGTGCCGCCGACCCACTGCCGGGCGGGACGAGGCGGTGAACGTCTTCGTCGGCGGCGACTTCCTGGTCCGGCAGAGCGCGGCCGAGGCCGAGGGCCGGGTGGTCGTGGGCGGCGGTTTCGACCTGGCCAAGGCGCCGGGCGCGTCGTCGGTCTACAACGTGGGCGTCGTCGGCGTCGGCTCCCGCGTGCCGCCGCCGGACGGGACGGACTTCCTGGTCACCGGCGGCGCGGTGACCGTCGCGCCCGGCCAGGCCCTGCTCGCCGAGGGCGGTGTCGTGCACCACGCGGGACCGCTGACCGGCGCGATCACCGGCGTCGACCGGCCCGACCCCGCCGCGTTCACCCCGTACGCGGGGCTGTCCGCGCAACTGACCGCCGCGAGCACCTGCTACGCGGCGGCGGCCACCACCGGCACGGCGGTCAACCAGGGCTACCAGACCCTGTTCACCGGCGACGGCACGTCGACGCTCCAGGTGTTCACCGTCGACTTCGACCTGGCCGGCGCGAGCGGCGGCCAGCAGGGGCTGGTGTTCGCGGGCGTGCCGGAGGGCGCCACGGTCCTGGTGAACCTGGTCGGCGCCGCGCGGCGGATCGTCACCTACACCGGCGAGCTGACCGACGAGGGGCCGCTGAACCGGATGCGTGAGCGGCTGCTGTGGAACTTCCCCGACGCCACCTCCGCCGAGATCGGCGGCACGGCCCAGTTCCAGGGCAGCGTGTTGGTGGGCCACCCGGCGAGCACGACGACGGTGACCGTGCCCGGCCTGGCCGGCCGGTTCTTCACCACCGGCTCGCTGACCCACGGCGGCACCGGCGGCGGCACGGGCAACGAGTTCCACGCCTACCCGTTCACCGGCGACCTCCCCGCGTGCCACGTGCCCACCACCACGACCGAGCCGACCACCACCACGCAGTCGACCACCACGACGTCGTCCACGACCACCACGACGGTCGGCCAGACCACGACGGCCACCACCACCGTCATCACCACGCCGGCCACCCCGACCACGACGACCCACCGCGTCACGGGACAGGCGGGCCTGGCCGGCACCGGCGCGGACGTCGGCCTCGGCGTGGCGATCGGCGGCCTGCTGCTCGTCGCGGGGACGACGGCGCTGGCCGTGGTCGCCCGCAGGCGGCGCGGCTGATGCCCCGGACCACCGGCCCGGGGCACCGGCCGGGCGCGACTAGCGGGTGATCTTGTAGGCGCGGATCACCGAGTGCTCGAACGTGTTGCCGTCGCTGTCGGCCCCGGACGCGCGCAGCGAGACGTAGCCGGCCACCGGGGGGTGCCGCACGAACGCCGCGCCACCCGCGACCGGCACCCGCCGCCACGTCCTGCCGTCGTCGAACGACACGTCGACCCGGACCTGGCCCACCTCGCCGTTGTCCGCGCCGTCCTGCTGCTCCACGGTCAGCGGCACGCGCAGCAGCCGCCCGGCCGGGGTGCCGCCGGACGCGTCGAGCTCCGGGGTGAACCGCACCACCGACAGCGGCAGCCGGCGGCCCTGCCCGTCCGGCAGGGTTCGCATCCGGAACGTCCACGCACCGCTCACCCGCGTGGTCAGCTCGTGCGCCGCCGGGTCGCGGACCAGGTCGTGCTCCACCCGGTAGCGGCCCTCACCCTCCGGCACGGAGAACTCGCCCCACTGGTCGAGCACCTGGCCCACCAACCGCCCGTCCCGGTGAACCGACGTGCGCGCCGACTGGTAGTCGCCCCGGCCCAGGTTGCCGTCGCGGTCGTTGATCAGCGGCACCTGGGCCGTGACGCGGTCCTCGTGCACGCCGAGGTAGGTCGCCGAGTACCCGGCCAGGCCCGGCCCGAGCACCGGGCGCACGAACCGCTCCGAGTACCGCTCGCCCAGCCGGTAGCGGCGGTTGAACGACGAGTAGTCCGCCTCCATCCGGTACTGCGGCGACAGCCGCTGGAAGCCCCAGCTCCAGGTGAGCTGGTCGGGGGTGATCCGGTCGACCACCGCGCCGCCCGAGGGCACCGGCAGGCCCACCGCCCAGCCGCCCGAGCCGTCCGGCGGGCTGGCGTTGCCGCTGTGCAGGTACTGGCGGTCGGCCGGGCCGGGCGCGAACGTCGTGCGCACCTCGGTCAGCTCGGCCAGGGTGGGCGCGCGGGTGTACCCGGTGGGCACCGCGCCCTGCTCCATCCAGCGGAACCGGTAGTGCGTCGGCGTCCCGTCCACCGGCGGGCTCTGGAACTGGGCCCCGAACGAGACGGTCAGCTCCTGGTCGGTCAGCGCGGGGCCGACGTGGCCGATCGCCATGTCGCCGAAGCCGCCGATGAACGCGGTGTTGAGCACGACCCGCCTGCCGTTGAGCAGCCGGGAGACGTTGATGTCGCCGATCATGGGCGTCGCGGTCGGGTCCGGCGCGGTGATGCTGAGCGGCTTGGCCACCCGCGCGTCGAAGGTGTAGCGGGTGTGCTCGGCGTCCACGGTCAGCGTCGGCCGGGCCAGCACCCAGGTCTTGGGCCAGTTGCGGATCACCGTCCGGGCCATGTACTCGCCCTTGGGCACGCGTGCGGTCGCCGTGCCGTCCGGGCCGTACAACGTCTCGTAGACGTCGTTGTCCATGCCGACGAGCGAGGTCGAGTTGTCCAGCGCGGGGTTGCCGTCGGCGTCGACGTGCTCGAGCGCGATGTCGTAGCTCTCCACCTCGCGGGCCAGGCTGACCGGGACGCGCGTGGGGCCGCCGACCAGCACGCCGGAGAAGACGCCGTCCACCCCGCCGACCCTGGTGTCCGCGGTGACCTCGACGGCGGCCGTGCCACCGGCGGGCACGGTGACGTGCGCCGGGTTCACCGTGACCAGGCCGGCGGGCGCGGCGCCGTTCGGGCCGCGCAGCTCCACCGCGAGGTCGAAGGTGACCGGTTCCAGGCCGTTGTTGCGGTAGGTGACGGTCTTGGTGACCGGTGTGTCGTCGTGGTGGGGCCACAACTGCTCTTCGAACGTGACGCTGACCGGGTCGGCACCGACGGTGGCCGTGATCGCGCGGGTCAGGTCGACCCGACCCGCGCCCTGGTCGAACACGCCCAGGTTCGGGTTCGGCTCGGCGGAGGCCATGAGGGCGGCCTTGAGCTGCGCGCCGGTCCAGTCCGGGTGCCGTTGGGCCAGCAGCGCGGCCGCGCCCGCGACGTGCGGGGTGGCCATCGACGTGCCGGACAGGGCCGTGTGCCGCCGGCCGACCGGTGTGCCGAGGAAGCCCTCGGCGGCCTTGGCGGCGACGATGTTCAGGCCGGGCGCGGTGATGTCGGGCTTCACCGCGTCGTCGCCGTTGCGGGGGCCGCGGCTGGAGAAGTGGGCGAGGTCGTCGTCGTGCCGGACCGCGCCGACGGTGAGCGCGGCGTCCGCGCTGCCCGGCGAGTCGATCGACCTCGGCCGCCCGCCGTTGCCCGCCGCGACGACGAACAGCGTGCCCGTCTTCGCCGTCACCTGGTTGATCGCGTCCTCCAGCGGGTCGACGCCGGGGGAGTCGTAGCCGCCGAGGCTGAGGTTGACGATGTCCGCGCCCTCGTCCACGGCCCACTGCACGCCCGCCAGGATCGCCGACTCCGGGCAGCCGCCGCGGCCGCACACCTTGCCGTCCAGGATCCGGGCGTCGGGCGCGACACCCCGGTAGGTCCGGTCACCGCTCGCGATGGTCGCGGCGACGTGCGTGCCGTGGCCGTCGCGGTCGGTGGCGTCGGGCTCGTCGGTGAAGTTGCGCTCGGCGACCTCCTTGCCCCGCAGGTCGGGGTGGTCGCCGTCGACGCCGCCGTCGAGCACGGCCACCTTCACGCCCTTGCCGGTCAGGCCGGAGCGCCACGCGGTGGGCGCGCCGATCTGGGCGGTGGAGCGGTCGAGGGTGGGGCGGAGCACGGCGTCGAGCCAGACCTTGGTCACGCCGGGGTCGGCGAGCAGGTCGCGGAACGCGGTGCCGGCATCGGCCTTGGGTGTGCGCAGGGCCAGCGCTCCGGGCAGCGCGCGGGCGGAGCGCAAGGCGGTGGTGGGCGTGCCGGTGACGATCAGCGGCAGGTGGTCGCTGCGCGCGTCGTCGTACCCGGCCTCGATCAGGCCCGTCACGTCGAACAACCGGGGGTCCAACCGGCCCGCGGCGAGCCCTCTGACCGCGTCCTCGGGCACGACGCTGAGCCGCCCGTCCCGGTGGGTGGAGTGGAAGGTGACCCGGTCGCGGCCGGGGCCGGGCTGGAACGACCCGACCGCCTCACCGGTCACCACGACCCGGTCGCCGGTGATGAGCGTGACGGTGCGCGGCTGAACGGCCGCCGCCGACCCGGACCCCGCACCGCCGACCACCCCGGTCCCGCCACCGCCCACCACCGCGGGTTCCGCGCGGGCGACGCCCGTCAGCGACGCGGTGAGCAGCCCGGATGCGACTAGGAGCGCTCCCAGGGCGGTGCCGCGCTTTCGTGGTCTGGACACACGTACCTCCCGAGTCCGGTGCGCGTGCATCGCGCACTCCGGGGGGCGTCGCAGACCCGCGGTGGCGGTGGACCGGAAGTGTCGAAGCCCCCAACGGCCTCGACGCTAGCCATCACCGCCCCGCGCGGTCAGCGGCTGTTGGCGGGGTGTTCGGCCACCCGAATGCACCATCGGCGGCTCGTGCGCGTGGTCACCGGAACTCCCCACCGAGTGCTCGCCCCGCCCCCACAACCGCGTGACCACGCGCTTTCCCGGCCGGCCCACCTCGGCGTGCACCGGCATCCCGGTGACGGGCCTGCCGGCGGCGAACGCGATCGAGGCCGCCGATCGGCGCGTCGGACCGAACGAGCACCACGTCGATCCCGGGTGCCCGGTCGACGCGCGCCCACGCGCAGTCCCGGAACGACGACCGCACGACCCGGCCGTCCTGCACGGTGACCTGCGCACCCGACACGGTCGACGAACGCGTCCATCACCCGGCCCTGACCTGCGCCCGCAACCCGGACGGGTGCAGCACGGGGACAGCAGCGGCGTCCGCGCGGGCAGGTCCACGTCGCGCCGCTCACCGTTGAGGTGCAATCGGTCCGCCCCACCCCGGCCTCCTCCGCGCTCGGCCGCCGGACGGCCGCGCCGGTGCGGCCGACATGCCTACTGGTGGGGGATGGGCACGCCCGCGGCACGCAGTCCGGCTTCCACGAGCGCGTTCAACCGCACCCAGGCCCGCTCCTCGCGGTGGTGGTTGATCAAGCCGTAGTGGGTGGCGGCGTCGGGTGGCAGCCGCAGACCCGTCGGCACCGCCAGCAGCTCGTCGTCGGACAGCAGGGCGTCCACCAGCGCGGACGCCAGCTCGGCGAGCCGCGGGTCGTCGGGATCCCAAGAGCGCGCGTTCCAGGCCCGCTTGACCAGCCCGACGAACCCCGGGTGGTCCAGCCGGTGTTCGAGCTTGGTCAGGAACAGCTCGAAGAAGTCCGGCGAGAACGCCCTGGCGAGCACCAGCGCTTCTCGTTGGCCGGCCACGTACTCGGCGCTGAAGCCGAGGTCGGCGAACCGGTCCAGGACCGCCAGGGCGCGGTCGGGCAGCAGGAGCCGGTCGCCGTCGGCGAGCCGCCGCAGCCGGGCCCGCCGGGCGACCAGCTCGGCGATGCGGTCGTCGAGCCGCTGCTCGACGACGGTCAGGGCGGCGGTGAACCGCTCCGCGTCGGCGTCCAGCAACGGCCCCACCTCCGCCAGCGGCACGCCGGCGGCGGCCAGGGTCCGGACCTGGACCAGCCGCAGCAGGTCCGCTGAGCCGTACCGGCGGTAGCCGGAGCCGTCCCGGGGCGGTTCGTCGAGCAGGCCGTGCCGGTGGTAGTGCCGCACGGTCTTCACGGTGACCCCGGCGAACGCCGCCGCCTGCCCGATCGTGACCCCGTTGGTCGAGACAGCCATGCGCCGAGTGTGCGGCCTGACCCGAGGTCAAGGTCAACCCCGGGCGGGGCAGAACACCGCGTCGACCAGCCGTCGCAGCACCCGGGGGAAATCCCCGACCAGGTCGACGTCGGCGTCACCGCCCGTCACGGAGGCGGTCAGGGTCGTGCGGCCGTCGAGCGTGCTGTACATCAACGCGCCGGAACCGATCGTGCTGCCGTTGTGGCGCACGACGGTGATACCGCAGCTCGCCGTCTCCACGAACAGGCCGAGGCCGTAACCGACTTCCGGGTGGGGCGTGCGCATCTGGGCCAGCAGTCTGGCGGGCAGCAGCTTCCCGCTGTTCAGCGCGGCGAAGAACGTCCGCAGGTCCCTGGTGGTCGAGATCAGGTCACCGGCGCCGAACACCAGGGACGGGTTCTGGCGCGTGACGTCGACCGTCTTCCACTGACCGGCGTCCTGGTAGTGGTAGTAGGCGTGGGCGTGCGGCCCGGGGATGCCCGTCCGGGTGCCCGGCACCACGGTGCCCCGCAGCCCCAACGGTCCCAGGATCCGCCGTCGCAGCTCCTCGGCGTACGAACGGCCGGTGACCCCTTCGACCAGCAGCGCCGCCACCGTGTAGTTGGTGTTGGAGTAGTTCCAGTCCGTCCCCGGCGCGAACAACGCCGGCTTGGTCAGCGCGAACCGCACCAGCTCGTCGGGCCGGTAGGTGCGCAGCCGCTGGTCCACCCACTCGGGGCCGGTCGAGGGGAACCCCGCCACCACCGTCCCGTCCGGGTAGAGGTCGCCGGTGTGGTTGAACACCCCGCTGGTGTGCTGCAACAGCATCCGCACCGTGATCCGCCGGTCCAGCCCGAACCTCGGCAGGTAGTCGTCCACCGGCGCGTCCAGCCCGACCTTGCCTTCCTCCACCAACTGGAGCACCAAGGTGGCCACGAAGGTCTTGGTGTTGCTCCCGATCCGGAAGCGCCCCTCGGTCGACGGCGGCGTGGCCTCGCCCAGCTCGCGCACCCCGGCACTGCCGACCCACTCGCCCCGCTCGTCGTGCACGCGCGCCTGCATCCCGGCGAACCCGATGTCGACGAACGCCTGGACGGCCTCCCGGACCTCGGTGCGTCGCTCCGCCCCGGTGCCTGTGGCCGTTCCCGGCGCGGCCACCAGCGCCACGCCGAGCGCCACGCCCACCACCCGCCGCCGAACCCTCGCCCTGCTGTTGTCCGTCATGCGGCCAGGCTCCGGCCTGACCTCGGGTCAAGGTCAACCCCTTCCGCCGCCGGATCCCCAGGCGGCGGAAGGGGTTGCTCGCGGTGCTGGTCAGCGCACGCCGGCGATCAACTGGCGGACCTTGCGGTTGACGCCCACGGCCGCCATGCCGTAGTTGGCGAGCACCACCGTGGTCCACCCGGAGTCGGGGAACCAGTCCACGTTGGTCGACACGCCCCTCGCGCCGCCGTTGTGGCCGTTGATCCGCTGCCCGTTGAGGTAGTGCGTGCTCGGCCCGTACCCCTCGAAGAACGTGTTGTCCGCCGCCATCGGCCACTTCGGGCTCGCCGCGAGGTGCACGTACGCCGCTGAGTGCAACCTGTTCCGCTGGAACGCGTTCGCGTAGCGCACCAGGTCGGCGGCGCTCGCGAACGCGCCGCCCGCCGGGCTGCCGAGCAGGCCGGCGTCGAACAGGTGGATCACCTCGGTCCACGTGCCGCCGTCGAGCTTGTCGTAGGGGCGGGCCGTGCGGCGGTCCTCGCGCCACTGGGCGGCGGTGGGGAAACCGGCGGTAGCCATGCCGGCCGGCGCGAACACGTGCTCGCGCACGTAGTCGTAGTAGCTGCGCCCCGACAGCTCGGCCACGATCGCGCCCAGCACGTAGTAGCCGTCGTTGCTGTAGACGTTCCTGGTGCCCGGGGTGAAGGTCAACGAGAGCCCGCGGAGGTAATCCATCGTGCCGGCGAACATCTCGTCGAGGGTCGTCCACTGGTCCTGGCCGGGCGGGCGCGGCGGGTTGACCGCCGGGCGGCCGAAGCCGGAGGTGTGGGTGAGGAGCTGGTGCACGGTGACGGACTCGGCGACCTCGGGTCGGAGACCCGACAGGTACGCCTTGAGGGGCGTGTTGTAAGCCAGCCGACCCTGCTCGGCGAGCTGGTGGATGGCGGTCGCGGTGAAGAGCTTGGTGATCGAGCCGAGGTTGAACACCGTGTCCGGGCCGTTGGGGATGCCCCGTGCCTTGTCCGCCATCCCGTGCGAGCGGGCCAGGACGGTCCGGTCGCCCTGGCTCAGCAGCACGGTGCCGGAGAACGCGTCCTGTTCGGCGAGCTGGGCGAGGTACCGGTCGAACTCGCCACCCGGCCGGAGGCCGTCGGGGATCCGGCCCGACTCGGTGGCGGCCCGCGCGGGGCCGGCCCCCAGGAGCGCGCTGGCGGCCAGCGGGCCGACGCCCAGCGCGGCGAGCACGGTGCGGCGGGACGCGCGGGTCGGCGAGGTCTCGGTGCGGTCGGGCCGCGGTGCGTGGTGCGTTGTCATGGCACCCGAGCGTGCCCGGCGCCGGTCAGGATCTTGTCAGGATCGGGTGGTGGTGGCGTTTTCACAGCCGGTCCACAGGTCCGTGGGCGAGACTCCCCGCCATGCCGGCACGCATCCTGGTCGCCGAGGACGATCGCAAGCAGGCGGCGCTGATCCGCCGCTACCTCGAACGCGAGGGGCACGAGGCCGCGGTGGTGCACGACGGGCGGGCCGCGCTCGACCACGCGCGCAGGCGCGTACCGGACCTGGTGCTGCTCGACGTCGTGCTGCCGGGCGTGGACGGCCTGGACGTGTGCCGGTCGTTGCGGTCCGAGCACGACGTCCCGATCATCATGCTGACCGCGCGGGCCGGTGAGGACGACCTGCTGCTCGGCCTCGCGCTCGGCGCGGACGACTACCTCACCAAGCCGTACCGGCCGAAGGAGCTGGTCGCCAGGGTGGCCGCGGTGCTCCGGCGCGCCGCCCGCGCCGCGCGGGCCGAGCCGGAGCGCTACCACGTCGGCGACCTGGTCGTGGACCTCGCCCGCCACGAGGTCCGCGTCGGTGGCCGGCCGGTCGACACCACGCCGGGCGAGTTCGCCGTCCTGGCCTGCCTCGCGGCCGCGCCGGGCCGGCCGTTCACGCGCCGGCTGCTGCTGGAGCGGGTCGGCGGGTTCGGCCGGGACGTCACCGACCGCACGATCGACACGCACGTGCTGAACCTGCGCCGCAAGGTCGAGCCGGTCCCCAGCCGACCGCGGTACCTGCTGACCGTGTTCGGCGTCGGCTACAAGCTGGTCGAGCCGCCCGAGGAGGAGACCGGCGGTGCGCCGTAGCCTGCGGTCGAGGCTGGTCGGGCTGTCGTCGGCGGTGGGGGTGCTCGCGGTGGGCGCGACCGCCGTGCTCGTCACCTGGGGCAGCCGGCCGGCCGTCGACGCGTCGTCGCTGTCGACCGACAGCGACATCCTCGCCCACCTCTACACCTACGCCAACGAACACCGCGACTGGGACGGCGTCGAGGCGCTGGTGCGGGAGCTGGCGGAGCGGACCGGCCGCCGGATCGCGCTGGCCGCGCCCGGTGGCGAGCCGTTCGTCGACTCGGCGGCGCTGCTGCGGACCGGGGCCGCCGGTCTGCCGCCGGCCCCGGTGGCGACGGTCGACGCGACCAGGCCGCCGCCCGGCGTCGGTGGGGCGAAGCCGAACGTCGTGGTGCGGGAACCGTCGCTCGGCGTGGACGTCGGGTTCTACGTCTGGCAGCTCACCGAGCAGGAATCGCGGCAGCGGCAGGAGTACGTCAACAGCGCGCTCGACTGCGTGCGGCGGACCGCCGGGGAACGCACGCGTCCCCACCGGCAGATCAGCGAGCGTGCCGGGGGCGCGCCGGCGGACCCCTGCCTGCCCGCCGAGCTGTCCGCGCCCTCGGCCGCCACCCGTGCGCTCGACGAGCGCGTCGTCGACCTGGCCGTGCCGTGCCTGACCGAGCACGGGCTGGCGTTCGAGGTCGTGACGGGTTCGGCCGGTGCACGAGCGCTGCGCCCCCGACAGGCCGTGAGTCCACAGTGGAACGAGTGCGTGGACGACGCGCGGGCCCGGGCGAAACGACCGCACGTGGCCGTGCCCGCGGACCTGTACCTCGGCGAGAGCGACCGGTTCGACCCGTTCTCGCCGGACGGCCGGTGGCGGACCGCGGCGGCGGTGGTGGCCGTGCTGCTCGTCGCGGTGGCGGTCGCGGTGCCGGCCGGGCGGCGGCTGGCGCACCCGATCGGCGTGCTGACCGTCGCGGCGCGGCGGCTGGCCGACGGCGACCGCGCGACCCGCGTCCCGGTGCGCGGCGACGACGAGGTCACCCGCCTCGCCACCGCGTTCAACACGATGGCCGACGCCCTCGCGCGGACCGACGAGCGACGCCGGGCGCTGGTCGGTGACGTGGCCCACGAGCTGCGCACCCCGCTGGCCAACCTCCGCGGCCACCTGGAGGCGGTGCGGGACGGGGTCCTCGCGGCGGACCCGGCGCTGGTCAGGTCGCTGCTGGAGGAGCAGGAGCTGCTCGAACACCTCGTCGCCGACCTGCACGACCTGGCGCTGGCGGACGCGGGGGCGCTGCGGGTCCACCCGGAGGAACGCCAGGCGGCCGACCTCGCCGAGCAGGCCGTCACCGCCCACCGCGCGCGGGCCGTGGCGTCGGCGGTGGACCTGCGCGTCGAGGCGGGTGACCGGCCCCTGCTCGTGCACGCCGACCCGGCCCGGCTGCGCCAGGCGCTGGGCAACCTCGTGTCCAACGCGATCCGGCACACCCCGCCGGGCGGCAACGTGGTCGTCGCGGTGCGCGCCCACCCCGACGCCGTGGAGTTCACCGTGACCGACACCGGGTCGGGCATCCCCGCCGCCGACCTGCCCCACATCTTCGACCGCTTCTACCGCGCCGGCGCCACCGGCGGCAGCGGCCTGGGCCTCGCCATCGCCAAGCACCTGGTCGAAGCCCACTCCGGCACCCTCACCGCCGAGAGCACGCAGGGCACCGGCTCCACCTTCGCGATCCGCCTGCCGAAGCCGCCGACCGCCGGCCCGACGTGCCGGCCGGGTGCTGCCGTCGAGTGATGCCTCGTTCGACAGGGTGACCTGCTCTCCTCATCTCGAACCGATACGACGGCGCCGGAGAAGGCACGGATCCCGAGCATTCGCCCCATCGATCTGTGGCTCCAGCGGTCGGCAGGTTTCGCGTTCGACGCGCAAATCATCGACACCGCCCTGTGCGGCAGCGAACCGCATGTATCACCATTCATCGGTGCGCAACAGAATGTAGTCGACTGGTGACCGGTCGTCCGACTGCGTCGGCGTCGCTCCAGCGGCATTGACTTCGCGCGTCCGGTACGCCGGGGTGCGGGACGCGGACGTCGGCCGTTGGCAAGGCAACTGTCGTCGTTTCGTGACGCCGCGTTCTGCTAACGACTCGCGGCGACAGGCGATGAATACGGCATCGACTGTCCATCTCGCCGTGCGGAGGGAGGAGGAAGTCGTGACCACGCTGTCCGGTATCGGAATCGTCGCACCGCCCGACCATCACGACCTGATGTGCACGATCGCCGACTTCCTGGCGCACAACGGCGTGGAGGTGCAGCCTGACGTGGCACTCGCCGAGACGTGCGTGGTGCTGGTGACGTCGAAGCTTCTCGAAGTATGGGCGCAGCGCCCCGGTCTCGCCGACAAGCGCCTGGTCCCGCTCGCGATGGAGCGCGGGCCCCGGTATCCAGTGCCAGAGGCAGTGGCAGCGATCAACTGGACGTTCTGGGAGCCCGACAACCCGGAAGCGTCGCTCGCGACCCTGCTCGTCGCCGTGTCCACCCGGCAGGGCGAATGGCGCACTTTGCGCGGTCTGCGTGTCGAGGCAAATGCGTGGCATGAGGCCGATCGCAGTCCCACCCTGCTGAACTCCGAACTGCCCAGGGCTTTGGAGTACAAGGATGTGCTGGAGAGCCTGCGCCAGGCGATCGACAAACGCGAGGACTTCGACAAGCTCGAGGAGTTCGTGACCGCGTCCATCGTGGTCGCCACCACCAAAGCGAGAAAACAACGGCGGCGGTGGCTGACGGTCGTGGCCGCTCTGGTCGTGGTCGGCGTCATCACGGCCGTACTGATCCCGGTCGTGCAGAACGCGGGGCGCACCAACCGGAACGCGATCGTGACCAGCGGTGAGGACACGTTGGCACGTGAGTACCCGGAGTGGTCCGCCCTGCTGTCCGGAGCCCAGTTGCTCAACGGCACCGAGGAACAGCGGCAATTGGCGAGGTTGACCCTGAGACGCAGCCTGGCGGCTGAGTGGTCGCTCGGTTCGATCGACCTCGGCCCGGGGCGATCGCTGGAGGCATCGACGCCCCTGTCGGGCCTGCGTTCCGCCGTTGCCCTGTCCTACAGCACTCAGGAAGGCAGGTCGAGCCTGGTCGGCACAGAGGTGAAGACCGGGCGGTTGACCTGGCGGGTGCAACTGCCGGGGGAGTACCTCTACTTCGACACCCCTGCGGACGAGAGCGTCGTCGTGGTGGGTGGTCCGGCGGGCATCGGTGTGTTCGACCTTCGGGACCACAGCTTCCGGAAAGCGGCTTTCGGTTCGGAGCCGTGGTGGGTCGCGGCGCTCGACGCACACCGCGCCGTCGTCGTGGACCGAGAGCTGCGTGCGCACGTGGTGGACCTCGACCCCGGAGGCGGGTCCCGGGCCACCGGCGATTACGACGACCGGGTGCTGGACGTGCAAGCCACGGAGGACGGTGGGGTGAGGGCGCTGATCCGCCGACGACCCGGGGAGTATGCGGTCGTCGACGCGACCACCGGCGGAGTTCTCGCCACGGGCGCGGTCCCGGAGCCGCTGGCGACTGCCGGCGGTGTCGCTGCCGACGAGGTGGCGGCGTTCGTCGTCGGTGCGGACCACCAGGTGTGGCGCCTCGCGCCGAACGAACAGGCCACCCCGACCGGTGTCGCCGTGAGCGACCGCACCACCTTGATCCGCAGCGGTCACGCAGGCCGGATCGTCGTGGGCGGTGAGGCTCAACGGCCCCGGGTCGTGCAGCTCCCGTCCGGGGTGGAGCTCGGTGTGGTGTGCCGGGAAACGCCTCTGATCAAGGACATCCGGGTGACCCACGACGGTGCGGCGGTGTCGTGCGTCGGTCCCAGGCAGAACTCCCTGTGGTCCCTGCCGTCGGGCCCTACTCCGGTCGTTTCGGACTACGCCGACGATGGTCACCTGCTCGATTTGCTCCGGGAGCGAATGCACGGCTGTTGGAAAGAGACGCAGATCGAGAACCTGGACGCGGACACTCGGGCGAGCCTCGGTGTGCACCTGTGCGGCCCTGTGCCGGCCCCGAGCGGGAGGTAGTCGTGCACCACGTGTTCATCTCATACAGCCGCCGTGACGAGGGCTGGGTGTTCGACCTGCGTGCGGTGCTGGCGGAACGGGAAGTTCGCACGTGGTTGGACCAGCGGGACATCTCCGTCAGCGTGCCGTGGATCGACGAGGTGACCGAGGCGATCGAAGACGCGACGTTGTTCCTCGTGTGTGATTCGCCGTTCTGGGCGACCTCGGGACCGTGCGCCGCGGAGGACGCAGTCGCGGCCGGTTCGGGGACGGCGCGGGTCGTCGTCACGGTGGGACAGCGGGTCCATGACGTGGCGACCGAGGTCATCGCCGCACTGCGCACTGTGCCGGCGGAGTCGTACCCGCTACGAGAGCTTCACGCGCAAGCGCGCGCTTGGCACGCGGCAGGCCGCCCCAACCGACTGCTCGCTTCCAAGGAACAGCACGTCCGCAGCGGGTCTCACGTTGCCGTGGCCGCTCCGCTCGACCGCGCGTTCCTCGCGGCGAGCTCGCGACGGCACACGCGCCGCAGGGCCGCGTTGTTCATGGGCGTACTGATCGCGGTGGTCGCCGTGCTGTTCGGCGTGCTGCTCGTGGTCGTGCGGTCGACTGTCGAGAGGAACAACGCACAGCAGGCCGCCGCGTACCGGAGGGTGCTGCAAGCCAAAGCCGAGATCGCGCGCGACCCGTACCGAGGGCTGCGCATCGCGAGTGGCCTGGGAGACAACGAGTCCGCCATCCAGGCCGACCTGCTGCGAGGTGTGCTGGCCACTCCGGTGCCCGACGACGCGTTCGACCTGCCTGTCCCCGCTGCCCGCTTCGCGACCACTCCGATCGGTGCCGACGTCTCGGTGGAGGACGTCAGCCACGGCGTGTGGTCGCGTGCCGCGTCGGCAGGGGAACGGCGAACCGCCAACCAGGGTCCAGCGGGAACGGGCCGTGCCTCCTCGCCTTACACCGTTTCACTGGATGGTGAGGTCGTGACGGTGTGGTCGGAAGGCAAGGTCCACCGCAAGGTCCAGGTCTCCGGTGCGCGTCCGGTTTTCGCCGTGTCCCCGGATGCGCGCTGGCTGGCCGTCGGCTCCGGTTCGGGAGCGTCGGTCGTGGACGTCGAGGCCGGGGCTCTGCGCCGCGAGCTGATCGGCGCGCCGGTCGAGGTCGCCGACCTGGCGTGGTCGGCTGATGGCACTCGGCTGTGGGCCGCGGCGGGCACCAAGGTCGTCTCATGGCGGTGGACGACCGGCGCGGTGTTGGTGAACGAGCCGAGGAGCTGGTTCCAGGGCGTCCTCCCGGCCCGCTCCGGCGATCACGCGTGGCTCGTCGAACGGTTGGGCACCCTGCGGTTGGTGTCGCTCAGGGACGGGACGATCACGCGTGAAATCCATGTGGACGACACGGTGGTGGCAGTAGGGGGCAACGCAACCACGGCAGTGATCCGCGGGCTCGCCGGCAACTGGCTCGTGGACCTGGGGGACGGAAGTGCCCGGCGTTTCGAGTTGCCGGCAAACTGCGGGGCACGCGCCGGGAACCTGTCGCTGGACGCTGACGTGGCACTTCTCCCATGTGACGACTCGGTCGCCGTTGTTTCCCTGGCGGACGGCCGAATCGCACGAACCGTGCACGTGACCGGACATGGTCCGGGAGCCGCGACGATCACGGGCCGCGGTGACATCGTCATCGGCGGCCGCGACGGAGAGGTCTACTGGATCGAGCACGGATCGGATGCCGTGCGCACACTCATGACGAACCTCTGCGGCGTGAGCATGACAGCTGTCCTCGTTCCTCAGGAGGAAGACCGCATCGCTCCGATCGGCGTGGGATCAGCGCAGATCGGCTGCTCCCGGGTGGCGCGGATGATCGACGGTGACTGGGAGTGGAACACCAACGTGGGTGCCGCACCCACCGAAGGCACCCGCCCGTCGCTCACTCTCGCCGCCCTGTCGGGCACGTTCAGCCCATCGGGCTTCGCTTTCGCCGTCGGTTACGCCGATGGCTCGGTGGTGATACAGCCCTCGGACAACCTCGCGCCGATCGTGACCGTCCAGGATGTCGCAGGCGGCGTGCGCTCGATGCTGCTCATCGAAGACACCCTTTACGTCGCCTCCCGCGCCGGCATCTTGCAGGCGATACCGTGGTGCGAAAAATGCCTTTCGAACGCTGCTCTGGCTCAACAAGCAGCCGGTGCGTTCAGTCGCGCAACCGCTCTCGGTCTTGGTGGCAACTGAATCATCTTCGAGGTTCGGCATTGGTCGACGGCGGCGGACCGTGTTCTCGAATGTGTCGTAACCGGATTTCGATGGCGGCGAAGTGACGGGGAAAACTGCAGATTCGATGACCTCGGAATCGTCGCGTGCGACGCCCGACAACTCCCGTGGCGAAGTCACCCGACCCGCTGCCGTGCGGAACACCATCGGGCTGCGCACAGCGTTGCGTGCTGCCAGGTCAGCGTCGTCGACCACGTCGGTGCTTCGATCACCGCAGGTGGCCGGAGTGTCCGCATGACAGCCGGATCGTGACCGTCCGAGGACCGGGCCGCGTCGGGTGTGCGCACGGCGTGGTACCGCTGTTTGGGCAGGTCAGAGGGCATTTACTTGATCTTTGAAGTGCTCTGACAAGAAGTTGACACTGAGCTGGATGAACGCGGCGGGGGGTTCGTGCTTTCGTCGAGAGGAGTCGTCACGGCGGTGATCGAGGAGGCGGGATGTTGAGTAGGCGCGGGTTCTTGGGGGCGGGGTCTGCCGCACTTGTCCTCGGGCTCGACCTCGCCGGTTCACGGTGGGTCACGGCGGCGGAGGCGGAGAGCGTGCCGTCGTTCCACCGGCTGCCGCCGCTGGACGGGGAACTCGTGCTCGACGACGACGCGCGCACGGCGGTCGCCACCGACCTGGGCAACCTCGTGCACCGCAAGCCGCGCGCGGTCCTGCGGCCGGGGTCCACCGCCGACATCGCGGCCGTGGTGCGGTTCTGCGCCGAGCACGGCGTCAGCGTGGCCACGCGCGGGCAGGCGCACACCACCAACGGCCAAGGGCTGTCGGCCGGCCTGCTCATCGAGAACCGGCACCGCGCTCGCGTGCTCTCCGTCAACGACACCTCGGCCGTGGTCGAGTCGGGCATCACGTGGAAGGAGCTCACCAAGACCACCTTCGCGCGGACGGACCGGCGCACCCCGCCCACGCTCACCGCCTACACGGGGCTGTCCGTCGGCGGCACGCTCTCGGTGGGCGGCATCGGCGGCCTGGTCGGCGGGCTGCGCAGCGGCCTCCAGGTCGACCACGTGCGCGAGGTGGAGGTCGTCACCGGGACCGGCGCGGTCGAGCGGTGCTCCGCGACGCGCAAGCCCGACCTGTTCCACGCCGTGCTCGGCGGGCTCGGCCAGTGCGGCGTCATCACCGAGGTCACCCTGGACCTGGTGCCCGCCAAGGAGAACGCGCGCACCTACGCCCTGGAGTACCGCGACACCGCGGTGTTCGCCCGCGACCTGCGCACGCTCGTCGAACGGCCCGGCGTCGACCACGTCTACGCCGAGCTGTTCCCGCCGGGCACCGACGCCACCTACAAGATCTACGCGACGGCCTTCTTCGACCGCACCCCGCCCGACGACGCGACCCTCACCCGCGACCTGGGCACCACGCCGCAGGTCACCGACGCGGGCTACCTGGACTACGTCTTCACCATCGACAACGCCATCGACGAGCTGAGCGAGACGATGGGCTGGGACCGGCTCCTCAAGCCCTGGTACGACATCTGGCTGCCCGGGTCGACCTTCGAGCGCTACCTCGCCGAGGTCGTGCCCACGCTGACCCCGAGGGACATCGGCCCGTACGGCGCGGGCCTGATCTACCCGCAGCGGCGCTCGCTGGCCACGAGGCCCTTCCCCCGGCTGCCGAAGCCGGACGCGACGGGGTGGGCGTTCGTGCTCGACATCAACACCGTGGCCTCGCAGGCGGGACCGGACCCGGCCTTCGTCGAGGAGATGCTGGCCCGCAACGCGCGGATGTTCGCCCGCGCCCGCGACGCGTTCGGGGCCACGCTGTACCCGATCGGCTCGGTGCCGTTCACCGCCCGGGACTGGCGGCTCCAGTACGGCGAGCGGTGGCAGGCGTTCCTCGATGCCAAGCGCCGCTACGACCCGAAGGGCGTGCTGACCCCGGGGCCGGGCATCTTCGCCTAGGCCGTCGCGGTCCACGGCAATCCGGCCTCGCTGCGACCAACACCGGCGACGAAGGGGAAACGGTGAACCGACCGGACATCGCGATGAAGTTCAACCACATCGCCATCCAGACCGACGACGTCGACGCGACCATCACCTGGTACCGGGAGTTCCTCGGCACGACCGTGGAGTGGGAGCTCGACACCTTCTCCGAGCTGACCCACGCCCGCCTGCCCGGCATCAAGCGGCTCGTCGAGCTGCGCGCCGGGGACGTGCGGCTGCACGTGTTCGACCGCACCGACCACAGCCTGCGCGGCCCCGGCGAGCGCGACTACCAGTTCCAGCACGTCGGCATCCTCGTCGACGACCCGCGGGAGCTGGTGCGGTTGCGCGAGCAGTGGCTGCGCGCACGGGAGGCCACCGACCTGAAGTGGCTGCGCGACGACCCGCCGTCGGAGATCGTCACCGACGCCGACGGCATGCAGAGCCTCTACGTGCTGGACCCCAACGGCCTGGAGTTCGAGTTCCTGTACCTGCCCGGGGCGGCGTCGTGACCCGGGGCGGGCTGCGCACCGGGCCGCGCCGGGAGCCCGCCCGCGCGCTGCAACCGAGGCTGCTGTTCCTGCCCCCGGCGGGCGGCCCCTACGCCGAGGACGGGCGCGACCGCTTCGCCGCGCGGCCCGCCGACCTGGACGGGCTGCCCGGCTACCAGGTGTTCGGCGCGCGCCCGGTCGAGGCCCGGAGGCTGTTCTGGTACCGCTGGATCGCCGGGCACCAGATCTCGTTCTCCCTGTGGCGGGTCATCTCCGACATCGTGCTGCGGCACGGCGACGACGCGCCGTCCGAGCGCGAGATCGACACCCTCGTGGCGTGCGTCGACGGCTACAGCGCGATGCTGCTGTACTCCTCCACCGTTCCGCGCGAGCACTACCACGCCCACCTCCGGCCGAGGATGGCGTTGCAGCACCCGGCGTTCAGCGGCGCGTGGGCCCCGGACTACCGACCCGTCCGCCTGCTGCTGCGCGGCAGGTTCGGATGGCAGGCGGACAGGTCCGGCAGCGCGCTCGCCGACGCGGTGGACCGCAACCACCGCACCCACGACCACATCGCCGACCACTTGGTGCCCGACGGCAAGTCGTTGCTGCAGAAGACGGCGGGGGTCACCAAGGCCGGTGTCACGCCGGACAAGGAAGACCTGTACGACAACTTCTTCCTGACGATCCGCCGCCCGGTGAGCCACGCCGAGTTCCTGGCGCAACTGCGGGAGCGCGTGGTGGAGCTGGCGTCCGACCTGGCCGAGAACGGGCTGTTCCCGGAGGTCGACGGCCGACACCACCCGGTGGTCACCAGCAGGTCGGACCCGGTGATGCGGCCGCTGATCACCGACGTCGTCACGGCGGTGGCCCGGGCCACCCGGCTCGCGGCGGACGTGCGCGAAGAGGTGCGCGCATGAGGCACGGCGTCGTCCTGCTGCCCGAGCACGAGTGGAAGACCGCGGCGGGCCGCTGGCGCGCGGCCGACGCCCTCGGCTTCCACCACGCCTGGACCTACGACCACCTCATGTGGCGGTGGTTCGCCGACCGCCGCTGGTACGGCTCCATCCCGACCCTCGCCGCGGCGGCCGCGGTCACCGACACCATCGGGCTCGGCCTGCTCGTGGCCACGCCGAACTTCCGGCACCCCGTGGCGCTGGCCAAGGACCTGGTCACCGTGGACGACATCGCCCGGGGCAGGCTGGTCTGCGGGCTGGGCGCGGGCGCGCCCGGCCACGACGCCCGCCTGCTCGGCCAGGCCCCGCTGGGGCCGCGGGAACGGGCCGACCGGTTCGCCGCGTTCGTCGACCTGCTGGACCGGGTGCTGGTCGAGGGCGACGTGGACGAGCGCAACCCCTGGTACACCGCGGCGGGCGCCACGTTCCACCCGCGCGCGGGCACGGGCGAGCGGCTGCCGTTCGCCGTGGCCGCCGCCGGGCCCAGGGGCATGGACCTCGCCGCCCGGCACGGCCGCTACTGGGTGACCTCGGGGCCGCCCAACGACTTCGAGCCCAAGCCGCTGCGCGACGTGCTGCCCGTGCTCAGGCGCCAGCAGGCGGCCGTGGACGCCGCCTGCGAGCGGGCGGGCCGGGATCCGGCGACGCTGCGGCGGCTGCTGCTGGCCGACGCCGCCGTCGGCGGGGTCACCGCGTCCCTCGCCGCCTACGAGGACGCGGTGGGCGAGCTGGCCGACGCGGGGTTCACCGACCTGGTCGTGCACTGGCCGCGCCCCGACCACCCCTACCAGGGCGACGAGGAGGTCCTGGTGCGCTTCGCCGAGAAGCACCTGGCGGGTGCGCCGTGACGTCGACCAGGACCGGGGTGGTGATCGTCGACATGTTCGGCGTGCGGCCGGGCCGGGGGAGCGCCTTGGACGTGCTCCTGGCCGAACCCGAAGTCGACGCGAACGCCGCCGCCGCGCACGCCCGCGGGTCCGCGGCCGACGAGACCGTGCTGGTCACCGGCCACGACCGGGCGGGCCGGACCTTCGGGACGCGGGTGTTCAACTCCGGCGGCGAGACGCCGTTCGCCACGCACTCGCTGGCCGGTGCGGCCGCGTGCCTGGTCCGCCGGGGTCTGCTCGAGCCCGGTGACGTCGAGCGGGACTCCGACACCGGGCGGCAGCGGCTGTGGACCGACGGCCACGAAGTGCGCGTGCCCCTGGCGGGCCCGGCGGTGTTCGAGCGGGTCGGCCGCCTCCCGGGTGGCCTCGCGTCCCTCGGCGCGGCGGTCACCGCGGGCGTGGGCCGGGGGTTCACCCTGGTCCGGGTCGCGGACGACCCGCTCGCCCCACCCGTGCCGGACCTGGCGCGGCTGGACCGGACCGACCTCACGCTGTTCGCCTGGGACGCCGGTCGCGCCGAGGTGCGGGCCCGGGTGTTCGCGCCCGGCTTCGGCATCCCCGAGGACGCGGGCTGCCTGCCGGTGGCCGCCGCGCTGGCCCTGGCCGCCGCCACCCTCGACCCGGCCGCGCGCGAGGCGCCGATCGTGGTCCGGCAGGTGACCGGTCGGGGCACGGAGTCGGTGTTCACCTGCACCGCCGCGGTGCGCGGTGACGCGGCGCGGGTGCGCGTGGACGGGCGGGTGTGGATGGCAACGGACGACGAACGGGGAGGGACCACGTGACAACCCGACCGGAGGTCTGGGGCAGCCGGGGCGCGGTGTCCTCGACGCACTGGCTGGCCAGCTCGGCGGGCGCGGCGATGTACGACCAGGGCGGCACCGCCGCCGACGCCGCGGTGGCCGCGGGCCTGGTGTTGCAGGTCGTCGAACCGCACCTCAACGGGCTCGGCGGCGACGTCACCATCCTGGTCCGCGACGCGGACACCGGCCAGACGACGGCGGTGTGCGGCCAGGGCCCGATGCCCGCGACCGCCACCATCGAGCACTACCAGGGGCTCGGCCTGGACAGCGTGCCCGGCAGCGGCCTGCTGGCGGCGACGGTGCCCGGCGCGTTCGGCGCGTGGATGCGGCTGCTGGCCGAGCACGGGAGGCTGCCGCTGCGCACCGTGATGGAGCCCGCCATCCACTACGCCGAGACCGGCGTGCCGCTGCTGCCCAAGGCCGCGGAGATGATCGCCGCCGTGCGGCCCGTCTTCACCGGCCACTGGCACGAGTCGGCGCGGGTGTTCCTCGACCGGGACGGCGCCGCGCCGCGGGCGGGGCAGCGCTGGGCCAACCCGGACCTGGCCGCCACCTACCGGCGGCTGCTGGCCGAGGGCGAGGCGCGCGGCAAGTCCCGCGAGGGCGTGGTCGAAGCGGCGAGCGACGCCTTCTACCGCGGGTTCGTCGCGGAGGTCGTCGACGGTTACGTCACCCGGCGCGCCGAGCTCGACGCCACCGGCGAGGCGCACGCGGGGCTGCTGACCGGGCAGGACCTGGCCCGGTGGTACCCCGAGGCGGAGGCCACGGTGTCGCTGGCCTTCGGCGACCGGGTCGTGCACAAGGCGGGCCCGTGGAGCCAGGGACCGGTGTTCCTGCAGCAGTTGGCGCTGCTGGCGGACCTGGACCCGCGCACGGAGTTCCTCGGCCCCGACCACGTCCACCGCGTCACCGAGGTCGCCAAGCTCGCCTTCGCCGACCGCGAGGCCTGGTACGGCGACCCCCGGTTCGCCGAGGACGTCACCGCGGCGCTGCTCGACCCCGACTACACCCGCGCCCGCGCCCGGCTGCTGGGCGACACCGCCTCGCTGGACCTGCGGCCCGGCGCGGTGGCCGGCCGTCCGGCACGCCTGCCGGACCTGCCGCTGGTGGAGCTGGCGGCGACCGAGCCGCCGTGGCTGGTGCAGCTGCGCGAAGGCGTCCCCGTCACCGTGCAGATGGCGTTGACGGCGACGCAGACCAGCGGAGACACCTGCTGCACGACGGCGGTCGACGCCCGGGGCACCCTGGTGGCCGCCACACCCAGCGGCGGGTGGCTCAAGAGCTCACCCGTGCTGCCCGGCCTCGGCTTCCCGCTGGGCACCCGGGGCCAGATGGCCTGGCTGGACGCCGGGCACCCCAACGCGCTGGCGGGCGGCAAGCGGCCGCGCACCACGCTCAGCCCGACGATCGTCGAGCGCGACGGCCGGGGCGAGCTGGCGTTCGGCACCCCCGGCGGCGACCAGCAGGACCAGTGGACGTTGCACGCGTTCCTGGCCCACACCGTCTTCGGGCTCGGCTTGCAGGAGAGCGTGGACGCCCCGGCGTTCCACACCGACCACGTCCCGACGTCCTTCGCGCCCCGCCGCGCCGCACCCGGCACGGTCACGGTCGAAGCCGGTGTGGGGCAGCGGACGGTCGACGCGCTCGAAGCACGCGGCCACACCGTGAAAGTGGTGGCCGACCGGACCCTCGGCAAGGTGTGCTTCGCCGCCACCGACGAGCCCGGATCCTGCCGCGCCGCGGCCAGTCCTAAAGGGAACCAGGCGTACGCGATCGCGCGGTGACCGCGAAATCCCGTGCCACGACGGGCACAGCAAATCTTGTAGACGATCTGACAGTCGCTTGATGGTGCCGGGCCGGCGGCCCGGATACGTTGGGAGCAGGCGGTAATTCCCGGAAAGGAGGGTGTTCGGGTGCTCGACGAGCCTGGTACCGGCCGACCGGCGGACTACGCCACCGGGGGCCTGGTGCACCTCAACGGCAACTCCCTCGGGCCGCCGAGGCGCACGTTGGCGGCGGAGCTGACGCGGGTCGTGGACGAGCAGTGGGCGCACCGCCAGGTGCGGGCCTGGTTCCAGGACGGGTGGCTCGACCTGCCCCGCGTGGTGGGCGACAAGCTGGCCCGGCTGCTGGGCGCCGCGCCCGGTCAGGTCGTGATCGCGGGCGAGACGACGTCGACGGTGCTGTTCAACGCGATGGTGGCGGCGTGCAGGCTGCGCGCCGACCGGCCGGTGCTGCTGGTGGAGGCCGAGTCGTTCCCCACGGACCTCTACATCGCCGCGTCGGTCGCCCGGCTGCTGGACCGCGAGCTCGTGGTCGAGACCCGGGACGGCTTCGACCACCACCTGGCGCACCGCGGTGAGGACGTCGCCGTGGCGGTGGCGTCCCCGGTGGACTTCCGCACCGGTGAGCGCCGCGACATCGGCGAGACGACCGCGCTGTGCCACTCGGTCGGGGCGGTCTCGGTGTGGGACCTCAGCCACGCGGCCGGGGTGCTGCCCACCGACCTGGACGCCAACGGCGTCGACCTCGCCGTCGGCTGCGGGTACAAGTACCTCGGCGGCGGGCCCGGCGCGCCCGCGTTCCTGTACGTCGCCGAACGGTTGCAGTCCACTGTGGACTTCCCGTTGACGGGGTGGCACGGTCACGCCGACCCGTTCGCGATGTCGGGGGAGTTCACCGCGGCCGACGGCATCGACCGGGCGCGCACCGGCACGCCGCCGCTGCTGAGCCTCGTCGCCCTCGACCACGCGCTGGACCCGTTGCTGGAGGCCGGGATCGACGCGTTGCGGGCGCGGGCGCGGGAACTGGGGGAGCTGTTCGTGGAGCTGGTCGAGCGCGACGTCCCGGGCGCGGTCCTCGCCTCGCCGCGCGACCCGGACCGCCGGGGCGGGCACGTGGCGCTGCGGATCGCGGGCGCGGACAAGGTCGAGCGCGCCCTGGCCGAGCGCGGCGTCCTGGTCGACGCCCGCCCGCCCGACCTGCTCCGGGTGGCGTTCGCGCCGCTCTGCACCACCCGCGACGACGTGCGCCGCGCCGTCGCGGTGCTCCACGACGTCATCGGTGGTGATGCCGACCCAGCAAGCGACGCCGGAAGGGGAGTGCGATGACCCGGGCGCCCGAGTACGTCTCCTACGCCCAGATGGACAAGCTGCACGAACTGCAGAAGCCGCGCAGCGAGGCCCGGGGCGAGTTGAACTTCATCCTGCTCAGCCACGTCAAGGAACTGCTGTTCCGCGCGATCGCCGACGACCTCGACCACGCCCGCGCGGCACTGGACGAGGACGACGCCGCCGGCGCGTGCCTGGCGCTGTCCCGCGCGACGCGCACCCAGCGGGTGCTCGTGGCCTGCTGGGAGGCGATGAACGGCATGTCGGCCGACGAGTTCGCCGAGTTCCGGCACGTCCTCAACGACGCCTCCGGCGTGCAGTCCTTCGCCTACCGCGCGTTGGAGTTCCTCCTGGGCAACCGCCCGCGCAACCAGGTGGAAGCGGCGCACGACAACGGTCACCCGCTGCTGCGCCGCGAGCTGGCCAAGCCCTCGCTCTACGACGCCGTCCTGGCCTACCTGGCGCGGCAGGGCTACCCGGTGCCGACGGCCTGCCTGGACCGCGCCCCCGCCCGGCAGCACGAGCCGAACGAGGGCGTGGAGGAGGTCTGGCTGGAGATCTACCGCGACCCGGCCAAGCACCACACCGCGCACCGGCTCGCCGAGGCGCTGCTGGAGGTCGCCTACCAGTTCTCGCACTGGCGGGCCACGCACCTGCTCGTCGTCGAGCGCATGCTCGGCGGCAAGAACGGCACCGGCGGCACCGACGGCGCCCCCTGGCTGCGCGCGATCAACGAGCACCGGTTCTTCCCCGAGCTGTGGACGTTCCGCACCCGGCTCTGAGACCGGCGCCGCCCAACCCCTACGACCCGACGAGGAGTGACGTGATGAGAGAGCTCGGACGGGAGATGGCCGCGGGCGCCCTCCGGGAGGCGCGCGAGCGGTGCGCGCAGGACCGGGAGTTCACCCTGAACGGCAGGCGGTGGCACCAGTTGGCCGGTGTCGTCGGCAGCGAGTACAACACCTCCACCGGGTTGTTCGCCGAGTGGCTGCCCTACGAGGGCGCGAAGTCGATGCTGGAGATGGGCTGCGGCTGCGGAGTCGCCGCCGTCACGGCCGCCGCGGCGGGCTGCACCGAGGTCGTCGCCGTCGACATCAACCCGCACGCGGTGGCCAGCGCCCGGCTCAACGCCGAGCGCCACGGCGTGGCCGACCGGGTCCACTGCGTGCAGAGCGACCTGTTCACCGAGGTCGACCCGCAGGCCACGTTCGACCTGGTGTTCTGGAACTCGCCGTTCATCGACCACGACGTGCCCCGCGCCGAGGGGGACTACTTCGCCGACCACTTCTTCGACCCCGGCTACCGGCTGCACGACCGCTTCCTGAGCGAGCTGCCCAAGCGGCTGACCGACCAGGGGCGTGCCTTCCTCGGCTTCAGCGCCGCCATGGGCGAGCTCGACGAGGTCGCCGCCATGGCCCGGCGGCACGGCCTGGAGCTGCGCCCGTTCCGCTCGGAGAGCTTCACGGTGCCGCACGAGGAGATGGGCGCCGCGGAGGTGTTCCGCCGCGCGGCCGACGAGCAGGGCCGGGTCGCCATCGACCTGTCCCTGATGGAGCTGGTCCGATGAGCGAGATCCTGCTCAAGCCCTCCGCCGCGCAGCCGCCGTTCACCGAGCCGCACGTGGCGCCGCGCCAGTGGGAGTACGTGCGCGACGCGCTGGAACAGGGCGCCCTGGACGGCAACGGGCCCTACAGCAGGCAGGCCGCCGCGGTGGTGCGCCGCGTCACCGCCGCCGCCGAGGTGCTGCTGACCCCGTCGTGCACGCACGCGCTGGAGCTGAGCGCGATCGCCCTCGACCTCGAACCGGGCGACGAGGTGATCGTGCCCGCGTTCTCCTACGCGCCGACCGCAGCCGCCTTCGCGTTGCGCGGTGCGCGCCTGGTGTTCGTCGACAGCCACCCCGACACGCTCAACGTCCGCGCCGACCACATCGAGGCCGCGGTGACCGACCGCACCAAGGCGATCGTGGTGCTGCACTACGCGGGCGTGCCGTGCGAGATGGACCCGATCATGGACATCGCGCGGCGGCACGGCCTGGCCGTGGTCGAGGACTCCGCGCAGGCGTTCGGCAGCCGCTACCGGGGCAGGCCGACGGGCAGCTTCGGCCGCTTCGCCGCGTTGAGCTTCCACGCCACCAAGAACGTGCACTGCGCCAAGGGCGGGGCGCTGCTGGTCAACGAGCCCTCCGACCTCGACCGGGCCAAGACCATCCAGGACCGCGGCACCGACCGGCACCTGTACTTCCGGGGCCTGGTCGAGGAGTACCAGTGGGTCGACCTCGGGTCGAGCTACCTGCTCAACGAGGTGCTGGCCGCGCTCCTGGCCGCCCAGCTGGAGACCTTCGACGACGTCCAGGCCCGCCGCGCCCGCTTCTGGGACGGCTACGACGCGACGTTGCCCGAGTGGGCGCGCGAGCACGGCGTGCGGACGCCGCACGTGCCCGCCCACACCACCCACTCGGCGCACCTGTACTACCTGGTGCTGCCCACGCAGGACGCCAAGGCGGGCCTCCTGCGGCATTTGGCAGACCGGGGGCTGACGGCCGCGATCCACTACCTCGCCCTGCACGACTCGCCCGCCGGACGCCGGTTCGGCCGCGAGGGCCCCGGCGGGTGCGCGGTCGCCGGCGACCTGCCGCGCAGGCTGGTCCGCCTGCCGATGCACGCGGGCATGAGCGACGACTACCACCGGCGCGTCATCGACGCGATCACCGGCTTCCACCCCTGACCCCACCACCGACACCGACCGCTGAACGGAGAGACGATGCAGCGCACCCGTGTGACACCGGTCCGGTCCTGCCGGGTCTGCGGCGCCGAGGACTGGCACACCTTCCTCGAGCTGGGCCGCGTCCCGCTGGCCAACTCGTTCGTCACCGACGAGTCGGTCCCCGAGCAGATCTTCCCGCTGGCGCTGATGTCCTGCCGCAGTTGCAGGCTGATGTCGCTGACCCACGTCGTGGACGAGCACGACCTGTACGAGCACTACTTCTACGTCAGCTCGCCGTCGCGCCTGATCCACTGGCACATGGAGGGTCTGGCCGCCCACTACCGCTCCCGGCTCGACCTGGGCCCGGACTCGCTGGTGGTGGAGATCGGCAGCAACAACGGCGACCAGCTGTCGAAGTTCCGCGAGTTCGGCTGCGCGGTGCTGGGCATCGACCCGGCGCGCAACATCACCGCCCAGGCCCGCGCCCGCGGTATCGACACCGTCACCGACTTCTTCACCGCCGAGGTGGCCAAGCGCGTGCGCGCCGGGCACGGCCGGGCGGACCTGATGATGGCCCGGCACGTCATCGCCCACATCGACGACCTGCACGACGTCGTCGCGGGCGTGCGGGAGCTGCTCGCGCCGGACGGGCTGTTCGTCCTGGAGGTGCCGTACCTGGTCGAGCTGATCAACCGCCGCGCGTTCGACACCGTCTACCACGAGCACCTGTCGTACTTCCTGGTCAGCACGTTGCAGCGGCTGTTCGAGCGGTTCGGGATGCGCGTGGTCGACGTCGCGGAGTTCGACGTGCACGGCGGCTCCATCGTCGTGACGATCGCGCACGCCGACTCGCGCCACCGCGTCAACCCCGAGACCGTGGACGCGCGGGTGCGCGCCGAGGAGGAGGCGGGCCTGTTCCGCGACGAGGCCTACGACGGGTTCGCCGACATCGTCGACCGGCTGCGCGCCTCGCTGCGTTCCAGCCTGCTCGACCTGCGGGAGGAAGGGCTGCGGCTGGCGGGCTACGGCGCCTCCGCCAAGGGCGTCACCCTGCTCACCACCAGCCAGGTGCCGCCGGGGTCGCTGGAGTTCTGCAGCGACACCACCCCGGAGAAGCAGGGCACCCTGGTCCCGGGCCTGGGCATCCCGGTGATCTCGCCTGAGGAGGCACGGGAGCGCGAACCCGACGTGTACGTGCTGCTGGCCTGGAACTACCGCGACGAGATCCTGGCCAAGGAGGCGGACTTCCTGGCCAGGGGCGGCAGGTTCTTCATCCCCATCCCCGAACCGCAGCTCGTCGGCGGCGAGCGGGCCGCGATCTCCTCGGCGGCGCGGTCATGACCCCGCGGGCCGATCTCGGGCCGCTGGTGCCGGTGCTGTTCGGCTTCGCGGCCTTCCAGCAACTGCGCGCCGCCGCCGAGCTGCAGTTGTTCGAGTACCTGGTCCAGAACGGGCCGTCGACCACCGAGCAGGTCGCCGACGGCCTGCGGCTGCCGCTCAAGTCGGCCCGCAAGCTGCTGCTGGGCACCACCGCCCTCGGCCTCACCGAGCGGGCGGACGACCGGTACGCGCCCACCGGCGCGCTGCGCGACGCGATCGACGACGGCACGTGGCCGTTGATCCGCAACATCGTCGACTTCCAGCACCGGCTGTCGTACCTGCCCGCCAAGGAGTACGCCGAGTCGCTGCGCACCGGCAAGAACGAGGGGTTGCGTCACCTGCCCGGCACGGGCGCGGACATGTACACCCGGCTGGAGCAGAGCCCGGACCTGGAGAACCTGTTCTTCCGGGGCATGCACTCGTGGTCCGAGCTGACGAACCCGGTGCTGCTGCACGGGGTCGACTACGCCGGGGTGCGGTCGGTGCTCGACGTGGGCGGCGGCGACGCGGTCAACGCCATCGCGCTGGCCAAGGCGCACCCGCACCTGCGGATCACGGTGTTCGACCTGGAGGGCGCCGTCGAGGTGGCCCGGGACAACATCGCCGCCGCGGGCCTGGCCGACCGGCTCGACGTGGTGGTCGGCGACATGTTCGCCGACCCCATGCCCGACGGGCACGACCTGGTCCTGTTCGCCCACCAGTTCGTGATCTGGTCGCCGGAGCAGAACCAGGCCCTGCTCAAGCGCGCCTACGACGCGCTGCCGCCCGGCGGCCGGGTCGCGGTGTTCAACGCCTTCGCCGACGACGACGGCCGCGGTCCGCTCTACGCGGCCCTGGACAACGTCTACTTCACCACGCTGCCGTGCGAGGACTCGACGATCTACGAGTGGCGCGAGCACGAGGAGTGGCTCACCTCGGCCGGTTTCACCGATGTCCGGCGGGTCCGCGGCTCCGGGTGGACGCCGCACGGCGTGCTGCTCGGGAGCAAGCCCGATGCGTGAGCACGACCCGCTGGACCGCGAGTACTCGCCGAGCACGGTCGCCCGCGACCCGGCGGGGACCTTGCGGCGCTACCGGACCCGCGGGGACGAAGCGCGGTCCCGGCTCACCGTGCGCGAGCACGTGCCCTACGGCACGGGCGACGGTGAGCGGTGCCACGTGTTCCCCGCGGGCCCGGCGGCCCCCGCGCTGGTGTTCGTGCACGGCGGGCACTGGCAGGAGTCCGGCGTCGACGACGCCTGCTTCGCCGCCGCGAACGCCGTGGCGCTGGGCATGGCGTTCGTCGCCGTCGGGTACGGGCTCGCCCCGCGGCGGACCCTGCCCGACATGGTCGACTCGGTCGCGCGGGCCATCGCCTGGCTCCACGCGGCCGGGCCCGACCACGGGATCGACCCGGACCGGCTGCACGTGGCGGGCAGCAGCGCGGGCGCGCACCTGCTCGCCGCCGCCCTGGCCCGGCCCACGACCCCGCCGGTGCGCACCGCGTGCCTGCTCAGCGGCCTCTACGACCTGAGCGAGATCCCGCGCACCTACGTCAACGACAAACTGGGGCTCACCGACGGGCAGGCCGCTCGGCTGAGCCCGCTGCGGATGCCGGCGCCGCGCTGCGAGGCGGTGCTGCTGGCCGCCGGGGAGCACGAGACGGCCACCTACCTGCGCCAACACGCCGAGTACGCCGCGCACCTGGCGCGGTCGGGGGTGCCGGTGACCGACGTGGTCGTGCCCGAACGCGACCACTTCGACCTGCCGCTCGACCTGGTGGACCCGACGACCCCGTTCGGCCTGCTCACCACGCGCCACACGGGCGCCACGACCCGGGAGGGAACGGTGACCGGATGAAGTACCTGTTCACGTCCATGCCAGTGCTGGCCCACTTCCTGCCCCTGGTGCCCCTGGCCCAGCAGCTCGTGCTGGACGGCGAGGACGTCCTCGTCGCCACCACCGGCGCGGCGGCCGACGCCGCTCGGCGGGCCGGGCTGACCACCGTCGAGGCGGGTGCCAGGCTCGACGCCAGAGAGCCCTACGACCGCTTGTTGCGCATCATCGACGCAGGCGACGCGGGCAAGGGCCCGGTCGACGAGGACTCGATGCGGCTGCACGGCGAGTACTTCGGCGAGGTCGGCCTGCGGATGCTCGACGACCTGCTCGACATCGGCCGCGCCTGGGGCGCGGACGCGGTGGTCTACCCGGGCATCCACTCGGCGGCCCTGGTCGCCGCCCACCAGCTCGGCGCGGTCGGCGTCCTGCACGGCTACGGCTCGCCGCTGCCGACGTTCGACCCCGCGTTGGCGCACATCCTCGCCTCGCGTGACGACCTGCCGGACCGGGTGCCGGAGGCGGAGGTGGAGATCGACGTCTTCCCGCCGTCGCTGACCAACTTCGCCCAGCTGCCGTGGACCAACGGCGAGCCCGCGCACCGCCTGCGGATGCGCTACGGCTCGTTCAACGGCGCCGCCGACGTCCCGCGCTGGCTGCTCGGCGCACGCGAGGTGCCCCGAGTGGTGCTGACCTGCGGGTCCACCGAGACGCAGGCGCGCGGCGGGCAGACCTACCGGGAGGTGATCGAGGCGCTGGACGGCACGCCGTGCGAGGCGGTGGTGCTCGCGGGCAGCGCGCGGCTGGACCGGCTGCCCGACCCGCTGCCCTCGTGGGTGCGGGTGGAGAAGTGGCTGCCGTTGAAGTTCGCGCTCGACCACTCCGACGCGATCGTGCACCACGCCGGTTCGGGGACCGTGATGTCCTCGATCGCGGCGGGGCTGCCGCAGGTGGGCATCCCGACGCCGGGCACGGTCAGCGTCGGCAACGCGCGCTCGATCGAGGCGGTCGGCGCGGGGACGATGCTCGACCTGGACGCGCTCGACCGGGGTGAGCTGGCCAAGGCCGTGCTGGCCGCGCTGACCTCGCAGGAGCAGAAGGACGCGGCGCTGGCGCTCCAGCGGGAGCTGTGGGACCTGCCGTCGGTGCGGGAGGTCGCCACCCGGCTCGGCGCGATCGTGGGCGAGCGGACCGGGAGGCGGCGGTGAGGGCGGCCGTCGTCGGCGGTGGCCCGGCCGGGCTGATGACCGCGCTGCTGCTGATGCGGCGCGGCGTCGCCCGCGAGGTCACCCTGTGGGAACGCGACCGCGCGGAGCACGCCGGGTTCGGGGTGATCCTGCCGGCGGAGGCCGAAGACCTGCTCCGGCGGGCGTCACCCCGGCTGGCCGACGAGGTCACCGCGCACCTGGTGCGCTGGACCGAGACGACCGTGCGACGCGGCGACGAGAAGTGGACCACGTCCGCGGTGCCGGGCCTGGGCGCCATCGCGCGGGCCACGCTGAACCGGCTGCTGTGGCAGGAGTGCGCCGAGGCCGGCGTGGTGCTGCGCGAGCGCGTCGCACCCCGGCTGACCGCGCTGTCGACCTCCCACGACCTCGTGGTGTGCGCCGACGGCGCGGGCTCGCTCGCCGACCGGTCCGGGTTCGACGTGACCACGCGCAACGTCGGCCCGCAGTACACCTGGCTCGGCCTGGACCGGGCGCTGGACGGGTTGACCTTCCTGACCGCGCCGGCGGCCGACGGCCTCTACCTGGCCCACGCCTACCCGTTCTCCGACCGGGCCAGCACGTTCCTGGTGGAGGGGCCCCGCGCGCTGGACCGGGAAGAGGTCGAGGAGCTGTTCGGGGTGCGGGTGGACACCGGGCCCGCCGGCGACACCTACACCTGGCGCACGTTCCGGGAGCGGACCGTGCGGCCGTGGTCGCTGGACAACGTGGTGCTCGTCGGCGACGCCGCCCACACCACCCACTACTCGATCGGCCACGGCACCCACCTCGCCTTCGCCGACGCCGAGGCGTTGGTCACGGCCCTCGCCGGCGGGGATTCGCCGAGCACGGCGTTGCGCGCCTACGAGGACGGGCGCAGGCCCGAGGTGGAACGGGCCCAGCGGCTGGGTCGGACGAGCGCCGAGTGGTTCACCCGAGCGGCGGAAGAGTTCGACAGACCCCTGCGCGCGTTCGCCATTAGCCTGGTGACGAGAGGCGGCCGCCTGGTGCGCGGCCACGCACCGCAGTCGTCCGCGGCCGTCTGAAACCCCCAACCGGAAGGATGCAGCAGTGAAGAGCGCTCGGCCGCCGCTGGTCGTCCACGACGCGCGCACGAACAACCTCACCGGTGTGACGGTGCGGATCCCGTCGCCCGCGTTGACGGTCGTCACCGGGGTCTCGGGTTCCGGCAAGTCCTCCCTGGTGTTCGAGACGATCGCCAAGGAGTCGCAACGGCAGCTCAACGAGGTGTTCCCGCTGTTCATCCGCAACCGGCTGCCGAAGTTCGAGCGGCCCGACTTCGAGCGGATCGAGAACCTGGCGCCCGCGATCGTGGTCGACCAGCGCAACCTGGGGCGCAGCGCCCGTTCCACCGTCGGCACGCTGACCGAGATCCAGCCGATGTTGCGGGTGCTGTTCTCGCGGCACGGCAAGCCCAGCGCGGGTGAGTCCACCGCGTACTCGTTCAACGCGCCCGAGGGCATGTGCCCGGAGTGCGAAGGGCTGGGGGAGGTGCTGTCCGTCGTCGTCGACCGCCTGCTGGACCGGTCGAAGTCGCTCAACGAGGGCGCCATCCAACACCCGTCGTTCGCCGTGGGCACCAACTACTGGAAGCGCTACGCCACCGCGCACTACCACGTCGAGCAGCCCGGCAAGGGACTGGGCGAGCCGCTGTTCGACCCGGACCTGCCGGTGCGGGACTACCCCGAGGACAAGCTCGAACTGCTGCTGTACGGCGGTGGCTTCCAGACCGACCGGCTCGACGACCTCGGCAACGTCGCGGTCAACGATTACGAGGGCCTGGTGGACCGGTTCACCCGCCGCTTCGTCAAGCCGGGGCTCGACTCGCTCAAGCCCAAGGACCGCAAGCACGTCGAGCCGCTCGTGGACAAGCAGCGCTGCCGCGCCTGCAAGGGCACCCGGCTCGCGCCCGCGGTGCTCAAGTCCAAGATAGACGGTTACAACATCGCCGACCTGTGCGCCATGCAGGTGACCGACCTCATCGAGACCCTGCGGAAGCTGGAGAAGGCCGTCGGCGACAGCTCGGTGCTGCAACCCCCGCTGGCCGCGCTGCGCCGCATGGAGGAGGTCGGGCTCGGGTACCTGTCGTTGGACCGGTCCTCCACCAGCCTCTCCGGCGGCGAGGGCCAGCGGCTGAAGACGGTGCGCCACCTCGGCTCCAGCCTCACCGGCATGACCTACGTGTTCGACGAGCCCAGCGTGGGGCTGCACCCGCGTGACGTCGAGCGGTTGATCTCGCTGCTGTTCCAGTTGCGGGACAAGGGCAACATCGTGCTCGTCGTCGAGCACAACCGCGCCGTCATCGAGGCCGCCGACCACGTCATCGACATCGGGCCGGGCGCGGGCGCCCACGGCGGCACGGTGACCTTCGAGGGCACCCCGGCCGCGCTGGCCAAGAGCGACACGGCGACCGGCCGGGAGCTGCGCGCGCCGATCACCACGCGCGAGCCGCGCCCGTTCACCGACACCCTGAAGGTGCGCAAGGCGTCGCTGAACAACCTGCGCGACGTCGACGTGGACTTCCCGCTCGGCGTGCTCACCGCGGTGACCGGGGTGGCGGGTTCGGGCAAGAGCACGCTGGCCACCAAGGTGCTGCCGCGGCAGCACCCGGACATCGTGGTGATCGACCAGAGCGCCGTGGGCATCAACCCGCGCTCCACCCCGGCGACCTACGCCAAGGTCTGGGACCTCATCCGGCAGCGGTTCGCCCAGGAGCACGGCGTCAAGCCCGGCCTGTTCAGCTTCAACGCCGAGGGCGCCTGCCCCACCTGCAAGGGTCGGGGCACCGTCACCAGCGACATGGCCTACCTGGACCCGGTCACCGTGGTCTGCGAGACCTGCCGCGGCCGCCGGTTCGACCCCGCCGTGCTCGACTACAAGATCGGCGCCCGCTCGATCGCCGACGTGCTGGAGACCACGATCGAGGAGGCCGTCGAGCAGTTCCACGACGTCGCCGTGACCGACCGGCTCAAGCCGTTCCTCGACGTCGGCCTGGGGTACCTCACCCTGGGCAGGTCGCTGTCGGAGCTGTCCGGCGGCGAGCGCCAGCGGGTGAAGCTGGCCAGCAGGCTGTCGGTCAAGGGCACGGTGGTGGTGTTCGACGAACCCACCTCCGGCCTGCACATGGCCGACGTCAGGCACCTCGTGGAGCTGTTCGACCGGATCATCGACGCGGGCAACACCGTCATCGTCATCGAACACGACCTGGACGTCGTGAAGATCGCCGACTGGGTGATCGACCTCGGGCCCGACGCGGGCACCGAGGGCGGCCGCGTGGTCTTCGAGGGCACGCCCGCCGACCTCGCCCGACACAAGGAGAGCCTCACCGGCCGCTACCTCGCCAAGGAGAGGAGCTGACAGCATGACCGCGTCGAGCACGACGGCGACGCCCAGGACCACCACCCCCGCGACGGCTCCCGTCGCCCGGGCCGTCACCACCGAGACCATCGCCGAGGCGTTCACCCGCACCGCGCGCGAGCACGCCGGGCGCGAGGCGCTGTCCGACGGGACGACCACGCTGACCTACGCCGAGCTGGACGCCCGCACCGACCGGCTCGCCCACGCGCTGCGCGGGCGCGGCCTGGGACCGGGCGACCGGCTGGGCGTGCACCTCGACCGCTCGCTGCCCCTCTACGAGGTGTTCCTCGGCGCGTTGAAGGCGGGCCTGGTCGTGGTGCCGTTCAACCCGGACCACCCGGGCGGGCACAAGGCGCGGATGCACCGCGTGGCCGAGCCCGCGCTCGTGCTCACCGACTCGGCGGATCCCGTCGACGGCCTGCCCGGGCGTGACTGCCTGCCGGTGGCGGAGCTGACCGCCGCCGCGCGGTCGGCGCCGGCCGGCCCGGTGGCCTCGGGCGTGGGCCCGGACGACCCGGCGTTCGTGCTGTTCACCTCCGGGTCCACCGGCGAGCCGAAGGGCGTCGTCATCGCGCACCGGGGCATCGCGCGGGTGTCGCGGCACCTGACGGGCTACACCCCGGGGCCGGGGGACCGGTTCCTGCAGTTGGCGCAGCCGTCGTTCGCCGCGTCGACCACCGACATCTGGACCTGCCTGCTGCGCGGCGGCAGGCTCACCGTCGCACCCCAGCGGGTGCCGCCGCTGGGCGAGCTGGCCCGCCTCGCCGCCCGCGAGGGCACCACCGTGCTCAACCTGCCCGTGGGGCTGTTCAACCTGCTCGTCGAGCACCACCCGGAGACCATCGCCCGGGCCCGCTGGGTGATCGTCAGCGGTGACTTCCCGTCCGTGCCGCACCTGGCGCGGGCGCTGGAGGTGGCGGGCGGCGAGGTCTTCAACGCCTTCGGCTGCACGGAGAACTCCGCGCTGACCGCCGTGCACAGGCTGACCCCCGCCGACCTCGACAGCCCGGAGGTGCCGGTCGGCCACGCCATGCCCACCGTGGAGCTGAGCGTGCGCGACGAGGACCTGCGCGAGTGCCCGCCGGGCCGCGTCGGGGAGCTGTGCATCGCCGGTGAGGGCCTGGCCCTGGGTTACCTCGGCGACCCCGCGCTGACCGACCGCAAGTTCGCCGTGCGCGACGGCAAGCGGTTGCTGCGCACCGGCGACCTGGCCAAGCGGACCGCCGACGGCGCGATCGTCCTGGCCGGGCGCGCCGACCAGATGCTGAAGATCCGCGGCTTCCGCGTCGAGCCCCGGCAGGTCGAGGTGTGCGCCGAGGAGCTGCCCGGCGTGCAGCGCGCGGTGGCCCAGGCCGTGCCCGACGGCGGCGCCGCCACCCGCCTGGCGCTGGCGTGCCTGCGCGCCTCCGGGCACGACGTCACCGAGGCCGAGCTGCTGGAGCACCTGCGCGCGCACCTGCCCGACTACCTGGTCCCGTCCGTCGTCGACGTCCTCGACGAGTTCCCGCTCAACGCCAACGGCAAGGTCGACCGCGCGGAACTAGCCGCCCGGCTGGCGAAGGGCGCGGACGGCCCACCGGACGCCGCCGCAGCACCGGGTGGCGGCCTGGTCCGGATCGTCCGCGACCTGCTCGCCGAGGTCATCGGCGACCCCGCCGTCGACGCCGACACCGGCCTCATCGAGGCGGGCGCGACCTCGCTGCACCTGATCGACCTGGGCGCCCGGCTGGAGGAGGTCACCGGCGTCGCCCTGGCCCCCGACGAGATCGCCGACGCCGGTTCGGCCCGCGGGATCGCCGACCTGGTCCGCACGAGGAGGGCGCGAGGCTGACATGACCGCCACCCACGAGAAGACCCTCGGGGACGCGCCCGGCTTCGAGCACTTCCCGCCGTCCCCCGCGCAGGGCGGCCTGTGGTTCGACAGCACCTACGGCGCCGACCCCACCGCCTACAACCAACCGCTGGTCCTGCGCCCGACCTCGGCCCTCGACCACGACGTGCTGGTCGAGGCGCTGCGCGTGGTGCACCGCGACCACTCGGCGTTGCGGACCACCTTCGAGATGACCGACGACGGCGAGGTCCGGCAGGTCGTGCACCCGGACCTGCCGCCGATCGTCGACGTCCGCGACCAGCCCGAGGGGCAGTCGGACGACTGGGTGGCCGAGCAGGTCGCCGAGGTCGCGGGCACCGTCTTCGACCTGCGCCGGGGCCCGCTGGCCCGGGTGCGGCACCTGCGGACGGCCGGCGGGGCCCGCAGCGTGCTGGTGTTCAACGTGCACCACACCGTCTTCGACGGCATGTCGTGGAAGCCGTACCTCAGCCACCTGGAGGCGGCCTACACCGCGATCGCGCGCGGCGACGCGCCCCCGCCCCCGCCCGCGCGGCAGGCCGTGGAGGCGTACGCGCGCTGGGCCGGCGCCGCCGAGAACGCGACGGCGTTGGCGTACTGGCGCGACAAGCTCGGCGACGCGCCCGCCGCCCCGCCGGTGGGGCTGCCCGCCGAGGGCCGGCCCCGCAACGTCACCCGCGAACTGGTCCTCGACGAGGACCTGTCGGCCGCGGTGCGCGCCTTCTGCCTGGCCGAAGGCGTCACCACCAGCATGTTCTTCACCGCCCTGTACTTCGTGCTGCTGCACCGGCACACCCGGCAGGACGACATCCTGGTCGGCATGCCGGTGACGGTGCGCGAAGCCGCCGACGCCGGGGTCGTCGGGCACCTCACCAACACCGCGGTGCTGCGCCACCGCCTCGCCGACGGCGCCACCGCCCGCGACGTGCTGGCCGCGGTGCGCCGCGAGCTGCTCGCGGTGCTGCGCCACCGGCACACCCCGCTGGAGGCGGTCGTCGGGCAACTGCGCGACCAGGGCCGGTCCGCGGACCTGTTCACCGCCATGATCACGGTGATGCCGGCCAGCGCGCGCGTCCTCGACCTCCCCGAGTGGGGTGTGCGGACCTGGGACTACACCCCCGGTGGCGCCAAGTACGACCTGGCGCTCGTCGTGGACGAGGGCACCGACCGGTTCACCCTCGTCGTCGAGCACACCACGGCCTCGCCGGAGGGCGGCCCGTTCGCCGCCTACCTGGCGCAGCGGCTCAGGACGCTGGCCGAGAGCGTGCTCGCCGCACCGGACACCCCCGTGCGGGACCTGCGCTGGATCGGCGACGAGGAGCAGCGGGCGCTCGTGCGGCACTGCGCGCGCCTGGCCGACGCGCCCACCCTCGGCACCGAGGTGACCGACGACCTGGTCCGGGCGGGCGCGGCCACCGGCGGTTCCGACCCCGCCATCGTCGCCGACGGCCGCGTGCTCAGCCACGCCGAGCTCGACCGCCGGGTCGACTCCGTCGCCGCGGGCCTGGCCGACCTCGGGGTGGGCCAGGCGCGCCCGGTCGCCGTGCTGCTGCGCCCCGGCCTGGACCTGGTGACCACCATGCTGGCCGTCCTGCGGGCCGGGGGCAGCTACGTCACCTTCGACCTCGGCCAACCGCGCGACCGGCTCTCCTTCGCGTTGGCCGACTGCGGGGCCCGGCTGCTCGTCGCGGCCACGAGCGCCGACCTGGAGGGCGTCACGCTCCCCGACGGCCTGGACGTGGTCGCGGTGTCCGACCTGGACACCGGGCGGCCGTTCCCGACCGCCGCCCGCAAGTCGCCCACCGATCCCGTCTACACCGTCTACACCTCCGGCTCCACCGGCAGGCCCAAGGGGGTCGTGCTGCCGGAGGTCACGCTGACCAACCTGGTGCGCAACCAGGACGTGCTGTCCTCCGGCCGGCGGATGCGGACGTTGCAGTACATGTCGCCCGCCTTCGACGTCATCGCCGAAGAGGTGTTCGGCACCCTCTGCACGGGCGGCACGCTCGTCGTCCCGCCCACCGACATCCGCACCGACTTCCCCGCGCTGGCCCGGTTCCTCGCCGAGCAGCGCGTCGAGCGGGCGTTCTTCCCGTACGTGGCGCTGCGCGAGCTCGCGGCCGTGCTGGCCTCGTCCACAGTGGACCTGAGCTGCCTGCGGGAGGTGTACGTTACGGGGGAGCGGCTGACCATCACCGACGACCTGCGCGCGATGTTCCGGCGCTACCCGAACGCGCGCCTGAGCAACATCTACGGGCCCTCCGAGGCGCACCTGTGCACCGGTGAGGAGCTGGCCGCCGACCCGACCGCGTGGCCGACGCTGCCGCCCATCGGGCGGGTGGTCGCGGGCGTCGACGCCAGGGTGCTCGTCGACGGCGACCGGTGGGCACCGTTCGGCGTCGAGGGCGAGCTGTGCGTGGCCGGACCCGTGGTCTCCCCGGGCTACCTCGGCCTGCCGGAGAAGACCCGCCAGGCCATGGTGGACGACCCGTTCACGCCCGGGCAGCGGATGTACCGCACCGGGGACGTCGTCGTGCTCACCCCCGACGGCAGGCTGCACTACCGGGGCCGGGCCGACGACCAGGTCAAGATCCGCGGCTACCGGGTGGAGCCCGCCGAGGTGGAGGCCGTCCTGGAGCGGCTGCTCGACGTCGAGGCGGCGGTCGTGGTGGACGTGCCCGCGGGCGCGGACCGCGTGCTGCACGGCTTCGTGCGCTCCACGGCGGAACCCCCGGACGACTGGCGCGCCCGGGTGGCCGCCGAGCTGCCCGGGTACATGATCCCGCGGGAGGTCACCCGGCTCGACGCCCTCCCGATCACCTCCAACGGCAAGACCGACCGCCGCGCCCTGCGCGCCCTGGCGGAGGGCCACGACGCCGCCGCGCCGCGACCCGCGGTCGAGGCGACCTGGTCGCGGTCCGAGCAGGCCGTGGCCGAGGTGTGGGGCGAGGTGCTCGGCCACCGGCCCGCCACGCCCGACGACGACTTCTTCACCCTCGGCGGCCACTCGCTGCTGGCCGCCCGCCTGCACCGGCTGGTGCGCCGGCGCTTCTCCACCGACGTGCCGCTGTCGGCGCTGCTCGCCACGCCCACCGTGCGCGGCATGGCGGCGAGCCTGGCGGGCTCGACCACGCCCCAGGCGCCCGACCTGCGGGCCGACGCGCGGCTGCACCACCTGGTCGTGGGGCGGCGTCGCGAGCCGGCGGACGGCACCGTGCTGCTGACCGGCGCCACCGGTTTCCTCGGCAGCCACCTGCTCGACGAGCTGCACCGCACCGGCCGCCGGGTGACCTGCCTGGTCCGCGCCGACGGCGTCGACCAGGCGCGGCAACGCCTGCGGGACGCGTACGCCAAGTTCGCCCTCGACTCGTCGCGGCTGGACGAGGTCGAGGTCGTCGTGGGCGACCTGGCCGAACCGCGGCTCGGGCTCGGCGACGACTTCGAGCGGCTGGCGCTCGGGGTGCGGGAGGTCTACCACGCCGCGGCGCACATCAACTTCGCCGCCCCGTACCACACGGTCAAGCGCGGCAACGTCGACGGCCTGCGGCGCGTGCTCGACCTGTGCGCGGTCAACCGCACGCCGCTGCGGCTGATCTCCACCCTCGGCGTCTTCCCGCCGGACTCCACCCCGGACACCGTCACCGAGGGGACCGTGCCGGGCGACCCGGACTCGCTGGGCATCGGGTACTCGCAGAGCAAGTGGGTCGCCGACCGGTTGGCGCTCCAAGCCCGCGAAGCCGGGTTGCCGGTCACCGTCCACCGGGTGGGCCGCATCGGCGGGCACAGCCGCACCGGCGCGTGCCGCAACGACGACTTCTTCTGGTTGCAGCTCAAGGGCTTCGCCCTGCTCGGCCGCTACCCGGCCGATATCACCGAGGCCGCCCCGGTCGACCTGCTGCCCGTCGACCACGTCGCCGAGGCCGTCGTGCGGCTCTCCGAGCACGAACCGGACGACCGCACGTGGCACATCCACCACGCCGTCGGCCTGGGCTGGCCCGAGATCATCGACGTGCTCCGCGAGCGCGGTTACGCCGTGGAGCCGACCAGCCGCGCCGACTGGCTCTCGGCCCTGGAGCGCCAGGCCGAGCACGACGACCAGGGCGGCGGCCTCGGCTCGCTGGTCCCCCTCATGCGCGAGGGCGTGATGCGCCTGGGGAGGCACACCTTCGACAACGAGCGGACCAGGCGCGCGTTGGCGGCGGTCGGCTGCCCGCAACCAGGACCGGACACGGGGTGGGTCCACCGGATGTTCGACTACTTCCAGGACATCGGGGCCGTCCCGTCGCCGGAGGGGAGGCACCATGTCTGACCGGGCGATACGTTCGGTGGCGATCATCGGCGCGGGACCCGTGGGCTGCGCCCTGGCCACGTTGCTGCGCCGACAGGGGCTGACCGTCGACGTCTTCGAACGCCGGCCGGAGTCGGCGGGCGGGGGCAGCGGGCACTCGTTCAACCTCACCCTCACCTCGCGCGGGCTGGACTGCCTGCCGCGCTCGGTGAAGCGCCGCCTGTACCTGCAGGGCGCGGTGCTCACCAAGCGGATCATCCACCACCGCGACGGGGCCATCTCGACGCAGCCCTACGGCACCGCCGACGCCCACCACCTGGTGTCCATCCCGCGCCGCGTCCTGCAGGACCTGCTGCGCGACCAGGCGCTGCGCTCGGGAGCGGAGATCCACTACGAACGCGCGTGCGTCGACGTGGACACCGCGCGCCCGGCCGTGCTGCTGCGCGACCGCGACGGCGCGACGTCGTGGGTGGAGGCGGACCTGGTGGTCGGCTGCGACGGCGCCAACAGCGCCGTGCGGGAGGCGATCGCCGCGAAGCACCCCGGCGAGCTGCTCGTGACCAGCGAGACGATCGCCCACGGCCACGCCGAGATCACCATGGACTACGCCGACGCCGACCCCACCGGCATGCACCTGTGGCCGCGCGGCGACCACTTCCTGCAAGCGCAGCCCAACCGGGACCGCACGTTCACCACCAGCCTCTTCCGGCCGCTGGACGGTGACGCCCGCAGCCCCCGCTTCGCGGGGCTGGGCTCGCCCGACGCGGTCGCCGACTACTGCGCCACCGAGTTCCCGGACGTCTTCGACCGGATGGCGGGGGTCGAGCGGGACCTGGCGGGCAGGCGGCCGGGCAGGCTGCGCATCGTCACGTGCGCGCCGTACCACCACGGGCGCGTGGTGCTCGTCGGTGACGCCGCCCACGCCGTCGTGCCGTTCTTCGGGCAGGGCGTGAACTGCAGTTTCGAGGACACCGCCACCCTGGCCGCGCTGGTGGAGAAGGCCCGGTTCACCGCGGGCGCCCACGCCGGCGACACCGCCGGGGCGGTCGTCGCCGAGTACAGCGACATCCGGGTGCGCGCGGGCCACGCGCTGGCCGAGTTGTCACTGCGCAACCTGGAGGAGCTGTCCGACCGGGTGGACAGCTCCTCCTTCCTGGCGCGGCGGGCCCTGGAGCGGCGGTTGCACGAAGTCCACCCCGACCTGTTCACGCCCCTGTACCAGTTGGTCGCGTTCACCACGATGTCCTACGACACCGCGCAGCGGGTGCACGCCGAGCTCAGCGCGGCCCTGGACGAGGTGTGCGCGGGCCGGGACCCGGTGGCGGAACGGGACGCGATCATCGGCGACTTCGCGCGCCTGTACGGCGGCGCGGGCAGCCGGGCGAGCCATGCCTGCTGACCGGCCGCGTCACCTCGACAGTGGGAAGGGGGTGGGAGCCCCGGCGGTCTCGACCGGGGCCCCACCCCCGCCGTCGGCGTGGTCCTCCCGGCCCACGTCGGTGAAGCGGAAACCCACCCCGCGCACCGTGACGATCCAGTGGCCCGCGCCCAGCTTGCGGCGCAGGCTGCTGACGTGCGTGTCGATGGTGCGGCTGGCCAGCGGGGTGACGTCGTCCTCGACGCTGTCGTACCCCCAGACGCGGCGCAGCAGCTCGGCGCGGGTGAACACCCTGTCCGGCTCCGCGGCGAGCAGGTGCAGCAACTCGAACTCCTTGCGGGTGGTCTCGACCACCCGGTCGCCGACCCGCACCTCCCTCAGCGTGGGGTGGATGCGCAGCTCTCCGAAGGTGATCACGGGTGGCGACAACACCTTGGCCCGCCGCAGCAGCGCGCCCAGGCGGGCGACCAGCTCACGGCTGTGGTACGGCTTCTCGACGCAGTCGTCGCAGCCCGCCTCGAGCGCGAGCACGCGTTCGAGCTGGGAGAACGACGCGAAGGCGATCATCGGGACGTCGCTGACGGCGCGCAGCTCCCGGCACAGCGTGAGGCCGTCGAACTCGGCCAGGTCCAGGTCGATGAACACCACGTCCGCGGCGCGGTGGGCGACCATCGTCTCGGCCGCCGTGGCCACGTGCACCGGGTCGTACCCGTGCCTGCGCAAGTCGTTGAGGGTCTCCTCGGTGCCGTCACAGTCGGCGACGACTAATACTCGGTGTCCACCACCGATCACTTCTCTACCCCCATCCTGGTTCGAGCACGTCGACTCTGAAGTCTCCACGTACCCGGCTTCATTCCAACGAAACCCGCACTTCACGAGGGTTGTCGGCCACGGGTGGCGTGCCGCGTCCCCCGATCGGAGTGCAACAGCCCATGAGGGCGATTATCCCAGCGCGAAAGGATGAGTGATGGGCGGCGAACAGAGCAACGGGACCGACCGCGCGGCGCCACGCCGCCTGCCCGCCGGTCCGTGGCGCGGCCTGGCCCTGCTGACCTTCCCCCTGATCGTCCTGGCCCTCGACGTCAGCGTGCTGTTCCTGGCCGCCCCGGTGCTGGGCCGCGATCTCGGCGCGGGCCCCACCGAGCTGCTGTGGATCACCGACGTCTACAGCTTCGTCATCGCCGGTTTCCTCATCGTCATGGGCGCGGTCGGTGACCGGGTCGGGCGGCGCAAGCTGCTGGTCGTGGGCTGCCTGTCGTTCGCGGCGGCGTCCGTGCTCACCGCCTTCGCCCCGACGCCGGCGGTCCTCATCGCCGCCAGGGCCCTGCTCGGCCTCGCCGGCGCCACGCTGATGCCGTCCACCCTGGCCCTGATCCGGGTGCTGTTCCCCGACGAAGCCCAGCGGCAGAAGGCGATCGCGGTCTGGATGACCGCGTTCTCCGCGTCGGTGGCGGTCGGCCCGGTGCTCGGCGGGATCGTCATCGACCAGCTCTGGTGGGGTGCGGTGTTCCTGTTCCCCGTGCCGTTCCTGGTGGTGTTCGCGCTGCTGGCCCACCGCTTCCTGCCCGAGCAGCGCGCCGAGCGCCCGCAGCCGCTGGACCTGGCGAGCGTCGCGCTCATCGCGCCCGCCATGCTGGGGCTCGCTTACACGATCAAGTCCCTCGCCGTCGGTGATCTCGGCGTGGTCACCGCGGCCGTGTTCGCCGCCTCCGTGATCGCCGGCGTGGTCGCGGTCCGCCGCCAGTTCCGCGTGACCGGTCCGCTGATCGAACCCGCGCTGCTGACCAACCGGCGGGTGCTCGGCGCGCTGGCGCTGCTGCTGATGGGCGTCAGCGCGATGAACGGGTTCTACTTCCTGGCACCCCAGTACTTCCAGCACGTCCAAGGCCGCTCCGCCTCGTCCACCGGCCTGCTCCTGCTGCCGTTGGCCCTCACCGCCGTGGTGGCGTCCCTGGTGACGCCCCCGCTGCTGGGCCTGGTCCGCCCGCCGCTGCTGGTCGCGGGGTGCGCCGCCCTGTCGGGCGCGGGTTTCGTGCTGCTGGCCCTGTGGTCGGGGCCGCTGTCGGCGGTCGCCCTGACCGCGCTGGGGTGTGTGATCGTGGCGGGGATCAGCGCCCTGGGGGTCGTCATGACGGACCTCGTCGTCGGCGTCGCCCCGCCGGAACACGCGGGCGCGGCGGCGGGCATGTCCGAGACCGCGGGGGAGCTGGGCGTGGCGCTGGGCGTCGCCGTCATGGGCTCCATCTCCGTCTTCGCCTACCGCACCACCGTCGTGGACGACCCGGCCGCCCTGGACCCCGCCACCCGCGCCGCCGTCGCCGAGTCCGTCACGACCGCCCGCGCCGTCGCCGACGACTCGCCCGACCCCGCCCGCGTCCTGGACACCATGAGCAACGCCTTCGACGCGGGCCTGTCCTGGTCCGCCGCCGCTGCCGCCGTCGCCATGGCGGTCTGCGTCACCCTGGCCCTCACCCTCCTGCGCAAGGCCCACACCCCGGCGGACCAGACCGGGACCGGCTGACCGGGAAGAGCCGCTCCCGGCGGTCCGACCAGTCGAACGCAGAGTTGTTCGGAGGCAGAGGAATTGGGGTGATCCGCGCGCGCTGATGTCATGAAACACCTTGCGACGCAAGGACTTTGGGCGAAGGTGTCCACTGCTCGGGACGGATGATCGCGGCAGGCGCATTTCTGTACATTCACCACCGTCTCGCTCACCTCGCCGTTCGCACGGAGCTGTTCCATGGCGCAGAAACAACCGCGGCGCGCCGCGCTGTCCGTCACGCACGCGGTCGCGGTGCGGGTGGCGGCGGTGGCCGCGTTGGTCGCGGTGTGGGAGTTGTTGGTGCTGGCCGGGTTCTGGCCGCCCGCGGTCCTGCCCGGGCCCGTGCAGGTGTGGGACCAGTTGCTCGCCGCCTCCGACAGCGCCAACGGCCAGGGCGGGTACGCGGGGTCCACTGTGGTCGAACGGCTCGGCGTCAGCCTGCGGCGGGTCGGGTACGGCTCCGCCTACGGCATCCTGGTCGGGGTGGGGCTCGGGCTGCTGATGGGCCTGGTCCCGCTGATCCGCGCGGTGGCCGAGCCGTTCGTGACGTTCCTGCGCGCGCTGCCGCCGCTGGCCTACCTGAGCCTGCTGGTCATCTGGTTCGGCATCGACGAGGAACCCAAGGTCTACCTGCTCGTGGTGGCCGCCTTCCCGCCGGTCGCGGTGGCCACCGCGGCGGCCGTGACCGGAGTGAACAGGCAGTACGTGGAGGCCGCGCACGCGCTGGGCGCGTCCCGGCTCGGCGTGGTCGGCACGGTGGTGCTGCCCGCGTCCGCGCCCGAGATCCTCACCGGCGTCCGGCTGGCCGTGGGCGTGGCCTACAGCTCGGTCGTGGCCGCCGAGACCGTCAACGGCGCGGACGGCATCGGGGGCATGGTCCTCAACGCCCAGCGCTACAACCAGACCGCGGTCGTCCTGCTCGGGCTCGTCGTCATCGGCGTGACCGGGCTGCTCATCGACACCGCCATCCTCGCGCTGCAACGCGCCGTCTCGCCGTGGCGCGGGCGGGCCTGAGCGCCGACACCGGGAGCACCACCATGTCCGTCACCCGCAGATCGGTCCTGTCCCTGCTCGCCGCCGCACCCGTGCTGGCCGCCTGCGGGGTCGGCGGCTCGTCCACCGGCGAGTCCGGTGGGCGCCAGGTCCGCATCGCCTACCAGAACTTCGCCGACAGCACGCTGCTGGTGAAGGACCAGGGCGTGCTGGAGAAGGCCCTGCCCGACCACAGGATCGCCTGGACCTCGTTCGACTCCGGCGCGAGCATCAACACCGCGTTCCTGGGCGGCGCGATCGACCTCGCGGTCATCGGGTCCAGTCCCGCGGCGGCCGGGCTGTGCCCGCCGCTGAACATCCCCTACCAGGTCGTCGAGCTGCTCAACGTGATCGGCGACAGCGAAGCGCTGGTGGTGCGCAAGGCCAGCGGCGTCACCGACATCAAGGGCCTGGTGGGCCGCAAGGTCGCCGCGCCGTTCAGCTCCACCGCGCACTACAGCCTCCTGGCCGCCTTCCAGCAGGCCGGCGTCGACCCGGCGTCGGTGACGCTGGTGGACCTGGAACCGCAGAACATCCAGGCCGCCTGGCAACGCGGTGACGTCGACGCCGCCTACGTGTGGACGCCCGTGCTCAGCGTGCTCCAGCAGGACGGCCTGACCCTCACCGACAGCGCGAAGCTGGCCGCCGCGGGCAAGCCGACCTTGACGTTCACCGTGGCGCGCAAGGAGTTCGTCGACCAGAACGGCGACGTGCTGGACGCGTGGTTGGCCGCCACCGACGACGCCCTCAAGAAGATCAAGAACGAGCCGCGGGTGGTCGCCGAGGCCGTGGCGCGGCAGATCGGCGCGAGCGTGGACGACGCGTTGTCGCAGCTCAAGCAGAACATCTACGTCGACCACGCCGAACAGCTCGGTCCCGAGTACTTCGGCACCGCCGACGCGCCCGGCAAGCTCGCCGAGCAGCTGCGCGCCGCGGCCGAGTTCCTGCACGGCCAGAAGAAGGTCGAGGCGGTGCCGGACCTGGCGACGTTCCGCGCGGCCCTGCGGGCACCCCGTGGGTGAGCCGCTGGTGGAGCTGGTCGACGTCGAGCACCGGTACCGGGCCAAGGGTGCCGACGTCCCCGCCCTCGGGCCGTTGGACCTGCGCGTCGACGCGGGGGAGTTCCTGGTCGTGGTGGGCCCCTCCGGGTCGGGCAAGAGCACCCTGCTGCGGCTGGTCGGCGGGTTCGAACGGCCCACCGCCGGCGTCGTCCGGGTGCTCGGCGGGACGCCGGTGGCGGGCCGTGACGTCGGCACGGTGTTCCAGCAGCCCCGGCTGTTCCCGTGGCAGACCGCGGGCGGCAACATCGCCACCGCGCTGCGCTGGGCGGGCGTGCCGCGCGCCGACCGCCCGCGCCGGACCCGCGAGCTGCTCGACCAGGTCGGCCTGGCCGAGCTGGGTCCGCGCCGGACGTGGGAGATCTCCGGCGGGCAGCAGCAACGGGTGGCGATCGCCCGGGCGCTCGCCGCCCGGCCGCGGCTGCTGCTGATGGACGAGCCGTTCGCCGCGCTGGACGCGCTGACCCGCGAACGGCTCCAGGAGGACGTCCGCTCGCTGACCGACGGTGAGCGGGGCGTGGTGTTCGTGACGCACAGCGTGGACGAGGCGGTGTTCCTGGCCGACCGCGTGGTCGTGCTGTCCGACCGACCGGGTCGGGTGGCGCTGGACCTGGCCGTTCCGCTGCCCCGGTCGGGGGTGCCGGCCGACGAGCTGCGCGGGTCGGCGGACTTCGCCGCGCTGCGCGGCGAGGTGGCGGCCGCCGTCCGCGGCCTGACCGTGAGGGAGAGAACGTGACGCAGATCGAGCCGTTGACCCCGACCCTGGGCGCCCGGGTCACCGGGGTGGACCTCAACGACATCCGCTCCACCTCGGCGGCCGCGCCGCTGCGGGCCGCCCTGGTCGAGCACAAGGTGCTGGTGTTCCCCGGCCAGTCGTTGACCCCGACCGCGCACCGGGCGTTCGCCGGCGCGCTGGGCGAGCTGACGCCCGCGCACCCCGTCGTTCCCGGCCTGGACGCCGACCACCCCGAGATCTACGTCCTGGACGCGGGCGACGGCGGCAAGGCCCCGGTGTGGCACACCGACGTCACCTTCATGGCCCGCCCGCCGCTGGGGTCGGTGCTGCGGGCGGTCACGCTGCCGCCGAACGGTGGCGACACGTGCTGGACGGACCTGGAGGCGGCGTACTCGTCCCTGTCCGAGCCGCTGCGCGCGTTGGCGGACAAGCTGACCGCGCTGCACGACGGGCGCAAGGACTTCGAGGAGTACCTGCACGAACGGCTGGGCGGCGAGGGCAACACGTGGGAGGGGCGGCGCATCCGTTCGCTGGAGCCCGTGGAGCACCCCGTGGTGCGCGTGCACCCCGAGTCGGGCCGGCGCAGCCTGTTCGTCAACCCCGGCTTCACCACCCGGCTGCTGGGCGTGACGGAAGCGGAGAGCAAGGCCCTGCTGGACGTCTTCTTCGCCGCCGTGGGACGACCGGAGTTCACCGTGCGCCACCGGTGGAGCGAGGGTGACGTGGTGGTCTGGGACAACCGGAGCACGGCGCACTACGCGGTGGACGACTACGGCGACCAGCGCCGCGTGATGCACCGGATCACCCTGCGCGGCGACGTGCCGGTCGGCGTCTGACTCACTGCTCGCCGTCCTCGTCCTCCTCCTCTTCGTCGGCGTAGGGGCCGATGACGGCGAGGGCCGCCTCGCCCGCCGTGAAGGCGGAGAACAGGTCCGCCTCCGTCGCGGGTCCGTCCTGGACCAGGAGGACCACGGGCTGGTCGCCGTCCGCCGCGGCGGGGTCGAAGTCGGTGGCGATCCCGCGGCGCAGCAGGAGCACCCCGCCGTCGACCAGTGGCGCCGTGCGCAGCTCGGCCGCGGCGGCGGCCAGGTCCCCGCCGTACCGGGGCACCACGTCGTCCAGCACCTCGGGCGAGGTCAGCACGAGCACGCCCAGCCGGTCGCCGCCGCGCTCGTAGCGCAGCCCCAGGTCGAACGGGAGCAGGTAGAACACGCCCTCCTGAAGCTCGTGGCCCCGGTCCAGCAGGACGTTCACCACCTGCTGACCGGGGTCGTCGGACGTCGGGTCGATCGCGATCAGGACCAGCTCGGCTTCGTCGTCCTCGCCGGTCTCCAGCGCGGGCACGACGGTGATCCACATCTGTTCGGCGTCACCCATGCCGGTGATCCAAGCACCCGACCGGCCGTGAGCGGGGTTGTGAAACGTTTCATTCCTGTGTCAGAGTCGTGGTCCGCCGCCCTCACCCACAACTCTGCCGAGGTCTTCGATGAGGAAGGCACCACTCGCGGCGGCCGTCGTGCTGGCCGCGTCGCTGGCCCAGCCCGGGGTCGCGCACGCGGCACCGGGGGTCACCCTGTTGTCCGACACGCTGCTGGACCAGTCGGCGCTGTACTTCGTGTCCTACGACGGCCTGGTCAACAACAACGCGTTCCAGGACGCCCTGATCACCTACAACGGCCACCAGTACGCGGCCTGGTACACGTCCAGCCGCAGCGCCGTGGTCGCGCGGCGGGCGTTGGGCGGGGCGTGGGAGAAGGCGGTGCTGCCGCACCAGTTGAGCACCAACGACTCGCACAACGTGATCTCGCTGGGCATCTCGCCCCAGGACGGCACGCTGCACGTCGCCATGGACACGCACAACACGCGGGTCCACTACACGAAGTCGGTCGCGGGCCTGGCGTCGCAGCCGGGGTCGTTCGCGTGGTCGTCGTCGGTGTTCGGGTCCGTGCAGCGCACCCTGGGCGGCGTGGAGCTGGGCTCCATGACGTACCCCCAGTTCGTCGTCACGCCCGAGGGCGCGTTGCAGTTCAGCTACCGCACCGGCGGGTCCGGCAACGGGGTGAACGAGCTGGCCGAGTACGCCGGCGGGGCGTGGCGGCGGCTGGGCGCGTGGTCGTCGGCCACCGGCGACTACACGGGCCCGAACGGCGTGGTGTCCACTACCCGCAACATGTACCTGCACGGCCTGACCTACGACCGGAGGGGCCGGCTGCACGCGGCGTTCACCTGGCGTGAGGGCAACGCGGGCGTGTTGTGCGCCTCGGGCGGCCTGACCAACCACGACACCGGGTACGTCCACAGCGACGACCGGGGCCGGACGTGGCGCAACGCGGCGGGCGCGGTCGTCGGCACGACCGGCGGCACGCGGGTGTCGGTGAGCTCGCCGGGCCTGGTCGCCGACCCGCTGGACCCCAACCACGGCCTGATGAACCAGGAGGGCCAGGGCGCTGACTCGACGGGCACGCCGCACGTGGTGATCAGCTACGTGCCGGGCAGGTTCACGCAGTGCGTCTCGAACTACGCCCAGCAGCGCACCCAGTACGGCCGCGCGTTCCACGTCGTGCGGAACTCGAACGGCACGTGGACCAAGCGGGAGGTCCCGGTGCCGCCGGGCAGCACCCAGCGGACGAAGCTCGTGTTCGACCGCGCCGACAACGCCTACCTGGTGATGCCGCGCGGGCGGATCGTGTCGGCGAGCAAGGCCAGTGGGTGGACCGACTGGACCCTGGTGTTCGACCGGCCGGCCATGAACGCGTTCGGCGAGGTCAACGTGGACACGTCCAGGCTGGCGGTGGACGGCGTCCTGTCCTTGCAGTACCAGCAGCGCTCCAGCGGCACGACGCCGTCGCCGATCCGGGTGGCCGACTTCCGCCTGGGCTGATCGCGCCCGTCCCGCGGGGCTCGCCCCCGCGGGACCTCAGTAGCCGACGTACCCGGTGCCCGCGCTGATGCCGACCAGGCCGGGGTGCCTGCCGAAGCCGCCGTAGCGGGCGTAGGTGTAGCGGACACCGGCGATGATGTTGTCCACCGGCGCGTAGATGTCGTCGTAACCCGGCAGCTTGTACGTCTGGAACGTCGGGTCGATGCACTGCATCAGGCCCTTGGACGGTGTGCCGCGGGCGGCGTTGGAGTCCCAGGTGTTGACGGCGTTCGGGTTGCCGTTGGACTCCTTGATGATGATCGTGTAGATCTCGTCGACGCTGCTCTCGTCGATCGCGGTGCCGTTGGCGGCCAGGACGGCGATCGCCTCGCGGATCCAGCCCTCGACCTGGCGCTGCTTGGGCGGCTTGCGCGCCTCCTCGGCCTCGCGCGCTTCCCGCGCCGCCTGCTCCTCGGCCGCCTTGCGCGCCGCGTAGCCGTCCTGCGCGATGCCGCTGGCCTGGTTGAAGGTGTGCAGCGCGGCCAGTTGCTCCTGGCGGATGATGCGGGCGGTCTCCGAGCCGAGGTCGACGGCGTGGACCGTGTCGACCTTGCCCGTGCGGGCCGTCTCGTCCGGCACGCCACCGAGGTCGGCGCCGCCGGCCACGGGGCTGAACGTCCCGGTCATCGCGTGGGCCGCGGCCCCGGCGCCGGAGACGATGCCCACGGCCACGGCCACGCTGGCGAGGCGTCGGGGGAGGATCCGCTCCGCCTCGGCCCGGTGCGCGCCCTTGTAGCCGGGGGGCGGCGGGGGCACCTGGAACGTGGTCTGCCCGGGTTTGTTCTTGTGACGGACGTGCCGAGCCAAGGGTGCAGCCTCCTGCGGTCGGGGAACTCCGTCACCGGAACCTGGCGGGGGATCCAGGTGGACACTGGCCGTCTCGGGGGATGTCGGGCCCGTGTCCCTTCGGTGATGGAACCGTGATCTGCGGCCGAGAACGTAACCGTTCGTGTTTTGCAGAGGCAAGGCATGGGCGGGTTTGGGTGACTCTCGTCACGTTTCACTGGAGTTTTGACTACTGTGTGTGGTTCGTGTCCCCCGATCGTGTCGAAACGGCGGCGGACGTGGTCACGACCGGCCTCGAACGGCGCGAACGACGTCCCGACCCGCTCGGATCTTCTCGGGGTGCCCGCGCACGCCGACCCCTCGGACGTGGCCGGTGGACCGTCGCGATGCGCGGGTTACGGCCTGGTGGGCGCGGGCGGCGTGGAGGTAGGCGGCGAGGGCGTCGCCCGGGTCGGCTTCGGGCGTGGCCGGGCACGAAGGCGAGCAGCAGGACCTCCGGCGGCAGGGCGACGCGTTCGCCCAGCCGCTCGAACAGCCGGTGTGCGGGCTGGCGCACGAAGGCGGCGACGGGTGCGGGTGCAGCGCGCGCCGGGGGGGCGCGTGTGCGGCGCGGGGGCCAGGCCGGGCACCTCGGCGGCGTCGAGCAGGTCGTGCGCTCACGGCAGTCCGCGGCGGCGCGGCACAGCGCGGCGAAGTCGTCCTCGGCGATCGTCCCGGCCCCGCCGCCGAGCACGACGAACGTGCCCGGGACGTGCGAGTCCAGCGCGGCCCGGCCCGGCGCGAACTTCGCGCGTGCCGCCGGGTGCCGGTCGGTGTGCCGGGTCACCTCGCCGAAGCAGTTGAGCATCGCGCCCGCCGCCATGCCGGCCCGATCACGGCGATCCGCGGCTCGGGCGCGCGCCGGGCCACCTCGACCGCCACGGACAGGCCGAGCGCCCCGTTGCCCACGACCGCGAGGTCGACGTTCGCCATACCTTCCTGTTCGGTCGGTCGCGGCGGCCGCGGAAAGGGGCCCGAGGTCACCCGTTGGGCCGGCCACTCGGCGGCGAGCGCCGAGGGGCCGGCCACTCGTGCGGTCAGCGGGCCCGCGTGATCCAGTCGCCGAGGTGCGGGGCTTCCGCGCCGATCGTGGTGTCGTCACCGTGACCGGTGTGCACGACGGTGTCCCCGGGCAGGGTCAGCAGCCGGCGCGAGATCGAGTCGATGATGGTGTCGAAGTCGGAGTGGGACCGCCCGGTCGCGCCCGGACCGCCGTGGAACAGGGTGTCGCCGGTGAACACCGCACCCAGGTCGGGCGCGTGGAAGCAGACCGCGCCGGGCGCGTGGCCGGGTGTGTGCAGCACGTGCAGCGACGTGCCCGCCACCTCCACCACCTGGCCGTCGGCCAGGTCGCCGTCCGGCTTCACGTCCGGGTGGGTCAGCTTCCACAGCACGTGGTCGGCGGGGTGCAGCAGCACGGGCGCGCCGGTCGCGCGGGCCAGGTCGGGCGCGACGCGCACGTGGTCGTCGTGGGCGTGGGTGGCGAGGATCGCCTTCACCGCGCGGCCGTCGACGACCCGCAGGATCGCCTCCACGTCGTGCGGTGCGTCGATCACCACGCACTCGGTGTCGTCGCCGACGACCCACACGTTGTTGTCCACGGCGAACGTCTGGCCGTCGAGGCTGAACGTGCCCCGCGTGACGGCGTGGTCGACCCGGGCCATCAGAGGACCACCACCGAGCGCAGCACGTCGCCGTGGTGCATCTTGGCGAACGCCTCCTCGACCTGGTCGAGCGCGATGGTCTCGGTGACGAACGCGTCGAGGTCGAGGCGGCCCTGCCGGTGCAGGTCGATGAGGTAGGGGAAGTCGCGGGAGGGCAGGCAGTCGCCGTACCAGGAGGACTTGAGCGCCCCGCCCCGGGAGAACAGGTCGATCAGCGGCATCTCCAGCCGCATGTCCGGTGTCGGCACGCCGACCAGGACGACCGTGCCGGCGAGGTCGCGGGCGTAGAACGCCTGCTTCCACGTCTCCGGCCGTCCGACCGCGTCGATCACCACGTCCGCGCCGAACCCGCCGGTCAGCTCCCGCACCCGCGCCACGACGTCCTCCGACTTCGCGTCCACGGTGTGCGTCGCGCCCAGGCCGCGGGCCCACTCCAGCTTCCGCGGGTCGAGGTCGACGGCGATGATCGTGGTCGCGCCGGCCAGGTGGGCACCGGCCACGGCCGCCGCGCCGACGCCGCCGCAGCCGATCACGGCCACCGAGTCGCCGCGGCCGACGTTGCCGGTGTTGACCGCCGCGCCGAACCCGGCCATCACGCCGCAGCCGAGCAGGCCGGCCACGGCCGGGGACGCTTCGGGGTCGACCTTGGTGCACTGGCCGGCGTGCACGAGGGTCTTCTCGGCGAACGCGCCGATCCCGAGCGCGGGGGACAGCGGGGTGCCGTCGGCCAGGGTCATGGGCTGGGCGGCGTTGTGGGTGTCGAAGCAGTACCAGGGCTTGCCCTTCAGGCACGCCCGGCACGCGCCGCACACCGCGCGCCAGTTCAGCACCACGAAGTCGCCGGGCGCGACACCGGTGACGCCGTCGCCGACCTGCTCCACCACCCCGGCGGCCTCGTGGCCGAGCAGGAACGGGAACTCGTCGTTGATGCCGCCTTCCCGGTAGTGCAGGTCGGTGTGGCACACGCCGCAGGCCTGCACCCGCACCACCGCCTCGTCCGGACCCGGGTCGGGCACCACGACGTCGGTCACCTCGACCGGGGCCCCTTTGCCCCGGGCCACCACGCCACGAACCGTCTGAGTCACGTGAACCCTTTCTCGTCGTACCTGCCGGTCCGACCATCCTGCCGGTTCGAGGCGGTCCGCGAGGAACGTGAGGATCTTCGGCGCGCAGGGGACCGTGCCGCGCGACCCCGTCACGCCACCCTGGCAAGGCGCGGCCCGGCCCGCAACCGCGGCCCACCGCCCCGTCCGATGTGGACGCCGGGCGCGATCGGGTGTCACACCGGGTGCCCCGGTCAGCGCTCGACGGCCAGCCGCACGCCCAGCCCGATGAACACCCCGCCGGTGGCCACGTCGATCCGGCGGCGGGCGGCGTGCCTGCGGCGCAGCCAGCCGCCGATCCGGCCGGCCAGTACGCCGACCGCGCCGTCGACCAGGAACTCCAGCGCGATCAGGATCGCGCCGAGGAGGGCGAACTGCAGCCACACCCGGCCCAGGTCGGGGTCGATGAACTGGGGCAGGAACGCGATGGTGAAAGTGACCATCTTCGGGTTCAGCAGGTTGGTCGCCATGCCGGTGAAGAAGGCACGGCGACCGGACATGCCGCCCGCCGGGGTCTCGCCGAGCACGGTCCGCCCGCGGTGGCGGATGGCCTGCACGCCCAGGTAGACGAGGTAGGCCGCGCCGACCGTGCGGACCACCGTGAACGCCACCGGCACCGCCGCGAACAACGCCGCCAGCCCCGCCGCGGCCACCACGACGTGGACCGCCTCGCTCACCGCCACGCCCGCGGTGGCCAGCAACCCGGCCCTCGGCCCTCCGCGCATCCCGCAGCCGAGGACGAACAGCATGTCCGGGCCGGGGGTGATCATCGCGACGAGGGTGGTCACCGTGAACAGGGCGAGCAGGTGCGGGTCGATCGGCATGGGCCGGATGCAACCACCCGCCCGGCCCGCGCCGCCTCCGAATTCCCGATGACCGGGATCCTCCCGGTGACGCGCCCGCGGGTACGGCCGGACGGCAGACCGGCCGTAAATTAAGGCCATGAGCAGCGCGACGGGCAGCGGCCAGCAGCCGCGGGTGGTCTCGGGCAGGCAGTCGGAGCTGCTCGGCCTGCTCCGCGACGAGGGCGCGATGTCCCGGGTCGCGCTGGGCGAACGCCTGGGGCTGCCGCGCGCCAAGCTGACCGCCGAGCTGGCCCGGCTGGTGGACGTCGGCCTGGCCCAGATCGGCGGACCGGCGGCCAGTCGCGGCGGGCGGCGGTCGACGCTCGTCCACCTCGCCGACGACCTGCGCGTGCTGGGCGTGGACGTGGGCGCGACGTCGGTGACGGTCGCGGTGACCGACGGTCGGTGCGAGGTGCTGGAGAGCCGCAGCGAGGACTGCGACGTGCGCAGCGGCCCGGCTCAGGTGCTCGGCCGCGTGGCCGAGCTGGCCGACGTCGTCTACGCCAAGGCCCCGGGCCGGCTCATCGGCGCGGGCGTCGGCCTGCCGGGTCCGGTGAGCTTCCGCGACGGGATGCCGGTCGCGCCGCCGATCATGCCCGGCTGGGACCGCTACCCCGTCCGCGACGAGCTGGCGGGCCGGTGGGGCTGCCCGGTCACGGTGGACAACGACGTGAACGCCATGGCGCTGGGCGAGCGGCACGCGGGCGTGGCGCGGTCGTTGGAGGACCTGATCTTCGTCAAGGTCGGCACGGGCATCGGCTGCGGCATCGTGCTGGGCGGCAAGGTGTACCGGGGCGTGGCGGGCACGGCGGGCGACATCGGGCACATCAGGCTGGACGACTTCGGCCCGGCGTGCGCGTGCGGCGAGGTCGGCTGCCTGGAGGCGTACTTCGGCGGTGCGGCGCTGGCCCGTGACGCCACCACGCTGGCGCGCAGCGGCCGTTCCGTCGCGCTGGCCACCGCCCTGCACGACAAGGGCGTGCTCACCGCCGAGGACGTCGGCGCGGCCGCCACGTCGGGCGACTTCGCCGCGGCCAACCTGGTGCGCGAGGGCGGCCGGCGGTTGGGGCACGTGGTCGCGTCCCTGGTCAGCTTCCTGAACCCGGGCATGGTCGTCATCGGCGGCGGCGTGTCGCGGTTGGGCCACTCCCTGCTGGCCGAGGTGCGCAGCGCCGTCTACCGCCGCTCGCTGCCGCTGGCCACCGGCAACCTGCCGATCGTGCTGTCGGAGCTGGGCGAGCTGGCCGGCGTCACGGGCGCGGCCTGGTCCGCCACCGACCGCGCTTTCTCCCCGGCGGGCTGACCCCGGGTCGGCTCGCCTCGGCGGCGTCCACGCCCTCGAACGGCCGGTGCGGACGCCCGTGCCGCGGTGTTCGCCGACGCGGTGCTGTGCGCCGCCGACCTGACCGGTGCCGACCTGACCGGCGTCAGGGCGAGGAGCGCCGACTTCGCCGACGCGGCCCTCGGTCATGACGTCGATCCGGTTTCCTCCGCTTCTGTCTGTACCGAACGTACTTTCGCAACGAACTGACAAAAGTCGACGGAAGTTCTTGTCAGGTCGCGCGCCCAACTGTCAGGATCTGCCGCAACTCACCCTTCGAACGTGAGCTGGGCCACCTGGTTCGATCGACTCCCTCGACGAAGTCGGAGCCGCGATGCAGGCGCAGACCGAAGGCAGGCGCGACGCCAACCTCGCCCTCCTCCTGCGCGCCCTGCGCGCCCGGGGCCCCCTGTCGCGCACCCAGCTGGCCGACTGGTCGGGCCTGTCCAAGGCCACCGTCGCCCCGCTGCTGACCGACCTCGAACACCGCGGCCTGGTGGAACGGGCGGGCACCACGACCACCCAGGGCAGGCCCGGGCGGCTGGTGCGGCTGCGGCCGGGGGCGGTGTGCGGGATCGGGCTGGACGTGCGGCCCGGGCACCTCGGCGTGACGGTCACCGACCTGACCGGCGAGACGCGCGTGCGCCGTCAGGTCGCGTGCGACACCGGCGTCCCCGAGCACGCCTTGGACCGGCTCGCCGACCTGACCCGCCGCGTGCTCGACGACGTGCCGCGGGCGGGCTGGGCCGGGGTCACGGTCGCGATCCCCGGCCGGGTCGACCGCGTCACGGGCACGGCCACCTCCGCCCGGCTGCGCTGGCGCGACGTGGCCGTGGTCGACGGGCTGGCCGCGCGGACCGGCCTGCCGATCGGCCGGCTCGACCTCGACACCGAGGCCAACCTCGCCGCCTGCGCCGAGCACGACCGCGACCCGGTCGACGACCTCGTCTACCTGACCGGCGACCACGACGTGACCGCGGCCGTGATCGCCAACGGCGCGCTGGTGCGCGGCGCGGACGACCACGCGGGCGAGGTGGGCCACCTGGCGCTGGACCCGCTCGGCGGCACGTACTGCGCGTGCGGCCGGCGCGGCTGCTGGGCGACGCAGGTGGGGTTGGACGCGTTCCTGCACGCCTGCGCGCCCCACCACGACCGGGTGCACGACCCCGCGCTGTCGCCGGGCGAGCGCATGACGATCGTGCGCACCCGGGCCGAACGCGGTGACGCCCGCACCCTCGACGCGCTGCACCGCACGGCCGAGGCCCTGGCCCGCGGGCTGGCGGTCCTCACCACGCTGCTGGACCCGGGCAAGATCGTGCTCGGCGGCTACTTCGCCGCCCTGCGGGACTGGCTGGTCCCGCCGCCGCGGCACGGCGGGACCGCGGTCACCGCCTCCACGCTCGGCTTCGCGGCCGGTGGCGTGGGCGCGGCACTGGCCGCGGTGCGCCGGGTGCTGGACGACCCGGCCGCACTGCCGGTCGAGGCCGGCGGTCCACGCGGCGGGGGTCCGGCGTGACGTTGCTCCGGATGACCGGCATCGGCAAGGTGTTCCCCGGCGTGCGGACGCCGGACCGGGTGGACCTGGAGGTCGCCGAGGGCGAGGTGCACCGCCTGCTCGGCCAGAACGGTGCGGGCAAGTCGACCCTGATCAAGGTGCTCGCGGGCGCGCACCAGCCCGACGACGGCGAAATCACGTGGCGTGGCGCGAAGACCGCGCTGCCGTCGCCGGTGGCGGCGCTGCGGCTGGGCATCGCGACCATGTACCAGGAGCTGGACCTGGTGCCGGACCTCCCGGTGGCGGAGAACGTGGTGCTGGGCCACGAGCCGGCCCGGTTCGGCTTCACCCGCCGCCGGGCGGCCCGCGACCTCGCCCGGGCGTTGATGGCACGCCTGGGCCACCCGGAGATCGGGCCGGACCGCGAGGTGGGGCGGTTGTCGGCCGCCGGACAGCAGCTGGTGTCCATGGCCCGCGCCCTCGCGCGCGACGCCCGGTTGATCGTGATGGACGAGCCGACCGCCGCGCCGGCCGCCGACGAGGTGGACAACCTGTTCCGCGTCACCCCGCTGGCCTACCGGCTGTGGATCGGCGGTGACAACTACCGCAGGGGCGTCAACGCGGGCGAGTACATCGCCGCCCGGATGAAGGCCGGGAACATCGCCGACCCGATCATCGGCGAGGTCGCGGGCATCGACTCGCTGCCACTCACCCAGGAACGCAGCCAGGGCTTCCGCGACGCGTCGCAGCGCGCCGGCTTCTCCGTCGGCCCGCGCGTCTCGGCGTCGTTCACCTCGGAGTCCGGCGAGCAGCAGACGGCCAACCTGCTCCAGTCCGCGCCGGAGCTGGACGCGCTGTGGGACCACGACGACGACCAGGGCATCGGCGTGATGGCGGCGATCGACAGCGCCGGCCGCGAGGAGTTCGTCATGGTCGGCGGCGCGGGCTCGCGCAACATGATGGACCTGATCAAGGCCGACAGCGGCGTGGTGAAGGCGACCGTGCTCTACAGCCCGTCGATGGCGTCCTCCGCGATCGCCCTGGCCCGCCTGCTCGGCCAGGCCAAGGGCATCGGGGACGTGGCCGAGCACGACATCCCCGCGTCCATCACCACCTACTCCGCCGTGGTGACCAAGGAGAACGTCGACCAGTACCTCGACGTCGGCTTCGACTCCTGATCACGGGCTGGTTCGACACCGCTGCTGCGAAAGGCTGCTGATGACGGAAGAGATCGGCGTGGGCATGGTCGGCCACGCGTTCATGGGCGCGGTGCACTCGCACGCCTGGCGCAACGTCCACCGGTTCTTCGACGTGCCCCTGACGCCCCGCCTGGCCGTGCTCGGCGGCCGTGACCCGGCGCGCACCAAGGAAGCCGCGGCGAAGTACGGCTGGGCGGCCGTGGAGACCGACTGGCGCGCGCTCGTGGCCCGGGACGACGTGCACCTCGTCGACATCTGCACGCCCGGTGACACGCACGCCGAGATCGCGCTGGCCGCGCTCGCCGCCGGCAAGCACGTGCTGTGCGAGAAGCCGCTGGCCAACACGGTGGCCGAGGCCGAGGCGATGGCCGCGGCGGCACGGGAGGCCGCCGCGCGCGGTGTCCGCTCGATGGTGGCGTTCAACTACCGGCGGGTGCCCGCGATCGCGTTGGCCCGCAGGCTGGTCGAGGAGGGCCGGATCGGCGAGGTCCGGCACGTGCGGGCGGTGTACCTGCAGGACTGGCTGTCAGACCCGGCGTCGCCGATGACCTGGCGGTTGCGCAAGGAGAAGGCCGGGTCCGGCGCGTTGGGCGACCTGGGCGCGCACATCGTGGACGCCGCGCAGTACGTCACCGGCGACCTGATCACCGGGGTCGGCGCCACCACCGAGACGTTCGTCCGGTCGCGGCCCGACGGCGACGGGGTCGGCGAGGTGACCGTGGACGACGCGGCCGTGTTCCTGGCCCGCTTCTCGTCCGGCGCGCTGGGCACGTTCGAGGCGACCCGGTACGCGCTGGGCCGCAAGAACGCGATGCGGCTGGAGGTCAACGGCACGCGCGGCAGCCTGGCGTTCGACTTCGAGTCGATGAACGAGCTGTCGGTGTTCTCGGCCGACGACGGCCCGGCGGCCGGGTTCCGGCGGATCCTGGTCACCGAGGCCGACCACCCGTACGTGGGCGCGTGGTGGCCGCCGGGTCACCTGCTCGGCTACGAGCACACGTTCACGCACGAGGCGGCGGACTTCCTGACGGCTGTCGGCGACGGTGTCGACCCGGCGCCGAGCTTCGCCGACGGGCTGCGGGTGCAGCGGGTGCTGGCCGCCGTGGAGGAGAGCGCCGCGCAGAGGTCGACCTGGACCACGATTGGAGAGTCGCGATGAGCCGACCGGTCACGCTGTTCACCGGCCAGTGGGCCGACCTGCCGTTCGAGGAGGTGTGCCGGCTGGCTTCCGGGTGGGGTTACGACGGGCTGGAGATCGCCTGCTCGGGTGACCACTTCGAGGTGGACAGGGCGTTGGCGGACGACGACTACGTGCCCGCGAAGCGGGCGGTGTTGGAGAAGTACGGGCTGGGCGTGTGGGCGATCTCGAACCACCTGGTCGGGCAGGCGGTGTGCGACGACCCGATCGACTTCCGCCACCAGGCGATCCTGCCCGCCCGGATCTGGGGTGACGGCTCGCCGGAGGGTGTGCGGGAGCGGGCGGCCGCGGAGATGGCCGACACGGCCCGCGCGGCGGCACGGCTGGGCGTGGGCACCGTGGTCGGGTTCACCGGCTCGTCGATCTGGAAGTACGTGGCGATGTTCCCGCCGGTGTCGCGGGCGGTGATCGACGAGGGGTACGCCGACTTCGCCCGCCGGTGGAACCCGATCCTGGACGTGTTCGACGAGGTGGGGGTGCGGTTCGCGCACGAGGTGCACCCGTCGGAGATCGCGTACGACTACTGGACGACGCGGCGGGCGCTGGCCGCGGTGGGCGACCGGCCGGCGTTCGGCCTGAACTGGGATCCGTCGCACTTCGTGTGGCAGGACCTGGACCCGGTCGGGTTCATCCTCGACTTCGCCGACCGGATCTACCACGTGGACTGCAAGGACACGAAGAAGCGGTTCGACGGGCGCAACGGCCGGCTGGGGTCGCACCTGGCGTGGGCGGACCCGCGGCGCGGCTGGGACTTCGTCTCCACCGGGCACGGTGACGTGCCGTGGGAGGAGTCGTTCCGGGCGTTGAACGCGATCGGCTACACCGGGCCCGTCTCGGTGGAGTGGGAGGACGCCGGCATGGACCGGCTGCGCGGCGCGGAGGAGGCGGTCGGGTTCATCCGGCGGCACCTGTTCGACCCGCCCGCGGCCCCGTTCGACGCCGCGTTCAGCACGGGGGAGTGACCGGGTCGGGCGCCCGCCCCGCCCGGCGGGCGCCCGACCTACCAGGTGACCGGCAGCGCGCGCAGGCCGTAGATCGGGGCGTCGAAGGCGAACTCGACCTCCTCGAACGGCACGGCCAGGCGCAGGTCCGGCAGTTCGGTCACCAGGGTGCGCAGCGCGACCCGCATCTCCAGGCGCGCCAACAGGTGCCCGACGCACTGGTGCACCCCGCTGCCGAACGCCAGGTGCGCCCGCGCGTCGCGCCGCAGGTCGAGCCGGTCCGGGTCGGGGAACGCGGCCGGATCCCGGTTGGCGGCGAACAGCGACGCGATCACGCCCTCGCCCGCAGCGAGCGCCGTCCCGCCGACCGTGGCCGCGCCCGCGACCGCCCGCACCACACCGTGGTGCACGGGGCTGAGGAACCGCAGCAGCTCCTCCACGGCGTCGTCCACCAGGTCGGGCGAGGCGACCAGGGCCTGCCACCACTGCCGGTCCCGCAGCAGCGCCAGCACCGACAGCGCGATCGAGTTGGCCGTCGTCTCGTGCCCGCCGACGAGCAGCAGCACGGTCATCCCGACCGCCTCCTCGTCGCTGAGCCCCGGCTCCCGCACCAGGCGGCTGATCAGGTCGTCCCGGGGCGTGCGGCGGCGGGACCGGATCAGGTCGGCCAGGTAGGCGTGCAGCTCGTCCAACGCCTCCCGCACCTGCTCGGCCGGCCGCGACCGGTCCAGGTGGGTGCGGCTGCGGGTGGAGAAGAACGCCTGGTCGGACACCGGCACGCCGAGCAGCAGGCAGATCACGTCCGACGGCACGGGCAGCGCGAACGCCGCCACCAGGTCCGCGGGTCGCGGCCCGGACCGCAGCGCGGCCAACCGCTCCCGGGTGATCCGCTCCACGTCGGGCCGCAGCGCCCGCATCCGCCGCACGGTGAACTCGCCGGTGAGCAGCCGCCGGTACCGGGTGTGCTCGGGCGGGTCGGTGACCAGGAAGCTGCCCGGCGCGGCCTTGCGGTCCACCACCGGCCGCAGCTGCGGGAACCCCGGCGTGCCCGGGTCCGACGAGAACCGGCCGTGGTCGCGCAGCACCGCCCGCACGTCGTCGTACCGCGTCACGAGGTGCGCCTGCTGGCCGTGCCGCAACGACACCGGGCACACGGGTGCCCGCTCCCGCAGCCGCGCGAACTCGGCGGGCGGGTCGAACCCGGGACGACGCGTGATCGGGTAGTCCATGGTGCTCGACACTATCGCCGCCGGACCGCGTGTCGATCGTGCGAGCATCTCGACCATGAGCCGGGGGGCAGGGCTGGTGGGTGGGACTTCCGCGCCGGTGCTGGAGTGGGAGTCGGTGCGGCGGTGGGCGGGACCGGCGTGGCGGGTCGGCCGGGTGGTGCTGACCGTCGTGCTCTGGGTGGTCGCGTTGGTGATCGCGCTGAGCACGGACGGCTTGGGCGTCCCCCTGCCGGTCACGTTGGTCGTGCTGGCCACCCCGGTCGTGCTGGTCGCCAGGCCCCGGCTGGGCTGTGCCGTCGCGATCGGCGCGGCGGCCCTGCTGGCGGCGGCCGGTGAACCGCCGACGGTCGTCGTCCCGTTCGCCGTGCACGCCGCGTACTGCACGTACTCGCTGGCGCGGCTCGTGATCGGCGCTGTGCGGCAACGGCGCGTGTTCGCCGAGCTCGCCGTGCCCGTGACGGTCACCCTGCCCGAGGGCGACCCGCTGGTGCGGCACACGCCGCGCCTGCGGCTGGGCCTGATCTGGACGATGCTGATCACGGCCGCCGTGCTCGCGGTGTGGGCGTGGCTGGGCGAGCACCCGACCCTGTGGGCGGCGGCGGGCGTGCTCGGGTCCGTGGTCGTCGTCCAGCTCGCCCGCCTCACCGCCGCACGGCTCGCGCCGCGCCGGCTGCTCGGCCGTCCCGCGCCCGCCGTGCGGGTGACGGTCACCTTCCACCCGGGGTCGCGCCTGACCGTGCACACCGCGGACCGGCACCGCGGGCAGGTGGCGTCGGTGCCGCTCGACGCCATCGTCCTGCGGCCGGAGGACGCGCGGGCACCCGACGTCCTCGCGGCGAGCGCCTCGATCGACCTCTACGCGGCCACCCCGCCGGCGGCCGACCTGTTCCCGGCCACCGTCGTCGGCGACTTCCGGGCCGGCGGGTACGTCCTCGTCGTCACCGACCACGGCGTGCTGCTGCCCGGTGGCCCGGTGCGCGCGGAGGTCGGCGACGAACCGATCGGGATCCCGCCGACGCTGGTCGACGGCCGGGCGTGGTCGGGCCTGAGGCGTCCGACCTAGGTCGTGGCCCGGCGCGACCCGGCCGATCCCGGCGTGCGCGCGGCGCGGCGGAGGGCCGTCCGGTGTCGAGGTCCGCGGGCACCCAGTCGCTGTTCTCCGCCGCGAGAGGTGGTCCGGCGAGGCGGTCGGCCCAGCCCGCGGCCGGTGCGCGTGCCGCCGTTCGGCCGCACCGACCCGCGCAAGTCCACAAAGGACTGAGGTGGTCGCCGCCCGAAGTGGCCCTCGGCTCACCTGTGCGGCCGTCCCGCGTGGTGAAGGGACAAACCGCCACCCGAAGTGTTACGACTGAAACGGACGTTCGAGGGGTCACCCGATCGGGTACCCGGTCGCCGGACGTGCGCGCGACGTTGGGAGCACGGGTGGAGGACCGCACTATCGCAGGCCGGTACCGGCTGACGGAGAGGATCGGCACGGGTGGGATGGGGGTGGTGTGGCGCGCCGAGGACCAGCGGCTGCGCCGCGTCGTCGCCGCCAAGGAACTGCTGTCCCGCACGGGCTTCGACCAGGAGTCGATCGACCGCGCGGTCCGCGAGGGCCGCCTCGCGGCCCGCCTGTCGCACCCCAACGTGATCGCGCTGTACGACGTGGTCGAGCACGACGGCCACCCGTGGCTGATCATGGAGTACCTGCCCTCGCGCAGCCTCGCCACCGTGATGGCCGAGCAGGGCACCCTGCCGCCCGAGGAGGTGGCCCGGCTGGGCGCGCAGCTCGCGTCCGGGCTGGCCGCCGCGCACACCGCGGGCGTCACCCACCGGGACGTGAAGCCGGGCAACGTCCTCGTCACCGAGTTCGGCACGGTCAAGGTCACCGACTTCGGCACCTCCCGCGCGGCCGACGAGGCGACCGTCACCGCGTCCGGGATGCTCGTCGGCACCCCCGCCTACCTGGCCCCGGAGGTGGCGCGCGGCGGCAAGGGCGAGTTCCCGGCCGACGTGTTCGCGCTGGGCGCGACGCTCTACGCGGCGCTGGAGGGCACGCCGCCGTTCGGCGTGGACGGCAACACCATCGCCCTGCTGCACCGGGTCGCCGAGGGCCGGTTCCCGCCGCCGCGCCACGCCGGCCCGTTGACGCCGGTGCTGATGCGCCTGCTCGACCCGGACCCCGAGACCCGGCCGACCATGGCCGAGGCGGCGGACATGCTGCGCGACGTGCGGTTCGACGGCACGGCACCGCCCGTGCCGGCCAAGCCCGCACCGACCGCGATCCTGGCCGCGCCCCTGGAACCCGCGGCCGACCCGGAACCGGAACCGGCCGCCGCCCGACCCGAACCCGAGCCGGTCAAGCCCACGCCCGTGCCCCCTCCCCGGCCGGCGCCGACGCCGGCGCCCGCCGAGGTGGCGCCCCGGGCCGAGGAGAAGCGCGGCGACCGCAAGGCGCTCATCGCGCTCGCCGTCGTCGCCATGATCGCCATCGCCGCCGTGGCCTACCTGCTCAACCGCGGTGACGAGAACGGCTCGCCCTCGGCCGGGTCGGGCACCACCGGCGAGGCCACCACCCAGCCGACCACCGCCGCCGAGAACCCGCCCGCCGGGACCACCGGCGCGGCCGAACCGACCACCACCGGCGCGCCGCCCACGACCACGACGTCGGAGACGACCGAGCCGAGCACGGCGCAGCCGCCCGCCCAGGTCGGCCCGGACCAGGCGCTGAGCGACTACTACGCCCTGCTGCCGAACGACCTGGAAACCGCCTACGGGCGCCTCACCGACGGCTTCAAGGCCGCGCGGGCGCGGACCTTCGCCGACTACCAGTCCTGGTGGGGGCGGATGAGCGCGGTGAGCGTGAGCGACGTGCGGGCCGACGGGCCGCAGCAGGTGTCGGCGACCGTGTCGTACACGTTCAAGGGCGGCGGCACCCAGTCCGAGCGGCACGTGTACGCGCTGGTCCAGGTCGACGGGCAGTGGATGATCGACGGCCAGCGCAACGCGTGACGACCGGGGGACCGGGCGCGGTCAGGCGAAGCGGCCGCGCCACACGTCGATCACCAGCACCGGTCGCATCCCCACCGACTCGTACAGGCCCAGCGCGGGCGTCGGGTTGTTCGAGTCGACGTGCAGGACCGTGCCCACCCGCCCGGCCGCCGCGTCCAGGTGGAACGCCTGACCCAGCAGGTGCTTGGCCACCCCGCGACCCCGTGCCGCGGGCAGCACGCCCAGGTGCCCGACGTAGCCGCGGTTCTCGTCGGCGAACTGGTCGGTGCACTCCATGAACCCGGCCGGCCGCCCGTCCAGCTCCGCGAGCCACAGCCCCGACCAGTCGAAGGTCGACTTGCGGTCCAGCTGCTCGTGCCACTCCTGGTAGGTCTTCGGCACGAACCCGAAGTGCCCGGCGAACGACGCGTTGCGCACCTCGTGCGCGGTGCGCCGCACCTCCTCGTCCAGGCCCTGGCGCAGCACCAGCCCCGGCACCGGCGCGGGCGGCGGCACCTCGCCGACGTGGTCGATCCGCATCCGGTGGAACGTCGTGGCCGCCTCGAACCCCAGCGCCGCCACCCGCTCCCGCAACGCCGTGTCGTCGCGGTAGACGCCCTGGTCGACGACCACCTTCTCGTGCCCGCCCGCGCGCCCGAGCTCCCGCGCCCGGTCCAGCACCCTGGTGAACAGCCAGTCCGCGATCACCGGGTCGGCCGACACCACGTCCACGTCGACCTCGTCGCTGCCGCTCTTGCCGTTCGCCGTCGCGTACCCGACCGGCGCACCCGCCGCGTCGAGCACCAGCCACGCGTCGCGCTCCAGGTCGAAACCGGGCCGCGTCAGCTCGTCGCGCATGTCGTCGAGGGTGTAGTCGGCGAACCCGATCACCGCCGTGGTGTAGGCGTGCACCAGGCCGAGGATCAGCTCGGCGTCGTCCGGGCGGGGCGGCCGGGCGGTGTGGCCGGCGGGCAGGGCGTTCATGGCGCACATGGTGCGTCCCGGCCGCGGGGCCTGTCGATCGGGTTTCGGCCGGCTTAGGGTCTGCGGATGATCCCTCGGGTGGTGGTCCTCCTGGTGCTCGCCGCGGTGGGAGCCCTGGCCGTGCTGGCGTTCCGGCCGCCCGCCCCGGTGGCGGACGCCCCGCCGGCGGAGTTCGCCGCCGGGCGCGCCGAGCGGCACCTGGAAGCCGTCGCGCAACGGCCGCACCCGATCGGTTCGGCGGACGGCGAGCGCGTCCGCGACTACGTCGCCGACACCGCCCGCCGCCTGGGCGCGGAGGTGACGGTGGAGTCCGACGAGGTCGTGGTGCCGTGGCGGGGCGTGGCCCGGGTCGCGACCGCCCACAACGTGGTGGCCCGAGTGCGGGGCACGGACCCGTCGGTGAGCGCCGGCAAGGCGTTGCTGCTGGTGGCGCACCACGACTCGGTGCCCACCGGGCCCGGCGCGGCCGACGACGGCGCGGCGGTCGCGGCGATGCTGGAGACGCTGCGCGCCCTGACCACCGGCGGGGTGCGCAACGACGTGGTGTTCCTGTTCACCGACGGCGAGGAGGCCGGGTCGCTCGGCGCGCGCGCCTACGTGCGGCGTCACGGGGTCGACGGGGTCGGCGCGGTGCTGAACTGGGAGGCGCGGGGCAGCGGCGGGCCGGTGTGGATGTTCCAGACGGGGCCGGGCAACGGGCCGTTGGTGTCGGCGTTCGGCGGGGCGAGCAGCAGGCCGATCGCGAACTCGTTCGCCTACGAGGTGTACCGGCGGATGCCGAACTACAGCGACTTCACCGTGTTCCAGGAGGCGGGCGCGCGGGGGTTGGACAGCGCGTTCATCGAGCACGTGCGCGACTACCACTCGCCTCACGACGACGTGGAGCGGCTGGACCGGGGCAGCCTCCAGCACCACGGCGAGACGATGGTGGGGCTGGTGCGCGCGCTGGGCGACCGCGACCTGCGGGCCGGTGGCGGCGACGCGGTGTACTTCGACCTGTTCTCCCGCGTGCTGGTGCGCTACCCGACGTGGTTCGCCGTAGCGCTGGCCGCCGTGACGGTGGTCGCGTTGGCGTCGCTGCTGGTGCTGGGTGTCCGGAGTGGACGGTTGCGGTGGCGGGCCGTGCTCGCGGTGGCCGGGGTGGCGGTCGGCGCGGTGGTCGTGGCCGGCGCGGTGTCGTTCGGGGCGTGGCTGCTGGTGGCGGCGGCGCGGCCGGGGCTGGGTTTCCTGGCGTTGTCGGAGCCGCCCGAGCGGGGCTGGTTCGTGGCCGGGTCCTGCCTGCTGGGGTTGGCGGCGCTGGTCGCGGCGGCCCGGGTGGCGCGGCGGTGGTCGACCGCGGAGGTGGTCGCCGGTGCGCTGGTGGTGACGGCCGTGTTGCTGGTGGCGTCCGCGGTGGCGGTGCCGGGCGCGAGCTTCCTGTTCCAGTGGACGTTGCTGACCGGCCTGCCCGCGCTGGCCACGCCCCGTGCCGCCTCCCTGCCGCCGCTGGTGGCCGCGGCGATCTTCCCGCCGTTGGTGGGCACGATGATGGTGGCGCTGGGCATGCCGTTGAGCGCGGTGGCGGTGGTGTTCGGCGCGCTGGCGGGCGTCCTGCTGCTGCCGTTGCTGCCCTCGGGGTCGTGGTGGCCGGCGGTCGGCGTCACGGCGGTCGCGGTGGCGCTGCTCGCGACGGGGACCGCCCGCTTCGGCTTCACCCCCGACCAACCGCGCCCGGACTCGCTGATCTACCTGCGCGACACCGCCACGGGCCGGTCGAGCTGGCTGTCCCCCGACCCCGCGCCCGACGCGTGGACCTCGCGCGTGCTGGGGGCGAACCCGGAACGACTGGCGTCGGCGCACCCGGTGTCCACCGGCCCGGTGATGCGCGCCGACGCCCCGGACCTGGACCTGCCCACCCCCACCGCGACCGCCCTGACCTCGCCCATCCCGCCCTCGCCCGACCTGACCTCGCCCGACGGCCCCGCGCGAACGGTCACCTTCCGCATCACCCCGACCGCGCGGGCGTGGCGGACGCACGTGACGCTGTCCGAACGGGGCCTGCGGGGCTGCCGCATCGGCCCGACCGACCTGCCGAGCACCACGCTGGAGCTGTACGGCCCGTCCAGCCGCGACCTCACCTGCCACCTGGCCCCCGGCACACCGCTGGAGGTGACGGTGGCGGACCAGTGGGTGGGGCTGCCCGCCGAAGCCGCCGCCCTGGTGGGCCCCCGCCCACCGGACACCATGCCGGTCCAGTCCGGCAACCGCCCGTTCGACGGCGCGGTCGTGCGCGCGACGTTCCAGCTCTGACCCGCCGCCTGACCCGGGTCGCGTCCGCGACCGGCCGACCCACCGCGCGTCGGGCCGTGATCGCGCCGACCGACGCGCCGCCCGGCCAGGCGTCCCCGGCCCAGCCGCACGTCCCCCTCGCCCGACCCGCCTGCGCCCGACCCGCCTGCGCCCGACCCGCCCGTGCCCGGCCGCGCGGCCCGTCGCCCAGCCACGCGCCCCCGCCCGGCCGCGCGCACCCGTCTGACCCGGGATCGGCACCGGTCGGCGCGGCGGCATCCGGCGCGGCGGCCGGTATGTCGGCGGCCGGTGGCCGCGTCCGCCGAGCTCTAAGCCATCGGCCACCTCCGTTCTCGTCGCCGCGCGACATCCGCGGTCGCGGCTGGGGGAGCGGGGGGTGGGTGGTTCGGGGGCTCCGCTCGTTTTCAACCGAGGTGCGGTAACGGTGTTTCCGTACATTCCCCGGCCAGGTTCACCCGATAGTGCTACAGCGGAGGGTGGTGGACGGCGTAGCGGAGCAGGGCGACGCCGTTGCCGAACGCCCTCGACTCGACCAGGTCCAGGTCGGTCTTGCGGTCCTCCGGCCCGAACAGCGGCCGACCCCGGCCCAGCAGGACCGGGTGGACGTAGAGGCGGTACTCGTCGACCAGGTCCAGCCGGCGGAACGTGGAGGTCAGGTTCGGGCCGCCCACCACCAGGTCACCGTCGGCCGAGGACTGGAGAGCGCGCACCTCCTCCGGCACGACCGAACGCGCGATCGTCGCGTTCCACCCGGCCGACGCCAACGTCCGCGAGTACACGACCTTCGGCATCCGCAGCCAGATCCGCGCGAACTCCACCATCGGCGCGGAGTAGGCCGGGTCCTGCCCGACCTCCGGCCACACGTCCGCCATCAGCTCGTAGGTCCGCCGCCCCTCCAGGAACGCGCCCATCCGCGACAGCTCGGCGTTCATGTGCTCGTGCAGCTCGTCGTCCACCAGGTGCCAGTCGATCGACCCGTCCGGCGCCTCGAAGAAGCCGTCCAACGACACCGACAGCCAGACCACGATCTTCCGCAACGCCCACCTCACCAGTCGTGGAGTGTGCCGTCCGCCAACCGGTTCACCGGCAGGTACGCGGCACGGTAGGGGAACCGGTCCGCCGCGTCCACATCGAGCTCCACCCCCAGCCCGGGCGCGTCGGACGGGTGCAGCAGGCCGTCCACGAACGTGTAGGACGTCCGGAACACCTCCAGCGTCCGCTCCGAGTGCCGCATGTACTCCTGGATGCCGAAGTTGTGCACGGCCAGGTCGAGGTGCAGCGCGGCGGCCATGCCGACCGGCGAGATGTCCGTCGGCCCGTGCATCCCCGACTTGACCCCGTACACGGCGGCGAAGTCGAGCACCTTCTTCAACGCCGTGACACCACCGGTGTGGGTGACCGCCGAACGGACGTAGTCGATCAGGCGCTCGCTCAGCAACGTCGTGTAGTCGTGGATGGAGTTGAACACCTCACCGATCGCCAACGGCGTGGTGGTGTGCTGCCTGATCAGCCGCAACGCCGCCTGGTCCTCGCCGGGTGTGGCGTCCTCCAGCCAGAACAGGTCGTACGGCTCCAACGCCTTGCCCAGCCGTGCCGCCTCGATCGGGGTCATCCGGTGGTGGCCGTCGTGCAGCAGTGGCAGCGCCGGGCCGAACTCTGACCGCACCGCCTCGAACACCGACGGCACGTGCCGCAGGTAGGCCCGCGTGTCCCAGCTCTCCTCCACCGGCAGCGCCGTGGGCCGCGCCGGCTCGTAGTCGTACCGGTCGCCGCCGCCGGCCGCCGACGCCGCCACCCCGTACACGGTGGCCAGGCCCGGGATGCCGGTCTGCACGCGGATCGCCCGGAACCCCAGCTCCAGGTGCGCCCGGATCGAGTCGAACAGCTCCGGCAGGTCCCGCCCGGACGCGTGCCCGTACGCCAGCGCGCCGACCCGGCACGCCCCGCCCAGCAACTGGTACAGCGGCATCCCCGCGGCCCGCGCCTTGATGTCCCACAGGGCGGTGTCGACGGCGGCGATCGCGGCCATCGTCACCGGGCCCCGCCGCCAGTACGCGCCCCGGTACAGGTACTGCCAGGTGTCCTCGATCGCCGACGCGTCCCGCCCGACCAGCAGCGGCACGACGTGCTCCCGCAGGTACGCCTCCACCGCCAGCTCACGCCCGTTGAGCGTCCCGTCGCCCAGACCGGTGATCCCGTCCTCGGTGGTGATGCGCAGCGTCACGAAGTTCCGCCCCGGACAGGTCACCACCACGTCCACCGCCGCGATCCTCACCCCAGCACCTCCCCGACCAGCACGCCGAACGCACCCAGCTCCACCGCGTCCAACGGCGAGCCGTCCAACCCCACCAGCACACCGTCCACCACCGGCCGCACCACCACCGGCGACGCGTGCTGGCTCACGAACCACGCGAACACCCGCCCGTCGACCGAGTGCTCCATCACCCCGGTCATCACCAGCGGGTCGTCCACCCGCACCCGCGGCGGGACACCGGCGACCACGGCCAGCGCCGCGTACAGCCGCCACGTCGGCTCCGGGTTCACCCGGGGCGTCCGCGCGGCCATGTGCTCCACCGGGTACGTGCACAGCACCATCCACCCGTCGCCGACCCGGTGGCGCAGCAACGCGGGCCGCCCGTGCCCGTCCACCGCGACCACCTCCGCCCCGTCCGGCACGACCGGCAGGAACGCCCGCGACTCGGCCGTGCCGCCGACCCGGAACACCAGCTCCTCGCCCGCGCCGATGCCGCCGAAGTCCCGCTGGAACACCATCCGCAGCACGTCGTCCTCGATCGGGTCGACCAACCCGTACCGCAGCTGCTTCACCACGCCGAACATCCCGTCCAGCCCCGGCCACCACGGCCCCCGCTGCGTCCGGTGCTCACCGACGAAGTACGACGCGTACACCACCGCGCCCGCCGACGCGCGCTCCACCAAGGTCCGCCACGTCGGCGCGGTGAGCTGCTTCACCGACGGCACGAGGTACAGCGCGCAGTCGTCCGGCACGCCGTCCAGCTCGCGCGCCACCCCCACCGGCAGGTCCGCCTCCCGTGCCGCGACGTAGGCCTGCCGCGCGTTGTCGGCCACGCTCGTCGCGTCCTCGGGCTGCGTGAACGGGTAGCGCGCCTCCAGGAACGACGACACCAGCAGCGCGATCGACGTGTCCGGCCGCCGCAGCCGGGCGAAGTCCGTGCGCCGCAGCACCTCCGTGAACGCCCGCACCTCCAGCAGTTGCGCCTTCGGCCGCCCGGCGGAGTCGGTCAACCCGAAGTGCATCTCGAACGGGTGGTGCCGGTAGGGGTCGCGGTCGGCCAGGTCGTCGAAGTCGGTGTTGTTCCACGGGATCCAGCCGGTCGCGCCGGCCAGCAACGTCGTGTGCAGCACCTGCCGGTAGTAGTGCGCGGCGTTCTCCTCCGACACGTAGTCCGACGTCACGCCGAACTCCTCCATGATCACCGGCTTGCCGCCGATGTCGAGCAGCTCGCACACGAACGCCGCGCCGAGGTGCAGCCGCAGCTGGTCGTCCTCCATCCGGTACACGTGCGGTCCGTGGAAGTCGACCAGCGGCGCGAGGTCGCGGACCCGGAACCCGTTGTCCAGCCCGGTGACCTCCACGCCCCACGCGCCGTCGCCGATCGACACCGGCTGCGTGGCGCCCGCCGCCCGGATCTCGGAGATCAACGCCGCCGCCCACGCCGTCACCGCGTCCGCGTCCAGCGTGCCGACGCCCCGCGACCGCCAGTCGGCGTAGATCGGGATCTCGTTGCTCAGCAGCCACCCCGCCACCGCCGGGTGGTCCTTCCACCGGTCGGTCAGCTCGCGCACGTACCAGCGCTGCCGGTCCAGGAACCACTCGTCGGCGAACACGTCCCGGCCGCCGCGCCACGCCGGGTCCCAGTTCTGGCCCGACATGTGCCCGACGACGAACGTCGGGATCGTGCGCATCCCCAGGGCCACGTGCCGGTCGAGGAAGTCGTGGTAGCGGGCCGGCAGCTCGCCGTCCAGCTCGTCCTCGGTCGGCATGAAGTCGGGCCAGTGGAAGAAGCTGCGGGTCAGGCCGATGCCGTGCGCGCGCATCACCCGCAGCTCCTGGTCCACCACGGCCGGGTCGTAGTCGCGCCACATGGCCGGGCCGCCGGTCCGCGACCAGTAGTTGACCCCGACCCAGACGTCGGGGCCGGCGAGCTTGGCAGAGTTGCGCCGCATGGCACAGGTATATCGTTTAACCTGATGTCTGTCGAGGTCCGCTGCTCAGCCGGTGTAACGTTTGCCGGGTGGTAAGCCGCAAGCCGACGATCACCGACGTCGCCGCCCTCGCCGGCGTGTCGGTGGCGGCCGTGTCGAAGGTCGTCAACGGCAAGGGCAGCATCTCCGCCGCCACCCGCGACCGGGTCCTGACCGCCGCGAGCAAACTCCGCTGGACCCCGTCCGCCGCCGCCGTGGCGCTGCGCTCGGCCAAGACCCGGGCCATCGGCATGGTCGCCAAGCGCTCACCGGACCTGCTCAGCGCCGACCCCCACTTCACCCTGCTGATCTCCGGCATCGAGGACGAGCTGTCCCCGCTCGGCTACGGCCTGCTGCTGCACATCGTCGGCGAGGAACCCACCGCCGAGGAGGCCGCCTACCGCAGGCTCGCCGACGAACGCCGGGTCGACGGCGTCGTGCTCACCGAGAGCCGCATCGGCGACACCCGGTTCGAGCTGCTGCGCGCCCTCGACCTCACCGCGGTGCTCGTCGGCACGCCGTGGCGCGACGACCCCGTGCCCTCCGTGCAGGCGACCGGACCCGCCGACGGCATCCGAGCCGCCGTCGAGCACCTCGTCGGGCACGGCCACCGGCACATCGCCTACGTCTCCGGCCCCGAGGACCGCGTCCACACGCTGCACCGCCGCCGCGTGTTCGAGGACGCCCTGGCCGCCCACGGCCTCACACCCAGCCACTCGCTCGTGTCCGACTTCACCGCCGCCGGCGCGGCCCACGCGATCGGCACCCTGCTGACCGGCCACCGCCGGCCCACCGCCGTGCTGTTCGCCAACGACTCCATGGCCGTGGCCGGGATGAGCGCGGCCCGCCGGCTCGGCGTCGACGTGCCCGGCGAGCTGTCCGTCATCGGCCACGACGACCTGCCGCTGGGCGAGCTGGTCCACCCGCGGCTCACCACCGTGCGCCAGGACCTCGTCGGCCTCGGCCGCGCCGCGGCCCGCGTGCTGCTCGCCGCCCTCGGCGAGGTCGAGGGCACCCCGACCGACATCCGCCCACCCGAGCTGGTCGTCCGCGAGTCCACCGCCCCCGCCCCGGGCCGCACGTAGAGTGGACCGCATGCGCACGCGGCCGACGTTGAGCTGGACGCCGACCGGCGCGCCGCTGCCCCGCACCACCAGCCTCGACGAGGTCGTGCGCGTGGTCGCCGACGGGCGGGTGCTCGTGCTCAGCGGCGCGGGCCTGTCCACCGAGTCCGGCATCCCCGACTACCGGGGCGCGTCCGGCAGCCTGCGCAAGCACACCCCGATGACCTACGACGAGTTCACCGGCAGCGTCGAGGGCCGGCGCCGGTACTGGGCGCGCAGCCACCTCGGCTGGCGGACCATCGCCCGCGCCGCACCCAACACCGGCCACCGCGCCGTGACGCGGCTGCACGCCCGCGGCCACCTCGCCGGCGTGATCACGCAGAACGTCGACGGCCTGCACCAGGCCGCGGGCACACCCGACGTGGTCGAGCTGCACGGCAGCCTCGACCGGGTCGTCTGCCTGGACTGCGGCGCGGTGAGCGCCCGCGAGGACCTCGACCGCCGGCTGCGCGCCGCCAACCCCGCGTTCGAGGCCACCGCCACCCGGATCAACCCCGACGGCGACGTGGACCTGCCCGAGCACGACGTGCGGTCGTTCCGGCTGGTCGACTGCGCCGCCTGCGGCGACGGCGTGCTCAAGCCGGACGTGGTGTTCTTCGGCGAGAACGTGCCCCGGCCCCGCGTCGAGCGGTGCTACCGGCTGGTGGACTCCGCCCACGCCCTGCTCGTGCTCGGCTCGTCCCTGACCGTCATGTCCGGCCTGCGGTTCGTCCGCCGCGCCGCCGCGGCCGGCAAGCCGGTCCTCATCGTCAACCAGGGCGAGACCAGGGGCGACGTCCACGCGACCGTCCGCGTCGACCTGCCCCTGGGCCAAGCCCTGACCTCCCTGCTCGCCTGCCTCTGACACCCTGTCCGCCTCCGGCGAGGAAAGGTCACCTGACGGAGTGAGCGACCTCCCTCCGTCGCGTGCCGGCCGGACGGCCCGGGTACGCCCCGTGCATGACCAGTGAAACCATCGAGGCGCCGGCCCGGGACGGGAGGGTCGACGACGCGAGGCCGCACCCCGGCCTGAGCGATCCCGCGTACCTGCGCCGCCGTGACGCGATCGTGGCCGCGGCCGAGGGGCACGAGGTGGGTGCGCCCTCGCCGCCCGTCACCTACACCGACCAGGAGCACGCCACCTGGCGGCACGTCCACGCCGCGCTGACCGCGGTCCAGGAGCACACGGTGTGCCGGGAGGTGCTGCACGCCCGCGACGCCGCGCCCATCCCCGCCGACCACGTGCCGCAGCACGCCGAGGTCGGCGACCGCCTCCACGCGCTGACCGAGTTCCGGTTCACCCTCGCCGGCGGGCTCGTGCCGGACAAGCGGTTCCTCGGCGCGATGGCCCGCGGCTACTTCCACGCGGTGCAGTACGTGCGGCACCCCGCCATGCCCCTCTACACGCCCGAGCCCGACGTCGTGCACGACGTGTACGGCCACGGCACGCACCTGTCCTCGCCGTGGTTCGCCGACCTCTACCGCCTGGTCGGCGCGGCGGCGTCCCGAGTGGACAGCGCGGACGCCCTGGACCTGATCAGCCGCGTGTACTGGTTCACCCTGGAGTACGGCGTCGCGCACGAACGCGGGCGGCCCAGGGCGTACGGGGCGGCGCTGCTGTCCTCGTACGGCGAACTGGGCCGACTGCACCGCGCCGAGATCAGGCCGTGGTCCGTCGAACGCGTCGTGGACACCGCCTACGTGGCGGCCGGGTACCAGCCGGTGCTGTACGCGGTGCGCTCGCTGGACCACCTCGCCGACGTGCTGCACGACTTCCTGGACGAGTTCGACGAGACGACCCGCGACCGCCTGCGCCTGCCCGCGCTGCACGAGCGCGGCGCGGTCGCGTGACCACCGCCCCCGACCGCTAGCCGCGCCGGATCCGCAGCACGACGTCCCACCGGGTCCCGTGCTGACCCTCCGGGCCGGTGATCTCCCGCTCGACCGACTCGTCCACCTCCACCACCCACTCCGGACCCAGCCGCAGCGAGGCCAGCACGTCGGCGTTGGTGGGGAACCGGTAGTCCACCGGGGGGTTGTCGCGCAACCAGGTCGGCCAGTCGGCGTGCCCCACCACGAGCAGCACCCCGCCGCGCGCCACGGCCTCGGCCGCCCGCGCCAGGATGCCCTCGCGCTCGCCCTCGACGGCCACCGACGAGTGCAGGAACTGCGCCGACACCAGGTCGAACACCCCGGTCGGGAACGAGCGCGCCAGGTCGTGCCGCTGCCAGTCCACGCGCGCGGCCAGGCCCAGCTCCGTGGCGCGGGCCGCGCCCCTGGCCAGCGCGACGGCCGACACGTCGACGGCGGTCACCCGCCAGCCCTGTTCGGCCAGCCACAACGCGTCACCGCCCTCGCCGCAGCCCAGGTCCAGCGCCGTGCCCGGCTCCAGGTGCGCGACCTGCCGGACCAGCAGCTCGTTCGGCTTGCCGGTCCACACCTGGTCGCGGTCGCGGTAGAAGGTCTCCCAGTACTCCTCAGTGGCGTTCATGCCCCGATCCTGCGGACCGGACCGGTCGATCGGCAAAGAAAGTTGCCGAACCGGCAACCCGGACGGTCGCTGTCGATCACGGGAGAGTGACCGGGATCGTCTCCCGGCCGTCGGCCACGCCTGGCCACCCGCAAGCGCATGTCGTTGTGTAGTCAGCAAAATCGCTCGATCGTGTAGTCACCCATCGCTCGAACGAGTCGAGGTTTTTCGGGTTCTACGCTGCCCATCCGATATCCGGATCACACCGACCGCTTCCACGCGGCGGCTGTCTCCACGGGCCGTATCTCCCTGGGAAGGGTCGCGTGACTGGCTACCTCGCACTCGCCGCCTCCGCGGTGCTCTACGCGCTGGGCATCGTCGCCCAGTCGATCGCCTCCCGGCGCGCCGACGAAGGCGGCGGCGGCCTCGGCCTGCTCGCCCGGCTCGCCCGCGACCGGCTCTACCTGCTCGGCTTCGCGGGCCAGGTCGGCGGGTTCGCGCTGGCCTTCCTCGCCCGCGCCCGACTGCCGCTCTACCTCGTGCAGGCCGGCTCGTCCTGCGCGGTCGGCCTGGCCACCCTGTTCGGCATCGCCGTGCTCGGCTGGCGGGTCCGCGCGATCGAGGTCGTGGTGCTCGTCGTCATGGCCACCGGCCTGCTCCTGCTCGTCGGGGCGGCCACCCCCTCGACCGCGCACGACGTGCCCCAAGGCACGGGCATCGTCCTGTTCGGACTCCCCGTCGTCGCGCTCGTCCTGGCGCAGCGGCGCGTCGGCGGCGTCGTGCCGCTCGCCGCCCTCGCCGGCCTCGCGTTCGCCGTGGTCGCCATGACCAGCCGCACCCTGGCCGACGAACCGCTGCCCACCCTCCCGCTGTATCCCCTCGCGTGGCTCATGATCGCCGCCGCCCTCGTCGGCCAGTCCTACCTCGCGCTGGCCCTGCGCCGCGGCTCCGCCACCTCCACCGTCGCCACCATGGACGCCACCACCGTCGTGGTCACCTCCATCATCGGCATCGCCGCCCTCGGCGACCGGATCACCCCCGGCCGCGAGTGGTGGGTCGCCCTCGGCGTCGCCCTCGTCGTGTCCGGCGTGCTCCTGCTCGGCTACGCCGACCGCTTCGCCAAGGCCACCGCGGAGGCCACCCGGTGAACACCGCCAGCGTCTCCCTCGACCTCGACAACCTCTGGGCCTACCTCAAGACCCACGGCGACCCCGAATGGGAACGCCGACCGAGCTTCCTGCCCACCGCCGTGCCACGCCTGCTCGAGGTCTTCGGCACCCACGGCCTCACCACCACCGTGTTCGTCGTCGGCGCGGACGCCGAGCGCGACGACGGCGCACGGGCCGTCGCCGACCTCGCCGCCGCCGGCCACGAGATCGGCAACCACTCCTACGGCCACGAACCCTGGCTGCACCGCTACACCCGCGACCGGCTCGACACCGAGCTCGCCCGCACCGAGAACGCCATCGTCGCGGCCGGCGCACCACGCCCCACCGGCTTCCGCGGCCCCGGCTACAGCGTCACCCGCGACCTGCTCGAACTGCTCGCCGACCGCGGCTACCGCTACGACGCCAGCACCCTGCCCACCTGGATCGGCCCGCTCGCCCGCGCCTACCACAACCGCACCGCCCCGACCGGCGGCGACCGCGACCTGTTCGGCGGCTTCGCCCGCGTCCGCGCACCCAACGCCGCCTACCGCTGGCGCGTCGGCCCGGGCCTGGTCGAGCTGCCGGTCACCACCATGCCGCTGCTGCGCGTCCCCATCCACGGCTCCTACCTGCTCCAACTCCACCAGGTCTCGCCACGCCTGGCCCGCGGCTACTTCACCGCCGCCCTGCGCCTGTGCCGGGCCCGCGGCGTGCAGCCGTCCCTGCTGCTGCACCCCACCGACGTGCTCGGCGCGGCCGAAGCACCCGGCATGGAGTTCTTCCCCGGCATGGCGGTCCCCGGCGCGCGGAAGGTCGAGTTCCTCGGCTGGGTCCTCGGCGCGCTGCGCGCCCACCACTTCGAGGTCGTCGGCACCGGCGCGCACGTCGACCGGCTCGACGCGGGCCTGCGCGAGCACGACACCGGACTCCTGGCGCGGTGCGGCGGATGACCTGGCTGGTGCGGGCCCTCACGTGCGCGACGGTGTTCGTCGCGCCGCTGGAGGGCTACCTCCTCCAAGCCCACGACCACCTGGCCAAGGCGCCACCCGCGCTGCTCGTCCTCACCTGGGCCGCCCTGCGCGCGCGGCAACGCCGAGCACCCGAACCCCACCCCGCGCACCTGGTCCTCGCCGCGCTCGCCATCGTCCTGCTCGCGTCCTGGGCGGTGCACGCCGGCGGCCCCTACGCCACCACGTACGCCCTGCGCTGGCTGCCGTTCCTGCTCGTCACCGTCGTGCTGATCGACGTCGCCGCCCGCGAGGTGCCCCTCCGCGCGATACTCGCCGCGACCGCGGCCGGAGCCGTGGTCGCCGCCGTCGGCGCACTGCTCGGCATGGCCGCCGAAGGCCAGACCCGCGCCGCCGGACCGCTGGAGGACCCCAACGACCTGGCCTACTTCCTGGTCGCCGCCCTGCCCCTGCTCCTCGCGCTGCGCCGCCGCACCCTCCTCACCGCCGTCACCGCCGTCATCCTCGCGGCCGGCGCGGCGGCGACGTTCTCCCGAGGAGGCGCGCTCGCCCTCACCGCCGCCCTCGCCTGGCTGCTCGCCCGCCGCGCCCTGCCGCTCAAAGCCCTCGCGGGCGGCGTCGCCGCCCTGGCCGTGCTCGGCGTCGCCGCCGTCCTCGTCGCCGGACCGACCCTCGACCGGGCCGTGCGCGAGAAGACCCACGTCGCCGAGACCAACGTGGACACCCGCGAACTGCGCTGGCAGGCCGCCGCCCGCATGGTCGCCCAGCACCCAGCGCTCGGCGTCGGACCGGGCGGCTTCCGCGAGGGCTACCCCGCCGCCTCGAAGAACGCCGAGATCGACGAACAGACCCCGGTCGCCCACAACATGTACCTCGAAGTCGCCGCCGAACTCGGCGTGCCCGGCCTCACCCTGTTCCTCGCCCTCCTCGCGCTCACCGCCGTCACCAGCGAACGCGTCCGCCGCACCACCCCCGACCCGCTGCCGATCCTCGCCGCCCAGGCGTCCCTGATCGCCGTCGTGGTCGCCTCCACCTTCCTGTCCCAGCAGTACTACCTGCCGTTGTGGTCGCTGGTCGCGGTCGTCGCCGCGGCCGACCTGCGTCTGAGGAGAGCGAACGACGTTGCGCGTGCTCCACGTGATCAGTGAGATGGGAACCGGCGGCGCCGAAGCGCTCGTCGCCGGCATGGCCAGGTCCGGCACCCGGTACGGCTGGCAGTCGGCCGTGGCCAGCGGCGGCGGCCACCGCGCCGAGGCGTTGCGCGCGTGCGGCGTGCCGACGTTCACCGTGCCCGTGGCCCGCCGCAGGGCGACCGGCGTGCTGCGCGCGACCCTGGCCACCAGGGCCGCCATCCGCAGCTTCCGACCCCAGGTCGTGCTGGCGCACAACGTGTCCGCCAGCCTCGTCGCACGCCTGGCCGTGCTGCCCCGCCGACTGCCGGTGCTCACCGTGTTCCACGGCGTCGCGGACACCGACTACACCGGCGCCGCCCGCATCCTCAAGCACACCTCCCGCACCGTCGTCGCGGTCGCCGACGCCACCGCCCACCGGCTGCGCGCCGCCGGCGTCCCCGACCCCGTCGTCATCCCCAACGCCGTGTTCCCCCAACCCGAACGGGTCGACCGCGACGCGGTCCGCGCCGTGCACGGCATCGCACCCGACGTGCCCGTCGCCCTGTGCCCCGCCCGACTCGAACCGCAGAAACGCCACGACGTGCTGCTCGAAGCGTGGGCCAAGCTCGACGGCGACGCCGTGCTGTGGCTCGCCGGCGACGGCAGCCTCCACGACGACCTCCTCCTGCGCGCCGCCGAACTCGGCATCACCGACCGCGTCCACTTCCTCGGCAACCGGTGCGACGTGCCCGACCTCCTCGCCGCCGCCGACGTCACCGTCCTCACCAGCGACTGGGAAGGCATGCCCATCGCCGTGCTCGAATCCCTCGCCGCCGGACGCCCCGTCGTCGCGACCGACGTCGACGGCGTGCGCCAAGCCCTCGCCGGAGGCGGCGGCCTGATCGTGCCCCGCCGCGACCCCGGCGCGACCGCCGACGCCCTGCGGACCCTGCTGTTCGACCCCCGAACCCGAGCCGAACTCGCCGAGGAAGGCCGCGCGGCCGTGCGCCGCGAACACGACCCCCGCCTGCTGATGCGGTCCTACGACGAACTGCTGCGCACCGCGATAGGAGCGTCATGATCCACCTGCGCCGGTGGCGGGACGTGCGCGTCCCCGCCGCCCTCACCCGCCCACTCGTGCTCAGCCTCACGATCGCGCTGCTCGTCGCGACCGTCGTGGTGGTCGCCGTCGAGATCGCCGGCAAGGAGTACGAGAGCCGCGTCGGCGTCCTCGCCGTCCCCGCCGTCGGCGACCCCGACCAACCCCGCGAAGCCAGCTTCGGCGAAGTCGTCGCCCTCTCCCTGCCCGCGCTCGTCGAAGTCGCCCGCACCCCCACGGTGCTGCGCGCCACCGCCGAGGACCTCGGCACCACCACCGACGACCTCGCCCGCCGCGTGTCCGTCGAACTCGTGCCCGCCTCCGGCCTCGCCCGGCTGTCCGTCCGCGCCGACACCGCCGACCAGGCCGCCCAAGCCGCGACCCGCATCGCGCAGACCGTGGTCGACGCCGACCTGTTCGCACCCGTCGCCCGCCTGCGCCTGCTCGACCGGCCCGAGACCACCCAGGTCGCACCCGACCGGCCGCTGGCCTACGGCCTCGCGCTCATCGCCGGCGTGCTCGCCGGCCTCGCCGCCCACGCCGTCGGCCACCTGCGCCGCACCCGACCCCGCGACCTCGTGCGCGCCGCCCTCACCGCCGGCGGCGTCCGCCACCCCGTCACCGTGCTCCCCGACGACGACCCCGACCTCACCCCACGGCTCGCGCTGCTGTGCGAGGCGTCCGCCCGACCCGCGCGCGTCGTCGCCGTCGTCCCCCGCCTGACCGAACGCGCCGAGGAACTCGCCGCCGAACTGCCCGACAAGACCTGCGAACCCGCCGACGGCGACGCCGTCATCGCCCTCGTCCCCGACCGCGGACCGCAGGACGAGCTGGCGGCCGTGGTCGGCGCGCTGCCCACCACGGCGACCCTGGTGGCGGTGGTGACGTGCTGAAGACCGTGACGACCAAGGACAAGGCGCGGGTGCTCACCGCACTGGTCACCGCGATCGGCGCGGCCGCCGCCTGGCGCGCCGTGCGACCGTCCTGGCAAGCGCCGATCCCGACGTGGACCAACCTGCCCGAGGAACGCCTCCAGGACTTCCGGGACGCGCTGTACTTCCCCATCCGCGAGTTCCTCGCCGGCGGCAACCCCTACCACCCGGCCACCATGTTCGAGCACTGGCCCGTGCGGCAGGCGTTCAACCTCTACCAGCCCTACCACCTCGTGCTGCACGCACCGTTCGCGCTCCCCGGCTACCGGGTCGGCGCGGTGGCGTTCACCCTCGCCTCGCTGGTGCTGCTGGGCGCGCTCGCCCTGCTGGCCGCGGGCCGGCTGCGGCCCCACGTGCCGCTGGTCCTGGGCACCGCGGTGATCGCCACGCTGCTCGTGCTCAGCCAAGTCGGCAAGGCCCAGCTGTACGTCGGCCAGGTCAACCCGCTCATCGCGGTCGGCGCGGCGGGCGCGCTGCTGGCCCGGCGCGACGCCCCGAAGTGGGCGGCGGTCGCGCTCGCGCTGGCCTGGCTCAAACCCCAGTTCGGCCTGCCGCTGGCCGTGCTGCTGTCCGTGCGCGGATCACACCGGGTCGCCTTGACCGGCACCGCGATCGCGGCGGCGGCCAGCACCGTCGTGGTGGTGCCGCTGGTCGTGCGCGGCGGTGGCATCGGACCGTTCCTCGACGTCATCGCGGCGAACCTCGCGCACGCCGGCGAGACCGCGTACGGCGCGGTGGACTCCATGACCGCCCAACGGGTCGACGTCGCCGCCGTCCTCTACCGCATCACCGGCTGGCTGCCCGACGGCGCGGAACCCGTCGTGCTCGTCGGCGTGCTCGTGGCCAGCGCCATCCTGGTGCGCCGACTGGACCGCATGGGCCAACCCGCCGCGGCCGACCTGCTTACGTGCCTCGCGGTGGTGGCCGCGATCGTGCACCAACCGGGCGACGTGCTGATCGCCGTGCCGTCGCTGGCCGCGGTGGGGGTCGTGTGGTGGCGGGGCGGGTGCGAACGGGACTGGCGGCTCGGCCTGTCGGCGGTGCTGCTGCTCGTGCCGTTCGCGCACCTGCACTTCGTCAGCCAGGCGATCCGCGCCGTGACCACCGCGCGGGTCGACGTGACGGTCGACGGGGTCGCGGTCGTGGTGGCGTGGGCGCTGGCGGCGGCGTTCGCGGCCACCCGCCGGTGCTCCGCCGTCGGCACGGTCCGGACGTGACACCGGCCGGCGGGGACGGCGCCGGGGTGACACCGGTCGGTCGGGACGGGTCGGGCGTCGGGTCCGAGGCCGCGCCGGTCGGGCGGCGGGCCGTGCGCGGGTCGCTGTGGCTGTTCCTGGTCAACCTCGTCGGCAAGGGCAGCCAGATGGCCGTCACGCTCGTCCTCGCCGCGTTCCTCACCGAAGAAGGGCTCGGGCTCGTCGCGCTCGCCGTCGCGCTGGTCAACATCGGCCAGGTCGTCCAGTCGATGGGCGTGTACGACGTCGTCAGCCGCACCGACCGCGACCCCCGCCGCATGGCGGGCACCCTGCTCGTGCTCAGCGCCGGCACCGGCCTGGCACTGGCGGTCGCGCTGGTCCTCGCGGCGGACGCGATCGCGCACGCGCTGGACGCCCCGGCGGTCGCCCCGCTCATCCGGCTCGCGGCGCTGAGCCTGCCGTTCTCGGCGACAGCCGGCGTGCAGATGGGACTGCTGCACCGCGACCTCGACTTCCGCCGACGACTGGTGCCCGACGCGGGCGCGGCGGTGCTCGGCGCGGCCGTCACCATCGCGCTCGCGGTCACCGGAGCCGGACCGCACTCCCTGGTCATCGGGCTGCTGTGCACGGCCGTCGCCCAACCCGCGCTCGGCGTCGCGGTCGGAGTCCGGGTCCGCCCGGCGTGGGACGCCGAGGCGGCCGGCGAGGCGCTGCGGTGGATCGCGGTGGTCGGACCCGGCGCGCTGGTCGCCGTGCTGCTGATCAACGTCGACTACCTGGCGATCGCGCGCGTCCACGGACCCGACGCGGTCGGCGTGTACTCGCTGGCCTACCGGATCGCCTGGGTGCCCTACATCCTGGTGGCGGTGGTCATCGGCGGCGTGGTGCTGCCGTTGTGCGCCAAACTCGTCCGCGACGGCGCGGCACTGTCCGAAGTGGTCGGACGCGCCACCTCGGCGGTGCTCGTCGTGACCGGCGGGCTGTACGCGGTCACGGCGGCGCTCGCCGAACGGGTCGTGGTGTTCGGCGAGCGGTGGTCCGAAGCCGCCGTGCCCCTGGCCCTGCTCTGCCTGTACGGGCTGGGGATCAGCCTCCTGCACGTCTGGTACCAGGTGCTCAAGGCCGCCGGGCACGCGCGCCGGTACCTCGCGCTGGAAGTCAGCCACCTCGTCCTGCTCACCGGCGGGCTGCTCCTGTTCACCCGGCACGGCGTGGTCGCGGTCGCACTGGTCCAGGTCACGGCCGCGTGGCTGCTCGTGCCCTGCACCTGGTGGGCGATGGCGCGAAAGGGCATCGGACCGCCGCTGCCGGCACTCACCCGCGGCGTCGCGGGAGTCGTCGTGGCGACCGGCTGCTGCGCGGCGGTCGCCCACCTGGTCGGTGACGCGTTCGGGCCACCCGGATCGGTGGTGGCCGCACTCGGTGAAGGGGTCGTGTTGGCAGTGGTGTGCGGCGTGGTCGTGCTGGCGGCGAACCGGGAGGTGGTGCGCCGGTGAAGGTCGTGCACGTGAGCCAACCCGTCACGGCGGGCGTGGCGGCGGTGGTGCTGGACCTGGCCCGCGCCCAACGGGACCTCGGCTGGACGGTGACCGTGGCGTGCCCGCCCGGTCCCCTCGCCGAACGGGCCCGCGACCTGGGCGTCGACGTGCGGACGTGGCACGCCCGCCGACACCCCGGGATCGCGACGGCCGGCGAGGTCGTGCGGCTGCGGCGCGTGCTGCGGGACGTCGACCCGGACGTCGTGCACCTGCACAGCTCCAAGGCCGGGCTCGTCGGACGGCTCGTCGTGCGCGGACGACGGCCGACCCTGTTCCAGCCGCACATGTGGTCGTTCCAGAGCGCCGGCGGAGCGGTCGGGCGGGCGGCACGGCTGTGGGAGCGGAAAGGGGCGCGGTGGACGCACCAACTCGTGTGCGTCAGCGACGACGAACTGGCCGCCGGACGAGCCGCCGGTGTTCGCGGGCCCGCGGAGGTCGTGTGCAACGGCGTGGACATCGACCGGTTCCGACCCGACGACCGGGCCGCGGCCCGGCGACGACTGGGGCTGCCGGACGTGCCCACGGCGGTGTGCGTCGGGCGGCTGGTGCCGTACAAGGGGCAGGACCAGCTGCTCGCGGCCTGGCCGTCCGTGCGGGCGCAGGTCCCGGACGCGCGGTTGGTGCTCGTCGGCGACGGGCCGATGGCGCAGCGGTGGCGGGGGGAGGACGACTCGGTGCTGTGGTGGGGGCACGACGACGCGGTCGCCGACTTCTACGCGGCGGCGGACGTGGTGGTGCTGCCGTCGCGGTCCGAGGGGATGGCCCTCGTGCCGTTGGAGGCGATGGCGTGCGGGCGGTCCGTGGTGGCGTTCGACGTCAGCGGCGTGCGGCAGAGCGTCGGTGAGGCGGGGGCGGTGCTCGCGGCCGGGGACGTGGAGGGGTTGGCGGAAGCGGTCGCGGTGCGGCTGGCCGATCCTTCGGCGGCTGACCTGGAGGGGGCGCACGGGCGGCGGCGGGTGGAGCTGCTGTTCGACCGGAGGCAGGTGGCGGATCAGATCGCGACGTTGGTGGACAAGCTGTTGGTGGGGGCGAGGTGAGGGGCAGCGGTTGGGTTCCTCAAGCCCGGCTCGATTTGACATGGGGCCCTTACGGGCACTCCAGGCTGGTCGAACCCATGTCAAATCGGGCCTCGGTGGGTGCGCTGCGGGTCCGATGTGGTCACTCCTGGGGGTCACTCAGGTGGGCGAATAGTGCAACCTTTGACAACCTGAACCGCATCTCTCACGTTAGCCGGATGAATCGGCCCGGCCCGGCGGCCACAGCGGGCGGGACTTTGGCGGAGCAACAGTTGGACGGTGTCCGGTGAGCGGTCGGTTGCGGGTGGCGTACCTGTTGACGCAGGACAGCGGAGGGCCCGTCGACGTCACCGTTCGGTTGGCGCGGGCGCTGATCGCGTCGGGGGAGGCGGACGTCCGGGTGTTCGGCCCGGTGCCACGGCGAGGCGCGGAGGTGCTGGACGGGCACCACGAGGTGGTCGAGGTCGGGGACAAGGCGGACGTCCGCGCTGGGCGGCGGGCCCGCGAGGTGGTGCGGGCGTGGCGGCCCGACGTGGTGCACGCGCAGGATCGGCGCGCCGGGTTGGTCAGCGCGGGACTGCGGTGGCGCCACAAGGTCGTCCAGACCTACCACGGTGTGCCCGACGACGTGGGGGAGGAGTGGTTCCGAGGGGTGCACCGGGCGGAGCCGCCCTCGGCGTACACGAGGGTCGTGCTCGCGGCGGACGCCGTGGTGGCGCGGGCCGTGCACCGGACCGTGGTGCCGGCGCGGGCCATGGGGCGGTTCCTGACGTCCCGGTTGAAGGTGCCCGCGGCGCGGTTGGCGCACATCGACAACTGCGTGGAGCCCGCGCACGTGCTGCCGCCGGTCGGGCCGGTGCGGCGGTTGGTGTTCGTCGGGTTGTTGGTCGAGCGCAAAGGGCTGGCGACGTTGCTGGCGGCCCTGGCATTGCCCGGGGTGATGCCCGAGGACGCCACGTTGACCGTGGTCGGTGACGGGCCGGAGCGGGTGAAGGCGGAAGCGTTGGCGCGCGCGTTGGGTCGGCGGGTCAGGTTCTTGGGCTTCCGGGCCGATGTGCCGGACCTGTTGCGCCACCACGACGCGCTCGTGCTGCCGTCCACAATGGAGCAGCAGCCGCTGGTGGTGGCCGAGGCGATGGCGGCGGGCAAGCCTGTGGTGGCGACGGACACCGGTGGGGTGGCGGACATGCTCGGGGAGGTCGGTGCGGCCGGGGCGTTGGCCCCGCCCGGTGATGTCGAGCGGTTGGCTGAGCGGTTGCGCGCGTTGTTCGCCGAGCCTGATCCGGCGCGGATCGGGTTGTCGCTCGCGGAGCGGGCGCGGGAGCGGTTCGCGCCCGACGTGTGCGCCCGACGACACCTCGACCTCTATTACGACCTCATCGCCAAGCGTTCATCGCCGACTGATGTTCCTCAGGCCAACTGAGCCGCATCGCTGAGATCCACGAGCGAGATCGGTGCGGATCGTCGAATGATGCGCCTGTTGGCTCAGGGAGGTGGGGCTCGGTCTGGGGTGACTTGGTTGGTCAGGTCAAGGGGCCCGGTTGGTCGGGTTGAGGGCTGCGGGTGCGGGTGCGGGTAAGTGGCGAGGTGTGGCGAGGGCGGGGGTCAGGGCTGGGGCTGGTGGCGGTGTTGTGGTGGTGGTTGAGGTTGAGGTCGGCGGTGTCGTGGTGGTCGTGGTGGTCGTGGTGGTCGTGGTGGTGGTTGTTGGGGTAGTGGTGGTGGTAGTGGGGGTCGGTTGGGTGGTGGTTGTGGGTTTCGTGGTGGTGGTTGAGGGGGTGGTGGTCGGCTCGGTGGTGGTGGGGGTGGTTGTGCTGGGGGTGGTGGTCGTTGCGGTGGTGGTGGGGTTGGTCTGGTTTATCAGGATGACGGCGTCGCCGGCGGCGATGTTCAGGGTGGAGGCGGCCGGCGCGCCACCGTCGATGTTGACCAGGCCCGGTGGTGGGGTGATCTGGGCCGGTTTGCTCGTCGGGTTGACGGCGACGTAGCCGCCGGTGAAGCGGCGGTCCCAGACGCCGGTGGGGAGGCGGTTGGCGGTTTCGGTGGCCTCGCCCAGCTCGGCTTGCTGGTAGCGGGACCAGTCGGGGTGGCGGTAGTCCTTGGTGGTGGCGCCGGACCAGCACGTGTAGGGGCTCGCCAGCAGGGCGGCGGTGGCGTAGCCGACGCGTTCCTCGCGGGCGCCCTTGGTGTGGGTGATCAGCAGGAGCCACGTCTCGCCGAGCGCGGCCTGCGAGCGCAGTTCCTTCCACTCGTTGCCCTTGAAGGTGAGCAGTTCACCCGTGCCGGTGTCGCGCAGGCCGAAGTTCTCCTCCATCGCGCCGTCGTAGCGGGAGTGAGCCGTCCACCGTCCCGCGGTCAGGTGGGATTCGGACACGTTCGGGATCAGCATCTTCCCGGCCTTGTGCAGGGAGTCACCGGCGATGGTGAGGAAGGTGTCCATGCCCTCGCGGATCAGCCGGTCGGACTCGGCGGCGTTCGCGGTGCCCTTCAGCACGGCCGAGGAGTAGTACTTCAGGGAGCTGAAGTCGTTGTCCGCCAGCACGCCGTCCCACCCCTCGCGCACGACCTCGGCGGTGACGGCGTCGCTCCACGCCTTCTGGTAGGCCGGGTCCCACACGGTCATCTGCCAGTGCTTCGGGTAGGAGTTCCACTCGATCCGGTGATTCTTCGTGTCCACCGCGAACCACTGCGGGCTCTCGCGGTGGGCCTTGAAGTAGCCGATGCCGGTCGGCAGCAGCGGCGCGTCGACGTCGCCCTGGACCGCGCCGGGGTAGTTGCGCGCGCTGGCGAAGTCCTTGTACACCAGCACCTTGATCTTCGGGTTGAGCTGCTTGAGCCGGCGCAGCGCGGCGGTCTCGGTCGCGTTGAGCACCACCAGGCTGTAGTGCTCGGCGGCGAACGCGATCTCCTGGTTGGTGGGCGGCTCGCCGATGCCGTACCACCAGCCGCAGGGCGCGAGCGGCTTGGGCAGCGGGCCCAGGGGGTCACCCGGTGGTGCGGGTCTGCCGACGGCCGAGACCACGGTGCACGCCGTGCCGGCCACCAGGAGCGCGGCGGCGCACAGCAGGCCGACGACGCGACGGGGCCGTCCGTTCAGCGGTTCCTTCGGCACACCAGCTCACCCACCGTCTGCAACAGGATTTTCACGTCCAGCCACAACGACCAGTTGGCTATGTAGTAGTTGTCGTACCGAGACCTGTCGACAATCGAAGTGTCACCCCGCAGGCCGTGCACCTGCGCAAGCCCGGTCAGCCCCGTGGGAACGCGGTGCCGGGCCCAGTATAGCTCGTGGATCGCCGAGAATTCGCGGACGAAACCCGGCCTCTCCGGGCGCGGTCCGACGATCGACATGTCGCCCCGGATGATGTTCCACAACTGCGGCAGTTCGTCCAGCGAAGTGCTCCTGAGGAATCGGCCGACTGGCCCGACACGGCGATCCCCGACCACCGACCAGGTGACTTGGGAATCGTCTTCGCCGTTCATTCTCACGCTGCGCAGTTTGTAGAGCACGAACGGCTGATCGTCCATCCCGACCCGGACCTGGCGGAAGATCACCGGGCGGCCGCTCTCCAGCAGCACGGCCAGCGCGCACAGCGCGATCACCGGTGAGAGCACGACCAGCGCCACGGCCGCCAGCAGCACGTCCATCCCGCGCTTGACCCACCAGCTCGGCCTGCTGGTCGGCGCGGTGCCCAGGCGCATGAGCGGGTAGCTGCGCAGCCGCTCGATGTCCGGCCCGTCCTGGTAGAGCTCGAACATCCGGGGCACGACCAGGGTGGTGCAGCCGAGCCGGTGCGCGGTGATGGCCGAGTCGACCACCGACGACTCGCGGGCGTGGGAGAACGCCAGCACCACCGTGCCGACGCCCAACCGGGTGATCGCGGCGGCCAGGTCCTCGTCCATCAGCCCGACCGGCAGGGCGTCGCGGTCCACGGCGGGTTCCGGGTCGACGAACCCGACCGGGCGCAGGCCGAACTCCGGGTGCGCCAGCATCGCCCCGACCAGGTCGATGCCGACCTTGCCCGCGCCCACGACGATCGTGCGGTCGCAGCGGTGGAACCGGCGGCGGCACCAGCGGCCGAACGCGAACACGAACAGCCGGGCCGGTTCGCTCAGCGCGGCGAACTCCAGCACCGCCCACTGCGCGGGCGCGGTGGTGCCCGGCGGCGCGCCGCTGAGCAGCCCGGCCAGCGTGACCAGCGCGAACGCGATGGCCGTTGCGCCGACCGAGCGCGGCAGGTCGTGGAACCAGGACAGCCACAGCCGCCGCCGGTACAGCCGGCACGCGGCCCGCACGCCCAGCAGGGCCACGGCCACGACCGCCGTCCATCGCGCGCCCGGCGAGTGCCGGGCCGCCACCGCGGCCACCGCCGTCACGTCGACCGCGACGAGCAGCACCGCCACCGCGTTCACCCGCCGCAGCAGGTCAGAGCCCGATGCCTCGCGCGGCCGCGGGTGCCGCCACCGCGACACCAGGGCCGCCGGGGTGGTCGCCGAGCCGACCCCGTTCACCGCGGACCGCCCTTGCCAGGGACCGAGCGCGTCCCGTCCTCGCCACACCACATCCGGACGACGTCCTTCCCACCATGAACCCGATTATTTGGTCACCCGTTCGAGATCATCCGAACGGGAATCTGTGCTCACTCGGTGTGCATCAAGCGTGATTCATTGGCGCTAATTCACTCTTTCGGTGATCATCGTTCCCCTTCCTGGTGGCGCTCGGTTCCTGGCCTTTCCGTAATTCATCCAGACGTGCGACGAGAAGGCGCCGGGGTGGCGCAATCCCGTCGCGGTCCGGAGGCGAATAATTCTGGACCGTCATCCGCCATCCAGTGAAATGGGGCCCATTGAGCGTCGATGAAGGCGACGTGCGCGGCACGTCGGAACAGGGCGGACCGACCCTTTCCGGCGACGCGCGCGACCACACCCGTGCCCACGTCGTGCTGCCCGCCTACAACGAGGCCGCCTCGCTGCCACCGCTGCTCACCCGGCTCGCCGAGGTCGCCCGCACCGAGAAGCTCACCGCCTGGGTCGTGGACGACGGCTCGTCCGACGGCACGGCCGACGTCGTCGCCCGCGGCTGGCCCGGCCTGGACGTGCGGCTGGTCAGCCACCCGGTCAACCTCGGCCTCGGCCAGGCCGTCCGGTCGGGGCTGCGCGCCGCGCTGGCCGAGGCCGGCGACGAGGACGTCGTCGTCGTGATGGACGCCGACGACACCCACGACCCGGCGCTGATCCAGCGGCTGGAGGACGAGATCGCGGCCGGCGCGGACGTGGTGATCTGCTCCCGGTTCGTCGACGGCGGCGACGACGCGACCGCGCCGCCGTTGCGCCGGCTGCTCTCCCGCGGCGCGGCCGCGCTGTTCCGCCTGGTGCTGCGGGTCGACGGCGTCCGCGACTTCACCAGCGGCTTCCGCGCCTACCGGGCCGGCCTGCTGGCCCGCGCCGAGCGGCACTGGGGCGAACGGCTGATCGAGGAACGCGGGTTCGCCTGCATGGTGGAGCTGCTGCTCAAGCTGCGGCACTGCCGACCGGTCGTCACCGAGGTGCCGCTGGCCCTGCGCTACGACCGCAAGCGCGGCCCGAGCAAGATCCGGATCGCCCGCACGGTGTGGCAGTACGCGAAGCTGCTCGTGCGCGACCGGCTCACGCCCGCGCCGTACCGGGCGCTGTGATGCGCGCGGCGGACCCCGGGCACGTGGTCGTGGTCGGCGGCGGCATCTGCGGCCTGGCCACGGCGCACGAGCTGGTGCGCGCCGGGGCGCGGGTGACGTTGCTGGAGGGCAGCGACCAGCTCGGCGGGCTCGGCACGTTCTTCGCCTGGCGCGACCGCTGGGTCGAGCGGTTCTACCACTGCGTGATGCCGACCGACGACCACCTGCTCGACCTGCTCGACCAGCTGGGGCTGCGCGAGCGGGTCACGTGGCGGCCCACCCGGATGGGCATGGTCGTGGACGGCCGCGCGTTCCCGTTCAACACGGCGCTGGACCTGCTCAGGTTCACCCCGTTGGGCGTGCTCGACCGGCTGCGGTTCGGCGCGGTGTCGGTGCTGTTGCGGCGGTTGGGCCGGGGCAGGGACCTCGACCGCACGCGCACCGAGGACTGGTTGCGCGGCCTGTACGGCGACCGGGTGTGGGAGCTGCTGCTCGCGCCGCTGTTCGGCGCGAAGTTCGGCGCGCGGTTCGGCGACGTGCCCGCGCTGTACCTGTGGCAGCGCCTGGGGCGCGAGGGCGCGGTGTCGGTGCGCGGGTACCCGGACGGCGGCTACCGGGCCGTGATCGACGCGCTGAGGGCCTCGATCGAGGCCGGCGGCGGCGTGGTGCGGCTCGACGCCCCGGTGCGGCGCGTCGGCGTGGCCGGGGAGCGGGTGCGGATCGCCCTGGACGGCGACGAGGTCGTGCTCGCCGACCGCGTGGTGTCGACGCTGCCGTTGCCGCAGCTGCGGCAGCTCGCCGACGACGATCTGGCCGCGCGGCTGCCGGACGTGCGGCTGCCGTACCAGGGCGTGGTGAACGCGCTGTTCTTCCTGCGCCGGCCGTTGTCGGGGCACTACTGGACGCCCGTGGTGCGCTCGGGCACGGAGTTCGACGGGCTGATCCAGATGACCCCGCTGGCGGGCGTCGAGCCCTACGGCGGGCGGCACCTGGTCTACGCGATGCGCTACACCGACCGGGAGTCGGCGCTGTTCGAGGACGACGACGCGGCGGTGGCGGCGCGGTGGACCTCTCAGCTGCTGGCGCTGCACCCGGAGCTGAGCCACGAGGACGTGGACGAGGTGCGGGTGTTCAAGGCGCCGTTCGTGGAACCGGTGTACCCGTTGGGGTACCGGTCGCTGCGGCCGCCCGTGGTGGTCGCCGGCACCCCGCTGCTGCTGGCGACCACCGCGCACGTCTACCCGGACGTCACGAGCTGGAACTCGAGCGTGGGACTGGCGCGGCGGGTCGCCGCGACGCTGGCGCAGGCACCACAACCTGTTCCGGGCTGAGCCGGCGGGCGTGCACCGGCTCGCCGCGGACCAGCTGCCGCAGCGCGGCGGCGATCCGGGCCGACGGCGAGCCGGTGCCGTACGGCGAGGGGATGTGCTCCAAACGCTCCCGGTGGCCGGGCACGTCGTCCAGCCAGCGCAGCACCTCGGCGCACACCCGCGGCCCCGGCGGCACGAGCGTGCCGAACGTGCCCTCGATCTCGGGTCGCTCGGTGCTGCGGCGCACCACGACGACCGGCCGTTTGAGGACGCTGACCTCCTCCTGGATGCCGCCGGAGTCGGACACGACCACGGCGGCGCACCGGGCCAGCGCCAGGAACGCCGGGTACGCCTGCGGCTCGACCACCTTGAGCCGGCGCAGCAGCGCGGTCAGGCCGAACGCCTCCACGCGCTTGGCCGTGCGCGGGTGCAGCGGCAGCACCACCGGCAGCGGCAGGCGGTTGAGCTCGCGCAGGATCGTCTCCAGGTTGACCGGGTCGTCCACGTTCTCCGGCCGGTGCACGGTGGCCAGCACGTAGCCGTCGCGCTCCAGCTCGTGCGCGGCCAGGACGACCGCCTCCTCGTCCCGGTCGGGCAGCGCGGACACCAGGGCCTCGACCACGGTGTTGCCGGTGATCGCGATGCGCTCGTCGGGGACGCTCTCGGCCAGCAGGTTCGTGCGGTTGAGCGGCGTCGGCGCGCAGCACAGGTCGGCGAGGTGGTCGATCGCCACCCGGTTGTGCTCCTCCGGCATGGCCCGGTCGAAGCTGCGCAGGCCCGCTTCGACGTGCACGAGCGGCACGTCGTTGGCGTTGGCGGCCAGCGCGCCCGCGAGCGCCGAGGTGGTGTCGCCCTGCACGATGACGGCCTTCGCGGGGTGGCGGGCCAGCACCTCGTCCACGGCGGAGATGGCCGCGCCGAGCTGGCCGCCCCGCCTGCCGCCGCCCACGGCCAGCTCGTGGAACCGCCCGGGTCGGCCGATGTCCCGCCGGATGCGGTGGTACATCGCGGTGTCGTAGTGCTGTCCGGTGTAGACGACGGTCGCGTCGGCGCCCATCACGCGGATCAGCGGCGCGAGTTTGATCAGTTCCGGCCTGGTGCCGCACACCATCGTGACGGCGCCGGGAACTCCCTGGTCTATCGGACCCACCTCCAGTCGCGGATGACGCGCGCCGGGGCGCGATCGCGGTGAAGGTTAGAGTCCCGGCGGGAGATTTCCCTTGTGGCTCAGTCGATCGAGTGAACTTGACCGTCGTCGGTCCGAGTTGTCGTTGGGGCTCGGTAGGTTGGTGAGTGGATCATTCTGGAGTGGACGGATGTCGATGATGCGAAGACGCGTGGCGCTGTTCGCCGCGGCGCTGCTCGTGGCGGTGGTGGTGGGGCCTTCCCCGGCCCGGGCGGTCGGGGTGGTGCTGCTGCCCGACCTGCGGCAGGCCCCGGTGGGGTGCGCCGGCGGGTACCCCGGCGACCCGGCGCGGTGCCTCGACTGGGACGTGTGCCCGGTCGCGGACGCGGCCGCGCCGAACGGCCCGTGCGTGCAGTCCGGCCCGATCGGGGCGGTCCGGCTGCGGTTCACCACGTCGGCGGACAACGTCGGCGACGGGCCGCTGGTGATCCACGGCCGGCGGTCGGACGTCGGGCAGGAGCGGATGACCGCGCGGCAGGCGTTGCAGTCCGCTGTGGACGGTTCGATCCCGATGGCCTACGAGCAGGCGCAGCACGCCGTCCCGGCGGCCCTGTACTACGAACCGGCGGCCGCGCACCAGCACTGGCACCTGCTGGGGTTCGAGCACTTCCAGCTCCGCACGCCGGCGGGCGACACGGTGGTGATCGACCGGAAGAACGGCTTCTGCCTGGGCGACCGCTACGCGACCGCCGACCGGTTGGCGAACCGCCCGGTCGGGACCTCGAGCCCGCAGGGTGCGTTGGCGGCGTTCCTGCGGGAGAACCGGTGCGGTCACCACGCGCCGGAGGCGTTGAGCGTGGTGCAGGGCATCTCGGTGGGCTACGGCGACGACTACCTGCACACGGTCGACTTCCAGTGGCTCGACATCAGCACCGTGCCCTCGGGCGTGTACGACGTGGTGAACATCGTCAACGGCGACCGCACCCTGGTGGAGAAGTCCTACGCGAACAACGCCTCGTCCATGGCGATCTCGATCCGCTGGCCGGGCGACGCCACCACCCCGCCGACCACGATCACCCGCCCCCCGGACGTCCGCCTGCTCCGCAACTGCCCGGGCGCGCTCCAGTGCGCTACCCCGCGCGGCTGAGGTGCAACGCGGGCGATCCACGGTGACATGACCCGGGACCACACGTGCGTGTGGTCCCGGGCGTGGCATCGGGAGAGGACCGGGGTGGCTCTGTTCGGCAACGAGGAGAGCGCGGAGGTCACCGCGCTCCAGCAGCGGTTGGCCGCGGCGCACGGCATGATCGCCGAGCCGCCGGGGTGGGTCGCCCACCTGCGCGGCGCGGGGACCGGTGCGTCGGAGGCCGAGCTGCGTGGCCTGCGGTCGGCGGTGGAGCAGGGGGAGCACGAGGTCGGCACGCTCACCGCGACACGTCGGCAGCTCGCGGCCGAGGTCGAGACGCCGGCTGGAGCCGATGGACCGGGTCCGGGAGCTCGGTGACGCCTCGGTGCCGTTCCGGCTCGACACGCACGCCCTGCACCAGCGGCTGAGCCACCGGCGGGTGACGGTGGTGAACCCGCGGCGGGAGTTCCTGGCCGAACTGGGCGACGACCACGTGCTGGAGTGCCACGACACCGCGGACGCGGTCAGCGGCCACCTGCGCCCGGAGGAGCGGGTGCCGGCCCTGGCCGACGCGCGCTGGCCGTGGCCGAGCGGCACAGGTCGGGTCCGCCGAGCCTGGACGTCCTCTGACGGGTGCCTCGGGCGTTTGGCGTAGCGGCGGTTCGGGAATTCGGGGTCGTCCGGACAGGCGATCCGAAGGGTGGGGCCATGTCGTTGGCCACCGCAAGCCGCGTCCTCGCCGGTCGCTACGAGTTGAAGGGCAAGCTCCGGGCCGGTGGTGCGGCCGAGGTGCACCGGGGGTGGGACGTGCTGCTGCGGCGGTTCGTCGCGGTCAAGGTGGTCGACGGGGACGAGGTGGACGAGCGGCGGTTCGACGACGAGGTGCGCACGTTGGCCGGGTTGTCGCACCCCGGGCTGCTGTCGGTCTACGACGTCGGCACGTGCGGTGGGACGGCGTTCGTTGTGATGCAGCTGGTCGAGGGCACGACGTTGCGCGACCGGCTGGTGGACGGCACGTTCACGCCCGCCCAGGCCCGCGCGCTCGGCCACCAGGTCGCCGACATCCTGGCCCACGTGCACGAGCAGCGCGTCGTGCACCGGGACCTGACGCCGGCCACCATCCTGCTCGAGGACTCCGACACCGCCTACCTGGCCGACTTCGGCCTGGCGCGCTCGCTCGGCTCGCCCCGGACCACGAGGATCGGCGAGCCGCGCGGCACCGCCGCCTACCTGGCCCCGGAGCAGGTGCGCGGCGACGAGGTCGGCCCGCCCGCGGACGTCTACGCGCTCGGCCTGGTCCTGCTGGAGTGCCTGACCGGCTACCGCGAGTACCAGGGCGACCGGGTGGAGGCCGCCGTCGCCCGCCTGCACCGCCCGCCCGGCATCCCGCGCCACGTGCCCGCCCGCCTGGCCCGCCTGCTGGCGGCGATGACCGCGCTGCCGCCGGTTCGCCGCCCCACCGCCGCCCAGGTCGCCGACGCGCTGCGCCCGGCACCGACCACCCTGCCGCGCGGCCGGTTGCTCTGCGGTGTCCGCGCGCGACCCGCTTGAGTCAGACGCCTTCCAGGAACCGTTCCAGCGCGTCGGTGAACTCCCGCGGCCGTTCGAGGTTCGGCAGGTGGCCCGCGCCGGGGATCACCGCGAGCGTCGAGGCGGGGATGGTGGCGTGCATCCGCTCGGCCACGGTGACCGGCGTGTACTCGTCGTCCTCGCCGACGATCACGAGCGCGGGCACGGTGGCGCGGGACAGCGAGTCCACGTAGTCGGGGCGTTCCGCGCGGCCCCGCCAGCCCGCCGCCGCGCCCTCCGGCGACGTGCCGCGCATCATCCCCAGCACGTGCTCGGCGACGGCCGGCTGCGTCACGACGTTGCGCGGCGAGATCATTTTGTCCAGCACCTCGTCCGCATAGGGGCCCATGCCCTCGCGCCGCACCCGTGCCGCCAACGTCCGCCGCGCCTCGGCGGCGTCCGGCGTGTCCGCCTCGGGGAACGTGTCCGCCAGCACGAGCGCACGGACCCGGGACGGGAACGCGCGGTGCAGTTCCATGACGATCTGGCCGCCCATCGACAGCCCGCACAGCACCGCCCGGTCCACGTCGAGGCGGTCCAGGAGCGCGATCAGGTCGGTGGCGAAGACGGCCCACGGCGTCTTGCCGGGCACCACCGTCGTCTCACCGTATCCCCGCAGGTCAGGCGCGATCACCCGGTAGCGGGAGCGGAGCCGGTCGACCTGCGGCCGCCACATCGAGCGGCTGAACGGGTGGCCGTGCACGAGCAGGACCGGGAGCCCGTCGCCCTCGTCGTCGTAGGCGATGTCGATGTCGTCCACCCGCATGCGTCCCCCTCGTTCCGTTGACGTCAGCAGCCTAGGAACGTCACCATGCTCGGTGCAATCAAAACAATGCTCTCGGTGCAATGTGGGGTGCACGTGGCGGACTACCGCCTGATCGCCGACGCGATCGCGGCCGACGTCGCGGCCGGCAGGCTCAAGCCCGGCGACCGCCTGCCGCCGCAACGCGCGTTCGCCCGCCGCCACGGCATCGCGGGCTCCACGGCGGCCCGCGTCTACGGCGAGCTGGTCCGGCGCGGGATCGCGGTCGGCGAGGTCGGCCGCGGCACGTTCGTCCGGGCCGCACGCCCGCCGGACGAATCCGCGCCGGCCGAGCCGGGTGGCGCACGCGTCGACCTGGAGCTCAACTTCTGCGTGCTGCCCGACCAGCCCGACCTGCTCGCACCCGGTCTCGACCGGCTCGTCCGGCACGGCCTGCCCGACGCGCTCGCCCCCGTGGGCGTCCTCGGCACGCCCGAAGCCCGCGCCGCCACGGCCCGCGTGCTGGCCCGCGGCGGGTGGACCCCCGACGAGCGCCGGATCGTGTTCACCGGCAACGGCAGGCAGGCGATCGCCGCGGCCGTGTCGGCGCTGACGCCGGTCGGCGGGCGGCTCGGCGTCGAAGCCGTCACCTACCCGGTGGTGAAGGCGATCGCGGCCCGGCTGGGCGTCACGCTCGTGCCGCTGGCGGTGGACGAGGAGGGCGTGCTGCCGCGGGCGATCCGGGCGGCCGACGTGCGCGCGGTCTACCTCCAGCCGATCCTGCACAACCCCCTCGGCGTCACGATGCCCGAACGCCGCCGCGCCGACCTCGCCGACACCGTCCGCGACCTCGACGTGCAGGTGATCGAGGACGCCGTCTACGCCTTCCTGGGCCCCGACCTGCCGCCGCTGGCCCCCGAGCGCACCACCGTCGTGGACAGCCTGTCCAAGCGCCTCGCGCCCGGCCTGACCGTCGGGTTCGCCGTCCCACCCGGACACCTGGTCGACCGGGTCGCCGCCGCCGCGCGCTCCGGGGGCTGGGCCGCGGGCCGCTTCGCGCTCGCCGCGGCCACCGGCTGGCTCACCGACGGCACCGTCGACTCCATGGTGGAGCGCAAGCGCGCCCTGGCCCTGGACCGGCAACGGCTCGCGCGTGAACGCCTGGCGGGCTTCGACCTCAGGGCCGACCCCGGCGCCTACCACTGCTGGTGGCGGCTGCCGGACCGGTGGCGGGCGGAGACGTTCGTGGCCGCCGCGGCCCGGCGCGGCATCGCCGTCACGCCCGCCGCCGCGTTCGCCGTGGTGCCCGGCCACGCGCCGAACGCCGTCCGCCTCGCCCTGGCCTCCGCGCCGACCCCGACCTTGACCGCCGCGCTGGACGTGCTCGCGACCCTCGCCGAAGGCAGCCCGGAGGACGAACCGGTCGACTAGAGTCGCGCCATGGTGAGCAGCGTCGCGTGGCTCCTCGACTCCGATCCGGCGCTGCGCTGGCAGGTCGAACGCGACCTGGTGGGCGCGCCGGCCGAGGTGTGGGAGGCGACCCGCGCCAGGATCGCCACCGAGGGCTTCGGTGCGCGCCTGCTCGCGTTGCAGGACCCGGACGGCCGGTGGGCGGGCGGCGCGTTCTTCCCCGCGGACTTCGACTTCCGCGGTCCGGAGGCCGCCGAGGGCGGGGGGCAGCCGTGGACGGCGACGACGTGGACGCTGAACTCGTTGCGCGAGTGGGGCATGGACCCCGCGGTCCTGCGTGGACGCCGGACCGCCGAGCTGCTGGAGCGCCACTGCCGCTGGGAGTACGACGACCTGCCGTACTGGGGCGGCGAGGTCGACTGCTGCATCAACGCGTGGACCGTCCAGAACGGCCTGTGGCTCGGCGCGGACATCACCGGCATCGTCGACTGGTTCGTGGCGCACCGCCTGCCCGACGGCGGCTGGAACTGCGAGTGGGTCGAGGGGTCGACGCGGTCGTCGTTCCACTCCACGCTGAACTCGCTCAAAGGGCTCCTCGACCACGAGGCCGCGACCGGCGGCACGGACGAGACGCGGGCCGCCCGCCGCGGCGGCGAGGAGTACCTGCTGGAACGCGGCCTGTTCCGCCGCCTGTCCACCGGCGAGCCGGTCGCGCCGTGGGTGACGCGCTTCGCCTACCCGTTCCGCTGGTTCTACAGCGTGCTCAACGCGGCCGACTACTTCCGCCGGGCGTCCCTGCTCGACGGCACGCCACCGGACCCGCGCATGGCCGACGCGATCGAGCTGATCCGCGACCAGCGCCAACCGGACGGCACGTGGCTCCAGGCCCGCCGCCACCCCGGCCGCGTGTGGTTCGAGGTCGACGCGCCCGCCGGGGAGCCGTCGAAGTGGCTGACCCTGCACGCCACCCGCGTGCTCGACTGGTGGGACGCCCGGACCTAGTCGGCGTCAGTCGCCGGACCGGTCGTCCTCGATGTGCATGGCCGCGTCCTCGGGGCCGACGGGGTAGTGCGACCCGGCCGCCTCGGCGATCGCCGTGGACTCCTCGTCGACGACCTCGTCCGGTGCGGTGAACTGCGGGCCCACCGCCTCGGGGTCGGGCCGCGCGCCGTGGCCCTCGCGGGCGTCCCAACGCGGCTCCAGCGCTTCCTGCTGCTCGGACATCGGTCCTCGGTGATCGGCCATGGTCGCTCCTCCCGCGCCGGTGGACGGCACGCCGACGGGTTACCCGTGACGGCCGGCGCGGACACGGCCCGTTTGTGCGCGCGTGCGCCGGTGAACCCCGAAAGGCATGACGAGGGGCGGCACGACGGCGGTGTCGGTCGACGCCTGGGGCGTCGCACTGGCCGCGGACCTCGGTGTCCCGCCCGACCCGGCGGGCGTGGTGGTGTTCGCGCACGGGTCGGGCAGCTCCCGGCACAGCGGCCGCAACCAGGCCGTGGCGCGGTCGCTGCGCCGCGACGGGTACGCGACCCTGCTGCTGGACCTGCTCACCGAGCGCGAGGAGCGGGAGGACCGCGTCACCGGCCGGCTGCGGTTCGACATCGGGCTGCTGGCCGAACGGGTGGCGGGGTCGGTGGAGTGGACGTCACGCGCGCCTGTCACGCGGGGGTTGCCGATCGGGCTGTTCGGCGCGAGCACGGGCGCCGCGGCGGCCCTGGTGGCCGCGGCCGGGACGTACCTGGTGCGGGCGGTCGTGTCGCGCGGCGGACGGCCGGACCTGGCGGGACGCGCCCTGGCCCGCGTGCGCGCGCCGACGCTGCTGGTCGTCGGCAGCCGTGACGAGGAGGTGCTCGAACTCAACCGCGCGGCGGCCGGGCACCTGCCGGCGATGTGGCGGATCGAGGTCGTCGACGGCGCGACGCACCTGTTCGAGGAGCCGGGCGCGTTGGACGAGGTCGCCCGGCTGGCGGGCTCGTGGTTCCACGACTTCCTGTGACGGCGCGCCGCCGCGGGCGGTCGAGCCACTTGCGGGCTGGAACCGGCCGCGGCCGGGCGGTAACAGTGGTGCCATGACCTACGACGTCGAGTCCGTCCGCGCCCGCTTCCCGTCCCTGGCCACCGGCACCGCCCACTTCGACGGACCGGGCGGCTCCCAGGTGCCCGCCGCCGTCGCGGACGCCGTGCGCGACGCGATGACGTCCTCGCTGGCCAACCGCGGTGTCGTCACCGCCGCCGAACGCGCGGCCGACGCGATCGTGCTCGACGCCCGACGGGCGCTGGCCGACCTGCTCGGCGCGTCACCGGAAGGCGTGGTGTTCGGGCGCAGCATGACCCAGCTGACCTACGACTTCGCCCGCACGCTCGCCCGCACCTGGTCGCCCGGTGACGAGGTCGTGGTGACCAGGCTCGACCACGACGCCAACGTGCGGCCGTGGGTGCAGGCCGCCGAGGCGGTCGGCGCGGTCGTGCGGTGGGTCGCGTTCGACCCCGCGACCGGCGAGCTGGACGACGTGGCCGACGCGCTGTCCGAGCGGACCCGGCTGGTGGCCGTCACGGCGGCGTCCAACCTGATCGGCACCCGTCCGGCGGTGGCGCGGATCGCCGACCTGGCGCACGAGCGCGGCGCGTTGTGCTACGTGGACGGCGTGCACCTGACCGCGCACCACCCGGTGGACGTGGCCGCGTTCGGGGCGGACTTCTTCGCGTGCTCGCCGTACAAGTTCTTCGGGCCGCACTGCGGTGTGGTCGCCGGGCGGCCCGAGGTGCTGGCCGACCTGCGGCCGGACAAGCTGCTGCCCTCGTCGGACGCGGTGCCGGAGCGGTTCGAGCTGGGCACGCTGCCCTACGAGCTGCTGGCCGGCTGCACGGCCGCGGTCGACTTCATCGCCGACCTGGTCCCCTCGACCGGCACGCGCCGTGAGCGGATCGTGGCGTCGTTGACGGCGGTGGGGGAGCACGAGGACCGGTTGCGGGAACGGGCCGAGGCGGGGCTGTCCGAGCTGCCGGGCGTCACCGTGTGGTCCAGGGCCGGGTCGCGCACGCCGACCGTGCTGGTGACGTTCGCCGACCACGCGGCCGCCGACGCGTACCGGTACCTGGCCGGGGTGGGCGTGAACGCGCCGGCCGGCGCCTTCTACGCGATCGAGACGTCCCGGTGGCTCGGGCTCGGCGACACCGGCGGGCTGCGGGTGGGCCTCGCGCCGTACTCGACCGAGGCCGAGGTGGACCGGCTGCTCGCCGGCCTGGCCGCGTTCCTGCGTCCGGCCTGACGGTCTGGACGAGTAATCGTAAGTCGGTCAGTGGTCGTCGGAGGTCGGGGATCGGGTGACGGGTTGGCCGGTGGCGCGGTTGTGCCGGATTGCGACAAGGCCAGTAGTCGTTGTGCGACGCGGACTCCGACGCCGTCGATGGTGCGTCCGCCGTGCTGTTCCAGGTGCAACTGGCCTTCGGGGGGTGTCCCTATGTGGTTGTCAAGCCGCAGCCGGGGCGGGAGTGGGTTCGGGGTGCCGGTAGTAGGTCTTGTCGCGGAGCATGGCGAATAGCACGTCGCAGCGGCGCCGCGCCAGGCAGATCA
>NZ_JAJUWT010000031.1 GCF_021390395.1 Saccharothrix sp. S26
GGCGTTACTGTGCACGGGAGGACCTCCGTGTGCCGATGGGATGCGTCAGACACATCCACTCCGCCCGGAGGTCCTCCCATGTTCAACCCGACACGCCGTCAACAACCTGATTAGTCACTACAGCTAGGTCACGCCTTGCCCATCGGGTCTTCCTTGTCGATGAGCAGGTACTCGCCCTGCCACTCCAGGGCGACCAGCTTGCGCTCCCGGCTGACCGTGCCGTCCTTCATGGTGTAGGTCAGCACGACCTCGTAGGCGTACGACGAGTTCTCCTTCATCTCGTCGAGGCTGACCGACTTGACCCGGTCCCACCAGGCCCGGAAGCCGTCGAGCCCGCCGCTGCTGCCCTTCATCTTCGCGCTCAGCCGGCTGAAACCGCCGTCCACGTCCTCCGGCATCACGGCGAAGTAGTCGCGGATCGCCTGCTGCTGCTGCGCGACCGTGGGCGAGGTGGTGACCTTGACCGGTGGGCCGACCGGCTTCTTCGACGGCGTCACCGACGCCTCGCCGCCCGCTTCCTGCGCCGTGCTCGTCGTGGAGGGGCCCGCCTGGTTGTTCGGCGTGCCCTCACCGTTGGAGAGGATGCTCGCCAACAGGATGCCCACGACGGCCGCGGCCGCGATGGCCAGCGCGGTGATCGCCGCCGACCGCTTGCTCCTGATCGGACCGCCGGACGGTCTGGACGCGCCGACCGGACGGGCGGGCGGGGGGTTGTGGCCGGCCTGCCCGTGGGCCACCGGTGGCGGGGTCGGGGCGGGCGCCACCCTCGTCGCGGAGTGCGGCGGGGTGTTCGGCGTGGCGGGCGGGCTGTTCTGGGCCGCCGGGGCCAACGCCCGGGTCGGCGGGGTCTGCACGGGCGCGCCCTGCCACGACGGCGGGTGGGTCTGCGGCAGCGCCACCGGGAACTCCGGTGCGGCCCGCCCGGCGGCCACCGCGGCCAGCGCCTCGCGGGCCTCGGCCATCGTCGGCCGGTCCTCGGGCTCGGCGCGCAGCAGGCGCATCAGCAGCGCGGTCAGCGGACCGGCCTGCTTCGGCGGCACCACCTTGCCCGACGCGACCTGGTGCAGCAGGGCGATGGTGTTCTCGTTCAGGCCGAACGGCGGCGCGCCCTCGATCGCCGCGTACAGCGTCGAGCCCAGCGAGAACACGTCCGACGGCGGGCCCGGGTCGTACCCCTTGGCCACCTCGGGCGCGAGGTAGGCGGGCGTGCCCGCGAGCATCCCGGTCGCGGTGACCGTGACGTCGCCGGTGGCCCGCGAGATGCCGAAGTCGGTGATCTTCACCGTGCCGTCGTTGCCGAGCAGGATGTTGCCCGGCTTGATGTCGCGGTGCACGATCCCCGCGTTGTGCGCGGCGGCCAGCGCGGAGGCGACCTGCGAGCCGATCGAGGCCACGTCGCGGGGCGGCAGCGTGCCGCGCTCCGACAGGGCCGTGGACAGGCTCTTGGACGGCAGGTACTCCATCACCAGCCACGGCTGGCCGTCGTCCTCCGCCACGTCGTAGACCGCGATCGCGTGCGGGTGTTGCAGGCGGGCGGCGATCCGGCCCTCGCGCATGGCGCGGCGCTTGGCCTCGTCCGTGTCGGACTCGGCCAAGCCGGGCTGGAGCAGCAGCTGCTTGACCGCGACCGTGCGGTGCAGTCGCTCGTCGTGCGCCTGCCAGACGATGCCCATCGCACCGCTGCCGATCCGCCGGCCAAGTCGGTAGCGGCCGGCAACCAGGCGGCCATCGTCGCTCACGGCGTGCTCCCAGTAGCTGCTAGGGCTTCATTCAGTGGCGAACGACAAGACGCCACTAGGACAAGAACGTTGCGTCACCCGAACGGGTTCGGCACCACCTTACGAGGTCCACTAACCGCCCGGCTTCACCGTGGGGGGTTGTGAGGGCGGCGTGGTGGTCGTGGTGGTCGTGGTGGTGGTCGTCGTGGTCGTCGTCGTGGTGGTGGGCGGCGGCGTGGTCGTCGTGGTCGTCGTGGTGGTCGTCGGCACGGTCGTCGTGGTCGGGTCGACCGTGACGGTCTGCGTCTCCACGGTCGTCGTCGGGGCCTGGGTCGTGGTCGTGGTGGTCGGCGTGGCCGAGGCCGAGCTCGACCCGCCCGCCGGCGGCGTGACCGGCTCCTTCCCGCCGAACCAGTCCAGCGCCACGGCCAGGAAGCCGAGCAGCAGCACGGCGCCCAGCACCACGGCGGCGATCACCAGCGGCCGGTTGTTCGACCGCTGCGGGGGCGGTGCGACCGGCGTCGCGCCACCCGTGGAACGCGGACCGGGCCGCACCACGCGGGTGCGGTCGGCGTCCAGGACGGTCGTGGCGCCCGCGGGGGCCGGCGCCAACCCCGGCGCGCCCGCGGCCGGCAGCAGGCCGGTGAGGCTGGGGTTGCGCCCGTGCGCGACCGCGCTGAGCATGTCGCGGGCCTGCGCCATGGTCGGCCGGTCGGCTGGGTCGTAGTTGAGCAGCCGCAGCAGCACGTCGGTCAACGGGTGGTCGACCGTCGGCGGGTTGATCCGACCCGCCGCGACGGCGTGCAGCACGCCCAGGGTGTTCTCCGACAGCCCGAACGGCGGCTCGCCCTCGACCGCCGCGTACAGCGTCGAGCCGAGCGAGAACACGTCCGAGGCGGGCGTCGGGTCCTGGCCGCGCGCGATCTCCGGGGCCAGGTAGGCGGGGGTGCCCGCGATCAGGCCGGTCTTGGTGACCGTGACGTCGTCGCTGGCCCGGGAGATGCCGAAGTCGGTGATCTTCACCAGGCCGTTGTCGGCCAGCAGCACGTTGCCGGGCTTGACGTCGCGGTGCACGATCCCGGCGGCGTGCGCGGCGGCCAGCGCGGCGGCGGCCTGCATGCCGATCTGGGCCACCTCGACCGGGTCGAGCGGACCGTGCTCGGCCATCGTGTCGGCCAGGCTGTAGGACGGCAGGTACTCCATGACCAGGCACGGAGCGCCGTTCTCCTCCACGACGTCGTAGACGGCGATGGCGTTGGGGTGGTGCAGCTTGGCGGCGATGCGGCCCTCGCGCATGGCGCGCTGGATCGCCTCGTCCTGCTCGCGCTCGTCCAGGCTCGGCGCCAGCAGCAGCTGCTTGATCGCCACGATCCGGCCCAGGCGCTCGTCCTGGGCACGCCACACGATGCCCATCGCACCGCTGCCGATCCGGTCCAGGAACCGGTAGCGCTCGGCGATGACGCGACCGTCGTTGCTCACCGGACCACCTCGCTGGGGCGCTGCGTGACCGCGGCAAGGGCAGCAGGTCTCACGCTCGGGCTCCTCGTCGTGCGGATCGGTGCGCGGAACAGGCTAGGCCACCGCTCGCCCGCAGAGCCTACCTCGGCCGTGACGACGCCTTTCGAGCCGTTGCGCAGGTCACGTGAGCCGAGGGGTGACCGGGAAGGGATACCGGATACCGGCCCGTAAGGACACCCGTTTGCACGAAGATCGCCAGGATTGGGGCCGAACGGGCTAACTGCCCGGTGCGGCACCCGTTCGGGTGATCCGATCGGTGCGCCCCGCCCGCACGGACAGGGCGGACCCGCCGCTCGGTCGCGCCGAGCGGCGGTGTGGCGGGACGGCGGTGCGGAGGTCAGTTGGCCGGAGCGAAGAAGTCGAACCCGCCGAGGGGGTTCAGGATCTTGCCCAGGTCGAGGTCCAGGTCGATGCCGGAGCCCTCACCGGGGGACGGCGTGGTGCTCGGGGTGGACGAGGACGGCGGCGTGGAGGACGACGGCGTGGAAGACGACGGCGGCTGCGAGCTGCTGCTCGGCGGCGGAGGCGTCGTGGTGCTCGTCGTGGGCGCGGGGGTCGTCGTCTGCGGGCTGCTGGAGCTCGGCGGCTGCGTGGTCGTGCTCGTCGGCGCCTGCTGCTGGGCCTGCGGCTGCGTCGTGGTCGTCGTCTGCTGCGTGGCGGGGCGCGGCGCGCGCTGGGTCGTCGTCTCCGGCGTCTGCTCGGGCGTCGTGGTGGTGGTCTCGGCCTGCGTCTGCTGCGCCTGCTGCTGGGCGGCCGCGGCGGCGAGGTCCTTGGTGAGCGTGTTGGTGGCGCGGGCCGCGGGGCGGGCGTCGAAGCGCACCTCCGCCAGCGGGCGCTCGTCCGGGGACGACATCAGGTTGGTCGCGGTGAACGCGACGGTGCCCGCGAGCACCACGCCGCCACTGGCCATCGCCACGAGCTTCGGCACGGAGAACCCGCCGCCGCGCTCCTCCTCACCGGCGCGCCCCTCGCGGCGCAGCAGCTCGGTGACGTGCAGCTCGCGGCCCGAGAGGTTCGCCGCGCCGGCCGCGAGGACGGCCGCCGGGAAGCGCACGGTCTCCTCGTCGTCGGTGTGCCCGGGGTGCCGCCCGGCCCGGGCGCCGGTCGCGCCGAGCGCGCCGCGGGAGCCGGTGGTCCGGTCGCCTGCTTCGCCGGTGGTGATCCGGGGGATCGGCTGCGTCTCCGCCTCGCGCCTGGCGAGCAGGTCGGCCACCGACAGCTTGACTGTCGAGCCATCCTGCCGACGGCGTTTGTCGTCGTTCGACACCGATGGACACCTTTCCCGGAGTGGCGTTGCGCTACTGACCGGGACCATGGATACCGAATCGTGACCGTCTTCGTAACCCCTTTGAGTGAAGTTTCCTACGAGATCAGGGGTTACTTGAACACAGGGTGAACAGTTCCCGCTTGATCGCTACTCAGAGTCAACGACGCTGGGCCGATAGAACCTCGGTCGCCACGATGCGCGGGACGCTCGTGTCGGTCAACCGGAAAAGCTGCTCGACGCGCAGCCACCGACCGGTCCGCTCCTGCATCGACACCACCGCGACCACCGCGCCGTCCGGCCGCAGTGAGGTCGACTCGATCGTGATCGCCTGCACGTGGCCCCACGACGCGACGAAGTCCCGCGCGCTGCCGCCGAGCAGCTCGGGCGACAGCATCCGGGACGCCTCGGCGGGCCGGGCAGGCAGCAGCTCGAAGAACCGCCGCACGATGTCCACCTGCGGTTGCGGGCCGACGTCGACCTGGCGCGGCGGCACCATCACCGGCGACTCCAGCGGCACGTCGACGACCGGCGGCGCGGCCTGCCGGGCCGCGGCGGGCACCTGCTCGGGCCGCTCTCCGGCCAGTTCCGCCGACAGCAGGTCCGGGCGCAGCGCGGACGACCCGGTGATCGAGCCGGGCGGCTCGACCAGCGGCTGGTCGGGTCCACCGGGGCGGTTGCCCGCCAGCACCGAGGCGGCCGCGATCGAGGCGAGCAGCACGATCGCCCCGGTGGTCACACCGGCGAGCTTCGCCGTGCGGGTGGGGCGCCTGCCGGACGGCACCGGGTCGTGCTCCTCGCGCGGCGGATCGCCGGCCGGGCCGTGGGTGGTGGCCTGCTCGCGGGTCCGGACCCGCGCCGGCGACGGCTGCTTCCTGATCAGCTCCGCCACCGTGACCGAACCCGCGCGGTTGTGCCTGCGACCGCTCGTCGTAGGGCGCTGCACTGGCGACTCCCTCGGTCGTCTCGTCGCCAGCACTCGTACCGTGGTGGACCAGCGAGAAGCCAGCTCAGCGTGGGAGTTCACTCGTTCGTGGCGGCCAGTGGTCGAAACCCGTCGCTCGATCGGACGAAGGGCTACGGAACGACGCCCACCCGGGGTGCGGGTTCAGGCGCCGGCGGCCGGCCGTTCGGCATCGATCAGCGGCACGCCGCGGGTGGTGAACACCAGCTCGCGCCTCTCCAGCGTCCGCGACCCGTCCTCGCGGGTCACCTCCAGCGTGCTGACCGTGATGCCGCGCGTCGCGTCGACGGTGATCTCGCGCACCTCGATCAGCGACACGTCGGCGAACTCGTGCGAGACCAGCACCTCGCCCGCCAGCCGGAACGTGTCCGACACCAGCGACATCGCGCTATCGGAGTTGGTCGCGACGCCTTCGTAGAACAGCTCGGTGTGCTCCGCGATGGTCTCCGCGTCCACGATCGGCTGCGCGCCCGGGGGCACCGCGGTGACCAGCACGGGCGCCTGGGGCCCCGGCGTGCCCGCGGGGCGGTCGATCGCGGAGCCGCGATCCGGCGTGGCCCGCTCACCGCCGGTGGCGGCCACGATGCCGTTCGCCAGGGCCTCGGCGGGCTGGCGGTGCGGCGTCGTCGGCGGCGGCGCGGCCGGGGTGGGGGTGGGGAAGCCGCTGAGCAGCGGCACGTCGGTCGGGTAACCGGGCAGGCCGATGCGCTCGGTCGGGCCGTTGGTGCCGACCAGGCTGGACGCCGCGACCGCCAGGCCGACCAGCACGCCCGCCGACGACAGCACGGCGAACCAGGCGGCCAGCTTCCACGTCCGGGGCGGTGTCACGGACGCGGGCACGAGCCCGATGTTGAACTTGCGCAACCCCATGGCGTCGGTGTCGACGAACGGGTCCGGCGGTGGAGGTGGCGCGGGCGGTGGTGCGGGCACCAGCGGCACCGGCGCGCCGCCGAGCGGTGTGTGCTCCAGCTCCCCGCCCATGGGCAGCCAGATCGCCGCCCCGTCCTCAAGCCGATGCCGGCCCGACCGCTCCGGTTCCCCGATGTCCATGCTGTGCAGACCCCTCCCGCCCCCCGACCTGACGGCCCTCGCGGTTTCTCACCCTGCTGGGTCGAACTCACCGGGTGGGTTCCAGTGGCGCGGGGAAGTGGGGGTGGGACGTCGAGGACCCCGCCGCTGCCTCAGCGTAGGTGCAGGGTGCACGTAGAGCTGCGCAGATCAGCCTTGTGGGGCTGATCGACACACGTAAGAGTGAACCTTTCAGCTGCCGCTGTTCAGCTTCTTCCTGGTGCCCTGGAGGGCGTTGGTGGCGGCCAGGCCGGCGCCGCCCGCGATCAGCGCGCCGATGATGTCGCCCGAGACGCCGTCGCCCGAGGTGATCAGCAGGCCGACGAGCGCGATGATCGTCGTCACCCCGGCGAGGGTCCACCGGCTGCGCACGTACTGGGCGATGGGCGCGCCCGCGGCGCGCTTGGACTTGGCGGCGGAACCCAGCATCGCGAGGTACCCGTCGTGCGCCAGCGCGGCGAGCACACCCAGGATCGCGATGAGGCCCGTGATGAGACCGATGACCATGACAACAGTGTGCCCGCGCGCAAACCCGCTGGACCATCCGTGATCGCCCTGATATCTCCCCGGGATGGAGGTCTTCTGGCACGACGCCTGCCTGGAGCACGACACCGGCACGGGGCTGTGGGAGCTGCCCGGCCGGTGGGACTGGCTCGACGCGCCCGAACCGCACCCGGAGAACGCGGCCCGGCTGCGCACGTTCCGGCACGCGCTGCGGCACGGCCCGGTCGCGCCGCACCTGTCGTGGTCGACGGGCCGGTTCGCCGACGACGAGGAGCTCGCCCGCGTGCACACCCCGTCCTACCTGGCCGGACTGCGCGCCGCGTGCGAGCGCCGCACCGCCGTCGAGGTCAACACCGTCGTCGGCCCCGGCTCGTGGGACGCGATCCGCGCCGCCGCGGGCACGGCGCTGGCGGCGCACGACGCGGTCGCCACCGGCCGCACGCGCCTGGCCTACGCCCTGGTCCGCCCGCCCGGCCACCACGCCCAGCCGGACCTGGCCGACGGGTACTGCCTGGTCAACAACGCCGCGCTGGTCGCCGAGACGGCCCGGCGCGCGGGCCGTCGGGTCGCCGTCCTGGACTGGGACGTGCACCACGGCAACGGCACGCAGGAGGTGTTCCGCGACACCGACGACGTGCTCACGGTGTCGGTGCACATGCGGCACGGCCCGTGGGGCGCCAACCACGCCCAGACCGGCGCGCCGGCCGAGTCGAGCCCCTCGAACATCAACGTCGAGCTGTCCCTGGGCGCGGGCGACGAGGCCTACCGGCGGGCGCTGGCGGAGATCGCGTTCCCGGCGCTGGCCGAGTTCGGCGCGGACTTCCTGGTCTGCGCGTCCGGCTTCGACGGGTCGGCGTTCGACCCGAACGGCAGGCACAACCTCACCGCCGCCGGCTACCGGTGGATCGGCCGGGCGGTGTCGGGGCTGGGCCTGCCGACCGTGCTCACGCAGGAGGGCGGCTACCTGCGCGGCTACGCGGCCCTGTGCCTGCACGCGCTGGTGGAGGGCCTGCTCGACCTGGACCTGCTGGAGGACCCGCTGGCCTACGTGCCGGACGACACCCAGCTGGTGGCCGCCGACCTGGCCGAGGCCAGGGCCGCGCTCACCGGCTGGGCGTTCGCCCGCTGACCGACCGGGTCCGGGGCACCCCTACCGGCCGAGGTGGCCGCGGCCCAGCTTGAGCAGGATCATCGCCAGGTCGCGGCCGTCCGGGCCGAGCTCCTTGTACCGGTTGATCACGTCGATCTCCCGGTTGTGCACGATCCGGGTGCCGCCGGCGGCCATCCGCGCCGCGCCGATGATCTTGGAGACCTCGACCCGCCGCTTGACCAGCCGCAGCAGCTCCGCGTCCAGGTGGTCGATCTCCTGGCGCAGCGCGTCGATGTCCGGGTTGGTGTCGGTCTCCGGGGCGGTTTCGGTGCTGTTCATCGTGACGACCTCTCGACTCTGGTTGGAGTCCCAGCCCTGGCAGCAGCGAAGCCCCGGGGTCCGAGGACTCCGGGGCTTCGTGGTGGCTTGTCGGCGCTAGCGGTCCACGGGAGCCGGAGTCCGGTTCCCGTAAAAAAACTCGAAGTGGGCCATGCGCACCGCCTCATCATGCCACAGCCCCGGGCTGTCGGTGCCACCCGGTAACGTGGACAGGCGATGAGCGCCTTGTTCGACTTGCCCTCAAGTCCCCCCGCCTCCCGGCCGAGCGGTTCCCGCTCGGCGCGGCTGCTCGAAGACCTGAACCCGTCCCAGCGCCGGGCCGTCGAGCACTCGGGCGCCCCGCTGCTGGTCGTCGCGGGTGCGGGCTCGGGCAAGACCCGCGTGCTCACCCGACGCATCGCCTACCTGCTCGCCGAGCGCGACGTGCACCCCGGCGAGGTCATGGCGATCACCTTCACCAACAAGGCCGCCGCCGAGATGAAGGAACGCGTCGCCGACCTGGTCGGCGCGCGGGCCCGCTCGATGTGGGTGTCCACGTTCCACTCGATGTGCGTGCGGGTGATGCGCCGCGAGGCCAAGACCCTCGGCATGTCGTCCAACTTCTCGATCTACGACTCCGACGACACCCGCCGGCTCATCACGCTGGTGGCGCGCGACCTCGACCTGGACCCCAAGCGCTACCCGGCGCGCACGCTGGCGATCCACATCTCGAACCTGAAGAACGAGCTGGTCGACGCCGCCACCGCCAAGGAGCGCGCGGCCAACGACCTGGAGCGCCGCGTCGCCGAGGTCTACGAGGGCTACCAGCGCAGGCTCGGCGACTCGAACTCGCTCGACTTCGACGACCTGATCATGCGGACCGTCGAGCTGCTGCAGAACCACCCGGACGTGGCCGAGCACTACCACCGCCGGTTCCGGCACGTGCTGGTCGACGAGTACCAGGACACCAACCACGCCCAGTACACCCTGGTCCGGGAGCTGATCGGCACGGGCGCCGACGGCGTGCCGCCGGGCGAGCTGTGCGTGGTGGGCGACGCCGACCAGTCCATCTACGCCTTCCGCGGCGCCACGATCCGCAACATCGTGGAGTTCGAGCGGGACTACCCGCAGGCCACCACGATCCTGCTGGAGCAGAACTACCGGTCCACGCAGACGATCCTGAGCGCGGCGAACGCGGTCATCTCGCGCAACCCCAACCGCCGGGACAAGCGGCTGTGGAGCGACCTGGGCGACGGCGAGAAGATCGTCGGCTACGTCGCCGACAACGAGCACGACGAGGCGCAGTTCGTCGCGAACGAGATCGACCGGCTGGTCGACAGCGGCGAGGCGAACAACGGCGAGATCGCCGTGTTCTACCGCACCAACAACCAGTCGCGCGTGTTCGAGGAGATCTTCATCCGCCTCGGCCTGCCCTACAAGGTGGTCGGCGGCGTCCGGTTCTACGAGCGGCGCGAGGTGCGCGACGCGCTGGCCTACCTGCGGGCGTTGTCCAACCCCGACGACACGGTGTCGCTGCGGCGCATCCTCAACGTGCCCAAGCGGGGCATCGGCGAACGCGCGGAGGCGTGCGTGTCGCTGCACGCCGAGCGCGAGCGGATCGGCTTCGCGGCGGCGTTGCGCGACGCGGTGGCGGGCAAGGTGGCGCTGCTCAACCCGCGGTCGCGCAACGCGATCGCCGGCTTCGTCGAGATGATGGACGAGCTGGGCGAGCTGGTCGAGCGCGGCGACGACGTGGCCGACATCCTGGAAGCGGTGCTGGAGAAGACCGCCTACCGGGCCGAGCTGGAGGCCAGCGAGGACCCGCAGGACCACACCCGGGTCGAGAACCTGAACGAGCTGGTCACCGTGGCCCGCGAGTTCACCGACCTCGGCACGGCGGTCCCCGTGCCCGATGAGGACGAGGGGCTGCCCGCCGAGGGTTCGCTGGCCGCGTTCCTGGAGCGGGTGTCGCTGGTCGCGGACGCCGACTCGGTGCCCGACGCGGAGTCCGACGGCGTGGTCACGCTGATGACGCTGCACACCGCCAAAGGCCTGGAGTACCCGGTGGTGTTCTGCACCGGCTGGGAGGACGGCGTCTTCCCGCACCTGCGGGCCCTGGGCGACCCGACGGAGCTGGCCGAGGAACGCCGCCTGGCCTACGTGGGCATCACGCGCGCCCAGCAGCGGCTGTACCTGTCGCGGGCGCTGGTGCGCTCGGCGTGGGGCCAGCCGTCGGCGAACCCGGCGTCGCGGTTCCTGGACGAGATCCCGGCCGACCTGCTCGACTGGCGGCGGGTGGAGCCCAAGCGCACCGCGCCGTCCGCGCCGACGTCGTGGAGCCGCGGTTCGGGTCCGTCGCGGCCGGCGCCGACGAACGCGGCGTGGAAGGACACGCCCGCGCTCAAGCTGGACGTGGGCGACCGGGTGAGCCACGACAAGTACGGGCTCGGCCGCGTGGTGGCCGTGGACGGCTCGGGGCCCCGGGCGACGGCCACGATCGACTTCGGCGGCGCGGGGACGGTGCGGCTGATGCTCATCGGCGGCGTGCCCCTCGTGAAGCTCTGAGGCGCGCTCAGCCGCCGTTCGTCGTCTTGCGCGTGTAGAGGTGACCGGTCGACCCCTGGAGGTCGACCGGTGTTCACCCGAACGTGGCCGAATTCCCGCGCAACCCGAATCGGGTCCGTGCGTCTCTAGAGGTGTCACAAGCGGGAAGGCCGGGTCATTCGGGGTGAACCGGCCGGAGGGAGCCGCTTGACGGCAGCAGGGGGGCCTACGGGGGTAGGCAGGACGCGGGAGCCGTGTCGGGGCGGCGACCGTGCGAGGGGATCACCTTCGGGGGGCGGTTCCACACAGTGGAAGGGCCGGGCTGCTCAGCAGCCCGGCCCTTCTTTTGCGCTGTCGACGAGCCCGATCGGCTCAGACGCTGATGCCCTTGGAGTTCAGCCAGCTCAGCGGGTTGATCTTCTTGCCGTCCGGGTTCCAGACCTCGAAGTGCAGGTGCGGGCCGGTGGAGAAGCCGCGGTTGCCCATGCGGGCGATCTGCTCGCCCGCCAGGACCCGCTGGCCCTTCTCGACGGAGTAGGTGTCCACGTGGCCGTAGACGGTGGTGGAGCCGTCGGCGTGCTGGACCTTGACCCAGAGGCCAAAACCACTTGCCGGACCGGCCTCGACCACGACACCATCCGCGGCGGACAGGATCGGCGTGCCGATGGGGCCCGCGATGTCGATGCCGTAGTGCATCTCGCCCCAGCGGCCACCCCACCCGGAGGTGAACTGGCCCGCGGCGGGACGGGCGAACTTGGGTCGACGCGCCTCGGCCTCTTCGGCCTCGCGGGTCTCGGTGATGTGCTGGCTCTTGACGAGCTTCTGCGCCTCGGCGGCGGGGTCGACCGTCTTGGCGACGGGCAGGACCTGCGGGGAGGCGGGGCCGGTGCCACCGACGCCGAACGCGGCGGCGCCGTCGGCGGCGGCGTTCGCGAGCGGGGTGACCTCGTCGGCCTGCGACGGCGACTCGGAGCCCAGCGCGTGCAGCGTCTGCCCTGCGCCTGCGGCGGCGAACGCGCCGACGGCGACCGCGGCGACCACGATCCGTCCGCGCAGCGCCGAGGGCGGGGGCGGGAGCCGGTGCGTGCTCACCGTGCGCGTCGAAGCGCGGTCTACCGCTTCTTCGAGCACAGCAGAACTCGTATGGCCGCCGGGGGAGCGGTGTTGAGACAAAACCTGGCCTTCCGTCTTCGGGGAGTCCGGTCGGACTACCGGGCGGGGGATCCCGGTTGAGCCGGTCGGGGTACCGGCTCGGCGTCCTGCTTGTGACCAGACCGTGACAACGGACCGGGGGAAGATAACGGCGCGGAGCCCTTAAGGGCAATCCCCGAGGGCGATGACTACCGTTTAGCGGTCAGTGGGACACCCTCGCGTATGACCGGTGACTCACGGTCATGATCCGGCGCGGAAAACCCCTCGGGTACAGGCACGATGGGGTGTACCGGGTTGTCATCTGAACGTGTGATGGCGGTCACGATGAGGCGAAGTGCGCGTGAATCAATCGGTAGCGAAAGGTGACCTGAATCACGTATCCGGTGCTCCTCGACGACCAACGCGGGGTGCTCCAACCGGGCGTTCCGCTGCGGCACGACCACCTGGTCCATCTCGCTCCACACCACGACGAACCGCGTGCGGCACGGTCGGGACGGTCCGGCCAATTCGGACAACAGGTCCGACCCCGGCCTCAACTGCCTGGTCAGCGACGTGGGCGCCAGGTAAGCGGTCAGCGTGCCCTGGTGCGGGGTGCCCAGGGTGACCAGCGTGCGCACCCGCGCGTCCCCGCCGAGCCGCTGCACGTAATAACGGGCGATGAGACCACCCAACGAGTGCCCGACCACGTGCACGTGGTCGGACCCGGTCTCCGCGCAGATCCGCTCGACGTGCTCCCCGAGCAGCGCCGCCGACCGCCGGACGTCCCCCGCCACCGCGGTCAGCACGCTGTAGTTCACCGCGTGCACCAGGCCGAAGCCACGCCTCCGCAGCGCCCCCGACAGCACTGCGAAGGCGGACCGGTTGTCCCCGATGCCGTGCACCAGCACGATGGGGGTGCCCGCGGTCTCCATCGACGAAACCACGAGGCCCCGCTGGCGGGGCGACAGGTGGTCGGTGCGGTAGGCGCGCAGGTGCCCGTCCGGCTTCACCCGCTCCTCCACCACGCCCCACGGGTAGAGCACGGTGCGCGCGGCGAGCCAGGCGGCCTCCACGGCGACGCCGCGCACCCCGCCGGGCGAAGCGGCCGCCCGGAGCAGGCCGCCCGCGAGGCCCACGGCCTCCTCGGCGACACCCAGCCCGGCGTCCACGCCGGAGCCGACCCGGTCGGCCCAGGTCCGCACGAGCCGCCGCGCCGCGTCGCCCACAGGGCCGAAGGTAAGTGATGCCCCCACCGGGCAGCAGTACCCGATGCCGGATGTTCACAACCGCGACCGGCCGACCGTCGCCACCGGCCCCGCTTTGCTAGCGTCCGACCGGTGACCCGAACCGCTGAACCGGTCTCAACGGCCCCCACGAGACTGCGGACGGCGGTGGGGGTGGCCGCGGCGGGCGCGCTGCTCACCGCGGTGGCCCCGGCCGTCGGTGTGGTCGACGGCTCCGCGCCGCCCGCGTTCACCTCCTGGCCGTTGCTGGCGCCGCTCGCCCTGCTGCCCACGGCCCTGGCCGCGCTGTTCCTGGTCCGCGGTCAGGTGCTCACCGCCGCCGCGGCCCTCGTCGCGCCCGCCGTGTTCGCCGTCGGCCGGTTGCTCGGCGACCTCCAGCTGCTCGTCGACCCCGTCGACGCGGCACGCCCCGAGCTGCTGCGCCTGACGAGCCTGCACCCGCCCGCCCCCGCGACGGGCCTGTGGCTGCTGCTGGCCGGGCACGTCCTGCTCGTCGCGGCGGGCGCGCTGGCGACCCTCGGCGCGGAACCGGACGTGCGCAGCGAGCGGGCGAGCTTCGCCCTGCCCGCCACGGCGGGCGCGGTCGCGGGCCTCGGCCTGTTCACCGCGCCGTTCACCTCGTCCGACGCCCTGATCCCGGCCCGCGGCGCGGTCGACTCACCCACGCTGCCGATGCTCGGCGGCCTCGTGCTCACGCTGGCCGCGCCCGCGCTGGCCGTCCTCGCCGCCAGCGCCACCACCCGGGAGGCGCGCCAGGGCGGGCTGCTCGGCCTCGCCGCCGTGCTGCTGTCCGTCGCGCTGCCGCCGGTCGTCACCGCCTTCGCGGTCGACGCCGCGGGCCCGGCCGTCGGGCCGTTCCTGGTCCTGGCCGCCGCCGTCGCGCTCGCCCGGCCCCAGCGGGCCGTGGAGAACCGCGAGGACACCGGGCCGCACGACGTCGAACTGCCGGGCCGACGCCGCCTGCACGTCATCGCCGCCGTGCTGGGCCTGGTCGCCGCCGCGGCCGCCGCCGTGGGCGCGTCGACCGACCTGCTGGTGCTGCCCGACGGTTCCTCGCCGCCCGCCGACTACGCGGCGCGCCTGCTCTGGCCCGCCGCCGTCGCCACCGGCGCGCTCGCCGCCGCGCTGTTGGCCAAGGCCGCCGTGCGACCGGCGTTCACCGTCGTCACGGCCACCGTCCCGCTGGGCGCGGCGGTCGCGCTCGACGCCGTCTTCGCCGCGACCAAGGTCGACGTCGTGCAGCCGGGCGTCGGCGTCTGGTTCACCGCGGGCTCGCTCGTCGCCGCGGCGGCCGCCGCCGTCACCGCCGCCCTGGCCGGCGCGGTCGAGCGGGACGAGGTGGGCACGGCCACGACCGAACCGCCGCTGCCCCTGGTCGCCGCCACCCTGATCGCGGTGCTGCTCGCGCTCGGCGCGTTCGCGCTGCCCGTGCTGCAGGCGCCGGACTACGTGCCGATCGGGGCGTTCGGGCTGCGCGTCGGCTCGTTCGGCCTCCTCGTGGCGCTGCTCGCGGTCGTGGTCGCCGGGGTCGTCGCGCTCAAGGCCCGGCCGGGCCGCGGCGCGGCGCTGCTGCTCGGTGCGGCGGTCGTGACGGCGGTCCGCGCCTGGGAGTACCCGCTCACCGCGGCCCGCGCCGCCGAGGCCGCGCCCGGACCGGGGCTCTGGCTCGCCGCCGCCGCGACCGCCGCGTTCATCGTGGCGGGCGCGCTGCGGACCGCGCGCTGAATCGGTCATCCAAAACCCGGCCCGCCGGGGCGTGGTGATCGACCTCACCACCTCTATGACGGAGTTCACGGGCGTGGGGTGCGGTGGAGTCCGGGCTGGTCGATAGTGTCTTGCGAAGCCGCGTCGAGCCGGTCCCCCACGGCTGTGCCGGCGTTCCAGGTGATGCCTGGTACGTGTGGGCACCAGGCTCCAGCCTGGAGCGCCGGACCTGGAGTGGACCGCACGACATGACGCGGTGTCCGACACCGACGTCGCAGGAGACCCGAGTGGACCTGTACGAGTACCAGGCGAAGGACCTCTTCGCCGCCCACGACGTCCCGGTACTTCCGGGCGACGTGGCGAGCACCCCCGCCGAGGCCAAGGCCATCGCCGAGCGCTTCGGCCAGACCGTCGTGGTCAAGGCCCAGGTCAAGACGGGTGGCCGGGGCAAGGCGGGCGGCGTGAAGCTCGCCGAGACCCCGGACGAGACCGAGGCCAAGGCCGAGGCGATCCTCGGGCTGGACATCAAGGGGCACGTCGTTCACCGCGTGCTGGTGACCCCCGCGTCCGACATCGCCGAGGAGTACTACTTCTCCTTCCTCCTCGACCGCGCCAACCGCACCTTCCTGGCCATGGCCAGCGTCGAGGGCGGCATGGACATCGAAGAGGTCGCCGCCACCAAGCCCGAGGCCCTGGCCAAGGTGCCGGTGGACGCGATCAAGGGCGTCGACCGCGCCAAGGCCGACGAGATCGTGGCCGCCGCGAAGTTCCCCGCCGAGGTGGCCGACCAGGTCGCCGACGTCATCGTGAAGCTCTGGGAGACCTTCGTCTCCGAGGACGCCACGCTGGTCGAGGTCAACCCGCTGGTCCGCGACCCCGAGGGCAAGATCGTCGCGCTCGACGGCAAGGTCACCCTCGACGAGAACGCCTCGTTCCGCCACCCCGGCCACGAGGCGCTGGTGGACAAGCAGGCCGAGGACCCGCTGGAGGCCAAGGCCAAGGCCAAGGGCCTCAACTACGTCAAGCTCGACGGCCAGGTCGGCATCATCGGCAACGGCGCCGGGCTCGTCATGTCCACGTTGGACGTCGTGGCGTACGCCGGTGAGAAGCACAACGGCGTCAAGCCCGCGAACTTCCTCGACATCGGCGGCGGCGCGTCGGCCGAGGTCATGGCCAACGGCCTGGACATCATCCTGCACGACCCCGACGTGCGTTCGGTCTTCGTGAACGTCTTCGGCGGCATCACCGCGTGCGACGCGGTCGCCAACGGCATCGTGGCCGCGCTGGGCATCCTGGGCGACGAGGCCAAGAAGCCGCTCGTGGTCCGCCTGGACGGCAACAACGTGGAGGAGGGCCGCCGGATCCTCGCCGAGGCCAACCACCCGCTGGTCACCGTGGTGGACACAATGGACAACGCGGCCGACAAGGCCGCCGAGCTCGCGGCTGCGGGGGTCTGACGATGGCTATCTTCATCACCAAGGACAGCAAGGTCATCGTCCAGGGCATGACCGGCGCCGAGGGCACCAAGCACACCAAGCGGATGCTGGCCTCCGGCACGAACATCGTCGGCGGCGTGAACCCGCGCAAGGCCGGCGAGAAGGTCGACTTCGACGGCAACGTCCTGCCGGTGTTCGGCACCGTGGCCGAGGCCATGGAGGCCACCGGCGCCGACGTCACCGTGATCTTCGTGCCGCCGGCGTTCGCCAAGGCGGCCGTGATCGAGGCGATCGACGCGGGCATCGGCCTGGCCGTCGTGATCACCGAGGGCATCCCGGTGCACGACACCGCCGCGTTCTGGGCGCACGCCGTGGCGACCGGCAACAAGACCCGGATCATCGGCCCGAACTGCCCGGGCCTGATCAGCCCCGGGCAGTCCAACGCGGGCATCATCCCGGCCAACATCTCCGGCCCGGGCAAGATCGGCCTGGTCTCGAAGTCGGGCACGCTGACCTACCAGATGATGTACGAGCTGCGCGACTTCGGCTTCTCCACCGCCATCGGCATCGGCGGCGACCCGATCATCGGCACCACCCACATCGACGCGCTGGCGGCCTTCGAGGCCGACCCGGAGACCGCGGCGATCGTGATGATCGGCGAGATCGGCGGCGACGCCGAGGAGCGGGCCGCCGCCTACATCAAGGAGAACGTCACCAAGCCGGTCGTCGGCTACGTGGCGGGCTTCACCGCGCCCGAGGGCAAGACGATGGGCCACGCGGGCGCCATCGTGTCCGGCTCGGCCGGCACCGCCCAGGCCAAGAAGGAAGCCCTGGAGGCGGCGGGCGTCAAGGTCGGCAAGACGCCGAGCGAGACGGCCGCCATCATGCGGGAGATCATGGGTTCGATCGGCTGACGCCGATCCGTTCGGGCACTGAGCCGAGGGCCACCTCCTCCGGGAGGTGGCCCTCGGTGCGCATGCGGACGAGTCAATGCGCACATTGGGGGGAACCACGGGAGTCCGGTCGTCGTCGGAGAGTGTGCATCGGCTAGCGTTCTGTCGACCCGAAATCAGTTCCGCAGGTGGAGGAGACCGCATCATGTCCCAGCCGTACGGCGCCCCTCAGCAGCCGCCGGGTCCGGCGCAGCCGGCGGTGGGTGTGAACCTGAACCTCATCCTTCCGCTGGTCGCCGCCGGTCTGGCGCTCATCGCGTACCTGCTCGCGTTCGCCGACGACGTGCCGTCCTCGGAGTACCTGTACGCGGCGGGCGCGCTCGCCGGCCTGTCCGTGCTGCCGAAGGCGCCGAAGGGCCTGCTGTACGCGGCCGTGCCGTTCGCGCTGATCCCCACGCTGGGGCTGCTCCAGGGCCTGATCACCACCGAGGCCGACGTCCAGGGCATGCAGATCGTGCTGCTGATCGTGTCGCTGCTGCTGACCGCGGCCGTCGTGCTGACCCTGCTGCTGGAGACCGGCGTCGTGAAGCTCCAGCCGAAGACCGCCAACGTCTACGGCCAGCCGGGCGGGTGGAACCCGCACTCCGGCGCGTTCCCGCAGCAGGGCCAGCAGCCGCAGCAGTTCGGCCCGCCGTCCGGCCAGTTCGGCCAGCAGGCCCCGCCGCCGCAGGCCCAGCAGCCGAACCAGCCGCAGCCGACGTCCTACATGCCGCAGCCCGGCCAGTTCGGCCAGCCGGGCCAGCCCGGCCAGCAGCCCGGCCAGGGCACGCCGCCCGGCGGGTTCGGCGGACCGCAGCAGGGCTGAGCACGTCGGGGGAGGGGTGGCGCCGCGCTGACGGCGCCACCCCTCTTCGCGTGTCCGGCGCGTCTCGCCCGAACGGCTCACCGCTACTGGGACAGTGGGAGGATGTCGGTGCAGCAAACGACCTCGCACGGCGTCGTGGCGGACTCCGTCCGCCCACCCGAGTTCTCCCGCGCCGAACGGGTGCGCGTGCTCACGATGACCGCCGCCGGGTCGGTGGTCATCGGCTACGCCGGGGTGGCGGCGCTGCTCGCGCTGATCTCCTCGACGGCCGCGCACGCCTCGTTCTCCACCACCGGCGTGCTCACCGCCGCCGCGCCGGGCTGGCTGGTCGCCCACCACGTGCCGCTGCGCTTCGACGGCGGGCAGCTCGGCCTGCTGCCGCTGCTGCCGACCGCGCTGGTGATGCTGCTGGTGTACCGGGCGGCGGCGGGCGCGGCGGACCGGCTGGGGCTGTTCGAGCCGTTGCAGGCGCGGTCGGTGGTGTTCAGCATCGCCGGGGCGCACGCCGCGGTGGGCGGCCTGATCGCGTTCCTGATGGGTGACGAGGGCCCGGTCCGGGCCACGCCCGCGGTGGCGTTCTTCGGGTGCGCGGTGGTGTCCGGGGTGGCCGCGGTCGCGGGCGTCGCGCAGCGCTGCGGCCTGGTGGAGGTCGTGTTCGAGCGGGTCGACCCGGTGGCGCGGCGAGGGTTGCGCGCGGGCGCGATGGCGTTGTTCGCGCTGGCGGCGGCGGGCGCTTCGGTGCTGGCGCTGGGGTTGGCGTTCTCGTGGTCCACGACCGCGGTGCTGTTCGACCAGAGCGGCGGCACCGTCGGCACCGGCCTGGGCATCTGGCTGCTGTGCCTGGCGTACCTGCCGAACGCCGTGGTCGGCGCGCTGTCGTACGTGGTGGGCGCGGGGTTCTCGATCGGCTCGGTGGTGGTGGGGCCGCTGGAGTTCGCCGCCGGCCCGGTGCCCGCCGTGCCGCTGCTGGCCGCGTTGCCGCAGGAGCAGGCGGGCTACCTGCCGCTGGTGCTCGTGCTGCCGGGCGTGATCGGCGTGCTGGTCGGGTTCTCGTTGCGCGACGCGGCCGCGACGCCCCGGGCGAGGGTGCGCGCGGTGCTGGTCGCGGCGGTGACCGCGGGCGTCGGCACGCTGGTGCTGGCGGCGGTGGCCGGTGGCGCGCTGGGCGGCGGGGTGTTCAACCCGGTCACGATCCCGGCCGGGCTGCTGGCCGTGCTCACGTTCGGGTGGACGACCGTGCCGGGCGCGGTGGTGGCCTGGTTCGCCGGGCCGAGGCCGCCGCGCGTGGTGACGCCCGAGCCCGTTGCCGCGGAAGAGCCCGACGAGGGCGACTCCGACGACTCCGGCGTCTCCGATGACGAAGTCGAGTACGACGAGGAAGCGGAAGAGTACGAGGACGAGGTCGAAGAAGAAGAGGACGACGAGGACGACGAGTTCGACCACGAGCTGGACGAGTACGACGACCTCGACGAGCTCGAAGATCCGGAGGAGTTCGAGGACGACTCCGAGCCCGAGCCCGACGAGCCGGGTGACGACTCGGACGACTCCGGCGACTCCGACGACGTGGACCCGGAGCCGGACCCGGACCTGGCCGACAAGCCCCGCTAGGCAACGCCTAGGCTGCTCTTGAGCTGCTGTGACAGTCCCCAGCAAGGAGAGCACGCTGAGCGCCGCGACCACACTCCGGCTTCCCGTCCCCGCCAGGGTCGTCGTCCTCGTCTCCGGTTCCGGCACCCTGTTGCAGGCGTTGCTGGACGCGGCGGCCGACCCCGGATACCCGGTCGAGGTGGTGGCCGTCGGCGCGGACCGCGACGGCATCGAGGGCCTGAGCCGCGCCGAGCGCGCCGGTGTCCCCGCCTTCGCGGTGAAGCTGCGCGACCACGCCGACCGCGACGCCTGGGACGCCGCGCTGGCCGACGCCGTCGAGGCGCACCGGCCCGACCTGGTGGTCTCCGCCGGGTTCATGAAGATCCTCGGACCCGCCTTCCTGGCCCGCTTCGGCGGCCGGATGGTCAACACCCACCCCGCGCTGCTGCCCGCCTTCCCCGGCGCGCACGGCGTCCGCGACGCCGTCGACTACGGCGTGAAGGTGAGCGGCGCGACCGTGCACCTGGTGGACGGCGGGGTGGACACCGGGCCGATCCTGGCCCAGGAAGCGGTCGTCGTCGCCGATGACGACGACGTCGAAAGCCTGCACGAGCGCATCAAGGTGGTGGAGCGGCGACTGCTGGTCGACGTGGTCGCCCGCCTGGCCCGCGAGGGCTGCACCGTGAACGGACGAAAGGTGAGCATCCCGTGACCACTCCTGCCGAGAGGCGACCGGTTCGCCGGGCCCTGATCGGGGTTTCCGACAAGTCGGGGCTGCTGGAACTGGCCACCGGCCTGCACGCGGCCGGAGTCGAGATCGTCTCCACCGGCGGCACGGCGCGCGCGCTGGCCGACGCGGGCGTGCCCGTCACGCCGGTCGAGCAGGTCACCGGGTTCCCGGAGGCGCTGGACGGCCGGGTGAAGACGCTGCACCCCGGCGTGCACGCGGGCCTGCTCGCCGACACGCGCCGCCCCGCGCACGTGGAGAAGCTGCGAGAGCTGGGCATCGAGCCGTTCGACCTGCTCGTGGTGAACCTGTACCCGTTCACGCAGACCGTGGCGTCGGGCGCGTCGCCGGACGAGTGCGTGGAGCAGATCGACATCGGCGGGCCGGCCATGGTGCGCGCGTCGGCCAAGAACCACGCCAGCGTGGCCGTCGTCGTGGACCCGTCGCGGTACTCGTGGGTGTTGGAGCAGGTCAAGGCCGGTGGCTTCACCCTGGCCGACCGGCAAGGGCTGGCCGTGGACGCGTTCCGGCACACCGCGTCCTACGACGTGGCCGTGGCGTCGTGGCTGGGCAACGTGGTCGCGCCGGACGACGAGGGCTCCGGCTTCCCCGGCTGGGTCGGCGCGACGTGGAACCGCAAGCAGGTGCTGCGCTACGGCGAGAACCCGCACCAGCGGGCCGCGTTGTACACGCAGGGCGACGGGCGCTCCGGGCTGGCGACCGCCGAGCAGCTGCACGGCAAGGAGATGTCCTACAACAACTTCGTGGACGCCGACGCGGCGTGGCGCGCGGCGTGGGACCACGAGCTGCCGTGCGTGGCGATCATCAAGCACGCCAACCCGTGCGGCATCGCGGTGTCCCGGGTGGACGGTCCGGGCGCGATCGCCGAGGCGCACCGCAACGCGCACGCGTGCGACCCGGTGAGCGCGTTCGGCGGCGTGATCGCGGTCAACCGCGAGGTGACCGTGGAGATGGCCGAGCAGGTCGCGGAGATCTTCACCGAGGTGATCATCGCCCCGTCCTACGCCGACGGCGCGGTGGACGTGCTCACGCGCAAGAAGAACATCCGCATCCTGGTCGCGCCGGCGCCCGAGCGCGGCGGCGTGGAGCTGCGCGCGGTGTCGGGCGGGCTGTTGGTGCAGACGTCGGACACCATCGAGGCCGAGGGCGACGACCCGGCCAAGTGGACGTTGGCGTGCGGCACGCCGTTGGACGAGGAGGGCATGGCCGACCTGGCGTTCGTGTGGCGGGCGTGCCGGGCGGTGAAGTCGAACGCGATCCTGCTCGCCTCCGGCGGCGCGACCGTCGGCGCGGGCATGGGTCAGGTCAACCGGGTCGACGCGGCCCGGCTGGCGGTGGCGCGCGCCGGTGACCGGGCACGGGGTTCGGTGGCCGCGTCGGACGCGTTCTTCCCGTTCCCGGACGGGCTGGAGGTGCTGGTGCAGGCCGGTGTGCGGGCGATCGTGCAGCCCGGTGGCTCGGTGCGTGACGCGGAGGTGATCGCGGCGGCGGAGGCGGCCGGCGCGACCGTGTACCTGACCGGCACGCGGCACTTCGCGCACTAGGTTCCACACTTCGAGGGGGGCTCTTCGCCGAGTGCGAGGAGCCCCCCTCGCGTTACTCGGAGGTCAGCTCCTCAGCCGCTTTGACGGCCACGGCCTCGGCGTCCTCGAGGGGGAAGCCCGAGTCGGTGAAGAAGCCCTTGTCGTGGCCCTGGTAGCGGATGTTCCACACCACCGTGCCCTTGCGGACCAGCAGGTTGACCTCGGTGAGGTCGGCGGGCGAGGCCGGGATGAGGATCATCGACTCGTCGCCGATGCCGAGGGGCTTGGCCTGCTCGCCGGTGGCGTAGGAGGTGAAGCTCGCGTAGTTGTCGTGCGCCTGGTCGACGTTGCGGTCCTGCTTGTCGGAGAACGTGGTGAAGTCGTAGACGAGGAAGCTGAGGCGGCGCGTGTTCCGGCCGTCCTTGCCCTTGGTCTGCTCCCAGGCGCAGTGGGTCTGCTTCATGCCTTTCTTGGCGTCGGTCGGTGCCTGGACGAGGCGGAAGCTGCTGACGTGCGCCTGCGCCTTCACCTCGTCGCTGAGCGCGCACTGGGCGATGGGCTCCGCGCCGGGGCCGCCGCCGGGTTCGTCGAGGTAGTCGAGGTACATCGTGCCGACCACGCCGGCGAGGACGAGCACGACGACGCCGATCACGATGCCGACGACCAGCCCGGTCCGCTTCTTGCGCGGCGGCGGGCCGTACCCGGCGGGTGGCTGCTGGTAGCCCTGCGGCGGGAAGCCGGGTGGCGGTGGGCCGTGGCCGGGCTGGGGTTGTGGCTGGTGGGGCCACTGCTGCGGGTTCTGCGGGTGCTGAGGTGCGTTCACGGTTCCCCCCGTGGTGCGATCGGTGCGCGCGGAGCAGTCTGCCGGCCACCCGATCGGGGACACCGCCGGCATTGACAGCGGGTGGTTGCTTCGCGATAAGATCACCGTGTCGTTCGAACAGGTGTTCGACAGACAGGTCGCCGAACTTCCCACGGCGATCCGCGCACAGGGGTGCGCGCGGATCAGTGGGAGGAGGGCGGGTGTCCAGGTCGGCAACGGCGACGCTGACCGCGCTCGGGGTAGGCGCGGCGGGCGAGCTGACCACGGCACCGGCTCAGGCCCTGCCGGTTCGCGGGGAACTGGCAGGGCTCCTCCCGTGGGGCGGCCTGCGGCGGGGCAGCACGGTGTCGGTGCGCGGGTCGACATCGTTGCTGCTCGCGCTGATGGCCGCGGCGACAGGCGAAGGGTGCTGGGCGGCCGTGGTCGGCCTGCCGCGGTGCGGGGCACTGGCGGCGGCCGAGTTGGGCGTGGCCGTCCATCGACTCGCCCTGGTCCCCGAACCTGGCCGGGACCAGGGCGAGGTCGAGAAGACCGTGGCCGCCCTGCTGGACGGCTTCGACCTGGTGGCGCTGGCCACCCCGGTCACCGCGGCGACCTCGCGCAAGCTCTCCGCCAGGGCCCGGCACCGCAAGGCGGTCCTGCTGCCGTTCGCCGTCCCGTGGCCCGGCTCCGACGTGGAGCTGACGGCGACCTCCACCCGGTGGACGGGCCTGCACACCGGCCACGGCCTGCTGACCTCCCGCACCGTGACCGTCGAAGCGACCGGCCGAGGCGCGGCCACCCGCCCCCGCCGAACCACCCTGGTCCTGCCAGGCGATAACGAAACCCCACGTCCGGGCCTGGTGTCCCTGCCATCCACCACCCCATCGCCGCCCGGCAACTCACCGCTCCCCGTCGCCGGCCCGTCGTCGTCCGCCACCCCCCGGGCGGTGTGAGGCGTGACCGTTCCCCATTCCGCCGAAGAGGTGAACCCCCTGTACACGCTCGCCGTCTGGTGCCCCGACTGGCCGGTGGTGGCAGCCGCCGCCGAAGCCTCGCTCCCCCCACAACTGCCCGCTGCCGTCGTCGGGGCGGGCGAGGTCGTCACCTGCTCGGCGGTCGCCCGTGCCGAAGGGGTGCGGCGCGGGATGAGGCGGCGCGCGGCGCAGGGGCAGTGCCCCGAGCTGGCCGTCTTCGAGTACGACGAGGTGCGTGACGCCCGGCTCTTCGAGCCCGTCGCGACGGCGGTGGAGGAGCTCGCGCCCGGCATCGAGGTGGTCCGGCCGGGGCTCGTGGTCGTCGCGGCCAAGGGGCCCGTCGGGTACTTCGGGTCCGCCGAGTCGGCCGCCGAGCGCCTGGTCGACCACATCGCGGTCCACACCGGGGTCGAGGCGCAGGTCGGGTTCGCCGACGGGCTGTTCGCGTCCACCCTGGCCGCGCACCGCGGGGTGGTCGTGCCGCCCGGCCGGACCCGCGACTTCCTCGCGCCGCTGGGCATCCACGAACTCGACCAGCCCGCCGAGCGCCGGGAGGACCGGGCCGCGCTGGTCGACCTGCTGCGCCGCCTCGGCCTGCGCACCCTGGGCGCGTTCGCCGCCGTGCCCGAGCGCGACGTCGCCACCCGCTTCGGCCGCGCCGCCGTGCTGGCCCACCGGCTGGCCGCCGGGCTGGAGGAACGTCCCCGGTCACGCCGACAACCGCCACCTGAGCTGTCGGTCACCCGGGAGCTCGACCCGCCGGTCGACCGGGTCGACGCGGCGGCGTTCGCGGCCAAGGCCCTCGCCGAACGCCTGCACGCGCACCTCGCCGACCGCGGCCTGGCCTGCACCCGCCTCGGCATCCGGGCCACCACCGAGAACGGCGAGGAGCTGCACCGGGTGTGGCGCTGCGCCGAGCCGCTCACCCCGCAGGGCATCGCGGACCGCGTCCGCTGGCAGCTCGACGGCTGGCTCACCCGCGGCCGCCTCGACCGGACCGGGCCCACCGCCGCCATCCACCTGCTGCGCCTGGACCCCGAAGAGGTGGTCGACGCCACCGCGCTGCAACTGGGCCTGTGGCCGGGCGCGGGCCGGGACCAGGGCGAGGCGGCCGAACGCGCGGCGCGCGCGATGGTGCACGTCCAGGGCCTGCTCGGGCCGGACGCCGTGCTCACCCCCGTGCTCGGCGGCGGGCGTGGCCCGGTCGAACGGGTGCGGCTGGTGCCGTGGGGCGACGAGCGCGTCCCGGCGGCCGACCCCGACCAGCCGTGGCCGGGGCAGTTGCCCGCGCCGTCGCCCGCCACGGTGTTCGCCGAGCCCGGACCGGTCGCGCTGCTGGACTCCTCCGGCGCGGACGTCGTGGTCACCGGCTACGCCGAGCTGGTCGTGCGGCCGCACCGGATCGTGCACGGCGGCCGGACGCGGCAGGTCGTGGCGTGGTCGGGGCCGTGGCCGGTGGACGAGCGCTGGTGGGACGCGGAGAACGCGATGCGCGGAGCCCGGTTGCAGGTGCTGGGAGCCGCGGCGGACGGCGAGGAACAAGCGTTCCTGCTGATCCGCGCGGGTGGCAAGTGGGCCGTGGAAGGGGTGTACGACTGATGAGCGGTGACTTTCCCGAGCCGGACCGGCGTGGTCTGGCCGAGTGGCTGCACGACCGCGCCGCGTCCGACCGGCGTGACGTGCCGGAGCAGCGCGGTGGACCGGCCTACGTGGTGAGCTCCGGCCGGCTCCCGGCGCGACTGCCGCCACCCGCGCCGGAACTGTCGATCCCGACGCCCCGCCGAGCACCGGACGACCCGCGCTGATGGGCTGGAACAACCCGCCGGTCCGGTGGTCGGAGCTGGAGAGCGCGCTGTCGGGCAAGCCCGCGCCACCCGACGGTGGCGACAGCCCGGCGTGGACGCACCGCCGCGAGCGCTACGAGGCCCCGTCCGACTTCGCGGTCAAGGTGGACGAGCTCGGCTCGACGCGTGCCCGCGTGCCGTACGTCGAGCTGCACTGCCACTCCAACTTCAGCTTCCTCGACGGCGCGAGCCACCCGGAGGAGCTGGTGGAGGCGGCGCAGCAGCTCGGGCTCGACGGGCTGGCGTTGACCGACCATGACGGCATGTACGGCGTGGTCCGGTTCGCCGAGGCCGCCAAGGAGCTCGGCGTGCGCACGGTGTTCGGCACGGAGCTGAGCCTCGGGCTGGGCGCGCCGCAGAACGGTGTGCCCGACCCGGAGGGCGAGCACCTGCTCCTGCTGGCGACCAACCGCGACGGCTACCACGCGTTGTGCCGCACGATCACCACCGGCCAGCTCGCGGACGGCAGCGAGAAGGGGCGGCCGGTGTACCGGCTGGAGGAGGTCGTCGCGGACACCCGCGACGACTGCGTCGTGCTCACCGGCTGCCGCAAGGGCGCGGTGCGGCGGGCGTTGGCGCGGGAGGGGCCGGAGGCGGCGTTCGCGCAACTGCGCAGGCTGGTCGACCTGTACGGGGCCGACCGGGTGTTCGTGGAGCTGACCGACCACGGCTACCCCGAGGACGGCCCGCGCAACGACCTGCTCTGGGGCATGGCGCACGACCTGGGGTTGCCGACCGTGGCGACGAACGCCGTGCACTACGCGGTGCCCGCGCGCGGCCGGCTGGCGGCGGCGATGGCGGCGGTGCGGGCGAGGCGCAGCCTGGACGAGATGGCGGGCTGGCTGCCGCCCGGCCGCACGGCGTGCCTGCGGTCGGGGGAGGAGATGGCCCGCCGGTTCGCCCGGTTCCCCGGCGCGGTGCACCGCTCGGCCGTGCTCGGCCTGCAGTGCCAGTTCGACCTCAGGCTGATCGCGCCGCAACTGCCGCCGTTCGACGTGCCGCCGGGGCACGACGAGAACAGCTACCTGCGTGAGCTGACCTACGAGGGCGCGGCCCGCCGGTACCGCTCGATCGGCGAGAACCCCAGGGCGTACCGGCAGATCGAGCACGAGCTGAAGGTCATCGAGAAGCTGAACTTCCCCGGCTACTTCCTCGTCGTGCACGACATCGTCTCGTTCTGCCGGCGCAACGACATCCTCTGCCAGGGCCGCGGCTCGGCCGCGAACTCCGCGGTCTGCTACGCCCTGGGCATCACCAACGTCGACGCGGTCCGCTTCGACCTGCTCTTCGAGCGGTTCCTGGCCCCGGCCCGCGACGGCCCGCCCGACATCGACCTCGACATCGAGTCCGACCGCCGCGAGGAGGTCATCCAGTACGTCTACCGCAAGTACGGGCGTCGGCACGCCGCTCAGGTCGCCAACGTCATCAGCTACCGCGGCCGGTCGGCGATCCGGGACGTGGCGCGGGCACTCGGCTACTCGGTCGGCCAGCAGGACGCGTGGAGCAAGCAGATCGACCGCTGGGGACCGTTGCGCTCCGCGGTGGAGGAGGGCGGCATCCCCGGCCCGGTGCTGGAACTGGCCGCCGAGCTGGAGAACTTCCCGCGGCACCTGGGCATCCACTCCGGCGGCATGGTCATCTGCGACCGGCCGGTCAGCGAGGTGTGTCCGGTCGAGAAGGGCCGGATGACCGACCGCACGGTGTTGCAGTGGGACAAGGACGACTGCGCCTCCATCGGGTTGGTGAAGTTCGACCTGCTCGGCCTGGGCATGCTGTCGGCGTTGCACTACGCGATCGACCTGGTGCGCGAGCACGAGGGCGTCGAGGTCGACATCGGCGACCTCGACCTGAACGACCAGCGCGTCTACGAGATGCTCCAGCGCGCCGATTCGGTGGGCGTGTTCCAGGTGGAGAGCCGGGCCCAGATGGCGACCCTGCCCCGGCTCAAGCCGCGGACGTTCTACGACCTGGTGGTGGAGGTCGCGCTGATCCGCCCCGGCCCGATCCAGGGCGGCTCGGTGCACCCCTACATCCGCCGCCGCAACGGCAAGGAGCAGTGGGACTACGACCACCCCCTGCTGGAGGGCGCGCTCAAGAAGACCCTCGGCGTGCCGCTGTTCCAGGAGCAGCTCATGCAGATCGCCGTCGACGTGGCCGACTTCAGCCCCGCCGAGGCCGACGAGCTGCGGCGCGCCATGGGCGCGAAACGCTCGACGCACCGCATGGAACGCCTCCGCGAGCGCTTCTACGAAGGGGCCAAGGCCAACGGCATCGACGACGAGCTGGCCGAGAAGATCTACGCGAAGCTGTTGGCGTTCGCCAACTTCGGCTTCCCGGAGAGCCACGCGCTCAGCTTCGCGCACCTCGTGTTCGTCAGCGCCTGGTTCAAGCTCTACCACCCGGCCGCGTTCTGCGCGGCGTTGCTGCGTGCTCAGCCCATGGGCTTCTACTCCCCTCAGTCGTTGGTCGCCGACGCCCGGCGGCACGGCGTGCGCGTGCTGGGGCCCGACGTGAACGCCAGCCTCGCCCACGCCACGCTCGAGCTGGTGGACGGCGAGCAGGCCGTGCGCATCGGCCTGGGCGGCATCCGGACCATTGGGCAAGGGGTCGCGGAAGAGGTCGTGGCACAACGGGAGTCGGGCGGTGGACCGTTCCGGGACATGGCGGACTTCGGCAGCCGGGTCCGCCTGACCACCGCGCAGGTCGAGGCGTTGGCCACGGCCGGCGCGTTCGGCTGCTTCGGCCTGGACCGGCGCGCCGCCCTGTGGTCGGCGGGTGCCGTGGCGAGGATCCGCCCGGACCGCCTCCCCGGCACCGCGGTCGGCACCGAGGCACCCGCCCTGCCCGGCATGGACGAGGTCGAGCTGGCCGTGGCGGACGTGTGGGCGATGGGGTTGTCCCCGGACAGCTTCCCGACCGAGTTCGTGCGTGACCGGCTGACGGCCCTGGGTGCCCTGGCCACCGCGGACCTGGCCGCGGTGCCCGACGGCACCAGGGTGTTGATCGGCGGCGCGGTGACCCACCGACAACGCCCCGGCACGGCGGGCGGGGTCACGTTCCTCAACATCGAGGACGAGACCGGGATGGTCAACGTCGTGTGCACCACGGGCTTGTGGGCCCGCTACCGGAAGGTCGCCCGCACCAGCCCCGCGTTGTTGGTGCGGGGTGTGGTGGAGTCGGCGGAAGGCGTGATCAGCATTCGGGCCGAACGGTTGCAGCAGTTGGACTTGCGCATCCCGTCCCGATCGCGGGACTTTCGTTGAGCTTGCGGAGCACGTGCTCGTTGCCGCCTGCTCACCTGCCGCGTCTGCTCACCGGCTGTCTGCTGCTCGTCTGCTGTCTGCTGCTCGCCGTTTGCCGCCTCGCGCCTCGCGCCTCCTCGTCGACTTGGGCTGCGGCTCCCCGCCTTATGGTTGCGTGCCGTCCGTTTTTCGTTCGCGCCGTCTGTCAGGTGTGCTGGGGTCTCCTTTCTGGCGATTGTTGAGAAGTCGCCAACTTTTTGCGCTCGGCCAACCCGTTGCGGCTCGCCGCTGCCCGGTTTGGTCGGGCTCGATTTGACATGGGGCCCTTACGGGCACTCCAGGCAGGCCAAAGCCGGGCAGGCCTGGCGGATAAAGCGCCCGCCAAGCCTGCCCGGCTTCGACCAGCCTAAAGCACCCGAACCCATGTCAAATCGGGCCTCGGTGGGTGGTGGCGGGTCCGTTGAGGGCGGGTTGGGCGAGTTGGGGGCGGGCGGGTTGGTGGGTGGGTTGGTGGGAAGGTTTGTGGGGAGGCGGTGAGCCAGGGCAGGGTGCGTTCAACGACCCAGCTTCGTGAGGACGGGTGGTCGTGGGCATTGTCGGCGTGCAGTTTGTGAGGGGTGCGGCGGCGGGGCCCCCTCGGGACCGGATCGCCGGGATGGTGCGAACGAGGGTTTGAGGCCGTGGCAGTCGTTGATGGTCGCGCCCGGCACCGCCACGGCGAGCGGGAGGCCGCTGTGGTCGGTCAGGATGTGGTGCTTGGAACTGGGTTTGCCCCGGTCGACCGGGTTGCGGCGACGAAGTCGCCCTCTTTTTCCGGCCCGCACGGTGGCCGTGTCGACCGCCGTGCGGGACCAGTCCACCAGACCCCTGCCGTCCAGTTCGTCCGGCACGGCGCGGTGCAGCCGCCGCACAACCCCGCCTCGGTCCAGGCCAGACACCGGCGGTGCGCGAGTAGGCACGCTCACCCGAACGAGGGCGGTAGGTGCCGCCAGGCGCAGCCGCTGGTCAACACGAACACGATCGCGGTGAACACCGCCCGGTCGTTCACCGGAGTCATCCCGCCGCCCTGACGACGCGGCGTGAACGGCGGGATCAACGGCGCGACCAGCTCCCACAACTCATCGGGCACCAGACGTGAAGCCAACTCGTCCACGAACACGCTCTGAAGCACCCGAACCCAGGTCAAATCGGGCCTTGGTTGGCTGGTTCCGGGTCCGGTGGGGCGAGTCGGTGGGTGGGGTTAGGCGTCGGTTTTGGTGTAGGTGGTGAAGATGACGCCCGTGTCGAAGGTTCTCGTGGTGGCTTTGGTGAAGCGGGTGGTGGGGAAGTCGCCGGCGAAGAGGGGGATCCCCTTGCCTAGCACGATCGGGTGGATTTTCAGGATCAGTTCGTCGATTTCCGGTAGCAAGGTGGCGGCGAGGCGGCCTCCGCCGCACAGCCAGATGCCCAGGCCCGGTTCTTGTTTCAGGTCGCGAACCTTCGGCAGGGGGTCGGCGATCACCTCGACGTCGTCCGGTGTGGTGGTGAGCCTGGTGGAGACGACGTATTGGCGCAGATGTGGATAAGGGCTCGGTAGGCCGCCGGGGACTTGGTAGGTGGCGCGGCCCATGAGGATCGTGTCGAAGGTCTTGTTCTCGGCGTCGATGCCCATGGCCTCGCGGGCCTGGGCGGGCAGGGTGTCGGGGTACTCCTCGTACAGGGCGGTCATGTGGTCGCCTTCGAAGAGGAAGTCGCCGAAGCCGCCCTTCGGGTCGGCGATGAAGCCGTCGAGCGAGGTGGCGGTGAAGTAGGTCAGGGTTCGCATGGTGAGGCTCCTTTGGGGTTCAGTACCACTCTGACTGTAGTACTATGGTTGGAGTGGTTGTCAAGGAGGGATCTTGGTGCGTAACCCGAACAGGCGTATTGCGTTGGTCAACGCGGCCATCGAGGTGTTGGCGCGAGAGGGTGCGCGGGGGTTGACGTTTCGCGCCGTCGACCAGGAGGCGGGGGTGCCCAACGGGACGGCGTCGAACTACTTCGCCAACCGGGACGACTTGTTGCGACAGGTCGGGGAGCACATCCACGTGCGGCTCTCACCCGACGCGCAGCAGTTGGCGGAGACGATGTCCGGACCGCCCGACAAGAGCCTCGTGGTCCGGTTGCTGCAAGAGCTGCTGGAGCGCCTCCAGGTCGACCGCACGGGTTACCTGGCGCTGCTGGAGCTGAGGTTGGAGGCGACCAGGCGCCCCGAACTCCAGGCTGCGCTGACGAAGACGATCAGCGAGAACCTGGAGCAGAACGTCCGCTTCCACCTGGACGCGGGGCTGCCCGGTGACCGCACCACGGTGGTGTCGCTCTACCTGGCGATGAGCGGCCTGATGGTGGAGCGGTTGACGTTGCCCGAAGTGCTGCCCGAGGACCAGATGGCGGAGGTGATCACGGCACTGGTCGACCGGGCGCAGGTCAGCGGTCCAGCGGACCGCCGATGATGGTCATCGCCACGAAGATCACGGCGACGCCCAGGCCCGAGTAGAGCAGGGCGTCCACGCTGCGGCCCCGGATGGCGATCAGGCCCGCCTGCTCATCGGTCACCAGCACGCGCAGCAGCGCGGCGATGAGCAGGGCGAGCCCGATCAGGACCGCGCCCTGCCGCCAGTGGTACTGCACGATCCGGAGCAGGCCCAGGCCGACCACCGCGAGCACCAGCACGAACGGCAGGTGCTTGCCCGCCGCGGACCGCCAGCGCTGTTCCGGCAACAACTCCACCGCTTCCGCCTCAGGCCGTTCGCTCGGCTGCCTCGACCGTGTTGGTCAGCAGCATCGCAATGGTCATCGGGCCCGCGCCACCCGGGATCGGCGCGAGGAAACCCGCCACCTCGGCCACGTCCGGGTGAACGTCGCCCACCAGGCCGGCCTCGGTGCGCGTGATGCCGACGTCGACCACGGCGGCACCGGGCTTGACCATGTCGGCGGTGATCAGGCCGGGGCTGCCGGCGCCCGCGACGACGATGTCCGCCCGCCGCACCTCGGCCGCCAGGTCCTTGGTGCCGGTGTGGCACAACGTCACGGTGGCGTTCTCCGAGCGCCGGGTCAGCAGCAGCCCGATCGGCCGGCCGACCGTCACGCCGCGACCCACCACGGTGACGTTCGCGCCCGACAGCGGCACGTCGTAACGGCGCAGCAGCTCGACCACGCCGCGGGGCGTGGCGGGCAGCGGGGCCTCGTCGCCGAGCACCAGCTTGCCCAGGTTGACCGGGTGCAGGCCGTCACCGTCCTTGCGCGGGTCGATGCGCTCCAGGATCGGGTTCGGGTCGAGGTGCTTGGGCAGCGGCAACTGCACGATGTAAGCGGTGCACGCGGGGTCGGCGTTGAGCTCGTCGATGACCTCTTCGAGCTGCGCCTGCGTGGTGTCGGCGGGCAGGTCGCGGCGGATCGACGTGATGCCGACCTTCTCGCACGCCAGGTGCTTGCCCCGCACGTACGAGTGCGAGCCCGGGTCGTCGCCGACCAGCACGGTCGCCAGCCCCGGCGTCACCCCCCGCTCGCGCAACGCGCCGACCCGCGCCCGCAGGTCTTCGAAGATCGCGTCCCGGGTGGCCCTGCCGTTGAGGATCGTCGCAGTCACGTGCCTCATCCTCTCATCACCGCCGACCGGGCAGCGCGGCGACCACCACCGCGAGCAGCGTCAACGCCGTGCCGACCAACGCGAGCACGGACACCTGCCCACCTGCGGCGGGAGCGACGACGTCCACCGCGAGCGCGCCGACGAGCTGCCCGGCCACCTGGCACAGCCCGACCAGCAGCACGCCCAGCCACCGCACCGCCAGCACAGCCGAGCCGATGGTGCAGATCCCGAGCGCGCCGCCCGCGTAGAACCACGGCTCGCTCGGCGCGGTCGAGGGCAGCCCGCGCGCCGCCACGTCGATCGCGCACACGACGAGCAGCACCACCGTCCCGGTGCCGAAGTTGATCAGCGTGGTGACGCGCGTGCTCCGCGCCGCCTCGCGCACCAGCCCGTTCACCGCCTGCTGCCAGCCCAGCCCGATCCCGGCCACCGCGGGCAGCAGCGCGAGCCACAACGCCGACGAGTCGCCCGCCTCGTCCGACACCGCCACCGCGACCGCCACCACGGCCAACGCCGCACCGGCCACCCGCGTCCAGGTCAACGGCACCCGCCCGGCCGGCCCGACCCCGGCCCGGTCCACCAGCAGGCTGCTCACCGCCTGCGCGCCCACCGCCGCCACGGTGAACACCGCCACGCCCAGCGCCGCGATCGTCAACCCCTGCGTGGACACGAAGAGCGCGCCGCAGGCCCCGCCCAGGCACTGCCACCAGCGGATCCGCCCCGCGCGCAACGACGACCACAGCCGACCCAGCCCGGCCCGCCCCGCGGCCGTCGTCGGCACGCCGAGCGCCAACAGCAGGAACCCGCCGCCGAACGACACCAGCGCGGCCAGGAACCCGTCGCCGAACGCGTGCCCCAACCCGCCGTTCAACCGCCCCTGAACCGCAAGGAACGTCCCACCGACGAACGCGAGCAACCCACCGACCAGCCGAACCCGATCACCCAACGCGCGCTGCCTCCCGGTCACGCACCCGGCTCGCCAGCAGCGCGCCGAGCAGCGCCGCCGCCGTGCTGGCCCCGGCCGCCGCGGCCGGCCCGAAGTGGTCCAGCAGCGACCCTGCCACGGGCAGCGCCAACGCCGAACCCGCGGTGGTGAACGTCCCCATCCAGCCGAACGCCTCGGCCTTGCGGTCCTGCGGCGCGAGCCCGCTGATCCGCTGGTTGTTGGCCGCGATGGCGGGCGCGATCGCCATGCCGCCCACCCCCAGCACCGAGCCGATCAACCACGCCGACGACGGGTCCGTCACCGGCGGCAGCACCAGCACCAGGGGTGCGACGCCCAGGGCCATCAACAGCATCCGCCGGGTGAACCTGGCCTGCCCGGCGAGCCCGCCCGCGATCAGCCCGCCGACCACGGACCCGATGCCCCACACGGCCGTCAGCACACCGGCCATCGCGGGTGTGCCCAGGTCGCGCGCCCACGCGATGATCACCATGTCGATCGACACCAGCGACGCCACCAGGAACAGCGCCGTCAGCAACGCCAGGACCAGCGAACCGTCCCGCAGCAGCGTCCGCCCGCCGGGCGCGACCTCCCGCTCCTGCGGCCGGTCCACCCCCGCCCGGCGCAACGCACCGCCGAACCCCACCGCGCCCAGCACGGCCAGCGCACCGCACAGCCACAGCGCGACCTGCGCGTTCCACACCGCCACCACGGTCGCCGCCAGCGCCGGCCCGACGACGTACATGACCTCCTGCATCGACGCCTCGACGGTGAACACCGCCGACTGCGCGGGCCCCGTCGCCAACCGGGGGAAGCTCGCCCGGCTCATCGCCGTCACCGGCGGCGTGGACAGCCCGGTCAGGAACCCCACCACCACCGCCACCGGCCACGCCCCACCGGGCAGGACGGCGGGCAGCAGGCCGAGGACGGCGATGCCCACGCCGTAACCCGCCGACGTGACCAGCAGCAACCGGCCCGCCGGGCTGCGGTCCGCCGCACGTCCCCGCAACGGCCCCGCCACGCCCATGCCCAGCGTCAACGCGCCGCCGACCACGCCCGCGAGCGCGTACGACCCGGTCCACCCGGCTATCAGGAACGACACCGCCAGCGGTGTGGCCGGCAGGTGGATGCGGCCGATCATCGACCACAGCAGCAGCCAGGGCAGGTGCGGTATCGCGGCGAGTTCCCGGTACGGACGGAGCACGCTGACACTCTGCCTGGGCGCACCGGCGAACCGATGCCGAATTTCGGTGGGAACCCGCGGGGCTCCGTTAGCGTCAGCACCTCTGGAGAGCGCTCACGAGGGGACCGCTGTGACCGATCCGACAGGACGACGGGCCGAGCTGGAGGCGCGGAACGCGGCCATGCGCGAGCAGGTCGACTCCCTCTTGGCCGAGCTGAAGGACAAGACCGCGCAGCTGCGCGAGACCCAGGCGCAGGCCATGGCGATCACGGCGACCGCGGTGTCCAAGGACGGCGCGGTCCGCGCCACCGTCGACTCGGCGGGCGCGCTGACGTCGCTGGAGTTCTCCGCGAACGCCTTCGAGCGCACCACCCCGGACAAGCTGGCGCGACTGGCCACCGAGACCGTGCGGCAGGCCGTGGCGCAGGCGCGGACCCGGCTGAACGAGGTCCTCGCGCCCGCTCAGCAGGGGCCGAGCATCGACCTGTCGGAGATGCTGCCCGGCGTGCCGTCGTTGGCCGACCTCATCCCCCAACCGCCCGCGGTGCCGGAGCCGTCGACGCGTCCGCGCCGGCCCGCGCCGCCCTCCGACGATGACGACGGCGACAGCATCATGGACAGGAGTGGCTGGTGAGCGGCTTCGACGTCAGCGTGTCGGGCCTGCGCAGGGGCGCGGGCCAGTTCGGCGCGGCCGGTGACGCGCTGGACGGCGTGTTGCAGGCGTTGAACTCGGCGTTGCAGGCCGAGGGGCAGTGCTGGGGCGGCGACGAGTCCGGGCAGGCGTTCGCCAAGCAGTACGTGCCGAACTCGCAGGCGACGTTGGAGGCCTTCGGCAACCTCGCCCGGGCCTTGGCCGACATCCGCACCGGCGTGGAGCAGACCGCCGATGCCTACGAGGGTTCCGACCAGGGCAACGCGACCGGGATCTCCCGGACTTACTGAGGGGCACTGCGGTGGGCATCGAGATCCCGAGCGAGGTCACGTGGCTCTTCCCGATCGTGGTCGGGCAGAGCTGGCCGGAGGGTGACGAGACGGCGCTGCGGCGGATGGCCGACGCCTACCGCACGGCCGCGCAGGGCGTGAAGTCGGTCATCGACGACGGCAACGGCGCGGCGTCGACCGTGTACGCGAGCCAGACCGGCGAGGCCGTCAAGGCGTTCGAGGAGTACTGGAAGAAGTTCGCCGACGGCGACGACTCGTACCTGCCGAAGCTGCAGAAGATCTGCGAGCAGCTGGCCGAGAGCTGCGACAACACCGCGTTGGAGGTGGAGTACACCAAGCTGTCGATCATCGCGTCGCTGATCGCGCTGGCGATCGAGATCGCCGCGCTGATCGCCGCGGCGTTCGGCACGTTCGGCGCGTCGACGGCGGGCATCCCGATCGCGCAGCAGGCGACGCGGCTGATCGTGCAGTTCACGTTCCGGCAGTTGATCATCGCGATCCTCAAGGAGGTCGCGATCTCGGTCGGCATCGACGCGGCCATCCAGGCGGTGCAGGTGGCGCGCGGCGACCGCGAGTCGTGGGACTGGGGCAAGACGACCGAGGCGGCGGTCTCCGGCGCGGTGTCCGGTCTGGTCGGCGGCGTGTCGGGCGGGCTGAAGTTCGAGGGCGGCGGGCTGGCCGGGCAGGTGGCCGCCGGCGCGACGCGGGGTGCGGTCGAGGGCGCGGTGTCCACGGTGGGCACGGCGGCGGTGATGGGGCAGGACATCTCGGCGCGCGACGTGCTGATGGGCGCGTCGGCGGGCGCGGTGTCCGGCGGGATCGGCGGGGCGAAGGACGGCATCTCCGTCGAGCCGCCGCGGATCAACCCCGGCGGCCCGGACGGCGGACCGCCCAACCTCGGACCTGCGCCGGGCGGCGTTCCCGGTGGTGCGCCGGGCGGGGTGCCCGGTGGCGCGACGCCCGCCGGTCCGCCGGTGAGCCGTGACGGCTTGAACCGCCCGCCCGCGGGCACGACGGCGGCGTCGTCGGTGGCCGCGCCGCCCGCGCCGGGGCCCAGGGTCAGCGCGCCGCCTTCGGTCGGCGGGGACTCTTCGCCGGGCGGGTCGTCGTCCCCCGCGGCTCCTTCGACCTTCGGCGGGGCACCTGGTGGCACGACCGGTGGGCGCGGCGGTGCTTCGGTGCCGACGTCGCCGGTCGGTGGTGGGGCCGGGCCGTCCATCGGCAGCCGGTTGGGCACGGCTCCCAGCGCTCCGACCCCGGCCGCCGCTCCCGGTGGCGCGGCACCTGCCGCGACTCCGGGCGGTTCCGCCGCGCGGCCGCCCGGCGGGATGCCGGCCGGCGGGCCGGTGCCGGGCGGGGCGTCGTTCATCCCTGGTCCGGCCGGTTCGCCGACCGGGGCCGGCACTGCCTCCCCCGCCGCCGGCGCGACGCCCCAGGGTGGGCCTGGTCTCCGGCCGGGCGGCGGGATGCCGACTTCGATGCCCGGTGGAGCGGCTGCGGGTGGGGCTGTCCCGGGCGGAGCCTCGTTCGGTGGCAGCACCGCCGGCCCCGCCCACGGCGGAACGGCGGCCGGTGGGCCGACGCCTGGCGGGTCGCTGCCCGGTGGCCCCACGCACGGCGGAACGGTGACCGGTGGGCCGACGCCCGGCGGATCGACCCCTGGCGGGTCGCTGCCCGGTGGATCCGCTCACGGTGGGTCGACGCCCGGTGGGTCGACGCCTGGCGGACCGACGCCCGGTGGGTCGCTGCCCGGTGGGTCGACGCCGGGCGGGTCGACGCCTGGTGGACTGACGCCCGGTGGGCCTACGCCTGGCACAGGTGTGCCGGGCAGCGGTGCCACGCCTGGTGGTTCGGTGCCTGGTGCTTCGCCGCTTGGTGGCCCGACGCCCGGTGGTGCGGTGCCGGGAACCGGTGTGCCCGGCGGACCGGTGTCCGGTGGGGCTGTGCCTGGCGGTGGGGTTCCCGGTGGTGCGCCCGTTGGCGGGCCGGTGCCGGGTGGTGCGCCCGTGGGCGGGACTGCCGGTGGGCCGGTGGCGGGCGGTGTGATCCCCGGTGGGATGCCGGTCGGTGGCGCGGCTCCGGGCGGGCCGGCGGCCGGTTCCGCACCGGTGAGCGGTTCGACGCCGGGAGCCGCGCACCCGGCTGCCGGCGGGAACGGTCCGGCACCGGCGGCTGGGACTCCGGCGGCCGGGGCTCCGATCGCCGGCGCGGCTGGTGGTGCGCCGGCCGGTGGTGGTGCGCCGGGTGGACGCGGGCCGGTCGCGCCTGCGGCCAACGGGTTCGCGCCCGAGGCGTCTGCCTCTCCGCCCGCTCGGAACGACGCCGTGGCGGCCAGTTCCCTGACCGGGATGCCGGTCGAGTCGTTGCCGGCGACCGGTCCCGTCACGATGCCTGAACAACGCGGCCCCGCGGCGCCGCACACCCCGATGCCCCAGCCGGGCTCCTTCGGGCCTCAGCCCGGCGGGTTCGGACCGCAGCCGGGCAGTTCCGCGCCGGTCCGGCCCGACGCTGCGGCACCGGCACGTGCGCCGGAACCCGCCGCACGCCCCGTCGCAGCGCCGCCCACGGCCCCGATCCGCACCGACGGGCCCGCACCGGCGGCCCGGGGCGGTGACAGCCCGACGCCGTCCGTCGACAGCCCCGCGGCCGACGGGCCCAAGCCGGACGGCACGCCGACCGACGGCACGCCGACCGACAGCACGCCGACCGACAGCACGCCGCCAGTGGACGGCCCTGACGGCACCGACGGCCCGGACACGCCGGACCGCCCGGAGACCCCGTCGGACCTGGTCGGCGAGCCGGGTGACGAGCACTCACCGGCGTCCAGCCACGAGTGGCCCGCCGAGACCCCCACCGACGCGACCGCCGACACCGGCACGACCGCCGACACCGACCCGTTCCCCCACAAGAACGTCTGGAACCAGCCCGCGGGCGTCGTGCCCGGCTTCTCCCACGACGGCGACTACGTCTCCGTCCACGAGAGCACCGGCCCCACCGACCAGTCCGTCGGCACGTACGACCAGCGCGCCGCCGCCCTCATCGAGCCGACCTACCAGCCCTACGGCCCGTACGGCGACTACCAGTCGTTCCGCGACGCCCACTCCAAGCCCGACGGCAGCATCGCCTGGCCGCCGAACCAGGGCGCGGACGGCCCGCGGGTGGTGGTGGAGCTGCCCGCCGGCACCGTGCTGGACCGGTTCGGCAGCCCCAACGGCGACTTCCTGTCCCCGTTGCGCCCGGACGGCCAGGCGTACGGGTTCGGCGAGCGCGCGATCATGCCGGACAGCCTCGGCAAGGGCTACCACGTCTACGTCCTGGACGCCCCGCTGACCGTCGAGCTGGCCCCGGTCGCGCCCGCGTTCGACCAGAACGGTGGCGCGCGCCAGCTCCAGCCGGTCCTCGACGCGGCCCTCGCGGACCCGAACACGGGCCAGATGAGCGTCCAGCGCCTGATCGACCTGGGCGTGCTGCACGAGGTGGACGTGCCACCGGCCGACGGCCGCGTGCTGCCGCCCGACTTCGGCACGTTCGACCGCGACGGCAACGTCCGCACCCCGGACCCGGTCACCGTGGCCGAGGCGCGCAACGGCGCGTTCGACGACTACACCCCGGCCGACCCGCCCGCGAGCCTGACGCCCAACCCCGACCTCGGCCCGGTCGCGCACCAGGGACCGATCCCGATCGGCGAGGTGTCCCAGCGCGTCGACCAGGCGATCCGCAACAGCCAGGTCACCGACGCGGGCGTCGCGCTGCACACCGAGGACCGCCTGCGCGACCTGTCGAGCCGCATCCCGGCCACCGACGGCCACGCCGTGCTGGACATCCACACCGACGGCGACGGCGTCCGCATCGGCGACACCCACTACACCCGCGCCGAGCTGGTCGAGCTGATCGGCAACCACCCCGACCTCGCCGACCGCACGATCGTGCTCGTCGGCTGCGACGCGGGCGCGGGCGGTGAGAACAGCCTGGCCGCGCACGTCGCCCGGGAGACCGGCCAGCGGGTCATCGCGCCGGACAACCTGGCCTGGTCCGACCGCGACGGCAACCTCTACAGCAGCTCACCCGACCCGTCCGGTGGGCCGAAGCTCCCGCCGGACGGCGGCTGGCACGCGTTCGAGCCCGACGGCACGCACGCGCCCGTCGGCGAGCACGGCATGCCGCCCGGCCACGAGCCCAAGGGCGACCTGGCGACCGACGGCCAGGAGCACCGCGGCCGGCTCGACATCGAGCCGCAGGTCCAGCAGCCGTGGACGGCTCCCGAGACCACGCACGAGCAGCACGTCCGGCTGCGCGACGACCAGTCGTTCTTCCGCGGCGGCCAGGACCTGCCCGCCGACACCCGGATCACGATCCGCGGCGAGGACGGCCAGGTCCGCACGGTCGTGCACGTGGACGCCGACGGCAAGGTCCACGTCGACGCCATCGCGCCCAACACCCGCCACGGCGACAACCCCGAGGTCCGCCACCCCGCGCCGAACGCCCACTACCGCGTCGAGCTCGGCCACCGGCACGACGTCTTCGTCGCCAACGCCGACGGCACCCGCCAGACCACCCAGGACACCATCAAGATCGGCGACCGGGTCGTCGCGATCGACCGCGCGGTGATCATCGAGCCGATCCCCGAGCCCGCCAACGGCCGCCTGACCGTCGACCGGGACCACCCGCTGGCCCCGCGCCCGGACGAGGCGTTCACCGCGCGCACCGACCTCCCGCCGAACACGCGGATGGAGGTCCACGACACCGACGGCACCTACCGCGGCACGGTCCAGACCGACGCCGACGGCAAGCCGAGGTGGGTGGCCGCACCGGACTACCTGTCCACCGACGTGCGCAACCCGGAGGTCCAGCACACCTCGCAGGGCACGAACTACAACATCGACCGCGGCCCGCTGCACCAGGAGTTCACCACCGACGCCCACGGCCACCCGCAGCACGCCGTCGAGCGCACCGAGCCGCCCACCACCAGGCAGCACCCGGTCACCGGCGTGGGGCAGGGCGAGCCGTTCAGCCGTCCCGGCCAGGTGCACGACCCGAGCACCGAGTACCTGGTCACCGACGAGCACGGCCAGCGCCGCGGCCGGTTCCTCACCGACGAGTCGGGCCACGTGGTCTTCGAGGACACCCACTCGGGCCAGCGCAGCCGGGTCAACGCCGAGATCACCCACGCCCCGCCGACCGCCCAGGTCACCTCCGACGGCTTCTACGGCCTCGGCAAGGCCCTCAACCCGACCCAGACCTGGCCGACGCCCGCCAACGGCGAGGTGAAGCTGGCCGTGCAGCGGACGAAGACCGACGACGGGTACGCGTACTCGGTGAAGGTCGTCAGCGGCGACACCAGCGGCTGGACGCCGGAGCAGCGCGCCGCGGCCACCCGCCCGTTCAGCAACGCCGACCCGTTCGCCGCCCGCCCCGACCTGCCGCCGAACACCCGGTTCGTGCTGGACGACCACAAGAAGCAGGGCTACGGCACGTTCCAGACCGGGCCGGACGGCACGACCTCGCACGTGCACACGTTCCGGCCGTTCAGCCCGGACCTGAACAACCCGCTGCCCAACGCGGTGCTGGTCGCCGACAACGACGCGTGGCGCGGTCGCACGAACGGCGACGGCGACACGGTCGCCACGACCGGTCGGCCGGACCTGAGGTCCGGCGGCGCGATCCGGCGCGACGGCGGCGCGCAGTTGGAGGTGGGCAACCACGGCGAGGTCGACGCGGACGGCAAGAAGCTCTCCGACGGCGGCCACCACCAGGGCAACGAGACCGGCGGGCCCGGCGAGGCGGCGAACCAGTCGAGCCAGCAGCGCGACCAGAACCAGGGCAACGGGCGCCCGGCGTTCGTGACCGCCGAGACGTGGCACCGCATGGAGCGGGACCGCGCGAAGTTCCTGAGGTCCGGCGGTACGGTCGAGATGATCGACACGTTCGCCCTGCGCGACCCGCTCCAGCGCCACCCTCACACCTACCAGACGCGGTGGCGTGTGACGCTCGCCGACGGCACGACCGAGATCTACGTCAGGAGCTACCCGAATGAGCACAACGCAGCCCTCTGGCCGGCCGACTTCTGAGCAGCGCCACGACGAGCTGCTCCAGCACATCGGGGGCATGCTGCTGGACGCTGCTCCGGAGGGTTTCCGGCGGATCGACCTGCTGGTGCGGATGACCGTGGCGGTGCAGGACGCGGCGCTGACGGTGTACATGCCCGACCGCGGCACGCCCGAGGTGATGCCGCCGGAAGGGCTCAACGCCGCGTTCCAGGAGATGCGCCAGGTGCTCTACCAGCCGGGTCGCGGCACGTGGTTCTCCGCGCGGTGCGTGGTCAACGCGCCGGTCAGCATCGACATCACCTACAACTTCGACCACGACCCCCAGTTCACCCCGCCCGTGCCGGCCGCCGACTTCGCCCGTGACCTCCAGGTCTTCCCCCGCGACGAGGCCTTCATCCCCGACTGGCTGCGCGCCAAGCTGGTCGAGGCGAGCGAGACGACCGAGGAGCAGAACGCATGACCGCGCCGCAGCTGGACGTCGAGGACCAGAACGCGATCCTCGGCTCCGTCACCACCCTGCTGGTGCAGCGCCTGCCCGGTGACTGGGAGCAGTTGTTCGTCGACTTCCGCATGGTGGGCCGCTACCTGGAGACGCAGGTGTCGGGGCTGACCATGTACGGCTCGTCGTTCGACTGGGAGCTGCCGCCGGAGGCGCTGCCGTTCTTCGTGCAGTTGCGCGACGGCATGGCGCGGCCGGGTCACGGCACGTGGTTCACGCTGAAGTTCCACCTCGTGCACCCCGACACGTACTCGGCGGAGTTCGACCGGGACGGCGAGCCGGACTGGACGCAGCCGCCCGCGCCCCAGCACTACGCCGAAGAGCTGGAGATCTACCCGCGCGACGACGACGCGGTCCCGGCGTGGCTGCGCGAGCGCGCGGGCCTGGGCCCGGCGCGGGGCGCGGTGATCGCCGCGCCGCTGTTCGACGGGCCGGACCCGGCGGTGCACGCCCGGCCCGCCGTGCACCCGCAGGAGCTGGACGACGTGCTGGCCTACCTGGAGAACGCGCCGGTCGTGCTGGCCGCGCGGTCCTACGGCCCGGACGCGCTCGAGCCGGGCGCCACGCCGTCCGTGCCGCTGTCCTTCCACACCGACGGCACCTGGGTGTGGCCCGGCGGGGTGGCGTACTACCTGCGCAACCACCACCTGCCGCCCGTGCCGCAGCTGGTCCAGCACATCCGGGACAACGGCTACGCCGTGCCGCCGGTCGACCCCGAGGCCGAGCGGGCGGCCGCCGCCGTGGCCACCGGGCAGGCCGAGGGCGCGCCGCTGCCCGAGCACCGGCCGCGCGTGATCACCGAGGCCGACCAGCGCGCGCTCGACCACCTCAAGGAGCGGCTGGACCACTTCGGCGTGGCCGAGTCCGAGTACGGGATCGTGGAGCCGAAGGCCGACGCGTTCGTGATCGAGCCCGCGCCGGGACCGTCCGGCTGGCAGGTCCAGTTCTGGGACGCCGACCGCGGCCCGCACGGCCGGCCGCGCGTGTACGAGCACGCGGTGGACGCGGCGAAGGTGCTGCTGGCCGAGCTGCTGTGGCGGGCGGACCTGGACCGGACGCGCGCGGCGGCGGACACGGGCGCGCTGGTGCTGCCGGTCGCGGACATCCAGCCGCTGCCCGACGAGCCGCCGCTGTCGTTGTTCCGCGACCGCGAGAACGCGGTCGTGCCGGTCGGCGTCGAGCTGGACCGGTTCGGGGCCGAGGTGGGCAACCTCGTCTACGCCTCGGGCACCCCGTTCGGTCAGCGGTCGCTGCCACCGGATTGGCTGAACCGCCGCTACCACGTGTACCGGGTGCAGAAGCCGGTGCCGGCGCTTAAGGGCGTCGCGGTGCCGTGGTTCGGGCAGCCCGGCGGTGGCACGGGCTACTTCCTCGCCCGTTCGGTGCGCGACCTGCTCGCCGACGGCAGCCTGGTCGAGGTGCCCGCCGGGGACGCTCGGCAACCGCAACCGGGCGTCTAGGCACGGTCGCGTGGCGTCATTACTCCGTTCGGCTCAGCGGGGTGCCGTGCGGGCACGGGGAGTCGCGGGGGAAGATGTTGCACGTGTCCGAGCTGAAGCCGCTGAACCCGACCGAGCAGGATGCGCTGGTCAAGCAGATCGGCCTGACGCTGATGCGGGCCGCGCCGGAGGAGTGGCGGCACGTGACCGCGGAGTACCGCGCGACCGGCCGGTACTTCGAGCTGGCCGCCGAGGTGCGCACGGCTGACGGCGCGCTGCGCGCCTGGTCGCCGCCCCAGGAGGTGGCCGGCCTGTTCTCGCGGTTGCGCGCGGGCATGTACCGGGAGGGCCGGGGCAGCTGGTCCAACGCCCGGTACCAGCTGGACCACCCGTCCAGCTACAACCTGGACTTCGACCGCGCCGAACCGTCCTGGACGACGCCACCGCCGCCGCAGGCGTACCTGGACGAGATGCGGTTCTTCCCGCGCACGGACGAGAACGTGCCGGACTGGCTGCGCCGTCGCCTCCAGCAGGCGCCGCCACCGCCGCCGCCCGTCGACCCGCCGCAACCTCCGCGCGCGTTCCGCACGGCTCGCGTGTTCGACGGGGCCGGTCCCGGCGGTCGGCCGTCGGTGAACCGGCCGCCGGTCGCCGAAGCCGACCTCGACCTGCTGCTGAGCTACCTCGACCGCGCGCCGGTCGCGGTGATCGGGCGCGGGTTCGACGCCGACGTGCTCAACCCGGACGCGCCGGCGGTGGTGCCGGTGGCGTTCCAGACCGACGGCCTGTGGATCTGGCCCGCCGCGGTCGGCTACTACCTGCGCGCCTACGGCGTGCCGCCGGAGCCGGAGCTGGTGGAGCGGGCCAAGGCGCTGGACTTCGTGCTGCCCGAGGTGACCGAGGAGTCGCGGGTCGCCGCCGCGGCGAACCTGGGCGCGCCCGCCGCGCCGCAGGGCACCGAGCTGCCGGTCGCCCCGGTCCCGCCCGCGCCGGTCGAGCCGCCCGCCGAGGTGGGCGCGACCGTGGCCGTGCCGCTGCCCGAACCGCACGACGAGCCGCGGCCCGCGGCGGAACCGGTCGCGCCGGCGGACGTCGAGGAGACCGCGAACCTCACCGAGCTGAAGCCGGACGTCATCGAGTACGCCCAGGAGGGCCCGCCGTACCGGGTGCGGTTCGAAGAGGACGGTCCGGTGATCGACGAGCGGTACCGGCGCGAGTCCTACGCCGACGGCATGGACCTGTTCGCGCCGGCCGCGTACGAGCGCGAGCTGAACGACACCCAGACCTGGAACCCGTTCACCGACGAGGAACCGGAACCCGAGGCCGTCGAGCGGCCCGCGGAGCCGTCGCACGAGCAGCACCAGCACGAGCCGCTCGACGAGCGCCCGCACGACCAGCACGAGCACGACGAGCACGAGCGGCGGGACGAGCCGGAGCCGCGGCCCGCGCCGGAGCAGGCGCTCGAACCCGAGTCGCGCCACTCCGCCGCCGAGGCGGAGGTCACCGCCGAGTTCGAGGTCGACCAGGCCCGGCTCTACGCGCCGGAACGCGACGACGAGCCGTTCGACGCGCACGAGGACACCCGGTTCGACGACCACGAGAGCCAGGCGTTCACCGAGCCGGACGAGCCGCTGTTCGCCGAGCAGTCCCGTGACGACGAGCCGGAGCCCCGGTTCACCGACCACGACCGGCACGACCACGAGCACGAGCAGCACGACCACGAGCAGCACGAGCACGCCCGGCACGACCACGACGAGCAGGAGCCGCACGACCACGACGACCACGTCCGCGAAGAGCACGCCCGCGAGGAGCACCACGACGAGCCCGCCGGCCGGCCGCAGTTCGCCGAGCAGGTGCCGCCGCCGTTCGCGGACCAGGCGACCCAGTTCGCCGAGGCCGTGCAGCCGTTCGACGACGTGAGCCCGGCCGTGCCGCCGGCGCCGCCGCTGGCCCCGCCGCCGCCCGCCCAGCCGCCGCGGCCGGTCGAGCCGCGCCAGGTCACGCCGGAGGAGGAGCGCGAGCTGTCCGGCATCCGCCGCGCGCTGGACGAGCTGGACGTGCCGCCCGCCGCCTACCGGTTCGGCGAGCCCGCCGACCGCGCCTGGCTGCTGCGCACCGAGGGCCCGGACTGGGAGGTGTCGTGGTTCGACCACGGCCCCACCAACCCGATCCGCTTCGACCGGCTGGACGACGCCGCCGCGTACCTGGTCGGCAAGCTGGTGCTGACCAACCGCCGCGTGCCGCGGCCGGCACCGATGCCCCCGCCGCCACCGCAGCGACCCCGCCCGCCGATGACCAACGGCTTCCGCGAGGAGCCGCCGCGCCGTCCCGCGCCGCCGCAGCGACCCCCGGTCGAGCCGCCCGCGCCGGTCGGGCCGCAACCGCAGCCGCAGCCCGGTGGCGTCACGACGTCCGCGCAGGAGCCCAAGCCGCAGCGGTCGTGGCCGATCAACCCGATGAACGGCGAACCGCCGCTGACCCTGTTCCGGCACAAGAAGATGGTCGAGCTGCCCGCCGGCATGGAGGTGGACCGCTTCGGCGAGGGCGAGGGCAACCTCGTCTACGCGGCGGGCACGCCGTTCGCGCAGCGCTCGCTGGTGCCGTCGTGGATCAACCGCCCGTACCACGTGTACCGGCTGCGCCGACCGGTCGAGGCGCTGACCGGCGTGGCCGTGCCGTGGTTCGAGCAGCCCGGCGGCGGCACGGCCTACCTGATGCCGAAGACGATCGACGACATGATCGCCGACGGCGTGCTGGTCGAGGTCGCGGGCCAGGAGCCCCCGGGCCACTAGCCCACGCGCAGCCCGTGCGCCGCGGCGAACGCGACGGCGGTGTCCAGGTCCACCCGTGCCCCGCGCAGGGTGGCCTGGACGAGCCTGTCGGCGTCCAGCCGCGCCCCGCGCAGGTCCGCGCCCTCCAACCGGCAGCCGCGCAGCCGCGCGCCGGTCAGGTCGGCGTCACGCAGGTCCGCGTCGCGCAGGTCGGCGTCGGCGAGGTTCGCCTCGCGCAGCCGCAGCCCGCGCAGCGACGCCTCGCGCAGCACCGCGCCGGACAGCCCGGCGAGCGTGAGATCGGTCTCGGTCAACGTGATCGGCCGCAGCACGCAGTCCGCGAACACCGACCCCAGCCACGAGCACGACGTGAACCGCGCCGACGCCAGCACCGCCCCGGTGAACCGGCAGGAGCGGAACGCGGTCGCCTTGTGCGCGGACTCGCCCAGGTCGGCGCGGTCGAACGTGCAGTCGGTGAACGTGCAGTTGGCCGTGGTCGCCCCGCGCAGGTCGGCTTCGGTGAAGTCGCACCCGACGAACGAGCGACCCTCCCACTGCTGCCCGTACAAGACCGCGTCGGTGTAGTCCTCGCCGATGATGTCCACTGTCACACCTTGTCATCGTCGCCCAGTTGGTAACCTCCGACCTGCCGGGCAACCCGCCCGGTGCGCGGTCCCGGAGTAGAGACCGCCGCTGACAGGTCGTCAGCCTGCCTAGTGGTCGTGCCCGAGGACTGAAGCCACAACATTCGGGAAGGCACATGACCCGCACGCCCGTGAACGTCACCGTCACCGGTGCGGCCGGCCAGATCGGCTACGCACTGCTGTTCCGCATCGCCTCCGGCCACCTGCTGGGCCCCGACGTGCCGGTGCGCCTGCGCCTGCTGGAGATCCCGCAGGCCGTCAAGGCCGCCGAGGGCACCGCGATGGAGCTGGACGACTGCGCGTTCCCGCTGCTGTCCGGCATCGACATCACCGACGACGCCAAGACCGCCTTCGACGGCGTCAACGTGGCGCTGCTGGTCGGCGCCCGCCCGCGCACGAAGGGCATGGAGCGCGGCGACCTGTTGGAGGCCAACGGCGGCATCTTCAAGCCGCAGGGCGAGGCGATCAACGCGGGCGCGGCGGACGACGTGCGCGTGCTGGTCGTCGGCAACCCGGCCAACACCAACGCCCTCATCGCCCAGCGGCACGCGCCCGACGTGCCCGCCGAGCGGTTCACCGCGATGACCCGGCTGGACCACAACCGGGCGCTGTCGCAGCTGGCCAAGAAGCTCGGGGTGTCGGTCACCGACATCAAGAAGCTGACCATCTGGGGCAACCACTCGGCCACCCAGTACCCCGACCTGTTCCACGCCGAGGTCAAGGGCCAGAACGCGGCGCAGGCCGTGAACGACCAGACGTGGCTGGAGAACGAGTTCATCCCGACCGTCGCCAAGCGCGGCGCGGCGATCATCGAGGCGCGCGGCGCGTCCTCGGCGGCGTCGGCGGCGAACGCGGCCATCGACCACGTGCACGACTGGGTCAACGGCACCGCCGAGGGCGACTGGGTGTCGATGGCGGTCCCGTCGGACGGCTCCTACGGCGTGCCTGAGGGCCTGATCTCGTCGTTCCCCGTCACGGTGACCGACGGCAAGTACTCGATCGTGCAGGGCCTGGAGATCGACGAGTTCTCCCGCGCCCGCATCGACGCCTCCGTGGCCGAGCTGGTCGAGGAGCGCGACGCGGTCAAGGCCCTCGGCCTGATCTGAGCCGCACACCGCGGGAGGGCCGCCGCCGGTGGCCCTCCCGTGGCATGTTGGGTGCATGGACTCCTGGCCCGTGCCGACCCCGAACCTGCCCTCCGACGTGCACCCGGCGCTCGCCGCCACCGCGCTCGCCGCGTCGGCCGCCTACGGCCGGGCCAGGCGGGAGTTCACCCGCGCGCAGCTGCGGGAGGAGATCGCCGACGGCGCGGACGGCACGCCGACCATGCGGGTGGACGCGATCGTGGAGGCCGCGATCGCCGAGGCCGCGGCGGCGGCGGGCGCGAACCTGCTGTCCGAGGAGGCCGGCTTCCTCGACCACGGTTCGGCCGCGACGCTCGTGATCGACCCGGTGGACGGCTCCGCGAACGCCGCCATGGGCGTGCCGCTGTCGTGCTTCGCGGGTGCGCTGGTGATCGACGACCAGCCGGTCGAGGCGCTCACCGTGTGGTTCGACACCGGCCGGGCCTGGTCGGCCCACGCGGGCAGGCCCACGCCCTACCGCACCACCGGCCGCACCGCCCTCAAGAGGGCTTCGGTCTGCCTGATGCGGCCCAAGCGCGGCCACGAGGCGGCTTGGACGCGCGTGGCGAACGAGGCCGAACGCGTCCGCATCCTCGCCACCACGTGTCTGGAGGCGGTCCTGGTCGCCGAGGGCGCGGTGGACGCGTTCGCCGACCCCGGCTCGGACACCCACCGCCTGATGGACCTCATCGCCGCCCTCGTCACGGTGCCCGCCGCCGGGGGAGCGCTGCTCGACCTGCGCGGCCGGCCGCTCACCTTCGACCTCGACCTGTCCCGCCGCTGGTCCGGCATCGCCGCGGCCACGCCCGCCCTGGCCGACGACCTGATCACCACCATCCTGGGCTGACACCGCTCCCAGGTGGCCGTTTCGCTCAGCCGCGGTACCACCGGGCGGTCCGCTCGATCGCCTGCTCGTGCGGCGTCACGGTGAACGGCCCGAACGCGGCCTCGAACGCGGAGTGGTCCACCACCCACGGCGCGGTCCGCTGGTGGTCCATCTCGCCCGAGCCGCGCAACCGCTTGTCGAACAGCGCGGCCACCGCGACGGCGAACGCGGGCAGCCGCAGGGGCTCGCGGTCGTTGCCGAGCACCCGGCCGGCCAGCGCCACGAACTCCCGCACGGTCACCGTCTCGGCGGCGGGCGTATGCCACACCCCGCCGTCGGCGCGCTCGTCGTCGCCCAGCAGGATCTGAGCCCGTGCCGTGTCACCCAGGTAGGCGAATGTGTGCGGCTGGTCCAGCGGCCAGAACCACATCGCCGACCGGCCCGCTGCCATCGGCTTGAGCACCAGCTCGCCGGGCAGCGAGCCCGTGCCGCCCGGCCCGTAGTAGTCCGACGACCGGCCCGTGGCCACGGGCACCTCCGCCGACCGCAAGCGCTTGCCCAGCTCGCTGCGCAGGCGCTCCTTCGCACCCGCCGGCCGTTCCGGCGCGTCCTCCCGCAACGGGCCCGACACCGGCCCGTACGCGTACAGGTTGTCCGCGTAGACGATCTTCGCGCCCACGGCCTCCGCCGCCGCGATCGCGTTCTCCACCATCGTCGGCAGCCTCGCGGCCCAGTCGGGGTACGGCACGTTGGCCGCCAGGTGGATCACCGACGCGCCCTCGACGGCATCGAGCGTCGACGCCCGGTCCATCAGGTCGGCCCGAACGTCCTGCGCGCCCTCCGGAACTCCACCTGAACGTGTGACGGCGCGAACCTCCCGGCCCTCCGCCACCAACTGCCGGGTGATCTCCCGCCCGATACCCCGCCCCGCACCCAGCACGACTACCGTCATGACGCCCCCTCGTGTGAAGCTCTCACTGTTGTTAGAGGTTCTAACAGAAGTTAGAGTGGGTTTGTCAAGGAGGGCAGCAGTGGTCAACGTCCGCCGGGAGCGGTACCGCGAGGACACGAAAGCCGAGGCCAAGCGCATCGCGCTGGAGCAGTTGGCCGAACTCGGGGTGGCCGGGATCTCGGTCAACGCCATCGCCAAGCGCATGGGCGTGACGGGTCCGGCGCTCTACCGGTACTTCAAGGGGCGCGACGACCTGCTCAACGAGCTGATCCGCGACGCGTGGCGCGACCTCGCGGAGGCCGCGGAGGCGGCGGTCGCGGCCTCCGCGGGCGAGTCTTCACCTGATCGGGTGCGTGCGTTCGGTGAGGCGTTCCGGACGTGGGCCGTCACCCAGCCGCACCGCTACCTGCTGCTGTTCGGCACGCCGCTGCCGGGCTACCACGCGCCGGAGGACACGGTCCTCTTGGCGCACCGCACGATGAGCGCGTTGCTCGGCGTCCTGCCGCGCGAGGGCGGGGCCGCGGCCGGACCGTCCACGTTGGACGACCAGCTCGTGGCCTGGGCCGGCTCGCGCGGCGAGGGGGACGTGCCCCCCGCCGTGCTGCTCACCGCCATGCGTGCGTTCACCAGGCTGCACGGCGTGCTCAGCCTGGAGGTCTCCGGCCAGTTCGGGCCCATGGGGATCGACCCGGCGCTGCTCTACCGCGCCGAGGTCGAGTCCTTGATCCTGGGTGATTCGGAGGCCCGCGGCTCGACCAGGCTGTCGGGGCCGGGGTAGACCAGCCCTTCGTGGCCGTCGGAGAAGCGGACCCGATACGGGGGCGCACCTTCCGGGCCGCGCACTTCGAGGATCTCGCCGACCGTCTCGTCGAGGCCCACCGCGCGGCTGTGGATGTGCAACCGGTCGCCTACTGTCGCGTGCATCTGCAACACCTCCGGTGCGTCACAGCGTAGGACTGTTCCGAAGGTACCGACAGCCTGGCATTTCCGCTCAGGCGCAGGCGTTGGACAGCTTGGCCACCCGGTCCAGCTTCTCCTGCGACCAGGCCGCGATGTTGGCCGGGTTCAGGTCCTCCAGCGTCACCTGGCTCATGGTGTCCGAGACGCCGGTGATGGCGTCCTGGAGCGTGGTGTCGCCCGCCTTCGCGGCCAGCGCGTTCAGCTCCTCGGCCTTCTTCTGGGTCTCCTCCAGCGCCTTCTGCGGGTCGGTGGCGTCGGGCGTGAAGCCGGCCAGCTTGAGCGCTTCGACGCACAGCTGCGCCTTGTCCGCCGCCTGGCCGACCTGGTTGGCCGTGTCCGAGGCCTGCTGCACGGCCTCGCAACCGGACACCGCGGCCGCGAGTCCCATCGCCAGCAGGAGAGTGGCTAGCGGACGACCTGCGCGCATGAGGTGCTCCCGTTCTTCGTTGACCGTTTCGTCCGACTCTACCGACGCGCGTAGAGCCGACGCACCACGTCATCGATTTCCGGCTCGACCACCACCAGGTCGTGGACCTCGGCCCGGGCGGCCACGGCGGAGATCAACGCCGCCGCCGTGGTCTCGGCCCGGCGGAACGTGAGGTGCTGTCGCAAACCGTTGAGTTCCACCTTCGTCGCCGTCACGCCGGGCAGCCCGTCGAGGTCCGCCGGCCGTTCCAGGTCGATCACCAGCACCCGTTCGGGCGCGACCTCGGCGCGCAACGCGTCCAGCGGCCCGTCCGCGAGCACCGTGCCGCGGTCGATCACCACGAGCCTCGGGCACAACCGCTCGATGTCGTCCAGGTCGTGCGTGGTGAGCAACAGCGTCGTGCCGCGCCGCGCGTTGAGGTCGGACAGGAACTCCCGCAGCCGTTCCTTGGACTCCAGGTCGAGCCCGATCGTCGGCTCGTCCAGCACCAACAACTCCGGCCCGTGCAACAGCGACGCCGTGACCTCGCCCCGCATCCGCTGCCCCAACGACAACTGCCGCACCGGCGTGTCCAGGAACGGGCCGAGCTCCAACAGCTCGACGCACTCCCGCAACCGGCTCGCGTGATCCCCGCGCGGCACCCGGTAGATCGCCCGCAACAACTCGAAGCTGTCCCGCAACGGCAGGTCCCACCACAGCTGGCTGCGCTGCCCGAACACCACGCCGATGCGCCGCGCCAACTCCCGCCTGCCCCGCGACGGGTCCACCCCGCACACCCGCACGTGCCCGGACGTCGGCACCAGGATCCCGGTCAGCATCTTGATGGTGGTCGACTTGCCCGCCCCGTTGGGCCCGACGTACCCGACGGCCTCGCCCGCCGCCACGTCGAACCCGACGTCCTCGACCGCCCGCACCACCCGCCGTTCCCGCCGGAACCGGCCGACCTTCGTCGTCACGGTGAACTCACGGCACAGCTCGCGCACCTCGATCATGACCCGGTCCCTCGGTAGTGCCGGACGGCGGTGCGCCAGACCACCCCGGCGACGACGGCCGCGACCACCGCGACCACTGGCGAAACCCACCCCAGGAACCCCGGACCACCCAACGGGTCCGCCCGGCCCAGCAACGCCAGGCTGGGGTAGTAGGCGACGAACGCGCCGGGCACGACGAACGCGAAGAACCGTCGCAACCAGGGGCCGTAGACCGTGGCGGGGTAGGACGTGAAGGCGTTGCTGCCGTAGGTCACCGTGTTGGCCAACTCCTGGCCGTCCACGACCCAGAAGCACACCGCGTTGGCCGCCACCCAGATCGACGAGAAGATCACCGCCCCGCTGACCGGTGCCGCGACCACCAACCACACGGCCCACCCCGACCACTGGATGTCGTTGTGGCTCAAGGCGTAGACCATCGAACCGACCCCGGCGACGATGCGCCCCACCTTCCTCAGGTGCAGGTCGGACGCCATCATCTGGGCCAACGTCCCGAGTGGCCGCAACAACAGCACGTCGAACGTCCCGGTGCGGATGTAAGTCGGCAACTCGTCCAACTGCCCGGCCACCATGTCCGCGATCCCGAACGCCGTGCCCGCGATCGCGTACATCAACACGACTTCCGCGACCGAGAACCCGCCCAACGCGCTGACCCGGTTGAACAGCACCAGGATGATCGCCAACTCGGCCAACTGGTTGATGGCCTGCGCGACGCACTGCAGGGCGAACGACGTCCGGTAGGACATCTGCCCCCGCAACCGCGCCCCGACGAGCTTCAGGTAGACACCCTCAGCCACCCTGCACCACCACCTTGCGCACCGCGCGGTTCAACACCAAGTGCCCCAAGGCAAGCACCACGGCAGCCCAGAACGCCTGCCTCGACAAGAACGGCCAAGGCGACCCGCGCTCCAAGAAAACGTCCACGGGCGCCTGCAACATCGCCGCGAACGGCGTCGACCAGACGATCGGCAGCGCCCAGTCGGGGAAGAACGCGAGCGGCACCGCCAACCCGCACAACAACCACGTCAGTGCCGTGTAGAGCGCTTGGACACCCCGGTTGTCCAGCAGCCAGAACGTGGTCGCGTTGAGCAGGAAGCGCATCCCGAAGCTGACCGCCAACGCCAACCCCACGCTGACCGCGAACACGGGCAGCACACCGACCGAAGGCCACCGGAAGGGAAAGAACAGCGCCCCGAACACGACCGGCGGCCCAAACCTCACCAGCACCGCGAACCCGGCGCGCCCCACGTCCTCCGCGAACAGCGCCATCTGCAAGTGCCAAGGCCGGTACAGGTCGACCACCACATCACCACTGCGCACCCGCTCGGCCAACTGCCCGTCCCCCCACAGCACCACCACCGCCATGAGCCCTTGCCCGAGCCACACATACGTAGCCGCCGCCGCCACGTCATAACCGGCGATGTCACCCTGCCCGACAGCGGCCATCAACACGGCCAACCTGAGCAGCCCGAACGCGACGTTCGTCGCCATCCCGGCGACCATCGCTCGCCGATAAGTGGAATACCTGCGAAACCCCGCCAGCGCCAGCACCACGTAAGCGCGCACGTCTGTTCACCCTACGAACCACCGCAACCAATTAACCCCACCCAACCCCCACCCCCGCCATCCACAACGGACCCGCAGCGCACCCGCCGAGGCCCCACGTCGAATCGAGCCGGCCCAACCACCGAGTCGCCGTACTCACCCCCGGGCCCTCACCGCTTCGCCGCCAACACCCCATCCAGCAACCCCGGGAACAACGCATCCAAGTCATCCCTGCGCAGCGAACTGATCCGCGACGTCCCCTGCGGCCGAACGCGAACCACCCCCGCCTCCCGCAACGTCCGCAAGTGGTGCGTGAGGGTCGACGCCGTCACCCCCAACGGCAGCACCCCGCACGAGATCCCCTCCTCGTGCTCCGCCAACGCCCGCACGATCTGGAGCCGCACCGGGTCGGCCAGTGCCTGGAGCACCGACGCGATCCGGATCTCGTCCCGCTCCGGGTGTGCGAGCAAGGTGGTCATAACGCCCATACTACGAGACGCATCAAACTTCGATGACTGCCGTAGTACGATCCCTGTCGAACCACCACTCGATCGGGGGGCAGCCATGCCGGAACCACGAGCACCACTCACAGCACACCGTTCCGCCCGCACCTACCTCCTCGCCGCCGGTGCGTTCGCCATCGGCACGAGCGGGTACATCGTCTCGGGCGTGCTGCCCGCCGTGAGCGAGGAACTGCACGTCTCGCACGCCACCGCCGGCCAACTGCTCACCGCGTTCGCCATCGCCTACGCGATCTCGTCCCCGCTCCTCGCCGCCCTCACCGGCCGCTGGGAACGCCGCACCCTCCTCGTGGTCGCCCTCGCCGTCGCCGCCCTCGGCAACCTGCTGGCCGCCGTCGCCCCGAACTACCCGCTCCTCCTGGTCGCCCGCGTGATCAGCGCCTTGGGCGCGGCCGTCTACACACCTGCCGCGACCCTCGTCGCCACCGTCCTGACCCCGCCGGAGCACCGCGGCCGCGCCGTCGCCCTCGTCTTCGGCGGGTTGACGTTCTCGCTGGTCCTGGGCGTGCCCGCGGGCAACGTGCTCGGCGAACCCCTGGGCTACCAGGGCGTGTTCGCGCTGATCGCCGCGGTCTGCACCCTCGCCGCCGTCGCGGTCCGGCTGTGGCTGCCCCGCGTCGACGCCCCGCCGGTCGTCAGCCTGCGCCGGCGCTTCGCCCCCGCCGCCGACCGGCGCGTGCTGATGGTCCTCGGCCTGACCGTGCTCGCGTGCCTGGCCGTGTTCAGCGTCTTCAACTACATCGCACCGCTGCTGACCGAGACCGCGCACGTCGAAGGCGCGACCATCGGCGTCCTGCTCGTCGCCTACGGCCTGGGCTCGGTGCTGGGCAACTGGGCCGCCGGCCGCCTCACGGACCGCTTCGACACGCGCAAGCTGCTGGTCGTGCTGTTCAGCTGCTTCACCGTCGTGCTGGCCACGTTGCCCCTCACCACGACCACGCCCGTCTCAGCCGCGGTCGCGCTGTTCGTGTGGGGTGCGCTCACCTGGTCGGCCAACCCGCCGATCCAGAGCTGGCTGATCGAGCTCGCGCCCGCCAACAGCGGCCTGCTGCTGTCGCTCAACGCGTCCGCGATCTACCTCGGCGTGGGCCTGTCCGGCGTCCTGGGCGGCTTGGTGATCAGCTCGTTCGGCCTGCTCCCGCTCGCGCCGATCGCCGCGCTCCTCGCCCTCGTGGCCCTCGTGATGCTGGTCTTCGCCCTCAAGCCCGAACCGCCTCACGAGCCACCGAACGCGCTCGTGGTCACCTCTCCCGCACCGGGTTCGGCCGCCAGGCAGTGAGAGTAGTTCCGGTCGCCGTCCGCGAACGCCACGGCGGCGGGGCGGGGAGGCTTCACCCTGACCCCGCCGCCGATCTCGACCGACCCGGGGCCGCCGACCGCGCCGGAGTCACGCACCGCCCACCACCACGTGCCCGCCGCGACGACCATGGCCAACACCGCCGCACCGATCACCTACGGCCAGCGCCTCGCCTCCTCACCAGACCTCGCCGGACCACGTCGGCCGGCGATCCGCCCGTGCACAGCTCCATGACGAGGTAGGGCGTGCCCTGCGGGGTGAAGTCGCCACCACGTGCGGGTGCCCGGACAACCGCGCCGCCGCGTGCGCCTCACGCAGGAACCGCCGCCGGTCCCGGTCGGTGCGCAACACCCGGTCATCGACCTTCACCGCGACCTCGCGATCGAGCTCGACCCGGCGGGCGCGGTAGACGGTGGCGAAACCACCCCGGCCCGGCGGCGTGAGATCGGCGAGACCCGGCAGCTGCACGCGGGGACTCTAACCCCCGACCGCTTCCTTCCCCGCCGCCTTCGCCGCCTTCTTGAACGCGCGGACCTCGGCCAACGTCTCCGCGCTCGTCACGTCGGCGATCGACCGCCGTGACCCTTCCTCCCCGTACGCGCCGGCCGCCTCGCGCCAGCCCTCCGGTGTCACGCCGAGCTGCTTGCCGAGCAACGCGACGAAGATGCGCGCCTTCTGGTCGCCGAACCCGGGCAACGCCTTCACCCGCCGGAGCACTTCCTCGCCGTCCGGCTTGCCGGCCTTCCAGATGTTCGCCGCCTTGCCGTTGTAGTGCTCGATCACGTGCAGGGCCAACGCGTGCACCCGCCGCGCCATCGACGCCCCGTACCGGTGGATCGCCGGCGGCTGCACGCACAGCTCCACGAACCGGTCCACCTCGGTCCGCGCGATCTTCTCGATGCTGAACCCCTCCATCCGATCCGCGATCTTCCGCGGCCCGGCGAACGCGTGCTCCATGGGGAACTGCTGGTCGCAACACACTGCTAAATGTATGACCCACCTAAGCACGTCCGTCGTTCCATAGATGGACGGAACTTGCGTCGTAGAACTGCACCTCAAGGGCCGTTCCGCCTGGATGTTCCTCCCTGCGGTGTTCGCACAACCCCTCGCCTTTGCGGATGATTGCGCTGTTGGTAGCGGAGTCCTCATCTCCGTAGATCGAGATCGCGAGCTTGCTGAGCTTCGACTTTGTGATCGCGCGGAGTATGTGGTCGTCGTTGTCGTCAAGCGAGTGACCGTAGATTGCCATTGTTCCGCCGCAGCTGCTCAGTGACCTCAGCGCTTTGGATAGGTAGGCACTGCGGTTAATCTTATCGACCTTCTGCGGCGATGTTCCTTCGGCCACGTACAAGGGGAATCGATTCTGAGTCAACTGCCGCCGCGCTTGGTCAATCAACGCGTCGGCGGTGCGTATCCACGTAACCTTGCGAAGGCCATCAGTGCCTACGTACAGATGTAGTGCCCCATGCAAGTAGTGAACAGTCTGGGTGTGTGGGTTATACATATTCCACAGGACCGTGTCATCCCCGTCGATTCCGCTATCACGGAATCCGTCGTCTCTGCCCTTGCTGGGGAAGTCTGGTGGAAGATCTTGCATCAAGCTCCAATAGAGAAGCAAGTCGTAGCTCACTGTGTAGATCGCTTGGAAGCGATCAAGGAATCGCCTTGTAGATCGGTACTGAGTTTCGGAGATGTCGTATGGGCGATCTGGGTGCAGCCCGGCAATGGACTTGGCAAGTACCTCGCGAAGTTCTACCGACGCTCTATCGAGGCGTGCAAGCAGCGCCGGATCGACGTTATCGTCAAGCGCGCGTAGGACTCTGGCACTCGCTAGGAACGACCGCATAAGCGCCTCGAAGTCCGTCAGTCCGGTAGTGTTCATTACCTTGGCAACGTCGTCGGAGAGCAGCGAATCCGTCTTAGCTTTTTCGGCGAGCGCTCCATAGCTGAATCTGTGCGGGTCGAATGCCATGCTGAACCCGTTGCCGAGAAGTAGTCTCGGTTGCCTCGCGCCATCAAGCCAGGCCATGGCTTCATCAAAGGTCTGCACGGCGTCCTCCTCGTTGAGTCGCTGCCTGTGTCAAGGCATCGGCGAGGGCGCTCTGGCGTTACGCCGCACTAGCTAGCCCGTACGGACGTCACCCGTATGGAGTATCGAAGGGTCGCTTATAGATCTTTGCTGGCTTTGACTGCGGCCTTCGCCGACTTCTTGAAATCGCGCACCTCGCTCAACGACGCCCTGTCCCGGACATCCGCGACACTGCGCCGAGAGTCGACCTCACCGTAGGTCCCGGCTGCTTCACGCCATCCTTCGGGCTGAATGTCGAGCTGCTTGCCGAGCAGGGCGAGAAAGATCCGCGCCTTCTGGTCGCCGTACCCAGGCAACTCTTTGAGGCGCTTCAATACCGTCTTACCGTCAGGCTCATCCCGCGTCCAGATTCCAGCAGGATCGCCGTCGTAGTGCTCGATGAGGTACTGAGCGAGCGTCTGGAGCCGCTTGCCCATTGAGCCGGGGAACCTATGGACGGCTGGAACCTCAGACATGACGGTGGCGAACTCCTCTTCACCTGCCTCTGCAATCCTGTGGACGCTCAGTTCACCCATGCGGTCTGCGATGACCTTCGGTCCCTTGAACGCCTTTTCCATTGGAATTTGCTGATCTAGTAGCATTCCAAATAGCAAGGCGAGCGGGCTGGTGGAGAGCAGTTCGTCCGCTTCCGGGTCCTGGGCGAGGCACAGCTTCGGGGTCATGCCGGGAATCATCTCATGACGGCTCTCGTGGTGCTGTATTCGTTGGCACGACAGCGCGGAGCGATGGCGTGGCGTCGATCGCCGTGCCCAGCTTGATCAAGCCGAGTGACCATGCGATCGTCACGGCCTTGACCTTCTGTTCGGCCATGCACTTCCTCTTGGTGCTCATGCGGGTGCCCGCGCTGGCGCAGCCAGCGCCTTGACTGAGGAGAAGGAAGTTTGAACCACGCCCCTAGTCAGGCTGCCGGGTCGTTGTTGGTCGGGCGGGGGATCGGCTTGAATCTGTGCTGCTCGCGGATCACCTCAGCCCACGCCTCTTCACCGGCGTTGATGTAGCCGGTGCCTGAGACTGCCCAGTCACCGATGCGCACGGTTGAGTGGTTGGGTGGAAGTGGGTCCAGTCCGGCAAGCTCTCGGGCTTGATCGGCTCGGAAGCGGGCTCGGTCGGTGCGCATCGTGCCCAGGGTGGTCGAGTAGCGGCGGCTCTTGGTCGAGAAGTGACCGCCGTAGCCGAGCATGTGAGCCCACTCGCGGAGCTTCAGGTGCGGGTGGGTCTCGTGGAGGTCCCAGCATGTTCTGATCATGTGGCGGGCGTGGTCGGTCAGACTTCGGATGCGGTCCAGGTGGGAGATGGTGCGGAACGGTCGATCCACCGTTCCGGCTGTCTCGGCTCCCTTCGTGGCGTACTTCGCGATGTAGCGAGCGACCTTGGCATCGGTCCAGCCGTCGTCACCCTCGTAGTTGATTGGGCGCAGGTCTAGCTGGGTTCCCCAACGGATGGCGTGGGAGTGGACGCGCGCAGTCCGGGCCGCGCTGGTGATTGCTTCGCAAAGCATGTCCATGTCGGTGCTGGCCGGGGGTGGCTCGGCTGGTCCGCTCGGGCCGTCGAGGCGGATCACGGCGTGGAAGTGGACCAGTCCGCGCGACTGGTATTCGGCGACCTTGGCGTACTCCACGCGCAGCACTTTGGACAGGCGTGCGCGGGAGACGCCGAGTGCTTCGGCCAGGTGGCGGCGCAGGTAGACGGCGAACGTGTGCCACAGCTCTCCGGCCCGGTTGTTCCACAGCACCGCTCCGGCGTAGTCGTACGTGTCCGGGTCGATGGCCTGACCCAGTAGTGGATCATCCTCGTGGTGCCTGGCTCGACAGGACGGGTCTTCGCGGCGAGGGTGGCAGGGACGTGCCTGACCAGTGGCGTCCACGGTGCGGTTGTGGACCGGGCCGAACGACGGCGCGGTGAATGTCGCGAATACGCGTGGGTGGGTGGCCACTGAACCCAGCACGTCTCGGCCACCGGCAAGGCCCGACTTGATCAGGTGGAACGTGTCATCGGCGTATACCCGCGCGCACGCCTCGCACCTGCTTGCCCGGCGGTTGCCGCACGCGGTCAGCAGGTACTCGTTGGGCTCGTCCCACGTCGAGTAGGTCGAGAGGACCTCGCCGGTTGTCGCGTCCACTGTGGACGAAGTGCCGACCAGGCGGATCGGGGACGTGCAGCCGCGCGTGCTCGCGACCATGTCCTTCCAGCGGTGGAAGTCGTTCTTGTTCGCGGCACCCTGCGCCAAGAGGCGGAGGTAGGCAGGGATGTCGTCGGTGTCGAACTCCTGGCCGGTCATCACGCGGCCTCTTGGTGGCGCTGAGGCCGTGGTTCGTCGGCCAGTCGGACGCCGAAGATGGCGTTGACGCGCTGCCAGCGTTCGTCGGTCCAGGCGGGGGTGGAGGCGGCTTGCTGCTCTGCCCACTCCCACATCTCGTCGGACGTTGACCCCACGGGAACACTTCCCTTCACGGTGGGGAGCCGTGACAGGGCGGCACGAGGTGTGGGGATCTACCCCTGATGTGTGTGAAAGGAAGTGTTCAAGCGGGTTCTCTGCGGCACCCCGTGAGGGCAGGCCCTCGTGCTGGTTTCAGGGATCATGTGCCGCATCGCTGGCCGTGGCCTGGTGTTGTGTTCAGCGCTGGTGAGTGCTCGTGCTGCGGTCGTCTGTCGAGGCTCCGGGTTGCGGATGCTGCTCGTGGTGGCGGGCCTGGATGGCGGCCACCGTGTCGGCGATCTCTGCGGCTATCCGGCGGGCCTGTGCTCGGGCTCGGTGCCGTCGCCACAGGGCGTGGATGCCGCAGGTGAGGGCGTAAAGGGCCACGCATGACCAGACGGCGCACGCGGCTACGTACATGCCGTAGGTGAGCAGGCCCTTCACGTCCTCCGGGGTCATAGCGTCAGCCGGTGAACTCGGCGTGCTTGCCGTAGGCGTCGGTGCCCTGGCTCATCGCCAGCTCTTGGCACCGGGTGGCGAACTCGGTGGCGGCCTTGGCTAGGTTCCAGGCGAACGCGGCGGCCATCTTCAAGCCGTCCGGGTGGTTCGCCACCTGCACGGCGATCTGCGAATCACCCACTTCCGCGATCAGGTTCGGCTGTCCCGACGTCTGCTCGACCAGTGGGGCCGACGCGTGCTGTTCCGGGTGCGCCAGTACGTAGAAGGCCATTCCCAGACTCCCTCCGTCGTTGTCCTGATCACGACGATGCGGGACTTCTCGTGCTCGGTGCACCACGTTCGTGGATGGGATATCGGCATCACCGATATCCGCAGGTCGGTGCGTGTCGGCGTGGCTACACTCGGGTTGAGGAGCAGGTCAGGGGTGGTGATGGGCGCAAGGCAGAACCGCCGGGACTGCCGGGGGTGCGGGGCTCGGCTGGCGGCTGACAACAGCACGTCGCACTGCTCGGCCTGCGCGCGGCGAGAGGCGCAGGTCGTTCACGCGCCAGAGAAACCGGTCGAGTTCTGGGCGACGCCGCAGTTCCGGGCGGCGTTCGCTTCTCGCCATTTCGGACGGGTTCTGAAGGCTTACCGGTACGCCCACAACCCGCCGCTGACTCAGGCTCGGCTCGCGCGCTGGCTCTACATGTCGCAGCCGCAGGTGTCGCATCTGGAAGGCGAACGCACGCCCGCACCGAGCGACCTGGTGCGGCTCGAACGGTGGGCACGGGCGCTGAGGGTGCCTGAGGCACTGTTGTGGTTCCGGTTCACCTCGTCGCCGATCGTGGCGTCGGGCGAGCGGCGGGGCCGGTCGTTCGGATGGTTCACGGTGGGTGCGTCCGAGCCTGCTACGGATCGGGTCGTGGGGCCGCCGGACGTGGAGACGTTGCGGGCGATGACGCGGACGTTCCGACTGCTCGACAACCGGTTCGGTGGTGGGCACGCGCGGTCTACGGTGAGTCAGTACCTGGTGGCTGAGGGCGTGCCGCTGCTGCGGGCCGGGCGGTTTCGGGATGGCGTGCGGCGGGAGCTGTCCGGGGCTGTTGCGGAGATGAACCAGCTCGCCGGGTGGATGGCGTACGACATGGGGGACGTCGAGGCCGGGCGCAAGCACCTGCGATTGGCGTTGCAGTTGTGCAAGGACGTGGGTGACGACGCTCTAGCTGCGGAGATGCTGGCCGGGATGAGTCATCACGCGGCGTTCTTCCGGTCGCCGTTGGTGGCGGTCGACCTGGCGCGTGGGGCTCGGGACAACGCTTCGCGGACCGGGCTCGGGGTGCTCCAGGCGGAAGCCGCGGTGATGGAGGCGCATGGGCTCGCGTTGCAGCACGACTCCAAGGGAGCGGTGGCGGCGCTGCGCGACGCTGAGGCGTTGTTCTCCGGAGCTGAGGGCTCGGTGGTGCCGGAGTGGCTGAGCTACTTCGACGCGGCGTACTTGGCGGCGAAGTTCGCGCACACCTTCCGGGATCTCGGGCGGCCGGATGAGGCCGAGGGGTTCGCTCGTCGGTCGTTGGAGATGACCGAGGGGTACGAGCGGGGGCGGCTGTTCAACACGGCGCTGCTCGCCTCGATCCTGGTCGATCAGCGGCGGGTCGAGGAAGCGGTTGAGGTCGGGTTCTCGGCGCTGAGGATGGCGGGCAACCTGAACTCGGTGCGGACGGTGAGATACCTCGCGGACGTGGCTGCTCGGCTGGCGCCCTTTAGACGGGAGCCGGCGGTTGAGGAGTTGCTGGTGGAGATGCGGGCTATGGGGATCGTCGGGTCAGCGGAAGGCCAGAACGTGTAGCAGGCCGATCTGCGCGGCGGCTCCGATGATCTCGCCGTTGGCGAGCATGTCCTTGATGTCGGCGAGGGGAATCCAGGCGACGCGCTCGGCCTCGTTGATGTCGGCCTGTTGGCCGGTGTCCTCGGCTCCGTGGCCCACGTAGATCAGGTTCTCGAAGTCGGCGGTGCCGGTGAGCGGCTGGAAGGTGGTCAGCAGCTCGACGCTGCGGGGCTTCCAACCGGTTTCCTCGATGGCCTCGCGCATGGCGCAGTCGGCGGGGTCTTCGTCCGGGTCGAGGTAGCCGCCGGGTAGTTCCCAGGTCCAGCGGTCCATGATCCAGCGGTGGCGGTAGATCATGAGGACGTGTTCGCGGGCGTCGTCCAGGACAAGCGTCATCACGGCCTTGGGCATCCGCAGGACCCACTGCTCGAAGTGCACGCCGTCGGGTAGCTCTACGTGGGCGATGCTGACGTTGAGCTTGCGGGTGTCATCTACTAGGCGTTCGCCGTGGATAGTCCAGCGCGTCTGCTCGGACAACGGCCTTCCGGAGGTCACACAGTTGGACAGTACCTGACAGTACTTCGAATTGGACACTGAAGTGGTCGGTCCACTCTGCATGTTGCGCATGCATGACGGTACTATGCAAGCATAGATAGCACGAAACAGGTCAAGCGGAGGTGGGAGTCGATGGTTTACATTGATAATCTGTACTTTGGTGCTGCTGACGCTGTCAATGACGTCGACTCTGACCCGGACCGGTTCATGCGGACGTATCTTGATCGATGGGATCTTCCAAGCTTGATCCTGGATCATAAGAAGTTTCTGATCCTTGGCCCGAAGGGGGCGGGCAAGAGTGCGGCCGCGCTGTATGTTTCGCTTAGATGGAAAAAAGAGCTGGGCGATCACGCCGTATTCGACACATTTGTCGATTTTGACGAACTGAATCGTACTCAAAGTCCTTTGACCGGGCTTGATAGCGGTTTGGTGTCAAAAGAAGTTAACTCGCCAACGGACATGGCTTGGCGACTCTTTCTTGGTGTGCGTCTCCTGGATTCTTTAGTTGAAGACCCGGCCTGTAGTCTCCATAATGACCCACAAGTTCAAAAATTCATTAAAGAGCTACGGCAAGCCGGACTGGCCTCTGACGACTATCCGCAGGTCCTGCGGCGTGTTCGGGAACGCAAAGGGGGTGTGTCCGTTCCTCGTATCGCTTCTATCGAATCAAAGTCAACTGAGGCGGAAACCCTGAGTCCAGGTCAAGTCGCAGACGCGGTATTGGATCTTGTGATCTCGGCTATTACTCCAAATCGTCATTTACTGGCTATTGACGGATTGGACAAGGCCATTGCGGACAATCCAGCATACTGGCAAACTGTGGCGGCGTTGGTTCGAGTCGTCGACGGTGTTAGGAGGCGTCTGCGAGGTTCTGGTAGCAAGCATATCTTCTTGCTAGTGATGTGTCGGAGTGACGTATTTAGGCGAGTTCGCTTTTCGGATTCCGCAAAAATTGCTGCCGACGGTGGCATCTATATGGATTGGGGTGCCGAGTCTAACAATCCTACTGAAGTTCTTCTTTGGGACTACTTGGCCCAAAAAGCGGAAGTGTCCAAAATGGCACTGTTGTCGATGTTGCCACCAGTGGTGAAGGTTGCTGGAGGTAAGCGAACCTTCAAGTCTCCCGGGTACCTTCTCCAATTTACCAGGTACACTCCCCGTGATATGACCTTGCTGTTTGAGCAAATCAAGAATCATGCGATACGCGGGGTCAAGTTGGATTCGGGTCAGGTGCGCGACGCTGCCGATAAATTTGCTTCCGAGAACTTGCTATTGGAAATTATTTCCGAGTCGACTGGATTGCTTGACGATGCGGTTATTGATGCCCTAGAGCAGATTTTAGGTTCACTGCCGGCGCATGTCTTTACTTATGGGGAGCTGGAAAAGTCTCTTGAGAAGGCTGGAGTGAGTGAAACTATCACTACCGGACACTTTGCCGAGTACCTCTTCCTGCAGGGTGCGATAGGGAATTGGAACCCCGACGCTGGATATGTACATTTCTATCATCGTAGGCACACCACTAAATTTAATAGGAGTGGTCCTTGGATCTTGCAGACCGGACTGGTCTACTGTCTCGGTGTTCCATTTAAGAAAGGTGATCGTTACTCGCAGTTGAACTGATCAGGTTCGCCAGACTAGTTCGATGCGGTCGGGGTGGAAGCCTCGGCGGCCGTTGGCTGGGTAGACGATGACTGCGGCTAGAGTCTCCTCGATGTAGGCACGCCGCTGGGCCAGGGGGTAAGTGTCCCAGTCGGCTCGGATGGTGGCGTTGGTGGTTTGGGTGATGGCGGTCTTGGCTCGCCAGCGTTCTTGGTCGGCTAGGAGGGCGCGCTCCTGCTGCTCCAGATCGGGGAGCATGGCGAAGTAGCGGGCGGCGGAGATTTGGCGGGCTTTGCGGGCCTTGGCCAGTTCTGAGAGGTCGGCTCGGACTTCGGCTAGTTCGGACTCGTTCGGCCAGGTTTCGGGGGTGGTCTGGGCGGAGCGGCGTTCTGCTTCCAGTTCGTACTTGCGGATGACGGCGGCAGTCACCCACTCGTCCAGTTCGTTGCCGGGGATGCTCACGCCTCCACCGCAGCCGCCTTTGTTCTTCGACTCGCAGGTGTAGTAGAAGCGGTTCGGGTCTTTGACGCGTGAGCCATGAGCCTTGAGTGATCGCAACTTCGCGCCGCAGTTCTCCTTGCCGCAGCGGAGGGTGCCGGTCAGGAGGTAGGTCCTGGTGTTCTTGCCTCGGCCTGCGATGGCGTGGCTACCGATGACGGCCGTTACGGCGTTCCACTCGTCCACGGTCAGGATCGGGTTGAACTGGCCGATGACCGGTTCGCCCGCCTCATTGCTGACGATCTCTACCCGGTGCGCCTCCCGGCCGGTCTCCGGGTTGATCTCACGTACGTTGCGGGAGCGGTAGCCGCAGAGCCTTGGGTTGCGGAAGACGACTTTGACCGTCTGGTTGGTCCACTTGTTGCCCAGCGGGGTCGTCACGCCTTGGTCGTTCCAGTCGTTAACGATCGCGGCCAGGGGCGCGCCCTTCCGGATGCGTTCGGCCGACTTCCTGATCAGGTCGGCTTCGGCCTCGTTGACGGTGCGCTTGTCGTCGTTCCAGCCGAACGGGCGGCGGCCACCGGTCGGGATGCCCGCCAGTTCCAACGCCCGGTGCTTGCGGCGGACTCGGCGGGCTGTGTCGGCGGACTGCTTGTTGTTCGTCGCCACGACGATGCGGGCCACTGTGCGGCCGTTGTCGGTGAGGAGATCGAGCGTGCCGGTGATGTCCACGATCGGGCGGCCGAAGTGCTCGACCACCTCGATGGCGTCTTCCAGGTGGCGGTTGTCCCGAGTCAGGCGGTCGATGTCGTAGACGACCAAGCCGTCGAGGCGGTCACCGGATGGGGTGGTGCCGCGCTTCAGGTCTTCCAGGGCACCTTCGAAGATCGGACGGACCACGCGGTAGGCGTAGGAGCCGTCCGGCATGTAGACGCGGCGGCGCTTCCACGCTGAGGTGTCCGGCTCGACGTACGTGTGGATGTAGGTGCCGCCGCGCGACTCGACGTAGGTCCGGCAGTCCTTCTCTTGCTCGTCCCGGCCTCTGATGTCCTTGCCGGACAGGGGAAGGCGGCGGACGTTGGGGTGTGGGTCGTCGTGACCCAGCTCGAACGAGAGGCGGACCAGGCCCGCCAGGTGGAGGCCCTTCAGGTCGCCCCAGTGAGCCCTGCGGACCCGGTCTGACTGCTCCATGGGCTAGTCATACATCAGACAGTGTGCTGGTCCAGCAACAGGCCTGTGAGCAGCGCGAACGGGTCCTCGCTTAGCAGCTTGTCCGCCGCCGGGTCACCGGTCAGGCGCAGCTTCTTCGGCATGGGCCCCATCCTCGCACCGAACCCCGCACGCCCACCCGTCGAACTCGGGGATCAGGTCGCCGATCAGGCGCAGGCTCCGCACCACGTCCTCGTGCTTCAGGCTGCCCACCTGGTGGAAGGCCATCAGGCGGTCGATGCCCAGGTCGGCGTGGACGCGCAGCTTCTTGCGGCACGTTTCGGGACTGCCGACGATCAGCGAGTCCTGTTCGTTCAACGCCTCGAAGATCTCCTCAGGCGCGACGTCGTCGCCCTGCAACACCTGCCCGATCACGACCTGCTGGGTCTGCCGCCGCACGTCCGCCGGGTCGACGCCGAACAGCCGCCACTCCGGCGCGGTGGAGCGGTCAGCCCGAACTCCAGCCGGCCGCCGCTGAGGTGGTCCGGCATCGCGGCACGTTCGGCTGCCCTGATCGGGTGGTTGAACCGCGCGGGCGCGAGCACGGCGGCGTGGCCCAGCCTCATCCGCGACTCTTCCCGTGGGTCCGCCGAAAGTGGCCCGCGATCGCCCGCCGCCACATGCGCCATTCGGCTGACCGGTCCTCCGGCGCGGACCCGCGACCTAGCCCCGCGAGATCGGCACGACCTGCGCGATCAGCAGGCGCAACGCCTCCCGGTCCACCGTGGCCGGGTCCTCGGCCAGCCAGTCGCCGATCTCCTCGACGAACTGGGCGGGCGTCATCGGCGGCACGACGGCGTCGGCCGGCTCCTCGGTGGTCACCACGCCGTCACGGCTCGGGTAGATCAGCAGCGCGGTGCGGATGTCCAGCCACGGCAACAGCTTCCGGTACACCGCGAGGCTGCGCGGCATCCGCATGCCGCCGCCCCGGAACGGGTGGCCGTTGCGCCACACCGTGCCGTCGTCCTCGGCCTCGTAGTGCCCCGGCAGCCACGACTTGGACTCGATCAGCACGAGCCTGCGCCCGCACAGCACGGCGTGGTCGACGTCGGCGAACACCGAGCCCGGCCAGGCCAGGCCGTGGAAGATCCGCGCGCCGGGCAGCCGGGTCAGGTACTGGCTGAGCAGGTCGGCGGTGAGCCGTTCGCAGACCCGGTCGTCCGTGGTCCCGTGCACCACGCCGGTGTCGTGGTCCGCGGTGAACGCCCGGTCGGCCCGCACCGCCGCCAGGTACCGCCGCACCAACCGGAACGCCGCCGTCGCCGCGGCGGCCACCAGCAGCAGCCACACGCCCAGCGCCAACGGCGAGAAGTCGATCACCACCACCGGCAGCAGCAGGAAGAACCAGCCGCACACGGCCGCCAACGCGGGCGCGTGCCCGGGACCGGCGGCCGGTACGTACCGCACGCGCTGCCCGACGTCCACCAGGTGCCACCACGCGAGGCCGCCGAGGTCCACCGCGGGCTTCGGGGGTACGAAGTCGGGATCCTCGCCGAAGTTGCGCAACCGACCGGTCCGGCCGGAGCGCGGCGGGCGGGTCGGCGACGTCGGTCGTGCCCCCGGACGGGTGAACGTCCAACCGCGGTCGTAGTCACGCCGGCGCGCGGGATCCCGCAGGGTGTCATATGCCTCTTGCAGCATCCGGAACGTGCCGGAGGACCCGCCCGCGTCGGGGTGCATCACCTTGGCCAGGGAGCGGTAAGCGGACTTGATCTCCGCCTCGGACGCGTAGCGGCCGACCCCGAGGAGTTCGTAGTAGTCGACTCCGCGCACGAGGGCAGACCTTAGCGGCCCTGTCTCCGGGGCCGCGGTCATGGTTAGTGTTGGGCGGGAGCCCGGTAGCGCAGTGGTTGTCGCGCCCTCCTGCGCGGAGGGAGGACGCCGGTTCGAATCCGGCCCGGCTCGGGACCATGTAGCGCAGTGGTTGACGCGCCCTCCCCCGGGAGGGAGGACGCCGGTTCGAGTCCGGCCTGGTCCGCTCGGTCGACCACCGTGCCCCGCACGGGGTCCGAGTTGCCGGTGTCCGCCGACCGGCGCAGTCTTCGGCCATGGCGACTTGCGACGTCTGCGGCAACGACTACTGGATGGCCTTCGAGGTCCGCACGGTCGGCGGTGGCGTGCACACCTTCGACAGCTTCGAGTGCGCGATCCAACGCCTCGCCCCGCGCTGCGAGCACTGCGACTGCCGCATCCTCGGCCACGGCGTCGAGGTGCAGGGCCGGTTCTTCTGCTGCGCCCACTGCGCGGACAGCCTCGGCGCCGAGATCAGGGACACCGTCGGCGCGCACCCGGGCTGAGCGCCCCTAGCCGCAGTGCAGCACCAACCGGCCGTTGACGAACGTCGGTTGCAGGTCGCCGCGCGCGTCCACGCTCTTCGTGCCGTGCGGCAGGACCTCCTCGATCGCGCTGAACGCGATGATGTCCGAGACGCCGTAACGGCCGCGCAGCGTGCGCTGGCCGGGGAACCGCAGCGCCCGGCCCTCCCGCCGGTCGCGGTGCGCCAACGCCGCCCGCAGCGCGCCCCTGGTCAGCTCCTCGGGCCCGGCCAGCAGCCGCAGCGAGCCGTCGTGCACGGCCACGCCGTAACCCCGCTCGATCAGCGTCGACACGGTGTTCTCCGACGGCTGGTCGGCGAGCCGGAACGACATCGCGTGCCGGTCCTCCACCTCGTGCACGCACACGAGCTGGGCGTGGAACAGCAGGGTCTCGTACAACGACACCGCGATCCGGTCCGCGGTCGCCCGGTCCCGGTGACCGGCGTTGAGCCCGAGCCAGGTGGTCATCCGGCGGCCTCGACAACGTTGTCGTGCGTGGGGTGGGGCACGAACTCCTCCTCGGCGCGATCGGCGCGGGACGGGATTTCGGAGGAGGCTAGTCCGATCGGGTGATGTTGTGTAGCCGCCGAATGGCCGTCATCCGAAATCTAGATCGGCAGCAGGTCGAAGCTCTCGAGGAACGGCAGCGCGCCCGCCCGTTGCAGCGCGGCGGCGGACAGCCAGATGCTCAGGATCGTGATCAGCGGGCCGACGATCGCCATCTCGACCGTGCCGCCGGTCTTCATCCGCATGATCTTCGGCGGCGCGACCGGGAACCACGTCTTGCCCATCAACGGGATCGGCCACAGGATCGGGCAGCCCTGCTCGGTGATCGCGTCACCCAGGTAGTGGGCCACGCAGCCCACCCCCACGGCCACCCCGCACGCCGCCGCGCTGGCCGGCGTCTGCGCCGTCCAGGCCACGCACGCGACCGTGATGGCGGCCGAGGCGCCGGTGATGAGCAGGGCGTCCTTCTGCGGGCACCAGTCGTTCATGATCCCGCGCACGGCCAGGCCCGCGAACACGAACATCAGCGCGGGCAGCGCCCACTTCTGCGACTGCTGCACCACCGCGGTCGTGCCGACGGCGGCGGCCAGCGCGAACGCCAGCGTGTGCGTCAGGCCGCGGTGCCCGCCGTCGCGGTTGGAGTCCTTGCGGGTGCGCGTGGTGCGGTAGACGAACGAGCTCACCGTGTTGATCAGGGCCGACGCACCCGCGCTGACCGGGCCGAACGTGCGCGAGATCGTCGAGGACGGGTGGTCGAGGTCGGGCAGCAGCGCGGCGCCGGTGGCGAGCACCGCGCCGACCGCCCAGCTCTGCGGCGTGAGCTGGCCGATGGGGTGGTTCTCGGCTATCGCGGTCACCGCCGCCCAGGCCAGCAGACCGCTCATGGCGTGGGTCGGACCCGTCGACAACGCTGCCCCCTTGATCACTCGTACGGGTCCGAGGTTAGCCGGACGGGTGGGGGAGCAGGGCGCAATCCGCGAACGCGTGTTCGAGTGTCGCGGTGTGCCTCCCGGTGCGGCGGGCCGACGGCGGTGCTGGTTGTATTGGACCCGAGAACCCATGTGCCACCGGCGGCCCGCGGTGTCGGCGCGGATGTGACGCCGTTCCCTTTTTCCGCCCTGGTGGAGGCAAGCGACCCGACATAGCAGTACGCTTGTCTTGCTTGCATTGTCGCGAGAGGAGCGCCCGGAGTATGGGCAAGATCAAGGTTCAGGGGACCGTCGTCGAACTCGACGGCGACGAGATGACGCGGATCATCTGGCAGTTCATCAAGGACAAGCTGATCCACCCGTACCTGGACGTCAACCTCGAGTACTACGACCTGGGGATCGAGTACCGGGACGCGACCGACGACCAGGTCACGATCGACGCCGCGCACGCCATCAAGAAGCACGGCGTCGGCGTCAAGTGCGCCACCATCACGCCCGACGAGGCGCGGGTGGAGGAGTTCGGCCTGAAGAAGATGTGGGTCTCGCCCAACGGCACGATCCGCAACATCCTCGGCGGCGTGGTGTTCCGCGAGCCGATCATCATCTCCAACATCCCGCGGCTGGTGCCGGGCTGGACCAAGCCGATCATCATCGGCCGCCACGCCCACGGCGACCAGTACAAGGCGACCAACTTCAAGGTCCCCGGCGCGGGTGAGCTGACCATCACGTTCACGCCCGAGGACGGCTCCGAGCCGATCCAGCACGTGGTGGCCAACTACGGCCCCGACGGCGGCGTCGCCATGGGCATGTACAACTTCAACAAGTCCATCGAGGACTTCGCGCGGGCCTCGTTCTCGTACGGCTTGCAGCGGAACTACCCGGTGTACATGTCGACCAAGAACACCATCCTCAAGGCGTACGACGGTGCGTTCAAGGACATCTTCCAGCGGGTGTTCGAGGAGGAGTTCAAGGCGCAGTTCGACGCGGCGGGCCTGACCTACGAGCACCGCCTGATCGACGACATGGTGGCCGCCGCGATGAAGTGGGAGGGCGGCTACGTCTGGGCGTGCAAGAACTACGACGGTGACGTGCAGTCCGACACGGTCGCGCAGGGCTTCGGCTCGTTGGGCCTGATGACCTCGGTGCTGATGACGCCGGACGGCAAGACCGTCGAGGCCGAGGCCGCGCACGGCACCGTGACCCGGCACTACCGCCAGCACCAGGCGGGCAAGCCGACGTCCACCAACCCGATCGCGTCGATCTTCGCGTGGACCGGTGGCCTGAAGCACCGCGGCAAGCTGGACGGCACGCCGGAGGTGACCGGCTTCGCGGAGACGCTGGAGCAGGTCATCGTGGAGACCGTCGAGAGCGGTCGGATGACCAAGGACCTGGCCGTGCTGGTGAGCAAGGACCAGGAGTGGCTGACCACCGAGGACTTCCTCGGCACGCTGGACGAGAACCTGCAGAAGAAGATGGCCGGCTGACGCCTGCCCTTCGGCTCGCGCGATCAGGGGACTGCCTCCGGGCGGTCCCCTGATCCGTTTCCGTAGTGGTGTCACCCGTCCGGTTCCCCGGTGGGGTGGAAAGTGCCCGCGGCCGGTCCACGGCCACCCCGCACGCGCTATATCTGCACTTCGGCAGAGGTGTCGGGAGGCGTGATGTTCGGGATTCCGGTGCGCGGCATGGTCGTCGTGGGTGTGCTCGCGGCGGCCGGGTTGATGTACGTCGCCAACGACGGCAAGAAGCTCGGGGTGGAGGAGGTCGCCGCCCGCGAGTGCAAGGTGACGGTGATCGCGGACATCCTCAACGTGCGCTCCGGGCCCGCCGACACCCAGCCGATCGTGGCGACCATGCCGCGTGACGCGGTGGTGCGGGCGGAGCCGAGGGTCGAGAACGGCTTCCGGCTGCTGACCGACGGGCGTTGGGTGAAGAACGAGTTCGTGGCACCCACCTCGGACAGCGGCTGCACGTGATGTGATGGACGGGTGTTCTTCAAGTGGCGGTCGTTCCGGCGTGACGTGGTGACCTGCGCGTGCGAGCCGGAGTGGCCGGGTCTGCGCGCGGTGGTGGACGGGCACGAGGTGGCGGGGGTGCCGTCGCCGGGCGGCAGCAGCCCGCTGGTGCTGATGCTGGGGTTGTCGGCGTCGTGCACGGGCTGCGGGGCCGAGTACCCGTACGGCTGGGCCGTGGCGGATCGCCGTTAGGCTGCCGCGGTGCTGACTGTCTCCACGATCAACGTCAACGGGTTGCGCGCCGCCGCGAAGAAGGGCTACCTGGAGTGGCTGGCCGCCACGTCGGCCGATGTCGTGTGCCTGCAGGAGGTGCGGGCCGAGCCGGGTCAGCTGCCGGACGAGGTGCGTTCGCCGCGAGGTTGGCACGTGGCCCACGCGTACTCGGAGGTCAAGGGGCGCAACGGGGTCGCGGTGCTGACGCGCGAGGCGCCGCGGGCCGTGCGGATCGGGTTCGGGGTGGCCGAGTTCGAGCACTCGGGGCGTTACGTCGAGGTGGAGCTGGCCGACGTGGTCGTGGCGTCGCTGTACCTGCCCAGCGGTGACGTCGGCACGCCGAGGCAGGACGAGAAGGACCGGTTCATGGCCGCGTTCCTGCCGTACCTGGTGGAGCTGCGCGAGAAGGCCGCCGCCGACGGGCGCGAGGTCCTGGTCTGCGGCGACTGGAACATCGCCCACCGGCCGGAAGACCTCAAGGCGTGGAAGACCAACCAGAAGTCGTCGGGCTTCCTGCCGGAGGAGCGCGCCTGGCTGGACCGCGTCTTCGGCGAGGCGGGCTACGTCGACGTGGTCCGCTCCCTGCACCCGGACGTGACGGGCCCGTACACCTGGTGGTCCTACCGCGGCAAGGCGTTCGACAACGACTCCGGCTGGCGCATCGACCTGCACGTCGCCACGGAGGGCATCGCGGCTGCGGCCACGTCCGCTGTGGTCGAGCGCGCGGCCACCTATGCCGAGCGCTGGTCCGACCACGCGCCGGTGACCGTGAGCTTCGACTGGCCGAGGGCCTGACTTCGGGGTTGGTCCGGCCACGCGCCGGTCACGGTCGTCCGCGGCGGCTGAAAGCTCTGCGCCGCAACGGAACCGATCCACCCGACGATCGACTTCGCTCGTTCGGCCGCACTTCGTCCCGGGTTCGTGACCCGCTCCACGGTTCGTGAGAAGTTTTCACTAACCGAGACAGGGGGCGTTCGATGGGGATCAGCCGGCGGCGTTTCTTCCAGGCGACGGGTGCGGCGGGCGTCGGGCTGTTGTGGGGCGGGCCCGCCTGGGCGGCCACCACGGGCACGACGTTGGACGAGGCGGCGACGGCGGTCGGCACGGGCTACCGGAGGTTGCAGGCCGGGCCGGGGTGGCCGCTGGTGGTGCGGTCCGACCTCGCCCCGCCCGGCGCGGGACGGGCGGATCGGCGCACGCCGCTCGCCTGCTTCGTCCAGTTCACCGACATGCACATGGTCGACGCGCAGAGCCCGGCCCGCTTCGAGTACACCCACCCGCTGCTCGGCGCCGGCGCGTTCCGCGCGCACGAGACGCTGGCCCAGCACACGTCCACCGCGCTGGTCCGCAAGGTCAACGCCATCCGCACCGGGCCGTTCACCAACCGCCCGGTCGACTTCATGGTCACCACGGGCGACAACACCGACAACCACGAGCTCGTCGAGCTGGACTGGTTCCTCACCGTCCTCAACGGCGGCCGGATCACGGCCAACACCGGCGACCCCACCCGCTACGAGGGCGTGCAGGACTCCGGCGTGAAGACCTACTGGAACCCCGGCTCCACCCTCCTGGACGACTACAAGGCCAAGGGCTTCCCGCACCTGCCCGGCCTGCTCGACGCCGCCATCCGCCCGTTCGACAGCCCCGGCCTGGCCATCCCCTGGTACTGCACGTTCGGCAACCACGACGACAGCGTGGTCGGCTCCCTGCCCGACGGCCTGCAGCTGATCGACGGCCTCTACACCTCGAACCGCAAGGTCATGGGCTTCTCGGACGCGCAAGCCGCCCGCCTCGCCCGCGCCATGACCGACCCCGCGCACGTGCTGGACGCGGCGGCCGTCGTCGCCGAGGGCGGGCTGGTCCGCACGGTCACCCCGGACGCCCGCCGCCGCCCGTTCACCACGGCCGAGTTCGTCCAGGCCCACCTCGACCCGCGCCACACCGGGCCCGGCCCGCACGGCCACGGCTTCACCGAGGACAACGCCGACGGCGTGGACGTCTTCTACACGTTCCCGATCGCGCCCGGCGTCACCGGCGTCAGCCTCGACACCACGACCACCGCGGGCTTCGCCGACGGCTCGATCGGCCTGCACCAGTACCTGTGGCTGGAGCGCACGCTGCGGCGAGGCAGCTCCCGCTACTACGACGCGTTCGGCTTCCCGCACCGCCAGGACGTCACCGACGAGCTGTTCATCCTGTTCAGCCACCACACGAGCTGGACGATGGGCAACGTCCTGCCCGACCGCCGCCGCCCGCTCGACCCGCGGCTGGACGGCAAGGCGCTGGTGGACCTGCTCGGCCGGTTCCCCAACGTGGTGGCCTGGGTCAACGGCCACACCCACGAGAACCGGATCGTGCCGCACGGCACGGGCGAACGGGCGTTCTGGGAGATCAACACGGCCGCGCACGTCGACCACCCGCAGCACGCCAGGATCATCGAGCTCGCCGACAACGGCGACGGCACGTTGTCGTTGTTCACGACCCTGGTCGAGGGCGACGCGCCGTACCAGGTCGACTACGACGACTCCTCCCCGCGCGGCCTGGCGTCGCTGGCCCGCGAGTTCGCGTTCAACGACCCGCACGCGAACCCGGACGCCGTCGGCGCGCCGACCGACCGCAACACCGAGCTGCTCGTCGCCGGGAGGGCGCCGGTCCGCTGACGCCCACCGGCATCCGGCTGCGCTTCGTGTCGGACGTCACACTGCGCGTGATCAGGAATTTTCCACACCTAATGTCGTTGTCGTGCCCGTGGACATCTCGATCACCCCGCCGGAACCGACGCCCAGCGCGTCGGCGATGCGCCGCGCGTTGCGCCGTGCCGCCGACGGCGCGGTGCTCGACCTCACCGAGGCGGCCGTGCTGCTGCACGCCCGCGGTGACGACCTCGACGCGCTGCTGGACGCCGCCGGCCGGGTCCGCGACGCCCACCTGCTGGCGGAGGGGCGGCCGGGTGTCGTCACCTACAGCCGCAACGCCTTCATCCCGCTGACCCGCCTGTGCCGGGACCGCTGCCACTACTGCACGTTCGCCACGGTCCCGCACAAGCTGCCCGCCGCGTTCCTGGAGCGCGACGAGGTGCTCGACATCGCCCGCCGGGCCGCCGCCCAGGGCTGCAAGGAAGCGCTCTTCACGCTCGGCGACCGGCCCGAGGAGCGGTGGCCGCAGGCGCGCGAGTGGCTGGAGGCGCGCGGCTACTCGTCCACGCTGGACTACGTGCGGGCCAGCGCGATCGCCGTGCTGGAGGAGACCGGCCTGCTGCCGCACCTCAACCCCGGCGTGCTGAGCTGGGAGGAGCTGCAGCGGCTGCGGCCGGTCGCGGCCAGCATGGGGATGATGCTGGAGACCACGGCCGAGCGGTTGTGGAGCGAGAAGGGCGGGCCGCACTACGGCAGCCCGGACAAGGAGCCCGCGGTCCGGCTGCGGGTGCTCACCGACGCGGGCCGGGTGAACGTGCCGTTCACCACCGGCGTGCTGATCGGCATCGGCGAGACGATCACCGAGCGCGCCGAGTCCCTGCTGACCATGCGCGGCGTCGCGCGCCAGTACGGGCACGTCCAGGAAGTGATCATCCAGAACTTCCGGGCCAAGCCGGACACCGCGATGCGCGGCATGCCCGACGCCGACCTGCACGAGCTGGCCGCCACGATCGCGGTGGCGCGGCTGGTCATGCCGTCGTCCACGAGCGTGCAGGCCCCGCCGAACCTGGTCGGCGGCGAGTTCGGGCTGATGCTGCGCGCCGGCATCGACGACTGGGGCGGCGTGTCACCCGTGACGCCGGACCACGTCAACCCCGAGCGGCCGTGGCCGCAGGTCGACGTGCTGGCCGAGCACACCCGCGCGGCCGGGTTCGAGCTGGCCGAGCGCCTCGCCGTGTACCCGCGGTACGTGACCGCGCCCGCCGGGCAGTGGATCGACACCCGCCTCACCGCGCACGTGACCGCGCTGGCGCGCCCGGACGGGCTGGCCGAGCCGGACGCCCCGGTCGTCGGCCGCGAGTGGCAGGAGCCCGACGGCGGCCTCGACACCTACGGCCGTGCCGACCTGAACACCGCCATCGACACCGAGGGTCGCACCGAGGACCGCCGGGGCGACTTCGACAGCGTCTACGGCGACTGGGCGTCGTTGAGCGTCCCCAAGGCCCTCGAACGGCTGCCCGAGGACACCGCGCGGGCCCTGAGGTTGGCCGCCGACAGCCCCGAGAAGCTCCTGGACGACACGGACGCGGCCATGGCGCTGCTGACGGCCGACGGCGCGGCGCTGGAGACCATGGCGCGGCTCGCCGACGAGCTGCGCGCCGAGGTGGTCGGCGACGACGTCACCTACGTGGTCAACCGCAACATCAACTTCTCGAACGTCTGCTACGTCGGCTGCCGGTTCTGCGCGTTCGCCCAGCGCGAGCGCGACGCCGACGCGTTCCGGCTGTCCGTGGCCGAGGTCGCCGACCGCGCCCAGGAGGCGTGGGACGCGGGGGCCACCGAGGTCTGCATGCAGGGCGGCATCGACCCGAAGCTGCCGGTCACCTACTACGCCGACGTCGTGCGCGCGATCAAGGCCAGGGTGCCGGGGATGCACGTGCACGCGTTCAGCCCGATGGAGGTCGTCAGCGCGGCGGCCAAGGCGGGCGTGAGCGTGCGCGAGTGGCTGACCGAGCTGCGCGACGCGGGCCTGGACACCATCCCGGGAACCGCCGCCGAGATCCTCGACGACGACGTGCGCTGGGTGCTGACCAAGGGCAAGCTGCCCGCCGCGACCTGGCTGGACGTGGTCGCCACCGCGCACGAGGTGGGCATCCGCTCGTCGTCCACGATGATGTACGGCCACGTGGACCACCCCGGCCACTGGCTCGGCCACTTCCGGGCGCTGGCGGCGTTGCAGGACCGCACGGGCGGGCTCACCGAGTTCGTCGGCCTGCCGTTCGTGCACCGCAACGCGCCCATCTACCTGGCCGGCGTGGCGCGTCCCGGCCCCACGCGGCGCGACAACCGGGCCGTGCACGCGTTCGCCCGGCTCGCCCTGCACGGCCGCGTGGACAACATCCAGTGCTCGTGGGTCAAGCTGGGCGACGAGGGCACCGCCGAGGTGCTCCGCGGCGGCGCCAACGACCTTGGCGGCACCCTGATGGAGGAGACGATCAGCCGCATGGCGGGCTCCGAGCACGGCTCCGCCCGCACGGCCGAGCAGCTGCGCGCCACGGCCGCGCTGGCGGGTCGCCCGGCCCGGCAGCGCACTACGACATATGGCCCAGTGGGCGCGGTGAGGTAGCCCCCTGCGGGCAGGGGTGAGGGCGGCTGTGGTTAGTCTGCCGCCGGCCGTGTTTACCCGAACCGAACATCGCAGCCCAACAGCTTCGGTAGGTTCGCGGCCGGCCGTCAACAAGGTTCACTCCTCCGTGGAGTGGCACGGTGTTGGTGAGGAGGCTGGGCGGTGCGCGGTCGCGGTGCGGTCCTGGGTCTGGTGCTGGGCGCGACGTCTTCCCTGGTCGTCGCGGGTGTGGCGGAGGCTGCCGACGGTGCGGTGGCGGCCCCGGTCTCCTTGGAGGCGCCGGTCGGCATCGTCGCGGTGGCACTCGGCGCGATCGGCCTGGTGTTCGGCCTGGTCCGCCGCCGCCGGACCGCGGTGGTGCGCACGGCGGCCAACCAGCTCGTCGTCCCCCAGGTGAGCGCGGGCGGCGACGGCGCGGCCGAGGTGCGGCCCGCCACCACCGGGGTCTGACCGGCCTGGGAGAATCGTCGGCGTGGTCGTCGAAAACTCCACGGGGAACGCCGCAGGCCAGGCCGCGGCCCCGTCTGCCGAGAACCCGGCTCCGGTGAGCCGCCCCCGCGTGCTGTCGGGCATCCAGTCGACCGCCGGTTCCTTCCACCTGGGCAACTACCTGGGCGCGCTGCGGCAGTGGGTCGCGTTGCAGGACGCGCACGACGCGTTCTACTTCATCGCCGACCTGCACGCGATCACCGTCGAGCAGGACCCCAAGGTGCTGCGGCACAACACCCGGGTCTCCGCCGCGCAGCTGCTGGCGCTGGGCGTCGACCCCGACCGGTCCACGCTGTTCGTGCAGTCGCACGTGCCCGAGCACGCCCAGCTCGGCTGGGTCCTCCAGTGCCTGACCGGTTTCGGCGAGGCCAGCCGGATGACCCAGTTCAAGGACAAGTCGGCGCGGCAGGAGGCGGGTGTCGGCGTCGGCCTGTTCACCTACCCGATCCTGCAGGCCGCGGACATCCTGCTGTACCAGGCGCACTACGTGCCCGTCGGCGAGGACCAGCGGCAGCACCTGGAGCTGACCCGCGACCTGGCGCAGCGGTTCAACACCCGCTACGGCAAGACGTTCCGGCTGCCCGAGCCCTACATCGTCAAGGACACCGCGAAGATCTACGACCTGCAGGACCCGACGTCGAAGATGTCGAAGTCCGTGCCGGCGGGCGTGGTGGAGCTGCTGGAGGACCCGAAGCGGTCGGCCAAGAAGATCCGCTCGGCGGTCACCGACACCGGCCGCGAGATCGTGTACGACCCGGAGCACAAGGCCGGCGTGAGCAACCTGCTGGTGATCTACTCGGCGTTGACCGGGCGTTCGGTCGACTCTCTGGTCGCCGACTACGACGGCAAGGGCTACGGCGACCTCAAGAAGGACCTCGGCGAGGTGTTCACCGAGTTCGTGACCCCGGTGCGGGCGCGGGTGGCCGAGTACCTCGACGACTCCGCCGAGCTGGACAAGGTGCTGGCGCGGGGCGCGGAACGGGCGCGCGAGGTGGCGGCGAAGACGTTGGCGCGGACCTACGACCGGATCGGTTTCCTGCCGATTGGCGGGTGATCGGCGCACGGACTAGCTTTTCCGTGTGGCGGAAGACGCTGGGGCCGAGTCGAAGCTCGATCGGGTGCGCCGGGAACGGCCGTGGCTGGATCACCTGTTCCGCGCGGCCCAGCGGTACAGCGAGCAGTACGGGGCGCACTACGCGGCGGCGGTGACGTACTTCAGCGTGCTGTCGCTGGTGCCCATGTTGATGATCGGCTTCGCCGTGGCCGGTTTCGTGCTGGCCTCGCAGCCCGAGCTGCTGGGCGAGCTGCGGACGTCCATCACCGAGGCCGTGCCGGGCGCGTTGGGCGACACCATCAACGAGGTGGTGCAGGAGGCCATCAAGTCCAAGGGCACGGTCGGCGTGCTCGGCCTGCTCACCGCCGCCTACTCCGGCCTGGGGTGGATGAGCAACCTGCGTGACGCGTTGACCGCGCAGTGGGGCCACGCCAAGCAGGACCTGCCGTTCTTCAAGACGGTGTTGAAGGACTTCCTGGCGCTGGTCAGCCTGGGTGCGGCGCTGGTGGTGTCGTTCGGCCTGACCGCGGCGGGCAGCGGGCTGGCGGAGCTGGTGCTGCGGTGGGTCGGGCTGGACGGCGTCGGCTGGGCCGAGGCGATGCTCAAGATCGGCACGATCGTGCTGGGCCTGGTGGCGAACTGGCTGGTGTTCCTGTGGGTGCTGGCCAAGCTGCCGCGCAAGCCGTTCAGCCTGCGCAGCGCGGCCAAGGGCGCGGCCGCCGCGGCGATCGTGTTCGAGGTGCTCAAGCAGGGCGGGACGCTCTACCTGAGCACCGTCACGTCGTCACCGGCCGGCGCGGCGTTCGGCCCGATCATCGGTGTGCTGTTCTTCGCCAACCTGGTGGCCCAGTCGCTGCTGTTCATCACCGCCTGGACGGCCACCGCGCGGGAGAACCTGCTGCGCGACCCACCCACCCCGCCGCCACCCGCCGTGATCCGGCCGGTGGTGGAGGTGCGCCAGGGCCCCAGCCCCCGCGCCGCCGTGGGCCTGGTCGGCGCGGGACTGCTGCTGGGCGCGCTGTTCCGACGTCGGTGACGGCTCAGGTCCAGAAGACGGCGATGCCGACGTTCAGCACGACCAGGCCGCCCAGGACCGGCGCGAGCCAGGCGGCGGGCCTCTTCTTCAGGTTGACCGCCACCAGGGCCGCGATCACGACCAGGACCAGCAGCTTCACGCCGATCTTGATGTCGTTGTAGTCCTGGTCGGTCAGCGGTGCGAGGCCCATCAGCGCCACACCGGTGAGCAGCTGCAACGCGGCACCGTGCAGCCAGCCCTTGTTCAGCGGGGCGTCCGAGCCCGCCCGGCGCTGGACGAAGAACATCGCGATCAGCATGCCCATGCCGAGCAGGTGCAGGAACACCAGCAGTAGGCGCACGAACTCCACGGCGGAGCCTCCAGGTGTGGTGGGTTGTCAGTCGGACTCGGCGCGCCCGGCCGCACGCAGCCCGCGCACGCCCAACACGCCGATGATCGTGCCGAACGTGAGCGACACGACCACGAGCAGCAGGTGGACGGTGAAGAACGCGGTCGGGCCGCCGTCCCACGAGCGGGGGTCCTTCCAGATGTTGCGCAGGAAGGTCGGCCAGATCACCCAGGACCACACCCCGAAGGCAAGCAGGAAGACGGACATGCCGCGGGAGAGCTTCACCAGAGCAGTATCGGACGTGGCGGGTGCAGGTCACTCATCCGGGGTGGCTAGCCTGGTCGGGTGCGTTCCTCCGCGTTCCGACGGCCCGTTGCCCTGGTCCTGGCTGCTTGCGCGCTGATGGCCGGCGCGTCGATCGTGGCCGCACCGCTCGCGGCGGCCCAGCCGGCCTGCGAGAACAAGGTGTCGCCGCCCCCGCCGGTCGACACGTCCGAACAGGTGGCGCCGGGTGAGAAGCCCCCTCCGCCGATCGAAGTACCCGAGAGCCCGATCGGGGGACAGCGCCTCGGTGAGTGCGGCCTCGTGCTGCCGCCGAACGCGCCCGTGCCGCCGGACGGCATCACCGCCCAGAGCTGGCTGCTGGCCGACCTGGGCAGCGGCGCGGTGCTCGCGGCCCTCGACCCGCACGGCAGGCAGCGGCCCGCGTCGGTGATCAAGGTGCTGCTGGCGATGGTCGTGGCCAAGGAGCTCCCGCCCAACGCCACGGTGGTGGCGACGCCCGAAGACCTGGCGCAGGAGTGCACGTGCGTCGGGCTGCGCAACGGGGGCGAGTACACCGTCGAGCAGATGCTCCAGGCGCTGGTGATGGCGTCGGGCAACGACGTGGCGCACGCGCTGGCGCGCCGGCTGGGCGGCGTGCCGTCCGCGATCCGGAAGATGAACGCGCTGGCCGCCGAGCTGGGCGCGCTGGACACGCGGGCCGTGACGCCGTCCGGGCTGGACGCGCCGGGCACGTCGACGTCGGCCTACGACGTGGCGTTGATCTTCCGTGAGGCGATGAAGTACCCGGACTTCGTCAAGGCCGTGATGAAGCAGCGGATCGACTTCCCGGCGGCCAACGGCAACGGGACCGTGCCGGTGGTCAACGACAACCGGCTGCTGGCCACGTACGAGGGGGCGTTGGGCGGCAAGTCGGGGTTCACCGACGACGCGCAGCACACCTACGTCGGCGCGGCCGAGCGCAACGGCAAGCGGCTCGTCGTCGTGCTGCTGAGGGGCCAGCAGCAGCCGACCCGGATGACCGACCAGGCCGCCCGCCTGCTCGACTACGGCTTCGCCCTGGAACCGGCCGCGGCGAGCAACCCGGTCGGCCGGCTGGTCGAGGGCGCGCCGCAGGCGAAGAAGAAGACCACCGAGCCGAAGCCGACGCCGACCAGCGCGGGTGTGGGCGAGGTCGCCAACACCACGCCGCAGGCCTCCGAGCCGTCGGCCATGCAGACGGCGTTCGGCAACGTGGGCGGCCCGATCACCGCCGTGGCCGGCCTGGGCCTGGTCCTGGGCCTGCTGATGTACCTGCGCAACCGCCGCGCCAAAGCCGCCCGCGCCGCCCGCCAACAACCCTGACCCCGCGAGAGTCCTACGCTCACACCGCGAGAGTCCTACGTTCAAGACCCCCGAATTCAACGCTCACGACGAACGGCACTGCTCTGAGCGTTGAACTCGGGGGTTCTGAACGTAGGACTCTCGCGTCTTGAACGTAGGACTCTCGCGGGGGGTTAGACGCGCTTGAAGAGGAGGGCGCGCTTGACTTCCTGGATCGCCTTGGTCACCTGGATGCCGCGCGGGCAGGCGTCGGTGCAGTTGAAGGTCGTGCGGCAGCGCCACACGCCGTCCACGTCGTTCAGGATGTCCAGCCGCTCCTCGGCACCCTCGTCACGGCTGTCGAAGATGAACCGGTGGGCGTTCACGATCGCCGCCGGGCCGAAGTAGGAGCCCTCGGTCCAGTACACCGGGCACGACGTGGTGCACGCGGCGCACAGGATGCACTTGGTGGTGTCGTCGAACCGCTCGCGGTCGGCGATGGACTGGATCCGCTCGCGCGTCGGCTCGTTGCCGTACGTGATGAGGTACGGCTTGACCGCCTTGAACGCCTCGAAGAACGGCTCCATGTCGACCAGCAGGTCCTTGTGGACCGGCAGGCCCTTGATGGGCTCGATGGTGATCGTGGTCGGCTTGCCACCGGACGCCAGCAGGTCCTTCAGCAGCACCTTGCACGCCAGCCGGTTCACGCCGTTGATGCGCATGGCGTCCGAGCCGCAGATGCCGTGGGCGCACGACCGGCGGAACGTCAGCGTCCCGTCGATGTACCACTTCACGTAGTGCAGCAGGTTCAGCACCCGGTCCGACGGCAGGGCCGGGATCTCGAACGAGTCCCAGCGCGGCTCGTCGTCGAACTCCGGGTTGAACCGGCGCACCTTCAGGGTGACGGTGATCGCGCCGTCCGGCACGGGGGGCTGGTTCCCGCGCGAGCCGGTGGACACTTCAGCGGTAGCGGTCATCAGTACTTGCGCTCCATCGGCTGGTACCGGGTGAACGTCACGGGCTTGTAGTCGAGCCGGATGTCGGCCAGCAAGCCGTCGCCCTGCTTGTAGTACATGCTGTGGCGCATGAAGTTCGTGTCGTCGCGGTTGGGGTAGTCCTCGCGCGCGTGACCGCCGCGGGACTCCTTGCGCGCCAACGCGCCCACGACGAGAACCTCGGCCAGCTCCAGGAGGAAGCCCAGCTCGACCGCCTCTAGGAGGTCGGTGTTGAACCGCTTCCCCTTGTCCTGCACGGTGATCCGCGAGTACCGCTCCTTCAACGCCTGCACGTCGTGCAGCGCCTGCTTGAGCGTGTCCTCGGTGCGGTACACCGACGCGTTGGCGTCCATCGTGGCCTGCAGCTCGGTGCGGATGTCGGCCACGCGCTCCTGGCCGTGCTCGGACAGCACCAGCGCCACCTGCGCCTCGACGGCCGCGGCGGGGTTCTCCGGCAGGTCGACGTGGTCGTGCGACAACGCGTACTCGGCGGCGGCGATGCCCGCGCGGCGGCCGAAGACGTTGATGTCCAGCAACGAGTTCGTGCCGAGCCGGTTCGCACCGTGGACGGACACGCACGCGCACTCGCCGGCGGCGTACAGGCCGGGCACGACGTTGTCGTTGTCCCGCAGCACCTCACCGTGCACGTTGGTCGGGATGCCACCCATCGCGTAGTGCGCGGTCGGGTAGACCGGCACCGGCTCCTTCACCGGGTCGACCGCGAGGTAGGTGCGGGCGAACTCGGTGATGTCGGGCAGCTTGGTCTCCAGCACCTCCGCGCCCAGGTGGGTGCAGTCGAGGAGCACGTAGTCCTTGTTCGGGCCCGCGCCGCGGCCTTCCAGCACCTCCAGCGCCATGGACCGGGCGACGATGTCACGCGGCGCGAGGTCCTTGATGGTGGGCGCGTAGCGCTCCATGAACCGCTCGCCGGAGGCGTTGCGCAGGATCGCGCCCTCGCCGCGCGCGCCCTCGGTGAGCAGGATGCCCAGGCCCGCGAGACCGGTCGGGTGGAACTGGTAGAACTCCATGTCCTCCAGCGGCAGGCCCTTGCGGAACACGATGCCCATGCCGTCGCCGGTCAGCGTGTGCGCGTTGGACGTGGTCTTGAAGACCTTGCCGAAGCCGCCGGTGGCGAACACCACGGACTTGGCCTGGAACACGTGGATCTCGCCGGTCGCCAGCTCGTAGGCCACCGCGCCGGTGCACACCGGGCCGTCGGCGGTCTCGGTCAGGCAGATGTCGAGCACGTAGAACTCGTTGAAGAACTCGATGCCGTGCTTGACGCAGTTCTGGTACAGCGTCTGCAGGATCATGTGGCCGGTGCGGTCGGCCGCGTAGCACGCCCGGCGCACGGCCGCCTCGCCGTGGTTGCGGGTGTGGCCGCCGAACCGCCGCTGGTCGATCTTGCCCTCGGGCGTGCGGTTGAACGGCAGGCCCATCTTCTCCAGGTCGAGGACCGCGTCGATGGCCTCCTTCGCCATGATCTCGGCGGCGTCCTGGTCGACCAGGTAGTCACCGCCCTTGATCGTGTCGAAGGTGTGCCACTCCCAGTTGTCCTCCTCCACGTTCGCCAGCGCGGCGCACATGCCGCCCTGGGCCGCGCCCGTGTGGGAACGCGTGGGGTAGAGCTTGGTGAGCACCGCCGTGCGCGCGCGCTGGCCGGACTCGATCGCCGCGCGCATCCCGGCGCCACCCGCGCCGATGATGACGACGTCGTACTTGTGGAACTGCATGGCTGTGAGCACTCCCCGCAGCGGGTCAGTCGGTGATGTTCGGGTCGAAGGTGAAGATCACGTACGTGCCGAGGGCGATGATCAGCACCATCGAGACGTACAGCAGCACCTTGAGCCAGAACCGGGTCGCGTCCTTGCGGGCGTAGTCGTTGATCACGGTGCGCAGGCCGTTGCCGCCGTGGATCTGGGCCAGCCACAGCATCGCCAGGTCCCAGAACTGCCAGAACGGCGAGGCCCACCGGCCCGCGACGAAACCGAAGTTGATGCGGTGCACGCCGCCGTCGAGGATGTTCATGATGAACAGGTGCCCGAGCACCAGCACGACCAGCGCGACGCCCGAGATGCGCATGAACAGCCAGCTGTAGAGCTCGAAGTTGCTGCGGCGGGCGGCGGGGCGGCGCGGGGAGCGCGGCTTGTCCAGGGTCAGGGATTCGCTCATGATCAGTGACCCCCACCGAGCAGGTCGGTAACCGTGCGGACCAGCATGTAGTAGGTGCCGGGGATCATCACCAGCACCCAGACGACGAGCACCGCCCACAGCATCTGCTTCTGGTAGCGCGCGCCCTTCTCCCAGAAGTCGACGAGCATCACGCGGATGCCGTTGAGCGCGTGGTAGAGGACCGCGCCGACCAGGCCGACCTCGAACAGGTTGACGACCGGGTTCTTGTAGGTCTCGATGACCTTGTCGTACGCGTCCGGCGACACCCGCACCAGCGCGGTGTCCAGGACGTGCGCGAACAGGAAGAAGAACGTCAACACACCGGTGATGCGGTGGGCGACCCAGGACCACATCCCCAGGTCGCCGCGGTAGAGCGTTCCGCCCCCTTTAGAGGTGCCCGCCCGCTCGGGTGCGGTGGTGCCGGCCATGCGCAACGGCCTCCAGCGTCAGTGGTGGACTGGTCTCCGGTACGTGCGTACGCGGACCTTGACCCTCGGATGCTAGACCCGCTCGAGCCACCCGACCCAACAGCCCGACCCGTCTGTGAGCGACGAGACACCACCTGGTCACTGGATCGATTCCCCTCACCGTCGGGGATCTCCGGCTGTGCGGTGCCGATCACCCCGACAGGTGATCGGCACCGTCCACTGGGGACCACGCCGCAGGTCAGCGCGCCCGGTAGGTGGCCACCCCGCGCACCACGGCCAGGTCGACGTGCACCTCCGGCTGGACCGGACCGGTGAACGGCGGCAGCCGCAGCGGTTGGGGCACGCCGGGCAGGTGGATGACCAGGTTCACCCCCAGGCGGGTGGCGATGAGCCGTCCGGCGAGGTCGCGGGCGTTGCCCGCCCGGGCGTTCTCCGCCGGGTCCTGGAGCGACCAGTTCAGGTTCTCCACCAGCGCGCCGTACAGGTGGGTCTTGCGCATCGGGTGGGACGCGGTGAAGTCGGCCACCTGCTCGGGGATGGCGGTGGCGGAGTTCACCACTTCGTGTCGCAGGTGCGCCGGTGGGACGTTGACGACCTGTGCGACCGCCGCGTACAGGCCGCCGGGCGCGGGTGGTGGCGCGGAGGGCAGCAGGTCGTTCGCGGTGAAGTGGAGGTGCTTCAGGGCCTCGTTGACGAGGTGGGGAGGCACCGGCGCGGGCACGGGGGTCGGGGGTGGCGACGCGAGGTGAGTGTTCGGAGTGGACGGTGCGCCGACCGTCGCGCGCGGGTCGGGCGTCGGCGGGGTGGGTGCGGCGGTCGGCGTGGTGGCCGGTGCCGTCGGCAGCGGGGACGCGGGTGCCGGCACGGTGGGCGGTGCGGGTGCCGGGGTGGTGTCGGTGTCGGCCGGTGGTGGGAGTGGTGGTGCCGGTCGCGTGCTTGGGCCGGGTTGGGTGCCGTTCGAGGTGGAAGCGTCGGCCGTCGAGGTGGTGGTGCCGGGGTCGGTCGGTGGGTGGTCGCCGGGTGGGGGCGGCGTCGGGCGGTTGAAGTCGGCGATCCGCTGGTCGACCACCGTGCGGGCGTTCCACCAGGCGCGTTGGCGCTCGTCGGCCGTGGCGCGGCGGTTCTCCAGCTCGACCTCGGCGGCGGTGATCTGGGCTTCCAGGTCCGCGATGGCCTGCTCGACCCGCTGGTGCTCCTGCTGCGCGGCCTGGCGGGCGTCCTCCGCGCGTCGAGCGGCTTCACGGCCGCCGCCCAGCGCGGTGTCGGCGGTCTCCAGGTCGCCCTGGGCGGTGTCGAGGTGGCCCTCGGCCACGCCGAGGTCGCTGCGAGCCTGACCGGCGGCGCGCCCGGCCTCGTCCGCCTTCCCCCGCGCGTCGGCCTGCTTCCCGACGGCCTCGGCGTTCGCGGCCCGCGCGTCGTTCGCGACGCCGACCGCCGTGTCGACCTCGGCCTCACGGGCGTCACGCGTGGCGCGGGCGTCGTCCACCGCGCCGACCAGGCCCTTGGCCGTCGGGTCGTCGGCGATCGAGGTGTTCCCGGGCAGCGCGTCGAGGTGCTGGTCGAGGTCGTGCTGGGCCAGGTCCAGCGCGGCCTGCGCCTCGTCCAGCCTGGCCTGGGCCGCCTCGACCTGCGCGTTCGCCGTCGCCAGGTCACGCGCGGTCGCCCGCACGTCGGCGTCGGCGTCGCCCAGGGCGTCCCGTGCGGCCTGGTGGGCGGCATCCAGGGTCGCGACCCGCGCCCGCAGCGTCCCCACCTCGGTGCTCGCGTCGTCCCGCGCGGTCCGCGCGTCCCGGACGGCCCGCTCCAGGTCGGGCACCCGGCCCGCCTGCGCGAGCTGGTCGCCGATGGCCGTGTTGTGCCGCGTCTGCGACTCGGTCAGGTCCCGCTGGAGCAGGGCGACCTCGGCGGCCACCCGGTTGATCACGGCCTGCGCGTCGTGCCGGGCGCGGTCCACCTCCAGCTCCGCGTCGCGCCACGCCTTCGCGGTGTCCTTGACCGCGGTCTGCGCGTCGTGCAGCTCGACGCCCAGGTCACGGCCCAGCACCACCTCGGCCTCCGGCGACGGCATCCGCACCGACGCCGAGCCCGGCACCCGCAGGTCCACCACACCGGTCTTGCCGCCGATCGTGGCGACCACGCGGTACTCCACGTCGAAGTCGACCAGCCCGGTGCGGCCCTGCGGCTTGAGGTTGTTGACCTTGTTGTTCGTCGCGCCGCCGGACAGCGCCTCGGCGTCCTCGGCGGCGTGCCGGGTCTCGACGCCGCCCGTGGTGAAACCGGCCGTGTCCTTGGGATCCTGGCCGCGCTCGACCGAGGCGCTGCCGGTCGCCCAGCCCGCCGACACGTCGCCGGTCTCGCTGTGCTTGGCCTCCCCGGAGGTCGTGGTGACCGACGACTTCGGGTTCTCCAGGTTCACGCCGTCGCTCAGCCCGCCCAGCCGCGGGTTGACCAGCTTCGCGTACACCTTCACGTCGGCGTGCTGCCCGAACGCGAGAGCCGCCTCGTGCAGGCCCGGCACGTCCAGCGGGCCGTCGAGCATCCCCGGCAGGCTCGGCTGGAGGTTCTCCGAGCTGAGCGTGGCCAGCAGCGTGTTCAGCGGGCCGGTGCCCTTGCCGGTGATGCCCTTGTTCGCGCCCGCCGCGGTCAGCGCCTGGACCGCCGCGGCACGCAGGTCGCGCGCGCCGCGCAGGTTCTCCACCGACGCCTTCGCGGGCAGCGTCGCCGGCGACCCGGCGCGCTGCCAGGCCGCCGCGGCCTCCGGCGTGCCCTGCGCGGCGGGCCGCGCGGTCGTGGTCGCCGAGTAGCCCGCCGGCGGGGTGGCGGACGGCGTGGACACCTTCTGGTTGTCACCGTGCAGCCGCACGCCGATGTCCTGCGGTCGGCCGGTGGCCCGGGCGACGACCTGGTCGCCCTTCTCCACCACCAGCTCGAACTCGATGGGCACGGTGTACTTCGCCGCCGGGCCGCCACCCGCGCGCAGGTGGCCGAACTGCTCCGTCGTCGCCTTGGTGATCGTGCTGCTGTGCTGCTGCCCGACGTTGGCCGCGGCGATGACGCCCACGCCGCCGCTGACGTTGGGGTTCGCGCTGCCCGGCTGGGCCAGGCCCGGCGACTTCAGGCCGACGCCCCAGCCGGTGGCCCTGCCCTGCCCGCCGGTCACCTTCCGGGCCCCGGCGATGGTGTGCTCCATGTCGACGCCGTCGTTCACGACGCCCTCGAACCGCGGCGTGTCCGTGATCCGCGCCTTGAGCGTGACCTGGTAGGTGTCCTTGCCGAACGTGCCGGGGTGGTGCAGCAGCAACGGCACGCCGCCGTCCAGCGCGCTGTCGATCATCGCCTTGGCGCTCGTCGGCGAGGTGAAGTCGACCAGCCGCTGGAAGTTGTTCATCGAGTCCTTGAGCACCGAGTCCGGCACCAGGTCGCTCTTGAACCGGCCGCCCGTCTCCGCGTTGACGTCCTTGATCAGGCCCGAGACCAGGCCGGACAGGTCCGGCGCGGTGTCCAGCGTGCTCAGGCCGAGCGAACTGGGGTGGTCCGGGGTGAGGGTGGCGGGCGGGGCCATCGTGCCGAACGCGGGCGGCGGCGTCTTCGGCTGCACCTTGGGCAGCACGCCCAGCTCGCGCGCCACGTCCTCGCTGACCCGCACGAACACGCCGCCGGGCAGGGTGACCTTCGCGCCCTCCACGCGGGGCGTGCCGCCGTACACGGCGTTGCCCGACCGGCTCTCGCCGACCACGGTGACGTCCGCGTCGAGCTGGATCAGCACGGTCCGCGCGTTGTTGGGGGTGACGAAGTTGCGGTCGACGCTGCCGCTGACCTCGGTCGCGCTGGTCTTCGACGACGAGTACGGCGTGTACTTGCCCGCCACGGCCACACCGCCCGAGCCGGACGCGGGCTTGGGCTGGCCCGCGGGCGGCGGTGTCACGTTCGGCTTGACCGGCACGTTCACGCCGGCGGTGAAGTCGACGGTGTGGCTGCTGGTCTTCGCGTCACCGGCCTTGTAGCCGCCGGTGCTCGCGTTCTCGGTGCCGGTGTTGTCGGAGATCGACACCAGCTTCGGGTTGCCCAGCTCGATCGCCATGCCGATCGCGCCGGAGCGGTCGGTGACCCGTCGGCCGTACTTGAGGCCGGTCTCCTGCATGCCGGTCTCGGTCAGCTTGCGCAGGTTGGCCTTGATGCTCTCCGGGCTGAACAGCTTGTCGATCTGGTTGCGCGCCTCGGTGCCGGGCACGGTCAGCGACGAGTCGCCCTTCGCGGCCCGGTTGAGCGCCTCGATGGCCTGGTCGCGCACCGCCTCGGTGTTGACCACCGCCTCGACGTGCAGGAAGTTCGGCGCGGCGGGCCGCGGCACGGGCGGGTTGAGCAGGTCCTTGATCGTCGGCGGGGTGTCCAGCCTGGTCGCGACCGGGTCACCGGGTCGGAAGCCGGACGGGTCGTGGTCCAGCGAGGAGCTGTCCGCGACCCACAGGTGCACCGGGCCCGCGATCCGGTCCAGGCTCACCACGCCGGGCGGGTTGGGGCCGCCGGTCCGGGCGACGACCTTCGGCTCGGGCACCTCCAGGAACGGCGAGCCCGGCGTCACCCGCTTGACCCACGCCCGGTTGCGGCTGAACGTGGTGACCTCGACGTAGAACTCCAGGTCCTGCTGGAACACCTGGGCGTCCGGGCTGCCGACGTTGAGCCCGGTGCTGGTCACCGTGGGCCCGCCGGTGTTCTTCGCGCCCCACGCGTAGGTGTACTTCGCGCCGAACTGCGGCGTCGGGGTGAGCGAGGCGGCACCCGTCTTGACCGGGAACACCGCCTTGCCCTCGATGCCGATGTTGACCGACTTCTGCGTGGCGGTGGTGCTGTCCAGCTTCGGCGCGGTGTTCGCCGAGCCGCGCACGTTGCGCGCGTCGGCCTGGCCGAGGTGGGTCGTGCCGACCGGTCGGGCGCGCACGGTGATGTTGACGTAGTCGTTGGTGCTCAGGCCGCGCTTCTTGAGCTGCACCTGCACGCCGGGGCCGAGCAGGCTGTCCATCTTGGTCTTCAGCGCGGTCGGCGACAGCTCCGCGTCGAGCTTGCGCTGGTTGGCCATGGCCTCCGCGACGTCGGCCAGGGACTGGCCCTTGCGCGGGCCCGTGGTGGCGTCGTTCCAGCCCGGCAGGAACTTCTTGAAGCCGGGCAGGTCCCGCAACGTGGCCTGGACCTGCGACTGCACCTGCGCGCCCGGGCCGAACTCGCCGACCTTGACGTTGCCCGCCGCCAAGTCCGCGGCCAGGTAGGGGGGCAGGAACTTGGGGGTGGTGGTGGGCCTGGTCAACCCGGCCGGACCGCCCGGCGGCACGGGCAGGTTCACCGACGCGGCCTCGGGCAGGCCGACCCGCAGGTAGGTGGTGACCGGCATGACGACGTCCGCGCCGTTGGGCGTGCGGATGTGCACGTTCGCGGTCACCTTGTAGAGGCCGGTGTCGCCCTTGAGCTGGATGCCGGTGCGGGTGCTGGAAGTGGTGCCCGCGTTCGAAGACTCCGCGGTGCGGGTCGAGTAGCCGCCGGTGACGCCCGCACCGCCGCCGATCACGTTCGGCAGGCCCGCACCGCCGCCGACGCCGGCGGTGGCGTCGAAGCCGGTCTTGGTGGTGGCGGTGACCGAGCTGCCGGTGGCCTGGGACTCGTGCAGCCGCAGCTGGGCGGCGTCGGTGGTGCCGACGAGTTCGGCGGTCAGCAGGGTCGCCTTCATCTGCACGGCGTTGGCCTTGCTGCCGTGCGGGCTGATCAGGTCCGGCGAGGTCACCCAGCCGCCGAGCATCGCGCCCAGGTTGTCGCGGACCGTGGTGGGGTTGAGGAAGTCGCGCAAGGCGGTGCGGCCGGGCGCGCCGATCTTGGTGATCGACGGGTGCATCTTCGCGGCCACGGCGGTGAACGCCGCCTGCGCGTCGAAGTCGGTGACCGCTTCGGGCGTCGGGTGCTCCAGCTTGTCGCCCCAACCCGCGGGCAGCGGCACGGCCGGTCGGGCGTTGCCGGAGTCGGCGATCGTGCCCAGGTCGTTCGGCACGGCGAGGGTGACGCCGCCGTTGACCGCCTGGGGCGGGCGGGCGGTGCCGTTGGCGGCGGTCAGCCGGACCTCGAAGGAGACAGGGACGTCGACGGTGGTCGAGCTCTCGCCGCCGCGGATGATCCGCTGGTCCACCGTGCCGGAGGACGTGTTCAGCGTGGTGGCGGGCGTGGCCAGCTGCGCCTTGCCGGCCAGCGAACCGTACGGCCCGACGCCCGCGCTCGCCGCCGCCGCGAGGCCGACGTCGTTGGCGGTGGCGAGGGTGGTGGCGGTGCCCGTGGTCGTGCCGGACTGGGCCGTCATGTCCACTTTGGTCGTGGTGGACGGCGTGCTGGTGACCGCGGCGGCGTCGGCCGGGGGCAGCATCGTGGCGCGGACGTTGGCCTCGTACCAGGTGCCGTCGATCTTGACCTGGAAGTCGCGGCCGTGGCCGAGGAACGACTCGAAGTCGTTCTCCAGCGCGCTTTCGATGACGGCGGCGTCGTCCGGCGTGATGCCGGTCATGACGCTCGTGACGTGCTGCGCGCCGCGCACGTCGGTGGGCGCGATCGTGCCGAGCGCCTTGCCCTGCTGGAAGAAGTCCGGCAGGTTCCGCGACGCCAGCACGGGCCTCGGACCGGGCGCGGGTGCGGGGTTCGGTGCCGGTGCCGGTGCCGGGGCGGGTGCGGGTGCGGGGGTGGTGGTGTTCGGGCCCGGGTTCGTCGTCGTGTCGGTGGTCGTCGTGGGGGCGTCGGTGGTCGCGTCGGTGGCGTTCGGGTCGGTCGTCGCGTCGGTGGTCGCCGGGGTGGGCAGGTCGACCATCGGGATCGGCGCGGTGCCGGTCGGCTGCGGCGGCGCGGGGCGCGTGGACGGGCTGGTCGACGGGGGCGGGCCGGTGAAGTAGTCGTCCAGCATGGTCTGGAACGAGCTCGCCGGGTCGAAGTTGTTCCACTTGGTCGGCGTCCGGTTGAACTCGCGGTTGAGCGAGTCGATGTTGGTCTGGTAGCGGACGCGGCCGTCGGGGAACTGGTTGTACTGCGGGGGCCGGCCGTCGCGTTCGGCCAGCGCGTCGGTGATCCGGCGGGCCAGCAGCTCGGTCACGGCCTCGTCGGGGTTGACGTTGCGGCTGTAGACGCCGCCCTGCCCGTCCCGGTGGGCGAAGGTCTGGTGGCTGCCCACCGAGTGCACGTGCATGAACTCGTGGGTGAGCAGGTGGCGGATGGCGTCGGACTTGCGTGCGGGGTCGGTGGTGAGGCCGTCGAGGTGGTCGGTGTTGAGCAGGACGTGCCCGTTGATGGCGCGTGCCGGGTTGGTGAGGGTGCTTTCGATCAGCGCGTCGCGGGCCGCGTTGACGTCGCCGTTGGGGCCGACCTTCGCGCGGACGGCCTGGTCCAGGAGGGCGTCCAGGCGCGCGATGGTGTCGGCGTCGTTGTTGTCGAGGCGGCGCAGGAAGTCGCCGGCGAGGATTTCGTCGCGGGTGCCGCGCAGGTCGGCGCTCTGCGCGTCGGGTGCTGACTCCAGTGCCGTGTCCAGCTCCTGTTGGAGCGCGAAGTGCTTGGCGAACGTCTGCTGGTCGAGTTGGACGACCAGGTCGGGGTTCACGTTCGGCGTGGTGGTGACGCCGTGGTCGGCGTTCAGCGTGCCGAACAGCGCGTCGAAGCCCGCCCGGACCTGGCCGATGTCGACCTGGACGCCCGCGATCGTCAGCGGCGCGGACGGGATCTCGGCCGGCAGTCGGTCGAGGACGCCGTCCTTCAGGGCGTTGTCCCGGACGTCGGAGAACCGGCCCGCCGGCGCGGCGGGCGCGGTCGTCTGCACCGGGGGCGCGCCGGGTGGCGGCGGGGGTGCGGCCGGTCCGGTCGTGGTGCCCGGTGTCGCGGGTGCGGTCGTCGTGCCCGGGGGTGGGGGCGGCGGCGGTGGCGCGGGGGTCTGCTGCGTGAAGGTCGCCCCCGGTGGCGGGGGCGGGGGTGGTGGTGCGGGCGGGCCCACCGGGCGGACGTCGGGGCGTGCGTCGGCCCGGGTGTCGGGCTGCGCGCTGGGCTGGGTGTCGGGCTGGGTGCCGAACTCGGGCGGCCTGGGCGGCGGGGTCTGGGTGGGCGAGTCCGGGTCGTGCAGGGTGGCGTGGTCGGCGTCGGGCACCACGACCTGGCTGTCGGTGGTGCGCTCGATCTGCCACAGGTGCCGCGGCTTGATCGACGGGTCGGCGTGCACACCGGCCCCCATCAGGCCGTCGTCGTTCACCACGAGGTTGGACTGGGTGTGTCCGGGCGGCAGCGGTTTGCCGTCGCTGTTGAAGATGCGGGCGCTCGGACCGGGTGCGTCCTTGTACTCGTCGGGCAGGCCGAAGTAGTGCGCCACCTCGTGGGCGAGCACGTTGGACGAGGTCTGCGTGCCCCAGTTGAGCTGGTCGGCGTCCTTGGCCGACGTGACGTCGACCGTGGTGTGCGCCTGCGCGGGGTCGGTGACGAACTCCACCCTGGCGTGGAACTGGTCGCCGGAGGGCAGCCGGTAGCCCTGGTTCAACAACCGGTCGACGCCCTCGGTGGTCTTGCGCTGCACGGCGTCCACATCGGACTGCGTGACGCCGTCGCCGGGGTTGAGGTGGACCTTGAGCGTGTACTCCTTGACCCAGACGCCCGGCGCGACCTCCATGCGGCGCACGTCGTGGCGGATCAGACCGGTCAGGGAGTCGACCTTGCCCGGCGTGCTGGACCGCTGCACGTCGGCGACCTCGGTGTCGACCGTGCGCACGGGTGCCTTGTCCCGCACGGAATCCCACTGCGCCGCCGGTCGCGGGTCCTTGGGCGCGGACCAGTCCGCCGTCGTCGCGGTGCTGTGGCGCCAGGACTCGTCGGCCGCGACGCTCCTGGTGGTGCTCGGGCTCGGCGGCGGGACGACGTCGGCGCTCGGCGTGGTGATCGTGCCGTCGGGTGGCGCGGACCGCGTCCCTCCCGAGCTGTCGGGCCGCGCGCCGCCGAAGTACTCGTCCAGCATGGTCTGGAACGTGCCCTCGGCGTCGAACTTCACCCACTTGCTGGTCTTGTCGAACTCCTTGTTCAGGTCGACGACGTTGCCCTCGTAGCGGTTGTTGCCGTCCGGGAACTGGTTGTACTGCGGTGGCCTGCCGTCGCGCTCGGCCAGGACGTCGGTGATGTTGCGGGCCAACATCTCGGTCATGGCCTCGTCGGGGTTGACGTCCTTCTTGTAGACACCTCCCTGCCCGTCCCGGTGGGCGAACGTGACGTCGCTGCCCACGGAGTTCAGGTGCATGAACTCGTGGACGAGCAGGTGCCTGATGGCGTCGGACTTGCGCGACGGGTCGGTGGTGAGGCCGCCGAGGTGGTCGTTGTTGAGCAGCACGTGGCCGTTGATGGAGCGGGCCGGGTTGGTGAGGGTGCTCTCCACCAGCGCCTCGCGTGCCGGGCCGACGTTGCCGTTCGGGCCGACCTTGGCCCGGACGACCTGGTCGAGCAGGGCTTCCAGGCGCGCGACGGTGGCCGGGTCGTGGCCGGCGAGGCGGTGCATGAAGTCGGGCGAGAGGATCTCGTCGCGGACCCGTTGCGGGTTGTCGATGCCCTGTTGGCCGAGCTGGTCGGCGGTGACGTCGGACTGGCCCTTGAGCACCCCGTCGAGTTCCTGCTGGACGGCGAAGTGCTTGGCGAAGGAGTGCTGGTCGAACTGCACGATCAGGTCGGGCGTCACGATGGGCTTCTTGGTGACGCCGTGGTTGGCGTTCAACGTGTCGAAGAGCGCGTCGAAGCCCGCCTGGACCTGGCCGATGTCGACCTGGACGTCCGCGATGTCCATCGTCACGGGCGTGATCTGGGCCGGGAGGCGGTGCTTGATGCCGTTCTTCAGGGCGTTGTCGCGCCCGGCCGAGAACGGGCCTGCCGGTGCGGAGGGCGCGGACGCCTGGGCCGGGGGCATCCCGGGCGGCGGTGGCGCCAGCCCGACGAACCCCGGCGGGGGCGGCGGAGGGGCGCTGAACCCGGGCGGTGGGGGTGGCGGCGGGGCGCCGAATCCCGGCGGGGGCGGCGGTGCCTGGTTGCCGAAGCCGGGCGGGGGTGGCGGGGGCGGGGGTGCCTGGTTCCCGGCACCGGGTGGC
>NZ_JAJUWT010000032.1 GCF_021390395.1 Saccharothrix sp. S26
GGTGGGGGCGGGTCGCGGGGTGGGGTGAGGGATGGGGTTAGGGGTTGTGGGGCAGGGGTTGGTTGCCGGCCTCGTTGTTTCAACCGACGTTTGACGGTTGCGGAAACGGTGTTTTGATTAGGTCACTCGGTTGGGTTCACTCGGTCGTGGAGGTTGTAGTTGGGGAAAGTGCTGGTCAGGGGGGTGGTGGGTTAGGAGGGCGGGGTTGGGGTGATGTCGGTGGGGGTGGGGTCTTCGGCGATGGTGGCGACCTCGGTGGCGGCTTCGGGGCCTGCGGACAGCAGGACGCGGAAGCCGGCCTCGTCCAGGACTGGGACCTTCAGCTGGACGGCCTTGTCTGCCTTGGAGCCCGGGGACTCGCCGACGACCACGAACGCCGTCTTCTTCGACACGGAGCCGGCCGCCTTACCGCCGCGCGACAGGATCGCCTCCTTCGCCTCGTCACGCGAGAACGTCTCCAGCGACCCCGTCACCACGATCGACAACCCCTCCAGGTTGCGCGGGATCGAGGTGTCGCGTTCCTCCGCCGTGCGAACCCCCGCGGCCTGCCACTTGCGCACGATCTCCTGCCGCCACGGCGTCTCCACCCACTCGCGCACGGCCGTGGCGATGGTCGGGCCGACGCCCTCGGCGGACGCCAGCTCCTCCTCCGTGGCCGCGACGATGCGCTCCAGCGAGCCGAACTCCTGCGCCAGGGCACGGGCGGCCGTCGGGCCCACGTGGCGGATCGACAGGGCGACCAGGACTCTCCACAGTGGACGTTGCTTGACCGTCTCCAGGTTGTCCAGCAGCTTCACGGCGTTCGCGGTCAGCTCGCCGTCCTTGGTGCGGAACAGGTCCACCTGGGCCAGCTTGGCCGCGTCCAGGTCGAACAGGTCGCCCTCGTCGCCGTACACCGGCGACTCGACCAGGGCCGCCGCCGCCTCGAAGCCCAGCACCTCGATGTCCAGCGCCGACCGCGACGCCAAGTAGGCCAGGCGCTCGCGCAGCTGACCCGGGCACCCCGCCGCGTTGGGGCAGCGGATGTCGACGTCGCCCTCCTTCATCGGGCGCAACGCGTGGCCGCACTCCGGGCAGGTCAACGGCATCTCGAACGCGTAGGCGCCGTCCGGCCGGGCGTCGATCACCGGGCCCAGCACCTCCGGGATCACGTCGCCGGCCTTGCGGATCACGATGCGGTCGCCGATGAGCACGCCCTTGCGCTTGACCTCGCTCGCGTTGTGCAGGGTGGCGCGGGCGACGGTGGAGCCCGCCACCTTCACCGGCTCCATCACCGCGAACGGCGTCACGCGACCGGTGCGGCCGACCTGCACCTTGATGTCCAGCAGCGTGGTCGTGGCCTCCTCCGGCGGGTACTTGAACGCGATCGCCCACCGCGGCGCGCGGGACGTGCTGCCCAGCCGCCGCTGCGACGACACCTCGTCCACCTTGACGACCACGCCGTCGATCTCGTGCACGGCGTCGTGCCGGTGCTCGCCCCAGTACGCGACGTGCTCCCGCACCTCCTCGAACGTGCTCAGCACCCTGGTGTGCGACGACACCGGCAGCCCCCACGATCGCAGCGCCTCGTACGCCTCGGACTGGCGGCTCAGCTCGAACCCCTCGCGCTTGCCCAGCCCGTGGCAGATCATCCGCAGCCGGCGCGACGCGGTGACCTTCGGGTCCTTCTGCCGCAACGACCCGGCGGCGGTGTTGCGCGGGTTCGCGAACGGCGGTCTGCCCGCTTCCACCAGCCGCGCGTTGAGCTCCAGGAAGTCCTCCACCGCGAAGAACACCTCGCCGCGCACCTCGACCAGGGCGGGCACGGGGTGCTCCTCGGTGCCGGTCAACGTCTCCGGCACGTCCCGCAGCGTGCGCACGTTCAGCGTCACGTCCTCGCCGGTCCGCCCGTCGCCGCGGGTCAGCGCCCGCACCAGCCGCCCGTGCTCGTAGAGCAGGTTGACCGCCAGCCCGTCGATCTTCAGCTCGCACAGGAAGTGCGCGTCCGACCCGACCTCCTTGCGCACCCGCTCGAACCACGCCTCCAGCTCGTCGGGCGAGAACACGTTGTCGAGGCTGAGCATCCGCTCCAGGTGGTCGACCGCGGTGAACTCGGTCGAGAACGTGCCGCCGACGAGCTGGGTGGGCGAATCGGGCGTGGCGAGGCCGGGGTGCGCCTGTTCCAGCGACTCCAACTCCCGGAGCAACGCGTCGAACTCGCCGTCACTGACCGTCGGCGAGTCGAGGACGTAGTAGCGGAACTGGTGCCCGCGCACGACCTCGGCCAGCGCGGCGTGCTCCGCGCGCACGTCGGCGGGCACGTCCTCGACGCCCTCGGCGGGGACCTGGGCGGGGTTCAACGGGTCGTCGCTGGTCACGGCATGAGGGTAACCAGGGGGTCCGACAATTTCAGGACCGATCCCCGGCCACCGACCGCACCAGCTCGCGCAGCTCCAGCAGGCCGATGCCGCCCTCCGGCTCGGCGGACGCCGTTTCCACCCGGCCGAGTCGTTCACCCGCCAGGCGCTCACCGAGCGTGACGTCCAGGGGCAGGAACGTCATGGTCTGCCGGGCCGTGTCGTCGAGGTTCTCGAACTCGGGGTGGTAGACGGCGACGTCGACCAGGCCGTCGCAGACCTGGGCGACCACGCGCACGTCGGCGAGCCGGATGCGGCGCGGGCCGAGGTTGACGGTGACCTCGGTCGGGTCGGGCACGGCGGGCACCGAGTCGTGGTACTCCCAGATCATGTCCTCCGACGGCGCGGCCTTGATCCACGCGTCCGTGTAAGGCCGCAGCTTCGGATCCTCACGGCTGGTGACAACGAGGGCGTAGATCGCGCGGTGGCCGCGTTCGAGGGAGAACTCCAGGTCCGGGTGCACGGCGGCGACCAGGGCCCCGATCTCGCCCTCCACCCGGAACGGCTCGCCGTCGCCCAGCGCCGCGCTGACGTGGGGGAGCAGCTCGAACCACCCCTGCCAGAACGCGACCGCGGCCTCGTCCGGGTTGGGCAGGTGGACGGGTTCGGGCTCGGGCTCGGTGCGTCGGCGGAACCAGCTCATGGCTCCATTGAACTACGGCGGGCGGCGACGGCGAGGAGTTCCGCGGCGGGTCCCACCAACCGGCGTCCGCCCGGCCACACGGCACGCAGCACACGGTCCAGGTCGAGGTCGACGGGCACTTCGACCAGCCGTCCTTCGGCGAGGTCGACGGCCACCGCGAGCACGCTCAGCACGGCGGGCGCGACACCGGCGACCACGGCGCCGCGCACCGCCGTGGTGGAGCCGAGCTCCAGCGCGGGCGGGCACGCGTCGGGCAGCGCCCGGTCCAGGGTGTCGCGGGTGCCGGAGCCGCGTTCGCGCATCACGAGCGGTGTGGCGGCCAGTTCGGGCGGGGTGAGCGGTCGACGCCGGCGGGCCCACGGGTGTGCCGGCGCGACGACCAGCGCGAGCCGGTCCACGGCCACCTTGCGGGACGAAATGCCTGGTGGCGGCGGTCCTGGGGCTTCGATGAAGCCGAGGTCGACCGCACCGTCGCGCACGAGCGCGCCGACCGTCTCCGAGTTGGTCACGCGCAGTCCGACGCGCAGGTCGGGCCGGGTGCGGCGCAGCTCGCCGATCCAGCGCGGGGCGAGGTGCTCGGCCACGGTCATGCTGGCGGCGACCCGCAGCTCGGCCTCCTGCGCCGACCGCAGCGCCCGTGCCGCTTCCACCAGGCCCGCGACCTCGTCCAGCACCCGCCGTGCCCGTTCGGTCACCACCACGCCCGCGGGGGTGAGCGCGGATCCGCGCCGTCCCCGGTCCACGAGCACGACGCCGAGCCCGCGTTCCAGTGTGGACAGGCGCTTGCTCGCCGACGGCTGGGCGATGCCGAGCTCCCCGGCGGCCCGGCCGAGGCTGCCCAGCTCCCCGACCAGCACCAGCAGGCGCAGCGATTCGAGGTCCGGGGTCATAGCCCCAGGGTATGACCCCGGACCTCACCGACGGCTACCGGAAGCGGTCGCGCGGACGGACGCTGGGCGGGTGCTGATCGCCGCGTTGGTCCTGGGTGTGCTGGTGGGTGGACGCCTGCCGGACCTGGCCGGCGTCACGCGCGGGTTGCTGCGCACCGGAGTGGTGCTGCTCGGCCTGCAACTGTCCGTTGTGCAACTTCTCACCCTGGGACCGGGCGTTCTGCTCGCCATCGTGGTCACGGTGTCGGTCACGTTCTTCGGCACCCTGCTCCTGGGCCGCTGGCTGCGGCTGCCCCGCGGCCTGTGCGTGCTGGTGGCCAGTGGTTTCTCGATCTGCGGCGCGTCGGCGATCGCGGCCGTCGAGGGCCGGGTGGACCGGGAGGACGAGCACGTGGCCACGAGCGTCGCCCTCGTCACGCTCTACGGCACGCTGGCGATGGTCGTGTTGCCGTTGCTGGACGCCTCACCGCAGTGGATCGGGCTGAGCGTGCACGAGGTGGCGCAGGTGGCCGCCGCCGCACCCGCGGGCGGCCTGGCGACGGCGATGGCGGTGAAGCTCGGCCGGGTGGCGCTGCTCGCGCCGATCGTGGCCGGTGTCGGTGGGCGCGGTGCGCCGCCCGTGCCCGCTTTCCTGCTCGGCTTCCTGGCGTCGATGCTGGTCGGCCCGCTGCTGCCGACCGCCGTGCTGGACGTGGCCAAGACCGCGACGACCGCGGTGCTGGCCGCCGCGCTGTTCGGCCTGGGCACGTCGGTCCGCCCGAAGGCGCTGCTGCGGACCAGCCCCAGGGCGCTCCTCCTGGGGCTGCTGTCCACGGTCCTGGTGTGCGGGGCGGGCTACCTGTCGCTGCGGGTGGTGTGAGCGCGCAGCAGGTCGGCGTTCAGCCGGGCGATGGTGGTCAGCGGGATGCCCTTGGGGCACGCCGACGTGCACTCGCCGGTGTTGGTGCAGCCGCCGAAGCCGGCCGCGTCGTGCTCGGCCACCATGTCCCGCGCGCGCGAGTACCGCTCCGGCTGCCCCTGCGGCAGCACGCCCAGGTGCGTGGCCTTCGCGGCGGTGAACAGCATCGCCGACCCGTTGGGGCACGCCGCCACGCAAGCGCCGCAGCCGATGCACGCCGCCGCCTCGAACGCCGTGTCCGCGTCCGGCTTGGGCACGGGCGTCGCGTGCGCGTCCGGCGCGGACCCCGTGGGCACGCTGATGTACCCGCCCGCCGCCACGATCCGGTCGAACGCCGACCGGTCCACCACCAGGTCGCGCACGACCGGGAACGGCTCGGCCCGCCACGGCTCCACGGTCACCACGTCGCCGTCGCGGAAGTGCCGCAGGTGCAACTGGCACGCCGTGGTGGCCCGCTCCGGCCCGTGCGCCATCCCGTTGATCATCATCCCGCACATGCCGCAGATGCCCTCGCGGCAGTCGTGGTCGAACGCCACCGGCTCCTGCCCGGTTGTGATCAACCGCTCGTTGAGCACGTCCAGGGCCTCCAGGAACGACATGTCCGGCGACAGGTCGTCCACGACGTACTCCACCAGTCGCCCGGTGGCGCCGCTCTGCCGCCAGATCCGCAGGGTCAGCTTCACGAGTAGCTCCTGGTGCTCGGCGTGACGTGTTCGAAGACCAGCTCTTCCTTGTGCAGCACGGGCGGTTGGCCCACGCCCGTGTACTCCCAGGCGGCCACGTAGGAGAAGTTCGCGTCGTCGCGCAACGCCTCGCCGTCCGGCGTCTGGCTCTCCGACCGGAAGTGGCCGCCGCACGACTCCTCGCGGTGCAGGGCGTCGACGCACATCAGCTCCGCCAGCTCGAAGAAGTCCGCGACCCGGCCCGCCTTCTCCAGCTCCTGGTTCAGCCGCTCACCCGTGCCGGGCACCTTCACCCGCTGCCAGAACTCCTCGCGCAGCTCCGGGATGCGCTCCAACGCCTTGCGCAGCCCCGCCTCGTTGCGCTCCATGCCGCACTCGTCCCACATCAGCCTGCCCAGCTCGCGGTGGAACGACTCGACCGTGCGGTCGCCGTCCACGGCCAGCAGGGTCTTCACCCGGCCGCGCACCTCGGACACCGTGTCCGCGACCGCCGGGTGGTGGTCGTCCACCGGGTCGAACGGCGCGTCGGCCAGGTAGTCCCCGATCACGCCGGGCAGCACGAAGTAGCCGTCCGCCAGGCCCTGCATCAGCGCCGACGCGCCCAGCCGGTTCGCGCCGTGGTCGGAGAAGTTCGCCTCGCCGATCACGTACAGGCCGGGGATCGTGGAGCGCAGGTCGTAGTCGACCCACAAGCCACCCATCGTGTAGTGCACGGCCGGGTAGATGCGCATCGGCGTCCGGTACGGGTCGTCACCGGTGATGCGCTGGTACATCTCGAACAGGTTGCCGTAGCGCTGTTCGACGGCGGGCGTGCCGAGGCGGGCGATGGCGTCGGCGAAGTCGAGGTGGACGCCCCGCTTCTCGTCGGAGATGTTCTTCGCCGCGCGGGAGGCGATGTCGCGCGGCACGAGGTTGCCGAAGGCCGGGTACATGCGCTCCAGGAAGTAGTCCCGGTCGGCTTCGGGGATGTCGTTGGGCGCACGGGTGTCGTGCGGGTCGCGCGGCACCCACACCCGGCCGTCGTTGCGCAGGGACTCGCTCATCAGGGTGAGCTTCGACTGGTGGTCGCCGCTGATCGGGATGCACGTCGGGTGGATCTGGGTGAAGCACGGGTTCGCGAACAGCGCGCCCCGCCGGTGCGCCCGCCAGATCGCGGTGGCGTTGCAGCCCTTGGCGTTGGTCGAGAGGTGGAACACGTTGCCGTAACCGCCGGTCGCGAGCACGACGGCGTCCGCGAAGTGCGTCGACACCGCGCCGCTGACCAGGTCGCGCACGACGATCCCGCGGGCCCGACCGTCCACCACGACCAGGTCCAGCATCTCGGTGCGCGGGTGCATCTCGACGCGTCCGGCGGCGACCTGCCGTTCCAGCGCCTGGTAGGCGCCCAGCAGGAGCTGCTGCCCGGTCTGGCCGCGGGCGTAGAACGTGCGGGAGACCTGCGCGCCGCCGAACGACCGCGTGTCCAGCAGGCCGCCGTACTCGCGGGCGAACGGCACGCCCTGCGCGACGCACTGGTCGATGATCTCGACGCTGATCTGCGCCAACCGGTGCACGTTCGACTCGCGGGAGCGGAAGTCGCCGCCCTTCACGGTGTCGTAGAACAGGCGGTGCACGCTGTCACCGTCGTTGCGGTAGTTCTTGGCCGCGTTGATGCCGCCCTGCGCGGCGATGCTGTGCGCGCGGCGGGGGCTGTCCTGGTAGCAGAACGACTTGACCCGGTAGCCGAGCTCGCCCAGCGTCGCCGCGGCCGAGCCGCCCGCGAGGCCCGTGCCGACCACGATCACGCTGCGGTTGCGCCGGTTCGCGGGGTTGACCAGCCGGGCGGAGAAGCGGCGGCGGTCCCAGCGGGTCTCGATCGGCCCGGCCGGCACGCGTTGGTCGGAGATCGGGGCACCTTCGGTGTAGGGCATATCAGCTCACCAATCCGGTGAAGACGGCGAAGGGGACGGACAGGAAACCGGCGCAGATCGCCACCGCGACGGCGAGGCCGATCACGCGCGAGGTGGTGACGCCGAGGGTCTGGGTGGCGCTCCACACGCCGTGGCGGATGTGGAAGCCCAGGGCCAGCACGGCGACCGAGTACGCCAGCACCACGTACCAGTGCCGGAAGTCGGCGACCACGTTCGCGTGAATCTCGCCGGGCACGCCGTTCGGGTTGAGCCAGCCGACGGTGAGGTCGAGCAGGTGGTAGACCACGAACAGGGCGATGATCACGCCACCCCAGCGCATCGTGCGGGCCGCGTAGCTGCCCTGGACGCGTCGGCGGTGCTGGTAGCGGCCCCTGGCCTTGCGGGCTTTGGCGGTGAGTTGGTAGGCGGCGACGAAGTGCAGCGTGACGCACACGAGCAGCGCCACCCGCGTCGGCCAGACCACGCCGATCTCGCGCAGCCAGCGGCCGTAGCCGTTGATCGCCTCCGCGCCGGAGAAGACGGTCAGGTTGCCGAGCATGTGCACGACGACGTACAGCAGCAGCCCGGCGCCGGTGACCGCCATGACGACTTTCTTGCCGACGGTGGTGCGGTAGAGCCCGATCGTGTCCACGTCGGTGACGCTAGGAACGGGTGTGACGAGTCGTCCAATACATCGTGAGCTGCCTGAAGATAGCCTGGGGCTATGACGCTGCAGCAGCTCGCATACTTCCTGGCAGTGGCCCGGACGCGGCACTTCACGCGGGCGGCGGCGGAGGTGCGTGTGGCGCAGCCCTCACTGTCCAAGCAGATCCACGCGTTGGAGAAGGAGCTGGGGGCGGAGCTGTTCAGCCGGGCGCGGGGCAACGTCACGTTGACGCCGGCGGGCGAGGCGCTGCTGCCCGTGGCCGCGCGGATCCTGTCCGATGTGGACACGGCCCGGCTGGAGGTGGCCGAGCTGGTGGGGCTGCGGCGGGGCCGGGTGCGCGTGGGTGCGACGCCCAGCCTGTGCGGCAGCCTGTTCGCCGACGTGATCAAGCGCTACCACGACGCCTACCCCGGCATCCAGGTGACCGTGACCGAGGGCGGGTCGCGCGACCTCGTGGCGGCGTTGGAGGCGGGTCAGCTGGACCTGGCCCTGGTGATCGTGTCGCCGGCCGACGCGGACCGGGCGCTGACCGTGGTGCCGGTGCTGCGGGAGGAGCTGGTGGTGGCGTCGGCGTCGCCGCTGGGCGTGACCCGGATGCCGTTGACGGACCTGCGCGAGCACCCGCTGGTGATGTTCCGGCCGGGGTACGACCTGCGGGAGACGACGTTGGCGGCGTGCCGCCAGGCGGGGTTCGAGCCGCGGTTCGCGGTGGAGGGCGGGGAGATGGACGCCGTGCTGCGGTTCGTGGAGGTGGGGTTGGGGGTGGCGATCGTGCCGAGCACCGTGCTGGCCACGCGGTCGTTGCACGGGACGCCGTTGACGCCCGCGACGACCCGGACCGTGGCCTTGGCGCACCGGACGGACGTGGCGCCGACGTCGGCCGGGCGTGCGTTCCAGAGCGTGCTGCTGGCGTTCCTGCGCGGGGCGGAAATGCCTTCGGGGGTTCACCTGGTGGAGCCGTAGGGTGCTGTGCCGTGCTGATCCGACGCGAGACCGCCGCCGATGTCCAGGCCATTCACGACGTGACGGAGGCCGCGTTCGCCGCCAGACCGGGCGGTGAGGCGCGGCTGGTGGGCGAGCTGCGTGCCGACCCGGGCTGGATCCCGGCGCTGTCGCTGGTGGCCGAGGTGGACGGCGCGGTGGTCGGGCACGTCGTGTGCACGCGTGGTCGGGTGGGTGACGCCCCGGCTTTGGGCCTGGGTCCGCTCAGCGTGCTGCCGTCGCACCAGCGTTCGGGCGTGGGCAAGGCCCTGATGCACACCGTGCTGGGTGCGGCCGACGCCCTCGGCGAGCCGTTGGTGATCCTCCTGGGCGACCCGGCCTACTACTCGCGCTTCGGCTTCGTGCTCGCGTCGACCTGCGGCATCACCCCGCCGGACCCCGACTGGACCCCGTACTTCCAGGTCCGCACCCTGACCACCTACACCCCCGGCCTGACGGGCCCTTTCACCTACGCCACCCCCTTCACCACCCTCTAACCCCCGCGAGAGTCCTACATCCAGCACGCGAGAGTCCTACGTTCGCGCCCCCTGAATTCAACACTCGGCAGACCGAGCGGTCGGTCGAGCGTTGAACTCGGGGGTCTTGAACGTAGGACTCTCGCGGCGCGAACGCAGGACTCTCGCGGTTACCAGGTTTCCGGGGGTTCGAGGAAGGACTTGGCCAGGTCGCGGGTCAGGGCCAGGGCCCGGCGCATCCACTGGTCGCCGGCGCCGGCCATGCCGCACGTCGGCGTCGGCACGGCGTGCGTGCCCAGGATCGAGCGCGGGAAGCCGAGGCGGTCCACCAGCTCCAGCGCGGGCCGGGCCAGGGACTTCAGGCTCGGTGGCACGGCCGGGTCGGTGCTCGGGGTCAGGCCCAGGAACAGCTGGGTCTTCTCCTCCCACGCCTCGCCGATCTCGTCCCACATCGAGTCGTCCAGCAGCGTGACGTCGAACGACACGGCCCGCGCGCCCGCCTGTCGGATCAGCGTCACGGGCGGCTTCGGCGCGCAGCAGTGCACGATCACGTCCGCGTCGAGCCCGTCGATCACGCCCTGCAACACGGCGCGCGCCTCCGGCTCGGGCACCGCGGGGACCGTGCCCAGCTTGGACGGCGTCGGCAGCAGGCCCTTGAGCACGGCGGGCAGCGCGGGTTCGTCCAGCTGCACGACGACCTTCGCGCCGGTCCGCTTGGCGACCTCGGCGACGTGCCGGTTGAGCCCCTCGACCAACGACTGGGTGAACTCGCGCAACGCTCCCCGGTCGGTCAGCACGCGGTGGCCGCGCAGCAGCTCCACGCTCGCGGTGAGCGTCCACGGCCCGGCGGCCTGCACCTTGACCACCGACGGCGGCGCGGGCTCGGCGGCCTCCTCGAACGCGTCCAGGTCGCGGCGCACCAGGTCCACCGCGCGCCGGTGGTCCCTACCGGGGTGCGCGGTGGTCCGCCAGCCGGACGGGACCACCTCGACCGGCAGGTCGACCAGGAGCGCGGCGGTGCGGCCGATCATGTCCGCGCCGACGCCCCGCGCGGGCAGTTCCGGCAGGTGGGGCAGGTCGGGGAGTTCGCCGAGAACGATCCTGGCGGCCTCCAGCGGGTCGGTTCCGGGTAGCGAGCCGATGCCGGTTGCGGCGCCGGCGGACCAAGGGAGGGCATCCACGCGCACAGTGTCCCACCACCGCCGCCGGCCCGTTCGAGACCGAAAAGGTCTAGACCCATTGACGATGTGGTCCAGTCCACCTACCGTCACCTTGTCGGTGCCGACAGTGGTCGAGGGCACCGCCACGACGTGGTGTGGGGGCGTGCCGCGCCCCACGCTCCCGCACCACTCCCACCCCGTTCCCTCCTGCACGGGAGTAGGTACCGATGTCTTCGAAGCGCACAACCCTGGCCGCGTTGGCGGCCGGCGTCACGGCGGCCCTGACCGCCGGTCTGCTGCTGGCCGCCCCCGCAGGCGCCGCACCAACCCCCACGGCCGTGTTCAGCCAGGACTCCACGTGGAGCTCGGGCTACCAGGGCAAGTTCACCGTCACCGCCGGGTCGAGCGCGGTGTCCGGTTGGAAGATCGAGTTCGACCTGCCCGCGGGCAGCGCGCCCGGCTCGTACTGGGACGCGACGCTGACCAGCAGCGGCTCGCACCACACGTTCACCAACCGCGAGTACAACGGCAGCCTGGCGGCGGGCGCGTCCACGTCGTTCGGGTTCCTGGTGAACGGCACCGGCGTGCCCGCCAACTGCAAGCTCAACGGCCAACCGTGCACCGGCGGCACGACCACCACCACAACCACCACCACGACGACTACGACGACGACCACTTCGGACCAGCCGCCCCTGCCGGGCAGCCTGAAGTCCGCGCCGTACGTCGACATCACCATGCCGACGCCGTCGCTGGAGTCGGTCGCCCGCGCCACCGGCCAGAAGGTGTTCACGCTCGCCTTCGCGCTCGCCGACAGCAGCGGCTGCAACCCGTCGTGGGGCGGCACGATCCCCTTGAACGACAGCCGGATCGTCAACGACGTGCGGGCGCTCAAGGCGCTGGGCGGTGACGTGATCGTGGCGACCGGCGGCGCGGCCGGGCCGTACCTGGAGTACTCGTGCTCCACCGCCGACGCGCTGCTGGCCGCGTACAAGAAGGTGCTGGACGCGGTCGGCAGCAACCACCTGGACGTCGACGTCGAGGCGTCCATCCCGCACGACATGGTGAACACGGCGTTGAAGCGCCTGCAGACCGAGCGCGGCACGTCCATCAGCTACACCATGCGCGTGCAGGGCGACGACTACGGCATGGACCCGTACTCGGTGCAGATCCTGCAGAACGCCGCCGCCAAGGGCCTGACCGTCCTGGTGAACCCGATGACGATGGAGTTCGGCTCGTCCCGCGCGGACTGGGGTGACGCCGTCATCGCGGCGGCGGAGAGCAGCCTGCGCCAGATGAAGCAGATCTGGCCGGCCAAGTCCGACGCCGAGCTGAAGCGCCTGCTCGGCGTGACCCCGATGATCGGCCGCAACTTCAACGGCAAGGTCTTCACCCAAGCCCACGCCCGCAAGCTCGTGACGTGGGCCAACACCAACCGCATCGGCCTGCTGGGCTTCTGGTCGGTGGGCCGCGACAACGGCGGCTGCCCGGGCGGCGGCATCTCGCCGACGTGCAGCAGCATCAGCCAGTCCCAGTACGAGTTCACCAACATCTTCAAGGGCTTCACCGCCTGACAAAGGTCAGTACAGCGGTGTGAAGTGGAGGCTGAAGCCGTGGTCCGCGCGGTGGCCGCTGGTGGCGGCGAGCCAGTACTCGCCTGGCCGGACGATTGCGCCCGCGTACGAGTTCGACTCACCCCCGCCGTGCGCGATACCGACCACGTGCGTCGGTGGGTTGTCCGGGCCGACGGTCAGCCGCACGGTGGCCGTGTAGCCGCCGACGAAGTAGACCGACACGTAACCCAGCACGTCGGCGCGGTAGAGGGTGTCGAGCTTCGGGGTGGTCCGCGGGCCGCCCACGCCCGACGGGGTGGCGCGGGCTTCGAGGGAGCGCACGGCGGCTTCGGCTTGGCGGGCCAGGGATTCGATCCTCGTGGCGTCGTCCAGCAGCGGGCGGGTGGCGGACAGTTGGGCGGCCAGGGTGGCGGACCTGGCTTTCCAGGTCCGCCACCCTGGCCCGCAGTTCCTCGGCCTCGCGCTTCGACTTGAACACCTAGCCTCCCAGCAGGATCAGTACGCCGATGGTGATCAGCACGACCGGCAGCGCCACGTGGCCCCAACGGCTCAGGGCGCGGGCGATGGCGGGACGGGTTGCGAAGTAGCGGCCCGCTCCGCACCATACGGCCACCAAGAGCAGGAAGACGATGGCGTAAGTGGTGATGGCGGTGGTGGCGAAGACGGGGACGTAGACGCCGATGTTGTCGCCACCGTTGGCGAACGTCACGGTGGCCACGCCGAGCGCGCCCGTGGCCACCGGTGACGCGTCGTCGCCCCCGCGCCACGCCTGCCAGGCCGCCTTCACACCCAGCGCCAGCGGCAGGAGGCCCAGCCACGGGAGCACGGTCGGCGGCAGCAGGGTCGCGCCCAGGGCGGCGGCGATGGCCACCGCCAGGATCGCGGCGAAGCCCAGGTACTGGCCCAGCACGACGCGCCACGGCGGCACGCCCCGCGAGAAGAACAACGCCAGCAGCACGATGTCGTCCACGTTCGTCACCGCGAACAGACCTACCGCACGGATGATGTCCAGCACCCGCGAACCTTAAGGTGCGGGGATGGACGGACCCGCGGAGATGCTCGCCAACGACGCCGCGTCGGCCGCGCTCGGCATCCGGGCGCTCGAACTCGGCGACGGCACGGCGAAGCTCGCCATGACGATCACCGACCGGATGGTCAACGGGCACGGCATCGGGCACGGCGGGTACGTGTTCCTGCTCGCCGACACCGCCTTCGCCTGCGCGTGCAACCGCCACGGCTCGGTGACCGTGGCGGCGCAGGCGGAGATCGACTTCATCGCCCCCGTGCACGAGGGGGACGAGCTGGTGGCCGAGGCCGTGGAACGGGCGCGGTTCGGGCGCAGCGGGATCTACGACATCACGGTGCGCCGGGGCGAGCAGGTGGTGGCCGAGTTCCGCGGCCGCAGCCGCACCCTCAAGCCGAACGGCGCAGACCCAGCACCTGCAGGGTGATGAACCCGGCCACGGCGACCGCTTGGGCGACGATCAGGAAAACGCCGAGCCCGGTCACCGGGAACCACCCGGCGAAAGCGGTCAGGAAGCTGTCCAGCACCCACACCGAATTGCCGATGATCACCACCGCGACCAACGGCCGGATCGGTCGCGTCCCGAGCACGAAAACACCCACGCCGTAGGCGACGAGGAATGCGCCGAGCCCGATCACGAGACCGCGCGGCAATCCCGTGGGCAGGTCGAAGAGGAGGGCGAGCAGGCCGAGCCCGCCCGAGGCGACGCCGTCGAGCTTGAGGGCGAAGCGGAGCAGACCGTCGTGGCGAACCTGAGTTGTCGTCATGGCTCGAAAGCTAGGGTCGGCGGCACTGCCGGCGGAACGCCGAACACTGCCAACGCCTGCCAGTCACGACGCCTCGACCTGCGCGGACAAGTCCTCGGCCACCAGCTTCGCCCCCGCGTTCTGCCAGTTGTGCAGGGTCCGCTCGGGCACCTGGTTGACGAACCACGCCAGCGCCCGCCGCGCGTCCGGGTCGAGGTCCTCGCGCTTGGTGCGCCTGCTGTACGGCCGGATGCCGACCACGTAGTAGAAGTACAGCGCGTTGTAGTGCCGCCATTCGTCGCTGGTGCCGAAATCGCCGTCGCGCGGTTTCAACCGGCGGATGCTCTCCAGCAACAACGACTTCAACTCCGCCGCGCGTTCCAGCGGCTGGTCCGACGCGCCCCGGGCGGCCAGTCGGGCGTCGATCACCGGCAATTCCGTCAACGGGCTCGCGACCAACTTCCCCAGGTCGCCGTAATGGCTCAACGCGCGCCTGGTCAGCTTCACGAACTCCGCCGGGTCCAGCGGCGCGCGCCGGGGCAGCGCCTCCACCGCGTCACGCAGCTCCGCCCGTGACGCGGCCACCTCCGGCACCGCGACCCGGTCCACCAGCAACGCCAGCGGGTTGGCCAGCACCTGCACCGCGATCGCGGCGGCGACCGTGCCGTACAGCAGCGGCACCAGCCGGTCGTCGAGGAACAACGCCACCTGCCCGCCGAACACCGCCGCCAACCCGGCCGACGTGAGCAGCGAGCGCACCATGTCCGCCCGGATCGCCTCGCCCTCGTCGAACGCGTCCGTCACCGCCACGACCAAGCCGAGCACGAGCAGGTCGATCCCGGCCGACGCGATCACCAACGCCGAGGGCAGCACGTCCACCAGCAGCAACGCGCAGCTCAGCCCGAACAGCACCGTCGGCGCGCCCAGCAGCGCCCGCCGCACCCGCAGGCACAGCACCACCGCCGCGGCCAACGGGACCAGCACGACCACGGGCGCGAAGTAGGCCGCCACCAGCAGCGGCAGCGCGCTGTAGCGCCACCACCGGTCGTAGCGCACGGGCAGCCAGCACACCACCACCCCGGTCCACGCCACCGCGGGCACCGCCATCGCCATCGGCGGCACGGGCAGGACGATCACCAGGGCGTAGGCCAGCAACCCGATCGAAGCCCGCTGGAGCAGGGGCTTGCGGGGGTCGCGCACGAGCAGGTACAGCCCGAGCCACCAGGCGAGGCCGAACGTCACCACCGACACCGCGATCACCCGGAGATACTACGGTTGCCCGAGCTGGGACCATGTGATCCATGCCGCTCGAGCTGACGCTCCGCAAGGCCGCCGAAGAGGTCGAACGCGGTGACTTGGCCAGTGTGCTGAGGGCGCGACAACGGCTGGTCGGGCTGGTCACCAGCTACCCCGACCGGCTGGACCTGCGCGCGCGCCTCGCCGCGGTGTACCGGGTGCTCGGTGACGCGGCGCAGGCCGGGCGGTGGAGCTACCTGTGCGAGGTGCGCGACGAGGCCGAGGTGGCCGCGTTCGAACGCGCCTACCGCACGCCGCTGGCCCGGCTGGCGGCGATGAACTGGGTCAGCGGCGAGGCGGGCGCGCCGACCGAGACCGCCCGGCAGCGGCTGGTGGCCCTGCAGGAGGCGGCGAGCGACCAGTTGCGCGCCGAACTGCTGGTGGCCGACGACCGAGACTCGTCGTGGCGGGCGAACGTGTTCGTGCTCCTCGGGCTGGTGGTCGTGCTGCTGTGCTTCGTGGTGGGCGCGGTGACGCTCGTCATGTGGGTCTACAGGTGGTTCGCCGGGTGAGCGCATGCTGGGTGCATGACCCCCGACGTCGCCGCCGCCGCTGACCGCATCCGCCCGCACGCCCGCCGCACCCCCTTGTGGCGCACGGAGGTCGACGGCAGGCCGATCGCGTTCAAGCTGGAGCACCTCCAGCTCACCGGCTCGTTCAAGCTGCGCGGCGCGGTGAACACCCTGGTCGCCGCCGGTTCACCGGGTCGAGTGGTCACGGCGTCCGGCGGGAACCACGGCCTGGGCGTGGCCAAGGCCGCGCAGTTGCTCGGGCTGCACGCCACGGTGTTCGTGCCGGTGAGCGCGCCCGAGGGCAAGGTGCGGCGGATCGAGGCGGCGGGCGCGAAGCTGATCCGGCACGGCGACACCTACGCCGAGGCGGTGCTGGCGGCCCGCGAGACGCCCGGGTTCTACGTCGAGGCGTACGACGACCCGACCGTCGTCGCAGGTCAGGGCACGGTGGCGGCGGAGGTCGTGCAGGACGCGCCGGACGTGGACGTGATCGCGGTCGCGGTCGGTGGCGGTGGCCTGGCCGCGGGCACGGCGCTGGCGTCGGGTCGGCTCACGGTCGCCGTGGAGCCGGAGCGGTGCTGCGCCCTGCACCACGCGCTGGCGGCGGGCGAACCGGTCGACGCCGAGGTGGACTCGGTCGCCGCGTCGGCCTTGGGTGCCACGCGGGTGGGCGACGTGCCGTTCGGCATCCTCAGCACGCACCCGGTGACGTCGGTGCTGGTGTCGGACGCGGCGATCCTGGCCGCCCGCGACCGGCTGTGGGAGGAGTTCCGGCTGGCCGTGGAGCCGGCCGCGGCCGTCCCGTTCGCCGCGTGGCTCGACGGACGGGTGCCGGGCGAGCTGGCCTGCGTGGTCCTGTGCGGCGCGAACACCGACTGGACGCCGTAGTACGTCGCCGGACGTACGCCGAAGGGCCGCTCGGCGCCCGACGCCGTGACCCGGTCGGGTGACCACCATCAGCGGCATGACCGCGACTCGCTTCGCCTACCGGGTGGCCGCCGCGCTGGTGGCGTCGGGACTGCTCCACCTCCTGGTGTTCGCCGTGGACGGCGGGCCGTGGGAGGGGCCGGTGTCGTGGCGCAAGCCGGTCACGTTCGGCCTGTCGTTCGGCCTCGCGCTGGCCACCTACGCCTGGGTCGGCACGCGGCTGCGCCTGCGGCCCGGCTGGGTGTGGGTGTTCACCGCCGCCTCCGTGCTGGAGGTGGCGCTCATCACCCTGCAAGCGTGGCGGCACGTGCCGTCGCACTTCAACGAGGCGACGACGTTCGACACCCTGGTCACGCGAAGCCTGACCCTCGGCGGCGTCATGTTGGTCGTCTCGGTGCCGGCGCTGGCCACAGCCGCGTTCCGAGCCCGGCACCTCGCGCCGAGCATGGCGCTCGCGGTGCGAGTGGGCACGGCGACGCTGGTGGTGGCGCTGGCGTTCGGCGGCCTGATGATCGCCGAGCGGGGCGGCTCGTGGAAGCTCGCCCACGGCGTGGCCATGCACGGCGTCCTGCTGCTGCCGGCCCTGGCCTGGGCGTTGTCGTTCACGACCTGGTCCGAGCACCAGCGCACCCGGACCGTCGCCCTCGCCTCGACCGCCTACTGCGCCCTCATCGCCGCCGCCGCGGCCTACAACGCGCTCGTCTGACCGATCAGCGGCACTCGGTCACCCGCCCCAGCTCCGGCGACACGCGCGGCTGCGCCACGCCCCCTTGCGACACCCCCGCCTGCGACGGCACCTCGACCTCGACCGAGAGCGACGGGTCGAGCCGCTCCACCCGGTCCACCATGGCCTCCACCTGGGCGATCAGGTCGGCCCACTCTGGCCGGTGCAGGCGCTCCCGGACCACCCAGCGCAGCGTGCGGACCTCCGCGCGCAGCCGTTCGAACTGCTCCGCGTCGAGACGTTGCGCGGACGGGTGGTCGAGCTTGCTCGAAAGCACCCTCACCCGGGTCCCGATGTCCACCAGCGACCTCCGGCGTCGTGCGTTGTCATACGGCACGCACGCAGTGTCGCAGGCGACACCGACAAAACACCAAGCCGGACGTCAACGAGTCGTGCTGATCGTGGCGCTGGCGAGCACCAAGTCGCCCGCCGCCGCGTCCTCCCGGTACACCGCGACCGCCTGACCAGGGGCGACGCCGCTCAACGGCTCGCGCAGGCGCACGAGCAGCTCACCGTCGACGACTTCGGCCACCGCAGGCGCCAACCCGCCGTGCGCGCGCACCTGCGCCACGCACTCCACCGGGCCGTCGAACGGCACCCGCGTCACGGGCCGCCGCGCGACGATCTCGGTGACCTTCAGCTTCTCCGCCGCGCCGACCCGCACGGTGCCGCTCACCGGCTCCAGCGACAGCACGTACCGCGGCCGGCCGTCGGGGGCGGGCGCGTCGATGCCCAGGCCCTTGCGCTGGCCCACGGTGAACTCGTGCACGCCCACGTGCCGCCCGAGCACCGCGCCGGTCTCGTCGTCCACCAGCACGCCGGGCTGCTCGCCGAGCTTGCGGGTGAGGAAGCCGCGGGTGTCGCCGTCGGGGATGAAGCAGATGTCGTGGCTGTCGGGTTTGTCGGCGACCTGGAGCCCGCGCTCGGCGGCCTCGGCCCTGACCTGCGCCTTGGTCGAGTCGCCCAGCGGGAACATCGCGTGGGCCAGCTGCTCGTGCGTCAACGACGCCAGCACGTAGGACTGGTCCTTGCCGTCGTCGGCCGAGCGGCGCAGCTCCGGCACACCGTCCACAGTGGACAGGCGGGCGTAGTGCCCGGTGCACACCGCGTCGAAGCCGAGCGCGATCGCCTTGTCCAGCAACGCCTCGAACTTGATCTTCTCGTTGCACCGCAGGCACGGGTTGGGCGTGCGGCCGGCCGCGTACTCGGCCACGAACTCGTCCACGACCTCCTCGGTGAACCGCTCCGCGAAGTCCCAGACGTAGAACGGGATGCCGAGCACGTCCGCCGCGCGCCGCGCGTCCCGGGCGTCCTCGACGGTGCAGCAGCCGCGCGCGCCGGTGCGCAGCGTGCCGGGCTTGGCCGACAGCGCCAGGTGCACGCCGGTCACCTCGTGGCCCGCCGCCACCGCCCGCGCCGCAGCCACGGCGGAATCCACCCCGCCGCTCATCGCCGCCAGCACCCGCATGCCCGTCACACCTCCGCCGTCGCCTGGCCCGCAAGCCGCTTCAACCCCGCGATGCCCGCCGTGCGGGCGCGGTCGACCACCGGTCCGATCACCTCGGCCAGCTCGCGCACCTCGGCCGCCGTGGACGTGTGGCCCAGGGAGAACCGCAGCGAGCCGCGGGCCAGCACCGGGTCCACGCCCATGGCCAGCAGCACGTGGCTGGGCTGCGCCACCCCCGCCGTGCAGGCCGAGCCGGTGGAGCACTCGACGCCCTTGGCGTCCAGCAGCATCAGCAGGCTGTCGCCCTCGCAGCCGGGGAACGTCAGGTGCGCGTTGCCGGGCAGCCGGTGCACCGGGTCGCCGTTGACCGCCACGTCCGGCACGACCCGCCGCACCGACGCGACCAGCTCGTCGCGCAGCGCGGCGACCTGCGCGGCCGTCTCCGCCTGGTGGTCCACCGCGTGCCGCACCGCCGCGGCCAGCGCGACGATCGACGGCACGTCCAGCGTGCCGGACCGCACCTCGCGCTCCTGACCGCCGCCGTGCAGCACGGGCGTCGTGGCCACGTCACGGCCCAGCAGCAGCACGCCGACGCCGTACGGCCCGCCGATCTTGTGCCCGGTGAGGGTCAGCGCCGACGCGCCGGACCCGGCGAAGTCGACCGGCACCGAGCCCACGGCCTGCACCGCGTCGGTGTGGAACGGCACCGACCGCTCGGCGGCCAGCGCGGCCAGCTCGCGCACCGGGTTGATCGTGCCGACCTCGTTGTTCGCCCACATCGCGGTGACCAGGGCGACGTCGTCGTCCAGCGCCTCGCGCAGCGCCTCGGGCCTGATCCGGCCGAGGCCGTCGGGGTCCAGCCAGGTGATCTCGGCGCCCTCGTGCTCGGCCAGCCACTGCACGGCGTCCAGCACGGCGTGGTGCTCGACCGACGAGGCCACCACGCGCCGGCGGCGGGACGTGCGGCGGGACCAGTAGACGCCCTTGACCGCGAGGTTGTCGCTCTCCGTGCCGCCGCTGGTGAAGATCACCTCGGAGGGTCGCGCGCCGAGGGCGTCCGCGATGTCCTCCCGCGCCTCCTCGACCAGCCGCCGGGCCCGCCGCCCCGAGGTGTGCAACGACGAGGCGTTGCCCGTGGTGGACAACGCCCGGGTCATCGCCTCGATCGCCTCGGGGAGCATGGGGGTCGTGGCGGCGTGGTCGAAGTAGGCCATCAGCTTCCCAGGGTAGCCGGGCGCAGCCGCCCGGCGAGCACCGCACCGAGCACCGCGACGCCCGCCATCAGCAGGTCGAACGGCACCACGGCGGCGGTCGGCGCGGCCGCCGAGGCGAACGTGGTGACCAGCACACCGCCCAGGCCGACCAGCAGCGCCGAGCCGAGCATGTCGCTGATCTGCAGGGCCGAGGAGTTGAACCCCCGGTCGACCTCGGACGACGCGCCCAGGGTGAGCACGCTCAAGCTCGACATCGCCAACCCCATCCCCGCTCCGGCGACCGCCCACAGGACCGGGGTGGCCCACGCCGGGCCCCACGACGGTGCGATGAGCGTCACCCCGGAAATACCCGCGGCATTCAGCACGAACCCCCAACGCACGAGCTTCTCGCGCGGGACGTCGGGCTTGCGCGACTGCCACCACGCCGCGCCGGACCAGCCCAACGCGCTCAGCGTGAGCGGGATGCCGGCGGCGATGGCCGAGTAGCCGTGCACGGAGGTCAGCGTCAGCGGGATGAACGCCTCGGCGGCGAAGAACGAGCCGGCCAGCAGCGCGCGGGCCAGGATCGTCACCGGCAGGCCGCGGCGCGCGGTGAGCGTGCCCTTGGGCAGCAGCACCCGCAGCGCGGGCGCCAGCACGGCCAGCCCGGCCACCCCGATCACCAGGTCGAGACCGCGGGGGTGCTGGGCGGCCCAACTCAGCGCCGCCACGCCGAAGCCGGCGCCGAGCGCGGCCAGCGGCAGGCCGCGCCGGGTGTTCCGGTCCGGGGTGTGCGGCGGGAGGTTGCGCAGCACGGGCACCAGCAGCAGCACGCCCAGCAGCACGAACGGCGCCAGCCCCAGGAACACCCACCGCCAGCTCAGCGTCTCCGTGAGCCACCCGGCCAGCGCCGGGCCGACCAGCGACGGCACCACCCACGCCGACGCGAGCAGGCCGAACACCGCGGGCCGGTCCCGTTCCGGGTAGACCAGGCCGATCAGCACGTAGACCGCGACCACCTGCGCGCCGCCGCCGATGCCCTGCAACACGCGGCCGAGCAGCAGCAGCGGCATGTCCTGCGCCACCCCGGCCACGATCAGGCCGACCAGGAACAACGCCGGCCCGACCAGCAACGACGGTCGCGGCCCGCGCAGGTCGCTGAGCCGTCCGGACAGCACGGTGGCGACCACGCTCGCGGCGAGGAACGCCAGGAACGGCCACGCGTACAGGTCGTTGCCGTCGAGGTCGGCGACCATGCGCGGCATCGCGGTGCTGACGCCCATGTTCTCGAAGGCGAGCAACGTGACGAGCAGGATGATCCCGACCGTCGGGCCCCGCCGTTCAGGTGTCCAGAGGTTGCTCTTGGCGGAGGTCTCGGTCGTCGTCGTCACGGGTCAATGGTTCAACCTCCACCGGGGAGGAGGTCAAGGTAATATGACGCAGTTCAGGACGGGCGTCCCGACTGTGGGGACGCCCGCGCGGCGGCACCTCCGACGGGTGAATCGCCGGGCGGCTCGTATTTTCCCGGGACAGCGGCTCCTCTCTCTCCGTGACATCGCCGCCATCAACCTCGGAGAGATCTCATGCGACGTCCGGTTGTGCTCGTCCTGCTCGTCTGCGCGCTCACCGCTTCCACCGGTCTGCCGGCCCTCGCGCAGCCCACCCGCGAGGTGGTCTCCACCCCTGGGGAACCGAGCGACCGCCTCGTCCCGTTGGCCGTGCTGGAGTACGTCGGCGGCACCGCCGTCGAGTTCGCCCGCGGCGCGGAGACCGGCGACCTCGTCCTGCATCAGCAGGGGGACGACGGCGTCAACGCGCCGGTGGTCCCGCCGCGAGCGACCACCTTCCTGGAGGCGTACCTGGCGATCACGCCGGCGCACCTGCCCGTGCCGTCCGCGCTGGTCGGCACCGATTCCGCGCCACCCGCTCTGGCCGAGCGGCGCGTGGTCGACACCCTGGTCACCGCGACCGACCTGCCCGCGCCGACGAGTGGCGCGGCCGTGCGCTCCGCCTGCTGGGCGAGCTTCTTCGACCAGCCGGTGTGGGCGGAGAGCTTCAAGGGCATGACGTCGGCGACCTACAAGTCCGACAACTACGGCGGCAGTTACCGCTACGCGGGCAGCGGCGTCGTGAACTGCACGCCGAAGACCGGACCGCTCGACCACTGGGCCAAGCACCGCCTGTACCGCAGCCTGACCCCGGGCGTGGACGGGATCAAGATCCTCGACCACGCGATCGCGCCCGGCAAGTGGTCCGTGGCAGTCGCCGGTGCGCCGACCCGCCGCTACTGGACCGTCCGCTACAGCGACGGCTGGAACTCCTCGCCCGACTCCGCCAGCCAGTACTACCGCGAGGGCACCTTCGCCGACAGCCACCCGTAACGGTGCCGCCGGGCTCCGGCCGGACGCGCGCGCCCGGCCGGAGCCTCAGTCGTCCAGGGCCGGCGCGGGGGCGTGCACCCGTTGCGAGAGCAGCTCGACCGAGGCGTACGCGACCCGTTCGGCCTCCTGCTGCACGAGTGCCGCCAGCTCGCGGCGCGTGGCCGCGCGGCCCGGCGCCACCTCGTCCAGCACGTGCACCTCCACCACGAGGCCGCGCGAGCGCAGCACCCGCCGCACCGAGTCGACCAACGTGTCCGACCCCACGAACGCGGGCCGGGTGGACGTCGCCGAACCCTGCGTGTACCGCAGCACCACCGGCCGCACGGGCACGCCGGCGTCCAGCGCGGCCTGGAACAGCGCCGGCCGGTAGCGCCCGGACGCCACGCCGCACCACGTCGTCCCCTCCGCGTGGATGCCGACCGCCGCGCCGTCCCGCAGCGCCGCCGCCAGCTCGGCCACCGTGCCCGGCAGCAGCGACAGCCGTTCCCGGTCGAGGTAGACCGTGCGGGCGGCCGTGATCAGCCTGCCCAGCACCGGCCAGTCGCGGATGTCGCGCTTGGCCACCATCCGGATCGGCTGCACCGCGTCGATCGCCAGCTCGTCGAGCCACGACACGTGGTTGGACACCACCAGCACGCCACGCCCCGGGTTGGCCTGGAACACCGGCCCGGCCACCCGCAGCCGCACGCCGAACGCGCCCAGCAGGGCCCGGAACCAGCGCCGCAGCAGCACCGAACGGACCTGCCCGCGCAGGCACAGCACGGCCAGGACCACGAGCACCCCGGACAGCATCACGGCCGACGCCGCCACCACCCGCCACGCCACCCGCAGCCCGCCGACGGACGGCGTCGAGTGGTCGACGCACCCGTCACCGCACGGCGACACGGGCATCCACGCGTGCTTGCTCACGCCGTCTCCCCCAGGAAGAACTTCAGGTACCGCTGGTCCACCCGGTCCATCCCGAGCAGCACGGGCAGGTCCGCCACGCCGAAGTCGGCGTCCAGCGCGGGCCGCCCGCACACCCACGCGCCCAGCCGCAGGTAGCCCTTCAGCAGCGGCGGCAGCACGGTCTTGGCCGGCCGCGGCACGGAGTCGACGTCCCACGGCGTCAACGGCGTCACGCGGTACTCGTCGGGCGCGTGGTGCTTGGCCAGCACCACGTCCCAGACGCCCGCCGCGTACCCGCCGCCGTCGTGCAGCGGCACGGACGCGCAGCCGATCAGCCACGAGTGGCCCGACAGCAGCATGTACCGGGCGATCCCGGCCCACACCAACGACACCACGGCACCGTTGCGGTGGTCGGGGTGCACGCACGACCGGCCGGTCTCCACCAGCGACGGCCGCAGCGCGTCGAGGGCGGACAGGTCGAACTCGCCGTCGGAGTACAGCCGGCCCGCCTCGGCGGCCCGCTCGGGCGGCAGCATCCGGTAGGTGCCGACGATGTCGCCGGTGCGGTCGTCACGCACGACGAGGTGGTCGCAGTACTGGTCGAAGTAGTCGACGTCGTGCCCCGGCACGGAGCTGTGCAGCACGGCGCCCATCTCGGCGGCGAACACCTGGTGCCGCAGCCGCTGCGCGGCCACGACCTCGTCGCTGTCGCGCGCGACCAACAGGGAGTAGCGCGGCGCGTCGGAAGCGGCGTCACCGGTGCTGACAAGCAGTTGCGGCTGCGTCATGGGTCTGGTCTACCGACCGGTTGGCGACCGGGAGCAGGTCGTTCCGGTGACGCCTCAGTGGCAGCTCGGTTAAGGCGCGGTGAGGCCGTGCACGGCACGGGGGCCGCCTCGCGCGTGGCGAGACGGCCCCCGTGGGCGAACCGGATGGTCAGCCCTTGCGCTTGGCGACCTCTTCGGTCAGCTGGGGCGCGACCGCGAACAGGTCGCCGACGACGCCGAAGTCGGCGATCTCGAAGATCGGGGCCTCGGGGTCCTTGTTGACCGCGACGATGGTCTTGGACGTCTGCATGCCCGCCCGGTGCTGGATCGCGCCGGAGATGCCCAGCGCGATGTACAGCTGCGGCGAGACCGTCTTGCCGGTCTGGCCGACCTGGAACTGGTGCGGGTAGTAGCCGGAGTCGACCGCGGCCCGGGAGGCGCCGACCGCCGCGCCGAGGCTGTCGGCCAGCTTCTCCACGACCTCGAAGCTCTCCGCGCTGCCCACGCCGCGACCACCGGACACGACGACCGAGGCCTCGGTCAGCTCGGGGCGGTCGCCGCCGACGATCGGCTCGCGGCCGGTCACCTTGGTGACCAGCGCCGGGTTCGCGGCGGGCAGCTCCACGGCCTGCTCGACCGCGTCCGCGGGCGACTCGGACGCCTCGATGCCGCCGGGGCGCACGGCGATGACCGGCACGCCCTTGGTGACCTTGGACTTCACCACGTACGCGCCACCGAAGACCGACTGCGTGGCGACGCCCTCGCCGTCGAGGTCGACGGCGTCGTAGAGCAGGCCGGAGCCCAGGCGCACGGCCAGCCGGCCCGCGACCTCCTTGCCCTCCAACGTCGCCGAGACCAGCACGGCGGCGGGCGACGCGGTGCCCGCGATCGTGGCGAGCGCGTCCACCTTCGGCGTGACCAGGTAGTTCGCGGCGTCCTCGGACTCCACCGCGTACACCTTCGTCGCGCCGTAGCGGCCCAGGGACTCCCTCACCTTGCCCGCGGTGCCGGGCGATCCGACCACCACCGCGGCCGGCTCGCCGAGACGGCGCGCGGCGGATAGAAGCTCATGGGTGACCTTCTTGACCTCGCCGTCGACGTGGTCGACGAGGACGAGTACCTCAGACATTGGATTCCTCGCCTTCAGATGAGCTTCTGGCCGACCAGGTACTCGGCGATCTTCGAACCGCCGTCACCCGAGTCCTCGACACGCTGACCGGCGCCGCGCGGCGGCTTGGGGGCCGACTCGAGCACCTGCGACCACGACGCGCCGAGGCCGACCTCGCCCGCGTCCAGCCCGAGGTCGGCGACCGTGAGGGTGCTGACCGGCTTCTTCTTGGCCGCCATGATGCCCTTGAACGACGGGTACCGCGGCTCGTTGATCTTCTCGTTGACGCTGACGACCGCGGGCAGGCTCGCTTCGAGGTGCGCGACGCCCTCGTCGGTCTCCCGCTCGGCCTTCACGGTGCCGCCCTCGACGGTGAGCTTGCGCACCTGCGTCACCTGCGGCAGGCCCAGCAGCTCGGCGAGCATCGCGGGCACCGCGCCCGCGCGGCCGTCGGTGGCCTCGTTGCCGGCGATGACGAGGTCGACGCCCTCGATCGTGCCGATGGCCTTGGCCAGCACCTTGGCGGTGGTGAGCGCGTCGGAACCGTGCAGGGCCTCGTCGGAGACGTGCACCGCCTTGTCCGCACCCATGGAGAGCGCCTTGCGGATCGCGTCGGTCGCGCGGTCGGGACCCATCGCGACGACGGTCACCTCGCCGCCGTGCGCCTCCTGGAGCAGCAGCGCCTCTTCCACGGCGCGCTCGTTGATCTCGTCGAGCACGGCGTCCGCGGACTCGCGGTCGAGGGTGTGGTCGGCGTCGGCGAGCTTGCGCTCGGACCAGGTGTCGGGCACCTGCTTGACCAGGACGACAATGTTCATGGGTCCTCTTCGACCTCCTGCGGACGGGCGGCGACGTGGGTGGGCGACGGTGGTTGCCCGCGGTCGCCGGATTGTTCGTGACCCTGCCATGTCATCGCCGCATTGGCATGGTGGTGTCGGCCACCCGCATGTTACCCACCGGTAGCAGAGGTGCAAACGGCAGCAAGCACCGGCCGCGGGTGATGATGCTCACTGGCGCGTTTCAGGCCATTCGGACAATGTCGCCTCTCCGCACGACGGCGTTACAGACCCTCCCCCAACTGGGCTAGGTTCGACCGCATGCCACGGCGAGTAGCGATTGTCACGGACTCCACCGCCTGCCTGCCGCCGCAGTTGACCGAGAAGCTCGGCGTGACCGTCGCGCAGATCCAGGTGCGCATCGGGGAGTGGGTCGACGACGAGGTCCGCGTGCCCGTGCCCAAGCTCGTGGACGCGCTGCGCGGGCAGCTTGACGTGACCACCGCGCCACCGGACCCCGGCGCGTTCTTCTGGACCTACGCCGACGCGGCGGCCGCCGGCGCGGAGGCGATCGTGTCGCTGCACGTGTCGACCGGGCTGTCGCAGACCGTGGAAACGGCCCGGCAGGCCGCCGCGCAGGTCCCGGTCCCGGTGCACGTGGTCGACACGCGGACGTGCGGCATGAGCCTGGGCTACGCGGTCGTGGCCGCCGCCACCGTGGCCGCCGCGGGCGGTGACGTCGAGCGCGTGGTGTCGGCCGCGCAGCGCACCGTCCGGCGCAGCAGCGAACTGCTCTACGTCGACACGTTGGAGTACCTCCAGCGCGGCGGGCGGATCGGCCGGGCCGCCGCCCTGCTCGGCTCGGCGCTGTCGATGAAGCCGCTGCTGACCGTCACCGACGGGCGGATCGCGCCGCTGGACAAGGTGCTCGGGGCGGAACGGGCGATGCGCAAGCTGGTCGACATCGCGGTCAAGCGGGCGGGCGACGAGCCGGTGGACATCGCGGTCGAGCACTTCGACGCGGCCGACCGCGCCGGGAACGTGCTCGAACAACTGCGGGCCAAACTGCCCAACGTGCGGCGATTCCTGGTGACCCAGGTCAGCTCGGCGATCGGCGCGCACGTCGGCCCGGGCGCGCTGGGCGTGACCGTTTCGCCGGTTTAGGAACTCCTTGCCAGGTTTGAGCGTTGGCCTGGCAGGGAAGGAGATAGGCATGGCAAAACTGTTCAGCAAGCTCGCCGCGTTCGCCCGCAGTCCGCAGGGCCGTCGGGTCACCGAGCAGGTCAAGCAGGCTGCCCGGGATCCCCGCAACAAGGCCAAGGCTCAGCAACTGATGCGCAAGTTCCGCAAGCGCTGACGGTCGCCGACGTTCAGCGGCCCGCTACCGGTTGGACTCCCGGCGGGCCGCTTCGAACGTGCGCGGGGTCGGGACGGCTCCCGGCTTCGGTGGCGCCTGTTGCGCCGCCACTTGGATGGCCATGGGGTCGGCGGGTTCGGCGACCGGCTTCGCGGTGCCGCTCGGCACGACGGGTTCGGCGGTCGGTTCGGCCGTGCCCCCCGACATGACGGGGTCGGCGGTCGGTTCGGCCGTGCTCCCCGGCATGGCGGGGTCGGTGGTCGGTTCGGCCGTGTTCCCAGGCACGACGCGTTCGTTCGCCGGCTCCGTGGTGTCGTCCGGCGCAACGGTTCCCGGTGCCTCGCCGCCCGGATATGCGCCGGAAGTGGCCGTGTCGGCGCGTTCCGCGCCCTCCCCGGGCGGTTCATCGTCCGCGACCGGCGGCGTGACGAGGGTCGGGGTGGGGCGCACCACGTGCATCCGGCGCACCGCGTCCTGGCGCACGGGCAGTTCCGCCGCCGGCTTCGGGTCCGGCACCAGGACCAGCTTCGGCCGGGCCGGGCGGGGTGCGGGCAGCGCGGTCGGGACGCCCATCACCGGGTTGCGGTGGATCGGCTTGGTCGCGTAGTCCTCCGGCGGGAACCGGAGCTCGAACCGCGGCGGTGGCGGTGCGGGCGCGGGTTCAGGTGTCGGTTCGGGCGGTGAGTCCCGGCGGAGCATGACCGCTGTCAGCACGCAGCCCGCCGCGAACGACAAGGCGCACAACCCGAACACGACCGCGACCCCGGACATCACCCGTCCTCACTCGACCGGCGCGCCGCCGAGAGCCGGCTCGCCGTGCCCCATCGGGAACTCCCGCTCCGGCGCGACCGTCGGCCGCACCGGGGCCTTCGTCGGGCGCGTGACCGCCGGCGCACCGCTCGCCTCGCCGCCGTGCGCCGCGCAGCCCGACACCACCACCGCCGCCACACCGACCACCACCGACAGCACGGGCCGCAGGCGCATCAGGCACGCACCCGCCGGTCGTCGTCGTCGGCCCGCTCGGCGGGCACGGTTCCGGTGGGCACGGGTTCGGCGGCCACGGGTTCGGCGGCCACCGGCTCGGCGCTCGCCTGCTCGACGGTCGTCTGCTCGGGGATCAGGCCGGGCACGTGGTCGGCCGCCGAGTCCAGCGCGACCCGGGCGGACGCGAGCTGGGCGGCCACGGTGTGCCGCAGCTCGCGCAGCTCGTCGGCCTCCTGCTGGATCTCGCCGATGCGCCGGTTCGCCTCGCGGGCGGCGAGCTTGATCAGGAACGCGGCCCGCGCCTTCGACAGCTCCTCCTGCTCGGCGAAGTGCTGCTCGGTCTCGTGCCGCCGCCGGTTCATGGTCAGCTCGAAGAAGTTCTGCGCCTTGGTGCGCCGGGCGTCCGACTCGGCCTCCAGCTGCGCGCACCGCTCGGCGGCCTCGCGCAGGATCCGGTCCGCCTCCCGTTCGGCACTCGCCACGGCGGCGGCGCACTCGGCATCGACCTGGTCGGCCCTGTCCCGCAGGTGCGCCTCGACCTCGGCCCGCCTGCGCTCCAGGTCGACCTCGCGCTGGTCCAGCGCGGCGGCGCGCTCGTTGGCCGCCTCACGCTGGTCGCGCGCGTGCGCGTCGAGCTCCGCCCGTTGCGCGGCCAGCTCCTCCTCGACCTGGCGACGCCGCTCGGCCAGCTCCACCTCGGTGCGCTCGCGCAACGCCGTGACCTCGCGCTCGGCGCGCAGCCGCAGCTCGTTCGCCTCGTCCTCGGCGAGCGTCAGCATCCGGTGCAGCCGCTCGGACGCCCCTGCGGTGGTGTTGGGCGACATCTCCAGCCGCTCGACGCGGGCGCGGGCGTCGTCCAGGTCCTGCCTGGTCATCTCCAGCAGCTTGCGCAGGTCGGCCGCCTGGGCCAGCGCCTCGGCGCGGTCGATCGACAGGTACTTGAGCTGCTCGTCGAGGTTCTCCAGGTGCTCGATCACCTGACGGCGGTGGAACCCCCGGTAGACGACGTCGAAACCCGCGTGCAGCGGAACAATCTCCGGCTCTTTCGCACCCATGGCGGCCCCGCTCGTTCGAAGATTGGCCGAGGTGCCGAGCGTAAGGCACCAAACCGGCTCGTGACCACCCACGACTACCCTGCCACAACGACTTCGATGCATTGTCCTGGCAGGGCAAACACCATCAGGGAAGATCCACGCAGGATAGGTGTGAGTCACCCGATGGTGTTGATTTTTCGAACCCTGTCGCGCTATCCAGAATGCGCAGCGCACAAAATATCCACCCCTGTGGGGCGACACATTCACACGAAACAGTGAGGGCTTGACGGACGGTCGCTGCCTACCCACGAGTAACGGACAACTAGGCTGGCCGGGTGACCGTCGAGCCGCTGCCCCTCACCGGTGAGCGCACCGTGCCCGGGATCCCCGAGGAGAACTACTGGTTCAGGCGCCACGAAGCGGCGTACTCCGACCTGGTCCGGCACTGCGTCGGCGCGGTCGTGCTGGAGGCGGGTTGCGGCGAGGGCTACGGCGCGGCGCTCATCGCCCGGCACGCCGAACGGGTCGTCGCGCTGGACTACGACCAGGCCACCGCCGCGCACGCGAGCCGCGCGTACCCCGGGCTGGCCGTGGTGCGGGGCAACCTCGCGTCCCTGCCGCTGGGCGGCGCCACCGTGGACGTGGTGGCGAACCTCCAGGTCATCGAGCACCTGTGGGACCAGGAGGGCTTCCTGGCCGAGTGCGCGCGGGTGCTGCGGCCGGGTGGGCGGCTGCTGGTCACCACGCCGAACCGGATCACCTTCTCCCCCGGCCGCGACACCCCGCTCAACCCGTTCCACACCCGTGAGCTCGCGCCGGCCGAGCTGCACGAGCTGCTGGTCGGCGCCGGCCTGCGGGTCGAGCTGCTGGCCGGCCTGCGGCACGGTCCGGCGCTGCGCGCGCTGGACGAGCGGTTCGGCGGGTCGATCATCGACGCGCAGGTGGCCGTGGTCGTGGGCGGCGGCCAGTGGCCCGACGACCTGCTGGCCGCCGTGGCGTCGGTGCGCAGCGAGGACTTCGAGATCACCACCGACGACCTGGACGCGAGCCTGGACCTGGTGGCCGTGGCGGTGCGCCCGTGACGCACGAGGGGACGTTCTGCCTGGTCCTGCACAGCCACCTGCCGTGGCTGGCGCACCACGGGGCCTGGCCGGTCGGCGAGGAGTGGCTGTACCAGGCGTGGGCGCACTCGTACCTGCCCGTGGTGGACCTGCTGGAGCGGTTCGCCGCCGAGGGGCGCGAGGACGTGCTGACCCTCGGCGTCACGCCGGTCCTGGCCGCCCAGCTCGACGACCCGTACAGCCTGCGCGGCCTGCACGACTGGCTGGGCAACTGGCAGTTGCGCGCGCACAGCGCCTCGTTCCGGCTGCCCGACCTGGCCGCCCGCGAGCACCGCGCGTCGGCGTGGGCGTTGGACCGCTTCGAGACGCGGTGGCGGCACGGCTTCTCGCCGGTGCTGCGGCCCCTCGTGGACTCGCGGACCGTGGAGCTGCTGGGCGGACCGGCCGCGCACCCGTTCCAGCCGTTGCTCGACCCGCGGCTGCGGGCGTTCTCGTTGCGCACCGGGCTGGCCGACACCGCGTCGCGGATCGGCTCGACGCCCGCGGGCATCTGGGCCCCGGAGTGCGCGTACGCGCCCGGCATGGAGCACGACTACGCGCGGGCCGGCGTGCGGCGGTTCCTGGTGGACGGGCCGTCGCTGCGCGGCGACACCGCCGCGGGCAGGCCGGTCGGCACGTCGGACGTGGTGGCGTTCGGGCGCGACCTGGAGGTGTCCTACCGGGTGTGGTCGCCCAAGGTCGGCTACCCCGGCGACCCGGCGTACCGGGACTTCCACACCTACGACCACCCCAGCGGGCTCAAGCCCTCACGGGTCACCGGCAAGAAGGTCGAGCCCGCCGACAAGCGGCCGTACGACCCGGACCTCGCGGCCGAGGCGGTCCGGCGGCACGCGGCGGACTTCGTGGACACGGTGGTGCGGCGGCTGCGGGCGTTGAAGGAGCAGCACGGCAAGCCGTCCCTGGTGGTCGCCGCGTACGACACCGAGCTGTACGGGCACTGGTGGCACGAGGGCCCGGCGTGGCTGGAAGCGGTGCTGCGGCAGTTGCCGCGGGCGGGGGTCCGGGTCACGACGTTGCGCGGCGCGGTCGAGGCCGGGCACGTGGGCGCGCCGGTCGACGTGCCGCCGTCGTCGTGGGGCTCGGGCAAGGACTGGTCGGTGTGGAACGGGCCGCAGGTGAGCGACATCGTGCAGGGCAACGCCGAGGTGCAGCGGGAGCTGCTCGCGCTGGAGGTGCCCGGCGCGGTGCGCGACCCGGTCGCCGACCAGGCCGTGCGGGAGGCGTTGCTGGCGCTGTCCAGCGACTGGGCGTTCATGGTCACCAAGGACTCGGCCGCCGACTACGCCCGGTACCGCGCCAAGGTGCACGCGGAGCGGTTCCGGGAGCTCGTCGCGCTGCGGCGGGCCGGGCGCGGGCACGACCGGGCGGCCGAACTGCGCCTGGTCGACGGTCCGTTCGGCCGCCTCGACGCGCGAGGGCTGGCTAGTTGACGCCGCCGCCGGAGAAGTCGCTGCCGTGCTCCCGGCGCGTGATGCCCGCCGAACCGGGGTTGTCGGTGCGGGCCCGCACCACCGGGTCCGCCTTCGAGCGCCCCGTGGTGTCGGCCGGTCGTTCGAGGCCGGCGCGCTTCGCGCGGGCCCTCCGGTCCACCGCGAAGCCGACCGCCAACGCCACGACGCAGAACAGCACCGCCCAGGCCCAAGGCTGCATGACCGTACCCCCACTTCCCCCTGTCGAGCCCAGGGTAGCGGTCCCGAGATGCGAGGATGGCCCATGCGCGTGCTGATGTTGTCCTGGGAGTACCCGCCGGTCGTCGTCGGCGGGTTGGGCCGGCACGTGCACGCGCTCGCCGGTCACCTGGCGGCCCAGGGCCACGACGTGGTCGTGCTGTGCCGGCAGCCGGCCGGGACGGACGCGGTCACGCACCCCACCACGGACACCATGACCGAGGGTGTGCGGCTGATCCGCGTGGCCGAGGACCCGCCGCACCTGGTGTTCGAGCGTGACCTGGTGGCGTGGACGCTGGCCATGGGTCACGCGATGGCGCGGGCCGGGTCGGCGTTGCTGCGGGACTGGCGGCCCGACGTCGTGCACGCGCACGACTGGCTGGTGACGCACCCCGCGATCGCGCTCGCGCAGGAGTGCGGGGCGCCGCTGGTGGCGACCGTGCACGCGACCGAGGCCGGGCGGCACAGCGGGTGGCTGTCGCAGACGTTGAACCAGCAGGTGCACTCGGTCGAGTGGTGGCTGGCGAACCGGGCCGACGCGCTGATCACGTGCTCGTCGGCGATGCGGCGCGAGGTGGCGCACCTGTTCGAGGTCGACCCGTCGTCGGTGACGGTGCTGCACAACGGCATCGAGCCGCGCCGGTGGCGGGTCCGCTCGTCCGACGTGGCCGCCGCGCGTGCCGCGCACAGCCCGTCCGGTGCGCCGTTGCTGCTGTTCTTCGGGCGGTTGGAGTGGGAGAAGGGCGTGCAGGACCTGATCGCCGCCCTGCCCCGGATCCGACGTGCCCACCCCGGCACGCGGCTCGTCGTGGCCGGCACGGGAACGCACCGGGACTGGCTGGTGGACCAGGCGCGCAAGCACAAGGTGCGCCGGGCGGTCGACTTCGTGGGCCACCTGTCGGACCGCGCGCTGGCGGCGGTGCTGGCGGCGGCCGACGCGGTCGTGCTGCCGAGCCGTTACGAGCCGTTCGGCATCGTGGCGCTGGAGGCGGCGGCGGCCGGCACGCCGTTGGTCGCGTCCACCGCGGGCGGCTTGGGCGAGGTGGTCGTGGACGGCGTCACGGGCCTGTCCTTCGCCCCCGGCGACGTCGACGCCCTGGCCGGCGCGGTCCGTTCCGTCCTGGACGACCACCCCGCCGCCCAACGCCGGGCCCGTGCCGCGAAATCCCGCCTCGCCACCGACTTCGACTGGGCCAAGATCGCCGAGGACACGGCCGCCGTCTACCGCTCCACCACCGCCCGCGACCACCTGCCGCTGGGCCGTCCGAAGATCCCGACCGGCAACGCGTTCCTCTAGGCCACGCGCTGGAGCGCGGCGAGCGCCGACGAGGATGTCATCCTCCGGCGCGGTGCCCGCCCGGAACTTCTCCACCACTCCCGCGAAGTGCCGCGGCTGCACCCTGCCCAGAGCGAACTCGGCGAGGAAATAGATCCTGCTGTTGTCATCGATCCACTCGAGCAGGTGATCGCCGACCTCGTCCGCGAGCTGCGGATGCGAGTTCCCGGTCGCCGCGGTCGACCTGGTGGTGGCCGGCCTCAGAGGGTGAGCACCAGCTTGCCGGCGGTCCGGTTGGCCTCGCCCACCTCGTGCGCCTTGACGACGTCCTCCAGCGGGAACGTCTCGGCCACGACCGCCCGCAGCTCGCCGCGCTCCACCAGCCGGGCCAGGTGCTCCAGCGCGGCGTGGTCCGGCACCACGGACACGGTGGTGGCGCGCACGCCCAGCGGCTCGGCCTTGGCCCGCAGCTCGGGCAGCCTGCTCGGGTCGGTCAGGCCCACGTACACCCCGCCCGGCTCGAGCACCCGCATCGACCGCTCCTCGTAGTCGCCGCCGACCAGGTCGACCACCACGTCGACGGCGGCCAGCTCGCCGAAGTCCCGCGTCCGGTAGTCGACCAGCTCGTCGGCGCCCAGCTCGCGCAGCAGGTCGTGCTTGCCCGCGCTCGCGGTGCCGATCACCCACGCGCCCAGCGACTTCGCCACCTGCACCGCGAGGTGCCCGACACCGCCCGCGGCGGCGTGCACCAGCACCCGGTCGCCCGGCTTGACGTCGGCGGCCTCGGTGAGCACCTGCCACGCGGTGAGCGAGGCCAGCGGCAGGGCGGCGGCGTGCACGTGGTCGACGTTGGCGGGCTTGCGGGCGAAGTGGCGCGCGGGCGCGGCGACGTACTCGGCGTACGCGCCCGCCTGGCGGGGCAGGTGGGGCATCCCGAACACCTCGTCACCGACCTCGAACCGGTTCTCCCCCGGCGGCACGGACGCCACCACACCGGACACGTCCCAGCCGGGCACCCACGGGGTGGTGAACCAGAAGCCGTGCCGCCGCACCAGCCAGTCGAACGCGTTCACGCCCGCCGCGCGCACCTCGACCACGATCTCGTCGTGCGCCGGCTCGGGCCGGGCGACCTGGCGGACCCGCATGACCTCCGGCTCGCCGAAGGCTTCGACCACAACCGCTCGCATCTCGTTCGTCATGGTCGAAAGGATCATCCACAGTGGTACCTGTTGTGAAGAAGGCACCTCAACGGTATATAGGTACCTCGTGTATACCGTCACTGACCTGCGCGCCCACGGCGGCGCGGACGCCTACCTCCGCAGCTGCGCCTCACGGGCGGTGCTCGACCTGCTCGCCAACAAGTGGGTGTGCCTGGTCGTCGGCGCGCTGCGGCCGGGCACCATGCGCTTCGGCGAGCTGCGCCGCCGCCTCGACGGCATCACCCAGAAGATGCTCACCCAGACGTTGCGCGACCTGGAACGGGCCGGTCTCGTGCACCGCGCCGTCTACCCGAGCGTGCCGCCGCGCGTCGAGTACCGCCTCACGCCGCTGGGCGAGGACGTGGCCGGCCTGATGGACGCGATCAGGGCGTGGTCGGAGAACCACATCGAGGACATCCGCGCCGCGCAGGAGGAGTACGACCGCAAGGCGGGCGAGGAGCTGCACCCGGTCTAGGAGCCGTTGCGGGACTGCTCCAGGGCTTCCTGCGCCTTGCGGGCCATGTCGGCGACCGCGGCGCGGCGCTCGGCGTCGGCCTCGTAGTCCGCGCGGCGGTCCTTGACCACCCGCGCGGGCAGGCCGACGGCGATCTTGAAGTCCGGCACGTCGCCGCGCACCACGGCGTGCGCGCCGATCACGCACCCGCGCCCGATCCGCGTGCCGCGGGTCACGGTGACCTTCGTGCCCAGCCAGCAGTCCGGGCCGATCCGCACCGGCGACTTCACGATGCCCTGGTCCTTGATCGGCAGCGTGACGTCCGCCGTGACGTGGTCGAAGTCGCAGACGTACACCCAGTCCGCGATCAGCGTGGCCGCGCCGATCTCCACGTCCAGGTAGCAGTTCACCGTGTTGTCCTTGCCGAACACGGCCTTGTCGCCGATGCGCAACGAGCCCTCGTGGCAGCGGATCGCGTTGCCGTCCCCGATGTGGACCCAGCGGCCGATCTCCAGCCGGCCGTAACCGGGGCGGCAGTGCAGCTCCACGTTCTTGCCCAGGAACACCATCCCCCGCAGCACCACGTGCGGGTTCGCGAGCCGGAACTTCAGCAGCCGCCAGTACCGCACCAGGTACCAGGGCGTGTACGCGCGGTGCCGCAGGACCCAGCGCAGCGAGGCGAGGGTGAGGAACCTGACCTGTGCCGGGTCGCGGCGCGACCGACGCCACCTCGTCCAGACCGGGGCACCCCACATGCTCGTCACGCCCGGCACTCTAACCGGGCCCACCGGTGCTGCTCGGCGGACGGCGGGTGGTGTCACAGTGTGCACGTGACGACCCCACTGATCATCGACACCGACCCCGGCGTGGACGACGCGTTCGCCCTCGCCCTCGCCGCCGCCAGCCCCGAGGTGGAGTTGATCGGGGTGACCACGGTCTTCGGCAACGTCTCGCTGGAGAACACGACGCGCAACGCCCTGCGCCTGCTCACCCTGCTCGGCCGCGACGACGTGCCGGTCGGCGTCGGCGCGGCCCGGCCCCTGGTCCACCCCCACCCCCACCTGTCCAGCGCGCATGGCTCGGACGGGTTGTCCGGGTTCGCCCACACGCTGCCCGAACCGACCCGGGACGTGGACGGGCGTGACGCCGTCACCCTGCTGCGCGAGCTGCTGGAACAGGCCGACCGGCCCGTCACGATCGTGCCCATCGGCCCGCTCACCAACATCGCGCTGCTGCTCGCCGCCCACCCGCACCTCAAGCCGAAGATCGGCCGGCTCGTCGTCATGGGCGGCGGCGTGACCGGCGGCAACGTCACCGCCACGGCCGAGTTCAACGTCTGGAGCGACCCCGAAGCCGCCCGCCGCGTGCTGGTCGAGGAGGACGTGCCGACCACGCTGGTGCCGATGGACCTGACCCGTCGCTGCGCGGTCAGCGCCGAGTGGCTGGACGCGCTGGCCAAGACGTCCGAGGTCGCGAAGACCCTGGTCGGCCTCACCCCGGACTACCTGGCGACCTACCGCAAGTTCCTCGGCTGGGACGGCATGGCGGTGCACGACGCGGTCGCGGTGGCCGAGGCGGTCCGCCCGGGCATCCTCACCGCGACCGCGTTCCCGGTGGACGTCGACTGCGCGTTCGGCCCGAACCGGGGCGCGCTCGTGGTCGACCAACGGCTGGAGGTCGACGCGCCCAAGACCCTGGGCATCACCCTGGACGCCGACCTCGACGGCCTGCGCGCGTTCCTGTTCGACCGGCTAGGTGCGCTCGGCGTGCGCCAGTAGGTAGACCGGGCGGCGGCCGATGCGGGTCAGCGCCACGGTCGCCTCGGTGGAGCCCGAGAGCTTCAGCCTCGGCCGCAGCGCGTTCGGGTCCACGTCCAGGCCGCGCACGAGGATCTCCAGGCGGCCCACGTCGTGCGAACGCAGCACGGACCGCAGCGCCTTCTCGCTGTAGTGACCGTGCTCCACCACCCGGAACGCCCGCACGCCCGGCGGCGGTGTGGGGCCGGTCAGGTAGGCGATCCGCTCGTCGAGCTGCACGAGGCCGTGCCGGGCCGCGTAGTGCCGCACCAGCCCGGCCCGCACGACCGCGCCGTCCGGGTCGACCAGCCACTCGGCCGGCTCGCCGACGCCGCAGTCGTCCGGCTCGGCGGAGGTGATCGTCCACTCCGGACCGCCCGACCGCAGCACGGTCGCCCGGCGCGCCACACCGGGCGTGGCCAGGCCCCTGGTCCACAGGCACGCCTCGCGCACCTGGCCGTCCAGCGACACCACCTCGACCTCGTCCGCCCACGGCGCGACCGCGAAGTCCACGCCCGGCGCGCACTTCACGGCCAGGTCACGTGCCGCGTAGGCCGACGCCAGCTCGTCCAGCGGCGGCGCGAAGTCCGACGGACGCCACGTGCGCCGCCCGCTCGCGTCCCGCCGGGCCGGGTCGGCCAGCACCGCCGTGCCGCGTGACACCGGCCGCAACGCGTCCGCCCGCACCAACGGCACCGCGTCACCCAGGTTGTGCCGCGCCATCGCCAGCCGCACCGGGTCGAGGTCCGAGCCGACCGAGCCCTCCGGCAACGCCGCCAGGTCCGCGCCGATCGAACACGTCACGTCGTGCGCGGGCCCGGTGAACCGGCGCGCCCGGTGCGCCGCGACCGGGTGCGCGGTCGCCTGCTGCACCGCGTCCGAGGTGAACAGCCCGTCGGTGAACGAGACCTTGCCCGCCGCCTTGCGCCGCAACAGCAGCGTCTCCAGCACGGCCGCGAAGCGGGTCGGCGCGACCTGCTTGGCCCGGTTCACGTCGGCCAGCCGTGACGCGGGCGTCAACGGCAGGTCGGCCAGCGCCGACAACGCGGCGCACCCGGCGTCCGACCGCAGGTACACCACGTCGTCGAGGCTGAACTCGTAGGCCACTAGACCGGCTTGCGACCCGTCACGGAGACGTTGTAGAACACCTCGCGCGGCAGCACCTTGGCCAGCACGTTCTCGTCCACCCAGGACAGCCGCTGCCAGGTCCGGTAGGCGAACATCGCCCACCCGAAGCCCAGCTTCTCGCGCGGCACGGCGGCCTCGAACGTGCGCACCGGCCAGCCGAACAACGCCGCCGACAGCTCCTCGGTCACCGCGCGCACGTCGACCGCGCCCGCGCCCCGGGCCGTGCGCTCCAGGTCGGACGGGTCGAACGTGTGCAGGTCCACCACCGCCTCCAGCGCGGCGGCCCGGGAGGACTCGTCCAGCTCCTCCTGCGGCCTGCGCCAGTCGTTCAGCGGCGCGAGCTTGGTCACGTTCGTGGTCAGCCACCACGTCAGTTGGCCGAGCTTGCGGGCGTAGAAGTTGCCGACGTTGGTCGGGTCGCCCGCGAACACGAACTTGCCGCCCGGCTTGAGCACCCGCAGCACCTCGCGCATCGCGGCGGGCACGTCCGGGATGTGGTGCAGCACCGCGTGCCCCACGACCAGGTCGAACGTGTCGTCGTCGTACGGGATGCGCTCGGCGTCGGCCACCCGGCCGTCCACCGGCAGGTCCAACTGCTTGGCGTTGCGCAACGCCACCTCGACCATGCCCGGCGACAGGTCGGTCACCGAGCCGCGCTCGATCACGCCGCCCTGCATCAGGTTGAGCAGGAAGAACCCGGTGCCGCAGCCCAGCTCCAACGCGTGCCCGTGCGGCCCGACCTCACCCGCGACCGCCCGGAACCGGTCCTTGGCGTAGGTGATGCAGCGCTCGTCGTACGAGATCGACCACTTCTCGTCGTACGTGCCGGCTTCCCAGTCGTGGTAGAGCACGTTCGCGAGCTTGGGGTCGGCGTACGCCGCCTCGATCTCCTCGGCGGTGGCGTGCGGGTTGGGCTTGGGATCAACGGCCACTGAACTTCGCCTTCCCCGGGCCGTTCTCGATGAACGACGCCATGCCGGTCTTCTGGTCCTCGGTGGCGAACATCGCGGCGAACAGCTGGCTCTCCAGCTTCAGCCCGCTGCCCAGGTCGGTGTCCAGCCCGCCGTCGATCGCGGCCTTCGCGGCGGCGTAGGCGCGCACCGGGCCGTTCACGAACTGGCCTGCCCACCGCTTGGCCGCCTCGAACACGTCGTCCGGGGCCACGACCTCGTCCACCATGCCGATCCGCAACGCCTCCTCGGCGCCGACGAACCGGCCGGTGTAGATCAGGTCCTTGGCGCGCGACGGCCCGATCAGCCGCGGCAGGCGCTGCGTGCCGCCCATGCCGGGGATGACGCCGAGCAGGATCTCCGGCTGGCCGACCTTGGCGTTGTCGCCCGCGATCCGCCGGTCCGCGCACAGCGCCAGCTCGAACCCGCCACCCAGGGCGTAGCCGGTGATGGCGGCCACGGTCGGCTTGGGGATCTCCTCCACCGCGCGCAACGCCGAGGTGAACGCGCCCGCGCGGGCCGCCATCTCGGCGTAGGACAGCTCGGCCATCTCCTTGATGTCCGCGCCGGCCGCGAACACCTTCGGACCGCCGTACACGATCACCGAGTAGACGTCGGCCCGGTCGGCCGCCTCCAGCGCGGCGGACCGGATCTCCTCCTGGACCTGCCGGTTGAGCGCGTTCATCGGCGGGCGGTCCAGCCGGATGGTGCCGATCCCGTCCTCGACTTCGAGCCTCACGAACTCAGCCACGCGGTCCTCCTCGACCTCCGTCGGTGCGCCTCGCAGGTTACCCCTCGGTAGTTTTGCGCCGGGCGAAGTACCTGTCACCCGACCGCTGGAGCTCCAACGGCTGGTCGAACGTCTTCGACAGGTTCTCCTCGGTCAGCACGTCGTCCAGCAGGCCCTGCGCCACGATGCCGCCGTCACGCAGCAGCAGCGCGTGCGTGAAGCCGGGCGGGATCTCCTCCACGTGGTGCGTGACCAGCACCGTCGCCGGCGCGTCCGGGTCCAGCGCGAGCTCGGACAGCCGCGCCACCAGATCCTCCCGGCCACCCAGGTCCAGGCCCGCCGCGGGCTCGTCCAGCAGCAGCATCTCCGGGTCGGTCATCAACGCCCGCGAGATCAACGTGCGCTTGCGCTCACCCTCCGACAGCGTGCCGTAGGTGCGGTCGGCCAGGTGCTCGATGCCCATCGCGGCCAGCAGCTCCCGGGCGCGGGCGGTGTCGAGCTGGTCGTACTCCTCGCGCCACCGGCCCAGCACCGCGTACCCGGCGCTGACCACCAGGTCGACCACCTTCTCGTCGGGCGGGATCCGGCCGCTCAACGCCGCCGAGCACAGCCCGATGCGGGGCCGCAGCTCGAACACGTCGGTCTTGCCGATCCGCTCGCCGAGCAGGTGCACCTTGCCCCTGGTCGGGTGCAGCTCGGCGCTCGCCAGCCTGAGCAACGTGGTCTTGCCGGCCCCGTTCGGACCGAGCACGACCCAGCGCTCGTCCAGCTCCACGCTCCAGTCGACGTCCCCGACCAGCGTGGTCTTGCCACGTCGAACCGAAACACCCTGCATGTGGATGACCAGATCTTCGTTTTCCACGCCTGCCCTCGCCCCGTCGATGCATCGCCACCGCCATTGTTCTGCACCCGCTCCCGCGCGGGGTCCGGTGGGGGGAGGTAGGGACGGGAGCGGTGAACCTCACCGCGCTCATGCCCACACCGGGCGCGTGTGCTGGAAAGATCGGACGCATGGCTGCCGACTCGATCCTGCTCGCGGGCCGACCGTTCCCCCTCGGGGCGCACCCCGAGGCCGGAGGTGTGCGCTTCGCGGTCTCGGCGCCGCCCGCGCACGCCGTGGAAGTGTGCCTGATCAGCGAAGACGGCACGGAGGAGCGGGTCGAGCTGACCGAGCGCACGTTCGGCGTCTGGCACGGGCTGATCTCCGGCGTCACGCCCGGCCAGCGCTACGGCTACCGCGTCCACGGCCCGTACGACCCGTCGCGGGGGCTGCGGTGCAACCCGGCGAAGCTGTTGGTCGACCCGTATGCGACGCGGATCACGGGGACGTTGTCCGACCTCGACGCGGCGCTGGGCTACGTGGGCGACCCGATGCTCGGCGGGCCGTCCCCGGTCGACTCCCTGGGCAGCGTGCCGCTGTCGGTGGTCACCTCGCCCGGCGGGCCGGACACGGGCGTGAAGCCCGAGGTGCCGTTCGAGGAGGCGGTGATCTACGAGCTGCACGTGCGCGGGTTCACCCGGCAGCACCCGGCCGTGCCCGAGCACCAGCGCGGCACGTACCTGGGGCTCGCGCACCCGGCCGTGCTGGAGCACCTCACCCGGTTGGGCGTGACGACGGTGGAGCTGCTGCCCGTGCACGCGTTCGTGGACGAGCCGTCGTTGATCCGCGACGGCAGGCACAACTACTGGGGCTACTCGCCGCTGAGCTACTTCGCGCCGCACCCCGCCTACGCCAGCGAGCCGGGCCGGGAGGTGGAGGAGTTCCGCACGATGGTGGCCGCGCTGCACAACGCCGACATCGAAGTGATCATCGACGTGGTGTTCAACCACACGTGCGAGGGCGGGCCGGAGGGCCCCACGCTGTCGTACCGGGGCTTCGACGCACCCGGCTACTACCTGCACATCGACGGCGGCGGCACGCTCGACATCACCGGCTGCGGCAACACCACCGAGGCCGGGTCGCCGCAGTTCGTGCGGCTGGTCACCGACTCGCTGCGGTACTGGGCCACCGAGATGGGCGTGGACGGGTTCCGGTTCGACCTGGCCTCCACGCTGGGCAGGCCGGGCGGCGGCCGGTTCGACCGGGCGTCGGCGATGCTGACCGCGATCACGCAGGACCCGGTGCTGTCGCGGTGCAAGCTGATCGCCGAGCCGTGGGACGCCACCGGCGACGGCTACCGGGTCGGCGACTTCGGCGTGCAGTGGGCCGAGTGGAACGGCCGCTACCGCGACACCGTGCGCGACTACTGGCGCGGCATGACCAGCGTGCGCGACCTGGCCTACCGGCTGTCGGGGTCGTCCGACCTGTACGCCGACGACCTGCGGCGACCGTGGCAGTCGATCAACTTCGTCACCGCGCACGACGGGTTCACGCTGCGCGACCTCGTGTCGTACAACGAGAAGCACAACCTCGCCAACGGCGAGGACAACCGTGACGGCACCAACGACAACCGGTCGTGGAACTGCGGCGTCGAGGGCGAGACCGACGACCCGGAGGTGCTGGAGCTGCGCGCCCGGCAGGCGCGCAACCTGTTCGCCACCCTGATGCTGTCCACGGGCACGCCGATGGTCACCGCGGGCGACGAGCAGTGGCGCACGCAGGGCGGCAACAACAACGCCTACTGCCTGGACGACGAGACCTCGTGGGTGGACTGGAAGCTCGGCGACGAGGGTGAGGCGATGCTGGCGTTCGCCCGCCGGGTGATCGCGGTGCGCCGCGCGTCGCCCGCGTTGCGGCAGCCGCAGTTCTTCGACGGCCGCACCACCGCGTCCGGCGCGCCCGACCTGGTGTGGTTCCGGCCCGACGGCGAGGAGATGGCCGAGACGGACTGGTTCGACGAGGGCCGCCGGTTCCTGGGCATGTGGATCGACGGGTCGAACAGCCTGTCCCGCTCGCGTGACGGCGAGCTGGTGTCCGACGACTCGTGGCTGCTGCTCGTGCACGCGGGGGCGGACCCGATCGAGGTCACCCTCCCGGGGCCGGAGTACGGCGGGCGCTACGAGCCGACGATCGACTCCACCACCGCCGACGGCTCGCCCGCGGTCGGGGAGAGCCTGGCGGCGGGCGAGACCGTCGTGCTGGAAGGCCGCTCGCTGCTGCTGCTCCGGGTACCGAACTGAGGTTGTGTCGGGGCCCGACTGCCTCCGGGCCCGACGCAATCCTGCCTGGTGAGAGCCCCGCACGCGGGTCGTGGATCCGTGGCACGATGCGGGCGTGGCCCGTCCGTTGCTGACCTGGTGCGACCGCACGATCGACCTCCTGCTGGTGGCGTCGTGCGGGTGTAGCCGGACGCGACGCGGCCGGTCCCGCCGCACGGGCTGACCCCGCGTCGCGTCTGATCGCTACCCCGCCCGATCCCGTAGCCATCAGGAGCGACCGAAGTGACCGCGACGATCGCGCGCGCCGACCTGCACCCGAAGCTGGACGTGCCGTTCCTGCGCGACATCATCCACCCGGACCGCGAGCTGTGGACGCCGCGCGAGCTGCGCGAACTGACCTCCACCGTGGCCGCCGAGCTGACCACCCCGTTGCTGGAGATCCTCCGGTACGACCCCGACCAGCGCTGGTGGGCGCGGCTCGGGCTGACCGAGGGCGTCGAGCTGTGGTTGCTGAGCTGGCTGCCCGGCCAGGGCACCGAGCCGCACGACCACGGCGGCGCGGCCGGCTCGTTCACCGTGCTGACGGGTGAGCTGGCCGAGGACTACCGCTACCCCGGTGGGCCGATCCGCAGCGCGGCGCGGCCCGTGGGCAGCGTCCTCGGGTTCGGCGCCGGGCGTGCGCACCAGGTGGTGAACCGCGGCGAGGTGGGTGCGGCGAGCGTGCACGCCTACTCGCCGCCGTTGGTGCCGACGCGGGAGTACCCGAGCCTCGCCGACATCCCGCACGAGATCCCGCCGTTGCCCGCCCTGCGGCTGCCGTTGGAGCAGCTGCGCGTTCTGGCCGACCAGGAGGGCCCGTGAGTGCCGAGCAGTTGCTGGAGGAAGCGCGGCGGTCGTTGAGCCGGGTGTCGCCGCAGGAGCTGGCCGGGTTGTCGGACGTGCTGGTGGTCGACATCCGGCCGCACCACAACCGTGCCGCGGAGGGTGAGATCCCCGGCTCGATCCCGGTGGAGCGGATCGTGCTGGAGTGGCGGCTGGACCCGAACGGCGAGCACCGCATCCCCGGGTTCACCGCCGACACCACCGTGGTCGTGCTGTGCAACGAGGGTTACGCGTCCAGCCTGGCCGCCCGCGACCTGCAACGGGTGGGCCTGCCGCGGGCGACGGACCTGGTCGGCGGCTTCCGCGGCTACGCCGCCGCCGGCCTGCCCGTGCGGCCCGGTGCCACCCAGGCCGTGACCTGAACGTCGAACTCGGGGTACCTGAACGTAGGACACACGCGTTCCGAACGTAGGACTCGCGCGAGAGTCCTACGTTCAGGCCGCGAGAGTCCTACGTTCAGGACCGGTGAGTTCGACGTTGGGAACCGGGCGGCCGGCGGTAGCGTCTCCAGGTCCGTGTGGAAAGTGCTGACCGGGCTGGCCCTGGTCGTCCTCGTGGTCTGGCGGCCGGGTGTCGCGACGTTCGGCGGTGCGGTGTTCGGCACGTGGGCCGTGCACGCCGTGCTGCAACTCGGGTTGCTGGTCGGCGCGCTGGTGTTCCGGGTGCGGGTGTCGCTGGTCGAGATCGGCGTCGGCGGCGAGGTGCGCACGTGGACCAAGCCGCACCTGCGGGTGGTGTGGCGGACGGTCCCGCTGCTGATCTCGCTCGGCCTCACGTCGATCAAGGCCCCGGTGCGCCGTCGGCTCGCGCTCACCGGCTTCACTTCGGTGGCGCTGTGCGCGGCGGTCGTGGCGGCGGTCTGGTCGGGCGCGCTGCTCTGGTCGGACGCCGACCGGCCGTTCCTGCGCGGTGTCGCCGTCGCGGGCACGGCGGTGCTGCTCAACGGCCTGTGGCCGCGACGCGGCGCGGGCACGACCTCGCCGGGCTGGTTCCTGTTCACCCTGCCCCGCCTGTCCGGCCGCACGGCGGCCGAGTACGAGGCGACCCCGCTGGTCAACGAGGTGTCCGACGCGCTCGCCGTGGGCGACCTCGACCGGGCCGAGGCGATCGCCGACGAGCTGGTCGAACGCCACCCCACGCTGCTGGTCGCGGTCGGCGCGCGGACCTCCGTGCTGACCCTGCGCGCCAAGTACGCCGAAGCGCTGCACGCGGTCAGCGGCCTGATGGGCCGCACGGACCTGGAACCGCGGGACATGGCGTTCGTGCTGGCCGCGATGGCCAGCTCCACCGCCAACGCGGTCGAGGGCGGCCAACTGCCCGCCGACGTCGGCGTGCCCGCGGCCAGGCGGGCGACGGACGGCGCGATCCAGTTCGGCTACCCGCGCTACCGCTGCACGGGCACGCTGGCGCAACTGGCCCTGATCGAGGACGACCACGCCACCGCGCTCGCCCTGGCCAGGCAGGCGAAGGCGACCAGCGAGAGCGGGCTGGCCCGCGCCGACGCCCTGGCCACGATCGCCCGCGCGCAGATGGCCGCCGGTGACAACGCGGCGGCCCGCGCGACCCTGGTCGAGGCGCGGGAACTCGCGGGCTGGATGCCCCGGGTCGCGGAAACCACGGCCCGGCTCACCATTTCCTGACCCGCGCCGGAATTACGCCGGCGGGTTCGGCAGAGTCGGCATTCCGCCGGGCGGCGCGGGCAGGCCGCACGTCGACACGGTGTCGTTCACCGTCTTCAACCAGTTCTGCACTTCGCCGCGCAGCTTCCCCGCGTCGGGCGCGACCGCACCGGGCACGATCTTGCTCAGCACGCTGAACAGCCCGGCGAACGTCGCCATGGACCGGGACAGGCACAGCTCGGGCCCCCGCGGCTCGACGTCCGGCGACCGGACCTCCGCGGGCGCGCTCATCGGGGGCGTGGGCAGGCACTTCGCCGCCGTCAGCCCCACCAGCACCCGCAGCGAATCACCCAGCGGCACGACGGCCTTGTCGGGTGTGGGCGGCTTCGCGGCCAACGGCTCGACGGCCGCCTTCAGCGTCGTCGCGAGCTGGTCCACCAGCCCCGCGCACGCGGCCGGGGGTTCCGCCTGCCGCTGCGCCGACGCGGCCGGGATCACGGCCACGGCGAGCACCACGGCGAGCACCGAGCCGAACGTCACGAATGTCCTCACGCCGAAAGCGTAAGCGCGGAAACGCCGCTCTCTCACGGCGAACAACGCCAGTTCACCCGACCGAAGAAACCGTGTGCGAAAGCGTGAAAATCCGGGAATCAGATGACCGCCGGTCACGCCGACGGTCATCTGATCGAGCGGTGTCAGCCCGCCAGCACGACCCGGCCGAGTTCCGCGGGTGAGGCCAGCAGGTCGTGCCGCGGCAGCACGCGCACGGTGTACCCGACCGCGCCCGCGTGCGGCAACGGCACCTCGACCTCGTAGTTGCCGTTGCCCGCGTAACGCATCGGGTGCGTCACCACGTCGTACAGCTCGTCGGAGTCTCCGACCCGGCCCAGCGCCACCTGCACGTCCACTTCGGACGGCTCCAGCCCGGCCAGCTCGATCCGCGCCCGCACGCCCACCGACGCGCCGAGCTTCGGCGTGGCCGAACCGTCCGTCGACAGCTCCGAGTCCAGCACCCGCACCCGCGTCCACGACGACCTCAGCCGCTGCCGGTACGCGGCCAGTTCCTTCGCGCCCCGGAAGCCCTCGCCGACCACCGAGGCGGCCGACGACGCGGCGGGCGCGTACAGCCGCTCCACGTACTCGCGCACCATCCGCGACGCCTGCACGGCGGGGCCGAGCGACGCCAGCGTGTGCCGCACCATGGCCAGCCACCGGGTCGGCACGCCGTCCTCACCGCGGTCGTAGAACAGCGGCGCGACCTGGCTGCCGAGCAGGTCGTACAGCGCGGCGGCCTCCAGGTCGTCGCGCCGGGTCGGGTCGGTGACGCCGTCGGCGGTCGGGATGGCCCAGCCGTTGCTGCCGTCGTACAGCTCGTCCCACCAGCCGTCGCGGATCGACAGGTTCAGCCCGCCGTTGAGCGCGGACTTCATGCCGGACGTGCCGCACGCCTCCAGCGGCCGCATCGGGTTGTTCAGCCACACGTCGCAGCCCCAGTACAGGTACCGGGCCATGGACATGTCGTAGTCGGGCAGGAACACGATCCGGTGCCGCACGCCCGCGTCGTCGGCGAACCGCACGATCTGCTGGATCAACGCCTTGCCGCCGTCGTCGGCCGGGTGCGACTTGCCCGCCACCACGAGCTGCACCGGCCGTTCGGGGTGCAGCAGCAGCGCCCGCAACCGGTCCGCGTCGCGCAGCATCAGCGTCAGCCGCTTGTAGGTCGGCACGCGGCGGGCGAAGCCGACGGTCAGCACGTCCGGGTCGAACACCGAGTCGGTCCAGCCCAGCTCCAACGCCGACGCGCCGCGTTGCAGCCAGGAGGCGCGCGTGCGGCGGCGCACCTCGTGCACGAGCTTGGCGCGCAGGTCGTTGCGCAGCTCCCACAGCCGCTGGTCGGTGACCGGCTCGAAGCCGTGCGGGCCCACGCCGCTGTCCTCGGTGTCGCCGACCAGGCGGCTCATCTCGGTGGCCGCCCACGTGGGGCCGTGCACGCCGTTGGTGACCGAGCCGATCGGCACCTCCGAGGCGTCGAAGCCCGGCCACAGGCCGCGGAACATGTCGCGGCTGACGGTGCCGTGCAGCTTGGAGACGCCGTTGGCGCGCTGCGCGAGCCGCAGGCCCATGTGCGCCATGTTGAACAGGCCGGGGTTCTCCTCGGCGCCCAGCGCGAGGATGCGCTGGGTGTTCACGCCCGGCAGCAGGGTCTCCGCGCCGAAGTAGTGCTGCACGAGGTCGACCGGGAACCGGTCGATGCCCGCCGGCACCGGCGTGTGCGTGGTGAACACGGTGCCCGCGCGGACCGCCGCCAGCGCCTGGTCGAAGTCCAGGCCCTCGCCGGTGACGAGCTCGCGGATGCGCTCCAGGCCGAGGAAGCCCGCGTGGCCCTCGTTGGTGTGGAACACCTCGGGCGCGGGGTGGCCGGTCAGCTCGCAGTAGGTGCGCACGGCGCGGACGCCGCCGACGCCGGCCAGGATCTCCTGCCGGATGCGGTGGTCCTGGTCGCCGCCGTAGAGGCGGTCGGTGACGCCGCGCAGGTCGTCGTCGTTCTCCTCCACGTCGGAGTCCAGCAGCAGCAGCGGGATGCGGCCCACCTGGGCCTTCCACACCTTGGCGCGCAGCACCCGGTCGCCGGGCATGGCCACGTGCACCAGGATCGGCGCGCCGGACGGCTCGGTGAGCAGCTCCAACGGCAGCCCGCGCGGGTCGAGCACCGGGTAGTGCTCGATCTGCCAGCCGTCCAGCGACAGGGCCTGGCGGAAGTAGCCCGACCGGTACAGCAGGCCGACCGCGATCAGCGGCACGCCCAGGTCGGACGCGGCCTTGAGGTGGTCGCCCGCCAGCACGCCCAGGCCGCCGGAGTAGTTCGGGAGGGCTTCGGTGACGCCGAACTCCATCGAGAAGTAGGCGATCGCGCGCGGCAGGGGGTGCGCGTCGTGGTGGCCGTGCTCGCGGCGCTGCGCGATCTCGTCCTGGCGGCGCTGGAACCAGCGCGGTCCGGTGGTGTAGCGGTGCAGGTCGTCGGCCAGGGCGCGGGCGTGGGCGAGGAACTGCTCGTCGCGGGAGAGCTCTTCGAGGCGTTCGGGGGCGACCACGGACAGCAGGCGCAACGGGTCGCCGCTCTCGGCCCACGACTCGGGGTCGACCGACGCGAACAGGTCCTGGGTGGGCTGGTGCCACGTCCAGCGCAGGTTCGTGGCGAGGGTGCCCAGTGCCGTCAACGGCTCGGGCAGACTGGCTCGGACGGTGAACCGGCGAAGTGCTCGCATGGCGTCGGACCTTATCCCCCAACCAGCGGCACAGGACAACGGTCACCCGAACCGATGCAGGGACCGATACAGTCCCACCAGCGCAAACGGCGCGCTGCAAGTTATTTCGCCCACTTTGCGCAAGCGTGGAAACGCGGCGGCGGCGGTCGGTTCGCCATTGCTCCGAATGGCGGCTCGGGCGGCGTCCGGTCCCGCCGGCGGCCGGCCGTGCGCGCGGCCCCGTGACCCGGTGGCGTCGAGGTGATCGTCGTCCCGATCGTGTGATCAGGTTTCGCCCGATCGAGGGCGGCGTGGCAGCGGCCCCGACACGGGATTGTGATCTTCCATGACGAGAAGAACGACATCGCCAAGTGTGCAATCCAACCAGAAGGGGTAGGAACAGCAGGTACGGGTCCCGGTGACGGCTCGTCCGATCGCTGCGGGCAGACTTGCACGCGCAAGCGTCATACCAGGTGAGAGAGGCGCTGCCGATGAGCGGACGACTCGGAATCGACGAGGTCTCCCCGACCGTGAGCGGCGGTCGCTACCCGGCGAAAGCCGTGGTCGGCGAGCACGTCCCGGTCGAGGCCACGGTGTGGCGCGAGGGCCACGACGCCGTGGCCGCCACGGTGGCGTGGCGGGGGCCGAACGACCGGGTCGCCAGACAGACGCGGATGGTGCCCCAGGGCGTCGGCCTGGACCGCTGGGCCGCCACGATCGTGCCGGACGCCGAAGGCGCCTGGACGTTCCGCGTGGACGCCTGGAGCGACCCGTGGTCGACCTGGTTGCACGCCGTCGAGGTCAAGATCGCCGCCGGGCAGAGCGCGCACGAGCTGGAGAACGATTTGGAGACCGGCGCGCGGCTGCTCGACCGCGTCAGCAGGCGGCCGGACCGGCGCAAGGAGAAGCCGCTGCTGCTCAACGCGGCCATCGCGTTGCGCGACGAGCACCGCCCCCTGGCCGAGCGGGTCGCGCCCGCCCTGGCGGCCGACGTGCGCCAGGTCATGCACGACCACCCGGTCCGCGAGCTGGTCACCAAGGGCAAGCCGCAGAAGGTGTGGGTCGACCGCAAGCGGGCGGCGTTCGGGTCCTGGTACGAGTTCTTCCCCCGCAGCACGGGCGGCGTGGACGAGTCGGGCGTCCCGGTGCACGGCACGTTCGTCACCGCCGCCAAGGAGCTGGACCGCATCGCGGCCATGGGCTTCGACGTCGCCTACCTGCCCCCGATCCACCCGATCGGCCGGGTCAACCGCAAGGGCCCGAACAACTCGCTGCACGCCACCGAGGACGACCCGGGCTCGACCTGGGCCATCGGCGCGGACGAGGGCGGGCACGACGCGATCCACCCGCAGCTGGGCACCATCGAGGACTTCGACGCGTTCGTGGCCCGCGCCCGCGAGCTGAACATCGAGGTGGCGCTGGACCTGGCGCTGCAGTGCGCCCCCGACCACCCGTGGGTGCTGAAGAACCCGGAGTGGTTCACCACCCGCCCGGACGGCTCGATCGCCTACGCGGAGAACCCGCCCAAGAAGTACCAGGACATCTACCCGGTCAACTTCGACAACGACCCGCAGGGCATCTACAACGAGGTGCTGCGGGTCGTGCTGCACTGGGTGGACCACGGGGTGCGCATCTTCCGGGTCGACAACCCGCACACCAAGCCGCCGGACTTCTGGGCGTGGCTGATCTGGGCGGTCAAGGACCGGCACCCGGACGTGCTGTTCCTGTCCGAGGCGTTCACCCGCCCGGCCCGCCTGTACGGCCTGGCCAAGCTCGGCTTCACGCAGAGCTACACCTACTTCACCTGGCGCACGACCAAGGAGGAGCTGACCGAGTTCGGCGCCGAACTGGTCGAGCACTGGGACGAAGCGCGGCCCAACCTGTTCGTCAACACCCCGGACATCCTGCACGAGTCGCTGCAACACGGCGGCCCGGGCATGTTCGCGCTGCGCGCGGCGCTGGCGGCGACGATGGCGCCGACCTGGGGTGTGTACTCGGGCTACGAGCTGTTCGAGCACGAGGCCGTCCGACCGGGCAGCGAGGAGTACCTGAACTCGGAGAAGTACCAGCTCCGCCCCCGCGACTACGCGGCGGCGGTGGCCGAGGGACGGTCGCTGGAACCGTGGTTGCGCAAGCTGAACGCGATCCGCCGGGCTCACCCGGCGTTGCAGCAGATGCGAACACTGCGGTTCCACCACGTCGACAACCCGGCGCTGATCGCCTACTCCAAGCAGGACCCGGGCAGCGGCGACACGGTCGTCGTCGTGGTCAACCTGGATCCGCACAACGCGCAGGACGGCACCGTCTGGCTGGACCTGCCCGCGCTCGGCGTCGACTGGCACGAGCGGCTGATCGCGCACGACGAGGTGTCCGGGGAGACCTGGGACTGGGGCCAGGCCAACTACGTCCGCCTGGAACCCTGGCGCGCCCCGGCGCACATCGTGGGCGTGCAGCGCAGGTTCTCCTGAGGCGCGGCTCGAACAGCTAGCGAAAAAACCAGCCCGGTCCCCGAAACCTGAGTCCCCGTGCCCGCCGAAGGACACGAGGGACGATCGAACGCACCCCCAATGAGGTGGGACGAGGTGGAGCACACATGCAAGAAGAGGCCCGACCCGACGCCGCGCTGGTAGGCCTGGAGAACGTGCCGCACACCGGCGAGGCCATCGGCGCCGACGGCCTGCTGGTGGAGCCGCAGGCCGAGGACTTCCGGTCGGCCAAGCTCGTGCCGCGCGACCCGAACTGGTTCAAGGGCGCGGTGTTCTACGAGGTGCTCGTCCGCGCGTTCAGCGACTCCAACGGCGACGGCACCGGTGACCTGCGGGGCCTCGCGTCCCGGTTGGACTACCTGGAGTGGCTCGGCGTCGACTGCCTGTGGCTGCCGCCGTTCTACGCCTCGCCGCTGCGCGACGGCGGGTACGACATCTCCGACTTCCGCGCGGTGCTGCCCGAGTTCGGCTCGGTCGAGGACTTCGTCTACCTGCTGGACGAGGCGCACCGCCGGGGCATCCGGGTGATCACCGACCTGGTGCTCAACCACACCAGCGACGCCCACCCGTGGTTCCAGCAGTCGCGCACCGACCCGGACGGCCCGTACGGCGACTACTACGTGTGGAGCGACGACGACTCCAAGTACGCCGACGCGCGGATCATATTCGTCGACACCGAGTCGTCGAACTGGACCTACGACCCGGTGCGCGGCCAGTTCTACTGGCACCGGTTCTTCTCCCACCAGCCGGACCTGAACTACGAGAACCCGCACGTCCAGGAGGCCATGCTGGACACGCTGCGGTTCTGGCTCGACCTGGGCATCGACGGGTTCCGGCTCGACGCCGTGCCGTACCTGTTCGAGCAGGAGGGCACCAACTGCGAGAACCTGCCGCGCACGCACGACTTCCTCAAGCGCTGCCGCAAGGTCGTGGACGACGAGTACCCGGGCCGGGTGCTGCTCGCCGAGGCCAACCAGTGGCCGTCGGACGTGGTCGAGTACTTCGGCGACCCCGATGTCGGCGGCGACGAGTGCCACATGGCGTTCCACTTCCCGCTGATGCCGCGCATCTTCATGGCGGTGCGGCGCGAGTCGCGGTTCCCGATCTCGGAGATCCTGGCGCAGACGCCGGAGATCCCGTCGGGCGCGCAGTGGGGCATCTTCCTGCGCAACCACGACGAGTTGACGCTGGAGATGGTCACCGACGAAGAACGCGACTACATGTACGCGGAGTACGCCAAGGACCCGCGGATGAAGGCCAACATCGGCATCAGACGGCGGCTGGCCCCGTTGCTGGAGAACGACCGCAACCAGCAGGAGCTGTTCACCGCGATGCTGCTGTCGCTGCCCGGCTCGCCCGTCCTGTACTACGGCGACGAGATCGGCATGGGCGACAACATCTGGCTGGGCGACCGTGACGCGGTGCGCACGCCCATGCAGTGGACCCCGGACCGCAACGCCGGGTTCTCCAGCTGCGACCCCGGCCGGATCTACCTGCCGGTGATCATGGACCCGGTGTACGGCTACCAGGGCCTCAACGTCGAGGCGCAGCTGAACAACCAGTCGTCGCTGCTGCACTGGACCCGGCGGATGATCGAGGTCCGCAAGCAGCACCACGCGTTCGCCGAGGGCGACTTCACCGACCTCGGTGGGTCGAACCCCAGCGTGCTGGCCTACCGGCGGCGGTGGCTGCGGCCCGACGGCCACGAGGACGTCGTGCTGTGCGTGAACAACCTGTCGCGGTTCCCGCAGCCGGTCGAGCTCGACCTGTCGGAGCACCGCGGCAGCAGGCCGGTGGAGCTGACCGGCGGCGTGGTCTTCCCCACCGTGGGCGAACTGCCCTACCTGCTGACCCTGCCCGGTCACGGCTTCTACTGGTTCCAGCTCGTGGAAGCCGGCGACGACAGCGAGCCGAGGTGATGGACGTGACCGAACCGCACGACCTGGTCGACAAGGTGATGGCCGAGCTGCCCGAGTGGCTGCCCGCGCAGCGGTGGTTCGGCGGCAAGGACCGCCCGGTCATCTCCATCCGCCCGCTGCGCACGACGGTGCTGCGGGCCGAGCAGCCGGTGCTGGTGCACCTGGTGGTGGAGGTCGAGCAGCCGGACCGGCGGGAGCCCTACCAGCTGCTGATCACCGACCACGTGGACAACTACGACGCCACGCACGTGCCGGAGCTGACCGGCGCGCTGCTCGACCTGATCGCCGAGGGCGCGCAGGTCGACGGCCTGAGGTTCGCGCGCGAGCCGGGCGCGGAGCTGCAGACCGGGCTGCGCGGCCGGCCGATCACCTCCGAGCAGTCGAACACCTCGATCGTGTTCGGCAGCCACTACATCCTCAAGCTGTTCCGCAAGCTGACCTACGGCGACAACCCCGACCTGGTGCTGCACCGGGCGTTGCGGCAGGTCGGCTGCGAGCACATCGCCCAGCCGCTCGGGTCGATCACCGGCAGGCTGGACGGCCAGACCACGACCGTCGGCATGTTGCAGCAGTTCATGCCGGACGCGGTGGACGGCTGGGCGATGGCCACGACGAGCGTGCGCGACCTGATGGCCGAGGCCGACCTGCACGCCGACGAGGTGGGCGGTGACTTCGCCGGCGAGGCGCAGCGGCTGGGCCAGGCCGTGGCCAGCGTGCACGCGGACCTGGAGCGCGCCCTCGGCGTGCAGCACGCGGACGCGGAGGACATCGAGCGGACCGTGCGGGCGATGATCGCGCGGCTGGACTCGGTGGTGGCCGCGGTGCCGGAGCTGCGGCCGTACGTGCCCGCGCTGCGGGAGGCGTTCGAGCAGGCCAGGGAGACGCCGGACGCGGTGGCCGTGCAGCACATCCACGGCGACCTGCACCTGGGCCAGGTGCTGCGGACCGTGCAGGGGTGGCTGCTGATCGACTTCGAGGGCGAGCCCGGCTCGCCGATCGCCGAGCGGACCGCGCTGCGCTCGCCGTTGCGCGACGTGGCCGGGATGCTGCGATCGTTCGACTACGCGGCGCACCAGTTGCTGGTCGGCCAGCCGGAGGACCACCAGCTGACCGTGCGGGCGCTGGAGTGGGCGCGGCGCAACCGGGCGGCGTTCACCGAGGGCTACGCCGAGGCGGCGTCGGACTCGGTGGGCGACCCGCGCAAGCGCGGCTACCTGCTGCGGGCGTTCGAGCTGGACAAGGCCGTGTACGAGGTCGCCTACGAGCACGCGAACAGGCCGGAGTGGTTGACGGTCCCGTTGTCGTCGATCGCGCGGATCACTGGAGAGGGAGCGGTGCAGTCATGATCTCGCCCGAGGACGTCGACCGGCTGCTGGCCGGGGCGCACCACGACCCGCACTCGGTGCTCGGCGTGCACCACGTCACCGAGGGCGTGGTCGCGCGGGCGCTGCGGCCGGGTGCGACCGCGGTGGCGGTGATCGCGAACGACAAGCGCTTCGAGCTGGACCGGGTCGCCGACGGGCTGTTCGCGGGCGACCTGCCCGAGCACCCGGGCGGCAACTACCGGTTGGAGGTCGAGTACGGCGACGACGTCGTCGAGGTCGACGACCCGTACCGGTGGCTGCCGACCGTCGGCGAGCTGGACCTGCACCTGATCGGCGAGGGCAGGCACGAGCGGCTGTGGGACGTGCTGGGCGCGCGGGTGCGCACCTACGACACGCCCGACGGCGTCGTCTCGGGCGTCTCGTTCGCCGTGTGGGCCCCGACCGCGCGCGGTGTGCGGGTGTGCGGCGACTTCGACGGCTGGGACGGGCGCGCGAACCCGATGAGGTCGCTGGGCTCGTCCGGCGTGTGGGAGATCTTCATCCCCGGCGTCCCCGAGGGCACCCGGTACAAGTTCCGGATCCTCGGCCGCGACGGCGGCTGGCACGAGAAGGCCGACCCGATGGCGTTCGCCACGGAAACGCCCCCGCACACCGCCTCGGTGGTCACCCGGTCCACGTACGAGTGGGGTGACGCGGAGTGGCAGGCCAAGCGGGACGCCACGCAGTGGATCAACGCGCCCATGAGCGTGTACGAGGTGCACCTGGGCTCGTGGAAGCCGGGCCTGGGGTACCGGGAGCTGGCCACGGAGCTGGCCGACTACGTGGTGAGCGCCGGGTTCACGCACGTGGAGCTGATGCCGGTGGCCGAGCACCCGTTCGGCGGGTCGTGGGGCTACCAGGTGACGTCGTACTACGCGCCGACGTCGAGGTTCGGCTCGCCGGACGACTTCCGGCACTTCGTGGACGTGCTGCACCAGCGCGGCGTCGGCGTGATCATGGACTGGGTGCCGGCGCACTTCCCGAAGGACTCGTGGGCGCTGGCCAGGTTCGACGGCAGCGCCCTGTACGAGCACGAGGACCCGCGCCGGGGCGAGCACCCGGACTGGGGCACGCTGGTGTTCGACTTCGGGCGCAACGAGGTGCGCAACTTCCTCGTCGCCAACGCCCTGTACTGGATCGAGGAGTTCCACATCGACGGCCTGCGGGTCGACGCGGTGGCCTCGATGTTGTACCTGGACTACTCGCGGCAAGAGGGGCAGTGGCTGCCCAACCAGTACGGCGGCCGGGAGAACCTGGACGCGGTGCGGTTCCTGCAGGAGCTGAACGCGACCGTCTACAAGCGCCACCCCGGTGTGGTGATGGTGGCCGAGGAGTCGACGGCGTGGCCGGGCGTGACGCGGCCGACGCACCTGGGCGGCCTCGGGTTCGGGTTCAAGTGGAACATGGGGTGGATGCACGACTCGCTGCACTACCTGTCGCGCGAGCCCATCCACCGGTCGTTCCACCACAACGAGATCACGTTCTCGCTGGTGTACGCGTGGAGCGAGAACTTCGTGCTGCCGCTGTCGCACGACGAGGTCGTGCACGGCAAGGGGTCGTTGTGGCAGCGGATGCCCGGCGACGACTGGAACAAGGCGGCGGGCCTGCGGTCGCTGCTGGCGTTCATGTGGGCGCACCCCGGCAAGCAGCTGCTGTTCATGGGCGGTGAGTTCGGGCAGCGGGAGGAGTGGTCGGAGAGCCGGTCGCTGGACTGGCACCTGCTGGAGTCGCCGCTGCACAGCGGCCTGCACCGGCTGATCGCGGACCTGAACCGGGTGTACACGGCCTCGCCCGCGCTCTACAGCGCGGACAACCGGCCCGAGGGGTTCTCGTGGATCGACGCGAACGACTCGGCGGGCAACGTGCTGAGCTTCCTGCGGATCGGCGAGGACGGCTCGGTGCTGGCGTGCGTGGCCAACTTCGCCGGGATGCCGCACCACGACTACCGGGTGGGGTTGCCGGTGGCGGGCCGGTGGCGCGAGGTGGTGAACACGGACTCGGAGGTCTACGGCGGCTCCGGCGTGGGCAACCTCGGCGTCGTGGAGGCGGAGGAGCACCCGTGGCACGGCCGCCCGGCCTCGGCCGTGCTGCAACTGCCCCCGGCGGGCGTCCTCTGGCTGGCCCCGGAGAAGCAACCGACCCCGGCCACCGCCGTGGCCACCGCGATCACGGCCACGAGCCCCGCCATCCCCGACTCGGCCGCTGAAGCCTTCGTGGACGCGGAGGACCCGGCGGACTCGGTCGACCTGGCGGACTCGGTCGACCCGGCGGACTCGGTGGACGCCCCGCCCCCGAACCGGACCGCGCTCGACAACACCTGACCGACGCACCGGGCGTGCTGCGCAGGGGTCCTCGCCCAGGGGACCCCTGCTTTCATCTTCCCAGAGGGGTACGACAATTCCGGGCCCGACCGAACCACGCGGCGGTGAACGCCGTCCGCGGCGGGCCGTGCCTGCCATGCTGGGCCCATGGCGGACGAGGTGTGGGCGGTCGGCGAGGCTTACGAGGCTTACGTCGGGCGTTGGAGCGCGCCCGTCGCGCGGCGGTTCCTCCGGTTGTTGGGTGTGCCGGCGGGACGGCGGTGGGTGGACGTCGGGTGCGGCACGGGGGCGTTGACGGCGGCGGTGTTGGCGGTCGCGGAGCCCGCGGAGGTGGTCGGGGTGGACCCGTCGCAGGGGTTCCTGGCCACGGCGAGGCACCGGGTCGCCGATCCGCGGGTGGCGTTCCACGTCGGTGACGCCCGTGCGCTGCCGTTGCCCGACCGCGCGTTCGACGCCGTGGTCAGCGGCCTGGCGTTGAACTTCGTGCCCGACCCGGTCCGGGCCGCGGCCGAGTTCGGCAGGGTCGCCGCGCCCGGCGCGGTGGTGGCGGCCTACGTCTGGGACTACGCCGAGGGCATGGCCATCACCCGGTTCTTCTGGGACGCGGCCACCGACCTCGACCCGGCCGCCGCCGCCTCGCACGAGGGCAGGCGCTTCGCCCTGTGCCGACCCGAACCGCTGCGCCGGCTGTGGACCGACGCCGGGCTGACCGGGGTCCGCGTCGACGCGTTGGAGGTGCCGACGACCTTCACCGACTTCGACGACTACTGGCGGCCGTTCCTCGGCGGCCAGGGACCGGCTCCCGGTTACGCCGCGTCGCTGCCCGAGGACCGCCGCCGGGCCCTGCGCGACCTGCTGCGCACCCGCCTGCCCACCCAGCCGGACGGCTCGATCCGGCTCACCGCGCGGGCCTGGGTGGTGCGCGGCGTCACGGCCCCGGTGTGAAGCCCGGCAGCAGTTCGGGCAGCCGTTCGCGACCCCGTGAGGTGACGAGGAGCTCCCTGGTGCCGTCCTGACGGCGGACCAGGTCGTCGGCCACGAACGCGTCCAGCACGAGCCGGCCGAGGTCGCCGCCCAGGTGCGGGACGCGGTGCGTGCGGTCCAGGCAGGCCAGCGCCAGGCGACGGCGCGGCGCCACGGCCGCCGGGTCGACACCCAGGCGGTGCAGCGCGGTCAGGTCGTCGCCCAGCGCCAGCTCGCCGGTGGCGCCGTCGGGCGGGTCGAGCGCCCCGGCCTCGACCAACGTGGTGAACACCGAGATCCCCAGCCGCCCGGCGGCGTGGTCGTAGCAGGTGTGGGCGATGTCCACCGGCGACGACGCTCGCGGCGGCGTGGTGAGGTCGTCGTGGTGGGCGTAACGGGCCAGTGCGGTGAGCACGTCGGCGATGTCGGCGCGGGCGACCTGGTAGACGGCGTGCCGCCCGGTGTGCTCGACCGTGACGAGGCCGGCGGCGCGCAGGCGGGCGAGGTGGTTGCCCAGGCGCGGCGGCGAGACGCCCATGGCGTCGGCCAGTTGCACCATCGTGTGCCGGCCCTCGGCGGCGAGCAGTTGCAGCGCGGTGAGCCGGACCGGGTCGGCCAGCTCACGGGCCAGCGCGACGACCGACGCCTGCACGGCGTTGCCGGAGTCGACCCATCCCGCCATGCACTCAACATACACGGTGTCCTGAACCGTGGTTGCGGGACACCCGGCCGCCCATTACCGTCGCAGACACCATTCATCACATCATGAAGGGTGCGTGCCGATGGGTTTGGGCGTGCTGCTGTGGGGACGCGGGGTCTCGGCGCTCGGCGACGGCCTGTGGTTCACCACGTGGGCGTTGTTCTTCACCCGGGTCCTTGAGTTGCCGCTGGTCACCGTGGGTGTGGGCATGGCGGTGGCGGGCGCGGCGGGGCTGCTCGCCGCGGTGCCGCTGGGCGCGTTGGCCGACCGGTTCGACCCCAGGCTCGTGCTGGCGACGATCACCGTCGTGCGGGCCGGCGCCATGGCCTCCTACCTGGCGGTGGACGGCACGTGGTCGTTCCTGGCCGCGACGGTGGCGTTCACCGCGCCCGCCAACGGCGGCAACGCCGTGCGCACCGCGTTGATCGCGGGGCTGGTGGCCGACAACGCGGCCCGGGTGCGGGCGCTGGCCCAGCAGCGGGTGGCGCAGCACGTCGGCTACGCGATCGGGGCCGGGCTCGGCGCGCTGGTGCTGACCGCCGACGACCACCGCGCCTACGCCCTGGCGATCACCGGCAACGCGATCACGTTCGGCGTGCTGGCGGTGACGACCCTCGCCGTGCGGGCACCATCACCGGCCGGCGGCACGCCACGTGCGCGTGCCGTGCTGCGCGACCGCCCCTACCTGGCCGTCGTCGCCGTCACGTCGGTCCTGTCGCTGTGCTGGGCGATGCTCTCGACCGGCCTCCCGCTGTGGCTGTCCCGCGAGACGGACCTGCCGCTCGCGCTGGGCGGCGTGGTGGTGGTCGTCAGCTCGGTCGGCATCGCCGTGTTCCAGGTGCCGTTCGCGCGGTTCGCCCGCGGGCCGAGCCGGGCCGCGCGCACGGCGGTGCGGTCCGGGATCGTCCTGGCCGCGAGCTGCGTGCTGCTGGCGACCACCGCGGGCGGTTCGGGCGCGGTCGGCGTGGTGGTCGTGGTGGCCGCCGCCGCGCTGCACGTGGTCGGCGAACTGGGTTACGTGGCCGCGAACTGGGGCCTGTCGGTCAGCTTGATGCGGGACGAGTCGCGTGGCGCGTACCAGGGGGTGAACGAGGCCGCCACCGCCACCGTGCAGCTCTTCGGGCCCGCCGTGTTCACGTTCGCCCTCGGCGGTTTCGGCGCCGCCGGCTGGCTCGCCGTGGCCGCGGTGTTCCTGGCCGCGGTCGCGCCCGTGCCCGCGCTGACCAGGTGGGCCACGCGCACGCGGGAACCGGCGGTCGCGTCGAACACGACCCCGTAGGGGTTCGCGGCAGGCACAATGGGCCAATGCGGCTCGTATCGGCTCGGCTGGTCCTGCTGGCGGCGGTCATGCTCACGGCCAGTGCGTGCGCCCAGGTGGTCACCGGCAAACCCGTGGCGGGCGAAGCCGTCACCAAGGGCACGGTCGACCCGGGCTTCATCCGGGGTACCGACGGCGGCCCGATCGACCAGCTCGCGGCCACCGCCATCACCGACATCGACACGTTCTGGCAGGAAGCGTTCCCCGACGCGTTCGACAAGCCGTGGCAGCCGATCGAGGGCGGCATCTACTCGGTGGACACCACCGACTCGTCCGCGAAGCCGCCGCCGTGCACCGAGAAGGCCAGCGACGTGGAGGGCAACGCGTTCTACTGCCCCAGCGCCGACGCCATCGCCTGGGACCGCGCCGCGCTGCTGCCCGTGCTCAAGGACCGGTTCGGCGACGCGGCCGTGGTGATCGTGCTGGCCCACGAGATGGGTCACGCCGTGCAGAACCGGATGGGCATCACTCCCGAGGCCGAACGGCGCGAGCCGCAGCGGTTCCCCACGATCCTGACCGAGGCGATGGCCGACTGCTTCGCGGGCGCGTTCACCAAGTGGGTCAACGACGGCAAGTCCGAGCACCTCGACATCGGCTCGGACACGCTGGACTCGGCGCTCGGCGCGCTGGTCACGTTCCGCGACCCGGTCGGCACCTCGCCGGAGGACCGCGCCGCGCACGGCAACGCGTTCGACCGGGTGTCCGCGTTCCAGGACGGCTACCAGCAGGGCACCGCGTTCTGCGGCGCGATGTCGGTGGACAACCGGGTCTTCACCCAGCAGGCGTTCACCTCGGCCGACGACCGCGACCGCGGCGGCAACCTGCCGTTCGACGAGATGCTGGAGAACGTCACCCCCGACCTCAACCTGTACTACAAGTCGCTGGTCGAGAAGGCCGGCAAGAAGTGGACCGAGCCCAAGGCCACGCCCACCGAGGACGAGCCGGACTGCTCCGGCGACCAGGGCCCGGTGGCGTACTGCCCGGCGGAGAAGTCGGTGGAGTTCGAGGTCGAGGCCGACCTGCCCGAGCTGCACGCCGAGATCGGCGACTACGCCACCGGCCTGCTGCTGGCCAGCCGGTACGGGTTGGCCGCGATGGCGGCGCTGGGCGTGGACCTCGACGGCGAGGGCGCGGCGGCCGGCGCGTTGTGCCTGGCCGGGGCGTACACGCGGGAGGTGTTCACCCGGCAGCAGGGGTTCGGGCTCTCCCCCGGTGACCTCGACGAGGCGGTGCAGGTGCTGCTGGCCTACGACTACGCGGCACGTGACGCGACGGGCGCGACGGCGCTCGGACCCGGGTTCAAGCGGGTCGAGGTGTTCCGCGGCGGCGTGTTCGAGGGCACCAAAGCCTGCGGTTCGGCGTAAACCCCGCGGGTCGGCCAAGTAGTGTTCGGGCCTGGATCGGCACGACCGGGATGGGGCTTGGGCATGGCTCGACGGGCTTGGGTTGCTGCGACGCTCGCCGCCGCGTTGGCGTTGACCGGGTGCACCCAGACGGTGAGCGGGTTGGGGCGGCCGGAACGGCCCGACGCCACCAAGGTCGCCGGGCTGGAGATCACCACGGGCGAGAGCGGCGCGAAGCCGGGCGTGCCCGACGCGGACCTCCAGGTGGAGAACGGCGACGGCGGCGAGATGGACCGGCTGGCCATCAACACGCTGGCCGACGTCGAGGAGTACTGGACCGAGCAGTTGCCCGCCCGGTTCGGCAAGCCGTTCGAGCCGGTCAAGCGGCTGGTGTCCTACGACTCCAACGGCAAGGGCGTCGAGATCTGCCGCACCAACACCGCGGGCGTGGCCAACGCGTTCTACTGCTCGTTGGACGACTCGATCGCCTGGGACCGCGGCGAGCTGCTGCCGATGCTGGACGACGCGTTCGGGCCGATGTCGGTGGTGACCGTGCTGGCGCACGAGATGGGTCACGCCATCCAGTACAAGCTGGGCGACATCGGCGGGATCAACCAGGCCACGCCGTCGATCATCAAGGAGCAGCAGGCCGACTGCTACGCGGGCAACTTCTTCCGCTGGGTCGCCGAGGGCAAGTCCAAGCACTTCCGCATCTCGACCGGGCCGGGGCTGAACCAGGTGCTGGCGACGATGTTCTTCATCCGTGACGCGGCGGGCACGTCGGCCGACAAGCAGGGCGCGCACGGCAGCGCGTTCGACCGGGTGGCGGCGTTCCAGTTCGGGTTCGCCGGCGACCCCAAGCGGTGCGCGGAGATCGACGAGGCCGAGATCAAGGCGCGGATCACGCAGCAGAAGTTCGACTCCGACGACAAGGACACCGGGCAGGGCAAGGGCAACCTCAAGGTGGACGAGGAGCGCTCGCTCCAACTGCTGGAGGAGTCGCTGCGCAGGGCGTTCAAGGACGCCGCCGCCACCCCGCCCACGTTCACCACCAGCCAGGCCGCGGCGTGCACCGACGGCGGCGACACCTCACCCGCCGCGTACTGCCCGTCGACCAACTCGATCTCCATCGACCTGCCCGACCTGGTGAAGATCGGCACGCCGCCGAAGCGCGGGCAGAAGGGCGGGATCGGCGACTTCGCCGCGTTCGCCGAGATCGCCTCGCGGTTCGCGCTGTCCATCCAGAAGGCCACGGGCTACGGGCTGGAGGGCCCGGCGGCCGGTCTGCGCACCGCGTGCCTGACCGGCGCGTGGGCCGGGACGACCACCCAGAACGGGGCCACGCTGCGCCTGTCGTCCGGTGACCTGGACGAGGCCGTGGCCGAGCTGCTGGCGGACAAGAGCCTGATCGCGGCGGACGTGAACGGGACCGTGGTGCCGTCCGGCTTCGCCCGCGTCGAGGCGTTCCGTGACGGCTTCTACCAGGGTGCGGGTCTGTGCACCCGGAAGTACGCCGGCTGACCGCCGTTCACGCGGCGACCCCGACGAAAGCCGCGAGCTTGCGCAGATCGCCCTTCACCGACCGCCGTTCGCGTTTCAACATGCCGCGCAGCATCGAGTGGACGCGGCCGGTGAACAGGAGCTGTTCGGGCGCGGCGGCTTTCGCGAGGGCGAGCGCGTCCAGCGCTTCGCGGTCCTGTCGGCGCAGATAATGCGCCCAGGCGACCGTGATGAGATGCGAGGTCCGGCGTTCGGACAATTCCGGGGGTAGATTGTCGTACGGAACGCGGTCCGCCACCGAGATGGCCCGGCCGGGATCACCCAGTTCGAGCTCGAGCCAAACCCGGTGAATGGCGATGTTGGTCGGCCCGAACGCCAGCCAGAAATCGTTCCGGTCGCCTGTGTTCTCCGCGGCTCGTGAGGCTTCGCCCAAGTAGTCGTGCGCCGCGCGGTAATCGCCGAGCGTGGCCGCGCCGACCGCACCCTTCAGCATCAGTGATCCGTACATGCTGTACGCCTGCGGGGTGTCCAGGTGCGGTCGAAGCGCGTCGGCGGCGGCGACAGGCGCGTCGGTCGACTCCGTGAGCCGCCCGGCGTGGCGCAGGACGACCGCCAGCCGCCACGCCCCACCCGCGATCAGGAGCCGGTCGTCCGACTTCTCGGCGGCGTGCATCGAACGCTCCGCCGCCACCCAGGGCAGGTGCGGCTCACCCAGGCGGTCCAGCATCCCGGACGTGACCCGGTACACCAGTGCCTGCAGCTTCGCCGCTTCCCGCTGCCGGCTCCCGTCGCCGGCGTCGTGCACCAGGTGCCAGGCGTCCGCGATCATGTCCGGAACGAGCGGGGCCATGTCGGACCACCGTTCCGTTTGTGAGTGCAGGAACGCCTTCTCCACCCGGATGCGGAGGTGCTCCGGCGAGACGGGCTTCCGATCGGGAACGCCGAGCAGCGGGGAGATGCCGTTGTAGCGCAACATCGCGGCTTCGATCTCCGGCACGATTCCCGGTGCCGTGCCGAGTGAGTCCTTGCGCCTGGCCTTCACCCGGAATGGACCCGGCAGCAGGGCTGACGGCGGAATGCGCAAAGCCTCGGCCACCGCCACGATGGTGGACAGCTTGTCCACCTCGCGCTTGCCGTTCTCGATCTGCCTGAGCCACTCGGTGGTACAGCCACCGACCAAACCGCACAACACTTCCTGCGTCATGCCCTGCCGCTTGCGGTAGTAAGCGATGCGCTCGCCCACCGTGGCCTCGATGTCCTCCCGCACAAGTCCAGCGTACCCACCTGAAACGTGCGTCGACGCACCCCAACAGCGATTTGGGGTTGATCGCGGAAAGGACCTCTAGCGTCCCGGTGGGCGAACCGATGACGCCGATGATCGCGATGCGGAAGTGAGGTCCCCGTGCCGAGCAGCACACCGGACATCCGGCAGACCACCTTGCGAGCTGCCTTGGACTACGCCGCCCTTGGTTGGCCGGTCGTGCCGGGCGCCGTCTGGACTGGTGGGCACTTCGCCGACCCCGCCGACGGCGACTTCGTGCTCAACCCGTACCTCCGGCCGCTCGCGGAAGCGACCACCGATGCCGATCGGATCCGGGAGTGGTGGTCGGCTCCGGGGTTGTTCGTGCCGAACATCCTCACCCCGGTCGGTTCGAGCCTTGGCGCTTTCACGGTCTTCGCGGCCTTGACCGAGGTCATCGCCCGGCATGCGTGGTTCGACACCGACCCGACGCCCGTCCTGGCGATCAAGGGCCTGCCGGTGGCGTACTTCCTCGTCGCACCACCGATTCCGGCGGTGCTGCTGAGCGACCGCGCGAGCGTGGTGGAGGCGGGCATGCCGCTGCCGTTGCCGCCGACGTCCATCGGGGGCACGGAGGTGTTCTGGTTGATCACTCCCGAGGAAGCGGGCAACACGCTCCGGGCAGGCGACGACCTCGCCGACCTCATTCACCACTTGGAGAGGAAGACCGCGTGAGCGAGCCGACCCAGGTCCAGCGGACCGTCGACATCCGAGAGGTCTTCACGGCTTTGATGCACGAGGTGGCGAGGGAAGACATGCCCCGGTTGTTCGCCATCGTGGAGGAGTACGGCGAGGGCGAAGACGCGCGGGTCGCCGGTTACGGCTTGGCCTACGCCGACCGCGCCGAGTCCAACTCCGTGGAGGGCGGTTTCCGCCTCACGTCGGACTGCGCCGAGAACGCCCGGAAGTGGTACGAGATCAACACGGACGAGGCGGTGCGTCAGGTGCACCTGGTCTGGTTGGACGCGACCACGCCGTGAACAGGGGCCCGACCAGCGGGCCCCTGTCGGACGTGCTCAGTAGAGGGCGCTGGCGAGGTTGCGGCGGGCTTTGGCGACCCGGTCGTCGTCCGGTGGGAAGAGTTCGAACAGGCCCACCAGGTGTTCGCGGACCCGGTCGCGGTCGTCGCCGAAGACGCGGCGGACCGTGTCGACCAGGCGCTTGAACGACTGCTCGACGTCGTTGGTCGCCAGCTCCAGGTCCGCAGCGGCCAGTTGGGCGTCCACGTCGTCGGGGTTGGCGTCGGCCTTGGCGATGGCGTCGGCGGGCACGGCCTCGGCGCGGGCGGTGAACCGCACCTGCGCCAGGGCGGCCTTGGCCTCGGCGTTGGCCGGCTCGGCGGCCAGGATCGCCTGGTAGGCGGCCTCGGCGGCGGCGAAGTCGCCCTGCTCGAACGCCTCCTCCGCGGCCGTGAAGCGGGGGTCCTCCGGTTCGGCGGCGGGCTCGTCGCCGGACGCGGCGCGGTTGGCCTCCGCCGCCTTGATGCCCGGCAGGCGGTCGCGCAGGGCGTCCAGCAGGCGGGTGATCCACTGGCCGAGCTCGGCTTCCGGCAGGGGGCCCGCGAAGGCGTCGATCGGCTGGCCGCCGGCGATCGCGACCACGGTCGGCACCGACTGCACGCCGAACACCTGGCCGATGCGCGGGCTGGCGTCCAGGTCGACCCTGGCCAGCAGCCAGGCGCCGCCGCCCGCCCGCGCCGCGCGCTCCAGCACGGGTGAGAGCTGGCCCGCCTCGGGGCTCCACGACGCGGTCAGCTCGACGACGACCGGGACGTCCAGGGAACGCTCGACGACCGACTGGAACGTCGCCTCGGTGACGTCCAGCACCCACGGGCTCGGACCTGCGTCCGAACCGCCGCCGGAACCGGAGCCCGACGACGGGGGTGGGGTGGCGGCACGCTGCCTCGCGGCGTCGGCCCGGGCCTTCAGCGCGCCCAGGTCGACCGCCCCGGACAACGCGGCGGACAGTGCGGCGGTCTTTCGGGGGTCTGGCCTTGTCACGCTTCCATCCTGGCACGAGTGCGGCGGCCGGCCGCGCGCGGCTGGCCGCCGAGTCGCGCGACCGGGTCGATCGCCATCGGGTTGGTCCGCATCGCCTCGTTCAGCCGTCCCAGGCGCAACGCGATCGGCGTCATCAGCTCGACGAACCGCGCGGTGCCCGCAGGGCCCAGCACGTCCCACGGGCGGGTGGCGGCCTCGTCGGTGCGGCGTTCGACGTCCTCGCGCAGCGCCCGACCGGCCGGGGTGAGGTCGCCGTCGAACAGCCCGCGCCCGGCCAGCGCCGCTTCGGCTTCCCGCCACTCGTCCTCCGACCAGCCGCGGGCGGTGCGCAGGTACGCCGGGTCCAGGCCGTTGTCGGCGCTGAACAGCACCAACGTCTCGCACGGGCCCAGGTCGGCGGCCACCAGCGCGGCGACGTGACCGTCACCCCGCGACTCGCGCAACGTCGTGCACGCCTGCCACAGCGCCAGGTGCGGCTCGTCGGGCACGGGCAGCGCGCGGTTCGCGGCGCCCAGCACCCGCCCGGCCACGGGCGCGGCCCGCGCCGCCCGGCCGGCCAGTTCGGCGGCCTCGGCGACGTCCACGCCCTCCAGCATCCGCCGCAACGCCCGGTCCACGCCTTCCAACCGCGCTTCGAGGAACCGGGCGGGGCTCGCCACGTCCCACGCGTCGGGCAGCGCGCGGGCCACCATGCGCGGGTGGAAGCTGAAGAACGCGGCGGTCACGACCTCCGGCGAGGCCGCGCCCAGCGGGGCGGCGCGCTGGCCGAAGTAGCCCATCCAGCCGCCCTTGCAGCCCAGCACGTCGGTGACCGCCCGCGACTCGGGCGTGAAGTAGGTGACGTCGTGGTAGGTCTCGAAGCGCACCCACAGGTCTCGAGGCTCCATGCCCGCAATTTAGTTGGACGTCCTACTGATTGTCGTCCCCCAGGTACTGCTCCAGCCGCTCCACCTTCGCGGTGAGCTGACCCGTCCAACCAGGACGGATGTCGGCCTTGAGCACGAGGCTGACCCGGGGCGCGCTCGCCCGCACGGCCTCCGTCGCCTTCTTCACCACCGCCATCACCTCGTCCCACTCGCCCTCCACCAGCGTGAACATGGCGTTGGTCTCGTTGGGCAGGCCGGACTCGCGGACCACCCGCACGGCCTCGGCGACGGCGCGCGCCACCCCGTCGGACTCCCCGCCGAGCGGGCTGACACTGAACGCGACGAGCACTGCTGCCTCCTGGTCGGGGTACTCACTGGTAGCTTCGGCGCATGACGTCCCAGCCGCTGCCGTTCGACCCCATCGCGCGCGCCGCCGAGCTGTGGGAGAAGCGGATCGGACCGTCGACGGCGATGGCGGCGGTCACCAGCGTCATGCGAGTACAGCAGATCATCCAGTCCGCCGTGGACGCCGCCCTCAAGCCGCACGGGCTGACGTTCGCGCGGTTCGAGGCGCTGGTGCTGCTGACGTTCGCCCGCACGGGCAGCCTGCCGATGCGGGTGATGGGCGAACGCCTCCAACTGCACCCGACGAGCGTGACGAACATCGTGGACCGGCTGGAAGCCGACGGACTCGTGCGCCGCAACCCCCACCCCACCGACCGGCGCACCACGCTCGTGGAGATCACCGAGGCCGGGCACGCCCGGCGCGAGGCGGCCACCGAAGCCGTGACGAGCGTCGAGTTCGGGTTGCGCGGGCTGACCGACCGGCAGACCGAGCAGTTGACCGACCTGCTGGCGAAGGTCCGCCGCGCGGTCGGCGACTTCGAGGACTGAATTCGGTCGACAGGACGCCGCCGGCACGGCCACCCTGCACCCGTGCGGGAGATCAGGGCTCTGGTGACGGTCGGCGGCCGGTACGTGGGAGCGGCGGAGCCGTTCACCGTCGACAGCCCCTGGTGGAACGACGTCGAGCCGGTGACCACGCGGTTGGACGAGGTGCTCGGCGTGACGACGAGCGTGTTGCGGCTGGTCGGGACGACCACGCCGGCGATGCGCGACGGCGTGGTGACCTACCAGGTGGAGGCCGACCGGGTGCCCGAGCGGGGGTTGTCGGCCGACTCGCCGCCGCACGAGTTCCCCGATCACCCGTTGCGGCTGCCGTGGGCGCGGCCGGGTGGGCCGGCGGCGTTGGTGGCGTGGGCGCGGCGGCACGTCGACGTGACCGGGCCGCCCGTGCAGGTGAAGACGTGGAACCTGTCGTGCCTGTACCGGCTGCCGACGGCGGACGGGACCGTGTGGGCGAAGGCGACGCCGCCGTTCATGGCGGACGAGGCCGAGGTGATCCGGCTGGTGGCGTCGGTCGACCCGTCGTTGGCGCCGCGGTTGATCGCGTCGGAGCCCGGTCGGGTGCTGCTCGCGGAGGCGTCCGGGGTGGACTGCTGGCAGCCCGGTTCGGACGTGGTCGAGCGGATCGTGCCGCGGTGGGTGGCGGTGCAGGCGGCGTTGGCCGGTGAGCCGCGGTTGCGGGTGCGCGGGGTGGGCGTGCCGGCTTTCGGGCTGCCGGACACCGTGCTGCACGGCGACTTCCACCCGGGCAACTGGCGTTCCGGCGGTGTCGTGCTCGACTGGGGTGACGCGCACTGGGGGCACCCGGCGTTGGACGCGGCCCGGCTGATCGGGTTCGTCGCGCCGGAGTTCCGGCCGTCGGTCGAGCGCGTGTGGGTGGACGCGTGGTCGCGCCACTTCCCGTCGAGCGACCCGGCGAGCGCGCTGCGGCACGCCCGGCCGGCGTCACACCTCGTCGGCGCGGTGGTGTACCAGGAGTTCCTGGACAACATCGAGCCGAGCGAGCGCGTCTACCACCTCGGTGACCCGGAGGCGGAGCTGGAGCGCGCTCAGTCGTTGGCGGTCTGACCCTCGACCTCTTCGAGGCGACCGGTCTTGTTGGCCCAGCGCTCGAAGACGACCGTGCCGAACGGCGGGATGCTCGCGACGAGGCCGAGGATGAGCGTCTTGCGGTCCCAGCGGTGCGCCAGCATCAACGTCACCAGGACGTAGCCGACGAAGATGGCGCCGTGGATCGGCCCGAAGACCTTCACGCCGATCTCGTTCCCCACCACGACGTACTTGAAGAACATGCCGATCAACAGACCGGCCCACGACACCGCCTCGGCCAGGGCGAGCAGGCGAAACCGACCAACAGCGCTGCTGAACATGCACCCCATTGTGCTTCGTGACCCCCCTCACCCCACCCCCACCCCCGCGTGAGTCCTACGTTCAGAACGCGCGTGTCCTACGTTCAGAACCCCCGAGTTGAACGCTCAGGACCGGGCCGGCCGTTCTGAGCGTTGAATTCGGGTGTTCTGAACGTAGGACACGCGCGACGCGAACGTAGGACTCACGCGGTGTGGAGGTAGGACTCTCGGGTCAGTCGTCCCAGCGGAAGATGCGGGCGGCGATGAAGCCCACGACCAGGGTGAAGGCGATCAGGACGGCGGAGGGGACGAGGAGGGCCTCAACGCCCTTGCCGCGCACCAGCACGTCCAGCATGCCGTCGTTCATGTGCCGCAACGGGAAGATGTTCGACACGGTCTGCAACCACGCCGGGGCATTCTCCACCGGGAAGAACGTGCCCGACAGGAACGCCATCGGCATGATCACGATGTTCGCCGCGCCCGAAGCCGCCTCCTCCGTCTTGCAGAACGCGCCGACGAGCATCCCGACCGCGAAGAACGCCGTCGTGCCCAGCACCAGCAACGGCAGCGCCAGGTACCACTGGCCGGTCAGCTTCAACCCGAACACCGGCAGCAACGCCACCGCCACGAACACCACGCCCTGCGCCACCGCCGTGCCGATGCTCACCAGCACCCGCGACGTGAGCACGGTCGTCGTGCTCACCGGTGCCAGCCGGATCCGCCGCAGCACCTGCTTCTTGCGCCACGACACCATGGTCAACGCCGAGCCGAACACGCCCGAGATCGAGATCGCCCACGACAGGATGCCCGGCGTCAGGTACTGGATGGGCTTGAGCGACGCGTCCTCGACCGACTGCGCGTCCAGCGTGAACCGGGGCGGCACGTTCGCCGCACCCAGGTTGATCTTGTCGACCACGCCGGACACGATGCCGAGCACGGTGCCCGCCGCGACCTGGTCGCTGGCCGCGTAGATCAACCGCACGCGGTCGCCGGACACCACCACCGCGGCGGGCAGGTCGCCGTCGTCGACCTTCTGCCGGGCGGTCGCCGCGTCACCGTACCTCTCCAGCTCGATCGCGCCGGTCTGCTCCAACGTCGTCAGCACGGGCCCGTCGCCCACCGCCGCGATCTTGGTCTTGTCGCTGCCGGAGTCGCCGAGCAGCAACCCGAACACGACCAGGAACATCAGCGGGAACAGGAAGACGAAGAACAACGTCATCTTGTCCCGCAGGAAGCCCTTGACCATGGCGGCCGACAGGCTCCGGAACGCGGTCATGCCCGGTACTCCCGTCCGGTCAGGTCGAGGAAGACGTCCTCCAACGTGGCCGTGCGTACCTGCAACCCGTCCAACGTGCCGCGCTCGGCGAGCGCCGACAGCACCGGCGCGGGCCGGCGGGTGGAGATGGTCAACGACACCTCGTCCTCGTGCGCTTCCTCGACGCCGGTGATGCCACGCGCCGCCTCACGCGTCAGCACGCCCTTCTGCAGCACCACGTGCGTGGGCGCGTCCAGACCGCGCACCAGCGTGGCCGGCGCGTCCATGGCGAGGATGCGGCCGCGATCCATGATCGCCACGCGGTCGCACAGGATCTCGGCCTCGTCGAGGTAGTGGGTCGTGTAGACGATGGTCTTGCCCCTGGCCTGGATCGCGCGCAGCACGTCCCACAGGTTGCGCCGCGCCTGCGGGTCCAGCGCGGCGGTCGGCTCGTCGAGGAAGACGAGGTCCGGGTCGTGGACGAGGGCGCACGCGATCGACAGCCGCTGCCGCTGGCCGCCGGAGAGCTTGTTCTCCTGCACGTCGGCCTTGTCGGTCAGGCCGACCAGCTCCAGCATCTCGTCGGCCTTGCGCCGGCTCACGCCGTACAGCGAGCCGAACGTCTGCAACTGCTCGCGGGCGGTCAGCTTCTCGAAGAAGCTCGACGCCTGCAGTTGCACGCCGATGCGCGGCAGCAGCTTCGGGTTGCGCGGCCACGGCTGCTCGCCCAGCAGCGTCACCTGGCCGCCGTCGGCCTGGCGCAGGCCCTCGACGATCTCCAGCGTGGTGGTCTTGCCCGCGCCGTTCGGCCCCAGGATGCCGAAGAACTCCCCCTCGGCGACGGTGAACGAGACGCCGTCCACCGCCTTCAGGTCGCCGTAGCTCTTCCTGATGTCGGATACCACGACGGCCGGTATGCGTGCCCCAGTCATGGCTGGACGGTAAGCCGTGCCGAGCCGTCGCGGTGGCACTTCGATCGGTTCACGACGGAAGTGGGCACCGATCGAGACTTTCGACGTATCCGCTGGTGGCTGTGCGCGTGCCGGCGATTACGAGACGTGCTCACCGGTGCCGGGTGACGGTGGCGCGGACGTCGGTCCGGTCGCCCAGGTCGCCTCCGCCGGGTCCGCGGTGAGGCGGTGACCGAGGTGCGCGCCGTCGAGCCGGTCGACGTTCAGGTACACCCGGTCCCACGGCTGCCCGTCGACGTCGAGCGACCGCACGTACCGCAGTTGCGACGGGTCCGCGCCCTCCGCCGTGATGGTGAGGTCGCGGCCGGACTCCAGGTGCACCACGGCCCGCTCGAACCTCGGCGCGTTCAGCACAAAGTCACCGGTGCCGGGCGTCACGGGGTACAGGCCCAGGGCGCTGAGCACGTACCACGCCGACATCTGCCCCAGGTCGTCGTTGCCGGTCACGCCGTTCGGCGCGGCCACGAACAGCGTCTGCGCCGCCCGCACCACCGCCGAGGTCTGCCACGGCCGCCCCACCAGCGCGTACAGCCACGGCACGTGCAGGTCCGGCTCGTTGTTCGGGTTGTAGCGGAACTGGTTGTAGTACTCGTACGGCCCGACGACCCACTTCTCGCGCACGGTCCGCGCCGGGTCCGCGACCAGGTCCGGGTAGGCGAAGAAGTCGTCCAGCCGGTGCAGCGCCGCGTCCCGGTCGCCGATCAGCCCCACCAGACCGGGCACGTCCTGCTGCGCCAGCCACTGGTACTGCCACGCCGTGCCTTCGTGGAAGCCGTCGGGCCCCTGGGGGCTGAACGGCGCGAGCCACCGACCGTCGCCCAGCTTCGGCCGCGGGAAGCCGGTGAACCCGCGGTCGGTCACCGTGGCGTCCCACAGCACCCGGTAGTTCAGGCCACGCCGGCGCAGGACCTCGGCGTCGTCGGCGTGCCCCAGCGCGGCGGCCATGATCGACAGCGAGCTGTCCGCCAGCGCGTACTCCAACGTCGCCGAAGCGCCGTGGTGCGGGTCGACGTCCTGGCCCTTCTTGCGGAAGTCCCTGTCGTACTGCACGAAACCGCGCTCGAGGTAGGACGGGTTGCCCGCCCTGCCCTCGAACGGCGACGAGGCGGGCGGCACGCCGTTGACGTTCTGCCACAACGCCGCGTAGGCCCGCTCCTCCAAGCCCGCCAACGCGCCGAACCGCCACAGGTCGACCAGGAACGGCGTGACCGGGTCGCCGGTCATCGTGTTCGTCTCCTGGTTGGCGTAGGCCCACCGGGGCAGCCACCCGCCCTGCTCGTGGATCGCCAGCAACGACCGCGCGACGTCCCTGGCCCGCGACGGCCGCAGCAGCGCGAGCAACTGGTTGTGCGCCCGGTAGGTGTCCCACAGCGAGAAGAACTCGTAGTAGGTCCAGCCGTCGGCGGTGTGCACCCGCCCGTCGAACCCGCGGTACCGGCCGTCCACGTCGTTGCCCGTCAACGGCTGCAACAGCACGTGGTACAGCGCGGTGTAGAAGACCGTGCGGTCGTCGCCGGCGGAGGACGTCTCGACGCACGACAGCTCACGCCGCCACGCCTCCTGCGCCTGCGCGCGCAGCGCGTCGAAGGTCTTGCCCCGAGCCTCGGCGAGGTTCTTCGTCGCGCCGTCCGCGTCGACGTGCGAGATGGCGGTGGCCGCCGTCACCGGACCCTCGTCGAACGACACCCACTGCCCTCGCAGCCCCGCGCCGCCCTCCGCGCCACCCCAGTTGCCGCTGCGCCGGAACGGCCGGTCGAACGTCGTGGTGAAGTACGTCGTGTACGGCTTGCCGCCGCAGAACGCCTGCGCCACCACGGTCCCGGCCACCGTGCGGTCGTCCACCACCCGCACGCTGCTCGCGAACACCGGTTCGCCGTCGTTGGCCTGGCCGACGTTCACCAGCACGTGCGGCGTCGTACCGGACGGGAACGAGAACCGCTCCACGCCGACGCGGGTCGTCGCGGTCGACTCCACCGTGATGCCGGACGCCAGCCGCACGCGGTAGTAGCCGGGCTTGCCCACCTCGCCGTCGTGGGTGTACGCGACGCCGTACGAGCGGTGGTCGAAGCTGCGGGGCAGGCCCGTGGTCGGCAGGATCGACACCAGCCCGCCCTGCTCGGAGCACCCCGCGCCGGACAGGAAGAAGTGCCCGAACCCGCGGATCAGGGGGTCGTCGTAGCGGTACCCGGCGTAGTGCGAGCCGATCGGGCTCGAGTGCGCCATGCCGAACGGCATCGACGCGCCGGGGAACGTGTTCCCATCGTCCTTCGTGCCGATGAACGTGTTCACCGACTCCACCGGGTCAGCCGTCACCCGATCCACCATAGGGTTCAGCCCACCGCGATGGCGAACACGTGGAACGTCCCGCCACTGACCGTCGCGGGCAGCGTCACCGACCGGACCTGCTTGCCGGGGTCCAGCGCGATGGGTGCCGTGGCGAACACGTGCACCTTCAGCTCCTGCGGCTGCCCGCCGGAGTTGTTGCGGTACGGCGTGGTGACGACGATCCGGTTGTCGAACGACGGCGGGTTCGCCGCGCCGCCCAGCGCCCAGTCGGAGAACCCGACCTCGGCGGTCTGCGTGCTGCCGTCGGTGTAGGTGATGGTGAGTGAGCCGGACGCCTTGCCGTTGCCGCCGGCGCCCAGCAGCCCGAGCTTGGTCGCGCCGGCGGACGCGGTGATCGTGACCGTCTCGCCGGAGGCGTTGACGTTGTCCGCCTCGCCGACCGGCGACGTCGGCCAGGTGTAGGTCAGGCCGTCGGAGGTGACCGTGCCGCCCGGTGTCACGCCCGCCTCGGCCAGCGCGTCGCGCGAGTAGCTCCACCCGCCGCCGTCGAAGTTGCCCGCGGCCGGGTCGTCGTCCGGTGACGTGCCGACGTTGTCGAACGCCGCGCGCAGGCTGCCGGGTTCGGCCACCAGCACCGAGATCGTGGAACGCCGGCCGTTGGAGAACGCCAGCGGCACGCGGTGGGTCCGCTCGGCCGCGTCCGCCGCGACCGCGACGGCGACCTCCGTGCCCGCCTTCTCCCCCGCCGGGATCGTCACCGCGCCCGACGACGGGGTGAGCGTGATGCCGGCGGGCGGCTGCGCGGTCCACGACACCTCGCCGCCGTTGCCGGAGAAGTCCTGCGCGCCGACGGTCACCGTGCCGCTGCCCCCGGCGGGCAGCACCAGCCGCCCCGGTTCCACGTACGCCTGCCGCCCCACCTCGCCGTCGCGGAACGACGGCGGCGCGTCGGCCGGTCCCGTGCCCCAGTCGGTGGGAGCCTCGGACAGGCCGAACTCCACCGTGCCGCCGTCGGCCACCAGCGACTCGGGCAGCCAGGTGCGGGTCTGCGCGCGGCCGTTGAGCTTGAGGTCGGCCACGTACGTGCCGCTGCCGGACGCCTTGACCACGATCGGCGCGCGGTCCGGGCGGGTGATCACGACCTCGGGGAACAACGGGCTGTTGACCACCAGCTCGGCCCGACCGGGGATCACCGGGTACATGCCCAGCGCCGCCCAGACGTACCAGGACGACATCTGGCCCAGGTCGTCGTTGCCCATCAGCCCGTTCGGGCCGGGGCCGAACAGCTCGGTCACCGCCCGCCGCGTCACGGCCGCCGTCCGCGCGGGCGCGCCGGCCCAGTTGTACAGCCACAGCGAGTGCATGATCGGTTCGTTGCCGAGGAACGCGTACGGCTCGTCCGGGCCGGCGTTCAGCTTGGTGAAGAAGGCGTCCAGCCGGTCGCGGACCTTCGCGTCGCCGCCCATCGCGGAGAACAGGCCGCGCACGTTGTGCGGCACCATCCACGTGTACTGGGCGGCGTTGCCCTCGACCCAGTTGTCCGGGCTGCCCGGCGTGAACGGCTCCACGTACGAGCCGTCGCGGTTGCGCGGCTGGGTGTAGCCGGTGGCCGGGTTGAAGATGTTCTGCCAGTACTGGGCGCGGGCCGTGAACGTCCGCCAGACCGCGCCGTCGCCCAGGCGGCGGGCGAGGTCGGCGATCGCGAAGTCCGCCGTCGCGTACTCCAGCGTGGTGGCGGGCGCGCCCCACACGTTGCGCGCGCCGACCGGCACGTACCCCAGGTCCATGTACTCGGTCAGGCCGGGCCGTTCCTCGTAGCCCTGGGTCGGCTGCGTGGCGCCGCGCAGCATCAGCAGCAGGGCCTTGCGCGCGTCGAAGTCCCCGGCCCCGAACGCGTAGGCGCTCGCCACCATCACGTGGTACGGGTCGCCGACCATCACGCCGGTGTAGCCGTTGGCCACGGTCCAGCGGTCCCACGCGCCGCCCTGCTCGGCGAAGGCCACCAGCGAGCGGACCATGTCCGATGCCTCCGCCGGCGCGAGCAGCGACAGCAGTTGCATCTCCGAGCGGTAGACGTCCCAGCCGGAGAAGTTGGTGTAGACGGCGTGGCCGGGCTCGGCGGTGTGGACGCGGCCGTCGAAGCCCGGGTAGCGGCCGTCGGCGTCGGAGAAGACGTTGGGCTGCAACAGGGAGTGGTACAGCGCGGTGTAGAAGGTGGTGCGCTGGGCGTCCGTGCCGCCGGTGACCTTCACCTGGTCGAGCCGGTCGTTCCACGCCCGGCGGGCAGCGGCGCGCACGGCGTCGAACGACTCGCCGGCGCTCTCCGCCTCCAGGTTGGCCTTGGCGCCGTCGATCGACACGAACGACAGGCCCACGTGCATGGTGACGTCCGGGTCGTCGAACGTCACCCAGCCGCCGGAACCGGGACCGGAGACGGTGGTGTCCTCGGTCCCCACCTCGTGCCCACCCCGCGCGGCCACGGTCTTCGGCGCGTCGCCGAGCCCTTCGCGCACGCCGGAGCCGCCGCGTTCGGTGGCGCGGCCGGGCGTGACGGCGCCGTTGCGCCAGGTGCCGATGGACGCGAACGGCTGGTCGAACCGGGCGTGGAAGTACACCCGGTAGCGGTGGTCCGCGCCGCAGAACCGGCCGCTGGTCGCCCACCCGCTGATGGTGTCCGCGCCGATGGTGATCTCGGCGTCGTCCGTGCCGGAGACCGAGCCGGAGGTGTTGACCAGCAACGTCGACGTCTGCCCGCCGGGGTAGGCGAACCGGCCGACGCCGGTGCGCTGCGTGACGGTCAGCTCGACCTTCGTCCCGCTGTCGAGGGTCACCCCGTAGTAGCCCGGGGACGCGGACTCGTTGCCGTGCGAGAACGTCGACACGTACCGGTCCGGGTCGGTCGCCGGTGAGGTGGTGACCTCGCCGGTGAACGGCATGATCGGGATGTCCTGGTAGGTCGAGCAGCCCGCGCCGGACAGGTGGGTGAGGCTGAAGCCCTTGATCCGGTCGTCGGTGTAGGCGTAGCCGCCGTGCTGGCGGGTCACCGTGTCGGGGCTCCACTGCACCATGCCGAACGGCACGTCGGCGCCGGGGAAGTTGTTGCCCGCACCGCCGCCGGTGCCGTGGTCCGGGCCACCCGGCTGGGTGCCGACGAACGGGTTCACCCACCTGGCCAGGTCGTCCACCTGCGCCTCCCCTGCCACCGGCTGGACCACGACGAGGGCCGCCGAGAGGCCCGCCACCGCCGCGAGAGCGAGAGATCCGCGCACGAGCCGCCTCCTCGTGACAACGCTGTCCACGAACGTTGAGTAATCGCATACTCGCGGAGAGTGCAGGGGTGGCGTCAACCCCAAGGCCGGGTGTTGTCCGTTTCGAGACAGGACGAGCCGTTGACATCGGTGAACGCTCGGTGTGTGATTCGCGCACTATGACAACGTTGTCCCCGAACGGCGCGGCAGGCGCCCGCAAGGTGCGGCGCGCCACGATGAACGACGTGGCGCGGCTGGCGGGCGTCAGCATCAAGACCGTCTCGCGCGTGGTGAACGACGAGGCGGGCGTGCACCCGGCCACCGCCGAGCGGGTGCTCGCGGCGATCGACCAGCTCGGGTTCCGCCGCAACCTCAGCGCCCGCAACCTGCGCCGCGGCTCGTCCACCGGCACCGTCGGCCTGGTGCTCGAGGACGTCGGCAACCCGTTCTACTCCGGCGTCACGCGCGCGGTCGAGGAGGTCGCGCGGCTGCGCGGCCGCCAGGTGATCACCGGCTCGTCCGACGAGGACCCGGCACGGGAGCGCGAGCTGTCGCTGGAGTTCTGCTCGCGGCGCGTGGACGGGCTGCTGATCGTGCCCGCCGGGTTGCAGCACGGGTACCTCGTGCCGGAGATGCGCGCGGGCACGCCGGTGGTGTTCCTGGACCGGCCGGCGGGCGACGTCGTGGCCGACACCGTGCTGGTGGACAACATCGGCGGCACCGCCGAGGCGGTCGCGCACCTGGCGTCGTTCGGGCACCGGCGGATCGCGTTCCTCGGCGACGCGCCCGACATCTTCACCGCCAACGAACGCCTGCGCGGCTACCGCGAGGGCTGCGTGCGGGCCGGCATCGGCTACCACGAGTCGCTGGTGGTCATGGGCCCGCACGACGAGCAATCGGTGCGCAAGGCGTTGCAGGGGCTCCGCGACGCGGCCGACCCCGCGACCGCCGTGGTGACGGGCAACAACCGGATCACCGTGCACGCCGTGCGCGCGTTGGCCGGCAGCACCGTGCGACCCGCCCTCGTGGGCTTCGACGACTTCGAGCTGGCCGACCTGCTGTCGCCGCCGGTGACCGTGATCGCGCACGACGCGAGCGCGCTCGGCAAGGCAGCGGCCGACCTGCTGTTCGCCCGACTGGACGGCGACGGCTCCCCGCCGCGCCGCGTCGTCCTGCCGGTCCGGTTGGTGGCCCGTGGATCAGGAGAGATGCGCCCATGACGTCCGACACCCAGCCCGTCGCGCTGGAGGCCAACCAGCCCCGCCAGTTCTACCGGGGCGGCGCGGCCATCGCGGCGTTCCGCGGCCAGGACGACGCCGACACCGGGCCCGAGGACTGGGTCGCGTCGACCACCACGCAGTTCGGCAAGGACGAGGCCGGGTTGTCGCGGCTGCCCGACGGGCGGTGGCTGCGCGACGCGGTGGCGGCCGACCCCGGGTCGTGGCTGGGCCCGGCGCACGCGGCCGAGTTCGGTGCCGACACCGCGCTGCTGGTGAAGCTGCTCGACGCCGGGCAGCGGCTGCCCGTGCACTGCCACCCGTCCGACGCGTTCGCCGCCGCCCACCTGGGCTGCCGGCACGGCAAGACCGAGGCGTGGATCGTGATCGGCACGTCCGGCCCCGACCCGACGGTGTACATCGGGTTCCGCGAGGACGTGCCCGCCGCGGTGGCCGCCGAGTGGGTGTCCACTCAGGACTCGGCCGCCATGCTGGCCGCGCTGAACCCGGTCCCGGTCTCGCCCGGCGACACGGTGTTCGTGCCCGCCGGCGTGCCGCACGCGATCGGCGAGGGCGTGTTCATCGTCGAGCTCCAGCAGCCGACGGACTTCTCGATCACGCTGGAGTGGCGTGGTTTCCTCGCCGACGCCGAGGCCGGGCACCTGGGGCTGGGCTACGACAAGGCGTTGGACTGCCTGGAGCGCCGCGCCCAGTCGCCCGCCGACCTGGTGCGCCGCACGCGGGCGCTCACCGGCGCGTCGGTGGACCTGTTCGACGCCCGGGCGGAGCAGTTCTTCCGCGCCGACCGGCTGCACGTGTCCGGCACGGCGGCCCTGGAACCCTCGTTCGGCGTCTTCGTCGTGCTGGAGGGCGCCGGCACGCTGGGCCCCGTCGCGGTGCACCGGGGCAGCACGGTGGTCGTGCCGCACGCGGCGGGCGAGGTCGTGGTGACCGGCGACGTGGTCGCCGTCCGGTGCAGGCCGCCGGTGGTGCCGACGAGCTGAGGGGTCGGTCGGGAGGCGTTCAGAGGTACTTGTTCGCGAGCTCCGAGTACTCCTTCTCCAGGTCGTCGGCCAGGTAGGCGACGTAGGCCCACGGCACCTCGTGCACGTGGTCGCGCATGCCGAGCAGGTGGCGCTTGGCCCGGGGCGCGTCGTCGGCCAGGGCGAACGCCGCCGCGAACAGGTTGTGCGCCTGCAACGCGCGCGGGTGGGGCCTGCCCGGGTTCGAGTCCCACTTGTCCGCCGCCGTGGCGATCTCCTCCCGGTGCCGGGTGAAGTAGCGCATCTTCAGCGTGGCGATCTTCAACGCCGACCGCGCCTGCACGGCGTCCTCGAACTGCTCCAGGAAGATCTCGAAGTGCGCCAGCGGCAGCATGGCCACCACCGGGTCGCCGGGCGGCGCCGCGTCGACGCTGCCCTGCGCGAACGCCATCATCTCCTCGGCCGAGCCGCCCCACTTCGCCGCCAGGATCTGCAACCGGGTCCAGTGCGCCGGGTACAGCGTCGCGCACCGCGCCACGATCTCCCGCCACACCTCGTCCTTCTGGTCGCGGTCGACCTGCAACCCCAGGCCCGCGGTCTGCAACTGGGCCCACGGCACGGCGTCGCGCGGCAGGAGCTTGGCTGCCTCGTGCAGCGGGCCCACGGCCTTGCGGAGGGTGCCGAAGAAGACCTTGAACCGGTCCTTGCCGACGCTGTCGGCCCGCCCCGAGCCGCGGATGGCCCACGCCTCCCGGATGAACGCCGTGCCGGCCAGCAGCCACAGGTCCGGGTCGGTGTTGTTCTTCGCCAGCTCCAGCAGCTCGTCGGCGTGGCCGATGGCGTGCTCGCCGAGCACCTCGGCCCGCAGCGCCCGCACCTCCGGCTCGTCGCGGCACTCCGCGAGCACCGTGGTCGCCGCCCTCAGGTGGCCCGCGTCCATCTCCTCCGCCGCGATGTCCAGGATCGCGTCGTCGTAGGTGTGGTCCCGCACCACTTCGCGGGCGAGCGCGGCAGGCCGCTTCCTCCGGAAAATCCCCACTCCAGCGACCTTACTTTCCTCCGAGCCCGAGTGGCTTAAGTCTTTCGTAGAGCCGAACAGGGCCTTTCTGCGGTTGTCCCCCAGAGTACGTGCGCGGTGGAGTTGGGGCCTCGACGGAGGGGGAAATCCATGAGAGGGAGAACCGCCGCGGCCGTGACCGCGGTCCTGATCGGCGCGGCGCTGCCGGGGTACGCGCAGGCCGAGCCGGAGCCCGGGGTCGACCAGACCATCACGTGGTCGCCGTGCGCCGAGTTCGAGGGCCTGGAGTGCGGCACGTTCCAGTCGCCGTTCGACTGGCGCACGCCGCGCGACGGCCGCACCATCACCATCGCGGTGAGCAGGCTCAAGGCACGCGGCGGCGAGGCCAAGGGCGTCGTGCTGACCAACCCGGGCGGTCCCGGCGCGCCGGGCCGCTCGCTGCCGCTGGTGTACACCGGGCGGGCCAAGCTGGTCGAGCACCTGGACGTCATCGGCATCGACCCGCGCGGCACGGGCGCGAGCACGAACGCGACCTGCGGCGGGTACGGCTGGATGGGCATCGCCGACCCGCGCGACCGCAGCCGGGCCAACACCGAGCTGCTCTACGACGCCGCCGAGCTGCAGGCCACCGCGTGCCAGGCCCGGTCGGGCGAGCTCGGCAAGGTGATCAACACCGAGCAGACCGTGCGCGACCTCGACCTGCTGCGCCGCCTGCTCGGCCGGGAGAAGGTCAACTGGATCGGCTACTCGGGCGGCACCTGGATGGGCGCGTACTACGCCACCTACTTCCCGGACCGGGTGGACAAGTTCGTGCTCGACTCCAACACCGACTTCACCACCACGTTCCAGGACATCTTCGACAACTTCGGCTACGCCTTCGAGCGCCGGTTCCGCACCGACTTCCTGCCGTGGGTGGCCCGGTACGACGGGCTCTACCACCTGGGCACGACCGCCGAGCAGGTCCGCCAGGCGTACGAGACGACCCGCGCGGAGCTGGCCGCGGACCCGGTGACGCTGCCGGACGGCACCCTGGTCGACGGCGTCCTGCTGGACCGGGTGCTGGTCCAGGCCCAGTACAGCAAGTACTCGTTCCCGCAGGCGGCGGAGATCCTGTCGGCGCTGGGGCGGCCCGCGCCGGGGCTGTCCGCGGCGAGCGCGGCGGCGCCGGCCCGGTACCCGGACGCGGCCGCCGCCACGCTCTACGGCATCACGTGCAACGACACGCGGTTCCGGCACAACCGCGCCACCCTGGCGGCCGAGGCCGAGCGGCTCGGGGAGAAGTACCCGCTGTTCGGCTACTACCAGCGGCTCGCGCCCTGCGCGTTCTGGCACCGACCGCCGCTGGAGCTGAAGGAGCCGACCGGGCACGGCGTGCCGCCGGTGCTCATGGTGCAGTCGGAGCGCGACCCGGCGACGCCGCTGGAAGGCGCCCGGAAGGCGCACCGCGCGTTCGCCGGGTCACGGCTGCTCACCGTGACCGACGAGGGCGACCACGGCGTCTACGCCTTCGGCAACCCGTGCGTGGACGAGGTGGTGGAGGCGTTCATCGTGGACGGGCGGGTGCCGCCGCGCGACCTGACCTGCCCGGGGATGCCGCTGCCCGACCCGACCGCCCCCACCGCCGCGAGCACGCGCCCGGTGCTCGGTTGGCCCCTGTGAGCCGCTAGATCCCACCGGCCTGGCGACGGCGCGCCGCGTAGACGCCCGCCTCGGTCCGGCGGTCGAAGCCGAGCTTGTGCAGCAGCGAGGAGACGTAGTTCTTGACCGTCTTCTCGGCCAGGAACAGCCGGTTGGCGATCTGCCGGTTGGTCAGGCCCTCGGCGATCAGGTCGAGGATCCGCCGCTCCTGCGGGCTCAACGCCGCGTAGCGCGGGTCCTCGACCGGTCCGCCGCGCAACCGTTGCAGCACGGTCGCGGTCACGCCGGAGTGCAGCAGCGAGCCGCCCGCGGCCAGCGTCCGGATCGCCGACACCAGGTCGTTGCCGGAGACCTGCTTGAGCATGTACCCGGCCGCGCCCGCCATGATCGCGCCGAACAACGCCTCGTCGTCGGAGTACGAGGTCAGCATCAGGCACGCGGGCGGCGGCTGCACCGCCGAACGGATCTCGCGGCACACGGTCACGCCGTCGCCGTCGGGCAGCCGCACGTCGATCACGGCGACGTCGGGCACGTGCAGCGCGGCGGCGGACACGGCGGCGGCGGCGCTGCCCGCCTCACCGACCACCTCGATGTCGGGCTCGACCGCCAGCAGTTGCTGCAGCCCGCGCCGCACGATCTCGTGGTCGTCCACCAAGAGCACCGAGATGGACATGTGGCCTCCCTACACCGACACCAACGGCACGGACCACGTCAGCGTTACACCCCGCCCCCGGGCGGACTCGACCTCGCACGAACCGTCCCACCTCTCGGCGCGCGCCGCCATGTTGACCAGCCCGCCGGTGTGCCTGCCGCGTCCGGGGGGCAGGCCGTCGCCGTCGTCGCGCACGACCAGCCGCAGGTTGGTCGCCGCCCGGTCCACCGACACCTCGACCTCGACCTTCTTCGCCGAGGCGTGCCGCGCGGCGTTGGCCAGCGCCTCGCGCAGCGTGGCCAGCAGGTCGGGCCGCACGTGGTCGGGCACCACCGAGTCGATCGGGCCGTCCAGCGCGAGCGACGGTTCGAAGCCGAGCAGCCGGGTCGACTCCTGCACCACCTTCATCAGCTGGGCGCGCAGGTCGGCCGTGCCGGCGGGCGGCTCCTGCAACGAGAAGATGGTGCGCCGGATCTCCCGGATGGTCTGGTCGACCTCGGTGACGAACTCGGTCAGCCGCTGCGCCACCACCGGCTGCTCCACCAGGCCGTTCATGCTCTGCAACCCCAGGCCCAGGCCGAACAGCCGCTGCACGACCAGGTCGTGCAGGTCGCGGGCGATCCGGTCGCGGTCCTCCAGCACGGCCAGCCGCCGTCCCGCACCGGTGGCCCGGGTGAACTCCAGGATCAGCGCGGCCTGCCGGGCGAACGACTCGACCAGCGCCACGTCGGAGCCGTCGAACGCCCGCTGCTCCCGCGCCCGCGCCACCATCAGCACGCCGAGCACCCGTTGCCCCGCGGCCAGCGGCACGAACACCACCGGGCCGATCCGCCGCTGCCCGGGCAGCCCGTCGAGCACCTTGGCCTTGCCGGTGTCGAACACCTCGCGGGCCGGGCCGCCCTCGGCGGCCGCGCTGAACCCGCGCACCTCGCCGTCCACCACCCGCACGGCCAGCTCGCCCTGCACGTCGGGCAGGGCCAGCAACGCGTTCACGCCGTCGGCGGCCAGCCGGGCGCGGACCGCGACCAAGCGCAGCGCGTCCCGGTCCGGGGTACCGGTGAGCAGCGCGTTCGTCACCTCGTTGGACGCGCGCAGCCACACCTCGCGCTGCTGCGACTGCGCGTAGAGGCGGGCGTTCTCGATCGCGATGCCGGCCGCCGCGGCCACCGCCGTCACCAGCTCGCGGTCGGCGCGGGTGAAGTCCGAGCCGTCGGCCTTGTCGCTGAGGTAGAGGTTGCCGAACACCGCGCCGCGCACGTGCACCGGCACGCCCAGGAAACCGGGCCCGGACGGGTCGAACGCGGTCGCCCGCGAGCCGGGTCCCTCGAAGTCGGCGTCGTGGTGGCCGTCGTCGTGAGTGAACTCCAGCAGCTGCCGGTTCGGCCCGACCACGGCCAGCGCGCCGTACCGGGCGCCGACCAGGTCGCACGAGGACTCCACGACCCGGCGCAGCACGTCGGGCAGCGACAGGTCGCTGGCCAGCGACACGACCGCGGCCAGCAGCCGGTGCAGCCGCTCCTGCGAGACGACGGCCTCGGCGGTGCGGTCGGTCAGCTCGCGCAGCAGGCCGTCCAGCCGCGTCGCGGCGTTCGCGTCCGGGGAACCGGCCACCCCTTGACCACCCTGAAGAGTCGGAGGTCTCGAGGTTAACGCCTCGACCTAGGGGATGCGACGACCGGACAGCACCTCCAGGTCGACGACCAGGAAGTGGTCACCCCGGCCGTGCCCGCGCGAGGCCAGCGGCAGCCGCTTCAGCTCGGCCAGCCGCTCCTGCTCCTCGACCTCGGTGACGTGCCCGACCGCCATCACCGACCAGCCGCGGGACAGGTCGGGCGCGATGTCGTCGATCTGGAACGCGACGATCGTGTCCCGGGCGACCAGGGTGGCGCTGCCGTCCGGCACGCGCAGCACGACGCACTCGCCGTCGAGCGCGAACACCACGGGGTGCACCACCGGCAGCGCCCGGTCGGTGTAGACCAAGCGACCGATGGCGGCCTGGTCGAGCAGCTTCAGGCATTCCTCGCGCGACAGCACCTGAAGTCCAGCGGAGTCGTACATCGCACCTCTTCGTCACCCGGTCGCCGGGTTAAACGTTCGGCGTTGTGATCGTCGTTGCCTAGAGTCGGAAGTCCCGGCTTCGACATCCGACCTGGTTGGGGGACTTCCGCGATGGCTGCGTTCGATGTGACCGCGTTCCTGCGCCACCTCGGCGTGACCGAGGCCGAGCCGCCGAGCGCGGCGGCGTTGACCCGGTTGCACCAGGCGTTCGCGCGGCGGGTGCCGTACGAGACGGTGGAGATCCAACTGGGCCGCCCGACCCCGCTGGACCCGCTCGCCTCGGTGGCCAGGGTGCTGGCCGGTGGCGGCGGGTACTGCTTCCACCTCAACGGCGCGTTCGCGGAGCTGCTGCACGCGCTGGGCTACCACGTGACCAGGCACCCCGGCGGCGTGCAGACGACCGGGGACACCGCGCCGGCCATCACCCGCAACCACCTCGCGCTCACCGTCCGTGACCTGCCGGATTCCGAGGACACCTGGCTGGTGGACGTCGGCTTGGGCGATGGGCTGTACTCGCCGTTGCCGCTGCGTGCGGGCGTCCACCGCCAGGGGCCGTTCACGTTCGAGCTGGCACCGTCACCGGTCGCGCCGGGCGCGTGGCGGCTGCGGCACGACGTGCGCGGCAGCTTCTTCGCCATGCACTTCGCGCCGGACGCGGTCGGGCTGGACGACTTCGCCGACCGGCACGAGCACCTGTCCACGTCGCCCGAGTCCGGGTTCGTGCGCACGTTCGGCGTGCTGCGGGCCGACGGCCGGGGCTGGGACGTGCTGCGCGCGCTGACCCTGACCAGGGTTGAGGAGACGACGACCAGGACGGTCCTGGACGACCGGGCCGACTGGTTCACCGCCCTGGCCGACGTCTACGGCCTGCTCATCGCCGGACCCGACCGCGACCCGCTGTGGCGCAAGGTCGTGGCCCAGCACGAGGCGCACCTGGCCGCGCGGGTCTAGCCGGTCACAGCGACGCGCCCAGCCCGCCGTCGAAGTGCGGCACGAACCCGCCGTAGATCTGCGGCGCGTGCCGCTTGAGCCCCAGGTCCAGCATGTCCCCGCCGGTGGCGTCGGGCAGCTGGACCCGCCAGCCGAACGCCGTCATCGGGATGCTCCGGTAGGTGGCGCCGAACGTCCCCGGGTCGTTGGGCCGCAAGTGCAGCCACAGCGAAGGCTTCGGCTTGTCGTCGTAGGACAGCGCCACCCCGGACAGCTCGTACCACGGCACCGCCCAGGAGGCGTTCTTCTCCTCCCAGCGCAGGCCCTGCGGCTCGACCACGAGCCGGCGCAGGCGGGCCTTGCGCCGCCAGACACCGCCGCCGATCAGGCCGCCGATCGCGACCAGCGGCCCGACGAACATCGCCGCCAGGTGGCCGTCGGCGTAGGACAGGAACATCAGCAGGACGCCGAACAGCGTGAAGCCGAGCTGGACCGCCAGCCCCGCCCGCCGCTCCGGCACGTTGCCGAACGGGATCTCGATCTCTCTCATGACAACCCCACCGTGAAGCCCTCGTCCTGCACACCGCGGTACAGGTGCGGTGCGAACCCGAGCACCGCGCCCTCGATCACCCGGACCAGGCCCGCCGCGTCGCCCAGCGGCAGCCGGTAGACGCCGTCCTGGCGGGCCAGGTGCGCCATGTCGACGTGCCGCGCCCGGAACGCCGGCGGGTCGGCGGGCAGCAGGTCCAGCCGCACCATGGTCTTGCGCACGGCGGCGTCGGCCGGGTGGAACACCCGTTCCCGCGTGCGCGAGATCCGCACCGCGCCCAGCTCCGGCCAGGTCACCGCCCACGGCGCACCCGCCGGGTCGTCCCACCGCACGCCGGGCGCCTCCAGCACGAGCTTGCGCGGCCGGGAGATCTTCTTCCAGTTCACGATCGCGCCCAGCGTGATGCCGGTGAACGCCAGCCCGATGACCAGCCCGATCGTGCCGCCGACGCCCTCGCCGTCCGCGTAGGCCGTCACCGCGCCGACCAGTGCCGCCACGCCGAGGACACCGGCCACCGCACCCCCGATCAGCACGCGGCGGACGTCCCGCCTGCCGATGTCGATCACCACGGGCGTCATGCCCCCACCCCCTCGACCAGTCGATCAGCCGCAGCGTAGGGGTCCAGCTCACCCGCCACGACCCGTTTGGCCAGGGTTTCGAGCGCGGACGCGCCGCGCAATCCGCCGATCCGGGATCGCAGGCGCTCCAGCGCGATGGCCTCGATCTCGGCCGAGGCCCTGGTCGCGCGGCGTCGGTCCAGCTCACCGCGTTCGACGAGCCACGCGTGGTGGGCGTCGATCGCGTCCACGACCTCGTCGATGCCTTCGGCGCGGGACGCGACCGCCTTCAGCACGGGGGGCCGCCACGAGCCGCCCTCCCGCTCCCGCCGGCCGAGGGAGATCATGTGCTTGAGGTCGCGCGCGGTCTCGTCCGCGCCGTCGCGGTCGGCCTTGTTGACCACGAAGACGTCGCCGATCTCGAGGATGCCCGCCTTGGCGGCCTGGATGCCGTCGCCCATGCCCGGCGCGAGCAGCACCACCGCGGTGTCGGCCAGCGACACCACCTCGACCTCGGACTGGCCGACGCCGACCGTCTCGACCAGCACCACGTCGCAGCCCGCCGCGTCGAGCACGCGCAACGCCTGCGGCGTGGCCCAGGACAGCCCGCCCAGGTGGCCGCGGGTGGCCATGGAGCGGATGAACACGCCGGGGTCGGAGGCGTGCTCGCCCATCCGCACCCGGTCGCCGAGCAGCGCGCCGCCGGAGAACGGCGACGACGGGTCCACGGCCAGCACGCCCACCCGCTCGCCCCGCCTGCGGTAGGCCGCGACCAGCGCGGACGTGGACGTGGACTTGCCCACGCCCGGCGCACCGGTCAGGCCGACGACCCGCGCGTTGCCGCAGAACGGGGCCAGCGCGCCCGCCACCTCGCGCAGCTGCGGGCCGGCGTCCTCGACCAGCGAGATGAGCCTGGCGACCGCGCGCGATTGTCCCTCGCGCGCGCGGTCGACCAGTTCTGCTACGTCAACGGTGCGGGCCACACCTCTAGACCTTAGGCACGCGGACGATCAGGGCGTCGCCCTGACCGCCGCCGCCGCACAGCGCCGCCGCGCCCACGCCGCCACCGCGGCGCTTGAGCTCCAGCGCGAGGTGCAGCGCGATGCGGGCCCCCGACATGCCGATCGGGTGGCCCAGCCCGATCGCGCCGCCGTTGACGTTGACCTTGTCCTCGGCCAGGCCGAGCTCGCGCATGGACACGATGCCCACCGCGGCGAACGCCTCGTTGATCTCGACCAGGTCCAGGTCGGCCGGGTCGATGCCCTCCTTGGCGCACGCGGCCTTGATCGCGTTCGAGGGCTGCTGGTGCAGGCTGGCGTCCGGACCGGCCACCACGCCGTGCGCGCCGATCTCGGCCAGCCAGGTCAGGCCCAGCTCCTCGGCCTTGGCCTTGCTCATCACGACGACGGCCGCCGCGCCGTCGGAGATCTGCGACGCCGAGCCCGCGGTGATGGTGCCGTCCGGGGCGAACGCCGGCCGCAGCTTGGCCAGCGTCTCCGGGGTGGTGTCGCCGCGCACGCCCTCGTCCTCGGCGAACACGATCGGGTCACCCTTGCGCTGCGGGATCCGCACCGGGGCGATCTCCTCGGCGAAGACGCCGTTGCCCGCGGCCTTGGCGGCCAACTGGTGCGACCGGGCGGCGAACGCGTCCTGCTCCTCGCGGGTCAGGCCGTGCCGGGCGTTGAACTTCTCCGTGGACATGCCCATCGCGACCTGGTCGAACGCGCAGAACAGGCCGTCGTGCGACATGTGGTCGAGCATGGTGACGTCGCCGAACTTGAACCCGCCGCGTGACTTCTGCAGCAGGTGCGGCGCCTGCGTCATGGACTCCTGGCCGCCCGCCACCACGATGTCGAACTCGCCCGCGCGGATGAGCTGGTCGGCCAGCGCGATCGCGTCGATGCCGGACAGGCACACCTTGTTGATCGTCAGCGCGGGCACGGTCATCGGGATGCCCGCGTTCACCGCCGCCTGGCGCGCCGGGATCTGGCCCGCGCCCGCGGTGAGCACCTGGCCCATGATCACGTACTGCACCTGCTCGGGGGCCACACCGGCCCGCTCCAAGGCCGCCTTGATCGCGACGCCGCCGAGCTGGGCGCCGGAGAAGTCCTTCAACGACCCGAGCAGTCGTCCCATCGGGGTACGGGCCCCGGCGACGATGACGGAACCGGACACAGCAGCCTCCACAGCGGGTGTAAGCGGTTGTTAACACGCCACGATACCCAGGGTTACCGCTGAGTAGCCCTGTGAGGCGCCGCACAGGGAGACCTGCACCGATTCGGCGGCTAGCCTTCGTGACCATGGAAGAACTCCGCGGACTCGTCACCGCCATCGACCACGTCGGCATCGCCGTGCCCGACCTCGACGTCGCGATCGCGTTCCACCGGGAGCACTTCGGCCTCGAGGTGGCGCACGAGGAGGTCAACGAGGAGCAGGGCGTCCGCGAGGCGATGCTGCGTGCGCCCGGTGACGACGGCACGGGCACCGCCGTCCAGCTGCTGGCCCCGCTGACCCCGGAGTCCACCATCGCGAAGTTCATCGGCCGCTCCGGGCCGGGCCTCCAGCAGCTCGCCTACCGGGTGTCCGATGTGGACGCGGCGGCGGCCGCGCTGCGCGCCAAGGGCCTGCGGCTGCTGTACGAGCAGGCGCGGCGCGGCACGTCCGACAGCCGGGTCAACTTCGTGCACCCGAAGGACGCGGGCGGCGTGCTCGTGGAGCTGGTCGAGCCCGCCGCGGGCCACTAGGACCGTTCCAGGGCGGCGGCCACGAACGACAGCTCCAGGTCCATCCGGTCGTCGTCCGGCGCGTGCCGGGCGACCGAGTGCCGGTAGCTGACCGCGAGCGCCAGCAGCGCGGACGCGCTGTCGACGTCCTTCGCGGCCACCGCCGCCCCACCCGCGGCGACGATGACGTTGCGGATCTGCCGAGCCACCGACCGGTAGCGCTCGTGCAACGCGTCGCGGACCGCCTTGTGGGTGTCCGCCTCGCGCCACAGCAGGTGGCTGAGCAGCGGTGACGCCTCCAGCCGGGCGTCCAGCGCGGCGACGAGCCTGCGCAGGCTCTCCGCGATGTCGCCGACGACCACGACCCGGCGCGCGTCCACGGTGCCGTCCGGGAGCCGCTGCACCAGCGCCGCCAGCAGGTCGGCCTTGCGCCGGAAGTAGTAGTGCACGAGGCCCTTGGGCACGGCGGCCCGTTCGGCGATGCGCGAGGTCGGCGTCGCGTCGAAGCCGGCTTCGGCGAACAGCTCCTCGGCCGCCCGCAGGATCCGTTCCCGGGCCGACGAGTCCTCGACCACTTCCCGGTGATCCCTTCCCGTCGGTCGGGCCCGCGGTGGCCGCCGCGGGCCCGGCTGTCGTCACCCTCAGGCGGTGCCGGCGATCCGGCCGCCGTGGGCGGCGTTGGCCAGCGGCAGCGCCATGGCGCCCGCCGCCACCGTCAGCACGCCGGCGACCCAGGAGATCCACGACGCCGCGGTCAGGTCGCTGTAGCCCATCACCCACGGGGAGATGAACAGCAGCGCGCCAAGGACGATCTGGAACCACTCGCCGTAGACCATCCCGGGCATCGCGAGCGACGCGAGGCCGTCGATGGCGATCAGTGCGCCCAGCACGATCATCGTCCACATGGCCCCGGTGGTCGTCTCCACCACCAGGGGCGAAAGCAGCACCAGGACGCCGATGACCACCTCGGCCCAGTCCTGCCACCTCGTCCACGCCTTGGCCATGACCAGTACCTCCGTCCTGTCGATCGGACACCTTCGATGGTGCGCTTGGTTGGCCGCCCGGTCAAGGAGGACCGATCGGGGGAAATGCCAGTGCAGTGGCTCACAGAGCGGCGTTCTGAATCGGTTACCCGTGGGTAACCTCCGGCAACTCGCGTGGACCTCTAGAGCCCGCCACACCCGACCATCCCCCAACGCCCCCATTGGGAGGGAAACGCCGTGCAGAAGATCCTCGACGCGATCCTCGCGGACGAACTGGACGCGATCGGATCGCTGGACGTACCCGAGAGCTACCGGGGCGTGACGGTGCACGCCGACGAGGTCAAGATGTTCGAGGGCTTGGCCACCAAGGACAAGGACCCGCGCAAGTCGCTGCACGTCGACGAGATCGCGACGCCCGAGCTGGGCCCCGGCGAGGCGCTGGTGGCCGTGATGGCCAGCGCCATCAACTACAACACGGTGTGGACCTCGATCTTCGAGCCGCTGCCGACGTTCGCGTTCCTCAAGAAGTACGGCGGCCGGCACGACCAGCCGTTCCACGTGGTCGGCTCGGACCTGGCGGGCGTGGTGCTGCGCACCGGTCCCGGCGTGAGCGCGTGGAAGCCCGGCGACCGGGTCGTGGCGCACTGCCTCGACGTGCAGTTGGAGCACCCGGACGGGCACAGCGACACCATGCTCGACCCGCAGCAGCGCATCTGGGGCTTCGAGACCAACTACGGCGGCCTCGCCGAGATCGCGCTGGTCAAGACCAACCAGTTGATGCCGATGCCCGACCACCTGACGTGGGAGGAGGCGGCGTCACCCGGTCTGGTGAACTCCACCGCCTACCGGCAGCTCGTGTCGACCAACGGCGCGAACATGAAGCAGGGCGACACCGTGCTGATCTGGGGCGCGTCGGGCGGCCTCGGCTCCTACGCGACCCAGTTCGCGTTGAACGGTGGCGCGACCCCGATCTGCGTGGTGTCGTCCCCGGAGAAGGCGGAGATCTGCCGGCGCATGGGCGCGGAGCTGATCATCGACCGCAGCGCCGAGGGCTACCGGTTCTGGAAGGACGAGCACGAGCAGGACGTCAGCGAGTGGAAGCGGCTCGGCGCGAAGATCCGCGAGCTGACCGGCGGCGACGACCCGGACATCGTGTTCGAGCACCCGGGCCGGGAGACGTTCGGCGCGTCGGTGTACGTGGCGCGCAAGGGCGGCACGATCGTGACCTGCGCGTCCACCAGCGGGTACATGCACCAGTACGACAACCGGTACCTGTGGATGCACCTCAAGCGGATCGTCGGCTCGCACTTCGCGAACTACCGGGAGGCGTGGGAGGCCAACCGGTTGATCGCGAAGGGGAAGATCCACCCGACACTGTCCAAGGTGTACTCCATGGAGGACACCGGGCAGGCCACGTACGACGTGCACCGCAACGCCCACCAGGGCAAGGTCGGCGTGCTGACGCTGGCGCCGGAGGAGGGCCTGGGCGTGCGCGACCACGAGCTGCGGGCCCGCCACCTGGACGCGATCAACCGTTTCCGGGGCGTCTAAAGCGAAATCACTCCCGATGTGCGGCGCTCGGGTGACCGTCGCACATCGGGAGCGGGTAGCGTGAGCGGCATGGGCCTCGCCGACGACCGTGACCTCGTCCCCCTGGGATCCGGCTTCGACATCGTCAAGCGCGGGTACGACCGCGCCCAGGTCGAGGACCACCTGGAACGCCTGGACTCCGACCTGCGCCTGCTCGCGGCCGACCGGGACGCGGCGGTGTCGCAGACCAACGACCTGGCCCGCCAGTTGGAGGCGGCCCGGTCGGAGATCGCGGAGCTGCGCGGCCAGGTGGAGCGGCTTTCGCTGCCGCCGACCACCCTGGAGGGCCTGAGCGAGCGGTTGCAGCGGATGCTGCGGCTCGCGCAGGACGAGGCGAACGAGATCAAGGCGCGGGCCGAGGCCGAGGGCGGGCACATCCGCGCCAAGGCCGAGGCCGACGCGGGCGTGCTGCGCACCCGGTACGAGAAGCTGATCGCCGAGCTGGACCAGCGGCGCGCCGACATGGAGGCCGAGCACCGGGGCGTGCTGGAGACGGCACGCGCCGAGGCCGAGCGGATCGTGGGCGAGGCGCGGGCCGAGGCGGCGCGGTTGGACGAGGAGTCGCTCCAGCGCCGGACCACGGTCGAGGAGGACTTCGAGATCGCGATGGCGGCCCGGCGGGTCGAGTCGATGAAGACGCTGGCCGAGCAGGAGGCGGCGTCCAAGGCCGAGGCCGAGCGCCGGGTGCGGGAAGCGACCGAGGAAGCCGCGCGGGTGCGCGCCCAGGTCGCGCAGGAGCAGGCCGCGTCGAACGCCGAGGCGCAGCGGCTGGTGCGCGAGGCGACGGAGGAGGCCAACCGCCGTCGGCACGACTCGATCAGCGAGGCCACGGCGCGCGTGCAGGAGGCGACCGACGAGGCGAACCGCCGGGTGCGCAAGGCGACGGAGGAAGCGAACCGCCGCGTCACCCAGGCCACCCAGAAGGTGGACGCCCTCCGCCAACTGCGCAACCGCCTGTCCCAGCAACTGCACGCCGTGAGCTCCGCCCTGCACGACGTCACCCCCCTGCTG
>NZ_JAJUWT010000033.1 GCF_021390395.1 Saccharothrix sp. S26
GTCACCCGCTGCACCGGCATCACCGTCTGGGGCATCCGCGACAGCGACTCCTGGCGCGCCTCCGGCACCCCCCTGCTCTTCGACGGCTCCGGCAACAAGAAGGCCGCCTACACCTCGGTCCTCAACGTCCTGAACAGCGGTACGGGCACGTCGAACCCGACCACCAGCGACCCGACCGGTCCGACCACCACCACCCCGCAGAACCCCGGTGGCAGCTGCACCGCGACCTACTCCGAGGGCCAGAAGTGGAGTGACCGCTTCAACGGCCAGGTGACCGTCTCGGGCACGAACAACTGGGTCGTCACGGTCACCGTGTCGTACCCGCAGCGGATCATCGCCACCTGGAACACCAGCGCCACGTGGGAGAGCGCCAACGTGATGACCGCGCGGCCCAACGGCAACGGCAACACGTTCGGCTTCACCATCCAGCACGGCGGCAACTGGTCCTGGCCCAGCGTCTCCTGCCGGGTCGGCTGAACCGGCGCGGGGAAGGCCTGAGGCCACCGGGCCTTCCCCGCGCCTGCGACGACCCCGCCCCACATGCCCGGGGCGGGGTCGTCGTGCTGTCGGGTCAGACGAAGCGCCAGAGGTGGTCGTTGGTGCCGTTGTCGTCCCAGATCACGATCTGCGCGCCGCGGGCGGTGGAGGCGCCGTTGACGCCGAGCACGCGCCCGCCGTTGCCGCACTGGATGCGGAAGTAGCCGTTGCCGCCGTAGCGCAGCCGCCACTTGTGGTCGGTGGTGCCGTTGTCGGCCCACTGGAGCACCCTGGCCCCGTTGGCGTTGGCCGCGTTCTCGACGCCGAGGACCTTGTTGCTGTTGGAGTTGCGCAGCCGGAAGTACCCGTCGGGGTCGAGCACGGCGGTCCACAGGTGGTCCGCGGTGCCGTTGTCGTCCCACTGCACGACCAGGCCGCCGTCCGCGGTCGACATGTTCTGCACGCCCAGGACCAGGCCGCTGGCGAGGTTCTGGATGCGGCGCGCCCCCGTGGGCACGAACCGCCAGCGGTTGTCGGCGGTGCCGTTGTCCTGGTCCTGCACGGCCTGTGCGCCCGCCGCGGTGGAGCCGTCGAGGATGGCCAGCAGCTTGCCGCTGTTGCCGTTGCGCAGCTTGTGGGTGCCGTCGCCGTTGTCCAGCACGGTCCACTTGTGGTCGGCGGTGCCGGTGTTGCTCCACTGCACGACGCGGGCGTTGTCCGCGGTGGACATGTCCTGCACGCCCAGCACCTTGCCGCTGTTGAGGTTGCGCAGGCGCACCGCGCTGCCGTCGACGAGCAGCTCCCAGTTGTGGTCGGCGGTGCCGGTGTCGTTCCACTGCACGGCCTGGCCGCCGTCCGCGGTCGACATGTCCTGCACGCCCAGCACGAGCCCGCTGGCCGCGTTGACCAGCCGGTAGCCGCCGGTGGAACCGCCACCGCCGCCGGTGGTGCTCCAGTAGACGGTGTAGTTGAAGCCGTGGGCGTCGTAGAACGGGCCGAGGTTGACCGTCGCACCGTCGGCGCGCGCGGTGAACGCGAGGCCCGAGGTGCGGGTGATCGAGGTCGGGTCGAGCACCGGCAGCCTGGACAGCGCGGTGTTGCCGTAGTTGCCCGACAGCACGACCGGCCCGAAGGTCACCGCGGCGACGGCCGGGTTGTCGTTGGCCGGTTGCAGCACGACCCGCATCGGCAGGCGGACGGTCACCGTGTCGCCGGAGGCCCACGACCGGGTGAGCGCGGCGTACGTGCCGGGCGTGGTGGCGATGTCCTGCGCCACGCCGTTGACGCTGACCGTCGCGCCCGTGGTCCACGCCGGGATCCGCAGGCGCATCGTCCACGACCCGCTCGCGTTGCCGGTCACGGTCAGCGTGGTGGTGTCGGAGGCCGGGTACGTCGTGGTCTGCGTGACGGTGATCCCCCGCTGCGCCCACGTCAGCACCGACGGCGTGTACAGGTTCACCGTCAACGTGGTGCCGTTGTGGAAGTAGATGGAGTTCGCCAGCGACGTGTTGACCTCCAGCGCGGTGCCCTGGCAGCACCAGAAGGTCGTGTAGTCGGTGCTCCAGTTGCCGCCGCCCCAGGCGGGGCCGGTGTTGCCGCGCCGGTGGCCGGGGTTGAGGCCGGTGAAGTAGCAGATGTGGCCGTGCGGGTCGGCGGTGTTCTGCTGGCCCAGGAGGTGGTTGAGCAGGGCGCGCTCGTAGAAGTCGAAGTAGGAGGCGCGGTTGGGGTCGAGCAGCCACAGCTCGCGCGTCAGCTTGAGCATGTTGTAGGTGTTGCACGCCTCGGCCGTGTCGGTGTTGAGGTACGCGGCGATGGCGTTGGGCGCGCGGAAGTGCTCGGCCTGGCTGTTGCCGCCGATCACGTAGGTGTGCGCGCCGACGGTGATGTTCCAGGCGTTGGACGCGATGTCGCGGTAGCGGGTCGTCCCGGTGGCCTTGTACTCGCGGGCCGCGCCGATCCACTTCGGCACCTGCGTGTTGGCGTGCAGCCCGTTGAGCCGGTCCTGGTTGGCGGCCAGCGGGTCGAACACGGCGGCGTGGTCGAACCGCTGCGCCGCGGTCAGCCACCGGCTGTCGCCCGTCTGCTGGTACAGGTCGGTGAGCACGGCGTTCATCCCGCCGAACTCCGTGCCCAGCACCCGCTGCATCTGGCTGTAGGACAACCGGGCCGTGCGCCAGTCCACCCACCCGGCGAACCGCAGCAGCACGTCACGCGCCTGCGTATTGCCGACGTGCCGCCAAACGTCGAGCAGGCCCGCCAACGTCTTGTGCAGCGAGTAGTACGACACCGACTTGGGCGAGCCCGCCTCCATCGCGTCGAAGTCCGACTCGGGGAAGCCCGACAGGTAGCCGGTGTTGAACCCGGCCGCCGCGTTGTTGGCCTGGCACTTGGCCAGCTCCGCCACCATGTAGTTGGCCCGGTCGCGGCACGTGGTGTCGCCCAGCACGGCCCACGCCTGCGCCCACGCGCTCAGGAAGTGCCCCTGGCTGTGCGTGCGGAACGGGAAGTTGGGCGCTTCCCACCCACCGAGCGCCGCCGCGCCCTGCGTCGACAGGCGGTGGTTGGCGCGGAAGTTGTAGAGCAGCCGGTCGACGTCGACGAACTTCAGGTACGACAGGGTCCGGGTCTGGTTGTCCATCCAGCGGCCGGGGCTCAGGCGCACCTCGCCGAGGTCGAACGGGTAGGCGGACACACCGAGGTCGGCGCGGGCGGGCGGCACCGTCGCCGCGGCGGCGGACCCCGAGGTCAGGCCGGGCACGGTCGTCGCGACGGCCGCGACACCGACGGCTTGCAGCAGCGTTCGGCGGCTCAAGGGTGACGACATTGAGCTCTCCTGTGGGTTGGGTGCGGTCGGGGGCGCCTCGTGGCGCCGTCGGCGGACGGCGAGGCGGGTGGGCGGACCTGGCGGTGGCAAGGGGGAAGACCGGGCTCACGGGTCCGCGGTGGTCGCGCCGGACCTGGAGTCCTTTGTGGAGGGTGTGATTCGCGCTCAGGCGCCGAGCGGCGCGCTCGCCGCGGGCTGCCGTGTTCGTCGCATCGAGGTCCCCTCGTCGTCGTTGACGGGCGGTCGTGCCGGCGGACGCGTGACCGACTCGGGCCTGGCGACCCGACTGCCAGCACAGTAGCCACCGCGGAAACGGGCCGTCAACGGCGAGCGGGAGCTAAAATGTTCACGCTCACTTTAGCCGCCGGCACGGACCTCGGCCGCCCTTCAGGGTCCGGACCTGCTGTTACATCGATGGAATCCCGCCGCCTACCGCTCGCCTGATCCACTATTGGACCACTGGGACGCCTCTCTGTGTGAGCGTGAACATCGAGCCTCGGCGGGACCGGGCAGGTCGGCGGCGCAACGCGGTGCCGAGGTCGAAGACCTCGGAAAGCGCGCATGGCCCGGCCAGCCCCGGCAGGACACCATCGCGCCGTCCACGGCGTCGGGCTCGTCGACGAACGTGGCGCCGGCCTGCTCCAGGTCGAACTTCAGCGGCGGGTAGCCGGCCGTGGTGCGGCCGCGCAGCAGGCCCAGGGCGGCGGGCACCTGCGGGCCGTGGCAGATCGTGCCGACCGGCAGGTCGCGGTCGAAGAAGTGGCCGACGATGCGGGCCACGTCCGGGTCGGTGCGGATGTACTCCGGTGCCCGGCCGCCCGGGATCACCAAGGCGTCGTAGTCCGCGGGGTCCACGTCCGCGAACGCCAGGTCCACGGGCAGCAGGTGGCCCGGTTTCTCGGTGTAGGCGTCCCAGCCGGGCTCGAAGTCGTGCACCACGAGCTTCACCGCGCGGGTCGTCGGCGCGGTCACGATCGCCTCGTGACCGCCCTCGCGCAAGCGGAAGACGGGGTACATCGAGTCGAGTTCCTCGGCGGCGTCGGCGGTCAGGACGAGCACTCGCGCCATGGTCACTCCCCTTCCCCACCGCTGCGGTGCGCGCGGTCGGGGGCACGTGGATTCGCGTGGATGCGGTAATGCCGATCCAGCCTGGCACGGCGGAGTTCGCATTCACAAGAACCCGTCACCGATCGGCCGCGCGGTCCCCATTCGGCCGATCCGGCACGCTAAAAAATATCGCCGGTTATTTAGCTCCGCCATGGTCGCCCACCGCGTCCGGCCGATCCGCGGTGGCCCGAAAAGCGCACCGGGACAGCCCGTTCGGATCAGCGCAAGACGCGGCGAGGGCGGTGGCGCAACGCCTCCGCCGCCGAACGGGTCCGGTATTCGCGCCCCGCGACCGGTAGGAAAGACCTGTCGGTCGACCGGTGGTCGATTCTGGGAGGGGATCGCACATGCGCCCGATCACGGTCTTATTTCCCGCGTTGTTGGCGGTGGCCCTCGCGGTCCCGGTCACGGCCGCACGAGCCGGTCAAGCACACCAGGTCCCGCCGCCCGGGTGGACGCTCACCGCCGGCGGGCTGGCGTGGACGGCTCCCGCCCCGATCCCACCGGGTGGCGCGGAGATCGAGTTCTGGGACGACGACCGGTTGCTGGGCGTGCCGCGCCCGTCCCGGGACCTGCGCACCTACACCCTCGACGCGGTCGACGTGGCCGACGTCGACGGGCTCCAGGTGCGGGCGTCGGGCCGGCGGGTGGACGTCGAGGAGCCCGTGCCGCCGTCGACCTCGACCACCGCGACGCCGCCCGCGGCGCGGCCCGCCGGTGACGTCGACCCCGGCGTGCCCGGTCCGTTCGCCACCCGCACCGGGGAGTACGAGGTCGACCCGATCACCGTGCCGGGCTACCCCGCGCCGCTGGAGATGAAGGCCGTGGTGGTCGCGCCGACCGGTGCGCCGGGCAGGCGGCCGCTGGCGCTCTTCCTGCACGGCAGGCACATCACCTGCTACCACGGGACCCAGATGCTGCTGGAGTGGCCGTGCCCCGCGCCCGCGAAGCCGGTGCCGAGCCACCGCGGCTACCTCCAGGCGCAGCGGTTGCTCGCCTCGCAGGGCTACGTGACGGTGTCGGTGTCGGCCAACGCGGTCAACGCCCACGACGCGCTGGACTTCGAGTCGGGCGCGGGCGCGCGGTCCGCGCTGGTGCGCGCCCACCTGGCGAAGTGGGCGGACTGGGCGGGCCCCGGTCGCGGTCGGGCGCCGGAGGCGGTCCGCGCCGCGCCCGTCGCCGACCTCGGCAACGTGGTGCTGGTCGGGCACTCGCGCGGCGGCGAGGGCGTCAACCGGGCCGCGCTCGACAGCCTCTCGCCCCCGGACCACGACGGCCCGGCGCGGTGGACCGTCCGGGGACAGGTGCTCATCGGCCCGACCATGTTCGGGCACAACCCCGCGCCGGACGTGCCGTCGGTGACGATCCTGCCCGGCTGCGACGGTGACGTGTCCGACTTGCAGGGCCAGCTGTTCGTGGACGCGACCCGTGGCGTGAGCGGCGGAACCGCGCTGCACAGCGCGCTGTACTTCGTCGGGGCCAACCACAACTTCTTCAACACCGAGTGGACGCCCGGCCAGGCCGAGGCCCCGGCCTCCGACGACTTCCGCGACACGTGGGTCGACGCGGTGTGCTCTCCCGGGACCGCCACCCGGCTCACGGCCGCGCAGCAGCAGACCGCGGGCGCGACCTACATCGCCGCGGCGGCCCGGTTGTTCGTCGCGGGTGACCGGCGGGTGCTGCCGCTGCTCGACGGGTCGGGGGTCCGCGCGCCCTCGGCCGACCCGGCACGCGTGCTCGCCCACGCGGTCGGCGGTGCGCGTTCGGGGTTCGTCGTGCCCGATGGGACGACGTCGGCGAGCGGGTCGGCGCGGGTGTGCGCGCAGGTCTCGGCCGACCCGGAGGTCGCGTGCGCCGATCCGGCCGCCCGCCCGTCACCGCACTTCACCCGGTTCAACCGGGTCGTGCCGGAGTCCGGGCGGTTCGCCGTGGCGCTGCGGTGGACCGCCGACGGGCAGACCGCGACCGTGCGCCCCGGCGCGCCGGTGTCGTTGGCGGGTGCGCGGCAGTTGGCGCTGCGGGTCGCCGTGCCGCCGAACAGCACGGCGACCCGCTTCGACGTGGCCGTGACCGACGCGGCCGGGCGGCGCGCGGTGCTGGGGACGGTCTCGCTCGACGGGCTGCCCGCCACCGAGCGGCTGTCCGCGGACTGGGCGCAGGAGGTGCGCGTGCCGCTGCCGCCGCGCGGGCTCGACCTGCGTCGCGTCGCCGAGCTGGAGCTGGTCCCGCACGGCGCTGTCGGCCGGGCGTGGCTCGTCGACGCCCACGGCTGGTCGCCCGGCCTGCCGGAGCCCCGGCCGGTGGCCCTGCCGCGGGTGGACGTGGGCGCGCTGACCGTCGAGGAAGGCGACTCGGGCACGCGGACCGTCCGGTTCCCGGTCTCGGTCACCGGTGCGGGTGAAGGTGCGGTGCGGGTGTTCGTCCAGCAGGAGGACGGCCGCACGTACCGCGAACGGGTGGTGGCGGTCGAGCCGGGGCAGCACGAGCTCGAGGTGCCGGTGGAGATCGCGGGCAACACCCGCTGGAGCCTCGACCTGCGGCGCGTGGTGCTGGTCAAGGCCGTGCGAGGTGCGGTCGTCGGCCACTACTCGGACCGGCTCACCGTGCCGAACGACGACCCGTTGCCGACCATCACCGCCACCCCGGTCACCGACGCGGTCACCGAGGGCGGCACGCTGCTCTGGCGGGTGACGCTGTCCGACGCGACCGACTCCAACCTGACCGTCGCGGGTCGGGCCGTCGCGCCGGACGGGGCCGAACTGTCCACCACCGACGTCGACGAGGTGTGGTTCCGCCAGCGCGTGTCGCAGGAGGAGCCGCTGCCGTCGCGGCCGTTGTCGAGCACCGGGGTGCTGGTGATCGCCTACTTCCAGCGCGGGGAGGTCGGCAAGGACGTGTTCGTGCTCACGGCGGCCGACGCGGAGGTCGAGCCGGTCGAGCTCGTCCGCTTCGACCTCGCCCCGCGGGTGACGGGTGCGCCGAGCGTCCCGATCACCGGCTCGGTGACCGACGGGACGCCCGCCGGGCGGTGACGCGGTCCTCGTCGGGCTTTCGGCGGGCACCGGCCCGAAGTCCTGACCTCTGGTTCAATTGACCGGTGAACGCTGACGCACCGCTCACGGGGTCCGCCTCGGCCGGGGACCTCCTGCGGCTGCTGCGCGACGGCGTGCCCCGCACGCGCAACGAGCTCGCCGCGGTGACGGGCCTGGCGCGCTCGACGGTGCGAGCCCGGCTGGCCGCGCTGCTCGACGCGGGCCTGGTGAGCGACGGCGGGAACGAGGCGTCGACCGGCGGGCGACCGGCCGGCCGGTTCGTGTTCAACGCCAGGGCCAGGGTCGTGCTGGCCGCCGAGGTCGGCGCGACCCACGCCACGGTCGCGGTGACCGACCTGACCGGCACGCCGCTGGTCACGCGGCACCTCGACCAGGACATCGCCGACGGGCCGGACGTCGTGCTGGGCGCGCTGGTCGCGGCCTGGCGGTCGTTGCTGGCCGACGCCGACCTCGGCCCGGTGCGCCCGGCCGGGGTCGGCATCGGGCTGCCCGGCCCGGTCGAGCACTCCACCGGCCGACCGAACAACCCGCCGATCATGCCGGGCTGGGACGGCTACGACGTGCCCGCCCGCGTGAGCGCGGAGTTCGGCGTGCCGGTCCTGGTGGACAACGAGGTGAACCTGATGGCGCTGGGCGAGCACACGAAGTGCTTCCCCGACGCCCGGCACCTGATCGTGGTCAAGGTCGCCACCGGCATCGGGTCCGGCTTCATCAGCAACGGCATGCTGCACCGCGGCGCGGTCGGCGCGGCCGGCGACCTCGGCCACATCCTCGCGCCCAACGCGGGCGACGTGCCGTGCCGCTGCGGCAACACCGGTTGCCTCGAAGCGGTCGCCGGCGGGCCCGCGATCGCCGGGTCCCTGCGCGACCTGGGCATCGAGGCGCACACGAGCGCGGACGTCGTCGCGCTGGTCCGGGCGGGCAACCTCGAAGCGGGCCAGGTCGTGCGGCAGGCGGGCCGCACCATCGGCGAAGTCCTCGCCGCGTGCGTGAGCATGTTCAACCCGTCGCTGATCGTCGTCGGCGGAACGGTCGCGCTCGCCGGGGAGATGCTGCTGGCCGGCGTGCGGGAAGCGATCTACCGCCGCTCCCTGCCGCTGGCCACCGGGAACCTGCGCATCGTGCCGTCCCAGGCGGGCGACGACGCGGGCGTGCTGGGCGCGGCGGCGATGGTGGTCGAGCACGTGCTCTCCCCCGCCGTGGTGGACCGCCACCTGGCCTGAGCCGCCGGCCGGCGTCACCGCGCCGAACCCCCGACCCGGTTCGCCGGCGTCACACCGGGTGCAGCTCCTGGTCGTAGCCGGTGATCGTCCGGACTTCCGCGATCAGGCGCGTGATCGCGGCCTGGGGTGCGCGGTCGGTCCACACCACGGCCAGGTCGAAGCGCTCCGCGTCGACGACCGGGATCCACCGCACCGTGGCGGCGGGCAGCAACACCTCCAGCGGTCGCGGTGCGAGCCAGATGCCGCGGCCTCGGCCCACCTCGAACAGGCAGTCCGCCACCAGGGGCACGACCGGGCCCAGCGGCGCGGGGCGGCCGTCGGGCCTGGGGTCCACCAGCCAGAACCGCTCGGCCTCCGCCGACGTGAGGACGTCGGGCCGCACGACGGGCTCGTGCGCCACGTCCGCCAGGGTCAGCTCCGGGCGGTCGGCCAGGGGGTGGCGGGTGGACAGCACCGCGGACCGGGGATCGCTGCGCACGACCGCGTGGTGCAGCCCGACGTCCCCGACCGGCAGCCACATGAAGGCCGCGTCCGCGTGCCCGTCGGTGAGCAGTGCCAGCTCGTGCTTGGGGTCCTGCGCGCCGATCAGCCGGACCCGCAGCCCGGGCACCGCCCGTTCCAGGACGTCCGCCACGTCGACGGCGAACAGCGACGTGGCGGCGGGACAGCAGGCCACCCGCAGCGTGCCCGCCTCGGCGTCGGCCGCGGCGCGGACCCGTGCCACCAGGCGTGCCACGTCGTCGACGACCGTCGCGGCCCCGGCGGCGAGCTCCTCCCCCGCCGCGGTGAGCAGCACACCGCGCGACGTGCGCACGAGCAGGGCCACGTCCAGCGCGCGTTCCAGCTGCCGCACGTGCGTCGACACCGCCTGCTGCGTCAGGTGCAGCGCCGTCCCGGCGGCGGTGATGGACCGCTCGCGCGCCACCGCCAGGAACGACCGCAGGTGTCGGAGATCGATGTCGCTCACGACCACACCCTAACCCCACAACGATCCGCTGTGCCCGGCACAACGCATCGTTGTTTCCCTTGTGCGGTCGGGACATCCAGACTCTTCGTGGCCCCAGGCCATTGGATTTCACCCAGAAAGCACAGGAGTTCCCAGTGAACGATGACCACACGCGCCTGCTCGACCTCGTGGAGCGCCAAGCCGTGGTCGAGGTCTGCACGCGCATGGCGTGGCACGCCGACCGACGCGAGTGGGAGGCGCTGAAGACCGTGTTCGCCGACGAGGTGCGGCTGGACTACACGAGCCTCGACGGCGGCGAACCCGTCGTGCTGTCGCCGGAGCGAATCGTCGCGGGCTGGTCCGGTGTGCTCGGCGGGTTCGACGCCACGCAACACCTGGTCGCCAACCACCTCGTGACGCTGCACGGCGACACCGCCGCGTGCACGGCGTCGTTCCAGGCCACCCACCGGTTGGCGGACCCCTTCGGCGCGCCACTGTGGACGCTCGGCGGCGTCTACCGGTTCGACTTGGTGCGCACCGACGGCGAGTGGCGGATCCGCGGCGTCGTGATGACGGCGGAGTGGGCCGACGGCAACAAGGAGCTGATGGCGAAGGCGGCCGGATGACCCGGCCCTGCCCCGCCGTCCGAACCGATCACCGATCACCGAAAGAGGAACGTTCGTGACGACCCGGCAGACGGTCACCTTCCCCAGCGGCGACGCCACCCTGACCGGCACCCTCTACCGGCCCGACACCGGGGCACGTGCTCCGGGGGTCGTCGTGGCCGGCACGTGGACGAGCGTCAAGGAGCTGATGTCCGACCGGTACGCGCAGCGGCTGGCCGATCGGGGCTTCGCCGCCCTGTCGTTCGACTTCACCGGTTTCGGCGAGTCCACGGGCGAACCGCGTGACGTGGAAGACCCGGCGCTCAAGGTCCGCGACATCCACCACGCGGTGGGCTTCCTGGCCTCCCACCCCGCCGTCGACCCCGACCGCATCGGCGCGCTGGGCATCTGCGCGGCCGCGATGTACATGGCGGACAACGCCGCTGGGGATCCCCGCGTCGGCTCGTTGGCGCTGGTCGCGCCGTGGCTGCACGACGCCGAGATCTGCGAGGCGGCCTACGGCGGCGCGGACGCGGTCGCCGAGCGGATCGAGGCCGCCCGCGCGGCCAGGGCCCGCTACGCGGACACCGGCGTCGTGGACTACGTCCCGGTGGTCGGCACGACCGACCCGCGTGCCGCGATGCCGTACGACATCGACTTCTACCTCAACCCCGAACGCGGCGGCATCCCCGCGTGGCCCAACCGGTTCGCCGTCATGGCGTGGGAGGGTTGGCTGACCTACGACTCGATCTCGCTGGCCCCGAAGATCACCCAGCCGACCGTCCTGGTGCACAGCGAGGACGCCGCCATCCCCGACGGCGCACGCCGCTTCCACGCCGGACTGGCCGGCCCCGGGGACATCCTCTGGACCCGAGGCACCCAGTTCGACTTCTACGACCAGGAACCCCAGGTCACCCTCGCGGCCGACACCGCGGCCGCCCACTTCGGACGGACGCTCGCGTGATCGTCGGACACAGGCGCGGGCGGCTGCGGCCCGTCCTCGCCACCGCCTTCCTGTTGGCGATGGTGGCGGGCTGTTCGGACGACGTCGCCGCGCGGCCGGGCCGCTTCGCCTCACCCGACCCGGGATCGGTCAACACCCACTGGATCCGCGCGCCGGAGGGCCTGGTCGTCATCGACACCCTGCGCACGCCGGCTGACGCCGAGCGGGCCATCGCGGAGATCAGGAAGACCGGCGAGCCGGTGGCCGCCATCCTGCTCACCCACTCCCACCCTGACCACGTGGGCGGCGCCGGGGCGTTCCACCGGGCGTTCCCGCAGGCACCGATCCACGCGTCCCGCTCGACCGCCCGGGCCATGCGCGAGGACGAGCGGGGCTTCTACCCGCTGGCGCACTCGGCGAACGCGAACTTCCCCGCCGAGCTGACCCACCCGGACCGGACGTTCGACGACAACGCCCCGCTGCACGTGGCCGGCCTGGACTTCGAGACGGCCACGTTCGTCGGGGGCGAGTCCGACACGGCCACGGCCTACTACCGCCCCGACACCGGCGACCTGTACTCCGGTGACCTCGCGACCGGCCAGGTCACCCCGGCCCTGATCGAGGGCCACAGCTGCGGCTGGCTGCGCGTGCTCGACGAACTGGCCCGCCGCTTCCCCGCCGCCACGACGATGCACCCCGGTCACGGGGCACCGGGCCCGGCCACGGAGCTGATCGCGGAGCAGCGCCGCTACCTGCACCGGTTCCGCGACCTGGTCGGCCCCGCCGTCGCGGCCGACTCCCCCGAAGCCACCACCATCACCACCGCCGAGGAAGCGTCGATCATCGCGGAGCTGGAGCGCACGCACCCCGACCACCCACCGGTCGCCGACCTGCCGGACCTCGTCGCGGCGAACATCCGAGCCGTCGGCGGCGAACTGTCGACCGAAGACCCGACCACCTGCCCGTGACGCGCCGGGTTCACGAGCCGGTGCCGCCGTGGTCGTTGCTCACGATCAAGGTCACGCCGGGTTCCGCGGCCTCGATGCCGGCGAACCGGCAACGCCCTGATGAAGCGCTCCCCCGGCATCACGCCGCCGCGGACGTCCTCGTACTGGAGGTCGCCGACGCGTAGTTCTGTTGCTTCCGGCCGTAGCTGATGAGGACGTGGCTCGACGTGCGTGTTCTCCGGGTGCGCCGGGAACGAGGAGCCGCGCATGTCCCTCGTCACGACCTCACGGCACGCGGGGCGATGCGGTCCGCCCGCTCCATCGCCGGACGATGCGCTTGACAAAGGCAACGGAAAGCGCTTTCCATAACGCCATGACCGCCGACGACCGGCCGTTCGAGCGCCACCGCTTCGACTACTCGCCCTGGGCGTTCTGGGACGAGGCGGACGAACGGGCCAGAGCACGCCAGCGGGACCTCCGACGGGACCTCGTCGAGCGGCGCGGGTACGGGATCGGGGAGCGTTGCTTCGTCTCCGAGCTCGCCTCCGTGCAGAACGAGGTGCTCAACCTCGGTGACGGCAGCTACGTCGCCGCGGGCGCGTACCTGAGCGGGTCGCTGCACGCCGGGCGTGACTGCACGATCAACCCGTACGCGGTGGTGCGCGGCGAGGTCCGACTGGGCAACGCCGTGCGCATCGGCGCGCACACCTCGATCCTCGGGTTCAACCACACCGTCGACGACCCCGACACCGAGGTGTTCCGGCAGCCTCTCCGGTCGGTCGGCATCACCATCGGTGACGACGTCTGGGTCGGCTCGCACGTCGTGGTCCTGGACGGGGTGACGGTCGGCGACCGGTCGGTCCTCGCCGCCGGCGCGGTGGTCACCAAGGACGTGCCGGCCGGCGCGATCGTCGGCGGCAACCCGGCGAAGGTGCTGCGGTGGCGCGTGCCCGCCCTCCGGTCGGACGACCTCGTCGGCGCGCTCACCGCGTTCGCCGACACCGCGCACGCCCAGGCGCAGCGCGTGCTGGAGCGCTGCTGGAACCCCGACCTCGGTCTGTTCACCGACCAGCCGCAGGCCCCGCCGACGGTCCGCGCCCAGTGCGACGCGATCGAGGTCGCAGACCTGCTCCTCGGCCGCGCACCCGACCAGTTGCCCGCGCGGGCCCAGGTCGACCGGTTGCGCGGCTGGCAGGATCCGGAGACCGGCCTGGTCGGCGGGCTCGGCGAGGACGGCGTGGCACGACCTCCCCGTGGCGGACTGTCCGACCCGGACGCCGCCTACCACGTCCTTTCCGTCGGCTACGCCCTGGACCTGCTGGGCAGCGGGTTCGCCGAGCCGGTCCACGCGGCGGCCCGCATGAGCGCCGAAGAGGTCGTCGCGGGCCTGGAGCGGCAGCCGTGGGCGACCAACGCCTGGTCGGCCGGTGCCTGGGTGGACGCCCTCGGCACGGCCCTGCACTGGAACCGGCGACGCGGGACGCCCAACTCGCCCGGCGCGACCGAGGCCCTCTTCGGGTGGCTGGTCACCGCGGTCGACCCGCGCACCGGCACGTGGGGCCGCCCGTCGTCCGACGAGGGCCTGCGGCAGGTGGTCAACGGCTTCTACCGCGCGTCACGCGGCACGTTCGCCCAGTTCGGCCTGCCCGTGCCGCACCCGCGGCGGGTCGTCGACACGGTCCTGGAACACGCCCGCGACGCCCGCTTCTTCCGCCCCGAACGGCAGGACGCCTGCCACGTGCTGGACGTCGCCCACCCGCTGTGGCTGACCCGCCACACCGGGCACCGCGCGGACGAGGTCGCGGCCCTGGCCCGCCGACTGCTGACCGACGCGGTGAGCCGCTGGACCGACGGGGCCGGTTTCGCCTTCCGCGCGCCCCACCCCACGACCACCGGCCTGCTCACCACCGCACCGGGCTTGCAGGGCACGGAGATGTGGCTGGCGGTGATCTGGCTGCTCGCCGACCTGCTGGGCCTGTCCGAAGCGCTGCCCTACCGCCCCCGCGGCGTCCACCGCCCCGAACCCGCCATCACGCCCTCCTGACCACAGGAGGCACCGGGCTCACACCGCCCGGCCACTGACGCAACGAACCCGCGTCAGTCGCCCTCACGCCGAGTCAGCACGAGAGGCTCGTCGTCGGTGATGGCGATCGTGTGCTCGGAGTGCGCGGTGCGCGAGCCGTCGGCCGAGCGGATGGTCCAGCCGTCGGGGTCGTAGACGATCCGGTCGGTCGTGCGGGTGAACCAGGGTTCGAGTGCCAGCGTCAGGCCGGGGCGCAGGGTCATGCCGCGACCGGCCCGCCCCTTGTTGGAGACGTGGAGGTCCTCGTGCATGGTGCGGCCGATGCCGTGGCCGCCGAACTCGGTGTTGACCGGGTAGCCGTGGTCGCGGGCGACGGCCCAGATGGCGGCCGAGATGTCGCCCAGGCGGTTGCCGGGACGAGCCACCTCGATCGCCGCCTCCAGCGCTTCCTCGGTGGCGCGGATGATCCGCAGGTCTTCCTCGGCGGGCGTGCCGACGATGATGGTGCGGGCCGAGTCGGCGACCCAGCCGTCGATGCCGACCGCGAAGTCCGCGCTGAGCACGTCACCGTCGCGCAGGGTGTAGTCGTGGGGCAGGCCGTGCAGGACGGCGTCGTTGACCGACAGGCAGATGACGTTGCGGAACGGCCCCCGCCCGAACGACGGCGCGTAGTCCCAGTAGCACGACTCGGCCCCGCGCCGGTCGATCATGCCCCGGACGTGGTGCTCCAGGTCCAGCAGGTTGACGCCCACCTCGGCGAGCCGGCCGACCTCGGCCAGCACCTCGGCCACGAACCGCCCGGTCACGTGCATGCGCTCGATCTCGGCGGGCGTCTTCAGTTCGATCACGAGAACCTCGCGTCCCAGGATGTCGGTATAGTAATACCGTCACCCTAGCACTTGCCGGTATAGTAATCCCAACCGTATCGTGGCGACATGGTCCGCCAACCGCTCACGCCCGAGCAGATCGAAGCCGGCCGACGCCTGGGCGCGCTGCTGCGCCGCGCACGGGCGGGACGCGAGTTGACGGAGGTCGCGCACGCGGCCGGCATCTCGCCGGAGACGCTGCGCAAGATCGAGACCGGCCGGCTGCCGTCACCCGGCTTCGGCACGATCGTCTGCCTGGGCGAGGCGCTCGGCCTGCCCGTGCAGGAGTTGGCGGAGACCTGGCGCGGCGTCGACCTGCCGCTGGGAGCCGTCTCGTAGCGAGCGGGTGGGGCGGGTGTCCCCCGCCCCACCGACCGGTCAGAGGTGCGGCAGCTCGACCTCGACCTTGCGGCCGTTGAGCGGCTGCACGGGACGGGCGTTGCCCGCGTAGAACAGGCTCTGGAAGCGGGACACGGTCGCCTGGGTGACCGTCTTCTCGCCCATCACGAACCACTGCACGCCCTCGGTGAACGGCGCGGTGGTGAGGGAGCCGGTGTAGCGGGCCGTGGCGCGGTTCACCGGCAGCAGGGTGTTGAGGTCGATGTCCTCCAGGTGCACCTCCTCGCCGCACTCGGGCGCGAGGTGGGCCAGCACGCTGTCCACGGTGGACGCCGCGCCGACGCGCAGCGGCACGCCGATCACCAGGAGCGCGCCCGCCGCGCTGCGGTGCACCAGGTGCATCTCCAGCGGGTCGGCGTGCCCGGCGAAGCGGTGCTCCGACGGGGTGTGGAAGTGGAACTGCACGAGGTCGTACCGGACGCCGGAGAGCGTGACGTGGCCCGCGCCGGGCTCGACCTCGAACTCCTCGGTCTCCTCGTGGTCGCGCACGGTGCAGCCGTTGGCCGCGGCGGCGTCCTTGCGGACGTAGTGCAGGTCGCCCGCGGCGTGGTGGCCGTAGGAGATCTCCAGCTGGGGCAGGTGCGGGTTGATGCGGATCGACGACGGCGTGATGTCGATCGGGCTCTGCAACGGCACCTGCGACTGCGCCGGCGCGGCACCGGCGGTCAACAACGCGCTCAGGACGACGGGGACGGCGATGGCGATAATGCCTTTTCTTGCCACAGGGTGAAGCCCTTCGGAAAAAGCGGACCCGGGCCGGATCACGACCCGCCCGGCGGGAACATCACCATCTTTCACCCGTTCGAGTGACCGCCGTTAGGGCGACAAATCACCCACACAGGGCACGGAAGACATAACGATCTGTGCCATTGATCACAGATCGTGCAAAACGGCCGGAGCGCACCGAGACGCCGTCAGCGGAACGGCGGCAGCTCAGCGGCGTGCGGGGCTGGGTCGTTGCGCTCGTCCAGCCCCATCACGGCCGGAGCGCGTCACCTGCTGCCCGGCGGGCCGGCCGGCGGCGAAGATCACCACGCTCGCGGTGCCGGCCGTCGTCACCAGGACCGCGGCCATGCCGGCACGGGCCGCGCCAACCCGGTCACCAGCGGCACCACGACGTCACGGACGCGCAGCGCTTCGTCCACCTCGGTCACGTGGTGCGCCTCCGCGGCGGGATCGCGCGGTTCCGGCTCGGCCGGCGGCGCGGCGTCCACCGGCGTGCCCTGCGACTCACACCGCACCACGACGACCTTCTCGACCTGCGGCTCCGGCAGGCCGCACGTGCCTGGTCCATCTTGATGGGCGGTGCTGCGCGGGACACCGCCCCGCAGTGCGACCTCGGCCGGGGTGAACCCCGACCGCACCTGCACGCGGCGCGGCAGCACGACGAACTCCGCCGCTCGCGGTTTCCACCGATCTCGGCGGGATCGCTGGTGACGGCGCTGGAGTCCCGCGACAGCGACGGCGTGCCCGCGCCTCCCACCGCGTCCCGCGGCGTCCACGGCCCGGGTCCGGCCGGTCACCCGAGCCCGGTCCCACCACCGCGATGCCAGTTGACCGCGATCCCACGGCGTCCAACGGCTTGATCCCACGCCCTCGGGCCCCGCTGAGGTGGTCGGGCAGTCGCGATCGGACCCCGTGCGCCGCCGTGCAGCCGACGACCGGGGTCCGGCGACCTCCTGTTGGCCCGAGGGTCCGCCGTTCGCGCGCGATCAGTCCCGGTGCCGCTCCTTCGGCTTGGCCCCCAGCGCGAGCGCGAGCAGCGCCCCGGCGACCAGGCAGCCGCCGACCAGCCACAGGCCGGCGCGTTGCGTGCCGGTCAGGTCGCGCAGCCACCCGGTGACGTAGGGGGCGGCGAACCCGCTGGTGTTGCCCAGGGAGTTGATCAACGCGATGCCGCCCGCCGCGGCCGTGCCGGTCAGGAAGCTCGACGGCAGCGCCCAGAACGTCGGCAGCGCGCAGCACACGCCGACCGCGCACACCGTCACCGCCGCCATCGCGGCGTAGGGGTCGCCCAGGTAGAGCGCGACGGGGATGGCGCAGCCGCCGAGCAGCATCGGCAGCGCCACGTGCCACTTCCGCTCGCCCGTGCGGTCGCCGTGCCGCGCCCAGAACACCATGGCCGCCGCCGCGACGACGTACGGGACGGCGGTCACCAGCCCGGCCTCCAGCACGGTCAGCTCGGTCCCGAACTGCCGGCCGAACCCGGCGATGATCGTCGGCAGGAAGAACCCCAGCGCGTACAGGCCGTAGGCGATCGCGAAGTACACGAACGCCAGCCCGAGGACGCGGGGGTGCCGCAACGCCATGCGCAACGGCCAGTGGTGCTCGGCCTCGGTGGCGCGGCGCTCGCGCTCCAGCTCCTCGGTGAGCCAGCGGCGCTCGTCGGGGGCCAGCCAGGTCGCCTGCTCCGGCCGGTCGGTCAGGTAGAACCAGGTGGCGAACGCGAGCAGGATCGCGGGCACCCCCTCGACCAGGAACATGAACCGCCAGCCGGACAGCCCGAACACGCCGTCGCCGTGCGAGATGAGCAGGCTGGACACCGTCGCCCCGATGGCCGAGGAGACCGGGATCGCCGTCATGAACAGCGCGACCGCCTTCGCGCGCTGCGCGGCCGGGAACCAGTACGTCAAGTAGAGGATGATCCCCGGGAAGAACCCGGCCTCCGCGACGCCGAGCAGGAACCGCAGGACGACGAGCGTGGCCGCGTTGGGCACGAACGCCATCGCCGTGGCCACCACGCCCCAGCTGATCATGATGCGCGCCAGCCAGCGGCGCGCGCCGAACCGGTGCAGCGCGAGGTTGCTCGGCACTTCGAGGATCAGGTAGCCGAGGAAGAAGATGCCGGAGGCGAACCCGAACGCGGTCGCGGTGAGCCCGAGCTCGTCGTTCATCCCGTTCGGGCCGGCGAACCCGATGTTGACGCGGTCGAGGTAGTTGACGAAGTAGAGCAGGCCCAGGAAGGGCAGGATCCGGACGGCGACCTTCGCGAGCACGCGGTCGCCGGCGGCGGTTGACCCCATCGGCATGATCGGATCCAAGTCCCGCGGCCGGTGACCCGTCAATGCGCCGCGCGGCGGTTCTCGCCGATCGCGCGACGGCTCCGATTCCATAGCGTTCCGGTCTCATTCGAGTCACACTGGGAAGTGACAGCACGGGCAACTCGACGCGGAGGTGAGCGGGATGGGACTGCCGGACCACGAAGCACGTGCGCTCGCGCAGATCGAGCGGCAACTGATCGACGACGACCCCCGCTTCGCCGCCCGACTCAGCCGCACCCGCTCGTGGTCGCGCATCCCGAGGCGGGTGCTGTTCGCGTCGGCGCTGTGCCTGACCTACGCGGTGGGGCTGCTGGCCGTGATCGCGGGCGTGACGCTGCCGTCGGTGGTCCTGATCGTGCTGGGTTCGGCGATCACCGCCGCCTTCCCGACCGCGGTGGCCGTGCGGGCGTGGCGGGAGCGGACCGTCCGGTTCGATCGTTAGCCCAACGTTGGCGCGGCGTTGGCGGCGCTCACTTGACTGCCCGGGTCACTCGTCCTCCGAGGAAGGTCCGGCTCAATGGCACCAGACGCCGCGGTGGCCCCCACGCGAACCCCGCTCCGGAAAGCCGCGGTCCGGGCCGAGGTCGGCCCGCGGATCGAGGCGATCGGACAGGAGGCGCAGGCCGAGCCCGACTCCGTGGTGGGCAGGCCGACCGGCGGCCAGGTGCCCGCCGACCCGTTCGCGAGTCTGCGCGGTGTCGCGGGCTGGGCGCTCGACTACGTGGCGTTCCTGCGCGAGCCGATCGACCGGCTGGAGGGCGACCCGGGCAGCGTGCGGGCGACCGCGGACGCGATCGGGGCCGCCGCGCGACGGCTGCGCGAGCTGGCCGAGGCGCAGCGGGAGACGTTGGCCAAGCCCGAGGGGTGGACCGGCGTCGCCAGGGACGCCTACCAGGCCAGCATGGAGGCGCTCGGCGAGGAGCTGAGCGCGGTGGCCGACGCGGTGGCCGTGAAGGGCGTCGTGGTCGAGAGCACCGGTGCGATGGTGCAGGCGTTGCGCGAGGCCGTGCTCCACACCGTGGGTCAGTACTCCGACTCGCTGGTGCCGGGCGCGATCCACGCCTACGTCTTCGCCCCGGTCACGTTCGGCGCGTCGATCGCCATGTTCCTGGGCTCGGTGGTGGACAGCGCCACGCAGCTCGGCACGACCATCGCGGGCAAGATGGACGACCTGACCGCCGCCCTGACCCGCCAGGTCGACCGGATGCGGCAGCTGGACGAGATCGCCGACGACATCGGCCGCCGGTGGGACCGCTTCGAGGCCGCCGCGGGCGGCGAGGCGACCGCCACGATGGCCCGCACGGTCGCCAGGCCGTCGGCGGGCGAGCGTGAGACCGAGGCTTCGCGGCCGATGACGCGCGCGACGGTGACCGCCGAGCACGCGGTGATGCGGCCGATGGCGAACAGCGTCGTGGCAGCCGAACCCGAGCACGCCTTGCTGCGCCCGATGGAGAGCCACCGGGTGGCAGCCGAACCCGACCACGAAGCGCTGCGCCCGATGGTGAGCGGGACGGTGGCGGCCGAGCACACGGCGATGCGGCCGATGGAGGCCAGGCGACTGGTGGTCGCCGACGAAGCGGAGCCGCTCCAGCCGATGGAGGCCAGGCGGGCGTTCGCCGTCGAGCACCAGGTCGCCGAGCCGGTGCTGCGGGCCACCCGGGAGACCGCGGTCCGCCGGGTCACCGAGTAAGCGCCCTTCCCCCACCTGCCTTCCGCGGAGAGAACGCCATGGTCACCAACTCGTCCCCCACCACGCCCGCATCGGTCGGCGGCCCGGGCTTCACGATGGACCGGTCCGCGATCGACTCGCTCCAGCAGCAGGCCGACGAGCTGCGCACCGGCTACGAAGAGGTGTCGTCGAAGCTGTCCGGCCAGGCGCTGGCGGGCAACGCGTTCGGCAGCGTCGGTTCGTTCGCCGCCGAAGCGTTCAACGCCTCCAACGGCAGGTCGGTCGACCTGGTGGGTCAGGCCGCCTCGATGTTGGGCCTGGTCGGCGAGGGCCTGAAGGCCACCGCGCAGACCCACCTCGACGCCGACCGCGCCAACGGCGAGCAGTTCACCACGATGGCACCGGCCGAGATCACCCAGGGCCCACCGGGCGCACCGGCCGCCCAGGGCGCACCTTCGGGCGGCGCACCGACCACCCAGGCCCCGCCGGTCGCCACCGAACAGCCTCCCGGCGGTTCCGGAGCCCCGATCCCGGACCACACCACGCAGGCCCCTTCCGCGGACCCGGTGCCCACACCCCAAGGCACGACCGGTCAGACACCCCCACCCACCCCCGATCCCCGGCAAAACACCCCGACCACCACAACTCCGCAAAGCACCCCGGCTCCCACACCTCCGGCCGCCACACCCCCGGCCGCCACACCCCCGCAAGCGGCCCCGGTGCCGGACTTCCCGGAGATCCCCGACCCACCCCCGGTCCCGAACGGCTCCACCGGCGGCACGACCCCGCCGCCGATGCCCCCGATCCCCGAAGCACCCAAAGACCTGTTCAAACAGCCCACCATCCCCGACTCCAGCACGTCCGGCAGCACCGGCACGGGTTCCGGCGACGGAAACCCCGGCGGCACGGGCACTTCGGCCACCACGACCCCGCCGCCGATGCCTCCCATCCCCGAAGCGCCCAAGGACCTCTTCAAGCAGCCCACGATCCCCGACCTGACCTCACCCAGCGGCACCGGCGCGTCCGGCGGCACCGGCACGACGCCGCCGCCCGCGCCGCCCGTCCCCGAAGTGCCCGAGGACCTGTTCAAGCAGCCGACGCTGCCCGACCTCGACGCGGGCGGCTCCGGCGGCGGCACGGCCGGTGGGACCGACCCCTCGGGTGACGCGGGCAAGTCGCCGCTCCCGGACGACGCCCGGCCCGAGCCCGGCGAGCCCTCACCGGCCCACGACCGCCACCCCTCGCCCGAACGCGACGAGCACGGTCTCCCGATCACCTCGGTGGACGGCAAGCCCTGCGTCGACCTGCGCGACCTCCCGGCCGAGGAAGCCGAGCGCTGGCAGGAGAACCTCCGCGACATCCTCGCCACCAAGGGCGAGGGGTCGTTCTTCTGGGCCGGCGACACCATCGACACCGAGGGTCAGCGGCACTCCCTGATGGACCTGGCCGAGTTCATGGCGAACCTGGACGGGCGCGCCGAGCCGACCGGGCGGCCGGAGGTGTCCGATGACGTCACGGCCAGCCCGGCTCGCAGCGCCAACGGTGACGTCTACGTGCTCGTCGGCCCGAACCGCGCCGAGGACGGCCCGGTCGAGCTGGCCGACTTCCCGACGTTGCAGGGCAATCCCCGCGTCGAGCGGGTCTTCGCGATCGACGTCGTCACCGGCAAGGAGGTGCAGATCCACCCGAAGGGCCCGGCGACCGAAACGTCGTGATCCCGCCGGACTCGGCGCATCGTGACCACCGAGATCCCGCCGATCGGCCTGATCGGGTCGGAGTTCGCGTGACGTCGCCGCCGTGCACGTCACCCGGCCGTCCGTGCTGCGTGACGCCATACCTGCGTGACGCTGGTCGTGGTGGTGGCGGGTCGGTCAGAGCGGCACGCGGTCGAAGTCCGGTGACACCAGCGACGCGCGCAGGTGGTCGCGGCGCAGCACCGCCAGCACCGCCATCAGGGCGGCGACCAGCGCGAAACCGGAGGCGACGGTGAGCGCGACCCGGGGTCCGGCCGCGCCGACGACCGCGCCCGCCACCAGGATGCCGACCACGCCCGAGCAGGCCATGATCGCGCCGACGGTGGCGAACACCCGGCCCCGGACCGCGTCCGACGTCCTGGCCTGGACCAGGCCGTTCAGCGTCGCGTTCTGCGCCGAGCCGCACGCCCCGGCGACCAGCCACGCGAGCGCGTTCACCACGAGGTGCGGCAGCTGCGCGGGTGCGGCCAAGGCCAGCGCCAGCACCAAGCCGGCCCCGACGAAGGCCACGGTCAGCGCACGCGGGGTGGTGAATCGGCGGGCCGGACGCGCGCCGAGCAGCAGGCCCGCGGTCCAGCAGGCCAGCACCGCGCTGTAGGTGAACTCGTTGCCGCCGATCGGGCCCAGGACCAGGAACACCTCGTTGACCAGCGCGATCGCCACCGCCACGCCGGCCACGGCCTGCGCGGCGACCCGTCCCAGCAGCAGCCGGTCGCTGCGCAGCAGCACCCAGCCGCTCCACTGGCCGCTCGGCGCGCCGCCGGCGTCGTCCTGCGCCGGGTCGCGGTCCACCCGCAACCACAGCACGACGAGGGCCAGGTGGACGAACACGCACACCGCGTCCACCATCACGGCCCACTCGACCCCCGGTCCGGCGGCGAGCACGCCGCCGAGCACGATGCCCGCCACGGCCGCCGTGTTCTGCGCCGACGACCACGCGGCGTGACCGTCGGCCGTGCCGGTGGCCGCGGGGATCAGCGCGGACGCGCACGCCCGCACGACCCCGCCGCACACCCCGAGCAACGCCACCAGCCCGTACAGCACGGGCAGCCGCTCGTGCCCGAACAGCAACCCGACCAGCAACAACACCTGCGCGAACACCGTCACGGCGAGCAGCAGCCGGTTGGGGAACCGCTCGACGGCCCAGCCCGCGGCGGGCGCGCCGAGCACCGCGCCGAACGCCACCGCCACGAACAGTCCGGCCACGGCGAACGCGCCCCAGCCGGCCAGCGCGGTGGTGAACCCGATCAACGTCAGCTGCGCGCCGAAGGCGGCCACCCCGGACCCGCCCACCAGCACCGCCAGGTCGCGGTTACCCCGCAGACCGCCGAGCACTGCGACCATTCCGCTCCCCCGCCGCGTCGCCGGTACGGACCGAGGCGTTCACCTCGCGGTGCCGATCATGCCCCAAGATCACCCCGGCCGGCGGGCGCGGTGGGTCAGTCCGCCGAACCACCCGGTCGGACGACGGCCAGCGGGCACGACGCGTGGTGGACCAGCGCCTGGCTGGTGGAGCCCAGGAGCAGGCCCGCGAAGCCGCCGCGGCCCCGGCTGCCAACGACCAGGAGCTGCGCGTCCCGCGAGGCGTCGATCAGGGCTTTCGCCGCACGCTCGCGCACCACCCGCCGGTCGACCGCCACGTCCGGGTACTTCTCCTGCCACCCGGCCAGCCGTTGGGCCAGCAGCTGCCGCTGCTGCTCCTCCATGTCCTGCCACTGGACGCGGATCGTGTCGGCGTAGGGGGTGCCCGCGAGCAGCGGCGTCCACGCCATCAGCGCGACGAGCGCGGCGGCCCGCACCGACGCCTCCTCGAACGCGAGCGCGATCGCCGCCTCCCCGGCCGGTGAGCCGTCCACGCCGAGCACGACCGGACCGGTGGCCGGGTACGGGCCGCGGACGACGACCACGGGGCTGCGGCCGTGCGCGGCGACCGACACCGCCACCGAGCCGACGAGCATGCCGAGGAACGCGCCCAGCCCCTGGGAGCCGAGCACGACCAGCCGGGCCTCGCGCGAGGCGTCGACCATCGCGGCGGCGGGCTGGGCGACCACCACCGACGTCCGCACCTCGGGCACGAGGTCGCGCACGCTCGACGCCGCCGTCTCCAGCCACGCCCGGCCCTGCTCCTCGAACGCCTCGCGCACCTCGCGGCCGGACACCAGCATCTCCGGGTAGCCGCGACCGGGCAGCTCGTAGGCGTGCACGAGCCGCAGCGGCACGCGGTGCCGGGCGGCTTCCTCGGCCGCCCACCTCACGGCCGTCAGCGCCGACTCCGAGCCGTCCACTCCGACCACGATCGGGCCACCCATCACAGCTTCCCTCCAGCCGACGTCGGCGACACCCCACACCATCCGACGACCGGCGGCCGGCCGCACGTCGACGACACCTCTCGGGTGTCGTGCCCGCCCGATACGATCCCGGGCGTGGACCCCGCCGACGACCTGCTGGCCTGGGCGCCCCCGCCCGGCCCGAGCGGTGCGGCCCAGGCCGTCGTGCTCCCCGGCTACAGCGACTTCCGGCTCGTCGCGCACGGCGGCGAGGGCACCGTGTACCGGGCCACGCAGGACGGGCTGGGCCGTGACGTCGCGGTGAAGGTGCTGGACGTGACCGACCAGGACACGGTCAGCCGGTTCCACCGCGAGCTGGAGATCACCGTCCGGCTCGGCCGCCAGCACCCGCACATCGTGACCGTGCTGGACACGGGCGTGATCGCCGGGCGGCCGTGCATCGTGATGGAGTACTACGACCTGGGTTCGCTGCACGGCCGGTTGCGGCAGCGGGGGCCGCTGCCGGTGCACGAGGTCGTCGCGGCCGGGATCGCGGTGGCCGACGCGCTGGCGTTCGCGCACGGCCAGGGCATCCTGCACCGGGACGTGAAGCCGCAGAACATCCTCGTGTTGCCGACGTCGTACGTGCTGGCCGACTTCGGCATCGCGCGTGGCGCGGACGCGGCGCACACGGCGTCGTTGCGGATGGTGAGCTACCGGCACGCCGCGCCGCAGATGGTGGACGGCCGACCGCCCGCCGCGGCCGACGACCTGTGGTCGTTGGGCTCCACGCTGTTCACCCTGCTGGACGGGCAGCCGCCGTTCGCGTCGGAGAACCCCGGCGAGGACACCATGCTCGGCTACCTCGGCCGGGTGCGCGAGGCCGCGCCGCGGTCGTTGCTGCGCCGGGACGTGCCGGTGGAGCTGGTCGCGATCATCCTGCGGTGCCTGCGCAAGGAGCGGGAGGAGCGGTTCCCGGACGCGGCGTCGTTGCGCGCGGCGCTGGCGTCGGTGCCGACGTCGCCCCCGCAGTCCACTGTGGACCCCGAGCGCACGGCGGCGGTGCGGCTGGAGGTGCCGGAGCGCTACCCGGACGGCCCGACGCAGCTGCCGGACTTCGGCCCCAAGCCGGTGGTCGAGGCCGCGCCGGAACCGGCGGTCGCCGCGCCCGAGCCGCTGAAGACGTGGACCGAGGACCTGGCCGACCTGACCGTGCGGCACCACACCGAGCACCGCCCGCCCGTGCCGCCGCCCCCGCCGCCGTTGGTGGAGCTGCCGGAGCCGCCGCCGTCCCGGCCGCGGCGGTCGTGGAAGTTGGCGGCGGCGAGCGCGGTGTTCGTGGGCGTGGCGGTGGGGGTGGCGTTGAGCCTGCCGGGTCGGTCGGAGGAGGTCGCGTCACCTCCGTCCAGCGTGACTTCGAGCGTGACGACGACCGTCGCCCCGACGACCGTGACGACGACCGCGAGCCTGCCGCAGGGCGGCGACCCGAGGTTCACGCCGGTGCTCAAGCGGCTGGAGGACGACGGGGACCGGATCGAGCTGATCTGGACCGACCCGAGCGAGGGCAGGGCGCAGTTCGTCGTGGTGGACGTGACGGGATCGTCGCCCAAACCGTTGGTCACGGTGGCGGCCGGTGCGACGTCCCACGTGCTGGAGGACTTGGAGCCGCGGGCGCCGCAGTACTGCTTCCAGGTGCTCGCCATCGGTCTCGACGACCCGGCCACGCAACGCGGCGCGTCGGCCCGCACGTGCGCCGTGCGCAACGGCTAGCGCCGCCACAGCGGCCGGGGGTCGACCGGCCAGAACACCCGGCGGTACCAGGGGATCCCGCGCCGCAGACCGGTTCGCACCTGCCGCGCCAACCGCCACGCCGACTCGCCATCGACGGGCGAGGTGTTCTCGGCGGACCGGGTGTCGGCGGCGGACCGGGCGCTCGTGGCGTGCCGGGGTGGCGCTGGCGCGTAGCCGACCGCGCCGGAGGCCGCCGGGTGCGTCGGCGCGAACGCCGCGTGATCGGCCATCCGGGCCAGTTCCGCCGCGGGCGGCGCCAGTGCCGCCGCGATGTCCGGGGCGGTCCGGTGGGCGGGCGGCGTCCGGCCGGCCAGCAGCAGCCCGTCCAGCACGTAGGCCCACGCGCCGGTCGGGCCGGCGGCGCGCAGCCGTCCGCGCCGCACCAGCCGGGCCAGCCCGAGCACCAGCAGCACCAGCACGGGCACGCCGCCCAGCACCGCGTACCCGATCCACCGCTGCGACCCGGTCGACGTGGCCTGCGCGGCGACCGGGCTCGACGGCGTCACCAACGGCGGTGGCGCGGACAGCGGGGTGCTGGTCGGCGTGGCCGTGATCGACGCGAGCCGGTCCAGCACCTCGCGCTTCTGCGCGGCGCTCGACCCGCCCGACGACACACCGGCCACCGGGTCGAACGGCACCCAGCCCCACCCGGCGAAGTACACCTCGGGCCACGCGGTCGCGTCGCTGCCGCGCACCACGCGCTCCGCACCGGTGGCGGGCTGGAAGCCGACCACCACCCTGGTCGGCAACCCCACCGCCCTGGCCAGCACGGCGAACGCCGACGCGAACTGCTCGGCCGTGCCCGCGTTCGCGCCGGGTTCGCCGGGGTTGCCGAACAGGAACCGCTCCAGCCGCGCGTACGACGACCCGACCGGGGCCTGCGCGTCCGGCGTGCGGCCCTGCTTCACCACCTGCTCGATCGCGACGGCCCGCTCGTAGGGCGTGCGGGCGTTCCGCACGATCTGGCGGGCGTACTCGGCCAGCGAGTACGGCAGGCCGGGCAGCTCCAGGTACCGGCCCGCGTTGGTCGGCACGGTGGCGTCGAGCAGGTCCTCGTCGTCGGGCACGTCGAGCACGCCGCGCACCCGGTAGGTCAGGCCCGGCGTCACCTCGTTGCGCAGCACCAGCGACCCCGAGTCGGGATCGACCATCGCGCCGTCCAACGTCACCGCCGTCGGTCGCCCGACCGTGGGCAACCACCGCCCGCCGAGCTCACCGACGGTGATCTCCACCTCGGTCTCCTCGACCCGGGCCCCGGCGGGCAGGTCGGGCTCGGCCACCGCCCCGATGGGCCCGTACAGCGACGCCGCCCGCCACGCCGCGCCCGAGTAGTCCGACAACGCCACCAACCGCACCGCCCGCTCCGGGCCGCGCACGCGGAACAGCTCGGTGTCCCCCAGGTTCGCCCACGCCGCCAGCTGCGGCAACGGGCTCGCCACCCCCAGGTCGCTGACCGGCGGCTCCACCAACTCCCGCGGCTCGAACGCACCCCCGGCCGGCAACACCACCGCGAACGCCGCCACCACCGCCACCGGCACCGCGGGCAGGCCCAGCAGCACCCGGCCGCCGGCCTCCAGCCGATCGACCACCAACCACCCGACCGCCACGATCGCGACCAACGCCACCGCGATCACGCCGTGCCGATCAGCCCGCCCCGCGGTCAACAGCGCCGTGCACGTGTACAGCACCGCCGCCCCGACCACCGGCGCCACCAACGACCGGCCCCGCCCCAGCGCCAGCACGACGACCAGCGACACCCCGAACACCAGCAGCGCGCCCGGCGCGACCAGCTCGGGCGTGGCGGGCGCGGGCCGGGCGGCGGTCAGCAGGCGGGGCACCAGGTCCAGCAGCACCGACGTCGGGTCCGCCGAGTCGACCGCCGAACCCCGCGCCACCCAGTACCCGCCGACCAGCGCCAGCACCACGAGCGAGAACGCCACCAACCCGGCAGGCATCCGCCGCCACCGCAACAACGGCAAGCACCCGACCCCGACCACCGCCGCACCCGCGAACACGAGCGACGCCACATACCCCTGCCAGCCCGAGCCGAGGTGCAGCGCGGCCACCACGAGCAGCAGCGCGGCCCACGCCACCCGAGCACTCCCACCGCCACCACCACCCACGCCCGCACCACCCCGCACGCCCGCACCACCTCGTCCGGGCCCACCGGCACGCGCACGCGCGCCCGCCCCGGCGGCGGCACCACCGCCCACACCGGCCCCGGCCCTCGCATCGCCACCGGCGTCCGCGCCACCACCGGTTCTCGCACCAGGACCGGCGTTCACGCCACCGGCGCTCGCACTCCCACCACCGACGCCCGCACCAGCCCGAGCGCCCGCACCAGCCCCACCACCAGCGCCCGCACCCGCACCAGCGCCCGCACTCGCGCTGGCACGCGCACGTGCGCCCGCATCGGCGCCGCGAGCCGCGCTGGAACCCGTGCCAGCGCTGGCACGAGCACCGCTACCAGCCGCGCCAGCGCCCGCACCGACACCCGCGCTCGCACCGGCCCCGCCGCCAGCCTTGCCAACCCCGCCAACCCCGCCACCAGCGCCAGCGCCAGCGGCAGGCTCGTTCGCACTCACGCACCCACCGCCTGGAGACACCCGAGGCCGGGGCGCCGCGCCTCCATACTTCCGGCAACAAAATCGGCGCTTCCATTCATCCCCAGGCCCGTGATCACGATCGGGTGATCTCCGGACAGGCGGGCGGTCATCGGGACACCGCCGTGTTCCAAGCGTCCAACAGGCCCTCGGCCTTAGCGTTGCGCAGCAACAACACCGAGCCGACGGCCGAGATCGGCTGGGACGGCTCGGGGTCGACGGCCAGGACCACGCCCACCGAAGCCCGGCCCGCCTCCAGCATCAGCGCGGCCATGTCCGCTCGAGCCCCGCACACCACGGCCACCACGTCGAGATCCCGGACAGGGAGCGAACGCGTGGCCGAGGATCCCGATGCCGCCCGCAAATCCGCCAACGCCGCCAGCACCGCCGACGCGTCGGCGTCCACCGCGCCCGCCGGCAGCTCCACGTCCACCGCACCCGACGACGTCACCAGCCGCACGGGGTGTCCCTCGGCGACCGCCACCGCCACCAGCGACGCCGCCACCTCCACCGCGTCCTCCAGATCCTTGCCCCGCGCATAGGACTCCGCGTGATCGTCGAGCACCACCGCCAGGTGCGGACGGGCCGGGTCGGCGTCCTCGCGGATCATCAACGTCCCGGTCCGGGCGGAGGTCGCCCAGTGCAGCCGCCGCAGGTCGTCACCCGGCACGTACTCCCGCAGCCCCACCAGGTCGGTGCCGCCGCGCTCCACCCGCTCGTCCGCGCCGACGTGCCCCCGCCGCACCCCGCCGGGCAGTCCGCGCACCGGCAGCACGCGCGGCACGACGCGAACCTCCACAACGTCACCCACGACGGTCCGAGCGTGCGCGAGCCCGGCCAGACCGCGACGGCTCAACGTCAACGGCCCCACCCGCAGCAGGCCGCGCGTGTGCGTCGGAATCGGGTACTCCACCTTCACCTTCTGCCCCGGCGCGAGCAGCGGGATGTCCACGGCGACCGCTTCACCGGCCACCTCGTCGGTCGCGTCGAACACGACCGGGAACCTTCTGCTGGTGCCCGTCAGCTCGACCACCCCGGTGCACGTGCCCAACCGCTGCACGGTCCGCGGCCGCACGGTGCGCTTCGGCGCGACCTGGGCCCGCGACAGCACCGACACCACGCCCCCGGCCGCGAGCACCACCAGCGCGATGCCCAGCCCGGCCACCCCTGGGTAGCGCCACCACAACCCCAACGCCACCAGCGGCACGCCCAGCAGCACCGCGCCCCACCCGCGCGCGGTCAGCCGCACGCCGGTCATCGCGCGGTCGGTCGCGGCACGGCCACGCCCGCCAGGACGTCGGACAGGACCTCCTCGGTCGTCGTGCCCGCCAACTGCGCCTCGCGGGTCAGCACCAACCGGTGCGCCAGCACCGGCACCGCCAGGGCCTGCACGTCACCCGGCACGACGAAGTGCCTGCCCTGCGCCGCCGCGTACACCTGCACGCACCGCACCAGCGCGCGCAGCCCTCGCGTGCTCGCGCCCAACCGCAACCGGCCGTCCTCGCGCGAGGCGACCCCGATGTCGCTGATGTAGCGCAGCAACGCGTCCGCGACGTGCAGCGTGGCGAGCCGACGCCCCTGCTCGGCGATGACGTGCGGGTTGCTCACCGTGGGCACCGCGCCGACCTGGCCCGCACCGCTGCCGGGCCGCAGCACGTCGATCTCGTGCTCCACCGCCGGGTAGCCGATGGAGGTGCGCAGCATGAACCTGTCGAGCTGCGCCTCGGGCAGCCGGTAGGTGCCGTCCAGGTCGATGGGGTTCTGCGTGGCCACCACCAGGAACGGCGCGGGCACGGCGTGCGCGACGCCGTCCACGGTGACCGTCCGCTCCTCCATGACCTCCAGCAACGCCGACTGCGTCTTGGCGGCGGCGCGGTTGATCTCGTCGGCGAGCACGATGTTGGCGAACACCGGGCCCGGCCGGAACCGCACCTCGCCGGTCTGCGGGTCGTACACCGAGGTGCCCGTGACGTCCGACGGCAGCAGGTCGGGCGTGAACTGCACGCGCCGCGACACCCCGCCCAACGCGCCCGCCACGGCACGGGCGAGCGTGGTCTTGCCCGTGCCCGGCACGTCTTCCAGCAGCACGTGCCCGCCGGCGAACATCGCCACCAGCACGAGGTCGACGACGTCCCGCTTGCCCCGCACCGCCGACTCGACCGCGTCGCCGAGTCGCGCGTGCAGGGCCCGGAACACCGCGATCTCGTCCTCGCCGATCGCCGGCACCGCCGTTGTCGTCACGCCACGCCCTTCGTCACTCGCCCGACTCACGCCGCAGCCGCCGGTTGCGCAGGGTCAACAGCCACGCGGTCGCCAGCAGCCCGATGCCGCCGCCGATCAGCTGGTTGTCCTCCGACGCCGGCAGGCTATTGGGCCGGCAGATCCGGCCGCCGCCGCAGTTCTCGATCGGCTCCCGCACGATCGCGGTGCGCACCGCCGATTCGACCGACCCCGACCCGGAGGCGGCGTAGGCACGCACGACGATGGAGTTCGAGCCGTAGTCGACCGCGATCGTCACCGTGCCGCCGGCACAGGCGATCGGCGCGGTGGCTTCCAGGGTCGTGTTGACGACCTCGCACCGCCCGGTGTGGCTCGCCCAGTCCGCCGGCGGCGCGGTCGTCACGCGCTTCTCGTACACGTGCGCCCCCGCGCCGATCGTGCTGATCACGACGGCACCCGCGCTCGGCAACGGCGGAGGCGGCGGGGGTGGAGGCGGCGTGGTCGTGGTCGTCGTCGTGGGGGGCGGTGGAGGCGGTGGAGGCGGGGCCGCTGTGGTCGTCGTCGTAGTGGGCACCACCGGCGGCTGGGTGGTCGTCGTCCCCGCGGCCGGTCGAACGGTCCACGACGCCGTGCCCGCCTCGCCCGCGCCGAACCGGTTGTACGCCGCCACGGCGACGTCCACCTTCCCGCTCGCGCAGAACGTGGAACCCGCGCACGGCAACACCAACTCGGCCGACGTGCCCGCCACCCGCGTCTCCTGCGTGCCGCCCGAGAACCCGCCGGTGCCCGTCACGGTGTAGCCGGTGATCGGCTCGCCGCCGTCGGGCGCGGCGGTCCAGCTCACGGCCACGACCACGGAGGTGCCGTTGTTGCTGCGCTGCGCCACCGTGACGCCCGCCGGACGCCCCGGCACCGCACCCGACGCGCCGGCGCTGGGCGTGGTCGTCACCGGCGCGGCGGTGGTCGTCGTCTCACCGCGCTGCTGCGGGTTCTGGCCGTTGCCACGGTTGTCGCGCCCCGGCGGGTCCGGGCGCGGCGGCGGCGGGCTGGGCACGCTCGGGATGGGTGGCCGTTCCGGGTCCATCACCGGCAGCTCGGGGCTGCGGATCACCACCTCGCGGGTGCGCCCGTCGGAGTCCACGATCACGCCCGACTGCGCGCCGGGCGTGTTGATGAACAGCTTGCCGTCGTCGAACACCAGCGCCGGGTCGCCGCCACCGGCCGTCCGCACGTCGTCCGCGCCACGGCGCCCCGACCGGTCCAGCACCACGACCTTGCCCGACCCGAGGCACGGCACGTAGACCCGGTCGCGGAACACCGCGGGTCGACCGGGCTTGGGGCAGTCGTACTGCCCCATGTCGACCTGGACCACCTCGTCGCCGCTCACCAGCACGACCACCGCCGCGTCCGGGACCGACGCGGGCGCCAGCCCGGTCGGGCTGGTCTGCGCGGCGAGCACCTCGCCGCCGAACGTCTTCGTGCTCGCGGTGAGGTCGCGGCCGGTGCCGTCGCGCACCACCACGCCGCCCTCCAACCCGAGCAGCGTCACGCCCCGCTCGTGCGGCACCAGCGCCGTGCGCGGACCGGCGCCAGCCACCGGCTTGTTGGACCGCTCCAGGAACTTCAGCTCGTCGTCGGACCACTCCAGGGCGTGCAGGTTGCCGCCGTGGTCCACGGCCCAGATCACGCCGTCGTCGTCGGCCACCACGTCCGCCAGGGGCTGCCCCGCGAACCAGGGCGACCCGACGTCGGCCAACGTCACCGGGTCGGCGTTGTGCACCGAGCCCGCCGCGCGGTCGACCACGAACACCCGGTCCAGCGCGATGAGCACCTTCGCCGACGGGCCGGGTGGCGCCTGCCGGCGGCCGGAGGACAGCAGGGTGGCGAGGTCGATCACCGTGATCTGCCCCGTGCGGCGGTCGAGCACGATCAGCTTGTCGTCGGACTGCGCGATCTCCAGCTGCGCGTCGGCCCCGCTGACCTGCAACCGCGTCTGCGGCTTGCCGGAGCTGGGGTTGACCTGCACGACCTCGCCGCGCTGGTCGTCGTTCAGCCAGGTGAGCCCGTCGCTCACCTCGACCGCGGTGCGCGAGATGCCGTCGCCGAGCGCGGCTCCGACCAGCAGCAACAGCCCCAACGCGGCGGCGCTGACACTGGCCGACTCACGCCGGCCCGCGCCGATGGCCCGACGCGCGATCCTGCCCAGCTTCGCTCCCACGGCCGGGATGCTAACGGCCCGGTATGACAATCCTGAGGCGACCGGCGAGCCTGCTCCGACCGGCCCACACCGACTCCGCCGGATGCGTCCACTTGGGACCGATGCCGCCCCACCCGTGGGATGTCCGGCTCACCCGCGCGTCCGTCAGAGGTCCGCGAACTCTTCCCGCCGCACCTTGGCGCACTGCACCGTCAACCCGGCGTCCACAGCCCGGCTGATCTCCGCCAGCGACCGCAGTTGGTCGGGCGTCAGCACGTCGAACAGGTGCTCGCGGACCGCCGTCACGTGCCCGGCCGCCGCCTGCTCCAGCACCCGGAACCCGGTCTCGGTGAGGACCGCGATGGAACCCCGCCGATCGGACGGGCAGGCCTGCCGCACGACCCAGCCCTCCTTCTCCAACCGGGCCACCGCGTGGGAGAGTCTTGAGCGTGACGAGTGGCACACCGAAGCCAGCTCACTCATCCGCAGCGCGCGCTCCGGGGCCTCCGACAGGGCCACCAGGATCTCGTAGTAGGCCATCGGCATCCCGGAATCGCGCTGCAACTGCCGGTCCAGGTGCTCGGTGAACTTGGTCACGGCGGTCATGAAGGCACGCCACACCTGCTGCTCTTCGGCGCTCAGCCACCGCACGTCGCTCATACCCCCATCATACGGCCGTTGTTGAACCTTCAACCAGGATGCGCTATGTTCAGTTGAGAGTTCAACCAGACCAACCGAGAAGGACCATCCATGACCTCGCAGACTGTGCAGATCCCCGGCTACCTCACGGGCACGTGGGCGATCGACCCGGTGCACTCGGACATCTCCTTCGTGGTGCGCCACCTCGGCGTGTCCAAGGTCCGCGGCCACTTCGGGACCTTCGAGGGCACCATCGTCACCGCCGAGAACCCGCTGGAGTCCACGGTCACGGCGAAGATCGACGCCGGCTCGATCGACACCCGCAACGAGCAGCGCGACGCCCACGTCAGGGGCGAGGACTTCCTGGACACCGAGAAGTTCCCCGAGCTGACCTTCACCTCCTCCGGCGTGCGCGCCCACGGTGAGGGCTTCCTGGTCGACGGCGAGCTGTCCCTGCACGGCGTGACCAAGCCCGTCACGCTGGAGCTGGAGATCAACGGCTTCGGCGACGGGTTCGAGGGCTCGAAGGTCGTCGGCTTCTCCGCCTCCACCGAGATCAACCGCCGCGAGTTCGGCGTGACCGGCGGCGCGGCGGGCGCGGTCGTCGGCGACAAGATCACCATCCTGCTCGAGATCGAGGCCGTGAAGCAGGGCTGACCCCAGCCCGCGCCGCAGCCACACCCGAGGGCCCGCCGACACACCGGCGGGCCCTTCGCGCTGCTCACCGGCCCGTTTCGGGTGCCACTACGCTGCGTAGGTCCAGTCGCTGAACCGGGCGTACCGGACTGTCATTCCATTTCGCCCTGCATTTCGGTACTTTCGTCCGCGCCGGCGCAACCTGCCTGAACCGCCCACCGTCTCCAGCCGTAGTAGGTCGTGGCACCAGGGTTTTGCTTCGATCCACACTGAAGCGGTAGAACTCGATGCGGACACAGTCCGCTCACGGTCGTAGACCACGCGGGTGATATCGGACGCACTCATGGCACCATCTGGCGCAGCACGCGCCGGGACGCAGGCGAGGAGGATCGGTGTGAACGCCCAGACCGAACAGGTCGACGACCTTCGACTCGTCGCGCTGCCCACCGCGGTGAACGTGGCGGAGATGTTCGTGCGCTTCTCGCTCGGCGAATGGCGCTTGCGGGCGATGCAGGACGAAGCCGCGCAGACCGTCCGCCGCCTGGTCGGCGCCGCGGTCGACGTGGCCGACCGGCGCGCGCCCGGCTTCCTGCTGGTGCGCCTGCGGCTGACCGGCACCTACCTCGTGGTCGAGGTCGAGGGCAACCGCGTCGCGCTGCCGCCGGAGCTGGCCGGCTCCCGCGCGGGACTGGTGGACCTCACCGCGGGCGGCCACCTGGCCTGGTGCGAGCTGGCGCTGCCGTCGGGCATGAACGCCTCCGCCGTGCCGCTGCCGCGCCGCGAGCCGCGCCGCTCCCCCGCCGCCGAGGCGCTGGGCGACGAGCCGGACGTGGACCCGGAGGTCATCCAGCGCATCCTCTACGGCCTGGGCGGCGGGGCGCACCGACCGGACTGACGCACCGGCGCGGTTCGCCCGTTCGGGCAGGCAGCACCACCGGTCGAAGGACTGCCACGGCGGCCGAATGGCGGTAAGCCATGAAGGACGTCCCACCCGGGGCGCACCTCGTGGAAGGGACCGCTGATGAACCTCCGACGCGCCACCAGGACCGTGATCGGGTGGACCGCCGCCCTCGGCGCGGCCATCGCCTTGACCGCAACACCTTCGGCCACGGCCTCGACCGAACGCGCGATGGTCCCCGACGGGGTGTACGGCATCACGTTCGGCGGTGACGAGGACGCCTTGCTCACCCCCTTGTCGGACCACGAGGGCGCGCCGACCGTCCTCCTGCCCGCCGTCGGCGCGCCGGGCTACCAGGAGTGGCAGCTGGTCCGCGACAGCAACCACACGCAGATCATCAAGAACCTCGGCACCGGCCTCTACCTGACCCTCGGCGGGCTCGACGCGCAGAACCACCGGCCCGTGGTCGCCAGTCCCTACCCCTACTCGTGGGTCGTCCGCACCGGTTCCGCGCCCAACCGCGTGACCCTCTCGGCCCTGGGCAAGCCGTTGCGGCTCGACAAGTCGCCGTGGCTGATCTACCCGCCCCGGGTGGACGTCCAGGACACCCGCCCCGACCTGAGCCAGGAGTGGGAGCTGACCTTCCACGAGTGAGAAGCCTTCGACGGGCCGGCGTCCCCGAGCGGGCCGACGCCCCCCGGTCGGAGCGCCGGCCCGTCGAAGCCCACCTCAGCGCCGGGCGAGTGCCACCAGGGCGACCGCCAGCACGGCCATCCCGCACCACGACACGAGCGGCAACCGCTCGTCCAGCACGACCACGCCCAGCACCGCCGCCACGGCGGGCTCGGCGAGCGTCAACGTGGTCGCCGCCGCCGCGCCGGTGTGCCGGAGGCCCCGGGCGAACAGCAGGTACGCGGCGAACGTGGTGAACACCGCCAGGTGCGCGGTGACCGCCAACCCGGCCGGGTCGGCCACCCACGTGACACCGAGGACCAGCAGCACCGGCAACGTCAACGCGGACGCGCCGCCGAACACCACGCCCACCACCGCGCGGGACGGGTGCCCGCGGGCGATCAGGTGCGCGCAGATCACCGAGTACGCGGCGTACGACAGGCCCGCGACCAGCGCCAACCCGACGCCGATCAGGTCGACGTGCGCGTCACCGCCGCCCAGCACGAGCGCCGCGCAACCGACCACGGCGGCCGACGTGAGCAGCGGCCGCGACCGCAGCCCGAGCACGATCGGCGCGGTGGCCAGCGCCACGGTCGTGCCGACGGCCACACCCGTGCGGGCGACGGCCGGGTAGAACGCGAGCGCGTAGCCCGCCACGGTCACCGCGCCGAGCAGCAGCAGCCGCCGGTCGGCGGTCCGCAGCACGGCACGCGTGCCCCGGGCGGTGAGGAAGAGCAGGCAGCCGCCCAGCACCAGGCCCGCCGCGCCCACGGCCGAGGCCGGTGCGGAGGCGGGTGCCAGCGAGCTGACGGTGCCGGTGGTGCCCCACAGGACGCACGCGGCCAGGATCGGCAGCGGTCCGCGGGTGGAACGAGCGCGTGTTTCCACGGCAAGGGTCGACACGGGGTCTCCGTTCGCGAGACGAGGTGAGAGGGACGCGAACGGGCGCACTGCGGGGACCGCGTCGGTCGGGCCGAGCGGTCAGGCAGGCGTGCAGGCGTGCGTCAGCGAGTGCGCCCGGTCAGGCGCACGGCGGCGGAAGGACCACGTGCCAGTGGGTGTTCACGACCGGCATCGTAGCCGAACCGGGGCCCGGTATCGTGGGATCATGGAGAGCGGCGTCGCGGACGACCTGCTGCGGCGGTCCCTCGTGGTCCACAAGTTCGCGGTCGACGAGCTGATGACGAAGCTGCGGATCCTCAGCGAGGAGTTCGACCTCGTCCACCGGCACGACCCCATCGAGCACGTCACGCACCGCGTGAAGCGGCCGGAGGCGATCCTCGACAAGCTGCGGCGCAAGGGGCTGCCCGCGGACCTGTCGCTGGCGGCCGAGCACCTGCACGACGTGGCGGGCGTGCGGGTGGTGTGCCCCTTCGTGTCCGATGTGTACCGCGTGCGCGACATGCTGGCCCGGCAGAACGACGTGGAGATCCTGCGCACCAAGGACTACATCGCCGCGCCGAAGCCCAACGGCTACCGCAGCCTGCACCTGATCGTGCGCATCCCCGTGTTCCTGTCCGACCGGGTGGAGCACGTCAAGGTCGAGGTGCAGCTGAGGACCATCGCGATGGACTTCTGGGCCACTTTGGAGCACAAGCTCTACTACAAGTACGACGACCAGGTGCCCGCGGGGTTCGTCGAGGAGCTGACCGCCACCGCCGCGATCGCGGCCGAGCTGGACGCCCGGATGGAGCGGCTGCACCACGAGGTCCAGCGCGACTAGCCCCGCCCCGGCACGCCCCGGCACGGCCGCCGGCGGACCCGAACGTTCACCTCACCGGTCCTGAACGTAGGACACGCGCGTCCTGAACGTAGGACACGCGCGGGGTGGAGGTTGGACTCTCGCGGTGGGCAGTACGGCCGAGTAACGTCAAACGACCTTCGAGGGAAAAGGTTACGGCCGCTCCCGAAATATCGTTGAAATCCGTCCGACTGGAGCAGGAAGTCATTTCATGCCCTCTTGATGGACAGCGTAGGGGTACCCGCAACCCCCTTGACACGTGACTGCGAATAACCCTCGCGTACTGCACGTATTTACGAGACCGGCCGGTCCAAACCGCCCGATCGAGTGAATCCCGGAAGTGACACTTCTAACATCCGGTTACAGTCCCCTCAAAATAGGGAATGACTATTCAGCAAATGCTCCGTTCGGCGGTCGCGACAGTCTCCCGGCGACCGTCACCGTTGGCCTCGCAGCCCGGTACTCATTGACGCTGTGGCTCATTCTCAGAGGATCACGCATGGACACCGACCGGATCTCCACCCGATTAACCGCGCTGGCCCGTGAGCACCTGGTGCCCGGCGCGCAGCTCGCCGTGCACCACGAGGGGCGCACGTGGACCCACGAGGTGGGCCTGGCCGCCGACGCGGCCGTGCCCATCGGCTCGATCACCAAGACGTTCACCGCGACCGTCGCCATGGCCCTGGTCTCCGACGGGGACCTGGAGCTGGACGCGCCGCTGTCCGACCACCTGCCCGGCGTGGCCGACGAGCTCACGCTGCGGCACCTGCTCAGCCACACCGGCGGCCTGCCGTCGGACCCGGAGGACGTGCGCACCACGTCCCTGCGCCACCACGTGCGCCAGGCGCTGCGCGAGCTTCACCCGCTGCACGAGCCCGGCGCGGGCTTCTCCTACTCCAACATCGGGTACACCCTCATCGGCCACCTGATCGAGGTGGCGACCGGGATGACCTGGGCGGAAGCGGTGGAAGCGGTCCTGCTGCGCCCCCTGGGCGTGCGCGCCAGGTTCACCACGAGCCCCGACCCCGACGTGGCCACGGGCCACGCCGTCAACGCCACCACGGGCCGCGTCGTGCCGGTGGAGCAGTCGCTGGCCCCGGTCGACGCGCCCGCCGGCGCCCTGGCCGCGAGCGCGACGGACCTGCTGGCGCTCGGCCGGATGCTCGGTGGCGGCGCGCCGCACCTGATGGGCCCGCGGGAGCTCGCCCTGATGCGCGAACCCGTCCGACACGCCGAGCCGTTCGGCATGGCCGACGGCTGGGGCCTGGGCCTGGCGCTGTTCCAGCGCGACGGCGTCCGCTGGGTCGGTCACGACGGCACCGCCGACGGCACGTCGTGCCACCTGCGGATCAACCCGGCCGACGGGTCGGCGGTCGCCCTGACCACCACCGGGAGCAGCGGGTTCGCGCTGTGGCGCGACCTGGTGCCCGATTTGGTCGCGGCCGGGCTGCCGGTGGCCGATTACGACGGAATGCGCGGTCTGCACCACCGCATCGCCCCTCCCCCGGACTGCACCGGGCGCTTCCGCAACGGCGACGTCGAATACGCGGTGCGGGCGGTCGACCGGGAGCGCCTGGCGCTGACGGTGGACGGCGAGCCGTTCGCGGACCTGTCGTTGTTCGACGGCCTGGTGTTCGCGATGCGTGATTCCGACACGGGCGACACCAACCAAACCGGACGTTTCCTGCGCGATCCGGGCGGCGGCGGGATCGGGTGGATCCAGATCGGCGGCCGACTGGCCCGCCGGCAGACCGCGAAAATGGTCTGAATTTCACGTTTGAACCTCCGCGGAATGGGTAAGCCGCGCCCCCGACAGCCAGAAAGGCACCTCTCGCGATGACGCACGCCCGCACATTGCCGGAATTGATCGCCGCGCAGGCGCTGCGCACTCCCGACGCACCCGCGGTCCTCTCCGCCGACGGGGCGCTCTCCTACCGCGAACTCGACGAGCGCGCGAACCGGCTCGCGCACCTGCTCCAGGCCGAGGGGGCGCGGCGGGAGCGGGTCGTGGCGGTGGCCATGCCGCGCTCGGTGGACAACGTGGTGGCCCGGCTCGCCGTGCTGAAGACGGGCGCGGCGTACCTGCCGATCGACCCGGACTACCCGGCCGACCGGATCGCGTTCATGGTCGCCGACGCCGAGCCGCTGCTCGTGCTCGACGGCCCGCGGGACCTCGCCGGCCGGCCCGGCACCGCGCCGGAGGCGGAGATCCACCCGGAGGATCCGGCCTACGTGATCTACACCTCCGGGTCCACCGGTCGCCCCAAGGGCGTGGTGGTGCCGCACCGGGGCTTACCCGCGTTCTCCGCCGCCGAGATCGAGCACTTCGCCGTGCGCCCGGGCGACCGGGTCCTGCAGTTCTCCTCACCCAGCTTCGACGCCTCGGTGCTGGAGCTGTGCATGGCGCTGCCCGCCGGCGCGGCCCTCGTGGTGCCACCGCCCGGTCCGCTGCTGGGTGACCAGCTCGCCGAGGTGATCGCCGCGTTCGGCGTCACGCACGCGCTGATCCCGCCGGTGGCGCTGGCCACCATGCCCGACGTCGACCTGCCGTCGTTCCGCACGCTCGTCGTCGGCGGTGACGCGTGCCCGCCGGACCTGGTGGCGAAGTGGGCACCGGGTCGGCGCATGATCAACGCCTACGGGCCGACCGAGTCCACTGTGGTCACGTCGTGGAGCGAGCCGCTGGAGCCCGGCGGCACGCCGCCCATCGGCCGCCCGATCCCCGGCACCTCGGTCCGGGTGCTGGACGACGACCTGCGCCAGGCCGCCGAGGGCGAGCTGTACGTGACCGGTGTGGGCCTGGCCCGCGGCTACCTGGGTCGGCCGGGGCTGACCGCGCAGCGGTTCGTGGCCGACCCTTACGGGCCACCCGGTTCGCGCATGTACCGCACCGGTGACGTGGTCCGCACCCGCGCCGACGGCCAGCTGGAGTTCGTCGGCCGGGCCGACCACCAGGTGAAGATCCGCGGCTTCCGGGTCGAGCCCGGCGAGATCGAGGCGGTGTTGCGGCAGCAGCCGGGCGTGGAGCACGCCGTGGTGGTCGCGCGCGGCGAGCCCAAGCGGCTGGTGGCGTACGTGGTGGGCGAGACCGACGGCTTGCGCGAGCGGTTGGCCGCGCGGCTGCCCGACTACCTGGTGCCCTCGGCGTTCGTGGGCTTGGCGGCGTTCCCGCTCACGCCCAACGGCAAGCTCGACCGCGACGCGCTGCCCGAGCCGGTCGTCGGCGACGCCGTCACCCCGGCCGACCACGTCGAGCCGCGCACCCCGGCCGAGCGCCGGGTCGCCGAGGTGTGGTCGCAGGTGCTGGGCGTGCCCCGGGTCGGCGCGCACGACGATTTCTTCGCGCTGGGCGGCGACTCGATCCTGGCCGTGCGGGCGCTGTCGCGGCTCGGTGGGCTGCCGGTGCGGGCGATGTTCGACCACCGCACGGTCGCCGCGCTCACCGAGGCCCTGCCCGACCTCGACGGCGCGCCGATCCCCCGCGTGCCGCGGGTGGGGCCGCTGCCGCTGTCGTCGGCGCAGCGCCGGCTGTTCTCGCTGGACGGCACCGCCGAGCAGAACACCGCGGCGGGCGTCCGCCTGACCGGGCCGCTCGACGTGCCGCGGCTGGCCAGGGCGTTGGACGCGCTGGCGTGCCGGCACGACGCGCTGCGCACGACGTTCGACGTGATGGGTGACGAGCCGGTGCAGGTGGTCGCGCCGCGGGGCACGATCCCGCTGCGCGTGCTGCCGGCCCGTGCCGACGCCACCGAGCCGAGCCCGGCCGAGCTGGGCCTGGACGAGCCGTTCGACCTGCGGCACGGTCCGCTCACCCGGGCCGTGCTGAGCCCTCTCGGCCCGGACGAGCACCTGCTGGTCCTCGTCCAGCACCACATCGTCACCGACGGCTGGTCGGTGCAGGTGCTGCTGGAGGAGCTGGCCGAGCTGTACGCGGGCGGGCAGCCGGCGGAGCCCGCGGTGCAGTACCCCGACTTCACCGCGTGGGACCGGACCAGGCCCGAGGGCGACCCGGCGTACTGGCGGGCCCGGCTGGACGGCGTCGAGGCGCTGGACCTGCCCACCGACCGGCCCCGGCCGCCGCTGCGCACGACGTCCGGCGCGGTGCTGCGGCGGCCGCTGCCCGCCGACCTCGTCCGCCGGCTGGCGGGTGTGGGCCGGGCGCACGACGCCACGTTGTTCATGACGCTGACCGCCGCCGTGCAGGTGCTGCTGTCGGCGCGCAGCGGGCAACGCGACATCGCCGTCGGCACGGTCAGCTCCGGTCGCGACCGGGCCGACCTCGAACGCGCGGTGGGCTTCTTCGTCCGCACGCTGGTGTTGCGCTCGTGGGTCGACCCGGACCTGCCGTTCACCGCGTTCCTGGACCAGGTGCGCGACACGGCGCTGGAGGCGTTCGCGCACGACGACGTGCCGTTCGACCGGGTGGTGGAGGAGGTGCGGCCCGACCCGGACCCCAGCCGCACGCCCCTGGTGCAGGCCGTGGTGGCGCTGCACCAGCCGCTGCTGCGCGACCCGGCGTTCGGCGAGCTGACCGCCGTCGAGCACGACCTGCCCCGGCCGGTGGCCCGGTTCGACCTGGTGGTGGAGTTCTGGCCGCGCGGCGACGACCTGGCGCTGACCCTGGAGTACAACACCGACCTGTTCGACGCGGCCACGATCGAGGCGCTGGGCGACGACCTGGAAGCGTTGCTGCGCCTGGTGGTCGACGACCCCGACCGCCCGCTGCGCGGCCTGGCCGCCCTCGACGCGACCGCCGACCACACGGCGTCGGACCACACCGTGCGCATCCGCGGTACCCGGGTCGACCTGGCCGAGGTCGAGCGGGCGATCCGGCGGTACCACGAGGTGACCGACGCGGCCGTGGTCGCGGTCGACCGGCGGCTGGTCGCCTACGTGACGCCGCCGGTGAACGACTCGGCGCTGCGCGGCTTCCTCGGCCAGGTGCTGCCCGCGCACGCCGTGCCCACCACGGTCGTCGGCCTCGACCACCTCGACCGCGACGCGCTGCCGGCACCGCCCGAAGAGCGCTCGGAAGTTCGCTACGTGGCACCGCGCACACCCGTGGAAGCGGTGCTGGCCGACGTGTTCGCCGAGGTGCTGGGCGCGGCCCGGGTCGGCGTGCGGGACAACTTCTTCGCCCTGGGCGGCGACTCGATCCTGGGCATCCAGGTGGTCACCCGCGCCCGGCGCGCGGGCCTGGTGCTGACCTCGCGGGACATCTTCGCGCACCAGACCATCGCCGCGATCGCGCCGCACGTCACCCGCGACCTCCCGCCCGCCGCCGACCAGGGCGAGGTCACCGGCGACGCACCGCTCACCCCGATCCAGCGCTGGTTCCTCGACAGCCACGCGGTGCGGCCCGAGCACTTCGACCAGTCCGTCGTGGTCGACCTCGACGTCGACCTCGACGTGCCCGCGCTGCGCGCCGCCCTGGCCGCGCTGGTCGGGCACCACGACGCGCTGCGCACCCGGTTCGAGGGCGACCGGCAGGTGGTCGCCCCCGTCACCGACGCCGACCCGCTCGCGCTGGAGGGCTTCGACCTCACCCGCGGCCCACTGCTGCGCGCCGAGCTGCTGGACAGCGGATCGGTCCGCCTGACCGCGCACCACCTCGTGGTCGACGGCGTGTCGTGGCGGGTGCTGGTCGAAGACCTGACCACGGCCTACCGCCAGGCGTGCGTAGGGCAGGCGATCCACCTCGGGCCGAAGACGACGTCGTTCCGCGACTGGGCCACCCGCCTCGCCGACCACGCCCCGCACGGCTTCGACGCCGAGCTCGACCACTGGGCGGCCGTGGCCGCCACGCCGACCGGCATCCCGGTCGACCGGACCGGTCCGAACACGGTCGGCTCCCAGCGCGAGGTCACCGTGCGGCTCACCGAGCGGGAGACCGCCGCGCTGCTGCGCGACGTACCCGCCGTCTACCGCACGCAGGTCAACGACGTGCTGCTGACCGCGCTGGGCCGGGTGCTGGCCGACTGGACCGGCCGGTCGCGGGTGCTGGTGGACCTGGAGGGCCACGGCCGCGAGGAGCTGTTCGCCGACGTCGACCTGTCCCGCACGGTCGGCTGGTTCACCACCGTCTTCCCGGTCGCGCTCGACCTGCCCGACGGCGGGTGGGGTGAGGCGCTGAAGTCGGTGAAGGAGCAGCTGCGGGCCGTGCCCGGGCGGGGCATCGGGTACGGCGCGCTGCGCCACCTGGCCCGCACCGCGCCCGCCTGCGACCCCCGGGTCTCGTTCAACTACCTGGGCCGGTTCGACGCCGACCAGCGCGACCTGGAGCTGTCCGTCGACCCGCGCGCCCCGCGACCCCACCTGCTGGACGTGGTCGGGCAGGTGCGCGGCGACCGGCTGGAGTTCACCTTCCACCACAGCGAGAACGTCCACGACCGCGACACCGTCGCGCACCTGGCCGACGCGTTCGCCGACGCGCTGCGCGGCATCACGGCCCACTGCGCCGAACCGGGCGCGGGCGGTCGCACGCCGTCGGACTTCCCGCTGGCCGACCTGACCCAGGCCGAGGTCGACCTGATCACCGGCGAGGACGCCTTCCCGCTCACGCCGATGCAGGCGGGCATGGTGTTCCACGGCCTGGGCGACCAGGGCGTGTACTTCCAGCAGACCACGTTCGTGGTCGACGGCGTCACCGACCCGGCCGCGTTCGCCGCCGCCTGGCAGCGGGTGGTGGACCGCACGCCCGTGCTGCGCAGCAGCGTGCTGTGGGAGGGCGTGCGGCAGCCGTTGCAGGTGGTGCACGAGCACGCCGAGGTGCCGTTCACGTTCCTGGACTGGAGCGACCTCGACGAGGCCACCCGCGCCGACCGGCTGCGCGAGCTGCTGGCGCGCGACCGGGACCAGGGCATCGACCTGGCCAGACCGCCGCTGATGCGGGTCGCCATCGCCCGCCTGTCCCCCACCAGCGTGCAGGTGCTGTGGACGTTCCACCACGTGCTGCTCGACGGCTGGAGCGTCTTCCACGTGCTGTCCGACGTGCTCGACCCCGGCGCGGAGACCGACCGGCGGCCGTTCCGCGACTACGTCGCCTGGCTGGCCGAGCAGGACGAGGCCGAGGCGCGGGAGCACTGGCGGCGGGCGCTGGCCGGGTTCGACTCGCCGACGCCGCTGCCCGCCGACCGGCCGGCCGGGCACGGCACGTCGTCGCGACGCCTGGAGGTCGAGCTGACCGACGAGGAGTCCGCGCGGCTGTACGAGTTCGCCCGCCACCACCGCGTGACGCCCAGCGCGATCGTGCAGGGCGCGTGGGCGCTGCTGCTGGCCCGGTCCGCCGGCCGGCGTGACGTGTGCTTCGGCGCGACGGTCTCGGGCCGTCCCGCGGAGCTTCCCGGTGTGGACGCCATCACCGGCATCTTCATCAACACGCTGCCGGTGCGCGTCCAGGTCGACGGCGCCGCACCGGTCGCGGACTGGTTGCGGGCGTTGCAGGACGCCCAGGTCGAGTCGCGGCGGTTCGAGCACGTGCCGCTGGCCGACATCCAGGCGTGGAGCGAGGTCGAGCGCGGCACGAACCTGTTCGACAGCGTGGTGGTCTTCGAGAACTACCCGGTCGAGCTGGCCGAGGACCTGGGCCTGCGCGACATCGCCGCGGTCGAGACCACGAGCTTCCCGCTCAGCGCCACCGTCTACCCGCGGGAACGGCTCGGCCTGCTGCTCGGCTACGAGCCCGCGATGTTCGAGCCCGGCACCGTCGAACGGCTCGCCGAGCGGCTGCGCAGGCTGCTGGTCGGCCTGGTCGCCGACCCGGACCGGCCGGTGGCCGACGTGCCGTGGCTGTCCGAGGACGAGGTCCGCCAGGTGTTGTTCGACTGGAACGGCACGATGGTCAGCGAGCCGGGCACGACGATCCCCGAGCTGTTCGCCGCCCAGGCCGCGCGCACGCCCGACGCGGTCGCGGTCACGTGCGAGGGCGAGCACCTGACCTACCGGGAGCTGGACGAGCGCGCGAACCGGCTCGCGCACCACCTGGTCGACCTGGGCGCCGCGCCGGAGCGGATCGTCGCGCTGCGGTTGCCGCGCTCGCTGGACCAGGTCGTCGCCGTGCTGGCGGTGCTCAAGTCGGGTGCGGCCTACCTGCCGCTGGACCCCGCGTACCCGGCGGACCGGATCGCGGCCACGATCGAGGACGCCCGACCGGTGGCCGTGCTGTCGGAGCTGCCCGAGCTGACCGGGCTGCCGGACACCGCGCCGGCGGCGGCCCTGCGCCCGGACCACGCGGCCTACGTGATCTACACCTCGGGTTCGACCGGACGGCCCAAGGGCGTGGTCATCCCGCACGGCAACGTGGTGCGCCTGTTCTCCGCCACCGACCACTGGTTCCGGCTCGGCCCCGACGACGTGGTGTCGATGTTCCACAGTTACGCCTTCGACGTCTCGGTCTTCGAGCTGTGGGCCGCGCTGCTGCACGGCGGCCGGCTGGTCGTGGTGCCGCACGCGGTGTCCCGCTTGCCGCGCGACTTCGCCCGGCTGCTGGTCGACGAGGGCGTGACGATCCTGAGCCAGACGCCGTCGGCGTTCTACCAGTTGATCCCGGAGCGGCCGACCGGGCTGAGCCTGCGGTGCGTGATCTTCGCCGGCGAGGCGCTGGAGATGGGCAAGCTGGAGGGCTGGGACGGTCCCGGCACGTTGATCAACATGTACGGCATCACCGAGACCACCGTGCACGTCACCTACACCGAGGCCGACGGCAGCATCGGCGTCGCCATGCCCGACCTGCGGATCTACGTCCTGGACGAGGACCTCAACCCGGTGCCCGCGGGCGTGCCCGGCGAGATGTACGTGGCCGGACCGGGCCTGGCCCGCGGCTACCTGAACCGGCCGGGGCTGACCGCGTCGCGGTTCGTCGCGAACCCGTTCGGCCCACCGGGTTCCCGCATGTACCGCAGTGGTGACCTGGCCCGGTGGGAGGACGGCGCGTTGCGCTATTTGGGCCGCGCCGACCAGCAGGTGAAGATCCGCGGGTTCCGGATCGAACTCGGCGAGGTCGAATCCGTCCTCGCCGCGCATCCTGCCGTCGCCCAGGTCGTTGTACTGGCGAACGAACAACGCTTGGTTGCGTACTACGTGCCGGACAAGCCGACTACGGCGACGCAGTTGCGCGACCACACGGCCAAGGTCCTGCCCGACCACATGGTGCCCGCAGCGTTCGTCGCACTGGAAAGCCTGCCGTTGACCGTGAACGGCAAGCTCGACCGCGTCGCGCTCCCCGCGCCCGAGCGCGACGCGGTCACGTCCGGGGAGTACGTCGAGCCCCGGACGGAGACCGAAGAGGCCATCGCGGCCATCTGGGCCGACGTCCTCGGCGTGGGCCGGGTCGGCGTGGAGGACAGCTTCTTCACCCTCGGCGGCGACTCGATCCGCAGCCTGCACATCACGTCCCGGACCAAGGCGGCCTTCGGCGTCGACCTGTCACCGCGCGACGTCCTCACCGCCCGCACCGTCTCCGCACTGGCCGACCTGGTCGAGGAACTGGTTCTCGCGGATCTCGAAGCCCTCGCTGCCGACACGGAGGCGTGACCGGACATGACCACCTCCAAGAACGACCGCATCTCCGCGCTGCCCGAGCACCTGCGGGAGAAGCTGCGCGCGCGGCTGGCCGGCCGGGCCGCGCCCACCGCGGACGTGATCCCGCCCGCGCCGCGCGACGAACCGCTGCCGCTGTCCGCGGGCCAGCAGCGGCTGTGGTTCCTGGCCCAGTTCCACCCCGAGAGCACCGAGTACACCAGCGCGATCGCGTTGCGGCTGACCGGTCGGCTCGACGTGGCGCGGCTGACCGACGCCGTGCGCGGGCTGGTGCACAGGCACGAGTCGCTGCGCACCACGTTCGACCAGGTCGACGGCCGCCCGGTGCAGGTGGTGCACGACGAGGTCGACCTCGACCTGGCCGCCGTGGACGACCTGCGCGAGGTGCTGGACGAGCCGTTCGACCTGCGGCGCGGCCCGCTGTTCCGGGCCGCGCTGAGGACCGAGTCGGCCGACGCGCACGTGCTGCTGCTGACTTCGCACCACATCGTGGTGGACGGCTGGTCGCTCGGCGTGCTGATCGAGGAGCTGGGCGCGCTCTACCGGGGCGAAACACTGCCCGAGCCGTCGTTGCAGTACGCCGACTACGCCGTCTGGCAGCGCGGCCGACCGGTGGACACCGGGTTCTGGGTCGACCGGCTGGCCGGTGTCGTGCCGCTGGACCTGCCCACCGACCGGCCGCGGCCGGCGGAGCGCACGTCGGCGGGCGCGACGCACGAGTTCACCGTGCCCGCCCGGCTCGCGGGCGACCTGGCGGAGCTGGCCAGGGTGAACGAGACCACGCTGTTCACCACGCTGATGGCCGCCTGCCAGTTGCTGCTGGCCCGCTACACCGGGCAGGACGACATCGCGGTCGGCACGGTCACCACCGGGCGCAACCGGCCGGAGCTGGCCGGGCTGGTCGGGTTCCTGGTCGGCACCGTGGTGCTGCGGTCCACTGTGGACACCACGAGGTCGTTCGCCGAGTTCCTGGCGGAGGTCAACCGCACCGCGCTGGACGCCTTCGCGCACGACGACGTGCCGTTCGACCGGGTGGTGGAGGCGGTGGGCGCGACCCGCGACCCGAGCCGCACGCCGCTGTTCGACGTGATGGTGGTGCTGCAGAACGCGGGCCGCGCCCTGCCGGAGCTGCCGGGCCTGAGCGTCGAGGAGCACCCGCTCAGCCGCGAGTGGTCCAACTTCGACCTGAGCATCGACTTCACCCGCACCGACGACGGCCTGCACGGCCTGGTCGAGTACAGCACCGAGCTGTTCGACGCGGCCACCGTCGACCGGATGGCGCGGCACCTGCTCGTGCTGCTGGCGGGCGTCACCGCCGACCCGCACCGGCCGATGGCCGAGCTGTCGCTGCTGCTCGGCGACGAGCCCGACGGCCGCGGCCGGGCGCTCGCCGTGCCGGACACCACGTTCCCGGAGCTGTTCGAGGCGCAGGCGCGCCGCACGCCGGACGCGACGGCGCTGGTGTGCGGGGACACCCGGCTCACCTTCGCCGAGGTCGACGCGCGGGCCAACCGGCTGGCCCACCACCTGCTGCGCGCGGGCGTCGGGCGCGAGCAGGTCGTCGCGCTGTCGCTGCCGCGCGGCGCCGACTCGGTGGTCGGCATCCTGGGCATCCTCAAGGCGGGCGCGGTGTACCTGCCGGTCGACCCGGGGCTGCCCGAGGCCCGCCGGCGCTACCTGCTGGAGGACTCCGGCGCGGTGCTCGTGCTCGACGCGGCGGTCGACACCTCGGGCCTGCCCGACACGCGGCCGGACGTGCCGCTGCGGTCGGACCTCGCGGCCTACGTGATCTACACCTCCGGCTCGACCGGCAAGCCCAAGGGCGTCGTGGTCGAGCACCGGCAGTTGGTGAACCTCCTGCACAACCACCGCGACGACTTCGCGCGCGAGCACATGAGGGTCGCGGTGTCGGCCGTGTTCTCCTTCGACACGTCGTGGGAGGGCCCGCTGCTCATGGCCGACGGCCACGAGCTGCACGTGCTCACCGACGACGTGCGGCTGGAGCCGACCGCGCTGGTGCGGTACGTGCGGGAGCACCGGATCGACTTCCTCGACCTCACCCCGTCGTACGTGCAGCAACTGCTGCCCGCCGGGCTGCTCGACGGCGAGCACCGGCCCCGGGTGCTGATGCTCGGCGGCGAGGCCCTGGGCCCGGCGCTGTGGCGGGAGCTGGCGCGGGCCGACGTGGCGGCGCACAACTTCTACGGGCCGACCGAGACCACGGTGGACGCGCTGTCCTGCCTGGTCGAGGGCGACCGGCCGGTCATCGGCCGACCGCTGGCCAACCTCACCGCGCGGGTGCTGGACGACGACCTGCGGCCGCTGCCGGTGGGCGTGCCCGGCGAGCTGTTCATCGCCGGGCCGCAGGTGGCCCGCGGCTACCTCGACCGGCCCGGCCTGACCGCGGACCGGTTCCTGGCCGACCCGTTCGGCGAACCCGGCACGCGCATGTACCGCACGGGCGACCGGGTGCGGTGGCTGGCCCTCGACGACGCCGACGGGACGCGGCGGACCGCGCTGGAGTTCCTCGGCCGGACCGACGACCAGGTCAAGATCCGCGGGTTCCGGGTCGAGCCCGGCGAGGTCGAGGCCGCCCTGTCCACCCACCCGAACGTCACCGAGGCCGCCGTCGTGGCCCGCACGGACAACGGGCACGCGCGGCTGGTCGCCTACGTCGTCACGACCGGGCCCGCCGACCTGCGCGCGCACCTGCGGGACGTCGTGCCGGACTACGCGGTGCCGTCGGCGTTCGTGGAGCTGGACCGGCTGCCCCTGACGCCCAACGGCAAGCTGGACCGGGCCGCCCTGCCCGCACCCCGCGCGGTCGCCGACGGCGAGTTCGTCGCGCCCCGCACGCCGGTGGAGGCCGAGCTGGCCCGGATCTGGGCCGAGGTGCTGGGCGCGGACCGCATCGGCGTCGAGGACAACTTCTTCGCCGTGGGCGGCGACTCGATCCTGTCGATCCAGCTCGTGTCACGGGCCCGGCAGGCCGGGCTGCACCTGACCTCGCGCGACGTGTTCCGGCACCAGACCGTGGCCGAGCTGGCGCTGGTGGTGTCGGCGGCGGCCGAGACCGCGCCGGAGCCGGTGTTCACCGGTCCCGCGCCGCTGACCCCGATCCAGCGGTGGTTCTTCGCCGAGCACGGACCGCTGCGCCACTTCACCATGTCGTTGCTGGTCGAGCTGGAACCGGGGGTGGACGCGGAGGCGTTGCGCGCCGCCGTGCGGACCGTCGTCGGGCACCACGACGCGCTGCGGCTGCGGTTCCGCCAGGTCGACGGGCAGTGGGCGCAGGAGGTCGCGGACACCGAAATCGACGTGTTCCGGGTCGAGCCGGACGCCGACGTGGAGGCCGTGGCACGGCAGGCGCAGCGCGGCCTGGACCCGGGCGAGGGACCGCTGCTGCGCGCGGTGTTCTTCCCCGGCGCGCGGCCGGAGCTGCTGCTCACCGTGCACCACCTGGCGGTGGACGGCGTGTCGTGGCGCATCCTGCTGGGTGACCTGGAGCGGGCCTACCGCGGCGAGCCGCTGGAACCGGTCGGCACGTCGTTCACGCAGTGGGCGCACCGGCTGGCCGAGCACGTGCGGTCCGGCGCGTTGGACGGCGCGCGGGAGCACTGGGACTCGCTGCCCGAACCCGAGGCGCTGCCGGTGGACCGGGAGGGCGCGAACACCGCGGGCTCGGCGCGCGTGGTGTCGGTGCGGCTGGACCGGGCGACGACGGAGGCGGTGCTGACCGCCGTGCCGCCGGTGTACCGCACCCAGGTCAACGACGTGCTGCTCAGCGCGGTGGGCCGGGCGTTGGCCGAGTGGACCGGGCGGGACGCGGTCAGCGTCACGCTGGAGGGCCACGGCCGCGAGGAGCTGGTGCCGGGCGTGGACCTCAACCGCACGGTCGGCTGGTTCACCACGCAGTTCCCGGTGGTGCTGCCCTCCACCGACGACTGGGGCCGCACGCTGAAGGCCGTCAAGGAGTCGTTGCGCGCCGCGCCGCACCGGGGGTTGAGCTTCGAGGCGCTGGGCGGCGGACCGCTGCCGCAGGTCGCGTTCAACTACCACGGCCGCTTCGACGTGGCCGACGGCGGCTTCTACCGGGCGCGGCGCGAGGCGGTCGGCGAGGACGTGCCGCCCGACGCGCCGCGCGCCCACCTGATCGAGGTGACCGGGCTGGTCGAGCGCGGCGAGCTGGAGCTGAGCTGGCAGTACTCCGAGCACGTGCACGACGAGCGGACCGTGCGGCGGCTGGCCGAGCGGACCCTGGCCGGGTTGCGGGAGATCGTCGAGCACTGCGCCCAGCCGGGTGTCGGCGGTCGCACGCCGTCGGACTTCCCGCTGACCCGGCTCACCCAAGAGCAGGTCGACGCGATCGCCGGGCCGGACGTGGAGGACGTCCTGCCGCTCACGCCGTTGCAGGCGGGCATGGTGTTCCACAGCCTGGTCGAGCCCGGCACCTACGTGGACCGGATGCGGCTGGTGCTCGACGGCGTGCGCGACCCGACGGCGTTGCGCGCGGCGTGGCAACGGGTCGTGGACCGCACGCCCGTGCTGCGGTCGAGCGTGGTGTGGGACGGGGTGGCCGAGCCGGTGCAGGTCGTGCACCGGCACGTGGAGCTGCCGGACGGGCCGGTGGACGCGCCGTTCGACCTGGGCGTCGCGCCGCTGCTGCGAGTGTCCGTCACGCCGTTGGCCGAGGACCGCGTCGAGCTGGTCTGGTCGTCGCACCACGTGATCCTCGACGGCTGGAGCACCGCGCAGGTGTTCGGCGAGGTGCTGGAGCACTACCGGGCGATCACCACCGGCACGTCCGCCCGGCTGCCCGCCCGCCGGCCGTTCCGGGACTACCTGCACTGGCTCGCCGAGCAGGACGGGGCCGCGGCCGAGGCGCACTGGCGGTCCGTCCTGTCCGATGTGGACGGACCGACGCCGCTGCCGTTCGACCGGGCACCGACGCGGGCGCACCGCTCGGAGGCGTCGGCGTCGGTGCGGTTCTCGCTCGACCTGGACGACGCCGCGCAGCGCGCGGGCCTGACCGTGAACACGGTCGTGCAGGGCGCGTGGGCGTTGCTGCTGTCACGGGCCACAGGTGAGGCCGACGTGGTGTTCGGCAGCACGGTGTCCGGCCGCCCGGCGGAGCTGGCCGGGGTCGAGTCGATGATCGGCATGCTGATCAACACCGTGCCGGCCAGGGCGGTCGTGGACCCGACCGCCGAGGTGGGCGCGTGGCTGCGCGGGTTCCAGGCGGCGCAGAGCGAGTCGCGGCGGTTCGAGCACACCTCGTTGGCCGACATCCAGTCCTGGGTCGGGACGAGGCTGTTCGACTCCGTGGTGGTGTTCGAGAACTACCCGTTCGAGCGCGACGGCGCCGGGCCGCGCGTGGTCGAGGTCGACGCGGTCGACAACACCACGCTGCCGTTGACGGTGAGCGCGTCGCTGACCGAACGGCTCGACCTCGACCTGGCCTACGACCCCGAACTGTTCGACGCCGCCACCGCCGAGCGGCTCGCCGGGTGGCTGCGCGAGCTGGTGCGGGCGATCGCGGCCGACCCGACCACCCGGATCGCGGACCTGCCGTGGCTGACCGACGCCGAGCGGCGCCAGGTGCTGGTGGAGTGGAACCGGACCGCCCGGGACACGCCCTGGGGCCTGTACCCGGAGGTGTTCGCCGAGCAGGCCCGCCGCACGCCGGACGCGACCGCGCTGGTCTTCCGGGGCGAGGCGGCGACGTTCGCCGAGCTGGACGCCCGGGTGAACCGGCTGGCGCACCACCTGCTCGCGCACGGCGCGGGTCCGGAGCGCACGGTCGCGGTCGTGCTGCCCCGCTCGGCCGACCTGGTGGTGGCCGTGCTCGCCGTGCTCAAGGCGGGCGCGGTGTACCTGCCGATCGACCCCGGCCTGCCCGCCGAGCGCATCGCCTTCCTGCTGCGCGACGCGAGACCGGCGCTGGTGCTGGACGCCGTGCCCGACCTGTCCGGGCTGCCGGACACGCCGCCGCCCGTGGTGCTGCGGCCCGAGCAGGCCGCCTACCTGATCTACACCTCCGGGTCGACCGGCAGGCCCAAGGGCGTCGTGGTCGAGCACCGGCACCTGGCGAACCTGTTCCACGCCAACCACGAGGGCCTGCGGCTGGACCGACCGACCCGCTTCGCGGTCACCGCGACGTTCTCGTTCGACACGTCGTGGGAGGGCCTGCTGTTCCTGGCCGCGGGCAGCGAGCTGCACGTGATCGACGACGAGCTGCGGCTCGACCCGCCCGCGCTGGTCCGCTACCTCGCCGAGCACGACATCGGCACGGTCGACCTCACCCCGTCCTACGCGCGCCAGCTCGTCCAGGCGGGGCTGCTGGAGTCCGGGTTGCGCCGGGTCATGCTGGGCGGCGAGGCGGTGGACGCGCCGCTGTGGCGGCAGATCGCCGAGTCGCCGGTGGAGGGCGTGAACTACTACGGGCCCACCGAGGTCACGGTCGACTCGGCGATGGCGCCGGTCGTCGGCGCGCGGCCGGTGATCGGGCGGCCGCTGGCCAACCTGTCGGCGTACGTGCTGGACGCCGACCTGCGGCCGGTGCCGCCGGGTGTGCCCGGTGAGCTGTACGTGGGCGGGGCGCAGGTGGCGCGCGGCTACCTCGACCGGCCGGGGCTGACCGCGCAGCGGTTCCTGCCCGACCCGTTCGGCGGGCCCGGCACGCGCATGTACCGCACGGGTGACCGGGTGCGGTGGCTAGCCGATGACGGGGCACAGGCGGGACTCCTCGAATACCTCGGTCGGGCCGACGACCAGGTGAAGATCCGCGGCTTCCGGATCGAGCCCGGCGAGGTCGAGGCGGCGCTGCTGGACGTGCCCGGCGTGCGGGAGTCCGCCGTGGTGGTCCGGCGCGGCCGGCTGGTCGGGTACGTGACCGGCACGCCGGAGACCGACCCGCGCGACGCGCTGGCCCGCGCGCTGCCCGACTACCTGGTGCCGTCCGCGGTCGTCGTGCTGGACGAGCTGCCGCTGTCGCCCAGCGGCAAGCTGGACCGGCGGGCGCTGCCGGAGCCGGAGGTGACCGGCGGGCACGTCGCACCGCGCACCGAGGCCGAGCGGGTCGTCGCCGAGGTCGTGGCCGACGTGCTCGGGCTGGACCGGGTCGGCGCGCTGGACGACTTCTTCCGCCTCGGCGGCGACTCGATCCTCAGCATCCGCGTGACGTCGCGGCTGCGCGCGGCGTTCGGCGTGCAGCTGTCACCGCGCGCGGTGTTCGAGCACCCCACGGTGTCCGGCCTCGCCTCCGCCATCAGCACCGGGGCGGGGTCCGGCCAGGATGAGGTGGACGCCATCCCGGTGATCCCGCGCGATGGCGTCCACCCTCCGCTGGTCCACCCGCAGTCGCCCGCGCAACGGCGGCTGTGGTTCCTCGACCAGTTCGAGCCGGGCGGCACGGAGTACGTCACGCCGACCGCGCTGCGCCTGCGCGGCGAGCTGGACGTGGACGCGTTGCGCCGCGCCCTGGACGGCCTGGTGGCCCGGCACGAGTCGCTGCGCACCACGTTCGACGACGGCGTGCAGCTCGTGCACGCGCCGTACCGCGTGGAGCCGGTGGTCGAGGACACCGACTGGGAGTCGGTGCTGCTGGAGGAGGTCGGCACGCCGTTCGACCTGCGGGAGGGGCCGCTGTTGCGGACCCGGCTGGTGCGGGTGTCGCCCGAGGAGCACGTGCTCGTGCTGACCCTGCACCACATCGTCACCGACGGCTGGTCGACCGGGGTGCTGGCCCGCGACCTCGGCGCGCTGTACGCGGGCGAGGAGCTGCCGCCGCTCGCCGTGCAGTACGTGGACTACACGGCGTGGCTGCCGGAACCCCCGGTCGACCACTGGGCCGAGCGCCTGGCCGGCGTGCCGCCGCTGGAGCTGCCGACCGACCGCCCGCGCCCGGCGGTCCGCGGCACGGCGGGCGCGAAGCACGAGTTCACCGTGCCCGCGCCGGTCGCCGAGGCGCTCAGGGCGTTGACCGCCGAGCACGGCGACACGCTGTTCACCACGCTGCTCGCGGCCACGAAGGTGCTGCTGGCCCGTTACACCGGACAGGACGACATCGCGGTCGGCACGGCGGTCTCCGGGCGCGGTCGGGCCGAGCTGGACGACGTGGTCGGCCTGTTCGTCAACACCGTCGTGCTGCGGTCCGCGGTCGACCTGCGGCGCTCGTTCACCGAGGTGCTGGCGGCCGTGCGGGAGACCGTGCGGGACGGTTTCGCGCACCAGGACGTGCCGTTCGAGCGGGTGGTGGACGCGGTCAACCCCGACCGCGACCCGAGCCGCAACGCGTTGTTCGACGTCATGGTGCTGCTGCAGAACTTCGGTGCCGACGTGCCCGACCTGCCCGGGCTGGACGTGGCGGAAGTCGGGCTGCCGCTGCTGACCGCGATGTGCGACCTCACGTTCGAGTTCGGCGAGGAGGACGGTGCGCTGCGCGGCGCGGTGGAGTACAGCACCGACCTGTTCGACGCCGGCACGATCGACCGGATGGCCCGGCACCTGGTGACGCTGCTGGACGGCGTCACGGCCGCACCGGACCGGCCGCTGGCCGAGGTGCCGTTGCTGCTGGGCGACGAGCCGGACGGGCGCGGTGTGCGGCTGGACGTCCCCGACACCACGTTCGTCGCCGCGTTCGAGGAGCAGGTGCGGCGCACACCGGACGCGGGCGCGTTGGTGTGCGGGGACACCCGCCTCACCTACGCGGAGGCCGACGCGCGGGCCAACCGGCTGGCGCACCACCTGCTGGCGCACGGAGCCGGCCCGGAGCGGGTGGTCGCGGTGTCGTTGCCGCGCTCGACCGACTCGGTGGTGGCGATCCTGGCCGCGCACAAGGCGGGCGCGGTGTACCTGCCGATCGACCCGGAGCTGCCCGCCGAGCGGGTCGACTTCCTGCTCCGCGACGCCCGGCCGGCCCTGGTGCTGGACGAGGTGCCCGATCTCGCCGCGTACCCGGACACGCGGCCGGACGTGGTGGTGCGGCCGGACCAGGCCGCCTACGTCATCTACACCTCGGGGTCGACCGGTGTGCCGAAGGGCGTCGTGGTGGAGCACCGCCAGTTGGCGAACCTGATGCGCAACCACCACCGGGTGTTCGGCGGTGAGCCGCCCCTGAAGGTCGCGCTGACCGCCGTGTTCTCGTTCGACACGTCGTGGGAGGAGCTGCTGTTCCTGAGCGACGGGCACGAGCTGCACGTGCTCACCGACGACGTGCGCCTGGAACCGCAGGTGTTCGTCGAGCACGTCCGCGAGCACCGGATCGACCTGGTGGACCTGACCCCGTCGCACGCCGAGCAGTTGCTCGGGCTCGGGCTCCTCGACGGCGACCACGTGCCCTCGCACGTGCTGCTGGGCGGTGAGGCGCTGCCCGCGCCGCTGTGGCGGACGCTGGCCGCCTCCCCCGCCACCGCGCACAACTTCTACGGCCCCACCGAGGTCACGGTGGACGCGGTGGCCACCGTCGTCACCGGGGACCGGCCGCTCATCGGCCGCCCGCTGGGCAACCTCGTCGCGCACGTGCTGGACGCCGACCTGCGGCCGGTGCCGGTGGGCGTGCCGGGCGAGCTGTACCTGGGCGGCCCGCAGGTGGCCCGCGGCTACCACGACCGGCCGGGCCTGACCGCGCAGCGGTTCCTGCCCGACCCGTTCGGCGAGCCGGGCGCGCGGATGTACCGCACGGGCGACCGGGTCCGGTGGGTCGGCGACCAGCTCGACTACCTGGGCCGCACCGACGACCAGGTGAAGATCCGCGGCTTCCGGGTGGAGCTGGGCGAGGTGGAAGCGGCGCTGCTGCACCACCCGGACGTGACGCAGGCCGCCGTGGTGGCGCGCGAGCACAACGGCCGCGCGCGGCTGGTCGCCTACACCGCGGGCACGGCCGCCGACCTGGCCGACTGGCTCAGGCAGCGGCTGCCGGACTATCTGGTGCCGTCGGCGTTCGTGGCGCTGGAGGCGTTGCCGCTCACGCCCAGCGGCAAGGTGGACCGGCGGGCGCTGCCCGAGCCGACGTTCACCGAGACCGGGTACGTGGCGCCCGAGCCGGGCGTGGCGGCCGCGTTGGCCGACATCTGGGCCGAGGTGCTCGGGGTCGAGCGCGTCGGCGCGCGGGACAACTTCTTCGCCCTGGGCGGCGACTCGATCCTGAGCATGCAGGTCGTGTCACGGGCGCGGCAGGCCGGGCTGAGGCTCACGTCCAAGGACGTGTTCCTGCGCCAGACCGTGGCCGACCTCGCGCTCGCCGTCACCGAGGACGCCCCGACCGCGCACGCGACCGTCGCCGGGCCCGCGCCGCTGACCCCGATCCAGCGCTGGTTCTTCGCCGAGCACGGCCCGTTGGCGCACTTCACCATGTCGGTCGTGGTGGAGCTCGGTGACGTCGAGCCGACCGCCGTGCGCGACGCCGTGCGCGCCGTCCTCGCCCACCACGACGCGCTGCGGCTGCGGTTCACGCAGGTCGACGGCGAGTGGCGGCAGGAGGTCGCCGAGTCCGAGACCGCCGAGGTGTTCCGCGTCGCCTCGGCCGACCTCGCCACCGAGGCGCACCAGGCCCGCACGAGCCTGGACCCGCGGCACGGCCCGCTGCTGCGCGCGGTGCTGTTCGACGACGGCCGGCTGTTCGTCACCGCGCACCACCTCGTGGTCGACGCGGTGTCGTGGCGGATCCTGCTGGAGGACCTGGACACCGCGCTGGCCGGCCGCGACCTCGGGCCGAAGAGCACGGCGTTCGCCGACTGGGCCCACCGGCTGGACCGGCACGTGCGCGAGGGCCGGTTCGACCACGCCCTCCCGCACTGGGCCGACGTGCCCGTGGAAGAGCCCGTGCCGACGAAGGCGGGCACCGCGCGCAGCGTGTCCGTGCGGCTGGGCCGCGCCGAGACCGACGCCCTGCTGCACGCCGTGCCCGACGCCTACCGCACGCAGGTCAACGACGTGCTGCTCACCGCGCTGGCCTCGGCGTTCGCCGGGCGGGCGCTGGTGACGCTGGAGGGCCACGGCCGCGAGGAGCTGTTCGACGGCGTGGACCTGTCCCGCACGGTCGGCTGGTTCACCGCGCAGTTCCCCGTGGCGCTGGAGCTGCCCGGGGGCGGCGACTGGGGCGTGGCGCTGAAGTCGGTGAAGGAGCAGTTGCGCGCGGTCCCGGACAAGGGCTTGAGCTACGAGGCCCTGAAGTACGCCGACCGCGGCGTCACGGGCCCGTTGCCGCGCGTGTGCTTCAACTACCTGGGCCAGTACGACGACGGCGGCACCGACGTCGACCACGGCCGCGAGGTGCCCGACGACGCCACCCGGCCGCACCCGCTCGACATCACCGCCGCCGTGTCGTCGGGTGAGCTGGTGCTGGAGTGGGAGTACTCCACCGAGGCGCACGACGAGGCCGCGGTGCGGGCGCTGGCCGACCGGATGCTCGACGCGCTGCGCCGGATCGTGGCCTTCTGCGCCCGGCCCGACGCGTGGGGCCGCACCCCGTCGGACTTCCCGCTCGCCCGGCTCACCGCCGAGCAGGTGGACCGGATCGTCGACCGGGACGTGGAGGACGTCTACCCGCTGACCCCGTTGCAGGCCGGCATGTTGTTCCACAGCCTCATGGACGAGGGCACGGCTTACGTCAACCAGCTCCGCGTGCGACTGTCCGGTGTGGACGACCCGCACCGATTCGCCGAGGCGTGGCAACGGGTGGTCGACCGCACGCCGGTCCTGCGCACCGAGGTCGTGTGGGAGGGGTTGGACGAGCCGGTGCAGGTGGTGCGGCGCGGTGTGACCGTGCCGGTGACCCACGCCGACGTCACCGACGAGCTGGTCGCGGCCGACGCCGCGGCGGGCATCGACCTGACCACCGCGCCGCTGATGCGGCTGGCGGTCGGGCGCGTGTCCGACACCGAGGTCGACCTGCTGTGGACCTCGCACCACCTGCTGCTGGACGGCTGGAGCACGGCGCAGGTGTTCGGCGAGGTGCTGACCGAGTACGCGGGCGGCCGAGCCCCGGCGCGGCGGCCGTTCCGCGACTACCTGGCCTGGCTCGCCGAGGTCGACCAGTCGGCCGCGCGGGAGTACTGGCGCGGTGTGCTGGCCGGGTTCGAGGCGCCCACCCCCCTGCCGTTCGACCGGGAGCCCGCCGAGGCGCACCGCGCCGAGTCGTCCGCGCAGGTCGTGCTGGAGCTGCCCGCCGACCGGCTCGACGCGGTCGCCCGCGCGCACGGCCTCACGGTGAACACGCTGGTGCAGGGCGCGTGGGCGGTGCTGCTGGCGCGCACCTCGGGCCGGCGGGACGTGGTGTTCGGCAGCACGGTGTCCGGCCGCCCGGCGGAGCTGCCGGGCGTCGAGTCGATCGTCGGCATGTTCATCAACACCGTGCCGACCAGGGTGTCGGTGGAGTCCGACGCCGTGGTGGTCGACTGGCTGCGGCGCTTGCAGGACTCGCAGACCGAGGCGCGGCAGTTCGAGCACGTGTCGCTGGCGCAGGCGCAGGGCTGGGCCGGCATCGCGCCGGACTCGGGCACGCGCCTGTTCGACAGCCTGCTGGCGTTCGAGAACTACCCGGTGGAGAAGGAGACGCCGGACGGCGCGCCGGGCATCGGCGAGGTGGACGGCCTGGACACCACCTCGTTCCCGCTCACCGTCCGCGCGCACGTGGACGACGCGCTGCACGTCGAGCTGACCTACGACCCCCGGCTGTTCGACGAGGGCACGATCTCGACCCTCGGCGACCGGCTGGCCCGGCTCCTGGACGCGATCGGCGCGGACCCGCGGCGGCGGGTGTTCGAGCTGCCGTGGTTGTCCGACGAGGAGCGCGACCGAGTGCTGGTGACGTGGAACGGCACGTCGTCCGGCTCGGTGGTCGAGGACACGGTCCCGTCGCTGTTCGCCGCCCAGGCGGCGCGCACGCCGGACGCGGTGGCGGTCACCTTCGAAGGCGCGGGCCTGACCTACCGCGAGCTGGACGAGCGGTCCAACCGGTTGGCGCACCACCTGGTCGCGGCCGGTGCCGGGCCGGAGTCGTTGGTGGCGTTGCGGTTCCCGCGCTCGCTCGACCTCGTGGTGGCGGTGCTGGGCGTGCTGAAGTCGGGCGCGGCCTACCTGCCGCTGGACCTGTCGTACCCGGCGGACCGGATCGCGCACATGATCGAGGACGCCCGGCCGGCCGTGACGCTGGAGGCGCTGCCGGACCTGTCCGGGATGCCGACGCACGCGCCGGACGTGCCGCTGCGGCCGGACAACGCCGCGTACGTGATCTACACGTCCGGGTCGACCGGGCGGCCCAAGGGCGTCGTCGTGCCGCACTCGAACGTGGTGCGGCTGTTCGCCGAGACCGACCACTGGTTCGGCTTCGGCCCGGACGACGTGTGGACGTTGTTCCACAGCTACGCGTTCGACTTCTCGGTGTGGGAGCTGTGGGGCCCGCTGCTGCACGGCGGGCGGCTGGTCGTGGTGCCGCACGAGGTGTCGCGGTCGCCGCGCGAGTTCGCCCGGCTGGTGGCCGACGAGGGCGTCACGGTGCTCAACCAGACGCCGTCGGCGTTCTACCAACTGCTGGCGGAGGCGCCCGACCTCGACGTCCGGTACGTGATCTTCGGCGGCGAGGCGCTGGACGTGCGCAAGCTGTCCGCGTGGCGCGGCCGCGGGCGGTTGGTCAACATGTACGGGATCACCGAGACCACGGTCCACGTCACGTGGACGCCCGCGGACGGCTCGATCGGCGTGCCGATCCCGGACCTGCGGGTCTACGTGCTGGACGACGAGTTGCAGCCCGTCGCGCCCGGTGTGGTCGGCGAGATGTTCGTGGCCGGGCCCGGTGTCGCGCGCGGCTACCTCAACCGGCCGGGCCTGACCGCGCAGCGGTTCCCCGCCGACCCGTTCGGCGAGCCCGGCTCGCGGATGTACCGCACCGGCGACCTGGCCCGGTGGGTGGACGGCAGGCTGGAGTACTTCGGCCGCGCCGACCAGCAGGTGAAGGTCCGCGGCTTCCGGATCGAGCTGGGCGAGATCGAGGCGGTGCTGGCCGCGCACGACGCCGTGGCGCAGGTCGCGGTGATCGTGCGGGAGGACCGGCTGGTCGCCTACTTCGTGCCCGCCGGGGCGGCGGACGTCGTCGGCCTGCGCGAGCACGTCGAGCGGACCTTGCCGGACTACATGGTGCCGACCGCGTACGTGGCGCTGGAGCGGTTGCCGCTCAACGCCAACGGCAAGCTGGACCGGCCCGCGCTGCCCGCACCGGAGCGCGAGGCGTCGGCGGCGGTCGGGTTCGTCGCGCCGCGCACGGAGACCGAACGGCTGGTCGCCGAGGTGTGGGCGGACGTGCTGGGGCTCGCGCAGGTCGGCGTGGACGACAACTTCTTCACCCTCGGCGGCGACTCGATCTCCAGCATCCGGGTGGTGTCGCGGCTGCGGTCGTCGTTCGACGTCTCACCGCGCGACCTGTTCGACCACCCGACCGTCGCCGCGCTCGCGGCCCGGTTGGCCGGGTCGACCTCGGCGGGCGGCGCGATCACGCGGGTGGAGGGCGACGGGCCGCTGTCGTTCGCGCAGCAGCGGTTGTGGTTCCTCGACCAGTTCCAGCCCGGCGGCACGGAGTACGTGACACCGCTGGCGGTGCGGCTGCGCGGCGAGCTGGACGTGCCGCGGCTGGAGCGGGCGCTCACGGCGCTGGTCGAGCGGCACGAGTCGCTGCGGACCACGTTCCCGGCGGTGGACGGCCTGCCGGTGGCGGTGGTGCGGCCGGCGGCGGACGTGACGCTGCCGGTGGTCGACGAGATGCCCTACATCGAGCCGTTCGACCTGGGCGAGGGGCCGCTGTTCCGGCCGGCGCTGGTGCGGTGCGGCCCGGACGACCACGTGCTGGCGCTGACGATGCACCACATCATCACCGACGGCTGGTCCGGCGGGGTGCTGATGTCCGACCTGGCCGCGCTGTACGGCGGCGAGGAGCTGTCGCCGCTGCCCATCCGGTACGGCGATTTCGCGGCCTGGCAGCGCGAGCAGCCGCTGGAGGCGCAGCTCGACTTCTGGCGCGCCGAGCTGGCCGACGTGCCCGCGCTGGAGCTGCCCACCGACCGGCCCCGGCCGCCCGTGCAGACGACGGCGGGCGCGCAGACCGAGTTCGTCGTGCCGGCACCGGTCGCGCGACGGCTGCGCGAGCTGGCGCGGGCCGTGGACGGCACGTTGTTCATGGCCCTGCTGGCGGCCTGTGAAGTGCTGCTGCACCGGTGGTCCGGGCAGGACGACTTCGCGGTCGGCACGGTGGCGTCCGGGCGGGACCGGCCGGAGACGCAGGACCTGGTCGGGTTCTTCGTCAACACGGTGGCGCTGCGGGCGCGGGTCGAGCCCTCGGCGACGTTCCCGGAGTTCCTGTCACGCACCCGCAAGACCGTGCTGGACGCGTTCGCGCACCAGGACGTGCCGTTCGAGCGGGTGGTCGACGCGGTGCAGCCCGACCGGGACACCAGCCGCACGCCGCTGTTCCAGGCCGTGGTGGCGTTGCAGAACGCGCCGCAGGCGCCCGGCTTCCCGGGCCTGGCCGCGCACGACGTCGCCCAGCCCACGGTGAACACCAACTTCGACGTCACGGTCGAGTTCACCGAGGTCGCCGACGGCGGGCTGCACGGCTCGGTCGAGTACAACACCGACCTGTTCGACGCGGGCACGGCCCAGCGGCTGGTCGAGCACCTGGGTGTGCTGCTGGCCGGCATCGCGGCCGACCCGGACCGCCCGCTGTGGGCGCTGCCGGTGCTGCCCGACGCCGAACGCGAGCTGCTCGCGGCGTGGGGCTCGACCGGACCGGCCGTCGACGGCCCGGGTTTCGTGGAGCTGGTCGAGGCGCAGGTCGAGCGGACGCCGCACGCCGTGGCGGTGACCGGCGCGGAGGAGCTGACCTTCGCCGAGCTGAACGCCCGCGCGAACCGGCTGGCGCACCACCTGATCGGCTTGGGCGCGGGGCCGGAGCGGATCGTCGCGCTGCGGCTGCCCCGGTCGGTGGACCTGCTGGTGGCGGAGCTGGCCGTGCTCAAGGCCGGCGCCGCGTTCCTGCCGGTCGACCCCGAGTACCCGGCCGAGCGGATCGCGTTCATGCTCGACGACGCCCGCCCGCTGGTCGTGCTGGACGGTCCGGTCGACTGCGCCGGGCAGCCCGACGCGAACCCGCGCGTGGCCGTGCGGCCGGAGCACCCCGCGTACGTGATCTACACGTCCGGGTCGACCGGGCGGCCGAAGGGCGTGGTGGTGTCGCACGCCGGGCTGGCCACGTTCTCGGCGGCGGAGGTCGCGCACTTCGCGGTGTCGCCGGGCGACCGGGTGCTGGAGTTCTCCTCCCCCAGCTTCGACGCCTCGGTGCTGGAGCTGTGCCTGGCCTGGCCCGCCGGGGCCGCGTTGGTCGTGCCGCCGCCGGGGCCGCTGCTGGGCGACCAGCTGGCCGAGGTGGTCGACGCGTTCGGCGTGACGCACGCGTTGATCCCGCCGGTCGCGCTGGCCACCGTGCCGGACGGGGCGATGCCCACGTTGCGGACCCTGGTGGTGGGCGGTGACGCGTGCTCGGCGGACCTGGTGCGCCGGTGGGCACCCGGTCGACGGATGATCAACGCCTACGGACCGACCGAGTCGACCGTGGTCACGTCGTGGAGCGAGCCGCTGGAGCCCGGCGGCCCGCCGCCGATCGGGCGGCCCATCCCCGGCACCCGGGTGCACGTGCTGGACGCGTGGCTGCAGCCCGTGCCGGTCGGCGTGCCGGGTGAGCTGCACGTGTCCGGCGTCGGGTTGGCGCGCGGGTACCTGGACCGGCCGGGGCTGACCGCGTCGCGGTTCCTGGCCGACCCGTTCGGACCTCCCGGGTCGCGCATGTACCGCACGGGCGACGTGGTGCGGTGGACCTCGCGGGGCGTGCTGGAGTTCGTCGGCCGGGCCGACGAGCAGGTGAAGATCCGCGGGTTCCGCATCGAGCTCGGCGAGGTCGAGACGGCCTTGCTGCGGCACCCCGACGTGCGCGAGGCGGTCGTGGTGGCCAAGGCGGACGCGCGGGGCTACAAGCGGCTCGTCGCCTACGTCGTGGGGTCGTTCCGGGTGCAGGACGTGCGGGAGTTCCTGGGCGACTCGCTGCCGGACTACCTCGTGCCGTCGGTGTTCGTGCCGGTGGACGCGCTGCCGATCAGCCCGAACGGCAAGGTGGACCGGGCGAAGCTGCCCGAGCCGAACTTCGACGTGCCGGCCGGCGAGGGCTACGTGGCGCCGTCCGGGCCGGTGGAGGAAGCGCTCGCCGCGGTGTGGGCGGATGTGCTCGGGGTGCCGCGGGTCGGCGCGCGGGACAACTTCTTCGCGCTGGGCGGCGACTCGATCCTGACCATGCAGGTGGTGGCGCGGGCGCGGCAGGCCGGGTACCGGTTCAGCACCCGCGACCTGTTCGCGCACCAGACCGTCGCGTCGCTCGCACCGCACGTGGCGGTGGAGGTCGCGTCCTCGGCCGACCGCGCGCCGGTGGTGGGCGAGGTGCCGTTGACGCCGATCCAGCACTGGTTCCTCACCTCCGGGCGGCGCAGCCCGCACCACTTCAACCAGTCGCACCTGGTGGAGCTGGACCCGGCGGTGGACGAGGCCGCGCTGCGCCGGGCACTCGACGCCCTGCTCGCCCACCACGACGCGTTGCGGCTGCGGTTCACGCGGGTCGAGGGGGTGTGGCGGCAGCACAACGACGACGTCCGCGACGTCGACGTGCTGACCGTCGTGGACGGCGCGGACGAGCTGGAGAAGGTCGCCGACGAGGTGCACGCGTCGTTCGACCTGGCGACCGGGCCGCTGGTCAAGGCGGTGTTGTTCCGGGGCGACCAGCCGCTGTTGCTGCTGGTCGCGCACCACCTGGTGGTCGACGGGGTGTCGTGGCGGATCCTGCTGGACGACTTGGAGACCGCCTACCGGGGCGAGGACCTCGGCGCCAAGACCACCTCCTACCAGGAGTGGTCGCGGCGGCTGGAGGCCCACGTGCTCGGCGGGGCGCTGGACGACGAGGTCGAGCACTGGACGCAGTCGTTCCCGCCGTTCCCCCGGCCGACCGGCACGGCGGAGGCGGTGACGGTCGAACTGTCCGAAGAGGACACCGACGCGTTGCTGCGCGGCGCGCCCGCCGCCTACCGGACGCGGATCAACGACGTGCTGCTGGCCGCGTTGACGTGGGCGCTGTCGCGGTGGACGGGGTCGTCGCGGGTCGCGGTGGACCTGGAGGGCCACGGCCGCGAGGACGTGCTGGACGTGGACCTCTCGCGGACCGTCGGCTGGTTCACCACGATGTTCCCGGTGTCGTTGGAGGTGCCCGACGGCACTTGGCGCGACCGGGTGAAGGCGGTGCGCCGGCAGTTGCGGGCCGTGCCGGGCAACGGGTTCGGGTACGGGGCGCTGCGGCAGCACGGCCTGGTGCCCGACGGCGGGCGGCCCGCGGTGTCGTTCAACTACCTGGGCCAGTTCGACGGCGGGTCGGCCGAGTCGACCGGCCTGTACCGGGCGGTGCGCCCGTCGGTCGGCGCGGACCACGACCCGGCCGACGCGGGCGACCACCTGGTCGACGTGGTCGGCGAGGCCGGCCGGACGTTGGGCTTCACCTGGTACTACCACCCGTCGGCGCACCCGGCGGCCGAGGTCGAGGCGGTGGCCGCCGACTTCGCCGCCGCGTTGCGGGCCATCGCCGCGGACTGCCGGGGTGCGCTGTGACGACGTCGTTGGCGCGCAACCGGAACTACACCCTGCTGTGGGGCGGTCAGGCGCTGGCCGAGGTGGGGTTCAGCGCCTCGATGCTGGCCCTGCCGCTGCTGGTGCTGTTCCTGACCGACTCACCGGTGCTGTCCGGGCTGGTGCTGACCGTCGACGCGACCGCGCAACTGCTGGTCGGGCTGCCGGCCGGCGCGCTGGTCGACCGGTGGGACCGCCGCCGGATCATGCTGTGCTGCGAGGCCGCCCAGGTGCTCACCCTCGGCGGGCTCGTGGTGGCGATCTGGGCCGACGCGGTCACCGTCCCGCACGTGCTGGCGGTCGCCGCGGTGCTCGGCGTGTGCCGGGCGTTGTTCGAACCCGCCGAGGACGCGTGCCTGCCCCGGCTCGTGCCGGAGTCGCAGTTGGCCACGGCCGTGGCGATGAACAGCGCCCGGTCGTCGCTGGGGCAGATGTCCGGTACGGCGCTGGGCGGTGTGCTGCTGGCGGTGGCGCGGTGGCTGCCGTTCCTGGTGGACCTGGTCACGCACGTGCTGGCGTTCGTGGCGCTGCTGTTCCTGCGGGTGCCGCCGTCCGCGCCGGTCGAGTCGCACCCCCACCTGCTGCGGTCGATCGGCGAAGGGCTGCGGTGGGTGTGGGGCCGGCGCGAGATCCGGGTGACGGCGCTGTGCGCGGTGGTGCTGAACCTGTTCTTCACCGCGTTCTACGTCGTCGTCATCGTGCTGGTGGAGGGTCGGGGCGCGTCGGGGGCCGAGATCGGCGTGATGGCGGCGATGCTCGGCGTCGGCGGCGTGCTCGGCGCGCTGGCCGCGCCCCGGCTGCACCGGGCGCTCGGGCCGCACCGGTCGATCGCCTCGGTGTTCTGGGTGCTGACCCTGCTGGTGCCGTGCGCGGTGCTGGTGGCGTCGCCGTACCTGCTCGGGGTGCTGTTCGCCCTGATGAGCTTCCTGGCGCCGACGGCCAACACCACCATCAGCACGCACCAACTGCTGCTCACGCCCGACGAGCTGCGCGGGCGGCTCAGCGGCGTGATGGGTGTCGTCGTCGGTGGCGCGGGCGCGGCCGGCCCGCTGGTCGGCGGCGTGCTGACCGAGGCCCTGTCGGCCCGCACCGCCGTGCTGGTGTGCGCGGCGGGCATCTTGTTGATCACGGTTTTCGTCACGGTGAACCCGACTCTGCGCGGGTACGCGAAGTCACAGGAGGAGAACGAGTCATGAGGGACGACATCACCTACCAGGTCCTGGTCAACGACGAGGGCCAGTACTCGCTGTGGCCCGCGCACCACGACGTGCCCGCCGGGTGGCGGTTCGAGGGCACCAAGGGCACCAAGGACGAGTGCTCGGCGCACGTCGACGAGGTGTGGACCGACATGAGGCCGGCGTCGTTGCGCGCGGCGATGGGCTGAGGTCGGGTGGGCGGCCCGCGGGGCGTTCCCGCGGGCCGCTACCGTCTCGGCGGTGAGCGCACCAGACTGGTTGGCCGACACGAGGACGTCCTACGACACGGTGGCCGACAACTACACCGACTTCACGCGTGACGCGCTGGCGAAGCTGCCGTTGCTGCGCGGGGTGCTGGCGTTGTTCGCCGAGGCGGCGCGCGAGGTCGGCGGGCCGGTGGCCGACGTCGGCTGCGGCCCCGGCCTCATCACCGCCCACGTGCGCGGGCTGGGGCTGGACGCGTTCGGCGTCGACCTGTCGCCCCGGATGGTCGAGATCGCCCGCCGCGACCACCCCGGGCTGCGGTTCGAGGTCGGCTCGATGACCGACCTGGACCTGGTCGACGGCTCGGTCGGCGGCGTGCTGGCGTTCTACTCGGTCATCCACGTCCCGGACGCCGAGGTGCCGGCGGTGTTCACCCAGTTCCGCCGGGTGCTGCGGCCGGGCGGCGTGGTGATGCTGGGCTTCCACGTGGGCGACCGCGACTCCTTCAAGACCGAGGGCTACGGCGGGCTGCCGATGTCGCTGCACGTGCACCGCCGCCCGGTGGAGCGCGTGGCGGGGTGGCTGCGCGACGCGGGTTTCGCGCTCGAAGCGCAGGTACTGCTCGGCCCCGACGACGAGGTGCCCGGCGGGGTGCTGATCGCCCGCTCCCCCGCCTGACCACCGGCGTCGCGGCCTGGGTGGTCAGCCACGGATCGTCGTGCCGGGTTCGTGCACGCCCCGGCGCAGGTCTGCGAGCTGCCGTTCGACGCGTTCGGCGTCCTCGGCGCGGTGCTGGGCGCGGAACAGGTCCAGGGCCTCCCGCCACACCGCGCGGGCGGCGTCGTGCTCGCCGAGGGCCGCGTGCGCCTGGCCGAGCTTCTCCAGCGTGGTCGCGGTGGTGTTGGTGTTGCCCAGCTCGCGGTACAGGGCCAGGGCCTGCCGGTAGTACCGGACGGCCTCGCGGTGCTCGCCCGTGCGGTGCTCGATGTAGCCCAGGCTGTCGAGGGTGTCCGCGACGCCGCGCGGGTTGTCGTGCCGGCGTTGCAGGGCCAGCGAGTCCTGGCAGTGGGCGCGGGCGGTGTCGTACTCGCCCAGGCGGGCGGCGCACCAGCCGACGTCGTTGAGCGCGGACGCCACCCACACCGGCTGGTCGAGGCCGCGGAAGAGGCCGAGCGCGCGGGTGGCGTGCAGCAGCGCCAGGCGGTCGTCGCCCCGCCGTTCGCAGGCGCGCACCAGCGTCTGGTGGGTGAGGGCCTGCTCGGTGGGGTCGCGGTGGTGCTCGGCCAGGGCCAGGGCGTGGTGCAGGTGCTCGGCGGCGTCGTCGTGACGGCCCAGGTCGACGCAGGCGATGCCGAGGAACCGGTGCGCGCGGATGCGGGCGGCCGGGTCGGGCAGGTGCGCGGCGGCGTCCAGCGCGGCCCGCCACACCGCGAGCCGGTCGCGCAGGTGCGCCCGCCGGGCCTGGAACGTGATCAGCGCCCACGCCACCTGCCAGACGGTGTGGTGGCGCTGGTGGGCGGTGGCCGCCCGCTGCGCGGCGAGCAGGTTGGCGTGCTCGGCGTCGAGCCAGGCCAGCGCCGCCGGCACGTCCGGCAGCGGGTGCGGCCGCGCGCCGGGTTCGGGCGGGTCGAGCGCGAGGGGCAGCCGTTGGGGGTTGAGCAGGCGGGCGGCCTGGTGCGCGGTGCGGGTGTAGCAGTCGAGCACCCGCCGCAGGGCCGCGTCCCGGACGTCGTCGGGCAGGTCGCGGGCGGTGTCGGCGGCGTAGGCGCGGATCAGGTCGTGCATGCGGTAGCGGCCGTGCGGCTCCTGGGTGACCAGCGACGCCTGCTCCAGCCCGCGCAGCACCGCGCGTGCCTCGGTCACCGACAGGCCGATGAGGCCGGCGGCGGCGGGCAGGCCGATGTCGACGCCGGGCGCGACGCCGAGCAGGGCGAACGAGGTGGCCTGCGCCGGCGTCAGGGCGTCGCGGGACCACGACAGCACGGCGGGCAGGCTGGCGGCGGGCTCGTCGTCGTCCAACGCGCCCAGGCCGAAGTCGCGCAGCTCCGCGGCGAGCGCGGCCAGGGGGACGTGCGGCCGGGTGCGGGCGTGACCGGCGACGATGCTCAGCGCCAGCGGGAAGCCGCCGCACGACGCGATCAGCTCGGCCACCGCGCCCGGCTCGGCCGCGACGCGCGCACCGAGCCGTTCACCCAGCAGGGCGCGGGCCTCGGCGTCCGGCAGCACGTCCAGCCGCACGTGGTGGGCCGCGTGGCCGGTGATGAGGCCGGGCAGCTGGTGGCGGCTGGTCACCACGACCGCGCACGTGGGGCTGCCCGGCAGCAGCGGCGTGACCTGGGCGGTGTCGGCGGCGTTGTCCAGCACGAGCAGCATCCGCCTGCCCGCGACCAGGCTGCGGAACAGGCCGGTCTGGGCGTGCGGGTCGGTGGGGATGCGGGCCGGTTCGACGCCCAGCGCGTCCAGGAACCCGCGCACGGCCACCGCCGGCGGCATCGGCTCCCCGTCCGGGCTGAAGCCGCGCAGGTCGGCGAAGAGCTGCCCGTCGGGGAACCGGTCGGCGTGGCGGTGCGCCCAGTGCAGCGCGAGGGCCGTCTTGCCGATGCCGCCCGCGCCCGCGATGGCGGTGATGACCACGGTCGGGCTGTCGGCGAGGGCGGCGTCGAGCCCGGCCAGCTCGGCGCGGCGTCCGACGAACGACGCGGGCACGGCCGGCAGTTGGCGGGGCACGGGCCCGGCCGCCTGGTCGGGGATGGGGTCCGGGCGGGCAGCGGTGGCCGAGCCCGCGGTGGTGGGAGCGACGGCGGTGGCGGTCGAACCGTGCGCGGTCGGGCCGGCGGTGACCAGGCCGGCAGGGGCCAGGGCGGAGGTGGGGGTCGGGCCGGTGGTCGCCGGGGCCGGGGTGGACGTGGGGCCCGGGGCGGTGCACGCGGCGGTGAGGGTGGGGTCGCCGGTGAGGATCCGCTGGTGCAGGTGCTCCAAGGCCGGCCCGGGATCGGTGCCCAGCTCCTCCACCAGACGTGCCCGCACCTGGCGGTGGTGGGCCAACGCGTCTGCCGTGCGGCCGGCGCGGTGCAGCGCCAGCACGTACTGCGCCGCCACGCGTTCGTCCAACGGCGACTCGGCGGCGCGCACGGCCAGGCGCGGCACCAGGTCCGCGCCGTGGCCCGACCGCAGGCGCACGTCGACCAGGTCGCTCTCCGCGTCACGGCGCTCCTGGTCGAGGCGGGCGCGTTCGGTCGCCGCCCACTCGCCGCCGAGGCCGGTCAACGCCTCGCCGCGCCACAGGTCCAACGCCTGCTCCAGCAGCACCGCGGCGCGGTGGTCGTCACCGGCGCGGGCCCGCGCCCTCAGGTCGCGGAACCGGTGCAGGTCGACCGCGGCCGGGTCGACCTCCAGCGCGTAACCGCCCGGAGCGCGGACGACGTCCACGTCCTCGACCCCCGCCACCGCGTGGCGCAGCCGGGACAGGTAGCTCAACAGCGTTCCCCTGGCGCGCGACGGCGGCGTCGTGCCCCAGACGCGCTCGGTCAGGCGTTCGACCGAGACCACCCGGCCCGCGTCCACCGCCAACGCGACCAGCACGCACCGCTGCCGGTCCGGCCCGAGCCCGACTTCGACGCCCGCGTGCGCCACCGCGACCTCACCCAGCAACAGGACTTCCGGCACGGTTCCCCCCTGTGTCCACCCCATGGTCCTCCACGCGGGGTGGGCGGGGTCACGTCACCGGCAGGATCCGCGCCGACCGCAGCTCGCCGTCCTCGATGTCGAGCAGCCCGATCGTGCCGTGCGGCTGGCGGCGGCGGTCGGTGGGCGAGCCCGGGTTGAACACGCGCACGCCGTCACCGGTGACGTCCATCGGGATGTGGGAGTGGCCGAACACCACCAGATCCGCCCCGGGGAACCGGCGGCGCATCCGCGCGGTGCGACCGGCGGCCTGGCCGCTGTCGTGGATCATCGCCACGCGCAGCCCGGCCAAGTCCAGCTCGACGGTCCCCGGCGCGCCCCACTCGACCACGTCCGGCCCGTCGTTGTTGCCGCACACCGCGGTCACCGGCGCGTACTGCGCCAGCTCGTCCAACACGGACGCCACGCAGACGTCACCCGCGTGCAGGATGACGTCCGCGTGGCGCAGGTGTTCCGCCACTCGCGGTGGGCACGACTTCCACCGCCGGGGCGCGTGGGTGTCGGACAGCACGACTACCCGCATGGTGGGGGACCTGCCGCTCGCGCGCTCAGGTCAGGGCCGGGCCCGAGTCGGCGCTCCCGCTCAGCTCCTTGAGGAACTCGTGGCACTGCTTGGCCCGCGCGGAGTCCTCCTCCATCACGCGGCGGAAGAAAGCGGCGATCTCCTCCTTGCCCGCGTTCTCGGCGTCGCGCACGTACTGGCCGTAGTCGTGGCCCGCCTTGAGCGCGTGGTACTGCACGGAGATCAGGTCGTAGCTGACGTCGTCGAAGCCGGTCTCGCCGGTGGCCATGGTCCCTCCTCGGTCGGTTGGTCGGTCTCGCTCGGTGCGGAGTCGGTCCTCCTGTGCCATACCCGGCAGCCGCGCCGTCAACCACCCGGACGTGATCTCCGCCGAGTGGCAGGGCCCCGGGGTTGCTTGTAGCGTGCGAACGGGTTGAGACGACAGCCTTGGTCTGCTGCGAGCCGTGCTCGCCGGCTGGAGGAACCCCACATGAAGATCGCGGTCGTCTCGGCGCACGCAAGCCCGTTGCCCGTGCTCGGCGATGCCGAGGAGGGCGGGCAGGACGTCCACGTCGCCGATCTGGCGGCGGCCCTGGCGGCGGCCGGTCACGACGTGACGGTGCACACCCGGCGTGACTCACCCCGCACCCCCGGGGTGGTGCGCACGCGGCACGGTTACGACGTCGTGCACGTGCCGGCGGGGCCGGCGAGCCCCGTTCACCCGGACGAGATGCTGCCTCACCTGGACGAGTTCACCCGGTGCCTGCGCTCGCAGTGGCGGGCCGACCGGCCGGACGTCGTGCACGCGCACTACTGGACGTCCGGGGTGGCGTCGGTGCTGGCGGCCAACGGCCTGGACGTGCCGGTGGTGCAGACCTTCCACTCGGTCGGCGCGGTGGAGCGGCAGTCCGGCGACGACGGCGTGCCCGAGGCGCGCCTGTCCACCGAACGGCTGATCGGGCGCGAGGCGAGCCGGGTCGTCGCGCACTGCACGGACGAGAAGGCGCAGCTGGTGCAGCTGGGCGTGGTCCGCACGCGGATCGCGGTCGTGCCGCCCGGGGTGGACGTCGACCGGTTCAAGCCGGAGGGACCGCGCCTGAACCGGCCGCTGCGGCACCGCCTGGTGTCGCCCGCGGCCAGCGCCGGTGACGTGATCACGGCGTTGCGGGCGGTGTGGGACACGGAGCTGGTGGTCGTGGGCGGCCGGGCGGAGGACGTGCGCAGGCTGCGCGAGCACGCGGGCGCGTCGGGCGTCGGCGACCGGGTCCGCCTGGTCGGCCGGGTGCCGCAGGTGGCGATGCCGGCGCTGCTGAGGTCGGCCGACGTGGTGGTGTGCGCGGGCGCGGACCGCGCCGTCACGCCGCTGGAGGCCATGGCGTGCGGCGTGCCGGTGGTGGCGGCGGCGGTGGGCGGGTCGACGGACATCGTCGTGGACGGCGTCACCGGGCTGCTGGTGCCGCCAGGCGACCCGCGGGTGCTGGCGCGCGTGCTGCGCCCCCTGCTGGTCGACGACGCCCGCCGCGACGCCTACGGCATCGCCGCCGCCGACCGGGTGGAAGCCCGGTTCAGCACCGTCCGGATCGCCGCGGAGACGGTGCGCGTGTACCGCCAGGCGGCCGGCTTGCCCGAGGCGGTGGAAGCCTCGGCCCACGAGGGCTGAGACCACAGTGGACGGTCCCGCGCACCTTGCCGGGCGCGGGACCGCGGAAAGCCGCTGGGGCTGGCGCGCTGAGGCGCAACCATCGGCCCGTCGCCGACATCGCGGGACCGTCCAAGGCGGAGGCGTGGCGCGCGGTCCGAAGTGGTCCGAGAAGGCCGGGTCAGCCGCGGTAGGCGCGCAGGCGGTCGGTCAGGTCGTCGGGGGTGCCGTAGGCGCGCAGGCGGATCGGGCGCGGGTCGCCCGGGTGGTCGCCGCGGCGCAGTGCCGCCACGTACGCGGCCACCTCGGGGGCCGGCGGCAGGACGTCGCCGCCCCGGTAGCTGATCACCACCGGCGGTTCGGCGGTGGTGGCCCGCAGGGCGGCGGCCCAGCCGAACTCCTCGTCCCAGAGCAGCAGGAGGTCGCGATCGGGGAAGGTGGGCAGGGTGCCGTCCACCTTCAGGTAGGCGCTCGCGGGAGGGCCGGGGTCGGCGCGCCAGCGACGGCCCGCCAACCCCAGCTCCGCCGCGACCGCCCGGACGTACCGCCGCAGGCCGCCGGTCGGTGTGTCGTCCAGGCCGCCGTCCACCGCGATCAGGTCACCTCGACCGCGGTGCGGAACGGCCCAGCGCGAAGCCCAGCGCGACCATGCCGAGGCCCAGCAGCAGGTGCAGCCAGTTGTCGGCGGTGTTCACCGGCACGAAGTTCGCCGCGCTGTCGTGGTCGATGATCAAACCGTACAGCCACAGCAGCAGGTAGATCACGCCGCCGGCGACGAGGTACAGGAACGCGTTGCGCGCGGACTTGGCCATCACCAGGCCCGCGATGCCGAACAACAGGTGCACGATGTTGTGCAGGATGGAGACGGCGAACACGCCCAACAGCTTGGCCTGGGACTCGTGACCCGCGAACTGGAGCGTGTCGTAGTCGGTCGTCAGCCCGGGGATGAACCCGGCGATGCCGACCACCAGGAACACCGCGCCCACGACCGTGGCGGCCAACTGGACCGGTGTGCGTGACGTCGCTGTGTCGGGTCTGGACATGTCGACTCCCGTGGCGATCGCGAAAACCCTCTTCGGTCGCCGATCGACTACCCCGCGCGCGCGAACGCAAACGACTCCTCAGCGGGGTGGTTCGAACCGGGCCAGCCACGTGGTGAGGATCCGCTCCAGCAGCCGGGCGTCCTCGGCGTCCAGGGCGTCGAGCAGTTGCCGTTCGTTGGCCATGTGCTCGGCGAACGCCCGGTCGATGACGCGCTTGCCGGCCTCGGTCAACGCCACCACGCGCCGCCTGCCGTCCTCCCGCCCCGGCCGGCGCGTGACCAGGCCGTCGCGCTCCAGCCGGTCGATGCGCTTGCTGATCGCGCCCGTGGTCACCATCGTGTGCTGGGCCAACTCCCCCGGCGCGCGCTCATACGGCTCACCCGCCCGGCGCAACGCGGCCAGCACGTCGAACTCCCCCTCGCCCAGCCCGTGCCGCCGGTACACGACGGCCAACTGCTCGGTGAGCACGGCGGCGAGCCGGTGCAGCCTGCCGATGACGCCCTGGGGCGTGACGTCGAGGTCGGGCCGTTCGCGGGCCCACTCGGCCTGGATCCGGGCCACGCGGTCGAGTTCCACGGCACCAGGATAGCTTCCACGGAAGCTACAATGTCTTCCGTGGAAACTATCCGCTGGGGCCTGGTCACCGCGATCGCCCCGGTCGCGTGGGGCTCGACGTACTACGTCACCCACCACTTCCTGCCCGCCGACCACCCGCTGTGGGGCGCGGTGCTGCGCGCGCTCCCCGCCGGCGTGCTGTTGCTCCTGCTGTGCCGCGAACGCCCGCGCGGCCGGTGGTGGTGGCGCTCGCTCGTGCTCGGCACGCTGAACATGGGCGCGTTCTTCGCGCTGGTCTACCTCGCCGCGCAACTGCTGCCGACCAGCCTGGCCTCGACGATCATGGCCACGTCACCGGTCGTGATGATGGCGCTGGCGTGGCCGCTGCTCGGGCAGCGACCACGTGGCCGGGCGGTGCTCGGCGCGCTCACCGGCATCGTCGGCGTGGTGCTCATGCTCGCCTCGGGCGTGGACGCGGTGAATCCGCTCGGGGTGGTCGTCTCGGTCGCCGCGATGGCGATGTCCGCGTTCGGGCACGTGCTCACCCGGCGCTGGGGCGCGGGCTCGGGCGTGCTGCCGGTGACGTCGTGGCAGCTCGTCGCCGGTGGCGCGGTGCTCGTCGGGCCGGCGCTCGCGGTCGAGGGCGCTCCCCCGCCGCTCACCGGCTCGGCCCTGCTCGGCTTCGCGTTCGTGTCGGTGGTGGCCACCGCGGTCGCGTTCGTCGCCTGGTTCACCGGCCTGCGCCACCTCGACGCGGGCACCGTGGGGCTGATCGGGCTGCTCAACCCGGTGACCGGCGTCGTGCTGGGCGTGCTGCTGGCGGGCGAGTCGCTGGGCGCGCACCAGGTGCTCGGCCTCGTGCTCGTGCCGGCCGGCGTGCTCCTCGGGCAGGACACCCGGCCGATGTCGAGAACGGCGAACCGGCTCCGTCCCACCCGTGAAGCGGAACCCGACGACGCGGAGGAGACGGACGTGGAACGCCAAGAGGTCGCCGAGGTCATGGCCGAGCCGATCGCACGGGAGCTGTTGTCCTCGGGGATCCCGGCCAGGTTCGCTTACATCGGGGTGGACGGCGCGCCGCGGGTCGTGCCGGTCGCCTTCCTGTGGGACGGCACGCGGATCGTCGTGTGCACGGTGCCGAAGGCGGCGAAGGTGGGTGCGCTGCGCCGCGACCCGAACGTGTCGCTGACCATCGACACCGAGGGCCGGTTCCCGCCGCGGGTGCTGCTGGTCCGCGGCACGGCGAGCGTCGAGCTGGTGGACGGCGTGCCGGACGAGTACGTCGAGGCGAGCCGCAAGCTGGTGCCCGCCGACCGGTTCGAGGACTGGGAGGCGGGCGTGCGGGCGTTGTACGCGGGCATGGTCCGCATCACCGTCGAGCCGACCTGGGCGAAGCTGCTGGACTTCGAGACCACCATCCCGCGGGCGGTGGAAGACCTGGTCCGGGCGCACGCCGATCAGTGCTCCGGCCGTAGTGCGTGACCAGTGGCCGATGGCCGTCAGACCGGCCCGGCCGCGACATCGTGCAGGACGAAGGTGGCGAACCCGAGCTCACGCCGCAGGCCGCCGAGCCAGGCGTCACGGTGCTCGCGGGCGGCGGTGAGCGCCTGGTCGCGGTCCTCGACGGTCGGGGCCGACCGCACGGCCCAGTCGACGAGCGAGCCGGTCCAGCTGAACTCGTAGTCGTCCCATTCGGTCAGCGTGCTGACATGCCCGAAGGACGGCTCGAGGCCGTGCCGGTGGAAGGCCCGCACCAGGCCGGCGAGGTCGGGGACGGAGTCGGCCGGGAGTCCGAGCGCGGCCGACGCCGCCGCGGACGGGGTCGCTTCCCAGATCATCTCGCCGACCAGCGCCTAGCCGCCGGGGCGCAGGTGCCGCCGGACGGCGACCAGCATGTCCTCCAACCCGCCGAAGGCGTGCCGGGCGCCGACGCAGAGCACCACGTCGAAGAGCCCGTCGTGCCAGGTGGCGGCGTCGGTCTCGATCCAGCGCACCCGGTCCGTCAGCCCGCGCTCGCCGGTGCGCCGGGCGGCCGAGGCCGGCAGCGCGTGGTCGACCCCGACGCCCGTCGTCTCGGGGTGGTCCAGCAGCACCTGCTGCAGCCACTCGCCCTCACCGCAGCCGAGGTCGACCGCGCGGGCGCCGGCGGCGGGGCTCAACCACCCGACCAACTCGCGCAACCGGTCGGGCGCGACCGGCGCCGCGATGGGGTGGCGCAGGTGCGCGATGTCGAAGATCTCCGATCGGTCCACCGAGGTGACACTAGTACCCCAGCCGTTGTTCGTGATCCACGGCCGATGGCGGCTGCTCGCCGTCGGCGGTGGCCGGCGCGGGCACGGGTTTGGTGCCGACGATGCCCCCGAGAGCCGTCGAGCCTCGGCTCCGGCGCCGGCCGACCGGCGCTGCCAGGCCGGGCTGGAGCATCAGTGCACGACGAGCGGCGCCTGGTCGAACGCCACGGCCAGGTCCGCCTCGATCCGCGCCGCGGCGGAGCGCAGCGCGGGCAGCAGCCGTCGCGCGGTCTCCTCCGGGGTGGCGCGGCCGACGTGCAGGGCGACGTTGACCGCCGCGACCACCGCACCGGACGTGTCCCGCACGGCCACCGCGAGCGAGCGCAGGCCCTCGTGCAGCTCCTCGTCCACCATCGCCCAGCCGTCCCGGCCGACCGCGGCCACGGCCGCCTCCAGCGCGGCCGGGTCGACCAGCGTGCGGGCGGTCAGCGGGCGGCGGTCGGCGGCGCGGACCAGCTCGGCGCGCTCGACGGCGGGCAGGCCGGCCAGCAGCACGCGGCCCATCGAGGTCGCGACCGCGGGGAACCGGGTGCCGATCGTGATGTCGACCCGCATGACCCGACCGGTCGCGACCCGCGCCACGTACCGGACCTGGTCACCGTCGAGCACCGCCATCGACGCCGACTCGCCCACCTCGGCGGCCAGGTCGGCGAGGTGGGGCTGGGCGATGTCGGACAGCGTGAGCGGCGCGAGGCGGGCGTAGCCCAGGTCGAGCACCTTCGGCCGGAGCGCGAACCGCCGGCCGTCGGTGCGCGCGTACCCCGCGCCGCACAGCACGTGCAGCGCCCGGCGCGCGGTGGCACGGGCGAGGCCGCACGCCTCGGCGGCGGTGGCGATCGTGTGCCCGTCCGGCACGTCGCGGAACGCCGTGAGCACGGCCAGGCCCCGGGCCAGGCCCTCCAGGAAGCTCATCCCGAGCTCCGCCTTCGCCGACCGCAGGTCGTCGGCGGGCGGCACGGCGCGGCGCGGGGCCGGGTCGGCGCGGCGGGACTCGCGCAACGCCGCCTCCATGTCGGCGATCGCGGCCCGCACGCGCGGCAGGGCGGTGTCCGGGAACGTCTCGGCGGTGTGCCTGCTGGTGTGCGTCAGCACGTTCACGGCGGCCACCGGGCGCCCGTCCGGGTCACGCACCGGCGCGGAGACGGCCAGCAGCCCCGGTTCGACCCACTGGTCGTCCAGCGACCACCCCCGCGCGCGGGCCGCGTCGACGCGGGCCCGGAACACGGCCTCGCGGTCCGGCAGCGGGCCGGCCAACGTGGGCACGGCGGGGAACCCGGCGTCCAGCGGGTCGGCGGTGCGGCGGTGCCGCCACGCCTCGAACCGCTCCTCGTCCCACGTCGTGGCGAGCACGACGCCCGCGGCGGTGCGGTCGTCGGGCAGCACGGCCCCGACGTGGAACGCCAGGTAGACGGCCCGCCGCCGGGTCGACTGGGCGATCAGCCGGGCGCCGTCGACGTCCGGCGCGGTCAGCGTCACCGACTCGTCCAGCTCGTCGGCGAGCCGCGTGAGCAGGGGCGCGAGCGGGCCGACCAGGCCGCACGACGCGAGGTAGGCGTTGCCCGGTCGCATGGCGTCGAGGGCGAGCCGCAGGTCCGGGCCTTCGGCGCGCAGGTAGCCCAGGTGCAGCAGGGTGGCCGTGACGCGGTCGACGGTCGAGCGCGGCAGGCCGGTCGCCTTGGCCAGGTCGCCGCGGCGCAACCTCGGCTCGGGGTGGGTGGCGACGGCGTGCAGGACGGCGAGCCCGCGTTCGAACGTGCCCGCGGCCTCGGTGCTGGCGTCCGGCACGGTCTGGTCCTCGGCTCGATCGGCGTGTCCGCGCACATCGTAGGCGGATCTTGACGCCGGCGGCCGGGAGCACGACACTCTGTGCACCTCCAGCGAACTGGATTTCGCTGAGCGAACGGAGCCTTCATGACCATCCACCGCGGACTCCACCTCGGCGGCCGGGAGGTGCCCGCTGCGGCCGGGCGCACGACGACCGACCTCGACCCGCACACCGGCGAGGTGCACGCGACCGTCGCCGCGGCCGGCCCGGTCGACGTTCGACGCGCGGTGGAGGCGGCCGACACCGCGTTCGGCCCGTGGTCGGCGCTGCCGCCGTCGGCCCGCCGCCGGGTCCTGCTGCGCGCGGCCGACGTGCTGGAGTCGCGGTCCGACGAGGCGGTCGCGCTGATGGCCGCCGAGGTCGGCGCGGTCGCCGGGTGGGCGCGCTTCAACGTCGGGCTGGCGGCCGACGTCCTGCGCGAGGCCGCCGCGGCGGCCACCCGGCCGGTCGGCGACGTGCTCGCCACCGAGGCCGCGGGCCGGTTGTCGATGGCGGTGCGCGAGCCGATGGGCGTGGTGGCGGCGTTCGCGCCGTGGAACGCGCCGCTGATCCTGGGCACGCGGGCCATCGCCGCGCCGCTGGCGGCGGGCAACACCGTGGTGCTCAAGGCGAGCGAGGACGCGCCGTTGGCGAGCGGGTTGTTCCTCGCCGAAGTGCTCAGCGCGGCCGGTCTGCCCGACGGCGTGCTCGACGTGGTGACCAACGACCGGGCGGACGCGGCCGCGGTCGCCGAGGCGTTGATCGGCGACGACCGGGTGCGGGCGGTGAACTTCACCGGCTCCACCAGGGTCGGCCGGATCGTCGGCGAACTGGCCGCGCGGCACCTCAAGCCGGCCGTGCTGGAGCTGGGCGGCAAGAACGCCGTGCTGGTGCTGGACGACGCCGACCTGGGGCACGCGGTGGACGCGGTGGCGTTCGGCGCGTTCAACAACGCGGGCCAGATCTGCATGTCGGCCGACCGGGCGCTGGTGCACGCCTCGGTCGCGGAGGAGTTCACCGCGCGCCTGGCCGCGAAGGCGGCGGGCCTGCCGCACGGCGACCCGACCGACCCGGCGACCGTCATCGGCCCGCTGATCGACCCGGCATCGGCGCGGCGCGTGGCCGAGCTGGTGGCCGACGCGGTCGGGCACGGCGCCCGCGTGCGGGCCGGGGGCGGCCCGCCGGACGGGGCCCACCACCCCGCGACCGTGCTCGACCGCGTCACGCCGGCGATGCGCGTCCACCACGAGGAGGCGTTCGGCCCGGTCGTCACGGTCATCCCGGTGGCCGACGACGACGAGGCCGTCGCGCTGGCCGACGACACCGACTACGGCCTCACGGCGGGCGTCCTGACCGGCGACGCCCGGCGCGGGCTCGCGGTCGCCCGACGCCTGCGCACCGGCATCGTGCACGTGGGCGACCAGACCGTGGACGACGAGCCGCAGGCACCGTTCGGCGGCGTGCGGGCCAGCGGCTACGGCCGCTTCGGTGGTCGCTGGGGCGTCGAAGCCTTCACGACCACCCGTTGGCTGACCCTCGCCACCGAAGCGGCCCGCTACCCCTTCTGATCGAGCACGGGGACGTGCGCTCCGGGGCACCCCGGATGGACAACGCCCCCTCGGGCACGGTGCCGGCGGCGGCATTTCCCACCATCGAGGTACCTGACTGGGCCAGTCGAGTGAAATGGTCGGGAATCGCCATCTTCGCGACCATCCCGAGAATGATCTCGACCCGAAGGTTCCCCACCGGAAAATAGCGGAAATCAGAGCCGGAAATCACTATTTCCGGTGACGTCCGCACAGGCCATCGGCGGCGAAAGCACACCGCGGGTGACGCGATTGGGCTATTCGTGGTGGCCAAGCCACACGCGAAGGTGTTCGTGCCGCCATCGACTTCCCGCAGCACCCCGGCGAAGTTACGTTCGACGGACGGCGCGCGAAGGAGCGGTCGTCATGACCGACGAAACGTGACGACGGTCGTCAACCGGAGCCCAGCACCTCCGCGCAGGCGCCCCGCGCCACAACGCCCTCGACCGATCCACATCGGAAGCGCGACCCGCCGCTCACCGAGCCGGGGAATCGGCTCGCAGACATCGGAGCCCGACCATGCTCGCACCCACCCTGAAGCTCGACCTGCCCGCCCGCACGAACCGATCACCCGGCACTTCCCGGGGGTGGACGAGCGTCCAGCACTCCTTCGCACCGGGAGCGGTCGACCTGCCTTCGCTCGCGCCGATCATGTACACGTTCCTCTTCCGCAACATCGCCAGTGACGGTTTCGTCTTCAGCGACCCGCAGGCCCCGGGCGACTACTCCCGGGATTCGAAACCGGGGTGCGTGATCGCCGCGCCGTCCTTCCCCGCCGACACGCCGGGCATCGACCAGGACTACGTCTACAACTGGGTGCGCGACGGCGCGATCACGGCCATGGAGGTGGCCAAGGCCGCCATGCCACCCGGCCCCGGCGGCACGGTGCAGACGCTCAACGACTACGTGGCGTTCGCCGACCTGTGCCACGCCAACGCCCAACCGCCGTGGACCCCCGGCCACGCCTGCTTCACCATCGCGGGCGACGTGCGCCCGTGGACCGAGCAGAACGACGGCCCGGCCCTGCAGTCGGTCACCCTCCTGGCCGCCCACGACCAACTCGACCCCGCCACCCGCGCGCGGGCGGTCGACCTGGTGAACGCGAACGTGGCCTTCCTCCTGGGCGTCTACGAGGCACCCACCACGAACCTGTGGGAGGAGCACACCGGCTACAGCTTCTTCGCCCGGTCCGCCCAGCTGCGCTGCTTCGAGGAGGTCCTGGCCTCGACCGTCCCCGGCATCGCCAAGCCGGCCGGGTTGGCGGCCGCCGCCGACTGGCTGCGCCAGGCCCTCGCCGGCCACTGGGACGGCGGCAAGTACGTGAGCGTCATGGCCGACCCCGGCGACGGGCTCGCGCCCTCGCCCCACGACCCGGTCGTCAGCGGGTACGACCCGAACATCGACATCGTCCAGGCGGCCGTGTACGGCGCGGTACCCGTCACCGACACCAGGCTGCTGGCCACGGCGGCCCAGCTGCGCGCGCAGTGGGAGGAGGGCGGCATCGCCTTCTACCCGATCAACAAGACCGACCGGGAGCAGTACGGCATCGGGCCGCTGTTCGGCCGCTACCCGGGCGACGTCTACGACGGCGACGTCGCGCACCCGGTGCTCGGCGGCCACCCGTGGGCGCTGTCCACGTGCAACGTGGCCGAGCTGCACTACCGGCTGGCCGCCGCGGTCAAGTCGAGCGGCGAGGTGGGTGTGGACGAGCTGTCCGCGCCCTTCTTCGCCCAGTCCGGGATCGACTCCTCGACGACCCCCGCGGCGGCCGCGGCCGCGTTGGCGACCACCGGTGACGCCATGGTGCGGGCGGTCGTGCACCACAGCGACAACCTGGAGCTCTCCGAGCAGTTCGACGGCACGTCCGGCTACGAGCGCAGCGTCCACAACCTGACGTGGAGCTACGCGGCCTACCTGTCCGCCATGCGGGCCCGTGCCGAGGCCGTGTGACGCATGGCCGACCGACCACCCCCGACCACCACACCGGCCCGGCCCCGCCCGGCTCCCGGTAGAGGAGCGACTGCCTCATGTACGTGAAATTCCCCGAGGGGGCCACGAAGCGCACCAACCCCGAGGCGGCGGCCGACGTCGTCTACGACGCCGTCATCGTCGGCGGCGGGATCGCCGGCGCCATCATCGCCTCGCGGCTGGGCGCGGCGGGCAAGAGCGTGCTGATCCTGGAAGCCGGCCCGGCCGAGGACCTCACGCTGAAGGGCTACGAGGGCTACCTCGACCGCTTCTACTCGGCCACGAGCAAGGACAACCAGTCCCCCTACCCGGTCAACCCCAACGCCCCGATGCCGCGCGGCACGGACGCGCGGCGCATCTCCCCCGGCACGCCCGACTCCTCGGCCTACCTCGTGCAGAGCGGACCGTTCGCCACCGACACGACCTACACGAGGGTCCTCGGCGGCACGACCATGCACTGGGAGGCCAAGACCCCGCGGATGCTGCCCGAGGACTTCCGCACGCGCAGCCTCTACGGCGTGGGCGCCGACTGGCCGCTGACCTACGAGGACCTCTCCCCGTACTACAACGAGGCCGAACACGAGATCGGCGTCTCCGCCGACGTCGAGGACCAGTCCTACCTCGGGGTGGAGTTCGACGAGGGCTACGTGTTCCCCATGAAGGGCCTGCCCCTGTCGTACCTGGACCGGATGGTCGCCGAGGACGTCGACGGGATGCCGGTCGAGCTCGACGGGGTGCGGCGGGAGCTGCGGGTGCGGCCGTATCCGCAGGCGCGCAACGGCATACCCAACCCGGGCTACGTGCCGCGGGGCGCGGTGAGCACGTACCAGGTCGAGGTCGGCGGCCGGTGCCAGGGCAACAACAACTGCGTGCCGCTGTGCCCCGTGCAGGCCAAGTACCACGCCGGCAAGACCCTCTCGCTGGCCCTGCAAAGCCCCGACGTGCACCTCGTCGGCCAAGCGGTGGCCTACCGGGTGCACGTCGACGAGCACACGCGCCGGGTCACCGAGATCGAGTACCGCCGTTACGACAAGCCCGACAGCACCCACTTCACCACCGAACGGGCCCGTGGCCGGCTGTTCGTCCTGGCCGCCAACGCGGTGGAGAACCCGCGGCTGATGCTGGCTTCCGGCCTGCCCGGGTCGAACGGGCTGGTGGGGCGCAACTTCATGGACCACGCCTACCTGCTGGCGTGGGCGCTGCTGCCGGAGGTGGCCGGCACGTTCCGCGGCACCAACTGCACCGGCGGCATCACGGACCTGCGCGGTGGCGGCTTCCGCGGTCGCCAGGCGGCGTTCAGCGTCGACATCCACAACGACGGCTGGGGCTGGGCCAGGGGCGCGCCGATGACCGACCTGGCCGACCTGGTGGACGCCGGCGGCCGTTACGGCGAGTCCCTGCGCCAGGGCCTGGTGGACCGGGTCTCGCGCCAACTGCAACTGGCGTTCATGGTCGAGGTCCCCGCCAACCCCAGCAACCGGGTCACCGTCGACCCGGCCTACACCGACCACCTGGGGAACATGCGGCCGATCCTCACCTACGACCTGCCCGACTACACGATGCGCGGCGTGGCGTACGCCCGGCAACTGTCGAAGCGGATCTTCGCCCGCCTCGGGGCCGAGGACCACACGCGGTACGACCCGGACTTCTGGGGCTACGCCGTGTACGGGGGCGAGGGGTACGAGATCCGAGGGGGCAACCACCTCGCCGGCACCCACATGATGGGCAGCGACCCGAAGACCTCGGTGGTCGACGCGAACCAGCGGTCCTGGGAGCACTCGAACCTCTACCTGGTCGGCGGCGGCAGCATGCCCACCGTGAGCACGTCCAACGTGACGCTCACGATCGCCGCCCTGTGCCTGCGCAGCGCGGCCGCCATCCTGGCCCAGCTCGACGCCGAGTCCGCGCCGATCCGCCTCACCTCCACCGACACCGCCCAGGCCCGACCCCAGGAGGTGGTCCTGTGACCGCGTCGACCATCCGCGACCGCCACGACCTGATCGCGTACCTGCACACCGCGATGGCGTTGGAACACGCGACCATCCCGCCGTACCTGACCGCGTACTACTCGATCCGCTCCACCACCAACTCCGACGCGGCCCACATCATCCGCGTGGTCGCGGTGGAGGAGATGCTGCACCTGACCCTGGCCGCCAACGTGCTCAACGCCATCGGCGGCGAGCCCGACCTGACCCGCCGCGGTTTCGTACCGACGTACCCGGCCTACCTGCCCGACGGGGAGGACGACTTCACCGTCGACCTGCGCCCGTTCTCGCCCGACGCGGTGGACACGTTCTGCAAGATCGAACGGCCGGGCGAGGCTCCCCGCGACCGCGCCCGGCTGGTGCCCGAGCACGACCTCGCCAGGCCGTCCCTGGTCACCAGCCCGACCGCGGACGGAATGCGCTTCTACAGCATCGGCGAGTTCTACGCGGAGATCATCGAAGGGCTCGAGGAGGTGGCGTCCCACGACCCGGGGCTGTTCCGCGGCGATCCGAGCCGGCAGGTGGGGCCCGAGTACTTCTTCTCCGGCGGCGGCACGGCGATCCCCGTCTTCGACCTGGACTCCGCCCGGCGGGCGCTGGAGTTCATCGCCGACCAGGGCGAGGGTTTCGACGCGGGCATCCACGACGAGGCGGGCGAGCTGGCCCACTACTACCGGTTCCGGCAGTTGCAGCTCGGCCGCTACTACGAGGTGGGCGACCACCCGGACCGACCCTCGGGGCCGCACCTGGCCATCGACTGGCACGAGGTCTACCCGGTCAAGGTGAGCGCCCGGTTGGCCGACTACCCGCCGGACTCGCAGATCGCCGAGGTGGCCCGGGCCTTCAACGTCGAGTACTGGTCGTTCCTCGGCCTGCTCACCGAGGCGTTCACCGGGCAGCCGAACCTCTTGCAGGACGCCATCTGGCACATGTTCCGCCTGCGCGACGGGATCAACCGCCTGGTGCGCAACCCCCTGCCGGGCAGCGGCGGCCTGCACGCCGCGCCCACGTTCGAGATGCCGATCGGACGGTCCACGCCGGACGGTCCGCTCGTGGTCGGCGAGGCGGCCGCGGTGGTGACGCCGTGACCGCCCCCGCGTTCGAGGAGTTCCTCTCGCTCTCGGTGGACCTCACCGCGTTCGAGGAGACCGACCTGCTCGGCACCGGTCTAGCCCACCAGTACCTGGCCAAGGTGCGCGACGCGTGCGGCGAGGAAGTCGTCACCGCCCTGCTGGACGCCTACCGGGCGGCCAGGGCCGAGGCGACCGGTGACGACGGGCGACCCGACCCGCGGCGGCTCGACCGGGCCCTGCGCCACCGCGTCTTCAGCGACGAGCGCCTCGGACCGGTGGCGCGCAACGTGATCAAGCTGTGGTACGCCGGGACGTGGTACGGCCTGCCACCCGAGTGGACCGACTGCTACGGGGCCCGCCCGGCGGCCGAGACCTCCACCGTCACGGCCGCCTCCTACCAGGAAGGGCTGCTGTGGCGGGCCATCGCGGCCAATCCACCCGGCGCCAAGGCCCCCGGTTACGGCTCGTGGGCCCAGCCGCCTCGCATCGACCCGCGATACCGGAAAGGGCAAGGACATGACGGAACTGGGTGACCGCCTCGGCCCCGACAAGGTGAAGCTGGGCGTGTGCTGCACGCTGTGGTGGAACGACGACTTCCCCACCATCGACGCCGGCATCCCGTTCGGCCAGGCCGTGAGCGAGATGGCGCTCGCCGGTTTCGAGGGGTGCAGCATCGGGCACAAGTACCCCTCCGACAACGCCGAGCTGAAGGCCGCCCTCGACCTGCGCGGCCTCCAGGTCTCCGAGCCGTGGACGAGCACGTACTTCACGATCGAGAAGATGCGGGAGAAGACGATCTCGGCGTTCGAGACCACGCTGGCCCGCATCAAGGCGCTGGGCGGCAGCGAGGTCGTCGTGGCCGAGTTCGGCGCGTCCTCGCACCTGCTCCCGATCGACCTGTTCGCCAACCGCCCGGTGTTCACCGACGCGCAGTGGGACGAGCTGACGTCCGGCTTGGAGGAGCTCGCCGAGATCGCCGACTCGGCCGGGATGAGGCTCAGCTACCACCACCACATGGGCACCGGCGTGATGTTCGGTGACGACGTCGACCGGTTGATGGAGTCGACTTCGGACCGGGTCCACCTGCTGCTCGACACCGGCCACATCGCGTTCGCCACCGGCGACCCGCTGGCCGCGCTGGACCTGGCCAAGGCGCACGCCGGCCGCATCGGCCACGTCCACCTCAAGAGCGTCCGGCCGGAGGTCGTCAGCCAGGTGACCGTGGAGGGCCTGTCGTTCCAGGATGCCATCGAGCTGGGCGTCTTCACCGTGCCCGGCGACGGCGCGATCGACTTCAAGCCCATCCTCGAGGTGCTGGCCGCCGCGGACTACCGCGGGTGGCTGGTCGTGGAAGCCGAGCAGGACCCGAACAAGGCCAACCCGCTCGCGTACGCCAAGAAGGCCCGCGCCTACCTCGCCGGTCTCCTGGGCCGGTAGCGCGCCCGACCGGACGCGGACCGAACCCACCTCACGCAGAGGACACCACGGATGAACGCGACAGCCGAACGAGACGTGTTCTTCAGCTTCTTCATGTTCACCGCCGACCTGAAGCCGGAGGATCCCCGCTACACCAAGGTCCTGATCACCCACCTGAAGGCGTGCGCCGACCTGGGCTACGCCGGCTTCGACCTGCACATCGCCTCCCGGCCACCGGGTGTGGACCACCGGCTCGAGGTCGAGAGCTACGCCCGCCTCAAGGAGGCGTTCGACGGCGCGGGGCTGGGCTGGCTGAAGTTCACCACGAACGTCGGGACCACGCGCACCTTCGACCCGACCTCGCCCTACGAGGAGCAGCGCCGCCAGGCCCTGGCCTACCTCAAGTCGCGCGTCGACATCACCCGCGTCCTGGGTGGCGACTCGATCATGTCGGGCCCGTTCCTCTACCCCTACGGCGTCTTCCCGGTCACCGACGACGGCCAGGGCATCTGGAGCGACGCCCTGCTGGACTGGATGCGGCCGCGCTACCAGGCGGCACGCCCGGTCTTCGAGGAGCTGGCGACGTACGCCGCGCAACGCGGGGTCAAGCTCGCCATCGAACCGGTCAAGAACTGGGAGACGCCCGCGCCCAACGCGGTCTCGCAGGTGCTGGACTTCCTCGACGACCTCGGGCACGCCCAGTGCGGCGCCACGATCGACACCGCCCAGGTCGTCATGGAGAGCCAGGGGCCCTCGGTGTTCCGGGACGACGTCGCCCGGGCCGCACGCCTGGGTCGGCTGCTCTACGTCCACGTCTCCGCGCCCGACCGCGGCGCGGTGCACGACAGCTGGATCCCCTGGGACGTCGTCCTGCCCGTAGTCGAGCCCCGGTACCGCGGGCCGTACCTGGTCGAGGTGTTCAACGCGATCCCGCCGTTCGACAGCTCCATGCGGATGACCCGCCGCCGGTTCTGGCGACCCGGCGAGGACGACCCGGTTCCCGGCGTCGACAGCGCCTACGACGTCGCCGCGGCCGGGTTGGCCGAGCTGCGCGACCAGCTCGCCCGCCACGCCCCGGCCCCTTCCATCCCGGCACCACTGACCGCCGCCCACACCGGGGGCGCCTAACCGGCGCGGGCCACACCGTCCCACCGCACCGGGAAGGTCCGCGCATGCTCGCCTCGGTGTCCGACCCCGGTGAGACGGACCGGGCCCCGGCAAGCCGATCGAACGGCTGTACCCGCATCATGCTGATCAACGGCACGCCGAGCGTCAAGAACACCACCACGTCCTCACCGCAAGCCGGCCGACGTGTTCGGCTGCCGTACGGCGTGGAAGGCCCGGTAGCGTCGACACCGGGGCCGCGGAATCCGCCCTGATGGACCTACCGGCTCAGGGCCTGTCGGCGTAGACAGGTGCGCCATGGTGAAGATTGCGCGAACCGCCGCAGCTCTCGTGGCCGCCGCCGTGACGATGTCCGTGCTGACCCCGAGCGCCCACGCCTTGGTGGGCCAGACCTGCACGCTCACCGAGAAGGTGACCTACAGCCCGCCGCTGACCAACACACCGCAGACGGTCACGTTCACCGTCGACGGGACGCTCACCGCGTGCACCAACCGGGTGTGCTGCACGGATTGGTGACATCTGAGCTGGCTTGCCGTGATGGCGAGCCGGGAGGATGTCGCTGTGCCCAAGCCCTACCCCCGGGAGTTCCGCGACGATGTCGTGCGGGTCGCCCGTGACC
>NZ_JAJUWT010000034.1 GCF_021390395.1 Saccharothrix sp. S26
GGGTGCAAGTCGGGGGTGCGGGTGCAGGTTGGGCGGGTTCGGGTTCGGGTTGGGCGCGGGCGCAGGTTGGAGGCGCGGGTGCAAGTCGGGGGTGCGGGCGGAGGTTGGGCGGGTTCAGGTCGGGCGCGGGCGCAGGCTGGGCGCGGGGCACAAGCTGAGGGCGCGCGTGCAGGTTGGGGGCGCGCGCAGGTCGAGGGTGCGGGCGCAGGTTGGGGGCGCGCAGGTCGAGGGTGCGGGCGCAGGTTGAAGAAGGCCGCTGCGGCGGGCGGTGTGGGCACGTGTGCCTTGGTGCTCGGGGGAGCGCGCAGTGGCGCGGGCCGCCTGGCGGTTCGGTGTGGCTGGGTGGTGGCGGGGCTGTCGAGCGGAGGTCGGGGTGTGGGCTCTGGGGTCTGCCGCCTCGGAGGTGTGGCGGGGTGGTCAGGGGTTGGGTGGGGTGGCCAGGTGGGTCAGCCATTCGGTCAGGAGGGCGAACTCGGCTGGGCTGAACTGGCCCGGTCGGTTGGAGCGCAGCAGCGCGCCCAGGGTGGTGGCGGCTTGGGCCACGGTCGGTGAGGTGGTGGTCGGGTCGATGTCGGGGTCTGGGGTCAGGATGCCCGGCAGGACGATCTCCCGGACTCGGGTCGACAGGTCGGGGTCCCGGTCGGTTTCCGGGCGGTTCAGCAGGGAGAGGGCGACGCCGGTGTTGGCGGCCATGACGATGTCGGCGGCGCGGTCCGGGTCGGCGGTCAGGCGGCCGATGCGGGCGATGCGTTCGAGGACACCGCGCAGCAGGTCGTGCGCCTCGCGGACGGCCCGCGGTGGCGAGGTCAGCCGAGGGGTGTACATCAGGCGGTAGACGTTGGGGTGGGCCAGGGCGAACGCCGTGTGGCCGTCCCAGCCCCGCCGCAGGTCGGCGACCGGGTCGTCGGTCGGCGTGGCGGCGCGCTTGGCCGCGAGGTACTGCGCGAAGCCGTGGTCGACGACGGCGGCGAGCAGGCTGTCCTTGTCGCCGAACAGGCGGTAGATCACCGGCTGCTGCACGCCGGCTCGCTCCCCGACGGCCCGCGTGGAGATGTCGCCGTTCGGCGAGGCCTCCAGCAGTTCGGCGGCTGCCGCCAGGATCGCTGATCTGTTGTCCATGTTAGCAACGATAACACAGGGATGGATCGGTGCCAACACTTTCCTGTTAGCGACGATACGCGAGCCACGTGCGCAGCGCCCACCAGTGCCGCAACGTGACCAGCACGGTCGGCGGGTCGGTAGCGCTGTCGTCCCACGGCGTGCCCGTGAGCTCGGCGAGCCGGTCGAGCCGGTACCGCACGGTGTTGGGGTGCACGTGCAGCGCGGCGGCGGCGTGGCCGAGGCGTTGGCCGTGGTCGAGGTAGACCAGGGCGGTGGCGACCAGTTCGCGGTGGAAGTCGTCGTCGTGGTCCAGGCCCGCGAGCGTGCCGCGCAGCAGGTCGGCGAGCACGGGTTGGGCGGCCAGCGCGACCTCGCCGGCCAGGTCGGTGAGGTCGCGCACGCCGCGCAGCCCCGCCCGCCCGGCGATCCGGAGCGCCGCCACGCACAACGGGTGGACGTCGCGCATCACCGCGAGCCCGGTCGCCGGTGCGACCACCAGCAGCACGTCCGGCGCGAGGTCGGGCGGGCGGCGCGCGGACAGCCCGGTCAGTCGCCCCTCGACCAGCCCGTACACGCCACCGGAGCCCAGCAGGCGTTGTTCCAGCACCCTCGCCTCGTCGGGTCGCGTCACGTCCGAGACGAGGCAGTGGTACCGCCGGTCGGGCGACAGGCCCGCGCGCCGCAGCTCGGCCGCCTCGGGTGGCGTGCCGTCGCCGTGCAGCAGCAACCGTCGCAGCAGGTGGGTGTTCGCGTCCCGGTTCGTGCGGGACAGCTCCAGCTCGGCCGTGTGGTAGCCGTTGATCACGTGCCGTTCCAGCGCGCCGGTGTAGCGGTCGAGGTCGACCAGTCCCGCGAGCAGCACCGCGTCGGGCACGCCCGCGGCCCGGCTGCGCGCGATGGCGATCGTCATCGCCTTGGTGCGCCCGGCCTGCACGCCGCGCAGCAGCCCGTCGATCGAGATGCCCTGGGCCGCGCGGTCCGCGCCCAACGCCTCGGCGGCCTGGAAGTCCTGCGCCTCGGGCTCGTCGGACCGCTCGAAGAAGTCGAGCCCGGTGGCCAGCAGGACCGCGATGTGCCGACGGTTCTCGGCCTCCGGCAGCCGTGCCACTTCCGGCGACTGCTCGCGCGCGGCCCGGACCAGCTCCTCCACGACACCGCGATCGGTCGCCATGCCCCGCAAGACCCGCCCGAGCAGGTGATCGCGCGCTGCCGGCACCGGCCCACCCTCCCGCCGCGACGTTGTGGCAGTGGCATAACGAGCAAGCGGCTCGTTGGGCATCGGCCCCTACCGCGGGCGCGCCGCGAGCCGGTATCCATTACCTACTGAACGGTAACAGTGCGGCGGTGCCCGCGGGTCACGGGTTCGCCGACACGGTCTGGACGAATCGAAACCCTGCACGGATGTGACAACCGCGCATCCGGTTTGGAGCTGTCGTGGACAACAATTCCGGGTCGAAAGGCCGCGCGCGCCCGCGGCTGCTCGGCGCGCTGGCCGCCTGCGTGCTGACCGCTGCCGCCGTACCTGCCACCGCCGCACCTGCCACCGCCGCCCCCTCTCCCGGCGGCACGGCGCTGCGCGAGGTGATGTTCGTCGGGAACAACTGGGACGGCACCGCCGACGTGATCGCTTCCCGCGGTGACTTCGCCCGGATCGGCCGGGTGAACATCATCCCCGACCGCCAGGAGCGGCTGTGGGAGATCTACCTCAACCCGATCAAGCTCGCGTTCTTCCTCGGCATCCGGTCCGGCCCGGGCGAAGGCCACGACCAGTTCGTCGATGACATGTACACCACTCCCGACGGCCGTGCGGTGGTCGCGTCACGGCCGAGCTTCGCCGACGTGGTGTCCATCGACCTGGCCACGGGCCGGGTCAACTGGCGGTTCCCGGTGTCGGGCTTCCGCTCCGACCACATGGCCGTCTCCCCGGACGGCCGCCGCGTCGCGGTGTCCGCCTCGACGTCCAACACCGTGCACGTGCTCGACATCGAGACCGGCCGCCAGGTCGGCTCGTTCGCCACGGGCGACAAGCCGCACGAGAACGTGTTCACCGCCGACGGCCGCCTGTGGAACATGTCGATCGGCGAGGTCAACACCGCCCTGGACGACCCGGCGTTCGACTTCACCAAGGGCGACCGGCGCATCACGGTGGTGGACGCGACGACGTTCCAGCAGGTCGAGGTGATCGACATGCGGCCGAGGCTGGACGCGTTCGGCCGTGCGGACCTGTCGGACTCGGTGCGCCCGGTGGCGTTCACGCCCGACGGGTCGAAGCTGTACTTCCAGGTGTCGTTCTTCAACGGCTTCCTCGAGTACGACGTCGCCACCGACCGCATCACGCGGTTGAAGGAGCTGCCCAAGAACCCGAACACCAGCGAGGACCGCACCACCTGGGTCAACGACTCCCGCCACCACGGCATGTCGATGAGCCCGGCGGGGGACAAGCTGTGCATCGCCGGGACCATGGACGACTACGCCGTGATCGTCGACCGGGCGACCCTGCGCGAGGGTGCGCTGGTGCCCGCGGCCAAGCCCTATTGGGCGACGGTGAGCGGTGACGGGCGCAGCTGCGTGATCTCGGAGAGCGGGGCCGACCAGGTGACCGCGATCGACTTCGCCACGGGCCGCAAGCTGGTCTCGGTGTCGGTGGGCGACCACCCGCAGCGGGTGCGCGTCGGGCACGTCCCGGCGGGCTGGACCGGTCCTTCCCAGCGCTGACGCGGTCGGTGCGGCGGTGGTCGGCGCCACGTCGGCCACCGCTTCCGCGCGTCCGGACCGCCGCGATAGGTTATAACCTATAAGCGAGGAGGTCTCGGGTGGCCGAACCGGTCGAGCCGTTCACGACGAAGAGCGACTACGCGTACACGACCGTGCGCGAGAAGATCCTGTCCGGGGAGTTCACGCCCGGGCAGGTGCTCAACCAGGCGACGTTGGCGCGCGCCATCGGCATCAGCACGACGCCGTTGCGCGAAGGGCTGCGCCGGCTCAAGTCCGAGGGGCTGGTGGAGCTCGACGCCCACCGCGACGCCCGCGTCACCGAGCTGACCGCCGAGGAGGCCCGCGACCTGCTGGAGCTGCGCGGGGCGCTGGACCCCCTCGCGGTCGCGCTGGCCGCGCGGCGGCGCACCGAGGACGACGTCCGGCACCTGCGCGCGGCCCTGCGCGGTCTGCGCCCGTTGCGGCGCGACCCCGGTGTGGAGGACCTGGTCGCCCACCGCCGGTTCCACGCCGCGCTCTACCGCGCCTCGCACAACGCCCTGCTCATCGCCACGCTGGACGGTCTGTGGGACAAGACCGACCGCTACCGCAGGTTCGGCCTGGAGGCCGGTCGGCCCGACGACGAGCGCGAGCGGACCGCCGCCGAGCACCGCGAGCTGGTGGAGCACGTCGTCGCCGGTGACGCCGACGCGGCGGCGGACGTCATGCGCCGGCACGTCTCCGGCAGCCTGGGTGCGAAGGCCGCGTCACGCCTCGGCGGTGTCGATCCCCGTGCTGAATAGGGCGGCGGTGGCGCTGCTGGTCCACACCGTCCTGGTCCAGCTCGTCACGTTCGTGCTGCGGCCCACCTCCACGTACCGCGCCCTGGAGCTGGGCGTGCCGACGGGCTGGCTCGGCGTCCTCTCGGCGGGCTTCGCGGTCGCGCCGCTGGTGCTGGCGATCCCGTCCGGGCAGGCCGTGGACCGGCTCGGCGAACGGCGGGTGATGGCGGCGGGCGCGGTCCTGATGTGCGCCGCCGCCGTGACGTTCGCGTTCGTCGGCGGCGGGGTGGCCGGGCTGGTGGTCGGCAGCGTGCTGCTCGGCACCGGGCACCTGTGCTCGGTGGTGGCGCAGCAGGCGATGGTGGCGAACACGACCGAGACCGCGCGGTACGACGCGGCGTTCGGGCACTACACGTTCGCCGCGTCGTTGGGGCAGGCGGTGGGGCCGGGCCTGATCCTGCTGGCCGGCGGCGATCGGACGATCCCGCGCACGGACACCGTGTTCCTGGTGGCGGTCGCGATCACGGTGGTGCTGATCGGCGTCACCCTGGCGGTGCGCGCGCCGGCTGCCCGCCGTGCGGCCACAGTGGACGGTGGGCCGGAGGGTGTGCGCGACCTGCTGCGCCGACCCGGCCTGGTGCGGACGTTGGCGGTCAGCTGCGTGGTCATCGCGGCGGTCGACATCACGCTGGTGTACCTGCCCGCGCTGGGTGCGGAGCGCGGCATCCCGTCCGGTGTGGTGGGTGTGCTGCTCGCGGTGCGCGCGGCGGCGTCGATGACGTCGCGGCTGTTCCTCGGCCGACTGGCCGCGTGGCTGGGTCGACATCGGCTGCTGCTGGGCAGCGTCGCGTTGGCGGCGGCGGGGCTCGCCGCGGCGGCCGTGCCGATGCCGGTGTGGTTGCTCGGCGCGGTCGTGCTCGTGGTGGGGCTCGGGCTGGGCGTCGGCCAGCCGTTGACCATGTCGTGGCTGGCGGAGGCGACGCCGCCGGGGCTGCGCGGGCGGGCGATGTCGTTGCGCCTCACCGGCAACCGCCTCGGCCAGGTGGTGGTTCCCAGCGCGGCGGGGCTGCTCGCGGCGGGCACGGGGGCCGCCGGCGTGCTGGTGCTGACCGCCGCGGGCCTGGCCGCCGCCGGCGTCACGGCCGGTCGACGCCCGCCGGCCTGACCGCCGTCACGGGTCGGCCAGGCCGGCCTCGTAGCCCGCGATCACCAACTGGGCCCGATCGCGGGCGGCCAGCTTCGCCATCAGGTGCCCGATGTGGGTCTTCACGGTGTGGCGGCTCAGGTGCAGGGCCTGCTGGATCTCGGTGTTCGACAGGCCGCGGGTGATCAGCTCCAGCACCTCCCGCTCCCGCGGGGTCACGCGGTCGAGCGGCCGTCGGGCGCGGCGCGGGGCGGGACCACCGAGGACCTCGGTGATGAGCCTGCGGGTGACGGTCGGCGCGAGCAGCGCCTCGCCCGCCGCGACGGTCCGGATGGCGTCCAGCAGCCGGTGCGGCGGCACGTCCTTGAGCAGGAACCCGCTCGCTCCCGCGCGCAGCGCGTCGTACACCACCGCGTCGAGGTCGAACGTGGTGAGGACGAGCACCTTCGGCGCGTCGGGCAGCGCGGTGATGGCCCGGGTGGCGGCGACACCGTCCAGGTCCGGCATCCGGACGTCGACCACGGCGACGTCCGGCCGGTGCCGCGCGGCCAGCTCGCACGCCTCCCGGCCGGTGCGCGCCCGGGCGACCACCTCCGCGCCGGGGTCGGCGTCCACCAGCAGCCCGACGGTGTCGAGGAACATCGGCTCGTCGTCGGCGAGCAGCACGCGGATCGGCTCAGCCGTCATGGCGGGCGGCGGTGTCGAAGGGGAGCGTGGCGCGGACCGCGAACCCGCCCCCTGGCAGCGGGCCCGCGTGCAGCGTGCCGCCGTGCAGCGCGACCCGTTCGCGCATGCCGAGCAGCCCTTGCCCATCACCGGACCCCGTCACCGTCGTGCCCTCGTCCACGACGGAGACCACCAGCCGGCCGGGCTCCACGGCCGTGACCAGGTGGCAGCGCGGCGGGTGGCCGTGCCGCCGCACGTTGGTCAACGCCTCCTGCACGATCCGGTACGCCGAGACCCGCACCGCCGCCGGTGTGCCGGCCAGGTCGGCCTGCTCGGTGGTCACCGCCACGCCGGCCGAGCGCGCGTCGGCCACCAACCGGTCCAGCCCGGCCGTGCTCGCCGGGTCGGCCGACGCCTCCCTCACCCCGCCCAGCACGGTCCGGACGTCCGCCAGGGCCGCGCGGCTGACCTGCTCGATGCCCCGCAGCGCCGCTTCCCGCTCGTCGGGGCGGGTGTCCGCGACGTGGTTGGCGACCGCAGCCCTCATCGCGATCAGGCTCAGGTTGTGCCCGACCACGTCGTGGATGTCGCGGGCGATGCGCAAGCGCTCTTCGGCCACCGCCCGCGCGGTGCGCGACTCGACCAGCTCGGCGTGGTGCCGCCTGCGGGTGCGCACGGTCGCCGCGACCGCCCAGGCGCCGATCAGGACCACCGCGCTGAACAGCGACGTCGTGACCGGGTGCGTGGCGAACGACTCCGCGCCCGCGCGCGGCGGGACGAGCGGCAGCCCCGGCACGGTCGCCACCGCGATGCCCGCCGCCAGCACGCACCCCAGCGCCGCCGCCGGCGCGTCCAGGCGGGGTGAGTCGAGCACGACCGGGTGGAGCGCGAGCACCACGGCCGCCAGCACGGACTCGTTGCCGACACCGACGACGATGGCCGTCGCACCCACCGACAGCACCGCGCACAACACCGCGACGGGCCGCCGCCTGCGGACCGCGAGCGGGGCACCCAGCGCCACGGCCAGGACGACGGCGGGCACGTCGACCGCGGGGGCACGCAGGACCGTCCACACCACGACCGCGGCCGCCGCCACCGCGTCCACCACCAGCAGCGCTCGCGGGCCGAGCCTCGCCTGAACCATGCGGGGCACGGTATCCGGCCGACGCCCGGCCGAACTCGGACCACGGTCCGATGGCAGGCGACCGCGGCGCTCCGAGACTGCCGGTGTGCTCACCCCGATCCTGCCCGCCCTGATCGTCTCCGCCGTCTCCCTCGGCCCCACCACCGCCGCGCCGCCCGTGGTCGACGCCGCCGCCGTCGACGCGGTCGTGCGCGAGTACCGGGAGCAGACCGCGCTGCCGGGCATCGCCGTGGCCGTCACCCGTGACACCACCGTCGTGCACACCGCCGGGTACGGCCACACCCCCGACGGCGAGCCCGTCACGGCGCGCACCGTGATGGCCGCGGCGTCGCTGAGCAAGTCGTTCACCGCGCTGGCGGTGCTGCGGCTCGTGGAGGACGGCCGGGTCCGGCTCGACGACCCGGTGCGCGCGCACCTGCCCGAGTTCACCCTGGCCGACCCCCGTGCCGCCGACATCACGGTGCGGCAGCTGCTCGACCAGACCTCGGGCCTGTCCGACACGACGAACCGGTCGTTCACCGGCCCGCCCGTGCACACCCTGGCGGAGGCCGTGGCGGCGATGCGCGAGTCACGCCTGGCCGCCGCCCCCGGCACCCGCTGGGCGTACCACAACCCGAACTTCCAGGTCGCCGCACGGCTGGTCGAGGTCGTCGGCGGCACGCCGTTCGCCGAGCACCTGCGCCGGGAGGTCTTCGAGCCGCTGGGCATGGACGACAGCCGCACCGCCGACACCGAACGCGACCTGCCGGCGAGCGCCCGGGGCCACATCAAGGTCCTCGGCGTGCCCGTGGCGCTGCCCGAACCGGCCGCCTTCGGCAACGGTTCCGGCGGCGTCCTCACCTCCGCGCACGACCTGGCGTCGTGGCTCGTCGCGCAGAACGACGAGGGCCGCGGGCCCGACGGCACGGCGGTCGCGAGCCCCGCGAGCATCGCCGCGACCCACACCCCGTCCGCCGTGTCGGGGTCGTACGGCCTGGGCTGGTTCGTCGGCGTCACCCCGTCCGGCGCGAGGTTGGTCGACCACGGCGGCGACCTGTTCACCTCGACCGCCTACCAGGCGCTGCTGCCCGACTCGGGATACGGCATCGCGGTCCTGGCCAACACGGGCTTGGCGCACGGTGACGCCCAGGCGCTCGGCGACCGCCTCGTCGCCCTGGTCGAGGGCAGGCGGCTCCCGCCCGTCGGCGACCCGTCCATCGCCGTGGACGCGGTGCTGCTCGCCCTCGCACCGGCCGTCGCGGCGGTGGCGGTCCGGGGCGTGCTGCGGTCGCGGCGGTGGGCCGACCGGCGGCGGTCGGCGGCACGCCTGGTCCCGCTGGTGCTGCCGCTGCTGCTCCTGGCCACCGTGCACCGGGTGGTCGGCCGGCTCTACCGGGGCCGCGACGTGGCGTGGCGACAAGTGCCGTACCTGTACCCGACGTTCACGGTGCTGCTGGCGGTGGCCGCGGTGGGCGGTGTCGCCGTCCTCGTGGCGCGGCTGGTCGCGATCTCCGCGCGCCGGGCGGACGCCGGGTGACGAGGTGTGACCCGGGCACGGTGGGCAGCGCCCGGGTCCACGTCGTCATCGGTCCCCGTCGTCCGGTTCGTCGTCCGGTTCGTCCCGCGGCTCGTCGTCGGGGGACCGGCCCACCCAGGCGATCGTGTCCGGCTCGGGCCACCACCCGGTGGGCACCGGCAGCTCCGGTACCGGGGTGTCAGCGCCCGGTTCGCACTCCACTCATCACCTCCCGACGTCGAGCACGTGCGCCCGACGCTAGGGACGAGCCGCGCCGCGCGCAGCGGTCGGCTCCGGCCAACGGCCGGTCCAGGCCACCGACCACCGCGCTGACCTATTGCGGACGGTGGCCGGACCCGCCACTGCCGCCGGCGGCCACCGGCCGCCAGGATTTGCCCATCGCCGGTCGGGGGACCCGCAGCCACCAGGAGGAGAACATGTCCAAGCGCATCGCGGCAGCCGTGCTCGCCGCGGTCCTCGCCGCCGCGACGGTCGGCGTCACGACCTTCGCCACCGCCGCGGCGAACACCGCCGCGGTGGCCTCGGGCGACCCGACCGACCCGCCCACCCCCTGCGGCGACCCCGAGCTGGAGTGCGGCGACGACGACTACGGCTGGACCCACCCGGGCACCTGACCGGTCAGTTCAACCACCCCAACCGGGTGGCCGCGTACACCGCGGCCACCCGGTTGTCGGCTTGCAGCGCCTCCAACAGCCCCGAGACGTAACGGCGCACCGTCCGCTCGCTGATCTTCATGTGCCGGGCGATCGCGCCGTCGGTCATGCCCGTCGCCAGGAGGTCCAGCACCTTGGCCTGGGTCGGCGTCAACCCGTTGCGCGAGCCGGCCTCCCGCGCGCCCACCGGCACCGCCTGGCTCCACACCAGCTCGAACAGCATCCGCAGGGCGGCGATGATCGTCGGCGTCCGCACCAGCAGCGCGCCCTCCATGCCGGTCGGGTCCAGCGGCACCAGCGCCGAGTGCCGGTCGGCGATCACCATCTTCATCGGCAGCTCCGGCACCGCGCGCATCTGCCAGCCCGCCTTGAGGTTGCCCTCGACCATGTCGCGCGAGCTCTCGAACTCCAGCACGGCCCGTTCGCACACGTTGCGCAGCACCACCCCGCGCTCGGCCACGACCGCGGGCAGCGTCATCACCGTCTGCGCGCTCGGCGCCTTGCGGAAGTGCCGGGTGGAGAACGTCACGAACTCCTCCCGCGCGGACAGGCACAGCTCGAACGAGACCTGGCCGATGCGCTGCGGGTCGGTGATGATCTCGATGTCCGCGGTGTCGCCCGAGGAGTTCGCCATCCGGTAGGCCGCCTGCAACGCGTCGAGCTGGTGCCGTGCCGCCACGATCGCCCGCTGCTGGTCGAGCACCTGCTGCTGCGCGACGAGGATGGCGTGGTCGACCGCGCGCACCGGCTCGACCGGCGCGATGGTCGGCTCGCCGCGGTAGTCGCGGCGCACGAACCCCTTCTCGAACAGCTCCGCCATGTCCGCGCTCTCGGCCCTCGGGTCGTCCACCGCGACCGGTCCGCTGCGCACCAACGAGTCGTACAGGGCTCCCGCGCCCATGGAAAGCAGCCCTTCGAGCATCGCCCACCCCCCCGGGTTCTCCCCAAACCGGTGACCCAGCGTACGGGCGTGTCCAGTGGCGGCCAATGGCCGATCTGCCCCCTACGTGACGTCCCGCCCCGGCCCCAGGCTCGTGGTCGAGGACGCCACGACGGGAAGGCACGACGATGAGACTCGACAAGCGAGCGGCCCGGTCACTGCTCTCGGCGGTGATCGCCGCGGCGGTGCTCGGTGGCGGCGTCGCCACCGCCGCGCCGTCGGCGGGCACGACCGGCCCGGGGCACCACGCCACCAGCCACCAAGCCGCCCCGGACACCCCGACCACCACCGTCACGTCGACCGACGGGTCCGGCGCGACCGTGACCGCCGAGGTCGCCACACCGGCCGTGACCAGGTCGGAGATCATCACCCGCGCCCGCACGTGGGTGACCGCCGCCGTGCCGTACAGCCAGACCGACTACTACGGCGGGTACCGCACCGACTGCTCCGGCTTCGTGTCGATGGCGTGGCGGCTCGGCGAGTCCCTGACCACCCGCAGCCTGGACCAGGTCGCGCACCGCATCGACAAGGACGACCTCAAGCCCGGCGACATCCTGCTCAGCTACGACAACCACGTCGTGATCTTCGAGAAGTGGGCCGACGCCGCCCGCACCGAGTACTACGAGTTCGAGCAGACCCCGCCCAAAGCCACCTACCGCAAGATCCCCTACCCGTACTACAGCGGCACCTACCTGCCCTACCGCTACGACCACGTCATCGAGGACGACGGCCAGACCACCTCGCTGCCCGGCCTGTCGACCATCTCCCGCTCGGCCGGCGACCTCGACGTCTTCGCCACCACCTCCGACGGCCACCTCAAGCACCGCAACATGAACGACGGCGTGTGGGGCTGCTGGGCGACCCTGCCGTACAACGCGAAGATCAAGGGTGATCCGGCCGCGATCTACGGCGAAGGCCGGATCGACGTGTTCGCGCAGGGGATCGACAACCGGCTGAAGAAGATCACCTGGACCTCCGGGTACGGCTGGTACCCGTGGGCCGACATGGGGGAGTACGTCGTCACGTCCTCCCCGGCCGTGACGAGCCGTCACGCGACGGGGATCGACGTGTTCGCCAAGAACGGCGAGAACAAGATCGTCTACCGGCACTACGACACCGTGCAGGGGTGGACCACCAACTGGTCCAACATCGGCCTGAACGCCTCGACCGTCACCGCCTCCGGTGCACCCGCGGCGGTCGCCAACGCGGACGGTTCGCGCATGAACGTCTTCGCCCGTGCGACGGACGGCAGTTTGTTGTCGTTGATGTGGACGCGTGACGCGGGGTGGTACAGCTGGGCCGACCGGGGCGGCAACTTCACCGGTCGTCCCACGGCGTCGACCCGTGGCGGTGACAGCGTGGACATCTTCCTCCGTGACCACGACAACAGCTTCATCCACCGCTACAGCCCCAACGGCGCGGACTGGACGACGTACCCGGCCAGCGACTTCGGCGGCTACATCCTCACCAGCCCGACCTCCGTCTCCATGAGCGCCCAGCGGATCGACGTGTTCACCCGCAACAGCAACGCCGACCTGATCCGCAAGACCTGGACCAGCGCGAACGGCTGGTACGAGTGGGCAGGGCACGGCGCGGTCGGCGCACCCGCCTGCTGAACCCGCGCGGGGCGGCCGGACCTGCACCGGCCGCCCCCACCTCCTCTCGGCCCCATCCCGCGGTACCGCCTTGCCTGAACCAGGAGCACCCCAGTGACACTCGCACCGAGCCGGACGCTGACCGCAGCCCTCGCCGCCGCGGCCCTGAGCACGGGCCTGACCGTGCTCGGCCCGATCGCGCCCGCGGCGACCGCCGACGACATCCGGGCCTGCGACCCCGGCGGCACGACCACGCAGGACGTCACGATCGGCCAACAGCTCAACGCGCAGCTCGACTCCGACATGAGAGGCAACATGGACGCCTACGAGACGTCCTGCGCACGGGTCGTCGTCCAGACGGTCAAGGCGCGCGGCCTGTCGTCGAGAGCCGCGGCGATCGCCATCGCGACCGTGATCGTCGAATCGCACCTGCGCAACGTCAACTACGGCGACCGCGACAGCCTGGGCCTCTACCAGCAGCGGGACGGCTGGGGCACGGCCGCCCAGCGCCTGCACCCGCCGACCGCGACCCACAGCTTCCTGGACGTGATGCAGCAGTTCTACCCCAACGGCTCGTGGGCGGCCGAACCGATCGGCGAGGTCGCGGCGGACGTGCAGCGGCCGGCCGCCGAGTACCGGTACCGGTACGGCGTGCAGGCCGCCGACGCCCAGCTGATCGTCGCCGCCCTGTGGGACGCGGCCCCGGGCACCTCGACCACGTTGCCCGGCCTGTCGACGATCTCGCGGGTCAACGGCGGGCTGGACGTGTTCGCCACGACGTCGGACGGCCACCTCAAGCACCGGAACATGTCCGCCGGCGTGTGGGGGTGTTGGGCGACCTTGCCGTACAACGCGAAGATCAAGGGTGACCCGGCGGCGATCTACACGGATGGTCGGATCGACGTGTTCGCGCAGGGGATCGACAACCGGCTGAAGAAGATCACGTGGGTGTCGGGGTACGGCTGGTACCCGTGGGCCGACATGGGGGAGTACGTGGTGACCTCGTCGCCCGCGGTGACGAGTCGTCACGCGACGGGGGTCGACGTGTTCGCCAAGAACGGCGAGAACAAGATCGTCTACCGGCACTACGACACCGTGCAGGGCTGGACCACCAACTGGTCCAACATCGGCCTGAACGCCTCGACCGTCACCGCCTCCGGTGCACCCGCGGCGGTCGCCAACGCGGACGGTTCGCGCATGAACGTCTTCGCCCGTGCGGCGGACGGCAGTTTGTTGTCGTTGATGTGGACGCGTGATGCGGGGTGGTACAGCTGGGCCGACCGGGGTGGCAACTTCACCGGTCGTCCGACTGCGTCGACCCGTGGTGGTGACAGCGTGGACATCTTCCTGCGCGATCACGACAACAGCTTCATCCACCGCTACAGCCCCAACGGCGCGGACTGGACGACGTACCCGGCCAGCGACTTCGGCGGCTACCTCCTCACCAGTCCCACGGCGGTGGCGATGAGCGGCCAGCGGATCGACGTGTTCAGCCGCAACAGCAACGCCGACCTGATCCGCAAGACCTGGACCAGCGCGAACGGTTGGTACGAGTGGGCAGGGCACGGCGCGGTCGGCGCACCCGCCTGCTAGCCGTCCGGCGCGCGAACCGGTCCCGTCCGCCACCCCGGCGGGCGGGACCACGCGCTGTGGCAGCCGGCGCCCCGGCACGCGAAGATCTTGGCGTGACGGAGAGCCTGTGGGACGTGACCCTGGCCGAGCTGCGCGCGCGGACCGCCGGGCCCGACCCGACGCCCGGCGGCGGGTCGGTGGCCGCGGTGACGGCTGCGCTCGGCTGCGCGCTGGTGCTCATGGCGCTGGAGATCACCGCGAAGCGCGACCCCTCGGTCGGTGACGCCATCGCGGCCGGCCAGGCGCTGCTCGACCGGCTCGGCCCGGCCGCCGACCGGGACGTCGAGCTGTTCCAGGACTACCTGCGGGCACGTCGGCTGCCCCGCTCCACCGAGGAGGAACGCGCCGCCCGGCAGGCCGCGGTGGCGGCGGCTTCGGTGGCGGCGACGGAAGGCCCGCTGGCCGCCGCGGCCGACGCCGTGCGGGCGCTGGAGTGGGCGTCGTCGGTGCTGCCCCTGGTCGCCGGCACGGTCGTGAGCGACGTCCGCGCGGGCGCGGACCTGCTGCTCGGGTCCGTGCTGGCCACCCTGCGCGGCGCCGAGGCCAACCTGGCACAGCCGGGCGACGGGGCGGCGGCCCTCACCGCACGGCTGGACGACGTGCGCCGCGCCGCCGTGGCCGCGCACGCCCGCATCGAGAGCACCCCGGAGGAGTCCCGATGACCGCCCGCACCATCGACCCGGCCGACCTCGCCGAGTCCATCCGCGCCGAGATCCGCGCCGACCTGGCCACGATCCCCGAACGGCTCACCGTCGTCGGCTTCCTGGTCGACGGCGACCGGCCCGCGCGGACCTACGCGGAGTACACCCGGCGGGCGTGCGCCGAGGTCGGCATCGACTTCGACCTGCGCACACCCCGCGCCGACGACATCGAGGACGCCGTCCGCGACGCCAGTGCCGACGACGGCGTGCACGGCGTGTTCGTCTACTACCCGGTCCGCGACCCCGAGCGCGACCGGTGGCTGCGAGAGCTGGTCGACCCGCGCAAGGACGTCGAGGGCCTGCACTCGTTCTGGAGCCGCTGCCTCTACGAGAACCGGCGGTTCATCGACGACGCGGGCACCCGGCGCGCCGTGCTGCCGTGCACGCCGCTGGCGGTGATGAAGCTGCTGGGCGAGGCGGGCGCGTTCCGCGGCGACGGCGAGACCCCGCTGGCGTCGGTGAAGGCGTGCGTGTTCAACCGCAGCGAGATCGTCGGACGCCCGCTGGCCGCCATGCTGGCCAACGACGGCGCGGAGGTGACGTCGTTCGACGTCACCGGCTCGCTGGTGTTCCGGCACGCGGCCGGCATCCAGGGCCACCACGTCGACGCCGCGGCCGTCGACCGCGCCACCGCGCTGGCCGAGGCCGACGTCGTCGTCACCGGCGTCCCGTCCCGCGACTTCCCGCTGGTGCGGGCCGAGGAGATCAAGCCCGGCGCGGTGTGCCTGAACTTCTCCACCATGAAGAACTTCGCCGACGACGTGCTGGACCGCGCCTCGGTCTTCGTGCCCCGCGTGGGCTCGATGACCGTCACCATGGCGATGCGCAACGCCGTGCGCCTCTACCGCAACGCCCGCTCGACCTGAGCGCTCGCCGCCGGCACCCAGAGCACCGGCCTGTTGGTGCTGTCCGTGCCGGTCGTGTGGCCGACGACCACGCCGTGGTCGTTGATCGCGATCGGCCGGCTGAAGTGGCCGGTCGGCGGGTCGAGGTAGGTGATCCGGCCGTCGCGCCACAGGAACCCGCGTGGTGACGACCACTCGTTGGCCGACGTCCACCCCACCACGTCGCCGCGTTCGTTGATCGCCACCGCCTCGGCGGGACCGGGCACGCCGAGGTCGACCTGCTTGCCGCCGGCGGGCCACAGCACCGCACGGCGCACACCGTCCGCGCCGGACGACCAGCCGACCGCGTCACCTCGTTCGTTGAGCGCCTGCGCGCCGTGCGCGACCCGGCCGTTCTCGGACAGCACCGTCGCCTCGTCGCCCTCCCAGCGCAACGCCACCGTGGCGCGGTTGCCGACGACGACGCCGGCCTCGTTGATCGCCTCCGGGATGTACGGTCCGTACCCGGGACCGGTGCCCAGCCGCGTGCACGCGCCGTCGACGCAGCGGACGGCGGCGAAGTCCTGGGTGGCGGAAACCGCGTAGCTGCCCGCCACCGCACCGGCTCCGTTGATCGCGTACACCCACAGGTCAGGGCCCGACAGCGACAGCTCGACGTGCCGACCGGCCTTCCAGACGGCCGCGCGGTTGTGCTCCTGGCGCATCAGGGACGTCGAGTAGTTCACCGGCACAACGGCGTCGTCGTTGAACGCCGGCGCGTACGCCCACGCCGCGTAGGCCTGCATCACCTGGGTCCGCGTGCCGCCGGACCAGATCCACGGCTTGTGCTGGTACGGCGGGGCGGCGGCGCGGATCTCCAACCCGAGCACCTGGCCGCGCTGGTTGATCCCCACCGCCAGGCCGGGACCGAGGTCGCTCGCGCCCCCGCGCGGGGACCACAGCACCGCGCGCGGCGGCACCCCGTCGCCCTGCGCGCTGCCGACCACCTGGCCCAGGTCGTTGATCCCGGTGACGTAGTGGCCGGGATAGCCGGGCAGGCGGCCCAGTTCGAGGACGGCCATCTCGGGCTCGGCGACCGCCGAGGGCGCGGCGACCAACGGCAGGGCGGTCGCCAGCGCCAGAGCGGCCAGCGACGCACGTAAATCGGGCATGATCGCTCCGTTGCGAGGATGTCCTGCTGGATCGATCAAACGGTAACGCCGCCCGACCCGGCCCGGCGTCGGCCGGACAGCGCAACCACCCGCGGAACCCGCGGACCGGAAAGGGGAACGCCTCGACTTCCCCGGTGAATCCCGCCGGCGAAGGCGGCCCGGCCGGAGGCGTTCGTGGTGTTCGTGGACTCGTTTCGCGGATCGGCGCACGGGTAAACCGGTGCCATGAGCGAACGAGAAGACGTGGTCGAGCTGCTTGTCCGCCAGCACGGTGAACTCCGCGAGCTGTTCACCGAGGTCGAGACCGCCAAGGGCAGTGAGCGGGTGGACGCGTTCCACCGGTTGGTGCGGTTGCTCGCGGTGCACGAAACCGCCGAGGAGGAAATCGTGCACCCGGCGGCGCGGCGCGGCGAAGGCGGTGACGCGATCGTGGACGCGCGGGTCGCCGAGGAGCGCCGGGCCAAGGAGCTCCTGGTCACCATGGACAAGATCGGCGTGGAGGCCGAGGGGTTCGACACCCTGCTCGCGCAGCTGCGCGACGACGTGCTGGCCCACGCCGAGCACGAGGAGCGCGACGAGTTCCCACGGCTGCGCGAGCAGTACGACGACGACCGCCTGCGCGCGATGGCGAAGGCCGTGCGGGCCGCGGAGGCCGTCGCGCCCACCCGTCCGCACCCCGGCATCGAGTCGCCCGGCGCGGCCATGCTGCTGGGCCCGCCGATCGCGTTGTTCGACCGGGCCCGCGACCTGGTCCGGGACGTGCTGCGGCGGTGAGGGTCAGCCGAACGTGGCGTTGACCCACGCGGTCAGCTCGGCGCGGGCGGCGGCCACCGACCCGGCCGCCGCGCCGTCGGCCACGAGGGCGAAGTGCACCCGAGAGTCCGAAGTGGACAGCAGGAGTCGGTGCACACCGGACGCTCCGGGTTCCGGCGCGACGGCCACCGGCTCGACGCCGGTGTAGGCCGGAAGCCCGGTGGTGGCACCGAGATCACTCACCACCGCGGTGGACGCGGGTGAGAACGACGACGGCAGGTGCAGTTCCGTCGGCGCGGCCACCCCGTTGCCCTGCCACACCAGCACGCCGAACCGGCCCGTGCCCACCAGGGCCCGCACGGCGGGCATCGTGTCCGGCACCCGGTTCCACGACAACACCGCGGCACCGTCCCGGGCGCGGTCCTCGTAGGTGAACGCCATCGTGCGGCCCGCCACGGCACGCGGGAACAGCCGGTCGACGACCCGGCCCTCCACCGTGAGCACCGGGTCGCCGCCGTCGTCAAGCCGCACGGCCGAGAAGTGCTCGTCGTTCATCGCGTCACCCTCGGTGCGGACCTTGTCCGGGTTGTCGTTCATCAGCTCGTGGTGGCGGCCGTAGTTGACGTCCCAGTGCCACTGGCTGCCCGACAGCACCGGCCCCGACCCCGCCGCGCCCGACCACCACCGCGCACCGGGCAGCCGCGAGTCCAGCGCCTGGTACATCGCCTTGAGCACGGACGGGTTCTTGTCCGAGGTGAAGCCCGCGACCGGGTGCCCGAATTCCGACACGATCGCCGCCGTGCCGAGCGCGCCCGCCCGGTCGCGGATCCGGTTGAAGTCCGCGGTGTACTCGCCGTCGCCCGCCTTGCCCGGCTTGAGCAACCCCGACTGCGCCTTGCCGTCGTAGAAGTGCGAGTTGAACACGTAACGGTCGCCGAGCGTCGGCACCGCCGGGAACCCGCCGGGCTCGGCGAAGAAATCGACGTTCTGGTTCCAGAACACCAGCGGTTCCACGAACGCCGGCTTGTCCGCCCAGCCCGCCTCGTCCATCCGCTGCCGGAACTGCCGGTAGAACGGCATCAGCAGATCACGTTCCCAGGCGACGCCGTCCTGGCCCTGGTCGTAACGGCCCGCGTAGGGCTCGTTGAGCGGGTTCACGCCCAGCACGAGCCGGAACGCCCGGGCCGACAGCGACGACTTCAGCCGCCGCATGGCCTCGCCCGCCTGCCACAGGAACTCGTCGCGGATCCGGATCGGCCCGGCGGAGGTGGCGACCTCGTGGTTGTGCCAGAAGTCGTGCACCGCGGCGGTGACCGCGACATTGTTCTTCATGTTCTGGCCCCAGTGCACGCAGAGCCCGCACGACTCCTTGGGGTAGCCGCCCGCGCGCACGACCCACTCCGGCGCGCCGTCGCCGGTGTACCAGCTGTCGCGGTTGAACAGGTACCGCGAGTACAGGTCCTGGTGGAAGTCCAGGTAGACCCGGATGCCCTGGTCGGTGAACGCGGTGACCTGCTCGGCGACCGCGTCCAGGTACCCCTGGTCGATCCGGCGCGGCTGCGGCTCCACCCACGCCCACGTGACCAGGAAGCGCACCGCGTTCGCGCCGGTCAGCCGCCGCATCGCCACGGCGGAGGCGCGCGCGTCCGCCGTGCTCGCGAACGGCAACCCCCGGTGTTCGGCCAGCTTGGCCGTGCCGGAGACGTTGAACCCGCGCAGCACCACCTCGCGGCCGTGCCGGTCGCGGAACGCGCCGTCGGCCACGGTGATCGTGGAGTCGTCGAACCACAGGCCGTCCGCCGCGGCTACGCCCGGCGTCGTCGACATGGCCAGCACCAGCACCAGCAGGAGCGCGATCCGCCGCACCGCGACCGCCCTTCACTCGACTGAAAATGAAGGCGTTTCACGTCTGAGGGTAGCGGATCGGCCGGGTCGCACAAGGGCGTCGACCCGGGGTTAGGCTCGGGCGGTGATCCCGCACGTCGACCCGCAGGCCCGTGAGCAGGAGACATCGGTCCGGCCGCAGTCGTTGATGCTCAGCTTCCTCGGCATCCACGTGCTCAACCGGGGCGTCGCGGTCTTCTCCGGCAGCGTCATCGACGTGTTCGCCCGGGTCGGCGTGTCCGAGGAGGCGGTGCGCTCGACGTTGACCCGCATGGTCAAGCGCGACCTGCTGGCACGGCACCGCGACGGCAGGCGCATGTACTTCGGGCTCACCGCGCGCTCGGCGGCCGTGCTGGAGGACGGCGAGCACCGCGTCTGGCGCAGCGGCGCGATCAACGACGACTGGGACGGCACCTGGACGATGGTGGGCTTCTCCCTGCCCGAGTCCTGGCGCAGCCAGCGGCACGACCTGCGCTCCCGCCTGATCTGGGGCGGGTTCGGGCCGTTGCAGAACGGCCTGTGGATCGCGCCCGGCGTGGTGGACGTGCCCGCCCTCGTCGAGGACCTCGACCTGACCGACTACCTGAAGGTGTTCACCGCGCACACGGCCAAGCCGACCGAGGCCGAGCAGATCGCCCACACGGCGTTCGACGTGCCCGCCATCGCCGAGCGCTACCAGGCGTTCCTGCGCCGCTGGGACCACGACCGGCCGCTCGCCGACGCGCCGGACGACCTGGCCAGGCAACTGCTGCTGCACACCGAGTGGCTGCAACTCGTCCGCCAGGACCCCCGGCTGCCCGCCGAGCACCTGCCCGACGACTGGCCCGCCATCCGCGCCGAGCAGGTCTTCCACACCCTCGCCGAGTCCTACGCCCGCCCGGCCCGAGCGATCGCCGCCTCCGTCCTGGACACCATCCCGGTCGACGGCCCGACCCCCGGCTAGACCGCGGTCGGCGACGCCCGGCGGTGGGATGTCCGAGACTGACGCGATCGTGCGATCAGTGGTCGGAACGGGTGCGCCCGCATTGACGTCCCGGAAATGAAGCCCTACCTTCGCGACAAGGATTCCCAGCACTTCCGAGAGCATGCCGCCAACCGCCGCCTCCGTTTGTCGGCAGCCGTCGCCCCACCGCGTGCGCACCGGCGTTCACCAGCGTGAACGCCTTCACCACCGTGAACGCCCGGGGTCGGCGGAATCGGGCGGACAACGCCCGGTCCAGCAGGGAGGCTCCCTTTGAGCAAGCACGGAAGATTAACGTCGCTCGCCGCCGTGGCGAGCGCTTTCCTGGTCGCGATGGCGGTTCTGCTGGTGCCCTCGGCATCGGCCGCCACGCTGTTCACCGAGGATTTCGAGGACGGCGACTCGACCGGTTGGAGCGCCAGCGGCGGCAGTTGGTCGGTGGTCGCCGACGGGTCGCGGGCGTGGCGGCAGTCGGGCACCAGCTCGGACGCCAGGGCCTCGGCGGGCACGACGTGGGCCGACCAGTCGGTGCAGGCCCGGGTCAGGCCGACCGGGTTCAACGGCTCGAACCGGCACGTCGCCGTCACGGCCCGGGTCCAGAACACCGGCAACTACTACTACCTCGCCCTGACCAACGCCGGGACCGCCGTGCTGGGCAAGCGGGTCGGCGGCGGGCACACCGCCCTGGCCACCGCGCCCGCCGCGGTGGCGGTCGGCTCCTGGCACACCGTGCGGCTGGAGGCGTTCGGCAGCTCGCTGCGCGGGTTCGTCGACGGCACGCAGGTCGTGACGGCGACCGACACCGCGTTCGGCGGCGGCCGGGTCGGCGTGGCCACCTACTACGCGTCGGCGTCGTTCGACGACGTGCTGGTGACCGACGTGGCGGGGCCCGGCGGGCCGACGAGCACCACCACGACGACCACCACCCCGCAGCAACCCGGCACCTGCGCCACCTCCGACCGGCCGATCGGGTTCGCCTCGGTCACCGCGTGGGGCCAGAGCGGCACGACCGGCGGCGCGGGCGGACCCACCGTCGAGGTCGACACGGCCGCGGAGTTCCTGACCGCCATCGGCCGGACCGGGCCGTTGACCATCTGCGTGCGCGGCATGATCGCCCTGCCCGGACCCATGCACGACGTCACGTCGGACAAGACGATCATCGGCATCGGGTCGGCCTCCGGGTTCACCGGCGGCGGGCTCAACATCGGCCTGCCGGTCTCCGCGATCACCTCGCCGCCCGCCGACGCGGTGCACAACGTCATCGTCCGCAACCTGGTGTTCCGCGACTGGGCCGACGACGCGATCAACGTGCAGATGTTCTCCCACCACGTGTGGATCGACCACAACGACCTGTCCCGCGGCTACGACGGCGCGATCGACATCAAGCGCGGCTCCAGCTACGTCACCGTCTCGTGGAACCACACCCACGACCACACCAAGAACATGTTGCTGGGCCACGACGACGGCAACGGCGCGCAGGACGTCGGCCGGCTCAAGGTGACCTACCACCACAACTGGTTCGACCGGACACCGCAGCGCAACCCGCGCGTCCGGTTCGGCGAGCCGGTGCACGTGTTCAACAACTACTACCTCTACAACACCGACGTCGGCGTGGCCTGCCAGGCCGACTCCGGCTGCGTCGTCGAGGGCAACTACTTCGAGGACGTCGAGGAGCCGGTGAGCAACAGCTACGCCGGTCCGGGCGGGCGGTGCGTGGCGCGTGACAACGTGTTCGTCGGCGAGTCGGGCCAACCCGACTGCGGCGGCAGCGTGCAGGAGCCGCGCGACTACTACGCCTACACGCTCGACGACCCGAACACCGTGAAGGCCACCGTGATGGCCGGGGCGGGCGTCGGCAAGGTCGGCTGACCCCTTCCGCGGCGTGGCCGGCCTCCGCGTCGGCCACGCCGTCCTTTTTGGTCGAACCCTTACTCAGCGTTGTCTTTCTCCTGGGCTGTTGCTTCCACGTGTCACACGAAAGTGGAACTCGACACCCGCACCACCCGCAGGAGATGACAATGAGCAACGTCGGACGTGTTCGTGCCGGAGCGATCGCCGCGGTGACCCTGGTCGTCGCGCTCACCGCGTGCGGCACCGCCGTCGGCACCGAGCAGTCGACCACCGCCACCACGACCGCGACGACCGGCACCACCGCCGTCGCCGAGCCGTCCGCGCAGGAGGTCCAGGCGTTGTTCGGCGACTGGAACCGGGCGCTGGCCACCGGCGACCCGGAGCGCGTCGCCGACCACTACGCCCCCGACGGCGTGCTGCTGCCGACGCTGTCGGACAACGTCCGCTCCGACCGCGCCGAGATCGTGGACTACTTCGAGCACTTCCTGGCCAACAAGCCGTCCGGCGAGATCCTCGAGTCCCACGTGGCCGTCCTCGGCCCGGACGCCGCCATCGACGCGGGCGTCTACCGCTTCACGTTCGCCGCCGACGGCACGCAGGTCGACGCCCGCTACACGTTCGCCTACGAGCGGGTCGACGGCAAGTGGCTGATCGTCAACCACCACTCGTCGGCCATGCCCGGCAAGCCGTGACCCTCACGCGGCCCGCAGCACGATCCGGACGCACAACCCGCCGTCCTCGTGCTCGTGCAGGCTCGCCGCACCGCCGTCGTCGGCCACGAGCTGCTTGACGATCGCGAGCCCCAGGCCCGAGCCGGAACGGCCCGTCAGCGCCGGACCGCGCCAGAACCGGTCGAACGCCCGCTGCCGGTCGGCGGCGGCCAGACCAGGACCCCGGTCGACCACCTCGACCACCGCCTTGCCGGCCTCGCGCCGGCTGCGCACGGTGATCGTGGCGTGGTCCGGCGACACGCCGAGCGCGTTGGACAGCACGTTGTCCAGCACCTGCTCCAGGTGCCCGTGCCCGGCCAGGGCGCGCAGGCCGGGATCCGCGGCGTCGTGCCGGAGCCGGATGCCACGCTCATCGGCCGCGGCCCGCCAGGCGTCGAACCGGTCGGCCACCACGTCGGCGACCCGCACCGGCTCCGGCGCGGCCACGGTCGACTCGGCCCTGGCGAGCACCAGCAGGCCGTTGACCAGCCTGCTCATCCGCACCACCTCGGCGGTGGCGTGGTCGACGTCCTCGCGCACGTACGGGTCGGCCACGCCGTCGGCGATGTTGTCCAACGACAGGCGCAGCGCGGTCAGCGGCGTGCGGAGCTGGTGGGAGGCGTCGCCGATGAACGCCCGCTGCGAGCCGACGAGCGTGCCGATGGTCTCCGTCGCGGTGTTGAGGGTGCCCGCCAGCGTCCGGGTCTCCGGCGGGCCCGTCTCCTCGACCCGCGCGGTGAGGTCGCCGTCGCGCAGCCTGCCCGCCATCCGGTTGAGCTCGCGCAGCGGGCGGGTCAGCCGCCGGGCCAGCAGCACGCCCACCACCGCCGCCGCGATCAGCACCGTGACCGCCAGGGCCGCGCGGAAACCCCAGATCTGCCACAGCCGGGTGCTCAGCGGCGCGGACGGGTAGCTGATCCGGACCGCGCCGACGACCGTGCCGTCCGGCGACCGCGCGGGCACGGCCAGTACCAGGCCGTCCGCGCCCAACGCCTCCGCGTGACCCCACCGCGTCGACTCGCGACCGTGCAACGCCTCGGTGAACGCCGGGTCGTCCACGGCGGCGGGCAGCGGCAGCGGGTCGACGGCGGTGCGCGCGGCGGACAGCACGTCCAACCGGCCCGGCGTCTGCTGCCGGTAGGCGTCCACCAGGCGGGCCAGCGCCTGGCGCGACGGCGCGTCGCCGGGTGACAGCAGCAGCGCGGCCGTCTCCGCCTCCCGGCGCGCGGAGTTCTCCGCGTCGCGGTAGAGCTGGTCGGTGAGCGTGAACGCCACCGGCACGGTGAACGCGGCGATCGCCACCAGCACCAGCAGCACGTAGCTCGCCACGAGCTGGCGGATCACGTCAGCGCCAACCGGAAGCCGACCCCGCGCACGGTCTCCACGGCGACCGCGTCACCGAGCTTGCGGCGCAACGCGCCGACGTGCACGTCCAGGGTCTTGGTCGGGCCGAACCAGTTGGCGTCCCACACCGCCTCCATGATCTGCTCGCGGGTGAACACCGCGCCCGGTGCCTCGGCCAGGAACGCCAGCAGGTCGTACTCCTTGGGGGTGAGCGTGACCTCGATGCCGTCGACGTGCACGCGCCGTGCCCGCCGGTCGATGGCGAGCCTGCTCGGCCGCACGCCGTCGGCGCGGGTGGCGTCGGGGTGGAGCAGCTCCGGCCGGACCCGCCGCAGCACCGCCCGCATCCGGGCGATCACCTCGCGCACGCCGAACGGCTTGGACACGTAGTCGTCCGCGCCGATCTCCAGGCCGACCACGCGGTCGGTCTCGTCGGCCCGCGCGCTGATCACGATGATCGGCACGTCACCGCGGGCGCGCAGCTCCCGGCACACGTCCAGGCCGTCCATGTCGGGCAGGCCGAGGTCGACCAGGACCATGTCGGTGGGCGCGGCGGCCAGCGCCTCGGCCCCGGTGCGCACCCACTCGACGTCGGAGCCGTACCTGCCCAACCCCCGCGTGAGGGATTCGGCGATCGGCTCGTCGTCCTCCACCAGCAGCACCCGCATACCGGCCAATCCTTCCACCCGCGCGTGTCCGACCCCCAGGCCCCGCGTGTCGTCCACTCAGGACCGCCGAGTTCCACGTTCGGGACGCCGGCCGGGCCGAGCGGGACGAACCCGAGCGCTCGACCCGCTCGGTGTCAGGAGAGGGAGGTGACGGCCGCGAGGACCTGGGCGGCCACCTCGGCCGGGCGGGAGAGGGCGATGGCGTGCGAGGCCTCGACCTCGACGGTGGTGGCGCCGAGGCGGCCGGCGGCGGCGCGCTGCGAGTCCGGGTTGATCGCGTTGTCCGCGGTCGCCACCACGAACCACGACGGCAGCGCCTTCCACGCGGGCTCCACGGACAGCGGCTCGGCCAGGGCACGGGCCGCGATCGGGCGCTGGCTCACCGCGGCGGTGGCGGTGACCTCGGCCGGCAGGTCCGCGGCGAACACGCTCGCGAACGCGTCACGGCGGATCGTGAACTCGGTGTCGGTGTCGTCGCCGTCCGGGAACCGCTGCGGCACCAGGGACGTGTTCAGCTCCACCGGCGGGAAGCCCTCCACCGAGCTCAACGCGCTCTGCCCCCGGTCCACGCCGAACGACGCCACGTACACGAGCGCCTTGACGTTCGCCGCCTTGGTGGCCGCGTGCGTGATCACGGGGCCGCCGTAGGAGTGCCCGACGAGCACCACCGGCCCGTCGACCTGCCCGGCCACGCTCGCCACGTAGTCGCCGTCGTGGGCGAGCCCGCGCAACGGGTTGCTCACCGCGACCGCGTCGACGCCCCGCTCCCGCAGCAGGTCGATCACCTTGGCCCAGCTCGAGCCGTCGGCGAACGCGCCGTGCACCAGGACGACGGTGGGGTTCTGGCTGGTCATCGTGCTCTCCTCGATCGTCGGTCTCGCTCGGTGCCACAAACCTAGGGCACGATTACATCGTGCACAAGGTAAATCGAACGTGACGGTCTTCACGGTGGCTCGTTGCACCCACTGCGCGCCCCCGCGCCCCGACCCACCGGAGGACCCGATGCGCCTCGTGATCGCCCTCGCCGTCGCGGCCGTCGCCGCGGCCCCACCCGCCGCCGCGAGCGCCGATCACCCCGCGCCGCAGCACGTCTGCGTCGCGAGCGTGCCGGAGACCGACCCGCTGGAGCCCGGACCGGTCGACATCTGCGTCAGCGTGTTCAAGCCCGCCGCCGCCTCACCCGACAACCGGGTGCCCGTGCTGCTGCACAGCCACGGCTGGGGCGGCAGCCGCACCACCGCGCCCGGCTCCTTCCAGCGCTACCTCGACGCGGGCTTCGGCGTGGTCAGCATCGACCAGCGCGGGTTCGGCCAGAGCGGCGGCAAGGCGCACGTGGAGGACCCCGCGTTCGAGGGCGAGGACGTCATCCGGGTGATCGACCACGTCGCCACGCTGGACTGGGTCCGCGAGAACGGCCCGGGCGACCCCGTCCTCGGCGCGATCGGCGGCTCCTACGGCGGCGGCTTCCAGTTCGCCGGCGCGTTCACCGAGGTCGTGAAGACCGGGCGCACCCGGTTCGACGCCCTCGCGCCCCAGATCACCTGGCACTCCCTCAACGACAGCCTCGCCCCGCGCGACGTCGTCCGCACCACCTGGGTCACCGCCCTGTACGCCGCCGCCCTCGACGCGCACACCTCGACGCTGCACGCCGGCTACGCCGAAGGGCTGCTCACCGGCGACTGGCCCGCCAAGATGGACGAGTTCTTCCGCGACAACGGCCCCGCGCACCACGCCGCCGCCGGCCGCCGGCTCGACATCCCGGTGCTGCTGCGCCAGGGCATCAGCGACAACCTGTTCCCGCTGGACCAGGCGATCGACAACTTCGACCGCGCGCTGACCCCGAAGGCCCGCGCGAACAGCCTGCTCATCGGCTACAACGGTGGCCACGCGCTGCCCAACGCCATCCCCGCCGGCCACGCCGTGGCGGGCGACGCGTGCTCCGCGCGGTTCGGCGGCTACGACGAGCTCGAACTGCGGTTCCTGGCCGAGAACCTCCAAGGCGCGCCGCGCACGATCACCGGGCACGGCCGCTACCACCTCATGACCGCCGAGGGCGGCTGCGTCACCACCGACTCCGTCGCACCCACCACCACCGCCGCGCTGCCGGACATCCTCACCACCGCCGGGATCGGCCTGCCCCAATCGATCAAGATCGCGGACGGTCCGCTCACCATCGCCGGCTCACCGACGCTGAGCGCCGTCGTCAGCACCCTGGGCCTGGACAGCCGCGCGTTCTTCGGCCTCGGCGTCGGCACCTCGCCCCTGGACGCCAAGGTCATCCAGAACAACGTCCTCCCGCACCGCGAGCAGGGCCTCAACCTCGGCACCCGGCGCACCGTCGAACTGCCCGCCGTCGCCGCCGCGGTGCCCGCCGGCCAATCGCTGTACCTCACCGTCACGCCGATCTCGGACATGTTCCTGCTGCACGGCAGCCGCACGCCCGGCGCGATGGTGCTGCGCGACGTCCAGGTGAACCTGCCCGTGCGCGGCTAGGTTCGAGGGCATGGACTTCGAGGAGATCGTGATCGAGACCGATCGGCTCGACTTCCCCGCGCTGGCGGCGGGCGAGGGGCCGGTGGTCGTGTGCTGGCACGGGTTCCCCGACCACCCCGCCACGTTCGGGCCGCTCGCCGAGCACCTGGTCGCCGCGGGCCGCCGGGTGGTGGCGCCGTTCCTGCGCGGCCACCACCCGACCACCGCGGACCGGATGCCCTACGCCGACGGCGTCACGCTCGCCGCCGACGCCGCCGCCGTCGCGCGGGCGCTGTCCCCGGACGCCGGGATCGACCTGATCGGGCACGACATCGGCGCGGGCATGGTGGGCCGGTTGGCGGCGGTGTGGCCGCAACGCGTGCGGCACGCCGTCACGATGGCCGTGCCGCCGCCGAAGGTCCTGCCGGCGGCGCTGCGCGATCCCGCCCAGCAGCAGCGGTTGTTCTACCTGTGGCTGTTCCAGGTCCCGGGCGTGGCGGAAGCGGTGCTGGAGGGCGACCGGAGGCTGGTCGACCACCTGTGGGCCACCTGGTCGCCCGGTCTGGACCCCGGCGAGCACCGCGCCCGCGTGCACGCGACCTACGGCGACCCGGCCGTGCTGCGCAACGTGCTGCGGATCTACCGAGGCAACTTCGACCGCTCGCTGCACGACCCCGACCTCGCGCACCTGGCCGCCAGGACCGAGGAGGCGGCGACCGTGCCGATGCTCGTGCTCGCGGGCGAGGACGACGGCTGCATCCCGCCCGAGCACTTCGCCGACGCCCGGACCGGCCTCGCCGACGGCTCCTCCGTGCGGGTCCTCGCCGACGCGGGCCACTTCCTGCACCTGGACCGTCCGGACGAGGTCGCCCGGCTCGTGCTCGACTGGTTCAGCCGCCCCGACCGCTGAACAACACCCCGCCGACGGTCGGGTCATCAGCGCTGGTCGGTCCCGGTTGTGACGATGTGTGAGCGTTAACAGGATCGATCACGAGTTACGAGAACAGGTGGTCAACTCCGGGAAAACAACCCCTTGAGCTGTGCCCGACGATGCTGTTAGCGTTAACACACTCCAGCGCGACCCGGCGCGCGGGCTCGGTTCGACACGCCGTGATCACCATTCGCTGACCCTGCTGCCCCCGCGGGTGGCCGGCGGCCCGTCTCCCGCCGCCGGCCACCACCCTGCGTGTGTCGGACCCACGGGGAGTCCACCTTTCACCTGAGGAGTGGTTGTGCTGTTCGCTCAACGTCGAGGAACCGCATGGCGGGCCTTGCCGCTCGTCGCCGCCGTCGTGGCCGGGCTGCTGCTGAGCCCGGTCGGCCAGGACCGGGCGTCGGCCGCGCCCGGCCCGTCGTTCACCAACCCCGCCGTCGGTGCGCCCAACAGCGCTGACCCGACGTTGGTGCAGTACAACGGCAACTACTACTACGTCGCCACCACGTGGTCGTCCGACGTGGTGATGCGCCGGTCGGCCACGATCGCCGGCCTGAGGAGCGCCCCTGAGCAGCTCGTGCTGCGCACCGGCGGCACGCAGATGTGGGCACCGCACCTGGAGATGGTCGGCAACCGCTGGTACCTGTACTACTCCGTGGAGATGTCCGGCGCGCCGCGGCGGACGCACGTCGCCGAGAGCGCCGGGACCGACCCGATGGGCCCGTACACCTACCGCGGTGTGGTCAACCTGATGCCCAACAACGGGTGGGCGATCGACGCAAGCCTGCTCAAGCTCAACGGCGCGCTGTACATGACGTTCTCGGCGTTCCACGCCGACGGCCTCCAGTCGCTCTACATCGCGCCGATGGCGAGCCCGGTGCAGACCGCCGCGTTCGGCTCGCGCATCTCCGCGCCCACGCTGGCCTGGGAACGCCAGGACGGCGCGGTCAACGAGGGGTCGTTCCCGTTGCAGCGGGGCGGCCGCACGTTCCTGACCTACTCCGCCAGCCACTGCAACGGTCCCAACTACAAGCTGGGCATGCTGGAGTACCGGGGCGGCGACCCGCTGGCGCAGAGCTCGTGGTCGAAGTTCGCCAACCCGATCTTCCAGCGCAACGACGCCAACGGCGTCTACGGCCCAGGCCACCACTCGTTCTTCACCTCCCCGGACGGCACGGAGACGTGGATCGCCTACCACGCCAACTCCTCGGCCACCCAGGGCTGCGGCACCACCCGCACCACCCGCGTGCAGAAGATCTCCTGGAACGCCGACGGCACGCCCAACCTCGGCGTGCCCGTGTCGACCTCGACCGTGCTGCCCGGCCCGTCCGGCGAGACCGGCGGCCCGTCCCGGGTCAAGCTCCGCAACCGGCACAGCGGCCTCTGCCTGGACGACTACAACTTCGGCACCGCGCCCGGCGCGGAGGTCCGCCAGTGGACGTGCAACGACCTGGCGGTGCAGGACTGGTACCTCCAGCCGGTCGGCGACGGCTACTACCAGATCAGCAACGGCCACAGCGGGCTGTGCCTGGACAACAAGGACTGGGCCACCGCGGCCGGGTCGGTGGTCCAGCAGTGGACGTGCAACGGGCTGGCCGTCCAGCAGTGGCGCGTCACCGCCGCGGGCGGCGGCTACTCCACCCTGGTCAACCGGCACAGCGGCCTGTGCCTGGACAACTACAACTTCGGCACCGCGCCGGGCGCCGAGGTCAGGCAGTGGACGTGCAGCGGCAACAACGCCCAGCTGTGGAGCACCACCTGACCAGGTTGTGACGCGGTCACCGCCGGCGATCACGATCACGGGGTGACAGGACGTTCTCCCGCCCGTGCCCGCTCGCGGGCGCGGGCGGGAGGCCGCCCCGAGCATCCGTGACGTGGCGGCGGCCGCGGGCGCGTCCCACCAGACCGTGTCGCGGGTGCTCGACGAGTCGCCCGACGTCGACCCCGACACCCGGCGGCAGGTGCTCGACGTGATCGAACGGCTGGGGTCCCGACCCAACCGGGCCGCGGTCACGGCGGTCTCGCCGACACACCACGCTGTACGGCTGCGCGGCTGAAAGGGCTCGCGGCTGGGGTCAAGGTGGTCGAGTCCGACGACCCGGCGGACGTCCGGCACGCGGACGAGTACGTGAGCGACCCCGACGCGCACGGCGTCGTCGTGATCGCCTTCGACACCGCCGGCGCGGGGTGCCGCGGGCGCTGCGCGCGGACGTGCCCGCCGTGCCCGCGGTCGAGGTGGGAGGTCTGGCCGGCACCGGTCGGGCCGTGGTGTGCCTCGACGAACGGCAAGCCGCCGACGCGACGGCCCACCTGCTCGCCCTGGGCCACCGCGCGGTGTGCACGTGGCGATCCCGTTGGAAACAGGCACCAGTGCACGGCAGGCGGGGTGGCGCGACGCGCTGCGGGCGCGCCGGTCCCGCCGGTCGTGACCGTCGAGTGGGACGTGCGCTCGGCCTGCCCGGTCGGGCGGCGGCCGACCCGGACGTCACCGCGGTGCTGTGCGGCAACGACGACACCGCGATGGCGGTCCACCGCGCCCTGCACGAGGCCGGTCGGGACGTGCCCGGGCGATGTCGGCATCGTCGGGTTCGACGACGTGCCCGGCGCGGCCTGCTGGACGCCCGCGCTCACCACGATCCGGATGGACTTCGCCGGCCAGGCCGCGCGTGCCTCGCGACGCTCGTGGCCCAGGTGACGGGCGGCCCGCGACCCGTCGTCGACCGAACCGCCGACCCTGGTGGTCCGCTGGTCGACCGCGCCGTCCCGCGCCCGTTGAGCGCCGCAACGTCGGTAACAACAAGGCAACGCGGCCTTCTCGCCCGATCATGAAACCGGGCACACTCGGCGTAATGTGACCGGTCACAGCAATGGGCTCCTCCGGCTCACCGCCGGCCCGGCCCGGGGACCGGTCACCCCAGCCGCGGCAGGATCCGCCTCGCCTGCGCCGTGGCCCGGCAGCACCAACGAGGCCGTCGAGTGAGAACGGGAGCACCGATGCCACACCGACCCCTGCCGGCGCGGTCGCCGGGTGCCGAGACGCTGCACGTCGATCTCACCGCACCCACGGGCGCTGTCCACGGCGGCGCGACCGGCATCCTCTACGGCCTCGGCGACCCCGGCGTGCCGTCGCACGACCTGATCGCCGGGATGCGCCCGCGCACGGTGTCCCAGAAGGCCCCCGACGGCGAGCAGCACCCCAACGGCGACGCGCTGGAGGTCGCCGACGGCTTCTTCGCCGCCGGTGGCGAGGAGATGCACGTCTACGCGCAGGACGTTTACAGCGCGTGGCCGTACCAAGACCTCGGCATCGACGACTACATCGCACGACTGCGGCCGCAGTTGGCGAAGGTCGCCGCGCGAGCCGACCGCGACCGGTTCGTCTGGACGATCTTCAACGAGCCGGACTGGATCTGGTACGACGACTGGGCGGCGAAGAAGGAGAAGTTCCTCGCCGACTGGACCACGCTGCACCGGCTGGTGAAGTCCGTGCTGCCCGACGCCCGCATCGCCGGCCCCGGCGAGACGCGGTACCGGTCCGACCACCTGCGCGACCTCCTCGCCCACGCCAAGGCCCACGACGTGCTGCCCGACATCGTCACCTGGCACGAGCTGGGCCCGGACTCCTTGACCACCTACCGCGAGCACTTCGCGGACTACCGCGCGCTGGAACGGGAGCTGGGCGTCGAACCCCGGCCCATCGCCGTCAACGAGTACTCCAACCGGCGCGACACCTCCGTGCCAGGGCAGCTCGTGCAGTGGATCGCCATGCTGGAGGAGACCAAGGTCGACGGCCAGTTGGCGTTCTGGACCATGGCGGGCAACCTCAGCGACCACGCCGTGCGCACCGGCAGCGCGAACGGCGGCTGGTGGCTGACGAAGTGGTACGCCGACCTGTCCGGCGAGACGGTCCGCGTCACGCCACCGCGGCCCGGCACCCGGGACACGCTGCAAGGCCTGGCCGCGCTCGACCGGGACGACGCCAAGGCGACCGTCCTGCTCGGCGGCACCGCCGAGGCGGTGGACGTCGCGGTGACGGGCCTGGACCGGGGGCTGGTCGGCGACCACGTCGACGTGCGGGTGGCCAAGACCACCTGGTCTGGTTACGAGGGTGACGCCGGTCAGCCGCCCGTGGTCGCGGCGGGCCGGGTCCGGGTGGTCGACGGCGCGGCGACGATCGCGGTGCCCGGCGGCGACCCGCTGGCCGCCTACCAGGTCGTGATCACCCGTGCGGGCCTGAGCGGGCCGCCCGCGGTCGACGCGCCGTGGCAGGCGAGCTACGAGGCCGAGGCAGGCGAGGTGGAGCACGCCGTCGTCGTCACGCAGGACGACGGTTCGGGCTCGGACGACATGGCGCAGCGGTACACGACCTCCGGCGCCAAGGACGTCGGGTCCATGACGGAGCCCGGCTCCCGCGTCACGGTCGAGGTGGACGTGCCGCGTGCGGGCGCCTACTGGCTGGGCGTCTTCTACGGCACCGAGGGGTTCGTGGGCCGGCAGGCGTTGTACGTCGACGACGTGCACGTGACCGACCTGACCTTCCCGGCCACGTTGAACCGGGCCTACCGAGGCCGGCTCGACACCCCGGTCACGCTCACCGCGGGCCGGCACCGCGTCTCGTTGCGCACCAGCGGTCCCGGCGGTTTCCTGGGAGCGCCGTCGGACGTCGCGCTGGACCGGTTCGACCTGACCGAGATCACCGGCCCGGAGCGCACGGTGTACCCGCTCACCGAGTCACGGCGGACCGGCGGCACGGTCGACCGGGGCGAACGCGCGCGTCGACTCGGCGCGCCGGGCGCGATCGTGCTGGGTCCCGGTGACGCGGTGACCACGTACGTGTCCGCCGCCGAGGACGGCTACCACGAGCTGTCGACCACGTGGTCCGGCGGCACGCTCGGGCAGGCCCTGTCCGGCCGCCGGGTGGGCGAGCTGACCGCCGACCCGGACGGCGCGTGCACGGGCAGCGTGACCGCGCACCTCAAGGCCGGCGTCACCGCGGTCGTCCTGGCGAACCGGGGCCGCGCACCGGTGGTGCTCGGCACGATGACCGTCGTGCGTGACGCGGCGTCGGACCGGCACGCCGTGCGCGTGGAAGCCGAGGCGGGTCGGCTCGCCGGGGGAGCGGTGGTCGTGTCCGGGCAGTGGGCCTCCGGCGGCGCGTACGTCGGTCGGCTCGGCGGCACCGGCACGCTGACCGTCGCGCGCCCGGCCGGGTTCGGCCCCGGCCGGTACGACCTCACCGTGGCCTACGCCCAGGCGGAGAAGAACACCGGACACCCGTACAACACCGACACCGTCACCCGGACGCTCGTCGTGACCGAGGAAGGCGGCCACGCGACCAGTGCGCCGTACCGCCACAACTACACGTGGGACGGCTTCTGGCCGCGGACCTCGCCGCTCGACCTGGTCACCGAAGACGGCGCGCTCACGTTCGGCAACCCCGCCGGCCCGGGTCCGAACGTCGACTGGGTCCGGCTCGCCCCGCTCGTCGTGGCGACCTCGGTGACGCCGCTGCGCTGAGGTCACCCCAGGACGACCGCGATCCCGGTGAGGACCGGCACGGACAGGACGGTGGTCAGCAGCACGGCGTCCCGGGCGAGTGCCGCGCCCTGGTCGTAGGCGGTGGCGTAGACGAACACGTTCTGCGCGGTGGGCAGCGCCGAGGCGATGGTGACGGCGAGCAGCGCCGGGTCGTCCAGGTGCACGACCCAGCGGCCGACGGCGTAGGCCGCGGCGGGCTGCGCCACCGTCTTCAGGGCCACCACCAGCCAGACCCGGCCGGCCGTGGCCCCGGACGCCGGGCGCGGCGCGCCGTGCAGGCTCGCGCCGTAGGCCAGCAGCGCGGCCGGGACGGCGAGGTCGGCGAGGAGCTCGACCGGCCGCAGCACCGGCGCGGGAGGCGTCCAGTCGAAGGCGGCCAGCGCGAGCCCCGACGCGCAGCCGATCACCAGCGGTGTGCGCAGCGGTTGCGTCAGCAGTCGTGCGCGGGTCGGCGCGTCCTGGCCCGGCCCGCGTGACGCGGCCAGCACGGTCAGCCCGATCGGTGCCAGGACCAGCACCTGGAACAGCAGGACCGGCGCGACGAGCGAGGCGTCGCCGAGCACGTAGACGGCGATGGCGACGCCGAGGTTGCCCGCGTTGACGTAGCACGAGGCGAGCGCGCCGGTGGCGAGGTCGCCGGCACGCGGCCGCCAGCGCCACCGGGCGATCACGACGTAGAGCACCGCGCACAGCACCGCGCTGCCCGCCGTGGCGACCAACGGGGTGGACAGCAGCGCGGCCGGGTCCGCCTCGGCGAGGGTGAGCAGCAGCAGCGCCGGTGTGGCGATGAAGTACGACAGCCGGGACAGCACGCCGGCCGCGCCCTCGCCGAGCACGCGGGCGCGGCCCGCGACCCAGCCGACCGCGATCACCGCGACGAGGGTGGCGAAACCGGCCAGGACCGCGTTCACCGGGCGGCCGAGCGCACGTCCCGGCGCGTCACCGCGGCGCGTCGACCGAGGCGGTCTCGACGGTCCAGGCGCGGGCCTGCTCGCTGAGCGTGACGCCCAGTCCGGGCCGGTCGGACAGGTGCATCCGGCCGTCGCGGATGTCGAGGCGCTCGTCGAACAGCGGGTGCAGCCAGTCGAAGTGCTCGACCCACGGTTCACGCGGGTAGGCCGCGGCCAGGTGGACGTGGATCTCCATGGCGAAGTGGGGCGCGAGCTGGAGGTGGTGGTGGTCGGCGAGCGTGGCGAGCTTGAGGAACTGGGTGATGCCGCCGACCCGGGGCGCGTCCGGTTGCAGGACGTCCACCGCGCCGGCGCGGATCAGCTCGTAGTGCTCGGCGACGCTGGTCAGCATCTCGCCGGAGGCCACCGCGGTGGTCAGCGCCCGGGCCAGCTCGGCGTGGCCCGGCACGTCGTAGGCGTCCAGCGGCTCCTCGATCCACACCAGGTCGAACTCCTCCAGCGCCCGGCCGACCCGCATGGCGGTGGGGCGGTCCCACTGCTGGTTGGCGTCGACCATGAGCGGCACGCCGTCGCCCAGGTGCTCGCGCACGGCGGCGACCCGGCGCAGGTCCTCGGCCGAGTCGGGCAACCCCACCTTGATCTTGATGCCGCCGACGCCGGACTCCAGCGTGCGGGTGGCGTTGTCCTTGATCTGCCCGATCGACTCGTGCAGGAACCCGCCGGAGGTGTTGTAGCAGCGCACGGAGTCGCGGTGCGCGCCGAGCAGCTTGGCCAGCGGCAGGTTCGCGCGCTTGGCCTTGAGGTCCCACAACGCGATGTCGAACGCGGCCAGCGCCTGCGTGGCCGCGCCGCTGCGCCCGACCGACGCGCCCGCCCAGACCAGCTTGGTCCACAGCCTGCCGATGTCGTTGGGGTCCTCGCCGATCAGGTCCGGCGCGACCTCGCGGGCGTGGGCGAACTGCGCCGGCCCGCCCGCGCGCTTGGAGTAGGAGAAGCCGACGCCCTCCAGCCCGGCCTCGGTGCGCACCTCGGCGAACAGCACCGCGACCTCGCTCATCGGCCGCTGCCTGCCGGTGAACACCTTGGCGTCGCTGATCGGCGCCGGCAGCGGCAGGGTCGCCGACGACACCGTCACCGAGCTGATCCGGTCGGAACTGGCGGACATCGGGCTCCTTCGCGTCAGGCGAGCTGCTGGACCAGGGCGGTGAGCCGGGCGCGCTCGTCGTCGGTCAGGTCGGTCAGCGGCGGGCGCACCGGCCCGCCGTCCCGGCCCACGGCGGTCAGCCCGGCCTTCACGATCGACACCGCGTAGCCGCGCGCCCGGTCGCGGATGTCGAGGTAGGGGATGACGAAGTCGCGCAGCATCCCGTACACGGCGACGCGGTCCTGCGCGCGGACGGCGGCGTAGAACTTGAGCGCGAACTCGGGCACGAAGTTGAACAGCGCCGACGAGTACGTGGTCACGCCGAGCTGCAACAGCGGCAGGGCGAACGTCTCCGCGGTCGGCAGGCCGCCGATGTACATCAGCCGGTCGCCGACGCGGGCGTAGGTGCGGGTCAGCTGCTCGACGTCGCCGATGCCGTCCTTGAGCCCGATGAGGTTCGGGTTGCGGTCGGCCAGCTCGGCGACGGTCGCGTCGGTCAGCACCGCGTTGGCGCGGCTGTAGACGATCACGCCGAGCCCGGTGGCCCGGCACACCGCCGAGACGTGCTCGACCAGGCCGCGCTGGCTCGCCTCGGTGAGGTAGGGCGGGAACAGCAGCACGCCGGCCGCGCCCGCGGCCTCGGCGGCGCGGGCCTGCGCCACCGACACGGCGGTCGCCCCGGTCGCCGGCGCGATCACCGGCACCTTGCCACCCACCTCGGTCACGGCCGCGCGCACCACCCGGTCGACCTCGTCGGGCGTCAGCGAGAACCCCTCGCCCGTGCCGCCCGCGGCGAACAGGCCGGCCACGTCGAAGCTCGCCTGCCAGGCCAAGTGCTCGCGGTAGCGGGCCTCGTCGAACCGCAGGTCGGCGTCGAAGTGGGTGACCGGGAAGGAGAGCAACCCGGAAGCGAGTCGGTCGGCGAGAGCGGCTGGGTGCGTCACACGACCACCGTATGGAGCAGCGGTGATGCTTGTCCAAGAGTTCTTCGGCATTCTGCGATACCCACGCGGCATCACTCGAACGGCGTGCGGTCCTCCAGCACGCTCAACGTCCGCCACACCGCCGGGTTCGCGCAGGCCCGCAGCCACAGCAGGTGCAGTTCCACCGGCTCGGCCACCGCGGTCTCCAGCCGGACGAACTCGACCCCCTCGATGCGCAGCCGCACCGCCGACTCGGGGACGAACGCGACACCCCGCCCGGCCGCGACCAGCCACAGCATGGTGAGCACCTGGCCGACCGTGTGCACGGTGTTCTCCGGCGCTATCGGCACCGTGCGCACGACCAGGTCGTAGAAGTAGCGCGCGTCGGTGGGGGAGTGCATGATCACGCGCTCGCGCACCACGTCGTCGGCCGTCGCGGCACGCCCCAGCGCGGCCAGCGGGTGCCCGCCGGGCACGGCCACCAGCAGCCCTTCCCGGCGCAGCAGCCGTGAGCCGAACGTGGAGTCGTCGAACGGCGGCCGGCCCAACCCCAGGTCGATCTCCTCGTTGACCAGCGCGGCGACCTGCTCGCGGGTCACCAGCTCGGCCAGCTCCACGTCCACGTCGGGCAGGTGCGCGGCCAGCTCGTCCAGCAGCCGGCCGAGCACGCCGTAGGTCGCAGCGGCGGTGAACCCGACCCGCACCACGCCGCTGGACCCCGACGACACCCGCCGGGCCAGCTCCGGCGCGGTCTCGGCCAGCGAGAGCAGCCGCCGCGCCTCCACCAGGAACACCTCGCCCGCCGCGGTCAGCGTGACCCGCCGGTTGTCCCGGATCAGCAACCGCGCGCCGATAGCGCGTTCCAGCTTCTGGATCTGCCTGCTTAACGGCGGCTGCGTCATCGCCAGCCGGGCGGCGGCACGGCTGAAGTGCAGCTCCTCGGCCACGGCCACGAAACCCCGCAGCTGCTCCAGCGTGAACGCCATGCGGGCAAGGTATCAATCCTGGTCAGGGGCGGTCGGACAGGCGCGGCCGCACCCGGTGTTCGTGGTCACCTGCCTCGTTCGGCGAGCGCCTCGCGCAGCACGCGCACGGCCTTCGGGCCGACGCCGTGCAGGGCCAGCAGCTCGGCGTCGGTCAGCTCGGCGACTTGGGCCATGGTCGTCACGCCGGCGGCGGCCAGCGCGTGCGTGGCGGGGCGTCCGATACCCTTGGGCAGGTCGCCCGCCCGGTCGGTGACGGTCGCCGCGGTGGCCTGGGCGGCGAGGCGCTTGGGCGCGCGACCGAGCCACGCCTGCCGCACCCAGTGGTCGAGCCGCTGCCCGTCGAGGTCGCCGAGCGGAACCCGCGCCCCGACCGTCGTCGCACCGCGGGTCAGGCGTTCGGCGGTGGGGTGCGCGGCGAGGAACTCGTCCACCTGCGCGGCGGGGAGGTGGAGCTGGACGCGGTCGTCCTCGTCCACGGAGGCGAACCGCTTGCCCCGCACGGTGAACACGAGGTCGTCCCGCTCGGCTTCGGGCAGGGACAACGCGGTCTTGCGCAGGCGGGCGATCGTCGTCACGCCGTGATTGCACCACGCGGACGCAGGTGGTGTGGCGAGCGGGACTATTGCCACATAGTTGCAACAATGACGACGAGCCCGATCTTCTCCGGCACGAGCCTCACCGACCTGGTCCGCCGGTGGGAGCGTGGCTGGAGCGTGTGCCGGGGCTGGCCCCGGCCACGGGAAGCCGGTGGCGCGCTGCACCTCCTGCAACAGCGCCCGGGGCGGCACCGCGAGATCGTCGCCCTGCACCCGGACGACGTGACCGGGCCGCGGGCGCTGGCCGACGAGACCGCCTCGGCCGAAGAACCCACCTGGCTGACCGTGCCCACGACTCGCCCCGAGGAGGCCGAAGGGACTCTCCGGAACGCCGGCCTCCACCTCAAGGCCACCCGCGAGTGGCTGATGACCCGACCCCTGGCCGACCACCCGCGACGCGCGGTCCCGGCGGACTACCGGATCGCCGCCACCGCGACGGAAGTCCTGGCGGTCGAGGTCCGGCACCGGTCCGACGAGCCGGCCGCGAGCGGTCAGGCGGCCGTGACCGGGCGGGACGCCGTCTTCGACCGGATCGAGACCGCGCCGCCCCACCGCCGTCGGGGCCTGGGCGGCGTCGTCATGGCGGCCCTCGCCGAAGAGGCGGTGGCCCGCGGCGCTCGGCACGGCATCCTGATCGCCAGCCCCGAAGGCCGGGCGCTCTACACGTCGCTGGGCTGGGTGACGCGGGCCGCGGTGGTGATCGCCGTCAACCGGCCCGCGTGATGGCCAGTTGAGACCCGAAACTTCCGCGAAACGTCTGGTAGGCGGGTTGATCCCGAGCTGATAGTGGTCAGCGCTCGTCCGACGGAAGGGATCCCGCGATGCGGTGGAGAACGGTGTTGTTGACCACTGGCCTGGTGCTCGGCCTGAGCGCGGGGCAGGCGAGCGCCGCCGAACCGGTGATCGTCGACTCCACCAAGCACGGTGGCCGCACGGTCGCCTTCACCTTCGACGACGGCCCGAACCCGGCCGACACGCCGCGCCTGCTCGACGTGCTGCGCCGCCACCACGTCAAGGCCGTGTTCTGCCTGTGGGGCGACTACGTCGAGGCCAACCCGCGGCTGGTGCGCGAGATCGTCGCCGGCGGCCACACCCTGTGCAACCACAGCATGCACCACGACAACATGGGCGAGTGGACGCCCGAGCAGATCGAGGCCGACCTGCGGCAGACCAGCGCGGCCATCCACCGCGCCGCGCCGGGTGCGCCGATCCGCTACTTCCGCGCGCCCTACGGCAGCTGGGGGCAGACCCCGCAGGTCGCGGCGAAGCTGGGCATGACGCCGTTGGGCTGGAAGCTCGCCATCGGCGACTGGGAGCCGCCGGGCGTGGACGAGCTGGTGCGCCGGGTCAAGGACGGGCTCACCGAGGGTGCCGTCGTGCTGATGCACGACGGGCCGAACGAGCGCGGCCAGACCGTGGACGCGGTCGCCCGGCTCATCCCCGAACTGCGCGCCGACGGCTGGCGCTTCGAGCGTCCCGCCCGCCGGTGAGGGGGCCGACCGTGAAGCGCACCACGACGGCGGCGTTGGCCGCCCTGCTGCTCCTGCTGCCGGTCGGGGCGTCGGCGTCACCGCGGTCCACCTGGGTGGGCGCGTGGGCGACCGCGCCCACCACCGTGCCCGCCTCCGACACCACGGCGTTCGAGGACCAGACGCTGCGCCAGGTCGTGCACCTGAGCGTGGGCGGCGGCACGGTCCGCGTGCGGCTGTCCAACGAGTTCGGCACGCGGCCGCTGGTGATCGGCGAGGCGCACGTGGCCCGGCGGGCGGGCACGGGTTCGGCGATCGAGCCCGGCAGCGACCGGCGGCTGAGCTTCGGCGGCCGCCCGTCCGCGACCGTGCCGCCCGGCGCGCCGCTGCTCAGCGACCCCGTGGCGCTGCCCGTCACGGCCGACTCGGACCTCGTGATCAGCATCCACCTGCCGCAGCGCACGCCGGGCGACACCGTGCACGCGTTCCCCCACCAGGACGGGTGGGTCGCGGCGGGCAACGTCACGGGTCGCGCCGAGATCACCCCGACCGCCGTGCTGGGCAAGTGGCACTTCCTCACCGGCGTGAGCGTCACCGGCGGCAAGCGCGGCTCGACCGTGGTGGCGTTCGGCGACTCCATCACCGACGGCGCGGAGACCACGCGCGGCGCGAACCGGCGCTGGCCCGACGTCCTGGCCCGGCGCTTCCAGGACGACCGCGGCCTGCGGCACCTGGGCGTGGTCAACGAGGGCATCAGCGGCAACCGGCTGCTGCACGACCCCAACCCGCCCGCCGGGCACCCGGCGGAGGGCTACGCGGCGTACTTCGGGCAGGCGGCGCTGCGCCGCTTCGACCGGGACGTGCTGGCCCAGCCCGGCGTCGGCCACGTCGTCGTGCTGCTGGGCGTGAACGACCTCGGCCACCCCGGCACGAGCGCGCCGCTGTCGGAGAAGGTGACCGCGCAGGACATCATCGGCGCGCACCGGCAGCTCATCGGCCGTGCGCACGCGGCGGGCCTGCGCATCCACGGCGGCACCATCACGCCGTTCCGCGACGACACGTTCGGCTTCTTCAGCCCGGAGAACGAGGCCGCGCGCCAAACCGTCAACCACTGGATCCGCACCAGCGGCGAGTACGACGGCGTGATCGACTTCGACCGCGCCGTCCGCGACCCGAAGCAACCCGACCGGCTGCTGCCCGCCTACGACAGCGGCGACCACCTCCACCCGAACGACGCGGGCATGGCCGCCATGGCCGCCGCCGTGCCACTGCGCCTGTTCCGGTGACAGCTCGCGGGGCCGCCTCCGACACCGGGCGGCCCCGCACCCCTCGCCACGCCCGGCGTTCGACGGCCTGCTTGCCGGGGTGGGGGTCGGCTGGCTGCCGGTTCCGATGATGGTCGCCTGCCGGGTCTGATCGTGGCCCGCCTGTCGGGGCGGAGGGCGGCGTGCCGGGTCAGGCGTCGGGCCGCCTGTCGGGGCGGAGGGCGGCGTGCCGGGTCAGGCATCGGGCCGCCTGTCGGGGCGGAGGGCGGCGTGCCGGGTCAGAGGTCAGCCCGCCCGACGGGGCCGACGTCGGACTGCCTGCCGGGGCGGAGAGCGGCGTGCCGCTGACCCGGACCGGGTCCGTGTCGCGCGGCCAGCGCGTCGGCCACCGCCCCGGTCGCGAAGGCGTACACGGTCTTGTGCAGCAGGTCGACCACCAGTTCGGACCTCGGCCACGTCTGCGGCGGCGCGCCGACCCCGGTGGCGTTCTCCAGGACCTGGTCGTTGCTCAGCCGCACGACCGCGAACATCGCCGAGGCCACCGGACCGCGCAGGCCGGCGTTGGCCATCAGCGACCGCACCACCCCCAGCACCGCACCCTGGCCGAAGTGCATGCCCAGGTTGAGGGCGCGCGAGGGGCGGCCCGATCGTTCCGGCAACCGGGCCAACCTGGTCAGCACCGCTCCCGGCACGTGGGAGTCGGGCCGTCCGGTCACCCGTTGTTCGATCTTCTCGCCCACGGTCATCACGACCGCGCCGGCGAAGCCCGCGACCAGGCCCTGGCGCACCGCGCGTGTCAGCATGCGCGCCGAGTACCCGGTAACCCGCTGTTCATGTCACGGCCCACCGCTGGTGGTTGCGGTGTTTCTCCGTCGTGGCTGAGTTCGGTTGCAAGTTTCGTCTGAGCTCGGACCGGACAACGGCGCCACCTGGGCGTCACCGGTGAACATGGCCGACACGCTCAAGCCCCGCACGCCGGCCGACGGTCCCAGTCGGAACTGGGACGCGGTCGGTCCCGGCGTCGGCATCCAGACCACCCACCGCAACCCTGTCCGGCGGGTGATCCCCGCGCACGACCGCCGACGCGGCGATGGAGCGGACCGGCGAGTCCACCGTGCTGGAGCCGGCGAGCTGTACCGCAACAACCGGCCGACGTCGGCGACCGCCGCGATCCAGCAGCGGCGCTGGGTCACCCGCGGCGCGATCGGGAGCGGCTTCCGGCCGTTCGCGGGGGCGAGCTGCCTGCTCGACCACGCGCTCCAACGCCGACGCGCCCGCCCGGCTGGCGTTCGTGAACTGCGCCGGCACCGAGACCCGGACCAAGAGGCGCATCCGGATGAGCGAGGACGAGGGCCGCACCTGGGCCTACAGCCGCCCGTCCGCCGACGCGCCGCTGCCGGCGAGGGCGGCAGCTACCGCGAGGGCGGCTACTCCAGCATCGTCGAGACCGCCGACCACACCGCTCGATCGCGTTCCGCAAGGTGAACCTGCCGTGGACCCAGGGCGGCGTGCGCGACGAGGGCTGTGACGGCGGCCTGTCCTGACCCCTGGGCGAACAACAGCGCAATCTGCGAGAGGTCTGCCGCCGGGCTCGGCTGTTGGGCTCGCTTCCGTACCCCCGGGGGGTTTGGAAGCGGAGGGAGTAACCTCATGCCCGACAGCAACGACGCGCTCTCCGACGAAGCGCCGCAGGCCGGGCTCGACTTCGTGGTCAAGGGCATGACCTGCGAGGGGTGCGCGGCCAGGGTGACCAACGCGGCCCGCCGCGTGCCCGGTGCCACCCGGGTCAAGCTCGACCTCGACGCCGCCACGCTGCGCGTCCTGGGCTCCACCGACGCGGCCGCGATCACCGCGGCGGTGAAGGACGCGGGCTACGTCCTCGAGCGCGGGTGAGGTCCCCGCTAGACCGACATGGAGGGCACGAGCGGACGGCGGGTGGACTCGGCTCCGTAGGCGCGCCACGCGGTGGCGAGGGCGGCGACGGCGGCGCTGATCACCGGCGGTGAGGCGGTGAACGGCACCCGCAGCCGGTCGGCGCTGCCGCCGGTGGGGTCCAGCGAGCCGCCGGGCAGCACGGCCACCCCGTGCCGCAACGCCACCTGGGCGTACGAAGCGGCGTCCGCGCCCGGCAGCCGTGCCCACAGCGTCTGACCGCCCTCGGCGGGCGTGAACTCCCACTCGGGCAGCTCCTCGCGCAGCCGTACGCACAGGTGGTCGTGCTGTCGGCGCAACGCCGTGACGCGCTCCGACCGCACGGCGGCGAAGTCGGCCAGCAGCTCCACCGCCGCCAGTTGGTCCAGCACCGCGCTGCCCAGGTCGTGCACCGCCTTGAACCGGGCCAGCCGCGCGACGAGCGCCGCGTCGGCCCGCACCCAGCCGACCCGCAGCCCGCCCCAGACGACCTTGCTCAACGACCCCACCGTGATCGCCTCGGCCGTCGGCGGTGACGGTGGCGCGCCGGTCAGGTCCAGCTCGGCCAGCGCCTCGTCGAACACCAGCGGCACGTCACCCGCCGCCCGCGCCAGGCGCGCGCGCTCCAACGGGCTCAGCGACGAGCCGGTGGGGTTGCGGAACGCGGGCATCGCGTAGACGAGCGCCGGCCTGCACCGGCCCACCGCGGCCGCCAGGTCACCCGTCGCGCGCACCACCGCGCCCACCTCCCGGAACAGGTCCAGCGCGCCGGGATAGGTCGGTGCCTCGACCAGCACCTCGTCACCCGGCCGCACGAGCGCGCGCGTGAGCAGCGCCAACGCCTGCTGCGCCCCGGTCGTGACCAGGACCTGGTCCGCCGTGGTCGGCACCCCGCGATCGCGGTAGCGGGCGGCGAGCGCGGCGCGCAGCGCCGGGTGCCCGGACGGGTGGTAGCCCAGGTCGTCGCCCGCGAGCCGCTCCACCGCACGCCGTTGGGCCTCGACCAGCCGCGCGGGCGGGGCCATCGGCCCGGCGCAGGCGAACTGGAGCACGCCGTCGGGCGGTTCGAGCAGGTTGACGAACATCGGGTTCGCGGTCTCCGCGCGGGCCGCCGCCGCCCGCCCGCCGGGTGACACCCACGTGCCGCTGCCGCGCCTCCGGGTCAGCCTGCCCTCCTCGCGCAGCAGGTCGTACGCGGCGATCACGGTGGTGCGCCCGACCGCCAGCCCGGTGGCCAGCGACCGGTCCGGCGGCAGGGCCGTGCCCGCGGGCAGCGACCCCTCGTCGATCAGCTCGCGCAGCCGCGCGGCCAACAGCAGGTACAGCCAGCCTCGACCGGCCGACCAGCGCCCGAGCCGTCCCGCCAGGTCGTCCACGGAGATTGGCTTCATGATGAGACCAATCTAGGCGAATTGGCTCTCAAGGCAGACCACTTGATGAACGATGCTCGCCTCATGCAGCCGGAAACCCGCCTCACCCGCACCGAAGTCCCCGTGTTGACCAGCACGCCCCTGTCCGTGCCGCTGTACCAGACCTCGGGCTTCGCCTTCGCCGACCTCGACGCCTTCGCCGACGGCATGACCAGGCCGGACGGCGCGTTCGTCTACACCCGGTTCGGCAACCCGACGGTCCGCGCGCTGGAGGACGCCGTGGCCTCGCTCGAAGGCGGCACGAACGCGTTGGCCACCGCGTCCGGCATGGGCGCGATCAACGCGGTGCTGCTGGCGACCCTCGGCTCTGGCGACCACGTGATCGCCCAGCGCGCGCTCTACGGCGGCACCCTCGCCTTGTTGCGGGACCTGGCGGAACGCTGGGGCGTCGAGGTGACCTACGTCGACGGCCACGACCCGGACGAGGTGCGCGCGGCGCTGCGGCCGCGGACCAAGGTGCTCTACCTGGAGACCATCGCCAACCCCACCGGCCACGTCAGCGACCTGCCCGCGCTGAGCGCCGCCGTGCGCGACGACGTGCTCGTGGTCGTGGACAACACGTTCGCCTCGCCGCTGCTGTGCCGCCCGATGGAGCACGGCGCGGACGTGGTCGTGCACTCCACCACCAAGTACCTCGGCGGGCACAGCGACGTGACCGGCGGCGTGGCCGTGTTCGCCGAAGAGGACCGTTACCGCGCGGTCTGGCGGCACTCGGTCGAACTGGGCGTCACCCCCGACCCGTTCGCGGCCTGGCTGACCATCCGCGGCCTGCGCACCCTGGCGCTGCGGGTCCGCAAGCACGAGGAGAACGCCGCGGTCCTGGCCCGGCGGCTGGCCTCCCACCCGGCCGTGCGGGTGGTGCACTGGCCGGGCCTGGACACCCACCCCAGCCACGCCGTGGCGACCCGGTTCCTCGACGGCTTCGGCAGCGCGTTCTCGTTCGACCTGGCGGACGCCGACGCGGGCCGCCGGTTCGTGACCGGTGTGGAGCTGGTCCGGCTCGCGCCGTCACTGGGCGGCACGGAGACGCTGGTCCTGCACCCCGCCAGCACCTCGCACCGGCAACTGGACGAGGAGCAGCTGACCGCGAGCGGCATCACCGGCGGCACGATCCGGCTGTCGGTGGGCATCGAGGACGTCGACGACCTGTGGCAGGACATCGACCGGGCCCTGCGACGCTGAACGGGGTGGCCGCCACCTCGGCGGCCACCCCCTCGGTCACCTGATCAGCAGGCGCCCTCGTCCCGCCACACGGCCCACGAGCCGGCCGCACCGGGCTCCGCGCCGGTGGAGTACCAGGTCGACGTCCACCTGTGCGCGTTGTGCGACACCACGTCGTTCGGGACGTACGCCTGACTCGCGCTCCACGCGGCCACGCCGCCGCAGCCGCCCGGTGTGCCCTGCCCGACGGTCAGCGTGAACGTGGCCGAGTGCGACGCCGTCGAGCCCGTGCCCGTGACCGTGACGCGGTACGTGCCCGCCGGGGTGCTCGCGGACGTGGTGATCGTCAGCCGTGCCGACTCACCCGACGCGACCGTGGGCGGGTCGAACGCCGCCGTCGCGCCCGACGGCAGCCCGGACGCGGACAGGACCACCTTCTGCGACGCGCCCGCCGTGGTGGTGGCGACGGTGGAGGTCGCCGTGCCGCCGGGTTGCACCTCGGCCTCGGCCGGGTCGAGGGCGAGGGCGAAGTCATCCGCCGGCGGTGTGCCGCCGACGGTCAGGGTGTAGGTCACGGTGTGGCTGGTCGACCCCGCGCCCCGCACCGTGATCGGGTACGTGCCGGGCGCGACGTCCGACGTGGTGGACACGGTCATGGCCGCGGAACCGCCCGAGGTCACCGACGACGGGCTGAACTGCACCGTCACGCCGGCCGGCTGGCCGGAGGCGCTGAGCGCCACGGTCTGCGGGTTGCCGGACGTGGTGGTCGTGCGGACGGTCGACTGCGCCTTCCCGCCCGGCTCCACCGTGCCCGACGCGGGGTCGAGCGCGAGGGTGAAGTCGTCGTCCGGCGTGCCCGCGCACGTCGGCTCGCCCGGCTGGGCGGGCAGGTTGATCGCGTTCCACGCGGCCTTCACCGCGGCGTGCTGGCGGCACGTCGGGTCGAGGTTCTTCGCCGCGGTGAGGGTGGCGACGCGGTAGCGGAAGTGCGTCATGCCGGAGGTCTTGAGCAGCATGGCGTTGTAGAACACCCGGCCCGCGGCCTGGATGCCGATGCCGGTCACGGTCGAGCCGTCGCACGTCGGGCTCGCCTTCGACCCCTCCGCCAGCAGGTGGAACCAGTGGTTGAGCGGACCGGCCGCGGCGTGCACCTCCGTGCCGGGGATCGCGCTGGACCAGCAGTTCGGGTGACCGCTGACCGCCGACGGGTTGGCCATGTTCCGGATCGGGCCGCGCCCGACCAGGTTGACCGACTCGCCGACCAGGTAGTCCGGCGTGTCGAACGGCGCGGGCTCGTTGGCGTAGGCCTCGGTCAGCGCGCCGAAGATGTCGCCGGTGGCCTCGCCCAGACCGGCCTCGCGCCCCGCGCCGCCGGGCGTGTACTGGTCGATGGCGTGCCCGTGCTCGTGCGCGACCACGTCCATCGACGCGATCCACTGGTTGGCGTTGTTGCGGCCGATCTCGATGTGCTGGCCGGTCCAGTAGGCGTTGACCGCGTTGAGGCCGACCTTCACCGTGACGCCGCGGCCGTTGCCGTCGATCCCGTTGCGGCCCAACCAGGACTTCATCATCTCCCACTGCTTCTGGGTGGACCAGAGCACGTCGGCGCAGCCGGTCTCCTTGCTGGTCGCGTTGCCGTTGCCGAAGGAGTTGGTGGCCTTGGTGAACGGCGCGTTGGTCGCGTAGTCCACGCAGCGCAGGCCGGGTCGCGTGTCGTCGACCGTGCTGTTGTTGCTGGTGTCGATGGGCAGCGGGTTCGGGCCGTTCCACTGGCTCGTGCCGGTGCCCGCCCGCGCGTCGTCCTGGCTGCCCTCGACCGCGCCGGTGCGCGCGTTGACGTAGACGTGCAGCCGGCTCGGCGCGCCGTCCTTGCGCCCGGCCACGACGGTCTCGTAGACCAGCGTGCCGTGCCCGCCGGCGAGCACGGACAGCGTGGTGCGCTCCACAGCGTCCACTGAGGACAGTTGGGCCCTGGCGACGGACGCGGCTCGACCGGGTGTGATCGTCGGTTTCGGGTCGACCGCGAGGCCGCTCAGGGGAGCGGCGACGGTGTCCAGGACGTTGCCGGCGGCGTCGGTGGCCACCACGGCGTCGCCGCCGATCACCGGCAGGCCCTCGTAGGTGCGGTCGTAGGAGACGTAGAACAGGTCCTTCCGGCCGGGGACGCCGCCCTGGTAGACCGCCCGCCGCTGGAACCGCTCCCGCGGGCCCTTGGCCAGCGCGTCCAACCCGGACGCGGCGGCCTGGTCGGCGGACCGCACGGCGAGCGCGACGGGGCTCTCCGGCGTCGGTGGGGCCGCTTGCGCGGTGGCCGCCTGGACGGACAGCGCCGTCAGGCACAAAGCGAGGTATATGCCGATTCTGCGTTTCACGCCAGCTCCTCAGGCATGCAGGGAAATCCCGAGTGGCGGCCTCGATGGACAACTGAGTGTCTAGCGCCTCGACGACCCTTCCATCGAGGCTTGACCGTTGCCAGAAGAAATATCCGGAAATTCTGCGGGCCATAACGCCGGCATCATCGCTTTTTCGTTATGCCGCCGTTCGCGCGGTGAATTTCGGCGGCCGGTCCCGCGATGTCGTGGTCGATGGGTGGCGCGGTGCTCTCACGCACCACGAGCGTGGTCGTCAGTTCGACCCGAGGTTGGTCGGGTGCGCCGCCGCCGGCCAGGGTGAGGAGCATCCGGGCCGCGGTGGCACCCATTTCCGCCAACGGCTGCCGCACGGTCGTCATCGGCGGGCAGCACCAGCGGGTGTTGTCGATGTCGTCGAAGCCGACCACGCTCACGTCCTGCGGGATGCGCAGGCCGAGTTGCCACGACGCCGCGTAGACGCCGAGCGCCTGCAGGTCGTTGCCGCACAGCACGGCGGTCGGCCGGTCGGGTCGGTCCAGCAAGTCGCGCCCCAGCTCGCGGCCCTGCTCGAAGGTGAACGCGCCGGTGCGCACGAGCCGGTCCTCCAGCGGCGTGCCGGCGCCGTCCATCGCGGCGCGACAGCCCTCCAGCCGGGCCCGTGCGCCGAGCGAGTCGGGCGGTCCGCCGACCACGCCGATCCGCCGGTGGCCGAGGTCGAGCAGGTGCCGTGCCGCCGTGATGCCGCCGCTCCAGTTCGTCGCGCCGACCGACGGGATGGCGTGCAGCGGCTCCCCGGACGGGTCCAGCGCGACGAGCGGGATCGCGCTCGCCGCCAGCAGCGCGTGCTGCTCGGGTGTGAACGCCGAGTACACCGCGATCACGCCGACCGGGTGGCGGGCCAGCAGCTGCTCGGCCCACGACCGGCCGGTCGCGGTCGGGTCGAGCACCTCGGTGAACGCGACGGCCAGCTCGTGCTCGCGCGCCACCGGCTCGACCCCGCGCATGATCTCGACCGCCATGTGGCTCTCGAGCCCGTAGAACACGACTTCGAGCATCGCCGAGGGCGCGACGGCGTCCGGCCGGCGGTAGCCGTGCTCGCGCAACAGCGCCTCGACCCGCTGCCGGGTCTCGGACGCCACCCCGGCCCGGCCGTTGAGCACCTTCGACACGGTGGGCTTGGAGACCCCGGCGAGCCGGGCGATAGTGCCGACCGTCAGCTCACCCCGCCGCCGCCCCCGCCGCCCGTCCGCGATGCCCCCGGTCACGGCCGCAGTGTACGGAGCCCGGTGATCACGCCCGCCGGGTCGCGCGGTCGGTTGCGGCGAAGCCACGTCGTGACCATCAGCCGTGCCCCAGCTCTCGGACCGCCGCGACGATGTCCTCGTGGGCACGGGCCTTGCGCAGCAGGTCCCGGGCCACCGCGCCGGCCTCGCTCGGAGGGCCCGTCCGGCGCAGCACGACGAAGAGCAGGAACTGCGTCTCCAACGTCTGCCGGTGCCGCGGACCGGCCGTGCGCCTGCTGACCGCCAACAGGTCGCGTGCGGCGGTTCTCGCCGAGTCCAGGTCACCGCGCAGGAACGCTTGCAGGGCCAGGAAGTGGCGAGCGGTCCGGGCGATCTCGGACTCGGCGAGGTCAAGCCGCTCCATCGCGGTCAGCACCGACGTGAACAACCGCTCCGCGCCGGCGACGTCGCCGGTCCGGTGCCGGACCTGGCCCAGCCGCAGCCGCAGGCGCACCGCGTCCAGGTGGGTGTCGCCCATGCGCGCCTCGACCACGGGTAGCACGGCGCGCAGCACCTGTTCGGCCTCGGCGAGCTCGTCCGCGTCCATCGCGGCGGCGGCCAGGTTGTGCCGGGCGAGCAGCATCTCCGGGTGGTCGAGGTGACCTGCCTGCTCGGCGGCGCGCACCACCTCGCGCAGCTCGACCAACGCTTCGCGCACCGCGCCCGACGCGTGCAGCGCGGCGGCCTGGTTGGCGCGGTCGACCAGCGTGGCCGGGTGGTCGGGGTAGGACTCCCGCATCAGCCGCGCGCCGCCCTCCGGGTCACCCGCCGCGATGAGCAGCTCCGCCAGCCGGGTCGTCGCCCGTTCCGTCTCCGGGTGGTCCGGGCCGAGCGACGTGCGCGCGGTGTCGTGGGCGGTGCGGCACTCGGTCAGCGCGCCTGCGAGATCCCCGCGCAACGCGAGGCAGGAGGCGAGGGCCAGGCGCACCGTGACCTCCGCCGACCCGGTCGCGCCGGACCGGGCGCGTTCGGCGAGGATCTCGCGGAACGCGCGCTCGGCCGTCTCGTGGTCGCCGCGCTTGAGCCGGGTGTTGGCCAGGCCGAACCGGGTCCGCCATCCCGCGCCGCCCGGCCCGCGCGCCCGTGACTCGGCGTCGACCAGCGCGCGGTACTCGGCCTCCGCCGCGACGACGTGCCCGGCGTCCTCGTACGCGACCGCCAGCGTCCGCCGCAGTTCGAAGACCAGGGGGTGGTCGTCGCCCTTGGTCTTCGTCACCACGGCCAGCATGGCGCGGAACTCGGCCTCGGCGGCCGCCAGGTCCCCCTTGACGGCCAACGCGGCGGCGGCCTGGGCGCGCAGGACGAGCGTGCTCTCGTGGTCCGCGCCGACCAGGGCGGTCGAGGCGGCGGTCGCGGTGGCGACCAGCGAGGCGGCCTGCGTGGTGCGGCCGGACTCGCGCAGCAGGTCGGCGAGTGCGGTCATCAGCATGATGGTGTGCTGGTGGTCGTCGCCCAGTTCGCGGCGCGCCCGGGTCAGCTCTTCCCGGAGGATGGCCTCGGCCTCGGCGGGACGTCCGCGTTCGTGCAGGACGAGGGCCAGGGCGTAGTGGGGTTGGCGGTTGCCGGACGAGGGCGAGGCGTCGACGATGCGCGCGATCGCGCGGAACTCGTCCTCGGCCGCGGCGAGATCGCCGTTGCGGCGCAGGATGTCCGCCAACGCGGACCGGGTCAGCAGCGTCTCCTCGTGCTCGGCCCCGTGGACGACCAGCTCCACGGCGAGCACTTCGCGGTAGGCGTCGGCGGCCTCGACCAGCCTGCCCACCTTGGCCAGCACGAAAGCCATGTTGTGCTTGGTGGCCAACGTCGGTCCCGCGTCGGGGCCGAGCAGCTCCGCGCGGCACGTCAGCGCGACGCCGTTCAACTCCAGCGCCCGGCGGTCCAGACCCGCGCGGTCGCAGAACAACGCGATCTCGTGGCACAGGGTCGCCGCCGCGGCGCGGGCCACGCCGGGCGCGGTCCGGTCGGACGCCGTGTCGACGGCCGGATCGACGTGGTCCAGCAGCAGTCGCCACACGGGCCAGTCGCGGACTTCGGTGGGGTCGACGCGCTCCCTGACGTGCCAGAGCAGGGTCAGGGCGGCGTGCCGGTGCAGGTCGTCCGCGCCGGCCTGGTGCCGGTTCACGTCACGCACCACCGGGTGCATCCCGATCGTGGACACCCGGTCCGACCGGTCGGTCTCGACCAGCCCGACCTCGGCCAGCGCCCGAAGGGTCCCGTTGAGCACCGCCGCGGTGATCCCGGGGAACAGCGGTGACGTGGCCAGCACGGCGGCGTCGAGCAGCTCCGTCGGCACGGGGCCGCGCCCCAGGCACGCCAGCGTGCGCAGCAGCGGTCTGGCCAGGGGACGACCCCGGCGCTCGAGCAGGTCCAGGGACAGTTCCCAGGTCAGGCGGGGCAGTTCGCGCTCGCGGGCGGGCCCGGTGTCCCAGGACGGCTCGCTCAGCTCGGCGGAGCGCTCCTCCCACATGTGGCGGTACTCCGCGAACGTGGTCGGCGCGACCAGGCCGGGGAGCGCGGGGAAGTCGCGTGCGGCGGCGAGGTGGGAACCCGCCAGCCGCAGTGCGAGCGGGAGCCCGCCGAGCCTGGTCGCCAACGCCTCGGCGTCGGCGTCGGACCCCGCGTCCGGCGCGAGGTCGCGCAGCACGGCCGCGCCGTCGTCACGGGACAGCGGACCGACGTGGAAGAGCGCGGCCTCGCCCCACGCGTTCGCCGACCGGGTGGTCACCAGGACCGCGCCGTGCCCGCCGGGTGCGCGCAGCCAGCCCCGGCGCTCGTGCGGGTGTCCCTGGCCCGCGGTGAGCAGGTCCGGGTCGTCGGCGTTGTCCAGCACGAGCAGCCAGTCGGACGTGCGGGCGTTCAGCGCCTCCCACAACAACTCCGGGGCCGCACCGACACCCCGGGTCCACGCCTCCCGCACCCGGTCGAGGTCGGCCCCCGCCGCGACGGCCACCGCGTGCAGCCCGGCCACCAGCGACGACCCGGTGCCCGCGTCGACCCACCACACGTCCCGCCCGCCGACCCCGGAGGCCACGTCGACCGCCACCGTCGTCTTGCCCGAGCCGCCCACGCCGTGCAGCACCACGACCCCGCCCGCGCGGATCGCCTCGACCGCGGCGGTCACCAGCGCGGCCCGCCCGCGCGTGCGGTGCCCCGGCCGGACCGCGGGCACGGCCAGCGAGGCGAGCACCGGCGCGGGGGCTTGCGTCGACCAGACGTTGGTCGTCTGGAAGACGGATCCGTGCACGGCGCCCGCCTGCACGAGCGGGCCGTGCACCACACCCGAGACGGAGTTCTCCGTGTTCCCGCGCTCCGGCACTCACGCCCCCGATGGCCACCGACATCCGGCGATTCACCAAGCCGATCACACGATACGCGCCGGCGGTGGGCGCGGAAATCGGCGAATTCCTCGCCGGGTGAACAGGTGTCGGCAATGCGCCAGGCGTGGGTGACTGCTCCGAATGGCCGCATTTGGTGGCGCGGTCACACCTTGACGCCGCGTTGTCCGTTAGGGGGCATGGGTTGATTCCAACCCGACTGGTGTTGGATATGGTCGCAGCGAATCGCTCACTGATCGTGCTGGGAGGTAGACGTCCGGTGATCGGGCATCCCGACGAGCGGGACCTGGAGCGGTGGGCGACCGCGGACCTGGCCGCCCTGCGTGACGACCTCGATCACGTGCTCAACGCCGACACCGGGTCGTCGGCGGGATCGGCGGGGTTGCCGCCCTCTGCCCGACCGCCGTCGGACGCCGAGCTGATCGAAGCCGTGCGGGGCGGTGAGATCCAGGCGTACGGGCAGTTGTTCGAACGGCACGTGCGCGCGGCCCGCAACCTGGCCCGGCACCTGGCCTGGTCCAACGCGGAGGCCGACGACCTGGTGTCGGACGCGTTCGCCAAGGTGCTCGACACGTTGCGCGCGGGCGGTGGGCCGGAGTCGGCGTTCCGCGCGTACCTGCTGACCGCGTTGCGCCACACCGCCTACGACAAGACGCGCCGGGACAAGAAGCTCAAGCTCGCCGACGACGTCGAGGCCGTGTCCGGGGTGGAGAAGGTCACCACGGTGCCGTTCCACGACCCGGCGGTGGCGACGCTGGAGCGGTCGCTGGCCACGAGGGCGTTCGCCAGCCTGCCCGAGCGGTGGCAGACGGTGTTGTGGCAGACCGAGATCGAGGGCCAGTCGGCGTCGGAGCTGGCGAAGCTGATGGGGCTGACCGCCAACGGCGCGTCGGCCTTGGCCTACCGGGCGCGCGAAGGGCTCAAGACCGCTTACCTCCAAGCGCACCTGGCCGGCAACGCCACCAACCGCTGCCGCGCCACCGTGGCCAAGCTGGCCGCGTGGACCCGGGGCGGCCTTACCAAGAGGGAGACCGCCCAGGTCGAGGCGCACCTGGACGAGTGCGGGACGTGCCGCGCGATGGCCGCCGAACTGGCCGACGTCAACGGCACCCTGCGCGCCGTCGTGGCGCCGCTGGTGCTCGGCGCGGGCGCGTCGGGCTACCTGGCCGTGACCGCGGGCACGGCGAAGGCGGGCGCGGCGGCGGCGGGCGCGGGGGCGGCGGCGGGCTCCGCGACCACGGCGGCGCAGTGGCTCGGCGTGACGGCGTCCGCCACGGCGGTGGTCGCGGCCGTGGTGCTGGGCGCGACCACCGCGCAGCAGGCGGCGGTGCCGACGGTCGACGCGCGGCCGTCCGCGACGACGGCGGACCCGGGGAGGTCGGTGGTCTCCGGGACGTCGTCCGCTCCGGTGCCGGGTTCCGACGCGCCGTCGGTTACCACCGCCGCGACCGCCGGCCCGACCGACCCGACGTCCACCTCGGTGGGCCCCGACGCGACCCCGACGACGACCGTCGCCGAACCGACGGCGCAGCCGTTGACCCCGGAGGTGCCGGACGACGTGGCCCTGTCCACCGGCGGACCGCCCTTCGACCTGCCGGTCATCGTCCACAACACCGGGTCGACGCCCCTCGCGCCCGCCTCGCTCGTGCTGTCCCTGCCCGACGGCGTGCAGGTCGTGGGGAAGGGCAACAACCTCCGGGGCAAGCCCCTGGTCGGCTTCGACGGCGCGGCGCAGCAGACCGTCGGCTGCCCGGCGGGCAAGGGCACGGTGACGTGCGCGGCCGAGGCGGAGCTGCCGCCCGGCGGGTCCGTGAGGTTCGTGCTGCGGCTGCTGGCCGGCCCCAAGGCGGTCGGCGGCGTGATCACCGGCACGGTCACGACCGGCCCCGGGCAGTCCGTGCCGATCCGGCTCCCGCTCACGGTCACGCCGAAGTAATCCTCACGGGGTAGCGGTTTAACCCGTTGGGACGACGGGTACCGGGTTTGTGCACGGCTGAGAACTCGGGACACCGGAGGGCGAACCATGTGCGCTGTCGGATTACCCCGCAACGGTGACGGACGGAACTGAATCGTTGCCGTAGTGCTGCGCACCCGGTCGGTTCATCGCCACCACCGCGGAGCCGGTGCTCACCGTTTGCGGCCGTGGCTCGGGGGAACCCACCGACCACGCCCTGGGCCCGAAGTCGTGGAGGGAACCGCCGATTGTCGGAAGGCTCGTGTTGTGGACGTCGTCGAACGGTCCGTTGACCACGTCGACTTCGATTTGGAGGACACCGTTCCACCGGTGCGCCGCGCGCGGAGGTGGATAATCGAGAACGTCCCGGAAGTGGACCAGTCGACGTTGCTCGACCTGCTGCTGATCGCCGACGCGCTGCTGACCAACGCGTTCGAGCACGCCCGCGCGCCACGCCGGCTGCGCCTGAGCCACCACGACGGGCGCGTGGTGCGGGTGGAAGTGCACGACGCCAGCCCCGAACTGCTGCCGGTGCTCGGCAAACCGGGCGGGCGCGGGGTGCGCCACCGGGGGCTGCTGCTGGTCAACCGGTTGGCTTCGCGGTGGGGCGTGGACCCCCGGACCGGGCACAAGGTGGTGTGGGGCGAGGTTCTCGTCTGACGGGTCAGCCTTCGCCGCTCTTGCCGCCACCGCGTTTCCGGTCCTCCTTCTTGTCGTCCTCCTCGTGGTCTTTTTCGCCTGGGTGGCCTTTGTCGAGGCGTTGCGAGGACAGGACTTCGTCGGCGTCGATCAACGGCGTCCCACCTCGCACGACCAGCCGCAGCCGGTGCGTTTCGCGCACCCGCTTGCCCTGCGGCCCGGAGAAGTCGATGCCGATGGTCACCGTGTCGGGTCCGGCGGCCGCCGGCGGTGAGCTGACGACGAGGTCCTTGACTTCCCGCCAGGACTTCTCGAACTGCTGGCGGCCCTGCGCTTGCAGCCCGGGGCCGAGCCGCTCCCACGCCTGGGCGAGGTTCTTCGGCACCAACGCGTAGTACTCGGCCACCGCCTGCTCGAGCTGCGCGGGGGACGGCGTGCTGCCGGCCGGCGGCGTGGACGTCACCGCGCCGGTCGCGGTGGTGGCGGTCCTGCTCCCGTTCGACACCACCAGGACCGTCACGACCAACCCGACCACGGCCGCCGCCGCCACCGCGAGGAGCCCCGCGCGTCCCCGGCGGGCCGGGTGCGCGCCCAAGGCGGTCGGATGTGGCGCGACGGCGGTGGGGGCCGCTCGTCCCTGGAGGGGAAGCCGCGGCGCCGGGGTCGGCGGTCCGGCCGGGGGCGGGTTCGTCGGGGGAGGGCCGGTCGGTGGCACGTCCACCGGGTGCGGGCCGGTCGGTGGTGGCAGGTCGGCGGGGTTCAGGTCGAGCCTGGTGGCCGCCGGGATCGCGGTGGACGGCGCGCGCAGGCGTTCGGCCGCCTGCGCCATGGTCGGCCGGGTGGCCGGGTCCGTGCGCAGCAGGTCCACCAGCACGGCGGTCAGCGGACCGGCCCGCGTCGGCGGCGGGAACCGGCCGGCGGCCACGGCGTGCAGCAGGGCGATGGCGTTGTCCCCCTCGCCGAACGGCGGCCGCCCCTCCACCGCCGCGTACAGCGTGGCCCCGAGGGCGAAAACGTCGGAGGCGGGTCCGGGCTCGCCTCCGCGCGCCACCTCCGGCGAGAGGTACGCGGGCGTGCCCGCGAGCAACCCGGTCCTGGTCACGGTGACGTCACCGACCGCGCGGGCGATGCCGAAGTCGGTGATCTTCGCCGTGCCGTCCTCGGTCAGCAGCACGTTGCCCGGCTTCACGTCCCGGTGCACGATGCCCGCCGCGTGCGCCGCCGCCAGCGCGCTCGCCACCTGCGCCCCGATCCCGGTCACCTGCTCGGCGGGCAGCGGGCCCCGCGCGATCCGGTCGGCGAGGGTCCGCGCGGCCAGGTACTCCATGACCAGCACCGGCCTGCCGTCGTCCTCCACGACGTCGTGCACGGTCACCGCGTTCGGGTGCCGCAACCGGGCCGCGATGCGCGCCTCCCGCGCCGCCCGGCCCACCGCCGCGACCGGGTCGGACCCCTCGGGCACCACGAGCTGCTTGAGCGCCACCACGCGGTCCAGCCGCTCGTCCAGCGCCTGCCACACCACGCCCATCGCGCCCGCACCCACGCGCCCGCGCAGCCGGTACCGCCCGGCCACCAAGCGCCCCACGTCCATCACCCGCACACCCCGCTCTTCCCGGCGCCGACCGGACAACCTTACGTACCCGCGATGCCGGTTCGGGCCGCCGGCGGGCGGAAGCCGACCGCGTCAGCCGGCCGTCCTCGCCAGGTAGACCGTGGCGGTCGCCTCGCGTTGCTGCAACGGGTTGGGGAAGCGGACGACCTCCGCGCGCACGTCGGTGAACCGGTCGGCGAGCGCGGCGGTGTAGTCGTCGTCCGGCGGTTCGTTGGACCACAGGGCGAACACGCCGCCGGGGTGCAGCCGGTCGGCCAGCAGGCGCAGGCCCTCGGGCGCGTAGAAGTCGGCGTTGCCGGGGTGCAGCAGGTGGCGGGGCGAGTGGTCGATGTCGACGATGACCGCGTGGAACCGCCGTCCGGGCTCGGCCGGGTCGAGCCCGTCAGCGGACCGCGCGAGGGCGAAGAAGTCGTCGTGGAGCAGTCGGCAGCGCGGGTCGGCGGCCAACTCCCGACCGCCCGGCAGCAGGCCGCGCCGGTGCCAGTCGATGACCTCGCCGAGCGCGTCGACGACGAGCATCGACCGCACGGCCGGGTGCTCCAGCACCGTCCGCGCGGTGTAGCCGAGGCCGAGGCCGCCCACGACGACGTCCAGGGGCCCGGGCAGGTCGGCCAGCGCCAGGCGCGCCAGCTCCACTTCGGACACCGTGAACAGGCTCGACATCAGGAACTCGTCGTTGAGCTTGATCTCGTGCACCTCGCGGTCGAACACCGGGTCCCACCGACGGCGCAGGACGAGTTCGCCCAGCGGTGTCCGACACCAGTCCAGCTCCTGGAAGCGTGCGCTCATCCGGGCAATCTACGCGGGCGGCCCGTCGAGCAGCTCGGCGAGCAGGGCGCGGACGCGGCGGTCGATGTCGTCGCGGATGGGGCGGACGGCGTCGAGGCCCTGCCCGGCCGGGTCGTCGAGCTCCCAGTCGAGGTAGCGCTTCCCGGGGAACACCGGGCACGTGTCGCCGCAGCCCATCGTGATGACGACGTCGGAGGTCTCGACGTCGTCGGTGGTCAGCTTGGTCGGCACTTCGGCGGTGATGTCGAGCCCGAGTTCGGCCAGCGCCTCGGCGGCGGCCGGGTTGACCCGGTCGGCGGGCGCGGAGCCGGCCGAGCGGACCGTGACGCGGCCCAGCGCGTAGTGCCGCAGGAGCGCGGCGGCCATCTGGGAGCGGCCCGCGTTGTGGACGCAGACGAACAGGACTTCGGGCTTGGTGCGGCTCAACGTGCTCGCCCTTCGGTGACGGGTGCGGCGGTGGCGACGGGGTCCGGGTGGAGCAGGCGCAGCAGCGGCACGGCCACCGCGACGCCGACGACCTGCGCCAGCACGTAGACCGGCGCGGACGAGGGCGCGATGCCCGCGAACGAGTCGCTGAACACCCGGCCGGCGGTGATGGCCGGGTTGGCGAAGCTGGTGGAGCTGGTGAAGAAGTACGCCGCGCCGATGTAGGCGCCCACGGCCGACGGCGCGAGCGCCGACCGGCCCGACCGGACCAGCGAGAAGATCACCAGCAGCAGGCCCGCCGTGGCCACGACCTCGGACAGCGCGTGCCCGGCCGTGGCCCGTTCGGTGGTGCTGATGCTGACCGGTGCGGCGTCGAACATCACGTTGGCCAGGACCGCGCCGGTGACGCAGCCGAGCACCTGGACCACCGCGTAGGCCGGGACGTCACGCCACGCCAGCCCGCCGAACACGGCGTCCGCCAGCGAGACGGCCGGGTTGAGGTGACCGCCGCTGACGGGGCCGAAGACCAGGATGAGCGCGTAGAGGCCGACCGCGGTGGCGGCGGCGTTCTCCAGCAGTTGCAGGCCGACGTCGCCGGGGGAGAGGCGTTGGGCGGCGATGCCGGAGCCGATGACCAGGGCGGCGAGCAGCAGGCTGCCCAGGTACTCGGCCACCAGGCGGTGGCGCAGGGGGCGCGGCATTCAGGAGTCCTCGGTGGCGGGGTGCACGGCGGGCACGAGGCGGTCGACGCGGTCGGCGAGGTCGCGGTAGGCGGCGTCGAAGGCGTCCGGCGTGCCCGCCGCGGCCGGGTCGGGCACGGACCAGTGCAGGCGGTCGTCGTGGTCGGCCAGTTCCTCGTGGGCGCTGTCGCACACGGCGACCACCAGGTCGTCGGGGCGCAGCACGTCACGCAGGTGGTGGGTGCGGGCGCGGGTCAGCGACAGCCCGTGGGCGCGGGCCGTGGCGACGGCCAGGGGGTGCACGCGGTCGGCCGGTCGGGTGCCCGCGCTCGCGGTCGGCACGCGGCTGCGCCGGTGCCACAGCGCGGCGGCCAGCTGCGAGCGCGCGGAGTTCCGGCTGCACACGAACACGACCCGGGGAGCACGCCTCACGCCGGTGGGCACGAGATCGGCGAGCGCGGCCGTGCGCAACCGCAGGTAGGTGCGCCGGCGGTCGCCCTCCGACCGCGACCGCCGCACGATCCCGGCCTGTTCGAGCAGCTTCACGTGGTGGGCGAGCAGGTTGCCGGGCAATCCCAGCCTGCGGCCGACCTCGCCGGGCGAGGCGTCGCCGAGCAGGAGCAGGTCGACCACGGCGAGCCGCGCGGGCTCGCCGAGCGCCGCGTGCACCCGCGCGCGGTCGGCCGTCCCGGAAGGCCAGTCAGCAATCATTGACTCAATAATCACTGAGTGACCTCCGCCGGGTCAACCCGGGTCCGGTTGGCGCTTGCCCGCTCGACCTCCCCCGTGCAGGTGGTAAAGGACCGTCCGTGATTGACCGATCGCGGTCTGTCGCTGTTACGTTCCCGTACCGGTGACTCGGTGTGCACAGCCCGTGCGGAGGTCAGGTGTGGACCTGGAGTGGTTGGACCGAGCCGCGCGCGAGGCCAAGGACCGCATCGAGCGGCTCTACTTGGAGGGGCGTGCCGCGGTGGCGGGACACGGGTCGTCGGACGACGGCCGGTCGGGGATCCTCCCCGGGGTGGACGCGTCGGGGTCCGGGGCGAGCCGGGGCTCGGCGGACCGGGATCAGGCCACCCGGTGACTCGCTGCTGTCGATCATGGTCGTCGGACTGGATACGCTGCGGTCGTGGCGGACGGCGGTCGGAACGCGGGTGTGGACGGCAGGGCTGCCCGGTGGGCCGGTCACCGGGAGAAGCGGCGCGCGGAGATAGTGACCGCTGCCCTGTCGGCGATCGTCGAGCACGGCCCGTGGGCCTCCACCGAGCAGATCGCGGACCGGGCCGGCGTGTCGCGGCCGCAGCTCTACCGGCACTTCTCCGACGCCGATGACCTGTACAACGCGGTGGCGCACCAGGTCGCGGAGCTGTTCGCCGCGGAGATCGTGCCGGTGCTGAGCCGACCGAGCGGCAGCCCGCGCGAGATCATCAGCGGGGTCGTGGGCACCTTCGTGGCCTGGATGGCCGACAACGCCTCGCTGTACGACTACATGGTCGTCCGCGCCGCGGGGTCGGCCCCCGGCCGGCGCGGGCAGGCGGCCGACATGCGGTTGCAGGTAGCGGAGCGGCTGTGCGCGCTGTTCACCGCGTACCTGGACCTGCTCGGGGCCGACTCGCGGCACGCGGACACCTTGGCCTTCGGGGTGGCGGGCATGGTCGAGTCGGCGACGGTGCGGTGGCTGACCGTGCCCGGCGCGCTGGACCAGGAACAGCTCGTGCGGCGGTTGACGTCCGCGGTGTGGGCGCTGTTCGACGACGTGCTGCGGGAGGCCGGTGTCGAGCTGGACCCGGATGTGCCGCTGCCCGAGCTGCCCGACGACCCTGAGTAGAGCCGTCACTCCTTCGTGCACGGTGTGCGACCTGTGGCTGCACTGAGTAGCCGACCCGCGAGATGACTGGTACGTTGCTGTACCTGTTACATCAATGTCCGTGCAGTTGTCGCGGCCCGTCCGCCGACGTCAGCGCCGGAGTCGCGGTGGCAGGAGGAGTGCCGTGATCGACTTGGCCGAGTCCTCGGTCGACGCCCGCCGGACCCTCCGGCCGGACGCCCCGGGCGTCGCGGCCGTCGTGGCCACGCCGCTGGTGCGCGAAGGGCTCAGGACGGTGATCCGCCAAGCCGGCCTGCGCTGGCTGGGCGCGGTCGCCACGCCGGGTGAAGCCCTCGGCGGACTGCGGCGCGTGCGCCCGGACGTCGTGCTCGTCGACAGCGCCGTGGACCCGCGGGGTGCGCTGATCGCCGAACTGGTGGGGCCCGGGCGCGTGCCGACGGTGCTGTCGCTGCTCAACGGCGACCGCCTCGCACCTGACCTGGTCCGCGTCGGCCGGGCCGCCGGCGCGCGCGGTGTCGTGCCCTTGGGCGCGCACCCCGCCGACCTGGTGGCCGTGATCCTGCGGGCGCACCGGGGCAGGCGTCCCGTTCCCGCGTCCCGTGCGCCTGCCGTCACCGTCGCGGTGTCGTCCGCGGACGGCCACGAGGCCGAGCGGTTGTCGCCGCGGCAGCGGGAAGTGCTGGAACTGCTGGCGGCGGGCCTGACGTCGGCGGCCATCGCGGAGCGGCTCGTGGTGTCGGTCGAGACCGTGCGCACGCACGTGAAAGCCCTGCTGCGCCGACTCGGGGCCAAGGACCGCACGCACGCGATCTCCCTCGCCTACCAGAGGGGTCTGCTGTCGTCGCGAGCGGTCTGACCTCGATGGACAGTCCTCTGTGGACCGGTGTGCACCGCGCTCTTCCCGGGAGCCGTGATGAACGACCTCAAGCCGTGGCAACGACCACTGCCGGACGAGGAACGCGTGCAGTTCTTGAACCGCTTGACGCACTCGTGCTACCGCTGCGGCCACCAGGAGCACGACCTCGGCGCGTTGGCCGAGCACGAGGACCGGTGCGCCGGCGGTGAGACGTGACGGGCGGACGCCGAGGTCACCACTCGATCGTGTAGCCCGCCAACCCGTTCGGGCGTTGCCCGGCCGCTCCCGACGGCACCATCCTGTGTGTCGTCCCCATCAACCGCTCACCTCTGCGCGGAGGGCTCGTGCCGGTCAACGACCTGCTCACGGCGAAGATCAACCACGGCTTCACCCACCTGGACGTCGACGGGGACGGGCTGCTCACCGAGCAGGACCACGTCCTGATGGGTCGCCGGGCCGCCGAAGCGCTCGGGCACGCCCCCGACTCGCCGCAGGAGCAACGCATCGTCGACGCCTACCTGCGGATCTGGCACGACCTGCACCGGCCGCACATCCCCGGCGGCGGCACGGCGATCTCCCGCGCGCAGTTCGTGGAGTCCACCGGCTCGCTGGCCGACGACCCGGACGCGGCCCGGGCCAGCGTGGGCGCGTTGGCCGAGGCGTTCCTGGCCATCGCCGACACCGACGCCGACGGCCGGGTGAGCCCGGCGGAGTACCTGGTGTTCCAGCGCGGGCACTTCCCCGGCCTGACCGAGGCCGAGGCCGCCGAGGCGTTCGAGCACCTCGACACCGACGGCGACGGCCACCTGACCGCCGAGGAGTTCACGAGCGCCTGCGTGCAGTTCTGGTCCAGCACCGACCCGGAGGCGCCGGGCAACTGGTGGATGGGTCGCCCCGTGGCGTGACCGAGGTCCGTCCTTTGGGGACGGTCGGATGCCGGTGAAGCGAGGCGCGGCACCCGCAGCGCACCGAAGCGCGCGGGTGCCGCTGCGCGAGCAACCGCGGGTCTCGACGTCGGACCGAAGGCGAGCGCGGCTGATCCGGACGCGTATTGGGACGGCGTGGTTGACAAGACCTGGTGGTCGTCGGCCGTCGTCCAGTGTTGTGCACGTTCACAGCGAACCTCCGAAGAACCTCTTGAAATGATCTAGCCCATCGGTTTTGATCTGGAAGGACCGCACACGAAACGGTGTGCACGTTCACAGTCGCCGCCGAGTCTTCTGCTCGCCTCGATCAAAGGAGATCGACAACGGTGTCGACTTCATCGCCTTCCCGGAACAGGCGCGATACGCGCTCCCGGTCGGACCCGCTGCGCGCCTTGGCCGTGACCGGGCTGCTCCTCGCGTCGGCCCTGGCGCCGCACTCGGCGCACGTCGCCGCCGCCCACCCCGCGGACACCGTGAACGCCCCGGTGACGGTGCGCGGCCTCAAGACGCTGGTCGACGACTACCGGACCCGCGTCCCGGCCAGGTACACCGCACAGTCCTGGAAGCCCTTCGCCCGGGCGCTCACCACCGCCGACCAGGTCGCACGCGACGCCGGGGCGAGCGCCGCGGACGTCGCGGCGGCCAAGACGGCCCTGGTCACCGCCGCCGGTGAGCTCACGGCCGCGGACGAGGGCACGTTCCAGACCATCACCAACGACACCTTCTGGACCGACACCAGCGGCAACCCGATCCACTCGCAGGGCGGCGGTGTCTTCAAGTTCGGCGACACCTACTACTGGTACGGCGTGCACTACCGCGGTGCCGAGAGCTACCGGGCCGACCCCACCCGCAAGTACGACAACGAGGTCAGCTTCGTCTCGATCCCGGTGTACTCGTCCCGCGACCTGGTGAACTGGAAGTTCGAGAACCGGGTCGCCACGCGCGCCACCGGCCTGCCCGGCGGCGGCAACCTGGGCCAGGCCGGTTGGGTCGGCCGCCTCGGCGTCTCCTACAACGAGCGCACCGGCAAGTACGTGCTGCTCGTGCAGGCGTACCTGCCCGCGCAGGGCGGGGACGGCGTGCTGTTCCTGCAGGGCGACTCGCCCACCGACACCTTCGACTACGGGTACTTCCAGACCCGGATCGCCAACTCGCCGACGACCGGCACCGGCGACCAGACGATCTTCACCGACGACGACGGCAAGGACTACCTGATCTTCTCCAACCGGTCGGGTCGCGCCCGTGCCTTCGTCGGCAAGCTGCGCGAGTCCGACTCGCTGCGGGTGGAACCGGCGGTGCAGATCGGCTACAACGCGGCCGGTCGCGAGGGCAACGCCATGTTCAAGCTCGACGGCAGGTACTACCACGCGGCGTCGGACCTGCACGGCTGGAACGCCTCCGTCACGCACGTGCTGGAGTCGACCGGCAGCGGGATCCAGGGGACGTACTCCGGCGAGTACACGTTGGCGGGCACGGAACTGGACTACGGCCACGTGACCCAGACCGGGTTCTTCGTCACGGTCAAGGGCACCAAGCAGAGCACGGTGATCTTCGCGGGCGACCGCTGGGCCGACTTCGCCTGGAACGGCATCGGGTACAACCAGTGGATGCCGGTGACCAGGACCGGCGCGCGGCCGCGGTTCCACTCCGTGAGCCAGTGGCAGTTCAACGCCACGACCGGGGAGTGGCGGGTCGGGCCGCGGAACAACTACGTCCTCAACCCCGACATCCAGGCCGACCGCGTCATCGTCTCGTCGGTGACGGGGTGGGCGAACTTCCGGGAGTCGGGCCCGAGCTCCCTCGTGACCAACGTCGACGGCGGCGCGAACGGCAGCCGCTTCGGCCTCCGGGTCGGGGCCACCCAACCGTTCGCGGGTGGTGTGCGGCAGCGGGTCGAGGTGCCCGCCGGGGTCTACGACCTGTCGACGTTCGCCAAGACCTCCGGGTCGCTCGGCGCCGCGCAGGTGACGGTCACCGACGCCGCGGGCGGGTCGCGCACGCTCGACCTCCCGGCCTCCGGCGGCTGGACCCGTCGTGGGCTGGCGGGGATCCCGTTGTCTGCGGGCACGGCCACCGTCACCGTCCGGGCCGCCGGGAGCAACGGCTACCTCTTCGTCGACGCGCTCAGCCTCGTCAAGACGTCCACCGACACCCCGCCCGGCGCGTGACGTCGCCGCCGCGACCCGCTGGTCGGACACCGAACCGCGTCCTCGAAACACCGTCAGGAGAACCATGAGGAAAAGACGGGGGATCCGCGTCACCGCGGGTCTGACCACGTTGGCCACCGTGATGTCCGCGGGCATGCTCGCGGTCCCCGCGCCGGCCGGGGCCACCTACGGCACCGCGGACATCAAACCGATCGAGAGCGACATCGCGGCCAAGCCGTGGGCCTCGGCGACGGCGAGCAGCAACGCGTCGACCGCCGGGCTGGCCATCGACGGCGACCCGGCGACGGCGTGGCGGCCCGACCGCGACGGCGCGCGCCAGTGGCTCACCGTCGACCTCGGTGGCGCCTACGACAACCTGCGCAAGGTCAAGGTGCTCTTCCCCGACCCCGGCGTGGTGTACCGGTACGTCGTCGAGGCGTCCTCCGACGGCCGCCGGTGGCAGGCGATCGCCGACCGGTCCCACAACCGCACGGCGTCACGCGGTGAGGTGCACTTGTTCACCCGTCCGGGGACGCGGTTCGTCCGGCTGACGGTCACCGGCGTGCCCGGTCGCGCCCGGCCCGGTGTCAGCGAGGTGCAGGTGTTCAACTACCTGCGCGACGACCTCGTCCTGGGCGCTGACCTGTCCTGGGTGGACGACCACCAGGGCCGGGAGTACTGGGTCGACCCGCTGGCCGCGAACCGGGGAGCCGGGCCGCACCTGCTCGACGTGGTCGAGGACCGCGGCATGGAGTACTCGCGGCTGCGGATCTTCAACGAGCCGCGCGACGAGAGCACCGGGCAGCCCACGCCGGTGCCGAGGCAAGGTCCGGAGCGCTCGTTGACCTCGGCGCGGTGGATCGAGCAGCGCGGCATGGGGTTGGGCATCGACTTCCACTACGCGGACTCGTGGGCGGACCCGAGCAAGCAGCCGAAGCCCCGGGCCTGGGCGGGGTTGGAGTTCGACGACCTGACGCGAACGGTGTACGACTTCACTTCCGACTACCTGCGCCGGTTGGTCGCGCAGGGCACCACGCCGGACAAGGTCGCGGTCGGCAACGAGATCATCAACGGGTTCATGTACGGCAGCGAAGCGGCCCTCATCGGCACGACGAACCCGCCGTACTTCGCCAACCAGGCCGACGTCTACCAGGCCAAGCCCGGCGGCGGCCTGCTGTGGCGCTACTGGAAGTCGACCGACCCGGTCGAGCGGCAGCTCTACGACCAGGCGTGGGACCGGTTCACCACGCTGGCCGCGGCCGGGATCAAGGCCGTCCGCGACGCCTCGCCGACGTCGAAGGTCGAGGTCCACGTGATCGTGGGCACCGACCGGCTCGCCAAGACCATGGAGTTCTGGCAGCAGTACCTCACCAGGGTCAAGGCCAAGGGCCAGAACCCCGACGTGCTGGCCATCTCCTACTACCCGGAGTGGCACGGCACGCCCGAGGCGCTCGACGTCAACCTGCACACCATGGCCACCACCTACCCCGACTACGAGATCGAGGTGGCCGAGACCGCGTACCCCGCGTCGGGCGGCGACGGTTCGCCGATGCCGAACTCGCCCTTCCCGCGCACGGTCCAAGGTCAGGCCGACGCGATCCAACGGGTCTTCCAGGCCGCCAACGACGTGGTGGACAACCAGGGCAAGGGCGTGCTGGTGTGGGAACCCGCCGGCTTCCAGTCGATGTTCCGCGCCGTGCCCGGCCTGGCGAACACGTGGGAGCCGCACGCTTCCATCAACGTCTTCAACGCCAGCCGTGCCGAACACGTCATCGAGGACACCGTCCACCTCGCCACCACCGCGGGCTCCACCCCGCAGCTGCCCAGGACCGTCCGCGTGCTGACCACCGCCGACGCCAAGGTCGAGGTGGTGCCGGTCCGCTGGCAGCCGGTGCCGCGCGGGGCGACCGGCGCACCCGGTGAGGTGACCGTGACCGGCACGACCGGCTTCGGTCCCGTCACGGCGGTCATCGACGTCCTGCCCGGACGCGGTGGCCACGGATCGGCTCCCTCGTAACCGATCCGCCTCGCGAGCGAGGACGACGGCCCTCCCGGAATTAGCGGGAGGGCCGTCGTCCTCCCGACCGGAACCCGCCTCGTCACCGCGCTCAACGGCTCCCGATCCGGTCGAGCCGCAGCACCAGGCCGATCACCGCGAGCACCAGCACCACGTCGACCCACAACGCCCACTGCATGGCCGCGGCGTGCGCCGCACCACCGGTCCGGTCGCCCACCACGCCGAAGTAGAGCCCACCGATCACCGCGACCCCGCCCGACACCGCGAACTGCTGCGAGGTCGTGAGCACACCGGAGGCCACCCCGGCGGCCTCCGGTCGCACCCGCGTCAGCGAGGCTCCCATCAACGACGGCAGCACCACCCCGTTGCCCAGGCCCACCAACGCCAAGGCGACCAGCACCCACGCCAGGCCGACGCCCTGGCCGAAGACGCCCAAGGCGACCGCGAGCAACGCCAGCCCCGCCGCCGTCACCACGCTGCCCCACACCAGCGAGGCCAAGCCGAACCGGGCCGTGAGCCGGCCGCCGAACAAGGCGCTGAGCGAGAAGAAGACACCCATCGGGGAGAACACCACCCCGGCGGCGAACGGGCTGAGGTCCAGTCCCGCCTGCAACAACAGCGCCAGGGTGAACATGAGGCTGCCGAAGTACGCGTTGAACGCGACACCGGCGATGAGGCCCACGCGGAACGACGGCACCCGGAACAGCTCCACGTCCAGCACGGGGCTCCTGCCGCGACGGCCCAGCGCCCGTTCCCAGCGCAGGGTCACCACCGCCACCGGCACGGCCAGCGCCAGGCAGGTCCACGTCCACGCGGCCCAGCCCGCGGTGTGGCCCATGCCCAGGGGTACCAGCAGCAGCGCCAACGCACCGGACAGGCCGAGCGCGCCGAGCGGGTCCAGGCCGGTGCGCGGCGCGTCCCGCCGGTCGGGCAGCACCCGGGCCGCCACCAGCGCGGTCACCAGGCCGATCGGCACGTTGACCAGGAAGATCAGCCGCCAGCCGAGCCCGGCGAGGTCGGCTTGCACCAGCGCGCCGCCGAGCACCTGCCCGGCGATCGAGCCCAGGCCCGAAGCCATGCCGTAGCCCGCGAACGCCCGACCCCGCGCGTGCGGCGGGAAGTCCGACGTGATCACGGCGAGCACCTGCGGCACCATCAGCGCGGCCGCCAGCCCCTGGGCCAGTCGGGCGAGCACGAGCTGCCCGGCGGTGACCGTGACGCCGCACAGCAGCGAGGTGGCGGTGAAGGCGAGCACGCCGAGCACGAACAGCCTGCGGTGGCCGTGCAGGTCGCCCAGCCGACCGCCGGTGACCATGCCGGCGGCGAAGGCGAAGGCGTAGCCGCCGACGACGAGCTCCAACGCGGTGGCGCTCGCCCCGAGGTCCGTCCCGAGCGTCGGCGCGGCCACGTTGACCACGAAGAAGTCGAACCGCACGAGGAAGGTCGCGGCCAGCAGCACGGCGAGCGTCGCCGCGAGACCACCGGGGGACTTCGTCACCGCCGCGGGTCCGGCGGGCGCGGCCTTCGTCATGGCGCTCCTCACGGCACGTCAAGGGACCGGCGTCCGAAACCCGCGGGCAACGGGAAGCGCCCACCGCGACGCGGTCGTAAGCGCGCCCCCGTCAGGGGGACAGCAGTCGGCGCGGGCCGAACCCGGTGGCGCCGAGCTTGTCGTTGGGGTTGGCCAGCAGGCACCGGTCGATGGACAGGCAGCCGCAGCCCACGCAGTCGGTGAACTCGTCGCGCAGTTGCTGGAGGTAGTGGATCCGCTGGTCGAGCTTGTGCCGCCAGCGCGAGGACAGGCGGGCCCACTCGCGCCGGGTCGGGGTCCGGTTGTCCGGCAACGACTCGAAGCACTCGCGCAGCTCGGACAACGGGATGCCGACGCGTTGGGCGATCTGGATCAACGCCACGCGTCGCAACGTCTCCCGCTTGTACCGCCGCTGGTTGCCCGCCGTGCGCCTGCTCTCGATGAGCTGTTGGCGTTCGTAGAAGTGCAGGGCCGACACGGACACCCCGCTGCGCGCCGAGAGCTGACCGACGGTGAACTCCGTTTGGTCCCAGGCCGGTGGTCGCATATTCGCCATGATGGCACAAGCTCGTGGCACGGGCCCTGCGCGTGCACCGGCGTGCGCGGGGCGGGACGGGGCGCATTCCGCCCCGCCCCGCGCTCCCTGCCGGCCGGGGTCAGCCCGTCTGCCCCAGCACGCTCGATTCGTCTTCCGCGCCCTGCTCCGTCTCGGTCGAGGCGGGGACGTGGCGCAGCATGACGCCGATCAGGACCGCCGTGGCGACCAGCACGACGATGCTGATCCCGGCGATCAGGTGCAGCCCGTCGGTGAACGCCGCGCGGGCGGTGTCGAGCAACTGGTCGCCGACCGGGCCGCGCACCTGTTCGGCGGCGGACACGGCCCCGCCCAGCGTCTCCTCGGCGGCCCGCGTCGACTCCTCCGACAGGCCGGACGGCACCGTGCCGGCGACCTGGGCGCGGTAGACGGCGGTGCCGATGCTGCCGAGGATCGCGATGCCCAGCGCGCCGCCCAGCTCCGGCGCCGTCTCCGACAGCGCGGACGCCTCGCCCGCCCGCTCCGCCGGCGCGGAACCGACCACGAGGTCGGTGGTCAGGGTCATCATGGGGCCGAGGCCGAGCGAGACGACGATCGAGCCGACCACCAGCAGCGGCAGGCCCGAACCCGGCTCCACCAGGGTCAGCACGGCGAACCCGAGGGCGGACAGCACCAGGCCCGCCGCGACCACGTACCCCGGCCGCACGCGGCGCACGAGCGTCGGCGCGAGCGTGGAGCCCACGATGACGCCGCACGCCGACGGCGCCGTCCACAGGCCCGCCTCCAGCGGCGAGAGCCCGAACACCAGCTGGAGGTACTGCGCCAGGAAGAAGTTCGCGCCGAAGAGCACGAAGACGCCGAACAGCAGCGTGCTCAGCGACACGCTGAACGAGGCCGAGCGGAACAGCCCGAGGTCGATCAGCGGGTCGCTGCGGCGCTGCCGCCGGATGAACCAGAAGCCGATGAGCAGCCCCGCCACGATGGACGCGACCGACACCACGTCCAGGCCGCTGACGGCGAGGTGCTTGAGCCCGTAGATGACCGCCAGCACGGCGGCCAGCGACAGCGCCGCGCTCACCAGGTCCATCCGGCCGAAGCTCTCCTCGCGGTGCTCCGGCAGCAGCAGCGGGCACAGGACGAGGATCAGCACGGTCACCGGGGCCGCGATCAGGAACACCGCGCCCCACCAGAAGTGCTGGAGGATCCAGCCGCCGATGAGCGGGCCGACGGCGGTGCCGCCCGCGACGCTGGCGATGACGACGCTGATCGCCACCGTCCGCTGCCGGGGGTTCTGGAACAGCGAGGCGGCCAGCGACAGCGCGGCGGGCATCAGCGTCGCGCCGGCGATGCCGAGCAGCGCTCGCGTCACGATCAGCATCTCGGCGTTGACGGAGTACGCGGCGAGCACGGACGCGACGCCGAACAGGGCCGACCCGATCATCAGCAGCCTGCGGCGGCCGATGCGGTCGCCCAGCGTGCCCATGGTGATCAGCGAGCCGGCGAGGAGGAAGCCGTAGATGTCGATGATCCACAACGACTGCGCGCTGGTCAGCGCGAGGTCGCGGGAGATCGCGGGCAGCGCGAGGTTGGGGATGGTCAGTTCCAGCGAGGCCAGCAGGGTCGGCAGGGTGAGCACGGCGAGCCCGGCCCATTCGCGTCTCCCGGCACGAGACGCACCAATCGAGTTCATGCGACGACGCTAAAACCTCAACAGAGGTTCAGGTCAAGGCGAACGGCCGGGCACCCCCGAACGGTGCAGCGGCACGGATTCCGTCACCCTGGGCGACCGCCGTGCCCGATGGGACGAGTCGACGCGGCGTCGAGAAGCAGGTCGCGCGGGTGGGTCCAGCCGGGGACGAACAGCGCACTGTGCCGGCCCTAGGTCGGCCCGATCGGCCGGTCGTAGCGTCCGAGGCATGAGAATCCTCTTCCTGGCAGGCGCCAGCCCGGCGACGATCTTCGCGCTGGTGCCGCTGGCGACCGCGGCCCGCAACGCCGGGCACCAGACGTTCATGGCGTCGACCGAGGGCATGGTCCCCACGATCACGTCGGCCGGCCTGCCCGCGATCGCGCTGACCGACCGCACGATGCTGGACTTCTTCACCAACGACCGCGCGGGCAACGAGCTGACCTGGCCCGAGGACCCGGAGCGGTGGAAGCCGTTCGTGGGTCGCGGGTTCGGGCGGTTGGCCGCGGCGAGCATGGAGCGCTTGCTGGAGCTGGCCGAGAGCTGGCGGCCCGACGTCGTGGTGGGCGGGCACCTGTCCTACGCCGCGGCGCTGCTGGCGCGCCGGCTGGGCGTGCCGTGGGTGCGGCACGCCTGGGACAGCGGCGAGCCGCCGGAGGCGGACCTCGGCGCCACCGAGGAGCTGGCGGGCGAGCTGCGCGAGCTGGGCCTGGACGGGCTGCCCGACCCGGACATGTACGTCGAGCTGTGCCCGCCCTCGTTGCGCCCGAAGGACGCGCCGCCCGCCCAGTTCATGCGTTACGTGGGCTCCAGCCCGCAACGCAAGTTGGAGCCGTGGATGTACACCAAGGGCGACCGCAAGCGGGTCTGCGTGACCGCCGGGGCCCGGGTGACCAGGGAGCAGTACTTCGAGTTCCTGCGCGACCTGTCGGGCAAGGTGTCCAACCTCGGGATGGAGCTGGTGGTCGCCGCGCCCGAGGACGTGGCCGCCGACCTGACCGCGGGGCTGGAGAACGTGCGCGCGGGCTGGCTGCCGCTGGACGTGGTCTCCCGTACCTGCGACCTGTTCGTGCACCACGCGGGTGGCGGCACGTCGCTGCTGGTGATGAGCACCGGGTTGCCGCAGCTGCTGATCCCGAACATGCCGTCGTCGGTGGCGCCGTCCGAGCGGCTGACCGAGTACGGCGCGGCCCTGATGCTGATGCCCGGCGAGGACAGCGTCGAGCGCATCGTCGAGTCGAGCCGCGAGCTGGTCGAGAACCCGTCCTACCGCAAGCGGGCCGAGGAGCTGTCGGTGGAGATCGCCGGGCTGCCCTCGGTGTCCGAGGTGCTGCGGTCCGTGGAGACGTTGGCCGGCTGAGACCGCTCGCACGCCAACGGGTTGAGGGGAGTTCGGAACGCGCATGTGCGGAATCGCAGGATGGGTCAGCTTCCAAGACGACCTCCGGGAACGCCGGCCGCTGATCGAGCGGATGACCGGGACGATGGCCTGCCGCGGCCCCGACGCCGCCGGGGTGTGGGTCGGCGCGCACGCCGCCCTGGGCCACCGCCGGTTGTCGGTGATCGACCTGGAGACCGGCGCTCAGCCGATGTCCGCCGACAAGTCGGTCGTGATCACCTACAGCGGCGAGGTCTACAACTTCCGCGAGCTGCGCGAGGAGCTCGTCGGGCTGGGCCACGTGTTCGAGACGACCAGCGACACCGAGGTCGTGCTGCGGGCCTACCGGCAGTGGGGCCGGGCGTTCGCCGAACGGCTCAACGGCATCTACGCGTTCGCCATCTGGGACGAGCCCGCCGGTGAGCTGGTGCTGGTGCGGGACCGGATGGGCGTCAAGCCGCTGTACTACTTCCCGACGCCGGACGGCGTGGTGTTCGGGTCGGAGCCCAAGGCGCTGCTGGCGCACCCCGCCGTGGACGCCGTCGTGGACCGCGACGGCCTGCGCGAGATGTTCAGCATCGTCAAGACGCCGGGCCACGCGGTGTTCCGCGGCATGCGCGAGCTGCGCCCCGGCCACCTGCTCGTGGTCGACCGCGACGGCCTGCACCCGCACCGGTACTGGCGGCTGGAGAGCCGCGAGCACACCGACGACCTGGAGACCACCATCGCGACCGTGCGGGAGCTGCTGGTCGACATCGTGGACCGGCAGCTGTTCGCCGACGTCCCGGTGGGCACGCTGCTCTCCGGCGGGCTGGACTCCAGCGCGGTCACCGCCCTGGCCGCGAACGCCCGGCGCGCCGCCGGGGTGACCGAGCCGCTGCCCGCGTTCTCGGTCGACTTCGTGGGGCACACCCAGCGGTTCGAGGCCGACGTGCAGTGGGAGGACCCCGACACGCCCTTCGCGGCGGCGGTGGCCGAGCACGTCGGCGCCGAGCACATCGTGGTGCTGCTGGACAACCGCGACATCCTCGACCCGGCGGTGCGCCGGGCGACCCTGCTCGCGCAGGACCTGCCGATCTCCACCGGCGACATGGAGTACTCGCTGTACCTGCTGTGCCGCGCGGTGCGCGAGCGGGTCACCGTCGCGCTGTCCGGCGAGGCCGCCGACGAGCTGTTCGGCGGGTACACCTGGTTCCACGACAAGACCGCCGTGGAGGGCGACACCTTCCCGTGGCACGACCCGTTCACCCGCGCCGGCGGGATCGGGGCGCTGCGCGAGGTCGGCCTGTGGGACGACCTCGGGCTCGACGAGTACGTCCGCGACCGGTACGCCGAGGCGTTGGCCGAGGTGCCCCGCCTGCCCGGCGAGACGGGCCTGGAACGCCGGATGCGCGAGATCGGGTACCTCAACCTGACCCGGTGGGAGAACTTCCTGCTCGACCGCAAGGACCGGGTCAGCATGGCCGTCGGCCTGGAGGTCCGGGTGCCCTTCTGCGACCACCGGCTCGTGGAGTACGTGTTCAACGCGCCGTGGGCGATGAAGACGTTCGACGGCCGCGAGAAGAGCCTGCTGCGCGCGGCGATGCGGGGCGTGCTGCCCGACTCGGTGCTGGACCGCAAGAAGAACCCGTACCCGGCGACCCAGGACACCGGGTACGAGGTGGCGTTGCGGGAAGCGGTCGAGAAGCTGTGCGTGCCCGGCAACCCGGTGTTGCAGCTGGTGTCCGAGAGCGGCATCCGCAAGCTGCTGGACCGGCCGGTGGGGTCGTACGTGATGGGCGGGCCGTGGAGCGCGCGTGCGGTCCTCGAACGGCTCATCGAGTGCAACACCTGGTTGGCCGAGTACGACGTGCGGCTGGACCTGGGCTGAGCCGCCCCGCCCGGCGGCTCGGGTGGTCAGCACCGCCGACGCTGACCACCTGAGCCGTCAGGCGGCGCTGTCGTCGAGCAGCGGGTCGCGTTCCAGGATCGACTGGTGCAGCTGCTGCACCGCGGGCGACGGTTCCAGGCCCAGCTCGCTGGTCAGCACCTCGCGCAGCCGCTGGTAGGCCTGCAACGCCTGCACCTGGCGGCCGGACCGGTACAGCGCGAGCATGTACTGGTACTGCACCTTCTCGTTGAGCGGGTGCTCCGCGGCGACGGAGTACACGTGGCTGAGGATGTCCCGGTGGTAGCCCAGGCGCAGTTCCGCGTCGAAGAACTGCTCCGTCGCCGAGATCCTCGCCTCGTTCAACGCGCTGATCATCGGCAGCAGCAGGGGACCGGCCTGGACGTCGCTCAACGCTGGGCCGCGCCAGACCTCCAGCGCCTTGCGGAAGTTCGCGGACGCCTCGACCGGGTTCCCGCGGCGCTGGGCGTCACGGCCCAGCCGCAGCCACCGCTCGAACCGCCCGAGGTCCAGCGACTCCGTCGGCAGGGTCAGGTAGTAGCCGCCGCGCCCGGTGACGAGGATCCGCCGCGCGGCGTCCAGCGTGCCCACCGAGGGCGAGCCGGCCAGTGTGCGCCGCAGGTGGAGCACGTAGGTCTGCAACGTCGGGATCACCGTGCGCGGCGGTCGGTCCTCCCAGAGTTCCTCCACGCAGTCGTTCACCGAGACGAACATGTTCGCCTTGAGCAAGAACAACGCGAGCAGTTGGCGCAGCTTCGGCGCGGTGGGCAGGTGGACCACGCCTTTGTGGTGGACCCTGATCGGGCCCAGAACCTCGAAATCCATGTTCTCATCACCCCCAGTTTGTTCGCCTGCTTCCGACCCGGTGGGCGCCCGGTGCGGCCGAGCGCCGACGAGCGGTCTCGCTCGTCCGTCCGCCGCGGCCCGTGGGTCGGTTTCCTGTGACCAACGCGGCAGAACCACGTTGTCGCCTCCTGGATGCGGGGGCAGCCCCCGGCTCGTCGACTTGATCGGGCTGTGTCCCTGAATTCTGTCTAGCAGGTCACGTGACCGGCACGCCAGTCGCCGCGGGACCAGGTGAAAAACCAACTTCCGGCCGGCCGGCCGCCGCCGGCGGTGGACCAGGCGGGGGCAGGTGGAATATCCTGGGTGCGGATCGATTATGCGCAATGTTTTGGCATACGATTCGCCCGCTGTTCCGCGGCGGTGCGCGGAATAGCGGAATGCGGTGGCGTCGGGTGCGGCGCGAGGTCCGCGTCGGGCGTCCCGCGCGGCTTCGGCTTGCCGAACTCGGGACTTCGGGCTGTGCTCGCCCTCCTCGGTACCGGCCGATCCCATCCTGGTCACAGTCCTGTCGACGACCCTATAACCTCAACAAATGTTGAGGTCAAGCGCCTGCCTTCGTTCGCCGGCGGGCACCGCGACGCCTCTAGGTCGCCTCTAGAAAACGTCCGGTTCGCCCCCTAGGGGTCACCGCGAGGATGGATTTCGCGGGTGCGCTGCCGTGTGCCGCCCCGGTACCGCCTCGATACGCCGGTGAATGGAGAGGTCGACGATGTTCCAACGGCTGGACGAGTTCTACGATTGGTACTTCGAACATCTCGCCGCACATTCGTACGAGGTGACCAGGACACGATTGGACCAGTTAACGGGCTGGGCGATCGAGCCGGACACCGGAAATATCCGCCACCACAGCGGCCGGTTCTTCTCGGTGCAGGGCCTGGGCGTGCGCACCGACCACGGCCCGGTGCGGCAGTGGACGCAGCCCATCATCGACCAGCCGGAGTCGGGAATCCTCGGCATCCTGGTGAAGCGGTTCCACGGTACGCCGCACTTCCTGATGCAGGCGAAGATGGAGCCGGGCAACATCAACCTCGTCCAGCTCTCCCCGACCGTGCAGGCGACCAGGAGCAACTACCGGCGGGTGCACCGGGGTCGTTCGCAGCCCTACCTGGAGTACTTCACCGAGCGCGGCCACGGCCGGGTGCTGTCCGACGTGCTGCAGTCCGAGCAGGGGTCGTGGTTCCTGCACAAGCGCAACCGCAACATGATCATCGAGGTCACCGGCGACGTGCCGGTCCTGCCGGGGTTCTGCTGGCTGACCCGCGAGCAGCTCGGCGAGCTGCTGCTGGTCGACAACCTGGTTAACATGGACTCCCGCACCGTGCTCGCCGGGTACCCCATCACCGAGATCGCCGACGCCCGCCGCGACGAGGGGCCCGTGGACGAGCTGTTCGCCGCGATCACCGGCCCGACCGCGGAACGCGCGCCGACCCGCCGGGAGTCCGCGGCGCTGCTGAGCTGGTTCACCGAGATGAAGGCCCGCTACGAGCTGACCCGCTGGCCGCTGGCCCTGTCGGAGGTGACGGGCTGGGACTGCACGCCCGAACGGATCAGCCACCCGTCCGGCCGCTTCTTCTCCGTCATCGGGGTCGACGTGAAGGCCGAGACCCGCGAGGTGTCGAGCTGGTCGCAGCCGATCCTCGTGCCGCGCCACCGCGGCGTGGTGGCCTTCCTGGTCAAGTGGATCGGCGGTCGGCCGCACCTGCTGGCCCGCGCCCACACCCAGGCGGGCACCCAGGACGTGGTGGAGCTGGCCCCGACCGTGCAGTGCTCGCCGGACAACTACACCGGCTCGCTGGCCGAGCACCGGCCCGCCTACCTCGACGACGTGCTCGGCGCGGACCCCTCGCGGGTCCGGTTCGACTCGGTGCACTCCGAGGAGGGCGGCCGGTTCTACCACGCGGAGAACCGCTACCTGATCGTCGAGGTGGACGGCGACTTCGCCGACGAGCCGGACCCCGACTTCACCTGGATCACCGCGGCCCAGCTCGCCGAGCTGGCCCGGTTCGGCAACTACGTCAACGTCGAGGCCCGCAACCTGCTGGCCTGCCTGCTGTTCACCGATCGCACGGTGCCCGGAGAACGACTGCCCGCGCCGGTCGGCACCACCGCGCGCTGACCCCCCGAAAGGAGCACATGGTGCTGATCAGCATCAACAAGGCCACCCTGACCGACTGCCCGCCGGAGGAGTACGAGGCCATGTACGCCGAGGCGGGCGACTTCATGGCCAAGCAGGACGGCCACGTCGGCCAGTTGTTCGTCCGCTCGCAGACCGACCCGAACGTCTACGTCACCGTCCTGGTGTGGTCGGACCTGGAGCGCTACAACCGGCTCGACGACATGCCGCAGCTGATGGAGATCTTCGAGCGGGTGGTCGCGCTCTCGGGCCCCGGGCCCGACTCCGGCGACCGGATCGTGCTGGAGCACCACAAGGCCGACGTGGTCTACGCCGGCCGCACGTCGCCGGACGAGGCCAAGGCCGGGATGGTCTGCCTCAACCGCATCCGGCTGGTCGACTGCTCCGACGAGTTCTACGAAGAGGTCTACCGACAGGGCAGCGACCTCATGGCCGCGCAGCCGGGGCACCTGCGGCACAAGCTGGTGCGCTCGCGGGAGGACGCGTCGGTGTACTTCAGCGTCGCCGAGTGGGAGAGCCTCGACCACTACCGCGCGCTGGACCGGCTCGACGCGCTGACCGACATCTTCGCGCGGGTCAACGACAAGATCGACATCGAGAACCACGAGTGCGTCGTGGTGTACGAGAACAGCGACCAGGGGGCGGACGCGTGAAGCTCGGTTTGGCTCACTCCACCATGTTCGAGGGCGACGGGTCGATCGCGGACCCGGTCGCGGTCGCCCGGCACGTCGAGGACCTCGGCCTCGACTCGCTGTGGGTCAGCGACCACCTGGCCTGGGGCACGCCGATCCTCGACAGCGTGGTCGCGCTCGCCGCGGCGTCGGCGGCCACCGAGCGCATCGAGGTCGGCTTCGCCGTGCTCCAGCTCGCGCTGCGCCGCGTGTCCTGGATCGCCAAGCAGATCGGCAGCCTCCAGCTCGTCTCCGGCGGGCGGCTCCAGCTCGGCGTCGGCGTCGGCGGTCACCCCGCGCAGGAGTGGGAGGCGGCCGGCTCGACCCTCGCCGACCGCGGCAGGCGCACCGACGAGGCGCTGGACGTGCTGCCCTCGCTGCTGTCGGGCGAGGAGACCCGGCTGCCGGACGTGGACGCCTCGGTGGCGCTGCGCCCCGCCGCGCCGATGCCGCCGCTGTGGATCGGCGGCGACTCGCGGCCCGCGCTGAAGCGGGTCGCGCGGACCGGTGCCGGCTGGCTGCCCGCGGCCGTCACGCCGGGCCAGGTCGCCGTGGGGCGGCAGGTGGTCGAAGACCTCACCGGCACGCGCCCGGCCACCACCGTGTCGGTCTTCGCCACGCTCAACGCCCACCGCGGCGGGATGAGCCGCGACGCACTGGTCGACCTGTGCGCCAACGGCTTCGGGTTCCCCCGCGAGCACGCCGACGCCGTGGTGGTCGGCGGCAAGCCGGAGGAGGTGGCCGACGCGCTGCGGCGGTTCGCGGACCTGGGCGTCGGCCAGGTGGTCGTGGTGCCCTTCGGCTCCGGGTGGGCCGAGCAGTGCGAGCTGCTGGCCGAGGCCGGCGCGGTGCTGGCGAGCTGAGACGGGAGAAGTCGCATGTGGACCGGATCGGGAAGAGGACGACCCGTGCACCATTCGAGAGGGCGACGATGAAGGCACTAGTGCTGGCGGGCGGCAAGGGGACCAGGCTGCGCCCGTTCACGTACTCCATGGCGAAGCAACTCGTCCCCGTGGCCAACACGCCGGTGCTCGCGCACTGCCTGGAGAACATCCGGTCGATCGGCGTGCGCGAGGTGGCCGTGGTGGTCGGCGGCGGTGAGGTCGAGATCCAGTCGGTGATCGGCGACGGTGCCCAGCTCGGGCTGGAGATCACCTACCTCGTGCAGGAGAGCCCGCTCGGCCTGGCGCACTGCGTGCAGATCGCCGGCGACTTCCTCGGCGACGACGACTTCGTCATGTACCTGGGTGACAACGTCGTCGCCGACGGCATCGGCGACGCGGCCGAGCGGTTCCGCGCGCAACGGCCGGACGCCCAGGTGCTGGTGGCCAAGGTGGACGACCCGCGGCAGTACGGCGTGGTCGAGGTGGACCACGACGGCCGGGTCCACGTGCTGGCGGAGAAGCCGCTGCACCCGCGCAGCGACCTCGCGATCGTCGGCGTGTACTTCTTCACCGCCGCTGTGCACGAGGCCGTCGCCGACCTGCGGCCGAGCCACCGCGGCGAGCTGGAGATCACCGACGCGCTGCAGTGGCTGGTCAACCGGGGCCGGGTGGTGACCGCGTCGGACTACACCGGCTACTGGCGCGACATCGGCAGCGCCGACGGCCTGCTGGACTGCAACCGCGTCCTGCTCCAGCGGCTCACCCCCGGCGTGCGCGGCCGCGTCGACAGCACGAGCACCGTGCGCGGCGAGGTGGTGGTCGAGGAGGGCGCGGTGGTCACCGGGTCCGAGCTCGTCGGACCGCTCGTCATCGGCGCGGGCGCCGTCGTCAACGGCAGCCACATCGGGCCCTCCACCTCCGTCGGCCCCGGCTGCCTGGTGGAGAACTCGACCATCACCGACTCCATCCTGCTCGACGGCGCGCAGGTGCACGGCGCACGCGACCTGCGCCGCTCCCTGATCGGTCGCTGGGCCAAGGTCGGCCCCGGCGGCGACGGCGCCGGCCGGATGATCATCGGGGACCACTCGCTCGCGCAGGTGATCGCATGAGGGTCCTGGTCACCGGCGGTGCGGGGTTCATCGGGTCGCATTTCGTCCACATGCTGCTCGACGGCGCCTTACCCGGGCTGGAGGGCGCCACCGTCACGGTCGTGGACAAGCTCACGTACGCGGCCTCGCTCGCCAACCTGCCCGAACGCGGCCCGCGGCTGCGCTTCGTGCGGGGAGACGTGTGCGACGCCGAGCTGCTCGACGAGGTGCTGCCCGGTCACGACGCCGTGGTGCACTTCGCCGCGGAGTCCCACGTGGACCGTTCGCTCACCATGGCGGGCGACTTCGTCACCACCAACGTGCGCGGCACCCAGACCCTGCTGGAGGCCTGCCGCCGCGCCGGCACCGCGACCGTGGTGCACGTGTCCACCGACGAGGTGTACGGCTCGATCGAGTCCGGCTCCTGGGACGAGGACGAACCGCTGCTGCCCAACTCCCCGTACGCGGCGTCGAAGGCGGCGTCGGACCTGATGGCCCGGGCGTACTGGCGGACCTACGGGCTGGACGTGCGGGTGACGCGGTGCACCAACAACTACGGCCCCAACCAGCACGTCGAGAAAGTGATCCCGCTGTTCGTCACCAACCTGCTGCGCGGCCTGCCCGTGCCGCTCTACGGCGACGGGCGCAACGTCCGGGAGTGGCTGCACGTCGAGGACCACTGCCGCGCGCTGGCGCTGGTGCTGCTGCACGGCACGGCGGGCCGGATCTACAACGTGGGTGGCGGGACCGAGGTGACCAACGCCGAGCTGACCCGGCGGCTGGTGGCGCTGTGCGGCGCGGACCCGTCGCTGGTCCGGCACGTCACCGACCGCCAGGGCCACGACCTGCGCTACTCGGTCGACGACAGCCGGATCCGCGCCGAGCTGGGCTACCGGCCGCGGCACTCGTTCGACGAGGGCCTGCGGCGCACCGTGCAGTGGTACCGCGACAACCCGGACTGGTGGGGGCCGCTGGTGGCCGGCGCGCCGGCCGGGCGGCGACCGCGACCCGCGTCGGTGACGACATGAACACCGTGGAGGCGTCCATGACGGGACGGCGCGCGCTGCCGGACGCCCCGCCGGGGGACCCCTGGCCCGCGCTGGTGGCCGAGCAGCAGCCCGACTGGTCGGACCCGGACCGCGTCGCGGAGGTCCGCGACGAGCTGGGCAGGCGGCCGGGCCTGGTCACCGCCGCCGAGATCGCCACCCTGCGGTCCCTGCTGGCCGAGGTGGCCGCGGGGCGGATGGAGGTGCTCCAGGCGGGCGACTGCGCGGAGGACCCGGCCGAGTGCACCCCGGCGGAGGTCACCCGCAAGATCGCGATGATCGACGTGCTGGCGAACGTGATGCGGATGACGACCGGCCGGCCGGTGGTGCGCGTCGGCCGGATCGCCGGGCAGTTCGCCAAGCCGCGCTCACGGCCGGTCGAGGTCGTCGACGGCGTGGAGCTGCCGGTGTACCGCGGGCACATGGTCAACGGCCCCGGTCCGGACGCCGCGTCCCGGCGTGCCGACCCCGACCGGCTGCTCACCGGGTACGCCGCCGCCGCGGACGCCGCGGAGGTGATCCGGCGGCACAACGCCGACGAGCGGCCGGTGGCCGACCCGCCGCTGTGGACCAGCCACGAGGCGTTGCTGCTGGACTACGAGGTGCCGATGATGCGCTGGGACGAGCGGCTGGGCCGCTACCTGGCCTCGACGCACTGGCCGTGGGTCGGCGAGCGCACCCGGCAGGTGGACGGCGCGCACGTGAACCTGCTCTCCACCGTCGCGAACCCGGTCGCCTGCAAGGTGGGGCCGCGCATGTCGCCCGCCGACCTGCTGGACCTGTGCGAGCGGCTCGACCCGGACCGCGAGCCGGGCAGGCTGACGCTGATCGCGCGGATGGGCGCGGGCCGGGTGGAGGGCGTGACGCGGCTCGCGGCCGCCGTGCGGGCCGCCGGTCACCCGGTGATCTGGCTGTGCGACCCCATGCACGGCAACACGGTCGAGCTGCGCGACGGGCGCAAGACGCGCTTCATCGCGACGATCGCCGCCGAGGTCCGCGACTTCCACGCGGCGGTCCGGGCCGCCGGCGCGGTGACCGGCGGCCTGCACCTGGAGACCACCCCGCACCAGGTGCAGGAGTGCGTGCCCGACAAGGAGGCGGGGCGCAACGTCGCGCGCAGGTACACGAGCCTGTGCGACCCGAGGTTGAACTTGGAGCAGGCGGTGGCGGTGGTGGCGCAATGGTCGAGGTGAACGGGTCCTACGACGGCATGAGCGGCCGGCGGGCCCTGGTGACGGGCGCGGCCGGCGGGATCGGCGGCGCGATCGTCGAGGTGCTGTCCGCCAGCGGCGTGGCCGTCGCGGCGGTGGACCGCGACGTCGACGGGCCGGCCGACGAGGGCCGGTGGTTCGGCAAGGTCGTGGCGCACCGCGCGGACGTGTCCGACCCCGACCAGGTGGAGGAGGTCGTCGACGCGGTCGAGCGCGACCTCGGGCCGATCGACTACCTGGTCAACTGCGCCGGCATCCTGCGGCCGGGCGAGGTCCTCGGGATGTCCGACGAGGACTGGCTGGACACGATCAGGGTCAACGCCACCGGCGTGTTCCTGGTCAGCCGCGCCGTGGTGCGCCGCATGGTGCCGCGCCGCTCCGGGGCGGTGGTGACCATCGGCTCCAACGCGGCCGGCACCGCCCGGGTGAACATGGCCGCCTACGCCGCGTCCAAGGCCGCCGTCACGGCGTTCACCCGGTGCCTGGGGCTCGAGGTCGCCCGGTACGGCATCCGGTGCAACGTGGTGGCCCCGGGCTCGACCGACACGCCCATGGTGACCGCCCTGTGGACCGGCGGTGACGCCGAGCGGGTGTCGATCGACGGTTCGCTCGAGTCGTTCCGCACCGGCATCCCGCTCGGCCGGCTGGCCCGCCCCGCGGACGTCGCCAACGCCGTGCACTTCCTGCTCTCCGACCAGGCCGCACACGTCACCATGCACGACCTCACGGTCGACGGCGGCGCGGCGCTCGGCCACTAGCCGCGAGAGGTAGCCATGCCCATCCCACCCATCCAGCCCTACCCGATGCCCACCGGGGAGTCGCTGCCCGCCAACACCGCGGACTGGCGGATCGACCCCCGCCGGGCCGTGCTCCTCGTGCACGACATGCAGAAGTACTTCCTCGCGCCGTTCCCCGAGTCGCGGTCGCCGCGGACCGAGCTGGTGGCCAACACGGCGGCGTTGCGGGAGCGGTGCGCGGCGCTGGGCGTGCCCGTGGCGTACACCGCCCAACCCGGCGACATGTCACCGGCCCGCCGCGGCCTGCTGCGCGACTTCTGGGGCCCGGGCATGACCGCCGGGCCCGAGCACCGCGAGATCGTCCCGCCCCTCGCGCCACGTCCCGGCGACTGGCGGCTGACGAAGTGGCGCTACAGCGCGTTCCACCGCACCGGACTGCTCGACCTGATGACGTCGGCCGGCCGCGACCAGCTGGTGTGCTGCGGGGTCTACGCCCACGTCGGCATCCTGGCCACGATGGTGGACGCACTGGCCAACGACATCCAGGCGTTCCTGGTGGCCGACGCGGTCGCGGACTTCGACGCCGACTTCCACCGGCAGACGGTCGAGTACGCGGCAGCCCGCTGCGCCGTGGTCACGACGACCGGCGACGTGCTGTCCGGCCTGCCGGTCGCGGAGCCCGCCCGATGACCGGCCCGACCGGCGCGACAACCGGCCCGACTCCCGCACCGACTCCGAGCGCGACCACTGATCGCGCTTCCGGCGCGGTGTCCGGCCAGACCGCCGGCACCACGACCTCGGCCACGGGTCCGGCTTCCGGCGCGACCAGGAGCTCGAACACCGTGCTCGACCGGGTGCTGGGGCCCAACCCGCCGCCGTTCGCCCTGCTCTACCGGCGCGAAGCCGACGACGAGCGCGTGGACGTGCTGGTCGGTGACGTCGAAGTGGTGGGCACGCTCGCCGAGCTGCCCGTCCCCACGACCCCCGACCCCGGCGCGGGGCACGACCTGGTCGTCCTCGTGCCCTACCGGCAGGTCGCCGAACGCGGCTTCGCGCACCACGACGACGGCCGGCCGCTCGTCGCCCTGCGCGTGCGCGAACAGGACTCCATCGGCGTCGAAGAACTGCTGGAGCGCCTGCCCAACCAACCGATCGCCCTGCGCAACCGGCGCTTCGAGCCCGACGACGAGGTCTACGCCCGGCAGGTGGCCGACGTGGTCGAGCACGAGATCGGGCGCGGTGAGGGCGCGAACTTCGTGATCCGCCGGTCGTTCGCGGCCGATCTCGACGACGCCACACCGGCGGCGGCGCTCGCGTTCTACCGCAGGTTGCTCGCGGGGGAGGAGGGCACCTACTGGACGTTCATCGTCCACACCGGAACGTCCACCCTGGTCGGTGCCAGCCCCGAGCGGCACGTCTCGCTGCACGACGGGGTGGCGTCGATGAGCCCGATCAGCGGCACCTACCGCTACCCGCCGACCGGGCCGGACCTGTCCGGGCTGATGGGTTTCCTCGCCGACGAGAAGGAGACCGACGAGCTGTACATGGTGGTGGACGAGGAGCTGAAGATGATGTGCCGGGTCTGCGACGGCGAGTGCCGCGTGGACGGGCCCCGGCTGCGCGAGATGGCACGCCTGGCGCACACCGAGTACCTCATCACCGGGCGCTGCACCCGTGACGTGCGGGAGGTGCTGCGCGAGACCATGTTCGCCCCGACCGTCACCGGCTCACCGATCGAGAACGCCTGCCGGGTGATCGCCCGGCACGAGAGCGGCGGCCGCGGCTACTACAGCGGTGTGGTCGCGCTGATCGGCCGGGACGGCGCCGGGCAGCGCGAGCTCGACTCGGCGATCGTGATCCGCACCGCCGAGATCACCCGGGGTGAGCTGCGCATCGGCGTCGGCGCGACCCTGGTGCGCGACTCCGACCCGCGGTCCGAGGTGGCCGAGACCGCGGCCAAGGCGTCCGCGCTGCTGTCCGCGATCGGTGCGGACGGGCGGCTCGGCGCGCACCCCGAGGTGGTCGACGCCCTGGAACGGCGCAACACCCCGCTGGCCGGGTTCTGGCTGGACGCGGCGCGTGACGTGGGCACACCGGTCGAGGAGCTGGTCGGCAGGCGGGTGCTGCTGGTCGACGCCGAGGACACGTTCACGGCCATGCTCGACAGCCAACTGCGCAGCCTCGGCCTGCGGGTGCGCCTGGTCCGCTACGACGAGCCGGTGCGCCCGGACGACCACGACCTGGTCGTGCTCGGACCGGGTCCGGGCGACCCGCGCGCCGACCACGACCCCAGGGTCGCCGCGCTGCGCCGGCTGGTCCGCGGGCTGCTCGACGGGGGCAGGCCGCTGCTCGCGGTGTGCCTGTCGCACCAGGTGCTGGCCCGCGAGCTGGGGCTGGTGGTGCGCCGGCGTCCGACCCCGAACCAGGGCGTGCGCCGCACCATCGACCTGTTCGGCCGGGTGGTGGACGTGGGGTTCTACAACAGCTTCGCCGCCTACAGCCCGCACGACGTGCACGAAGGCGGCGGGGTGCGGGTCGAGGTCTGCCGGGACGTCACCGGCGAGGTGCACGCGCTGCGCGGCCCCGGTTTCCGGTCGGTGCAGTTCCACGCGGAGTCGGTGATCAGCCGCGACGGCCTCGACGTGCTGCGCGGCCTCGTCCTCGACCTGCTCGCACGGGATTCGGTGGTGGTCCGCTGAGATGGGAGCGACGACCGGGATGGACATCGTGGTGGCAGGTGGCGGCATCGGCGGCCTGGCCGCCGCCCTGGCCGCGGCCAGGGCGGGGCACCGGGCGACGGTGCTGGAGCGGGCGGCGGAGTTCCAGGAGCTCGGCGCGGGCATCCAGCTCGCGCCCAACGCCTTCCACGCGCTCGACGACCTCGGCGTGGGGGTGCAGGTGCGCCGACGCGCGGTGTTCACCGAGGAGCTGCGCCTCATGGACGGGGTGAGCGGCGACGTGGCGGTGAGCCTGCCGCTCACCGGGGCCTACCGCAAGCGGTTCGGCAACCCGTACGCCGTCGTGCACCGGGGTGACCTGTTCCAGCCGCTGTTGCAGGCGTGCCGCCGCCACCCGGGCGTGGACCTGCGCGCCGACCACCCGGTCGTCGGCTACGAGCAGGACGGCTCCGGCGTGCGGGCGGTGCTCGCCGACGGCCGCCGGGTGGCGGGCGACGTGCTGATCGGCGCGGACGGCATCCGTTCGGCCGTGCGAGGCCAGCTCATCGGCGACGGCGCGCCGCGGGTCTCGGGGCACACGATCTACCGCTGCGTGGTGCCGATGGGCGAGGTGCCCGAGGACCTGCGGGCCAACCGGGTCACGTTGTGGGCCGGGCCGAAGTGGCACTTCGTGCACTACCCCATCGCCCGCGGCGAGCTGCTCAACCTGGCCGCCACGATCGACGACGGCGCGAGCCGGGCGGTGGTCGGCGAACCGGTGCCCACCGAGCGCGTGCGCAACCTGTTCACCCGGCTGCCACCGGTCGCGCGGCGGCTGCTGCACCTCGGCCGGGACTGGCGGACCTGGGTGCTGTGCGACCGGGGCCGCCTCGACCGGTGGGTCGACGGCCGCGTCGCGCTGCTCGGCGACGCCGCCCACCCCATGCTCCAGTACGCCGCCCAGGGCGCGTGCATGGCGCTGGAGGACGCGGTGGTGCTCGGCCGGGTGCTCGGCGAGCCGTCGACCGACGTCACCGCCCTGCTGGAGCGCTACAACGACGTGCGCCGCGAACGGGCCGCGTTCGCGCAGCACGTGTCCACGGAGATCGGCACGCGGCTCTACCACGTCGAGGGCGAACAGGCCCGGCAGCGCAACGCGATGCTGCGCGGGCTCTCCCTGTCCGACCTGCTCGACCGGGTCGCCCCGCTGCACGGCTCCCGGGGTTTCGGGCTCCCGGCGGCCACCCGGCCCACCGACCTCGCCGACGCCGGCCACTAGATCGAACACGAGAGGCGAACCTGTCAGATGACCACTGCTGTGTGGGACTACCTTCCCGAGTACGAGACCGAGCGCGAGGACATCCTCGACGCCGTCGACACCGTGTTCCGGTCCGGGCGGCTGGTGCTGGGCGACAGCGTGCAGGGCTTCGAGCGCGAGTACGCCGACCGGCACGGCCTGCGGCACTGCGTGAGCTGCGACAACGGGACCAACGCGCTCGTGCTGGGGCTGCGCGCGCTCGGCGTGGGCCCCGGTGACGAGGTGATCACCGTGTCCAACACCGCGGCGCCGACCGTCGTGGCGATCGACCAGGTCGGCGCGACGCCGGTGTTCGTCGACGTCCGCGCCGAGGACTACCTGATGAACACCGACCAGGTCGCCGCCGCGATCACCGAGCGGACCAAGTGCCTGCTCCCGGTGCACCTGTACGGCCAGTGCGTGGACATGGCCCCGCTGACGGCGCTGGCGGCCGAGCACGGCCTGGTCGTGCTGGAGGACTGCGCGCAGTCGCACGGCGCGACCCACCGCGGCCGGATCGCCGGGACCATGGGCGACGCGGCGGCGTTCTCGTTCTACCCGACGAAGGTCCTCGGCGCTTACGGCGACGGCGGGGCCGTGGTCACCGACCGGGACGAGGTGGCGGAGTCGCTGCGCCGGCTGCGCTACTACGGCATGGAGAAGCAGTACTACGTGACGTCCACGCCCGGCCACAACAGCCGCCTGGACGAGGTCCACGCGGAGATCCTGCGCCGCAAGCTGCGCCGGTTCGACGACTACCTGGCCGGTCGCCGCCGGGTGGCCGCCCGCTACGCCGAAGGGCTCGCCGGCAGCGACCTCGTGCTGCCCGCGATCACCGAGGGCAACGACCACGTGTACTACCTCTACGTCGTGCGCCACCCCCGGCGCGACGAGATCATCGAGCGGCTGCGCGGCTACGGCATCGAGCTGAACGTGAGCTACCGCTGGCCCGTGCACACCATGTCCGGCTTCGCCCACCTGGGCTACCGGGTCGGCGACCTGCCGGTGACCGAGCGGCTGGCCGACGAGATCTTCTCGCTGCCCATGTACCCGTCGCTGCCCGAAGACCTCCAGGACAAGGTGATCGACGCGCTGCTGGAGGTGCTGGCCACCCTCTGAGAGCTCGGCCGTCGGGGGGGGGCCGGGGCCCGGCCCCCGCCCCCCCCCCCCCCGTTGCCCCCGG
>NZ_JAJUWT010000035.1 GCF_021390395.1 Saccharothrix sp. S26
TCCCGGTGAGGGTGTCGTCCTCCAGCGGGTCGGCCGCGTAGCCGACCTTGACCAGGTTGCGCTTGGTGAACTCGTCGGTGTTGACGATCAGGATCCCGCCCTTGGGCAGGTCGTCGATGTTCGCCTTGAGCGCCGCCGGGTTCATCGCCACGAGCACGTCGGGGCGGTCACCGGGAGTGAGGATGTCGTAATCGGCGAAGTGCAGCTGGAAGCTGGACACACCCGGCAGCGTGCCCTGTGGCGCCCGGATCTCGGCCGGGAAGTTCGGCTGGGTCGCGAGGTCGTTGCCGAACGCGGCGGCCTCCGAGGTGAACCGGTCACCCGTGAGTTGCATGCCGTCACCGGAGTCACCGGCGAACCGGATCACCACGCGATCCAGCTTGACCACGTCGTGCACTTGCTCCTCCGATCGAAGGGGGGCGAAGCGGTTCCCGGCGGGGGATCTCCCGGCGGGGAACCGCCTCGCGTCCGTCACGCGCGACCGCTGAAGTACAGACCGGCGGTGTTCCAGGTGACCTGGCCGATCGCGCTGCCCAGCGCGCGACCGTGGAGGTCACCATCCTCGAAGTGGATGCCGCCGTAGCGGCGCGATATCCCGACCTGCGCGGCGGCGTCGCTGAACGTCGGCCACGACAGGGTGACCGGCGAGCTGGGCAGGTTGTTCTCGAAGACCAGCTGACCAGGCTGGATGGTCGTCGACATGTTGAACTGGTCGCTGCCGGTGAACCGCCGGAACACCTCGGCCGCCGCGAAGCTGAACGTGCTGTGGCCGGACACGTACTCGGGGAACGGAGGCGTCGGGAACGTGTCCTCCTGGTAGGGCCGCCACGTGGCGCCGTCCATCGTGACGGTGCCCCGGTTCGGACCGCCCCACGCGGCGATCTCCTGGCCATGGAACAGGTGGCGCACCGAGGTGATCGGCCGCACGTAGTCGTAGTACCGCTTGACGTACCAGCACGCGACCGCGGCGTCGGCCTGGGCGTTGCCCATCGCGAAGAACAGCTTGGCGTCCTCGTCCAACGTGTTGCCGTCGCGCCGGGACACGTCCTGCGTCAGCACCATCCAGTGACCGGCGGGCGTCACGGTGCCCGCGCCGTCGGCCCAGTACTCCGCGATGGCCTTCTGCTCTTCGGTCAGGTTCGAGCTGATGTCGATCAGCTGCTGAGCCTGCTGCACGAACCGCTCGGTGCCGTACAGCGCGGGGCCGGGGGCTTTCGAGCGGCGCAGGCCTTCGAGGATCCCCTTCTGCACGCCGTCCTGCCACGCCGCCGGCAGACCCTGCACCGCGAGCAGCTTGATCTTGCCCCACTGCGCGCCGACGAAACCGTCGGTGACCGTCGGGCCGTTGCGCGTCGGGTGGATCAGCGGCTGGTAGCTGTTCGGGTCGCGCACCGTCGCCGGGTCGAAGGCGAAGATGTCCATCGGGTCGTTGCGCGGAACCCAGCCGGTGTAGTCGCTGTACGGCGCGCCGCCGTTGAGGTCACCGAGCTGGTTGGCGCCGTCGCGGTGGCGGTAGTCCAGCACCGCCTGGCACGCCTTGGTGCCGATCGCGGCGGGCGACGTCGCCCCGCCGGGCACGCTGTTCGGGTCGTAGCCGAGCTTGACCATGAGCTGGTCGAACGCGGGCTTGCTCGCGGGGTAGAGGTCCTTGAGCGCGAGGTAACCCGCGTAGCTGACGGCCTTGCTCTTGTTGGCGAGGGTCCGTTCGGCGGCCGGGCGGCGCAGTTGCGCACCGTAGCGCGTGCCGGTGGCCGTGCCGTCGTAGGCGGCCCACGCGTCATAGGTGCAGGTGTGCAGGATGCCGATGGCGCGGGCCACGTGCGGCGGCCCGAGCTTGCCGACCTTGACGGCCTCCATGAGGGCTTGGTCCCACTGGATGATCACGTTGTCGCCGGCGGGCACGGTCGCGCTCTCAGCACCGGCCACCGGCGTGAACACGCTCGCGGTGAGGGTGGCGGCCAGGGCGACCGGCGTCAGCGTCGAGCGCAAACCGCGGCGACGTTTGTCAGGGCTCACTGATGCTCCAGGTGAAAAACGAACCGGGTAAGACCTGCGGGATTACTTCAGAGGCCCCGTCACCCGGGCGTCACGCGCGCATCAATCGTCGAGTTCAGCGGCTCGCACATCGGAAATCTTCATGGCCGGCTCACGAGTTGATCTTGATCGGAGCGGTGACCGCCCCTCAAGCTTCAGAGTGAAGGACGCGATCCGCCAACCCGGTCGTGCGGGTCGTCATTCACGAGAGGCGTACCCGATGACCAAGCCCGCAGCCGATCCCGGACCCGTCGAGACGACGGCGAACCGGTGGGCGAGCAAGGCACCCGCTCGACCGAACACCTCGGTGATCATCAGGGCCACGGCGATCACCGTCGTCATGCTCCTGCTGCTGGTCGCGATCGGCGAGGTGACCCGGTCGGTGTTGTTCACCGCCCCGCTGGCGGCGACCGCGATGTTGCTCGTGGCGATGCACGCGACACCGCCCGCGCAGCCCCGCAACGTGGTACTGGGCCACCTCGTGTCGGTGGTGATCGGTCTGCTGATGGTCGCCGCGTTCGGGCATCACCTGTGGGTCGCGGCGGTGGCCGCGGGCCTGGCCGTCGGCGGCATGCTCGCGCTGCGGGCCGCGCACGCGCCGGCGGCGGCGACCGCCGCGGTGGTCGTGGTGCAGGTGATCGCGCCGCTGACCGCGGTGCTCGTGTTCCTGATCGGCAGCGTGCTGCTGATCGCCGTCGGGTGGGTCGTCGGCAAGTTGATCCCCGCTTTGCGCTACCCCACCTACTGGTGGTGACCGCGCATCACCATCGCAACGAACACCAAGAGAGCTGAGGACATGTCGAAGGACCAACCGCTCGTCGACTCCGCATGGTTACTCGCCCACCTCGATGATCCCTCGGTCGTCGTGGTGGAAATCGACAACGGCACCGCGAACTACGAGTCCGGACACGTACCCGGTGCCGTGAAGATCGACTGGGAGCGCGACCTGCTCGACCCGGTAGTGCGCGACGTGGTGCCGCGTGACCGGTTCGAGCGGCTGGTGTCCGCGTCGGGCATCGGCAACGACGACACGGTCGTGTTCTACAGCGCGCAGAGCAACTGGTGGGCGGCGGTCGCCTACTGGTACTTCCGCATGTACGGGCACCGGGACGTGCGGCTGCTCGACGGCGGCCGGCGGGCGTGGATCGTCGGCGGTCACCCGCTGAGCAAGGAAACGGTCACCCGCCCCCGCACCCAGTACCGGGCCAAGGACCTCGACCTCACGACCCGGGCCTACCGCGACGACGTGCTCGGCGGTTCGTCGGCGCTGGTGGACGTGCGCTCGCCCGAGGAGTACTCCGGCGAACTGCTGGCCGCGCGGGGCATGTCGCAGGACCACCCCCAGCGACGGGGCCACATCCCGAGCGCGGTGAACATCCCGTGGACCGAGACGGTCAACGAGGACGAGACGTTCAAATCACCCGAGGAGATCGCTGCGGTCTACCGCGAGCACGGCGTCTCGCTGGAGGACGGCGTCACCGTGTACTGCCGCATGGGTTGGCGCTCCTCGCACTCGTGGTTCGCCCTCAGTGAGCTGCTCGGCGTCGACGGAGTGCGCAACTACGACGGAAGCTGGAACGAATACGGGATGCTCACCGGCGTACCCATCGAGCGCGCGTCCGTTTGATTCCCCGATCGCCGGCAGGCGTTCGACGATTCCTCCCCCGAGTCCTCGAACGCCTGCCGCGCCTTGTCCACCCTTGTCGCGTTGCCGGGCCTGAGGAGCGCCTGACCATGTCCGAAACGATCACCGAACACGTGTGGTCGCACTACCCGGCGACCCCGTCGTCGCCACAGCGCTGCGCTCGTACGCAGGTGCGCCTGCTCGGCGGGTTCGAGTTCCACCACGACGGCCACCGGGTCCAGCTCGGAGCGAGCGCGGAACGGCTGGTCGCGCTGTTGGCGCTGCGCGGCGCCCCGGTCAGCCGCGCCAGGGTGGCCGCCGTGCTGTGGCCGGACGCCTCCGCGACCCGTGCGGCGGCCAACCTGCGTTCAGTGCTGTGGCGGATGCCGCCGGGCGGCGATTCCAGCGTGGTCTCCAGCCGGGACCAGCTCAGGCTGTCCGACGGCGTGTCGGTGGACCTGCACGCGGCTGACGACCTCGCGTTGCGGGTGCTCGACGGTGACATGGCGCTGGTCGACACCGACAACATCGGGGTCGCGGTGCGCCAGTTGCTCTTCAAGGACCTGCTGCCGGAGCACACCGAGGACGCATGGCTGTGGGAGGAGCGCGAGCGGTTCCGCCAATTGCGGCTGCACGCGCTGGAGGTGTTGTGCCGAATGCTGTCCGCCAAAGGGCTCGGGGGCCTCGCGATCGAGGTCGGCCTGGCGGCGTTGCACGCCGACCCGTACCGGGAAAGCGCGCACCGCGCGCTCATCGACGTGCACCTCGCCGAAGGCAACCGCCGCGAGGCCGCCCGCCAGTTCGAGGAGTGCAGGCGGCTGCTGCACGACGAACTGGGCATCTCACCCTCGGACTTGCTGACCCAACGGATCCACCAGACCTGCCTCTCGATGGACGACCGCCTTTTCCGGAGCCTGCCGGAATACCCGTAAGGCCACGTTCGCCAAGGCGCACACCAGCACCGCGTTCTTCAGCACGTATTGGCCGTTCAAGGTCGGAACACCCCAGGCTGCCCATATTTCACTCGGCAGGATGAGTGCGGTCAGGAAGATCCCCGACATGTGCACCACGGCCACGACGATGGTGAGCCTGGGCAATTTTCCGGTCATCAGCCCGATACCGACCAGTACTTCCATCACGGCCAGCAGTGGCATGGACACGGTGGGCTTGACCAGTCCCATCGTCATCGCCGACATCGCCCGGCCGGCCAGGTCGTCCACGGGACTCAGGCCGGGCGCCACCTTGAGCGCGCCGAACCACACGTACAGCACGCCGATGACCGCGCGCTGTACCGCGACCTGGCTGCGCTGGTAGCGATCAATAATATCGATAACGATCCTCCGGCGACCCGTCAGCATTGTGCCTCCTGTGAAGTCGGTGAGCGGGCCAGAGGTTAGCGAAAAGTCTGTCGCTGACCCGTTGCCCATTCGTCACGATGACTTTGTTGACTCGGCAACCGGTGGGAATTGCGCGGTAAGGTGGGTTTGAGGGGTGGCGGGTGAAAAGAGCAGGTCGCTAACCCGGTGCTGAACCACTACATCGAGCGTCTGCTGGTCTCACCGAGGACGACGGCGTCGTCCACTGCCGGGTTCGTACTCGTTGATGAGGCCGCCGAGGACTGGTCGGCGATGTATCGACGTGTAGCTCGGCTCTACTGGTGGCCTGTCCGGTCGTGGTGGTGCGAGCTGGAGTGCTTGGTGTGGTCGGTGGTGGTTGTAGTGGGATGCGTAGCGGTCCGGCACCGTCCGCAGGTGGTGTTCGTTGATGATGGGCAGTCGGTCGGTGACTTCGCGTCTGACGGTGCCGATGAACCGTTCGGCTTGGGTGTTGGCTCGCGGGCAGCGTGGTGGGATCTTCACGATCTGGATGCCGGTTGTGGTGAGGACCGCGTCGAGCGAGGTGGTGAACTGGCCGGCTCGGTCGCGGATGGGGAACCGGAAGCTGTCGGCTCGGTCGTCGAGGTCCATGAGTAGGTTGCGGGCTTGTTGGGTGGTCCGGGGTCCGTCGGGGTTGGTGGTGCCGAGGACGTGGACGTAGCGGGTGGCGACTTCCATCAGGCCAGCAGGCTCGTGGCCTGGGTGCGGAGGAACCGTCGCCATGACATGTCGGTGTCGCGCTGCGGTGCGGGCGGTATTCGTAGGCGTTTGAGCACGCGGTGAACCGTTGAGGCGGCTACCAGGTGGCCGAGCTTGAGCAGTTCGCCTGGATCCTGCGGTAGGCCCAGCCGGTGTTCTCCCGCGCCATGCGCTCGATCAACGCCATGAGGGTGTCGTCGACCGGCGGTCGGCCGGTTCGGTTCGGGTAGGTCCACTTCCGCGCGATCAGGCGCCGGTGCCATCGCAGGATGGTTTCCGGGGTCACCAACCGGTGCTCGCGCGGCAGTCGGGGGAGTCGTCGGACCAACGCGGCGAGCACCGCACGATCGGCCCACTCCAACTGCGGGCGGGGGTTGGTTCGTCGCAGCACGGCGACCTCGTGCCGCAGTACCAGCAGTTCGACGTCCTTGGCCGTGGAAGACCGGCTGAGCAGAACCAACCAGCCACCGAGCCGGATGAAGGTCAGGTACAGCAGTCGTAACGCCACACCTCACGATCATGCCCTGGAGGTCCAGCGTGCCCGATCGTCGCAGCTCAGCATGCCAGTGCAGAATTGTGGCACCTCACAGGCCGAACACGGTGTCATTCGGTGCGAGGGATGGCGTATCGATCCCTTGACTGGTCTCTGACCAGGAGTGAAGCGGTCGGTCGGTCGAGCCGAGCTGCGGTCAAGCCGTGACCGGCAGTGCCTGGCGCGAGGTCCTGCTCGTACTGGTCTTGACGGCTGGTAGGCGCACCCTCACGCGGCACCCCCCCGGAGGTCCTTTCCGTTGGCCGGCAACCTCCATACGGTCATTCCTGGGTTGGGTCGGCGGTGACTCCGGTGCCGTGTTCGAGGAACGCCAGTGCGTAGAGGCGTTTGCCGAGCACGGTGTCGAGGTGGAGGAAGTCCGGCAGCACCTGCCAGACCGTGATGGCCGGTGGCCGGGCGGCGGCGTTCGACGCGTCGCCGGAATGACGATCCGCGTTCGGCGGGACACGTGCTGTGGAGCACCGGTGGACGAAGAGGTCTGGCGCGTGACGAGGTGGTCGACATGGTGGCGCCGCGCCCGGTGGCGACCACAACCGGCCTTGGCGCAGTGCCGCGCAGACTGCTCCGACGAGACGTCGGCTGTCGATGGCGTCGGGCGCCTTGGAGCTCTTGGCCTCGGCGCCGACCCCGCCGATCTCGCCCTGGACGACGTGCAGCCGAGCGAGCGTGCGGGCCACCTCCACCGGCATCCCGATCCGCCTCCACAAGAGCCTCGAGCAGCGGCGGAACGGCCTCGTGTCACCGACCGGCCGCCGCGTGCGGGTCACCGCGCGGGCGCGTGGCCCTCCGCCGGCAGCCGACCCACGAAACCCAGGGCACGTCACCACCGTTGCGGACGCATCCGGCACGCACCGTGATCACTGTCAGGCCGCCGCACTGGCCTGCCGGTGCCGTCGAACACCACCTACGCCTACGCACGGGCGAACTCGAGTTGTTCGTCCAGCGGCTCAGACGGCTACGAGGCCACCTGGTGGACCCCGGTCCACCAGGTGCAAGCGGCGTTCTCAGCTGTCGGCCCCCACGGCCACTGGGCCTTCGGGGCCGCGGCTGGAACCCTCGTCCAGGACGATCCCGCCACCGGGAGGACACGAGGTTCAGGGCTTCGCGCCCGACGGCCTCGTGCCGGCCGCGGCGGTGATGCGTTGTTCGGCGATGCCGTCGGCGGCTTCGCCGGGCAGCATGCCCGTGGACGCCGCTCGGGCCAGCACCGCGAGCGTGGTGTCGAAGATCTTCTCCACCTTCAGGGAGGTGTCGAGAGCCGAGTGCCCGCGCAGTTGACCGGCGGCCTGGATCACGCCACCCGCGTTGGCGACGTAGTCGGGCACGTAGAGGACACCGCGATCGGCCAGCAACCGCTCCACGCGCGGGTGGGCGAGCTGATTGTTGGCGGCTCCGCACACGACCTTGGCGGTGATCACAGGCGCGACGTCGTCGTTCAGCGTCGCGCCCAGTGCGCAGGGGGCGTAGACGTCCAACCCGGGGATCCGGACCAAGGTGTCGGTGTCGTCGACGGCGACGACTTCGCGAAGTCTTCCGGTGACCCGGGACACCGCCTCGCCGAGCACGTCGGTCACCACCACCGTCGCGCCTTCCCGGACGAGGAGTTCCACCAACGGGCGCCCGACCTTGCCCAGTCCCGCGACGCCGACCGTCCGGCCGCGCAGCGACGAAGTGCCCCAACGGTGGTGTGCGGCGGCCTTCATGCCGTTGAGCACGCCGCGGGCGGTGTGGAGCGCCGTCTCCCCGACACCGTCGACCACGCGCGACAAGCCCGCCGTCCACTGGCACACCCGGGCCACCACGTCCATGTCCGACGTGGTGGTGCCGAGATCGGAGCCCGTCACGTAGGAACCGCCGAGGGAGGCGACGAACTGGCCGAAGGCCAGCAGCAGTTCCTTGGACTTGACCCGGACCGGGTCACCGATGATGACAGCCTTTCCGCCGCCGAAGTCGAGGCCGGCGACCGCGTTCTTGTAGGACATGCCGCGCGACAGGTTCAACACGTCCACGATGGCCTCCTCGTCGCTCCCGTACGCGCGGAACCGGGTTCCTCCCAGTGCCGGGCCGAGTGCGGTCGAGTGGATGGCGATGACGGCCTTCAGGCCCGATGCCCGGTCCTGGCACAGGATCACTTTCTCGTGCTCGAAGCCGGCCGAACCGAGGACGGCGGTCGGCGCGCTGACGCTGAACGAACTCATGCTTCTCCTCCTGGAGGACGGGGAATCGTCGCCACCGCCGACCGGACGCGCCCTCCGTCACGCCGGCGGCGAGGTGGTCGTCGTGGGGCGCAGGCGTGCCACGAGGACGCCGGGAAGAGGTGATCCGCCCCGCCCTGGGAGAGGGCTCACAGGTCGGGGAAGCCCAGGTCGACGTTGAGCGCGTGCAATCCGCCGTCGACCTCGATCACCTTCCCGGTCAGGTACGCGCTCGCGTCCGTGGCGAGGTAGAGGACCGCGGCCGCGACGTCCTGCGGATCGCCGATACGCCGTAGCGGTGTCGACGCCTCGACCCGCTCGCGCATCACCTCCTCACCGACCAACTTCCGCAACGCCGACGTGAGCACAGTCCCGGGCGCCACGGCGTTGACCCGGATCCTGGGTGCCAGATCCGCGGCGGAGAGGCGGGTGTAGTGCGTCAACGCGGCCTTGGCCGTCCCGTAGGCGAGGAACCCGCGACCGGCGACGCGTCCGATCACGGACGAGATGTTGACGATCGCGCCGCCGTCGCCGCGCAGCATCACTTCAGCCCCGGCACGCGTCAGGGCGTCAGCGGTGGACACGTTGAAGCGGAAAGCCCTTTCGAGGAGGTCCGTCGAGCTTCGCCCCAGCGGACCGGGCCGGCCACCGCCCACGTTGTTGACCACCACGTCGAGCCGGCCGAACTCGGCCTCGGCGACACCCGCCAACGCCGCTGCCGAACCCGGGTCGGACAGGTCGCTTTCCACCACGTGCGCTCGACGACCCCTCTGCCGCACCTCGTCCGCCACCGCGAGCAGTTGTGACCGGGTGCGCGCGGCGAGCACGACATCCGCCCCCGCTTCGGCGAGCGCGATGGCGATCGCCGCACCGATGCCGCGGCCGGCGCCCGTCACCACCGCGACCTCGCCGTCCAGGCGGAACCGATCGAGAATCATGAGTCGACCCCTTGGTGTCGTTGTGGCCGATAGCCGGGGCGCGACGGAGAAGGCCCGTGCTCGCGGAGCCCTCCGCCGCACGGCGAGGGCAGGCCGAGCCTCCTCGACAACGGTGCCCGGCGCGCCTCCCACAGCGCGGCGGGAGCGGACTTCAACGTGCCCTCACGTGGTGACCTGGCGCGGGAGCGCCGGCGGGGTGTCGGGCGCTCCCCACGGCAGTGGCGGGCACCCGCGGTCCGGAACGGGGTGCGAGCCAGCGGGTCCACGCCTGCCACCAGGACTCCTGACGCGACACCGAGCCGGCCGACCACACCGAGGGGTCGACCGGCAGAGGTGTCGGTCCCGTGCGGTAGGCGGCTTTGGGGCGCGGCGGGCTGATGATGCCGCCGACGTGCCCGGAGGGCACCAAGTGGAACGCGACGTCACCGCCGAGCAACCGCGCGCTGCGGTACACCGTCTGCCAGGGGACGATGTGGTCCCGGACACCGGCGACCACGAAGGCGTCCTGGGTGGCGGTGGCGAGGTCCACCGGCCCGCCCCCGATCCGCAGCCGGCCGCGGGCCAGCGCGTTGTCGGTCGACAACCGCAACGTCTCCTCGAAGAGGAGGCGGGGCACGTCCACCCCGTCCTCGCTCCACGACCAGATGTCGAAGGGCTCCGACCGCTCTCCCATCAGCCAGCCCGAGATCAACGGTTGCCACAGCGTGTCCCGCGAGCGCAGCAGATCGAGCAGCAGGCTGATCCGACCGGCATCGACCATACCGTCCTGTTTGGACAAGACACGGGTCAACAGCTTGATTTCCAGCTCCGACCACGGGTTGTCGCCTTCACCGGGCGAGGGGTGGTCGAGGGCGGACATCAGCAGCGTCAGCGACGCCGCACCCGTCTCGCCGGTCGCCTTGAGCCGGGTGGCGAGGGACGCGGCGAGCATCCCGCCCGCGCACACTCCGACCAAGTGGGCTTCCGCGGCCCCGGTGATCTCCCGAACGACGTCCAGAGCGCGTAGCGGAACCCGTCGGAAGTACTCGTCCAACCCCACCTCCTCGTGGTGGGGCAGGGGGTTGCGCTGGCTGACGGCGAACACCGTGAACCCTTCTCGGACCGCCCACTCGACGAGGCTGCGGCCCGGGGCCAGGTCGAAGATGTAGTACTTGTTCACCCACGCGGGGATGAGCAGCAGGGGGACCTGGTGCACCTCGGTGGTTCGCGGCTCGTACTGGAGCACTTCCATCAAGTCGTCCCGGTGCACGACCCGGCCGGGGGTGGCGGCCAGGTCCACGCCCAGGTGGTAGGCGCCTGGACGCGCCTTGGCCGGGCGGCCCTGGCGGCGCAGCACGTCGTCGAGGAAGTTTGCCGTGCCGCGGACCACGCTCGCGCCACGGGTGGCCACGGCGCGGCGGAGTGCTGCCGGGTTGCCGATGAGGGTGTTGGGGGGAGCCGACGCCTCGGCGACGACCTCCGCCAGGAGCCGCGCCTGCTGCCGGCGCCCCGCCGGCACGAACGGAGCCGCGGCGCTCGCCAGCACCAGTCTGCGCCACACCAGGTATCCCTGGAGCAGGAAGCGGTAGCCGGGGGAGTCCCAGGCGGGGTCGCGGAACCGTTCGTCACCGGAGTCCGGTCCGACCTCGATCGTCGTCAGCAGATCGTGGTACCACCGCCCCACTCCGACGCCCCGTCGTGTCCCCGAGCGTTCGGACCCGTCCCAGTCGTGCGTCTCGCGATCGTGCGGTGCCACTGGTCGTGCTCCTCACCGGATCGGTCGTCCCACGGAACGTCGCTGTGGTGGCAGTGGGAACCCTGGCACCGTCGGAGCGTGCCGCGGCAGAGGGCGGCGGGTGGCTGCGAGCCCGCGGGCAGCCACTACTGGTGCAAGAGCGTAGGACCGCGCGGTGTTCGTCGGCAGGCGCATCGGCGGGGTCGCGGTTTCACCGGGAGGCGTGAAAGGCGCAGTGGGGTGGCTCGCGGTCGGGTCCGCGCCCCCGATCGTGACGCCACGGGCGTCAACAGGGTGCCGTCTCACGTGGATGGTGGCTGACTTGGCGAAACGGCCATCGGTCGCTTCGTCCGCTTCGTCGCGGTGGTTCCGGGTAGGGGCTTGAACCGCAGGTGTCCGGGTGTGGCGGCGGCGACGAGGGCGTGACGCGTGGCGGATCGGCCGACCACACGAGACAGTGCCGACGGACGACGCGCGTCGCATCGTTGCATACGGTCGGTGGCGCGGAACCGGAAATCCGGGATCCAGCTACCTCGAAGGGGCATCGGCCCGGAGGACCTCCATGCACAGCGCCACACCCGCCGAGCCGTCCACCACCGCACGCGTCATGGGGCATGGCTCCCCCCGTTCAGGACACCGGCGACGAGGTGACCACGGTGGGCGCCGAGCGTTCACCCCGGTGCCTGCCCTGCCACCCCCTGCACGCGGCCGGGATGCGCACGCCCGATCAACGCGCCCCGGTGCGCGGTTCGCACCAGCCGACGAGCCGGGCGCACCGCGTCCCGACGGAACACCGGTGCGACGCCGGTTCCCACGCTGAGAGAGGGAAGCACATGACGACCAGCCGAGCGGACACGAGCGCCACGGTGATCGACCACATCCTGGACCGCCTGAGTTCCTTGGGAGTGAGGCACCTGTTCGGCATGCCGGGGGACTACAACCTGAAGGTGCTCGATCGCGTGGTGGCCCACCCCGGGGTGGAGTGGGTCGGGACGACGAACGAGCTGGGAGCCGCGTACGCCGCCGACGGCTACGGGCGTGTCAACGGCTTCGGCGCGCTGCTGACCACGTTCGGGGTGGGCGAGCTGAACGCGATCAACGGCGTGGCGGGCAGCTACGCCGAGCGCGTCCCGGTGCTCCACATCGCGATCGGACCGACCACGACCACCGAGCAGGCGGGCAGCGCGGTCCACCACACCATGGGGGACGGTGATCTCGACCGGTTCGCCCGCGCGCACCGGCAGGTGGTGTGCGCGGACGCGGTGCTGCGACCCGAGGACGCCCAGTCCGAGGTCGACCGCGTGGTGACGGCCTGCCTGCGGGAGCGCCGGCCCGGGTACCTGCGGGTGCCGCGCGACGTCGCCCTCGGTCCCGCGTCGCCGCTCCCGCCCCTGGAGCGGCCGGACCTGAAGTCGGCGGACCTCGACAGCCTCGAGGCGTTCCGCGCCGCGGCCCGGGCGCGGCTCGCCGGGTCGGGCGAGGTCGCCGTGCTGACGGACTTCCTGGTGGACCGATTCGACGCCCGCGCGGAGCTGGCCGCGCTGCTGGCGTCCGGTTCGCTCCCGCACGCGACGACGTTCGGTGGCAAGACCGTGGTGGACGAGCACACCCCCGGATTCCTCGGGTTGTACTCAGGCGCCATGAGCAGGGCGGACGTCCGCGCCGCCATCGACCGCGCGGACCCGCTGATCATGGCGGGTGTGCTGCTCACCGATCACATCACCGGCAAGTTCACGCACGAATTCGATCCGGGGAAGGCCATCGACCTCGGACCGACCACCGCTCGGGTGAACGGCGTCGCCTTCCCCGGCGTGCCGCTGGCGGCCGCGCTGACGGCGCTGGCCGCGCTGATCGAGGAGCGCCGCCGTCCCCCTGCTCGCACGTCCGCCGTCACGCGGCCCTCGGAGGGCTCGTCGGCGACGAACGTCTTGACGACGGTGAAGAACTCCGCCGCAGCTCTCACCCGGACGTGGTGCGGGCGCTTGATCCCGCTGACCCAGTCCTACCTCTGGAAGGCCTTGGGTGAGACGTTGCGGCCCCACCACAGCGTCTACGCCGACAGCGGCACGGTGCTCTTCGGCTCGGCGGACCAGCGCTTCCCCAGTGGCGCCCGCTTCGTCTCGCAACCGCTGTGGTCCTCCATCGGTTACTGCGTCCCCGCGCTGCTCGGCGGGCAACTCGCCGATCCGGTCCGGCGCGGGCTCCTGCTCATCGGCGACGGCGCGGCTCAACTCACCGCACCGGAACTCGGCGTGATCGGCCGACACCGGCTCAACCCGATCGTGCTCCTGGTGAACAACCACGGCTACACGGTCGAGCGGACCACCCACGGAAGGCGGGCCGTCTACAACGAAGTGGTGCGCTGGCACTGGTCCGGGATGCCGGCCGCGCTCGGCGTGCCGGACCCGCTCGTGCTGTCCGCTCGCACGCCCGCCGATCTGGACAAGGCGCTCGCCCGAGCCGCCTCCACCACGGACCGGCTCGTCCTCATCGAGGCGTTCCTCCTCAAGGACGATGTGCCATCGGCGTTCCTCCGCATGATCGCCAACCGTCCCGACAAGGCGAAGTGGGTGCCGTGAGCGACGCCGGCCACCGCTTGGTCGGCAGCGTCCGCACTTCGAGCGAGGAGGACATCTCGATGATCGTGTCAAGCCGCGTGGGTGGCGGGTCGTGGCGCGGTCGGTGTGAACGTCCGCCGTCACGCAGGAGCGCCCGGCGCATGTCGTCGGTGACGCGTCCGGAGTCGTTCGGGACCGGGACCAGGCCGGCGCAGGAGGCCAGGCGGCCCGGAGTGCCGAAAGCGGTGAGGTCACCGCCGGTGACCACGACGAGCTCGGCCCCGAGGTGAGGACCGATGCCTGGCAGCGACTCGATGATGTGGGGCTGTGGCTGTGTCCGGAACCGGCTGGTGACCACCTCGTCGGTGTCCGTGATCCTCACGGTGTCCGGTCAGCCGGGCGAGCTCGACCACCAGGTCGTCGGACGCGGTCACCGGTGACAGGTCGGTGTGCATCCGGGTGGTCTCGGCGATCACCCTGGCGTCGGTCTTCACCTCGCCCCGGAAGGCGCCGGACATCAGGTTGACCGCACGGCCGGGTACGTGGACCACCCGCTGTCCGGCGGCGACCAGCACTGCGACCGACAGCGTGGCCGCGTGGCCGGTCAGGCCGACAACCAGACGCACCTCGGTCGCCGTTCCCGCGGCCCGCGCCACGAGCTGCTCGATCGCGGCCTGGTAGTTGGCCGGCCGCAGCCACACCCCATCACCCCCGGGCATCCGGGGCACCAACCCCGAACAACATCGACTTTAGGGAACCGCCATGACCGCCTCCACCGCTGAGCGAACGCTGGAGATCGAGGAGCACTGGATCGACGTGGACGGTACGGCCACCCGCTACCTGGAGGCCGGCACCGGCCCTCCCGTCCTGTTGATCCCGGGCGAGGGCTCCGTGGCCGAGGAGTGGTACGACGTCGTCCAAGGCCTGGCGGGCCGGTACCGGGCGGTCGCAATCGATCTGCCGGGCTATGGCTACACCGAGCCGATCACCGACACGTCCGCTGCGGCGTTGGCGGCGTTCGTGTGGCGATTCGTCCGGGCCCTGGGCTTGCGGCGACCCGTGCTCATCGGGCACTCGTTGGGAGGAGCGGTGGCGATCCGCGCTGCTCTGGAACAGCCGAGTGGGGTGCCGGCGCTGGTCCTGGTCGGCTCCGCCGATCTGGGACGCGCCATCAACCCGCTCGCGATCCTGCAGTCCGTCACCCCGCTGGGAGATCTGACGGTGTGGCTGGTCCCGGTGCTGCCGGGAGGCCCCTGGTTGCACGCCGCGGTGGTGGCGCTGTTCGGATCGTTCCGGCCATGGCGCATCCACCGGGCCTGGTGGTCGAGCCAGGCACGGGTCCTCTCCACGCCGGTGGCGCTGGAGACGAGCCTGCGCGCGCAACGCGCCGCGGTCGGGTTGTTCGGGCAGCGCGACCCCGTTCTGGGCCGGTTGGGCGAGTTGCCGATGCCGACTCTGGTCGCCTGGGGCCTGCAGGACCGGCAGCTGCCCTTCTGGCAGGGCATCGCGGCTCGCCGGAGACTGCGCCGCGGACGGCTGGTCCTGGTCCCCCACGCCAGCCACTTCCTGCCGGCGGAGGCCCCTGAAGAGCTGGTCCGGGTGGTCCGGCGGTTCCTCGCCGAGGTGAGCGACGACCAGGCCCGCGGGGAGTGGTTGTCATGAGCGACATGGCGGACGTCATCGTCGTCGGTGCCGGGTTGGCGGGCCTCGTCGCGACCTTCGAGCTGGCCAGGTTCGGACGGCGGGTGCTCGTGGTCGAGCAGGAGAACGAAGCGAACCTCGGCGGGCAGGCGCATTGGGCGCAGGGCGCCCTGTTCCTGGTGGACAGCCCGGAGCAACGGCGGCTGTGCATCAAGGACTCGCTGGAACTGGCGCGGTCCGACTGGCTGTGCACAGCGGCCTTCGACCGCGATCACGAGGACCACTGGGCTCGCGCCTGGGCCGAGTCGTACCTGGCCTTCGCCGCCGGCGGCAAGCGCGACTACCTGCGCGGGCTCGGGCTGACCCTGATGCCCAACGTCGGCTGGTTCGAGCGCGGCGCCGGCATCGCGGCCGGTCCCGGCAACTCCGTGCCCCGGGCGCACGTCGCCTGGGGTTGCGGCCCTGAGGTCGTGCGGGTCTTCCGCGACCCCGTGCTGGAAGCCTCCGCGCGCGGGTCGGTGACCTTCAAGCACCGGCACCGGGTCGATGAGATCATCGTGGAAGGTGGAACCGCGGTCGGTGTGCGCGGTGCGCTGCTGGCGCCTTCGGACGCGCCGCGCGGCGCTCCCTCCACCCGGCGGGAAGTCGGTGCGTTCGACCTGCGGGCGCAAGCGGTGCTCGTCACCTCGGGCGGCATGGGCGGGAACCTCGACCTGGTCCGCACCAACTGGCCGACCGGCCGCCTCGGACCCTTCCCGGAGTCGATGCTCGTCGGCGTGCCGGCGCACGTCGACGGGCGGATGCTGGAGATCACCGCGCGCGCCGGCGGCTCGGTGGTCAACCTGGACCGGATGTGGCACTACTCCGAGGGCCTCAGGCACCACAGCCCGGTCTGGCCCCGCCACGCGGCGCACTTCGTGCCCGGACCCTCGGCCCTGTGGCTGGACCCGACAGGGCGGCGTCTACCGCCGCCGCTGTTCCCGGGCCACACCTCGGGGAACGTGCTGCGACACCTGGGGCAGACCGGCCACTCCCACTCCTGGCTCATCATGACCCGGACGATGCTGGACAAGGAGTTCGAGATGTCGGGGTCCGCCGAGAACCCCGACCTGACCGACAAGAACCACGCACTGCTGCTGTTGCGGTTGAAGAAGAGCCTGATGAAGCCGGTGCGCGACTTCCTCGAACGGGGCGAGGACGTCGTGGTCCGCCGGGAGTTGCCCGCGCTCGTGGAGGCGATGAACGCGCTCACCCCCAGGGCACCGCTGGACCTCGCGCGCGTGGAGCACGAGGCCCGGACGCGCGACTTGCAGGTGCGTAACGAGTACTCGAAGGACCTGCAGCTGATGTCGGTGCGCAACGTGCGCGAGTACCAGGTTGAACGGGTGATGCGCACCGCCGGCCCGCACCGGCTGCTCGACCCCGCGCACGGGCCGCTGTACGGGATCCGGCTGAATATGTTCACCCGCAAGACCTTGGGCGGGGTGCAGACCGACCTCGACTCGCAGGTGGTGCGCCCGGACGGGTCCGTCGTCGACGGCTTGTACGCGGCCGGTGAGACGGCCGGGTTCGGCGGCGGGGGAATGCACGGCTACCACGCCCTTGAAGGCGGATTCCTCGGCGGGTGCATCTTCACCGGCCGGGTCGCCGGGCGCGCGATCCACCGGAGGCTGGCATGAGCCACCGATGACCTCCGCGTCCCGGGGGCACGGACCGGTCGACCGCCGCTTCCGGCGCGATGTCCCCGGACAGCTCGGAGCAGCCCGGCAGCACGGTGACGCCGCCGCCGGTGGCACCGCACCTCTCCACCGTCCGAGCGGCGGCCCGGCGAGCGGCACCTCGCCCGGGTCGACGGGGCCGTGACGCCGTCACGACCCGCGCCGCGGACGCGATTCTCGCCCGACGACCGGGCGACCGAGGGAAGGACAGGGACATGAAGCGCTCGCAATCGCGGGGAAGAACGCGGTGGGCCCGGTTCGCCGGGATCCTCGGATTGGGGCTCGCCGGAGCGGCGCTGCTGCTCACAGGACTGTCGCGGGGAGCACTCGCGGCGTCGTTCACGGTGTCCGGTGGCACGTTCAAGATCAGTGCCGACAGGCTGGTGGGCGAAGGTTTCGTCCAATACGGTGATGTCGACCAGGGCACCGGTGGAGCCCACCCCGTCGCGGTGGGCGCCTTCCGCAAGGCCACGCTGGACAACTTCTGCCAGTCGGTGTTCTTGCCGCAGGTCCCCATGGTCGGGGACATCACCCTGGTGCTCGCTTCGGGTGGGCCCGGCGGAATGGAAGCCACGGACATCATCATCGGCATCTCCTCGCTCACCGGCGACCTCCTCCTGACCGACACCCAGATCGGCATCGACGCCGCCCTGTTGTCCAAGGGGCCGGACGCGGCGAAGGGCAGGGCGGGATCGTTCGGGTTGCAGGCCGGCCACGCGACCATCGGCCAACTGCGGCAGACGGCTTGGAGCACCAACGCCCAGACCTTGCGGCTGAAGAACCTCGCGCTGTCGCTGAGGAGTGGCAAGAATGAATGCTTCTGAGTCCGCCCACGGCCACAGGTCGTCCCGGTGAGCGGCGTGCTCGGGCGGGTCAAGGCCGGATGGCGGGCGTTCCAGGGCTGGCGACGGCGCCGGCCCTTCGGGGCCGGGATGTTCCTGCTGCCCGCCTCCGTCGCGGTAGGACTTCCGCCGTACGCCTCGTTCCGGCTGGGTGACGTGGTGCTCTCGATCAGGACCATGGGCGGGATGTCGGCGCTGCTGATCGGCGCTCTGCTCCTGATCTGCGCGGTGTCGTTGTGGAGCAGGCCGCAGTACCGGGTGGCGGCCGGTGTCACCGCGATCCTCGTGTCGCTGGTCGCGCTGGTCAGCAGCAACCTCGGAGGATTCCTGGTGGGCACCGCGCTGGGGCTCGTAGGCGGGGCGTTGGCCGTTTCCTGGGCGCCGCCGACCGCCGACGAGGGGGATGATGACCAGGAAGGCGGGTCGGGCCCGTCACGGGCCCGACTCACCGGGGTGGCGGTCCTCCTCGTCGGCGCGGTGGTCGGTGCACCGGCCGCTTCCCCGTCGGCTTCCTCCGCCACCACCACCGCTGTTCCGTCCGGACGGGTGTGGGTGCTGACGGCCACCGCCCTGCACCTGACCGGGTTGCAGTACCACGGCGTGAGCACCACGAGAGTGGGTGGCGCGACGGTCGAGGTGCTCAGGTTCACCGTCGACCGCATCGACATCACCAGCCTGGTCCAGGTGAGCGAGCTGGTCGACGGCCACCTGGGTCGGATCACCGCACCACCCGGGAGCGTCTCGACCGCCACCGGTCAGCCGGTCGAGCTGCTCACCCTGCGGTTGAAGGGAACCCTGAGCGTGCTCGGCCTCGTCGGCCTCCCCGTCGACTTCACCCCCGACCACCCTCCGCCGCTGGTGCTGCCCAGCCTCACCTTCACCGACGTAACCGTGGTCAACACCGACCTCAGGCACGCCCGCCTGACCATCTCCGCCGCGAAGATCACCATCACCTGACCGGCCCTCCGACCGGCGCCGCGCTCCGGTCGGCGGACGGCCTCGGCGTAGGTGGCCGACCGAGGGCGAGGACCGGGAACAGCCGGACTTCGGCTCGTACCGGGCTCGATCAACCGAATCACGCGCAGGGACGGGGTGGGTGGCCTGGACGAGACGTCCGGGCCACCCACCCCGTCGGCATTGGCGGACCCCGTCGGCACGAGTCGAAGCCATGCCTGACCGGAAGGACGAGCATAGTGGTGCCCACTGCGCACCGACAGGTGATCCCGTTGTCAGCGAGTGGTTTTCGTCGCGCGACGCGTACTGGGCGCACAGGGGTTGCGAAGAGCGGCTCCGCGATACCCCTCGCACACCGTCAATGCGATAACCGTTCCTCGTCTCATGTGGAGGCTGGGTGGAAGCCGGGTCCAGGTGGGGTGATCCGAGCGCTGATCACCTCGCCCCCGCTCCTCCGCGCGCCGGCGCCGGTAGGGAAGGTCGGACGGGGCCGGCATCGGCGGCGCTGAACTGCCGGGACGGGTGGTGTAGTGCCGTCCGCACCGGATCCGACCCCCCTGGCGAGCAGCCACATGAGACCACCGCACCGGTTGCGACCCAAGAGAGCACGAGCATAGCTTCGTGCCACGGGCCGCATCGTTGGCAGAGCCGCCGCCCCTGACGCAGGAATCCGATCCCGGAGGCACTCAATGCACAGCACGATGCCGGACGCTCCGCTGACCATCGCCCGCATCCTGCGGTACGGCACCACGGTCCACGCTTCTTCCGACGTGGCCACCTGGAACGGGAACGGGTTCGACAGGAGGAGCTACGCGGAAGTCGGCGAGCGCTCGGCCCGTCTGGCGCACGCGCTCCGCGACCGGCTGGGTGTGCGCCCCGGTGCACGGGCGCAGAGCGAACAGAGCGCCATCGGCACCTTCATGTGGAACAACGCCCGCCACCTCGAGCTCTTCCTCGCGGTTCCCGCGATGGGCGCCGTGCTGCACACGCTGAACTGGCGCATGGACCCGGACCAGCTGGCCTACGTCATCGGTCATGCCGGTGACGAGGTGATCGTCGTGGACGCGAGCCTGACGGAGTTGCTCGCCCCCGTGCTCGCGCGGTTGTCGGGGACGGTGCGGCACGTCGTCGTCGCCGGTGGCGGAGGTCGTGAGGCGCTTTCCGGATTCACCGGTGAGGTGCACGACTACGAGCAGCTGATCAGCGGCTGCCCCGACGACTACCCCTGGGAGGACCGGCTGGACGAGCGCGCGGCGGCGACGATCTGCTACACCACCGGCACCACCGGGAAGCCCAAGGGGGTGGTCTACAGCCACCGCTCGACGTACCTGCACTGCTTCCAGGTGGTTGCGCCCAGCCACTACGGCATCAGCCCTCGCGACACCCTCTTGGCGATCGCACCCATGTTCCACGTGAACGGTTGGGGCATCCCGCACGCGGCGTTCTTCACCGGTGCGGAGCTGCTGTTGCCCGACCGCTTCGCCCAAGCCGCGTCGCTGGCTCGCATGATCGAAGAGGGGCGGCCCACCTTCGGCGCCGCCGTCCCCACCGTGTGGTCCTCCCTCTTGGAGGAACTCGACGCCCGCACGTACGACACCGCGAGCCTGACGCGGGCCTACGTTGGTGGTTCCGCCTGTCCGCCCGCGCTGATGGCCGCCTACCGGGACCGGCACTCCGTCGAGCTCCTGCACGGCTGGGGGATGACCGAGACCATGGGGCTGGTCAGCGCGGCGGTGCCACCCCGGGGAACGGGAGCCGACGAGGAGTGGGCCTACCGCGTCAGCCAGGGTCGGTTCCCGCCATCGGTGGAGTTCCGGCTCGTCGGCCAGGACGGCGCACCGGTACCCCACGACGGCGTGGCCACCGGAGAGCTCCAGCTGCGCGGCCCCGATGTGACCTCCGCCTACCGCGGGGCCGACGGGGTTCCCCTGGAGCGGCCGGCGGAGAACTTCGCCGCGGACGGCTGGCTGAGGACCGGCGACGTCGGGACGATCACCGAGGACGGCTACCTCAGGTTGACCGACCGGGTGAAGGACGTCATCAAGTCCGGCGGCGAGTTCATCTCCAGCGTACGACTGGAAACCACGCTGATGGAGCACTCCGCGGTGATCGACGCTGCGGTGATAGCGGTGCCCGACGACCACTGGGGCGAACGTCCGCTGGCCGCCGTGTCGTTGCGCCACAACGGCACGGAACTGGCGGAGCTGCGCGACTTCCTGGCCGAGCGCATCGACGCGTGGATGGTGCCCGAGCGCTGGGCGATCCTGCCGGCGGTGCCCAAGACCTCGGTGGGCAAGTACGACAAGCGGGCCATCCGGGACCAGTACGCAGGCGGTCTCCTCCCCGTCGTGCAGCTCGGCAGGCACCACGGCGGCCGGCCCGCCGCCAGGCGGCCGGGACTCATCGGCAGGTGACGCCCGCCGCTCTCCCCACCGCGGGTGGGGCCGTGGGCGACGAAAGTCAGTCCACTGAGGACAGCAATCCATGCGCCCGCCACAATCCCGCTCTCCAGGGTACGAGGGCGATCTCCTGCCCGCGACCCGCTCGGAAGCACATCGCGTCCTCACGCCGGACCCTCGACCGCACCGGCGGGGCACGCCACCACGAAGCTAGAGGACAGAGGGAGAGATGAACCTTTCACCACAGCGGCACCGCGCCTTCCGCGCCCGGGACATGGGCGCGCAGACCCCCAGCGGGATGCCCGTGCACAAGTACGCCCCCTACCAGCCGATCGGGCTCGACGACCGCACCTGGCCCGGTCGTCGGCTCACCCGCGCGCCCCTGTGGGGCAGCGTGGACCTGCGCGACGGCAACCAGGCCCTGCTGGAGCCGATGGACGTCGCCCGCAAGCGCGTCATGTTCGACCTCCTGGTGTCCATGGGGTTCAAGGAGATCGAGGTGGGCTACCCGGCCTCGTCCCAGGACGACTACGACTTCGTGCGCCACCTGATCGAGACGGACTCCATCCCCGACGACGTCATCATCCAGGTCCTCTGCTCCATGCGGACCGACGCCATCGACCGGAGCGTCGACGCGGTGCGCGGAGCCCGCAGGGCGATCCTGCAGTACATCAACCCGACCTCCGTCGCGCAGCGGCGGGTGGTCTTCCACTCCAGCCGCGAGGAAACCGTGGCGTTGGCGCTCAAGGGCACCCGGCACGCCGTGCACCTGCAGGAGGAGCTGCGGGAGACCGAGCTCTACCTGTCCTACGTGCCGGAGTCCTGGAGCCAGACCGAGCCCGACTTCGGCGTGGAGATCTGCAACGCGGTGCAGGAGTACTGCGCTCCCCGCACCGACCACACCCTCCGGATCGCCCTGCCCGTGACGGTGGAGTGCTTCCCCCCGCACGAGTTGGCGGACCGCATCGAGTACACGTGCCGGCACCTGGCGCACCGGGACCGGACCATCGTCACCCTGCACCCGCACAACGATCGCGGTAGCGCCGTCGCGGCATCCGAACTGGCCATCCTCGCCGGCGTCGACCGGGTCGAGGGCTGCTTGTTCGGCAACGGCGAGCGCACGGGCAACGTGTGCCTGCCCACCCTGGCGATGAACCTCTTCTCCCAGGGCATCGACCCCATGCTCGACCTGCGCGACCTGGACGGCGTCCGCTCCGTGGTCGAGGAGTGCAACCAGCTCCCGGTCTCCGCCCGCCACCCCTGGGTGGGAGAGTTCGTCTACACCTCATTCGCGGGCACGCACCAGGACGCCATCGCCAAGGGCCTCAAGGCCCGCGAGGAGGAGGGGGACCCGGATGCCGTCTGGGACGTGCCCTACCTCGCCGTCGACCCCCGCGACATCGGGCGCAGCTACCAGGCGCTGATCCGCATCAACACCCAGTCCGGCAAGGGTGGCATCGCCCACCTGTTGCTCGACACGCAGGGGCTGGCCCTCCCCAGGCCGTTGCAGATCGACTTCGCCCACGTCATGCAGCAGTTCTGCGAGCAGCGGGGTGGCGAGGTCGGCGCGGAGGAGTTGTGGGAGATCTTCTCGGAGCGGTACGTGGCCCCGGGCACGGAGTCCCACGCGGGGACGGCGGGCGCGCTGGGGATCTCCACCGCCGGCTGGACGCCGGGGGACTGGAAGAACCCGGTGTCCCGGGCGTTCACCGCCCAGGAGATCCCCGGCGCGGTCCAAGGCGTCACCTCGGAGCCGCTCAAGGGGCGTGCCGGGTACGCCGCCTTCTGCGAGGCCGCCCTGGACGGGGTTCCCCTGTGGGGCGTGGGCATCGACGAGGAGGAGGCGGAAGCGGTGCGAAGGGCCGCGCTGGCCGTCGCCCGGCGGGCACTGGACGAGAAGCGCTCCGCACCGCACGCCGTGCGGGCCGCAGCCACCAAGGAGCCGGTGGCCTGAGTTCCCGACGCCCACTCCGGCCGTGCGCGGAGTCCACGGGCCGCAGTCCGCGGCCACTCACGGACCGGGAGGCAGGCGGTAGCGGTCCGCTCCAGTCCACGGCACAGCGGGCCGGCTCCCGACGGGAGACCGGCCCGTCCCGGCCCGGGGAGCACGCCCGGGAGCCGGGAACCACACATCAGCATGAAGGAGACAGGCGCCATGCCTCGCAGTCGCAGCATTCGCCTCGCGGTGATCCCCGGTGACGGCATCGGTCCGGAGGTGGTGGCGGAAGGGCTGAAGGTACTGGCCGCCGTACTCCCTCAGGACGTGAAGCTGGAGACCAACGAATTCGATCTCGGCGCCCGGCGCTGGCACGCCACCGGGGAGATCCTGCCCGACGCCGAACTGGAGTCGCTCGGGCAGCACGACGCGATCCTGCTCGGCGCCATCGGCGACCCCTCCGTCCCGTCCGGCGTCCTGGAACGCGGCCTGCTGCTCAAGCTGCGCTTCGCCTTCGACCACTACGTGAACCTGCGCCCCGGCAAGCTGCACCCGAACACCGTCGGCCCGCTGGCCGGCAACCCGGCCGTCGACTTCGTCGTAGTCCGGGAGGGCACCGAGGGCCTGTACGTGGGCAACGGCGGCGCGCTGCGCACCGGCACCCCCGCCGAGGTGGCCACCGAGGTGAGCGTCAACACCGCCTACGGGGTGGAGCGGGTGATCCGGTACGCCTTCGAGCTCGCCGAGGTCCGGCTACGCCGGAAGCTGACGCTGGTGCACAAGGACAACGTGCTCGTGCACGCCGGCAACCTGTGGAAGAACACCTTCGACGCGGTCGCCGACGAGCACCCCGACATCGCCACCGACTACCTGCACGTCGACGCAGCCACGATCTTCTTCGTCACCCGGCCCGAGCGGTTCGACGTGATCGTCACCGACAACCTCTTCGGTGACATCCTCACCGACCTGGCCGCGGCCGTCACCGGCGGCATCGGCCTCGCCGCCAGCGGCAACCTCAACCCCTCAGGCACCCACCCCTCGATGTTCGAACCGGTCCACGGGTCCGCCCCGGACATCGCGGGCACCGGCGTGGCCGACCCCACCGCGACGGTCCTGTCGGTCGCCCTGCTGCTGCGCCACCTGGGCCACGACCGGGAGGCGGAGCGGATCGAGGCCGCCGTCGCCGCCGACCTCGCCGAGCGCGACCCGGCCACACCCCGCGGCACCGAGCAGATCGGCGACGCGCTCGCCGCGCGCCTGGCAGGCTGAGCGGCCTTGTCGACCGCCGCCCCGGCCCGCACCGGGCATCAGGGCGCCGTGGCCGGAGCTCCGGCGGTCACGTCCTGGCGCGGCGGACGAGTCACGTGGCACATGCACTCGACGTCCCGTGCGGGGCCGTCCGGCCCGCCGCGGGCACAACGTGAAACCGGCGCCACCCCGGCTCCGGTGCCATCCATTCGCTCGGAGGGAAGTTCATGGCCAGGACATTGGCGCAGAAGGTCTGGGACGACCACGTCGTCCGGCACGCCGAAGGCGAACCGGACCTGCTCTTCATCGATCTGCACCTGCTGCACGAGGTGACCTGCCCGCAGGCGTTCGACGGGCTCCGCAAGGCCGGTCGGCGCGTCCGGCGCACCGACCTCACCATCGCCACCGAGGACCACAACACCCCCACGATCGACATCGACAAGCCGATCGCCGACCCGGTCTCCCGCGTTCAGCTGGAGACGCTGCGGAAGAACTGCGCGGAATTCGGGGTCCGGCTGCACCCGCTGGGCGACGTCGAGCAGGGCATAGTCCACGTGGTGGGGCCACAGCTGGGGTTGACCCAGCCCGGGATGACCGTGGTGTGCGGCGACAGCCACACCTCGACCCACGGCGCGTTCGGCGCCCTCGCCTTCGGCATCGGCACCAGCCAAGTCGAACACGTCCTGGCCAGCCAGACGCTGCCGATGTCCCCGTTCCGGACCATGGCCGTCACGGTCGAAGGCGAACTGCCCCCCGGCGTCACGGCGAAGGACCTGATCCTCGCCGTGATCACCAGGATCGGTACCAGCGGCGGCCAGGGCCACGTCATCGAGTACCGCGGCCCGGCCATCGAGAAGCTCTCGATGGAGGCCCGGATGACCGTGTGCAACATGTCCATCGAGGCGGGCGCACGGGCGGGCATGATCGCCCCGGACGAGACGACCTTCGCCTACCTCAAGGGCCGCCCGCACGCCCCCGAGGGCCCCGACTGGGATGCCGCCGTAGCCGACTGGCGCGCCCTGCGCACCGACGACGGCGCGACCTTCGACCGCGAGGTCGTCATCGACGCCTCGGCCCTCTCCCCGTTCGTCACCTGGGGCACCAACCCGGGGCAGGGCGCTCCGCTGTCGGGTTCCGTCCCCGACCCGGCGGTCTTCTCCGACCCCGGTGAGAGGCTGGCGGCCGAGAAGGCGCTGGAGTACATGGGCCTGACAGCCGGTCAGCCGCTGCGGGAGATCGCGGTGGACACCGTCTTCCTCGGCTCCTGCACCAACGGCCGGATCGAGGACCTGCGCGCCGCGGCCGCCGTGCTCCGGGGTCGCGCGGTGGCCGACGGGGTGCGGATGCTGGTCGTGCCCGGGTCGGTGCGCGTCGCGCTCCAAGCCGTCGAGGAAGGGCTGGACGAGGTGTTCACCGCCGCCGGCGCCGAGTGGCGCCACGCGGGCTGCTCGATGTGCCTGGGCATGAACCCCGACCAGCTGGCCCCCGGCGAGCGCGCCGCGTCCACGTCCAACCGCAACTTCGAGGGCAGGCAGGGCAAGGGTGGCCGCACCCACCTGGTGTCCCCGCAGGTGGCGGCCACCAGCGCGGTCCTGGGCCACCTGGCCTCGCCCGCCGACCTGCCCGAACTCCCCACGACGGTCGGAGCCTGAGCACCATGGAAGCCTTCACCACGCACACCGGTCGGGTTGTCCCGTTGCGCCGGAGCAACGTCGACACCGACCAGATCATCCCCGCCCACTGGCTGAAGAAGGTCACCCGGGACGGCTTCGAGGACGGGCTCTTCGACGCTTGGCGCAAGGACCCGCGGTTCATCCTCAACCAGCCCGTCCGCCAAGGCGCCACCGTACTGGTGGCCGGTGCGGACTTCGGCACCGGCTCCTCGCGCGAGCACGCCGTCTGGGCGCTGCAGAACTACGGCTTCAAGGCCGTCATCTCCCCCCGCTTCGCCGACATCTTCCGCGGCAACTCCCTCAAGAACGGACTGCTGACCGTGATGCTGCCGCAGGAGACCGTCGAGCGGCTCTGGGAGCTGACAGAGGCCGACCCCTCGGCCGAGGTCACCGTGGACCTGCTCGACCGCCAGGTTCGCGCCGAGGGGATCACGGCTGGTTTCGACCTCGACGACAACGCCCGGTGGCGCTTGCTGCGGGGCTTGGACGACATCAGCCTCACGCTGGAACACGAATCCGACATTGCGGAGTACGAGGCACGACGCCCCTCGCACAGACCCCGCACCCTCCTTCGGTGACCAGCGCGGGTGCTTCCCGTGCCGCGGCGGGGTGGCCTCGTCCCGGACCAGCTCGACTGTCGGGCACCGGGTGCGGGTAACCTCGCCCGGGCCGGGTGGATCACTGGGAGACGACGCCGGCCTCGCCCGGTTCCCCGGGTCGGTCGGCGGGGATGGGTGAGCCACGGGAGACCGCGGCATCCACGACCGCCGTCGCCCACGTCCCCTCGTTGCCGAACTCGGGGGCCTCTCGCAACGCCTGCCGCAGCCGCATCCACAACCCGGACTCCGTCCACGCGGCGAAACGCCGGTGAGCTGTCGCCGGTGACACCGCGAAGAGGGACGGCAGGCGATGCCAGGCGCAGCCACTCGTCAGGACGAACACCACGGCCGTGAAGACGGTGCGCTCCTCGAGCGGCACGGTGCCACCACCCTGCGGTCGCAGGACGAACCTGGGGGTCAGGGGAGAGACCAGGTTCCAAAAGGGGTCGGGGACCAAGCGCCGTGACAAATTCGTGCCCATGTCGAACAGCGTGGCACGGGCACGGCCCCAGCACACCGGCTCACTGGTCTGCGGCGGGAGCCCGCGGGCGAGGTACGTGCGACCGGCGTCCTGCCACGCCTTCGGTGAGCGGGCGTGCACCACCGGCACCCCGTGCACCCGCGCTGTCACCGCGCACGCCGACCACGACCGCCTCGCACCGGTCGTGGTCGACGACGACACCCGGTCGACCGCACCCCGCGTGCGGCGGAAGTGCCCATCCCGCCTGGTCGTCAGAGCAGGGCGAGCGCTTCATCCCTGTGACCCGACGCCTCGAGGCGACCGCAGAACTCCTTCAAGCCCTCGGAGCACTGGGTCGAGTGCAGGCTGCCGATGATCTCGGCTGCCTGTTCGGCGGTCTCGCAGCTCGGGGCGACCTCTCCCAGTCGCAACTGCGTCGAGGCCACCAGCAGGAGCCGCAGTGCCCGGCGCCGCGCCCGGCCGGCAGGACAACCCCGGAGAGCTTCGAGCGCCCACTGCGCGGCAGGGGCGGGCCGGTCCAGGTCCTGCAGGCAGCGGGCTTGTTCCTCGGCCAGGTAGGACCGGTCGACATGCGCGCCCCACTCCGGCTTCTCGTCGGGACCCGCCTGTGCGAGTGCCTCGACCGCGTTCTCGACAGCCCGGTCGGAGGCATCCGCGTCCCCCAGGAGCGCGTGGCCGCGGGCTTCAGCCGCGTGGCAGACGGCTTCCGCCGTCCGGGCGCCGCGGCTCCTGGCTCCCTGCCGCGCCACGCGGGCGAGCTGGACGGCTTCGCGTGGACTGCCGAGCAGCAGCGCCCCGCGGCTCATCCCGGACGCCAGCACGTAGGCGCCGATGCTGTGGTCATCCGCCGCGTGGGACAGGCGCAGGGCCTGGATGTAGTAGCGCTGCGCGAGACCGGGTTGGCCGGTGTCGACCGCCATGTACCCGGCGAGTTCGGTGAGTCGCGCCGCGATGCCCAGCAGTTGCCGCCCGATGACGTCGTCACGGGAACCCACGAGGAGACCGGAGACGACGTCGTCGAGGTAGTGGACCACGGAGGGACGGATGGTGCCGCTGCCGAAGCGGTGGTCGAGGTCGGCGAACGCCGCCGCCGTCGCCCGCGCGACCGTGATGTCCGCCGTGCGGACGGCGAACGGGCCGGGAGAAACGACGGTCGGGTCCGGATCCGTGATCAACCAGTCCCGGCTGGGCTGCACGAGCACGGAAGTCGGCAGCCCTTCGCCCGCCGACGCGACGGTGTGGACCGCATCCGCACGCCACAGGTCGCGCGCCTCCCGCAAGGCCACCTCCAGGACGGGCTCGTACCGCAGGCCCGCAGTCGGTGCCGTGCCCGGCTCGGGAGCCAGGCCGATCTCGTCGACCGTCACCACTCGGCCCAGCTTGCGGCCCAGTGCCTGCGCGATGACCGCCGGTGTGCGCCCACGTGGCTGCTGCCCTCGTAGCCAGCGGGACACCGACGTCTTGTCGTAGCGCAGGTTCAGTCCTTGTTCGGCGCCGCACACATTGACCCGGCGGGCGAGTCCGGTGTTGGAGCACCCCGCTTCGTGCATCACGGCTTGCAGCCGTTCGTTCACCCCTCGCTTGGCGAGCTGTCGCACGCCCATGCGGTCACGTCTCCTTCTCGTTCGCAGCGGAACCCCGGCACCGGCACCGAGGTCCGGCGTGTCCGCCTGTGCGGAGAGCGGTCGCGGCGTCAACGGTGGAGTGTGGGCGGAGGTGTCGACGTCGCGCCGTCGTGCATTCCGGAGGGAATCCCCGCACGCGGCCGCGCAGGCTTGCGTGAAGGTCGGAGATGGCTCCGACCTGCTTGGGCGTCAGGCAGCGGGCGCGGCCACCATCGGAGTGCCACTGCGGTCGAGTCGGTGCTCAACGTTCCCTTGAGGTGAACAAGGCGACTGTGCGCGAAGAGCCCTCTTGTGCGCGCACCCCCTTATCTTTTGTCCGACTGTGCCCGGCGTGGACGCGGAGCATGAGCTGCGGACAACGGATAAGCCATGCTAAGCGCCCGGAAGCGGTGTGTGGATATAAGCCGATGGGGTGAACGTGAGAGGTTTCCGCACTATGCGCTAATGCGCTGCCACTTGTACTCGACGAGGAGTGGATTGGGCCGTCGGAGGACCGGTTGCCCGGAAGTACGAATGCGCCGCACGAGCGGGGGTATCGCAGCCGGCCCCGGCGTCGTCATCCGCACGCACCGCGAACCCCAGCTCATAGGGCCTGCTCAGCGGCGTATCCAGACCCGCCGGGCGTCGCGGGGCCTTCCGGAACCGAGGCGCGTGCCGCACGGCTGGTCACAGTCTGGAGCGAACCCATGACCTCACGTCACCTCAATGCGCCTGCCCATTCGCAACCTGTGGTGACCCGCGGAGGCACCCGTGCGCCCCCATTCGCTCCATGCCTCCCCGATGGCCACCACGCGAGCAGGCGCACATCGAGTCGTGCACTAGCCACGGCGGCCGTCCTGTCACGCTTACCGCACCCTGACGGACGGTTGCGGTGGGCCGTGCGGCGGCCGGGCGCTGATCCCAGGTCGTATCCGCCGGCCGAAAGCGCCTCGGTTCGATTCCAGGCCACCGATGGCACCGCCCCGTACACCCGGACAGCGACCGTGCTGCCCCCAGGGGTACAGCTTTTCGCGCTGACGGCGTGCCGTCGGGGATCACCCGCAGCGGCACCATCACTACCCCTGGCGATGACGGTGAAGGGCCAGGCGGGTGCTGCGGCCATCAAGGACACGCCAACCGGTGTGGTATTCGGACGGAACGCTTTCGCCTTTCGTATCGACGACGAGGGCCGCTCCCGCTCGGGGACGAGAGGCGCCAGAGCCGCAGCTCCTCGATCGGACCACGAAGAAGCTGACGGAACTCCATCAATGAGTTCTCGCCTCTGCCGACCTGTGGGGCCAGGACTTCCGGCAGGCGCTCCAGGTCTCGGCCCAGCCGACGGCGTCCGGCGGCCCGGCTGCGGCACAGTTCGACCAGGAACCGCTCATACTGCCGCGCGGCCTACATCCACGGGGCGCGGTGCGGAGGGTGGACGGTGGCGTGCGGGTAGCGGTGGCGTCGCGGGGGGCGAGCAGCGGGGCAGCGGGCACCGAGCTGCCTGCCCGCGCCGTCCCGGCAGCCGCACCGGCGTTACCCGCGCCCGCGTCGAGGGTTGCTCATCATGACCGTCTTTCGTGTTCTGCCTCCCGGGGAGGAGGTGGAACACGAGCGCGTCGAGTGCGGCTGCGCCGGTCGTCGGAGCCGTGCTCGGTGCGGGTCGAGGTCGACGACGCGGCCCGCGGTGAGGTGGTGGTGGGCACGTCGACGTTGGGTGAGCACCGCGGACGGGGCATGGTGCTGGTGGCGTACCTGGGCGTGGCCTGGAGCGTCGAGTTCCACGAACGGGGCAAGACGGTGTGGGCGGAGGCGTCCTGTTCCGCGCCGCCGCCCGCCGGCGGCTGACCGGTGGTCAGCGCGACAGCACCGCGGTGACCGCCTGGTCGACCGTGGCGTGCACGGCCATCACCCGGTCCAGCCCGGTGATCCGCATCGGCAGCAGCACCGCGCGGTGGTGCGCCACGACGACGAGGGCCGTGCCCACGTGCTCCGCGCGGACGGCGGACGAGCTGGTCGAGCAGCTGGGCCCGCACGGGGTCGACAGAGGTCGAGTCGACCTCCCCGGTCACGATCACGACGGGGACGTCGCGGTGGTGGGTGGTGTCGACCGTCGCGATCCCGGTGGTGTCGAGCGTGGGTGCCTCTCGTCAGCACCTACGAGAACCGGCAACCGAGCTGCTGTTCAACCCGTTTCGGCGCTCCGCGGCGGATCGGTGAGGATGCGCCGACAACGACAGTACGTGCCTGACGAGGGGCCGCACAATCGACCGTCGGCCACCTCCGCCGATCCGGTCACATCAGAACGCCGTCGGGTCCGGGGATGCGGTGCCGGGCCAGTGCTTCGTCGAGTTCGCCGCGCTCGTGGGCGGCCACCAGGTCGTGGGCGATGTCGCGCAGCTTGCGGTTGGTGCGCTGGGAGGCCTGGCGCAGCAGGGTGAAGCTCTGGTCGGTGTCGTGGGCGAAGTGGCGCATCAGCAGGCCTTGGGCCAGGCCGATGGTGTGGCGGGTGTCCAGTGCCGTGGTCAGGTGCTCCACCAGCTGCTTGCTGTGGTGCAGCACCTGGATGTTGTCGAGGGCGGTGCCGGCGTGCAGGGTGATCAGCAGGATGATGTCGTAGGAGTGGTCGTTGAACCGGTGGGGTTCCCTGGACAGCAGCACCGCCGCGGCGTTGGGGGAGTGCCGGGTGGGCAGGGGCAGCACGAGGCAGCTGCGGTGGCCGTGCACGGCCAGGCGTGACGCGAACCGCGACCAGCGGTGGTCCTGCGCGGTGTCGCCCAGGCGGCGCGGTTCGCGGTAGCGCAGCACCTCGCGGACCGGGCCTTCCTCGTCCACAGCGAGGTCGAGCGGCGGGTGGTCGGTGGACGCGACCACGTCGACCACGCCCTCGCGGTCCACCGCGAGGAACGCCAGGTCGCAGCCCGGGACTGTGCGGACCAGGTGTTCGGTGAACCGGAGCCCGACCGCTTCGTGCTCCTCGTCTTCCACCAGCCTGCCCATCTCGGTCAACTCGGAAGCGAGTGTCCGGACGGAGACGTCCTGGTCACGTGTCATCGGTGCACCTCTCGACAGCCGCGCTCCGCGCGACGGCGGTGAGGCCGGGCGGAGCTGGGAACCGGGATGCTGCACTGCTGAACACCCTCCAGGCGGGTCAACATAACGCACCGCCCCGGGCCACGTGCCCCGCCCTGCGGCGGATCCGGTCGGGAGCGCACCGACCGCAAGCGCGATGGCCTCGTTGTGTCCGGGCACGTGGGCGGTGTGGTTGGGTGGACCACCGAGTGGTCGGAGGTCGCCGTGGACGGTGGCGTGGTGGGAACCGGTGACGTGCTCGCGGCGGCGGAGAGCGCGCCGCCGGGGGAGTCGGTCGAGGTCGTCGCCCGTGACCTGGCGAAGCGTTTCGGGGCCTTCGACGTGTCGTACCTGCTGACCGACCTCGTCGACGAGCAGTTGGTGCGGCTGACGTCGACCTCGCTGGACCCGGACGGGCGCGACGCGGAGCGTGTCGACCTGCGGGGCAGCGCGTACGAAGAGGTCCTGCGCAGCCAGCGGCCGTGGCGGGAGCAGGACGGTGACGGGGTGCGGGTGGTGCTGCCGGTGACCAATCGAGGCGACTGCGTCGGTGTGCTGGAGGTGACCGTGCCCAGCCTCGACGAGGACGTGCTGGTGCAGTTGGGGGAGGCCGCGCACGCGCTGGCCTACGTCATCCTCACCGACCGCCGCTTCACCGACCTCTACCACACCGGTCGCCGCACCACGACGATGAGCCTGGCCGCGGAGATCCAGCACCAGTTGTTGCCCTCGGCGTCCTGCTGCGAGGCGGGTCAGTTCACCGTCGCCGGAGCCCTGGTGCCCGCCGACGACATCGGCGGCGACACGTACGACTACGCCCTGGACCGGGAAACCCTGCACCTGTCGATGACCGATGCCGTCGGTCACGACGTGGCCTCGGCGCTGACCGCGACCCTGTTGGTCGGCGCGCTGCGCGGGGCGCGTCGGGCGGGCCGTGACCTGACCGGGCAGGCGCGACAGGCCAACCAGGCGATGCTGGACCACGCCGGCGGGTCGCTGGCGACCGGGTTGCTGCTGCGCGTGGACCTGAACAGCGGCACAGGTGAACTGGTCAACGCGGGCCATCCCCCGCCGCTGCGGCTGCGCGACGGCGTGGTGGAGTCGGTCGAGCTGGAGGTCGACCTGCTGTTCGGCGTCGCGCCGCACGAGTACCGGGCGCAGCGGCTGGACCTGCGGCCCGGCGACCGGCTGGTGCTGATCACCGACGGCATGTTCGAACGCGACGCCGCCGACCTCGACCTGCCCGCGTTGATCCGCGACACCGAAGGGCTGCACCCCCGGGAAGTGGTGCGGGCGGTGACCAGAGCGGTGCGGCACGCCTGCGGCGATCACCTCCAGGACGACGCCACCGTGCTCTGCCTGGACTGGCACGGCACCGGCCGCACCGAGCGCCAAGCCGACAACGGCGCTGACATCGACACCGCCTCACCCGCGCGCGACAACGAGAACGAGTCGGCCTGAAGCAAGCGGAATCGGCAGCCGCTGTCGCACGGTGAACTCGGGTGTGCCACGAAGACCTTGAGCCGGTCCTCGGCCCCCAGTTCGACCGCGAGCTTGGTCAACGCTATGCGTCGATCACCGGGAGCCGTGGGGTCGTCGTCGGTGATGACGGCGACTCGCCCGCCTTCGTGAGGAGCGAGCAGAACCCGGATGTAGGGCCTCGAAGTCGACACCGTCGATCGCGACGATCGTGGTGCCGATGAATCGTGCCAAGCCCGCCCGATCGTCCCGCTGCGGCTCCGAAACGGGTCGGAGGCCGGTCCGGCGAAGGCGTCGCTGCCGACGGTGCGGGCGCGGCGTGCGGCTCAAGGAGCTGTCGCTGCGGCGCAAGCGGAAGTTCGAACTGGATCCAGCATGCGCGATCGTCGCAGCTCAGCATGCCGGTGCAGAGTTCGGATACCCCGCAGCAGTACGAGGCGCCTCACGGCGGGGGGTGCGCCGCGGTCCGCGAGAAATCCGGCATGGCCCCGCCTGCGCTGAGCGGCAGCCTGGCGGCCACGTCCGCGCGGGTGTGGAGGACTCGAAAAAACTGGATCCGACATCCATGCCGGAGATCGCCGATGCGGGCTGTTGTGTCAGGTGGAATATTTCCCGCGATCACGGAATTCGATTCCGACGAATAAATCTGCATCGCTGATGGTGTCCTGTCGGCGCGTTGGTGGGCATCACGGTTGGGTGACGGAAATCTCGTGGCCTTGTGCCCCCGATGTGACCGGTGCAGGCTCGTCGTAGCCTACGGCGAATGGAAGTCCGCAAAGTGCAGGATTGACCACCGCGCTGGTGGAAGAAATTGTCGGTGCCGCCGTCCGGTGGATGTGAAGTACGGCACCGAAAGCCGAACGGGATCGTGATCCGCAGTCCGCCTCGTGCCGGACTCGAACTCCTGCCGGGCCGCCGCGCGCGCAACGGGCGTCACGTCGGAGTGCCGGGTGGCGCGTCGGTGCCGCTCGCGCGATCGATCACGGTCAGCAGAGGAATCGAGGAATCATGGTCGATCAAACCACCCCACCTGATCACCCAACGGAACTCCGCGTGGGTTCCGACGGCGTGTTCGCCAGCGCGCGGCGGGTGGTGATCAGGGAGATCGACGCGTCGCTGACCCGGGTCGACGAAGAGGAAGCGGATTCGCTCATCGGGCTGATCACCCAGTGCACGAGGGTATTCGTGCTGGGGGCGGGGCGCTCGAAGCTGGCTGTCGACGGGTTCGCGATGCGGCTGGTCCATCTGGGCCTGGCCGTGCATGTCACCGGCGACACGACCACACCGGCGATCGGTCCCGACGACCTGCTGCTCGTGTGCAGCGGCTCGGGCGAAACCCCCGGTGTCGTGTCGATCACGCGCCAAGCGGCGCAGGCCGGGGCGCGGGTCGCGGTCGTCACCGCGGCACCGGGTTCGACCCTCACCGGGCAGGCCGACCTCGTGGTCCTGCTCCGCGAGTACAGCCAGGACCACGAACCGTCGGTGTCGACCCAGTTCGTGGGCACCCTGTTCGAACAGGCCGCGTTCGTCTTCTTCGACTGCCTCGTCATGGTCATGCAGCGGGCGGCCGGGGTGTCCGCCGAAGACATGTTCGCGCGCCACACCAACCTCGAGTGACAGGGAGGACAGCGTGGGATCGGCGTCACCGATCACGTGCACCAACACCAAGGCCGACTTCGGCCGGGAGCGACTCGTCGACTGGTTGGACCACGTCGTCCTCCCTCATGCCGGGGCCCTGGCACGGTTGTCGTTCTTCGCCTGCGTGCCACACCCGTTGCTGGTGCCCGCGGCGGAACGCCTTCGTGGCAGCGGTGTCGCCGCCGGGGCGCAGGACTGCGCCGCGACGGGTGACGCGGTGACGGGCGAGGTGGACGCCGGGCTGCTCGCCGAACTCGGTTGCCGCCACGTCATGCTCGGCCACGCCGACCGCAGGCGGGTGTTCGGTGAGGACGACCTCCTCGTCGCGAGGAAAGCCAAGGCAGCGTCCGCCGCCGGCATGACGCCTTTGGTGTGTGTCGGCGAGGCCGACCGGGTGTCCGCCGAAGTCGCGGCCCGCCACGTGGCGGCGCAGGTGGGTGTCGCGGCCGGTCGACTCGGTCGCGGCCGACCCGTCACGATCCTCTACGAGCCGATCTGGGCGATCGGTTCCCGCGACGGAGCCACCCCGGAGCACGCGGCAGTCGTCCTGCGGGCGCTCAAGACCGAGACGGTCGGACTGGATGCCGACTTCCTCTACGGTGGCGCGGTGGTCCCCGGCACCTACACCGCGCTGCGTGCCTCGGCGGACTGGGACGGCGTCGCGATCGGTCGCTCCGCGAAGGACGCCGGCATGCTCGCCGAGGTCGCGGCAGAGTTGCTCGATGGCCGCCGGTGAGCTGCGGTCGCCCGGACGGTGTGCGGTTGCCGCGGTAGGTGGTGATCCTCATCCGATTCGGCGTTGCCGGTGCTGCCGGAGCCCGGGTGGTGCCCGGAGTCGACGAGTCACCGTGCGCGGGATGCCGCCACCTCGCAGGTTGGCCGAGCAGGTCCGGACGGTGGGCTCGGGTCGTCCGGACCTGTCCGGTGGAGCCGGTGGGCGAGCGTTCAGAGCGACGTGATCTCCAGGGTGACGACGGAGTAGGTGCTCGAGACCGTTCCCAGGCCCGCGGTGCACAGCAGCACGTCGATGGCCGGGCCGGTGATGACCTGGAGGACCGCGCTGCCGGCGAACAGACCCGAGGTGACCGTGCCGGTGCGGGTGACCACCAAGGCCGCACCCGCGATCGTGACGGTGTAGTTGGAGGAGATGGTCGAGGTCTGGCCGGTGTTCCAGAGGATGGTGAAGGTGAGAGCCCCGCTCTTCAACAGGTCGAGGCAGCTCAGTCCCGGCACAAGCGCGGTGACGTCGGTGGAGCCGGAGGTCAGGGCGGGGTTGCTCAGGGACACGCATGGCCCGTATTGCGCCTTGATGCCGACCGTGACGTTTTGCGGCGCCAGGGTCAATGGCGGGGTGAAGGTGTCGTTCTGGCTGCTCGGCGCGGTGCAGGTGACGTCGAGCACTCCCGCCGAGGCCGTCCCGGCTGGTCCCAGTACGAGCAGCGCCAGAGTGCAAGCGGCCGTCGCCAGGGTGGCTGTGGCGGTGCGTAACGCTTTGATCATCAGAGTTCTCCATCCGGGCGGTACCCGCAAGCCCGATGGTGGGCGCGAGCACGCGCCAGCCATCCCAGGATGAACCGCGACCGCACGCCCGTGACAGGACCATACGGGCGACGCGACACCGCTGCCGGTGGCCGCCGTGGTGCCGGGAAACGCGGTGCGGCGTGACGCGTTCCGGTGCCTGGCCGGCTCACCGCAGAACACCGATCGCACCACGTGAGCCGGGACCAGCGCGGAATCGGCGAGGCGGAGACCGGGTGGATGACGGCGCCACCAAGCGGGTAAAGGGCGGGCGCCCCGGCAACGGCCGCCTGCACTCCGGCGCTGTTCGTACCGGGATCAGCTGGGACGGCCTCGGCCCAACTGCCCGACGTCACCTCCATCCAGCCGTCGACCGTGATCTCGCAAGACGTCACAGTCCAGACCGCGACGCAGTGCGGCCGCGCGTGTCGCGATGCGTTGGGGGGACGCAGAAGGAACGTCCTGTCGGGCGATGACAGTGGGGTTCGGACCGGTGCGGCGGAGTGGTGACGACGGAGCCCGGCGTCCGGGGTGGTCGCCCGTATGGTCCTGTCACGGGCGTGCGGTCGCGGTTCATCCTGGGACTGCTGGCGCGTGCTCGCGCCCACCATCGGGTTTGCGGGTACCGCCCGGATGGAGAACTTTGATGATCAAAGTATCGCGCACCGCCATGTCGGTCCTGATGTCGGCTGTCTCCGCCTTGTCACTGGCCGTGCTCGGGCCGACCGGGACGGCTTCGGCCGGGGTGCTGGATGTGACCTGCGCCCCGCCCAGCAGTCGGAGCACCACGTATACCCCGCCGCTGACCGTGGCCCCGCAGGACGTCACCGTCCAGACCACGGCGCAGTACGGACCGTGCGTGTCGCTGAGCAACCCGGCACTGACCTCCGGCTCCCGCACCTCGACCGTGCTCGCGCCGGGATTCGGCTGCCTGGACCTTCTGGCCGCCGGGTCCTTCACCTACCCCATCGTCTGGAACACCGGCCAGACGTCGACGATATCCGCCAATTACACCTCCACCATCGTGGGTGCCGCCCTGGTGATCACCAATACCGGCACGGTCACCGCCGGTCTGTTCACCGGGAGCACCGTCGTCCAGGTCATCACCGGCCCGGCCACCGACGTGCTGTTGTGCACCGCCGGTCTGGGAACGGTCTCCAGCATCTACTCCGTCATAACCCTGGAGATCACCTCAACCTGATCCTGTGCCTGCCGAAGATGTCGTCCGTGTTGGTCAGGCTGCGTGGTGGTACTCGTCCCGGTCGCTCATGAGGTTCTCGGCAGGCACGACAGCCCGGTGGCATCGCGGCGAGGGCGCCCGTGACCAAGGCGCCGGTGCTGCGCTCGGGCCTTCACGTCGAGACGGCGGCTACCGGGCCGGGGTGGCTCGGTAGCCGCCGTGCGAAGACCTGCTGCTAGCAAGTTGCCGTTCGACTCGTTCATGCCGGTGTTGGCGCCTGCCGTCTGCCCGACGATGGTCGGCACGTAGGTGGCCTGGTCGAGCGTGAACCAGGTGACGTTGCCGCTGACCTGCCAGTGGCCGGCCACGTCCGTGTAGAAGATCCCAAGGACGTCCTTGGAGTTCTTGAAGGAGTTGTCGTCCACCGTCGCCTTGGCACGGCGCGGGAGTTGATGACGGACTCGTTCAGGCTCACGTAGTAGTTGTTGCACATGTGGTTCATGCCGCCACGCAACAGGGGCGTGCGGGAGTGGATGTTCTCGTACAGGTTGTGGTGGAAGGTGACGAACCCGTTCGAGAGGTCGCTCTCGCTGGACCCGATCAGGCCGCCGCGACCGGAGTCGCGCAGGGTGCTGTAGGACAGGGTCACGTACCCTCGACCTCGATGATGACCGGGGTGGAGCTGCTCGCCCGGCTGCACAGGGCCTGGTGGATCTGGGTTCCCGTGGTGACCCGGACCTTGGCTCCGCCCTGACCGCCGGTGGTCTCGCCGTTCATCGCCGCAAAACCGGTCGTGGCGCCCGTGGGCGGGTGGTCGTGGTTGTGGTGAACGTCCACTGCTTGGTGGCCACGCTGTCGCAGGAGTTGATCCTATGCCGCTCGGAAAGTCATCGCTGCTGGTCAGGCGGCTTGTCTGTACTCGTTGATGAGTCTGTCGAGGATGCGGGTGCGGAGCGGTCTGTGGGTGCCGAGGTCGCGTGCTGCGGCGGGGTGTTGCTGGAGCTCGGGTGGTAGTTGGCCGCGGGCTTGGTGAGGTCTGTGTCTGTTGTAGTGGTTTTCGTAGGTCTTCTGGACTTGTCGTGCGTGGGCTTCACCGGTGACGAGGATCTGGTCGAGGAGTTCGCGTCTGATGGTGCCGATGACCCGTTCGCAGTGGGCGTTCATCCGGGCGCCTGCGGCGCGCTCTTGATCACGCGCAGGTCGTCGGCCTGGAAGACGGCGTCGAACGTCTGGCTGTACTTGCCGTCGCGGTCGCGTAACAGGAATCGGAGCGACTCCGTCCGGCGTCCGAGGTCGGTGGCGAGGTCCCTGGCCTGCTGGGAGGTCCATCCCTGGGTCAGGTGGGCGGTGACGCCGGTGATGTGCAGGCGCCCGGTGTGGTGTTCGAGGAAGGCCAGTGCGTACAGGCGTCTGCCGAGCCCGGTGTCGAGGTGGAGGAAGTCGGCCGCGATGATGCCCTGGGCCTGGGCGATCACACGAACCCACCGTCTCAGCTGCTCACCTGCTGACCGCGGCGGCTCCATAGGTTCGCGACGTAAGCGAGCGTGAGCGGCGAGCAGCGCACGACCTGTTCAGTCCAGTCGCGGGCGAGGGTTGGCCCGGCGCAGCACGGCGACCTGGTGCCGCGGGGCCAGCAACTCCGCGTCCTTGACCGCCGATGCCTGACCGAGCAGAACCAACCGGCCGACGCCCTGGGCGAAGATCAGGTACAGCAGTCGTAATGCCACACCCCAGGATCATGCCCTGGAGGTTCAGCGGGCACGATCGTCGCAGCTCAGCATCCCAGTGCAGAGTTCCGACGCCCCGCAGGGACCGGTGGGTCTCGGGATCAGTCCCAGGCGGGCTCGTTCGGGATGAGTCGGTGTCGGTCGTAGTCGCGAGCCAGGCGTGCGCGATGTTCGGCACCGGGCGAGGAAGCGGAGGTGCGAACCGGACAGGTCGACCGCTGATGGTGGACAGGCAAACGAAGCTCCGGGCGAGGGTCTCACCCTTTGGTCGGAGGTCGTCCACCAGGAGCTTCGTTACGCTCGCGGCCCGCACCACCAGATTGGAAACGACGACTTGGTCATGGAGGCATCTCAGTGGTGGCCGTGGCTGACGAGGGCATCGCCGGTCTCCTGCCAGGCACCGGTTCTCGTCGAAACCGCTCCGGAAGTCCAAGCGCGGTTTCCGGCGTACTGACTGGCACGACGGCATTGGCCGAGGGCGTGCGATCTCTTCCGCCCGCTCCGCGGTGCGGGGGTTCTGGACGGGCGGCCCGCTGGCGCCTCCCGGTCGGGGGCTACACCCCTGTGGCAGCCTTCTCGGCGGCCTCGATCGCCGACTTGAAGTCGGGGGCGGCTCCGATCTGGGCGAGCATCACGCTCGTCGCGTTGTAGCAGTTGAACCTCGCGATCTTCCCCTCACGGAGGTACCAGAGGTCCGCCGCTGGCATGTCGATGCGCCTACCGGTCGGGCGGATGTCGCCGATCGGGGTCGGGAACCCGCCGAGGTGCGTTCCCTGGATCCGAAGTTCGACGGCAACGACATCGCCGAACGCGCGGACTTCGAGCAGTTCGCGGTGGATGTCGGGAAAAATGCCGGCGAGGCCCGTCAACGCCTGAGGGATCTGGTCCCCGCGGAAGGTCTGGGAATTCGGCACGTCGTTGAACGTCCCGTCCTCGGTGAACAAGGCACGAAAACCGGGTCCGTCGAGGACGTTCCCTTCCGCCAGCCGGTACGCCTCGCGGACGATCTCTTCATTGCTCTTCACTTCTGCTCTCCTGTGATCCTTGGCATCGCTGCAGGGAACAAGTCGCCGCCACCCGGGCGGCGGCGCGGCCCAGGCGTTCGCGGGCGGCCTGGGGTCGGGCAGGAGTCGGGTGACGACGCCGTCCGCCAGGGCGACGACGCCTCCGACGTGGTCTTTCCGATGCGCGCCCAGTTAAGTTAGCAAGTTTTTGACCATATGGTCAATAACGTAAGCTTGCTCACGTGCCTCGTCCCCGCAAGTTCCGCGAGAGTGATGTCATCAGCAGCGCCGGCGAGGTGTTCGCCGTGCGCGGCCTCGCCGCTGCGACACTGGACGACCTGGTGCGGGCGACCGGCCTGGGCAAGCAGAGCCTGTACAACGCGTTCGGCGGGAAGCGGGAGTTGTTCTTCCGGGCGCTCTCCGAGGATCGGGAGGAAGCGACACGTGCCGTCTCGGAAGCGCTCGGGCACGATGACGCTTCGCCACTGGAACGAATTCGGGGTCACCTGCTCACGATGGCGATCGAGTTCAGCAGCAGTGATCGGCGGGTCTCGCTCACCACGCGTGCGCTGGTCGAATCGACCGGTGAGGAGGATCCGCTCTCGACGGCCACGAAGGCCGGTATCGAACAGCTCGCCGGGATCTACGCCCGGTGCCTGGAACACGCGCGGGAGAACGGGGATCTCGCGGAGGACGTGAACGTGCAGTCGCTGGCGCTCTACTTCGTCGCCGTCACCCGCGGGATGGAGTTGCTCGGCCGCGCCGGTGTCGGCCGCGGCGTTCTCACCGCGGTCGCACTCGACGCGCTTCGCGCGCTCCGCGGTCAGCGCATGGAAGAGCCCGATGATCGCCCGTCCGTGCAGGAGTGACCGCCGACGTCCGGCCGCTGCCGAGGTGAGCCCCCTTCGGCAGGTCCGCGCACCCGCCGGGTCGGTTGTCGCCGGCCGTGGAAGTCACTGTGATCCGGCTGGATGTCGAGCAGCTGCCCGGTACGGCGACACCGCTGCCGTGATCACCGTGTTCGCTCGACGAAGCGCTTGCGCCGGGAGTCGGTGCAGCAGGGCCGCGAGGAAGGCCCGGTCGGCGGTGGTGAACCGTGGGCGGGCGTCTCCGAGTTGGCGGTCCAGGACCATGATCTGGTGGTGTAGCGATAAAATCTCCGTGTCCTTTTCCCGGTCGCTCATGGGCGGCAGGCGCAGCAACGTGAACGCGTTGGACATACCGAGATAGGCCAGTCGAAGCAGCGCAGTCGGTCATCATGCCGCGTCAGCCGAGGACGCTGCGGACCTGCAGTCGTACTCACGAGCACCTCGGTTCTTCATGCTACGCACGGCTTCAACCTGCATGGATGGAGTTATCGGCAGGCACAACCTGCGTCCGGGTGACGTGATCGCCCTGCGTGAAGGGGAACGGTGACCGGCCGCGCCACCATCGCCTGAGTGCCCGTAGTGAGCCGACCGCAGTACACCGCCCAGTAGTGCTCGGGAGGCAAAGGAGAGGCGATGGGCGCTGTCGATGGCAGGAACCGGTCAACTCCGGCGTGGAGGTTCGGGACGGCACGCATGCTTCAGGCGAGCACGTGCCCACGTTCCCGACGGAGGCGAGCGCCATGGACGAGGTGGACTACCGGCAGGTCGCCGACGAGGTGACCGGGATCCAGCGGAAGATGGCGGACATCCGGGTGGTGGCGGAGTCCGCCGACGGCCTCGTCCGCGTCACGGTCGGTGCTCGTGGTGAGCTGCTCGGACTGCTGCTGGATCCTCGCATCTACCGCAACCCGGATGCCGACGCGTTGGCCTCCACGATCGCGCAGACGGTCCGGCGGGCCGTGCGGCAGGCCCAGGAGGAGGTGTTCGTCCTGGTCCGGCGGTTCCTGCCGGCGGACGCCACGCCCGCGTCGACCGATCTCGACTTCGACCCGCTGCTGACCGCCCTCGACCGTGCGCGGGGGGCCGTCCGGTGAGCGGTTTCGCGGAGTTGGAGGTCGGGGTCGCCACGACGGCGCTGAGCACGATCGGTGAGGCCGGGACGGTGGCGGCTGACGCGTGGCGCGGGCATCGCGGCACCATCGACGCCAAGGAACCCGCCATCGGCACCGGTCCGCTGGCCGAGGCGTTCCGGTCCGTGTACGACCCGGAGCCCGCGAAGCAGGCCGTGGACCGCGCGCTGGGCGTCGTGCCCGCGCTCGTCTCGGCGGGCCGGGAGGGTGTCGCCGGCTACGTCGAAGCGGACCGGCGTGGCGCCGCCGGGTTCACCGGCTGACCGGGGGTGGGAGCATGGCCATCCAGGAACCGACGAGCGCACTGGGGCTGTGGCCGCGGGTCAAGGCGATCACCGGCTGGCCGGACACCGACGAGACCGCGATGGTCGACCTGTTCTTCGGCTGGTTGGACGGCGCGGAATCCGTCGGCACCCTCGCCTCGGTCGACCTGAGCGCCCTGGCGGGGGCCTGGCCCGACGCGGCGGGCCGTGCGCTGATGGCCGAGCTGGGCGAGGTGATGGCCGCGCTGGGGGAGAGCAAGCGGCAGATGACCGAGTTGGCCGGACGGGCTGGGACGTTCGCCCTGGAGGTCGAGCACGTCAAGAACCACATCCACGAGGCGATCAACGCGAGCCTGCCCTTCTACGGCCTGGCCTCGATCGCGCCGACCTTCATCGGCCGGGACATGCAGGACTCCATCGTCGACGAGGTGGCGGCGGGGATCACCGCGGAGATGACCGCGTCCGCCGCGCGGATCGGCAGCCGAGGGCCGGTCGACGTCAACGACATCATCGCGCGGCTGGCCGAGCCGCGTTCGTTCGGCGAAGGGGTGCTGCACGCCGTGCAGGACAACGCGAACACGCTCAGCGCGTTCGCCGACGTCTCGGGTGACGTCAGCACGGTCCTCAGCGCGGCGAGCGACTATGCCGTGCTGGCCGGTCCGCCCGGCTTGATGGTGAAGGGCGTGGCCGAGGGCGCCTCGACCGTGCTGGGTGGTATCGCTCTGGGCGGGCACCTGCTCGCCTTGGCGGGTGGTGCCGACGTGCGACCGGAGACCCTGATGCTCGACTTCCTCGGCCTGGAGTCCCCGCTGGGCACGCCGGTCCTGGCCGAGCACCTCGCGCTGGAGGCGAGCGAGCACGTGACCGGGGAGCTGAAGTCGACGATCGTCGACGACGTCAACAAGTACTGGCTGCCGAACCCGGACGCACTGCCCCGCTCCGGCATCGACCCGGTGCTCGGTTCGTACAACCCGGTGCTGAACGCGTCCACGCAGGGCGGGGCGCTCGACCTCGAGCGGCGGCCGGATCTGGTGGAAGAGCGCGCCCGATCACGCGGCCAGGGTTGATCCGCGGCGGCCGATGTCGCGGGGCACGGTCCGACGGCGGTGGCCGTCAGAGCCGGGTCGCGGTGCGGACGAGCGTGGCGACGGCTTTCGACCTGCTGTGTGGTGGCCAGGCGATGGTGGTGGTGACGGCCGGTGCGTCCGGCATGGCCACGACGGCATGGTGGTCGCTCAGCTGGGTTCGCAGCGACTCGGGGACGACCGCGCAGGCCAAGCCGAGCGCGATCAGTTGGAGCAGTTGGGTGTGGTCGCGCACCCGCGGGCCGGGGCCGTCCGGGTAGCTGCCGTCTTGTCGGGGCCAGCGTGGCAGGGGCAGGTCCACCAGGCCGTCGAGCTCGGCCAACGACACGGCCGCCCGGACGGCGAGGGGATGACCCGCGGGCAGGACGGCGACCTGCTGCTCGGTGTGCAGGTCCTCGGAGTCGAATCCGGCTGTCGTGTCGTACGGCCGGTGGAGCAGTGCGACGTCGGCGCGCCCTTTGCGCAGCAAATCCTCCGGCTCGCCGGGCCCGCACAGCACCACCTCGACGGCCACGGCGCCCGGTTCGGCGGAGTAGGCGTCCAGCAGCTTCGACAACAGTTCCACGGACGCTCCGGCCTTGGCGGCGAGCACCACGCCGGGCTGGTCGGCGGCGGCGCGGCGGGTGCGGCGCTCGGCGGCTTCGACCGCGTCGAGCGCGGTCCGGGCCTCCCGCAGCAGCACCGACCCGGCCTCGGTCAACGTGATGGCGCGAGCGGTGCGGTGCAGCAGGACGACTCCGAGCCGCCGTTCGAGCTGCTGGATCGCCCGGGACAGCGGTGGTTGCGCCATCGCGAGCCGTTGCGCCGCCCGTCCGAAGTGCAACTCCTCGGCGACGGCGACGAAGTATCGCAACTCCCGCGTCTCCACCGGCTCATCGTATCCAGGGATCGGGCGGGACCGGAGGCGCGTTACGCCAGTGCGGGACTCTTCGGTGCCGACGGTCGTTCGTGCGCTGATCGGTGGAAGATCGCCAGGAATTGGTGTTCCGTGCTGTCAGTGCGTCAGCCGGTGGCGAGTGATGTCGTACCAGCCGGTGCCGGTCCGCCAGGGAGATCCTGTGTGGTCGTCTGACCCGGTTGCAGGGGGGTTTGGGTGGCGATGCCTCCGGCGGGGGCTGAATCGGCCGTCATTGGTGCACATGGCCAAAAGGTGATCGATCGAGCCCTCCGGATCATGCTCACGGCGGCGCCATCAAGCTGCCGGTCAGGTCGGCCCGGCACACTGTCGGTGCGTCCCCCCATCGGGTTGCTGCTGCTCGGGTGATGTGCCAAGCGGTTCCCGGAGTGCGGTAACGAGCGCTGTGAACGCCTCGATGACCGCGGCAGGGGGATGAGTGGGCTGGCGGGGTTCAGGACGGCTTGCCCAGGGTGGCGGCACGCTTGAGGAAGACGATGCCGTCGATCAGGTCGAGTTGGTCCGGGTTCAGCGGGAAGTAGGCGAAGTCGTTGGAGACGCGGGGGAGGGGGTGGGGGAGGGCGTTGGCCAGGTCGTGGGTGTTGATGAGGGAGTGGTCCCACGGGAGCGTGGTCAAGGTTCCCTCGATGGTGTTCGGGGGTGGCGTGTCCTCGCCGACCGTGCCGAAAGCGGAGGCGAGGTAGGTGTAGCGGCTGCCGAGGTGGGTGGCGGTGATCGCGCCCGCGCTCCACCACTCCAGTCGTTGGTCACCGAACGGCATGACGGTCTTGTTGCGCTGCAGGTGGAGGTTGGAGGCGTAGACCAGGGTCGGGCCGTGTTCGGTGATGGCGCGCAGGTTGGCGGCCATCATCGCGTCACGCAGTGCGGCCAGCCTGGTCCACCGCGCGGGGGACGTGTCGGCCATCCAGTGGTGGTAGCGGAGCAGGCCGGTGGCGGTGCGCCCGTACAGGGCCGCGCGTTCCCCGTCCGCTGCGCTCAGTTGCGGTAGCTGTGTGTCGAGCAACGCGACCAGGTCGTCGGCGATCAGCCGCAGGCGTTGGGCGTCGGCGGACCGGCCGATCGACTGGGACGGGTCCATGGCCGTGGCCTCGTTCGACCAACGGTCGTCCGGGCCGAGCAGCGCGTCGAGGGTGTCCCTGCTGACCACGGCGGTGGCCGTCGGGCCGTCGAGGAGGGCGTGCAGGGCGGTGAGCGCTTCCCGTGGGCTCGCGGCCCAGTACTCCAGCGGGCCGTCGAAACCGAAGAACCGCAGGTTTTCGTCGTGCTCCTCGTTGTACGCGCGCATCCAGCGCACGAGTTCGCGGTTGGCCGGTGACGCGCCGAAGCCGTGGCTGAAGCCGCGGGCCATGACGTCGTCGAGCGTGCCCGTGCCGGTCGTGATGTAGTCGTCCACCACGAGGCCCTTGAGGCAGTCGCTCTCGATGGCGAACGACCGGTAGCCCTCGTGCTCGACCAGGTGCCGGAACACCTCGTTGCGCACCTCGCCCAGTTCCCCCACGAAGTGCCTGGCCTCGCCGAGGCCGAGCAGCAGGGGCGCGGCGGGGCGCGACCGCAGGAAGGCCGAGATGCCGGCACCGTCGAGCGGCCGGCCGGTGTCCTCGATGTGCATACGTTCAACGGTATCGTTGAACTCTCGGTGTAAACTTTTCCCGAGAATCACCCTTCAGGATCGCGGTGGACCTTCAATCGGTGGTGCAGCCATGAGGCCAGTGGACCTGGCGCGCGACCACGGCCTGTCGACCCAGGCGGTGAGGAACTACGAGGCCGCCGGCGTCCTGCCCGCCGCCGAACGCACCGCCCACGGCTACCGCACCTACACGCCGCTGCACGCGCACGCCCTGCGTGCGTTCCTCGACCTCGTGCCCGGGCACGGTCACCAGACGGCCACCGCGATCATGCAGGCGGTCAACCGTGGTGCCGCGGAGGACGCGTACCGGCTGATCGACGAGAGCCATCGCCGGCTCCTCGACGACCGCCGCACCCTCCAGGCCGTGGAAGCCGCGCTCCGCGACCTGGCACCCGTTCCGGAGGAACGTGGCGACACGTTCATCGGCCCCTTGGCCAGGCGGCTCGGCCTCCGTCCCGCCACTCTGCGCAAGTGGGAGAAGGCCGGGCTGGTCCGGCCACGCCGCGATCCGCGGACGGGTTATCGGATCTACGGAGCGGCCGACGTCCGTGACGCCCGGCTGATCCACCAGCTCAGGCGAGGCGGCTACCCGCTGGAGCGGATCGCCCCGCTGATCGCCCAGGTCCGCTCCGCCGGAGGCGTCATCCCCTTGGAGGCGACCCTGCGCGACTGGCAGACCCGCCTGTCCACCCGGGGCCGGGCCATGCTCAAGGGTGCTGCCGCCCTGGACGCGTACCTCAGTGCCCGGGAGGTTCGGGAGCGGACGTGCGACGAACCCGGTGGCGGGTAAGGGCGGCGGGTCGGGTGGGGTCGGGGAGGGGATCGGCGTAGGGTCCGGCGCATGGCCGTCGGTGGTAGCAGGAGGGCACGCGCGGCGCGGAAGCGGGTGCGGCGGATGCAGCGGGTGGAGAACGACCTGTCGGTGGCGCAGTGGGCGGCGGTGAAGGCGGCGTGGGGTGGGTGCGCGTACTGCGGGGCGACCGGGGTGCCCTTGCAGAAGGACTGCGTGCAGGCGTTGTCGCGTGGGGGTCGGTACACGCTGGAGAACATCGTGCCCGCTTGTGGGTCGTGCAACGCGAGCAAGTGCAACACCGAGGTCACCGGGTGGATGCGGCGCAAGCGGTTGGATGAGAGGGCGTTCCTGCTGCGCCACGTGGAGGTCAACGCGGAGTTGGCGTCGCGGTTCGGGAGTCCGGCGGTCGCCGAGAGCCTCGACGGCTGACGGTCACCTCGAGGCAGGGACGGCCGGTTTCGGTTTGCCCCGCGAGACCGCGACGCCGACCAGGCAGAGCACACCGCCCGCCAACGCCACCAGGCCGGGCACCTCGTCCAACACCGCCCACGACAGCAGCACCACGATCGCCGGCACCAGGTAGGTCGTCGCACCGAGCCGGCCGGTCGTCATGTGGGACAACGCATAGGCCCACGTGTAGAACGCGAGCGCGGTCGGCAGCAAACCCAGGTACACCACGGACATCGTGGCGCTCACCGGAGCGGCGCGCAGGTCGGCGAGGAGCTGCCCGCCGAACGGCAGGCACACCACCGCACCGACCACGCAGCCGAACGTGGTGGCCTGCAACGCGGACGCGTGCCGCAGAGCGGGCTTCTGCGCCACGACACCGACCGCGTACCCCGCCGCCGCGACGAGGCACAGCAGCGCGCCCCTGGTGGTCGAGCCGCCGCCGGAGTCGAGCAGCCCGACCGCCGCGACGCCCGCGAACGCGATCGCCAGGCCCGCCAGCAGCCTGGCCGGGAAGCCCTCGCGGAGCAGCCACCCCGCCAGGAACGCCACCAGGATCGGGCCGACGCCGACGATCAACGCGGCCGTCCCGGCGTCCGCGTGCCGCTCGCCCCAGTTCAACGCCACCATGTACAACGCGAACCAGAACACCCCGGAGCCGACGATGCCCGGCCACGCCGCTCTCGGTGGCACGCCGACCCCGCGCACCGCGGCGACGGCTCCGAGCGCGATGGCGCCGACGAGCAACCGGCCCAGCGCCAGCGAACCCGGCTGGAAGTGCTCGCCCGCGTACCGGATGCCGACGAACGCCGACGCCCACAGCACCATCGTGACCACGACCGCCGCGGCGGCCTTGCCGTTGACACCGTTGCCTTCCACCGGTTCAGCCCCCCGCCATCGCCCGGACGTCACGTCGCCGCAGCTTGCCCGTCGGGGTGCGCGGCAACTCGGCCACGAAGACCACGTCCTGCGGCACCTTGTACCAGGTGAGGCTCGCGTGTGCGGTGGCGAGCAGGTCCGCGCGCACGTGCTCCGGCGACGCGCCGTCCGCCAGCGCCACGAACGCGCGCAGGGCCGTGACACCGGTTTCGCGCCGCGCCGAGCACACCGCCGCCTCGCGCACGTCCGGGTGCCGCATCAGGAGGTCCTCGACCTCCGCCGGGTGCACGTTTTGGCCCGCGACGATCTCGATGTCGTCCAACCGGCCGTGCAGCCGCACGTACCCGTCCTCGTCCACGGTGGCCGCGTCGCCGGTCGGGTACCAGGAGTCCCCGGCGCGGGCCGGCGGCTCGCTGCCCCGGGCCACGCCCAACGCGATCGACGGACCCGCCACTTGCAGCGAACCCGGTACGCACGGCGGCGCCTCCACACCCGCCTCGTCCACGACCCGCACCCGGTACGGCGGCAAGATTCGCCCGATCGTGTGATCACGGTGGTGGTCGAGGGTGTTGGCCACCACCGCGTGCCCGATCTCGGTGGTGCCGAAGATGTTCAGCAGCCGCTCGCCGAGCACCCGCCGCAACCGCGTCTCCAGCACGTCCGGCAGCACCTCGCCGGCGACCAGCGCCAGCCGCAGGTCCGCCAGCCGCTCGTGGTCGGGGTGGCGCAGCAGCCGGGCGTAGAAGCTCGGCTGGCCGTAGAACACCGTCACGCCGTGGGTCTTGATGATCCGCAACGCGTCGTCCTCGGTGGCGCGTTCCCGCGACAGCACCGTCGCACCGCCCCCGTGCAGCGGGAGGAACACCGAGTTGCCCAGCCCGTAGGCGAAGTACATGCGGGACACCGAGAACGTGACGTCGTCCGGCGTGATGCCGACTACCGACCCGATGGCCCGCTCGTACGCGGCCGGGTCGCCGTGCGCGTGGAAGCACAGCTTCGGGTCGCCCGTGGTGCCGGAGGTGAACACGGCGTACGCCGGGCTGTCCGGCGTGGTCGGCGCGTACGGCACGGCACCGTCCGCGCGCAGGTCCTCCGGCGCGAGCACGGTGGCGGCCGGCCCGCCGGGATCTTCCTCGCACACGACGGCGTGCGGCTCCGCGATCTCCAGCGCGCGGCGCACCTCGTCCGGGTGCATGGTCGAGTTCACCGGCACGGCGACCGCCCCGATCCGCAGCGCGCCGAGCAACGCCCACACCAGGTCGATGCCGTCCGGCAGGAGCAGGGCGATCCGGCTGCCGACGCCGAGACCCCGTGCGGCGTACGCGGCGGCGGCCCGGCCGGCCCCCGCGAAGACGTCGGCGTAGCGGTAGGTCTCCGCGCCGACGTGGTAGGCGGGCCGGTCGAGCCGACCGTGCTCGCGGGCGAAGTGTTCCAGCCTGGCGACCAGGTTCGCGCCACTGTTCACCGACATGATCCCCCCAGACATCACGTCGAACGTTGGTCGGCCACGACCTCCCCAAGCCGTCGCCGCGTGGTCGAGGTTGACGACCCGTGACGGGGGATGTCAAGGACGACCGAGCGCCCGTTCGCGTGCACCGCCTGCTACATCACACGTTCGAGTGAACGGTCGTCGTCACCGCGCGGCCTCGATCCGGAAGTCCAGCACGCAGCGGTGGTCGGTCAGCTCGGTCACGCTGTCGAGGACCAGGCCGTGCGCCGCGCCGAGCGCGCGGAACTCCTCCAGCCGGCGCTCGCGGCCACCGAAGATCACGAGCATGGTCAGGTCGCTCTCGCTGTCGGCGCGCAGGCCGCCGATCCCCTCGACGACCAGGACGCGCCCGGCCGGCCGCGCGGCTTCGACGCAGCGGGCCAGGATGCGGTGCGCGTGCTCGTCGTCCCAGTTGTGCAGGACGTCGAACAGCAGGTAGGCGTCCGCCCCGGCCGGCAGCGGGTCGAAGAAGCTGCCCGCCGTCACCCTCGCCCGGTCGCCGAGACCGCGGGCGTCGAACGCGCGCCGGGCCTCGGCGGCGGTCCGGTCCAGGTCGACCAGGTGACCGCGCAGGTCCGGGTGCGCCTCCAGGACCGCCGCGAGCAGGCTGCCCGCGCCACCGCCGACGTCCACGACCGAGGCGAACCGGGACCAGTCGACGCCGGCGACGATCCGCGGGACCTGGTCGCGGAACCGGCGGCTCATCTGCCGGTCGAACGACTCGCGCAGGTGCGGGTGGTCGTCCAGGTCGGTGTAGAAGTCACGTCCGTAACGGCGCGGGTAGGCCGCCCGGCCGGTGCGGACGCTGTGCAGGAGGTCGACGTGGGCCAGCTCCGCGCGACCACCGGCGGTATCCAGGTGCAGCAGGTCGGTCAGGCGGTTGTCGGCGTCGGCGCGCAGGTGCTCGCCGAACGGGGTCGTCCGGTAGCCGGTGGAGGTGCGCGCCACGACACCCAGGGTCGTGAGGTGACCCAGCAGGAGGTCGAGCGCGACCGGGTCCACGTCCAGCTCGGCGGCGACGTCGTCGACCGCCGCGCCGTCGCCGAGCAGCCGATCGGCCAGGCCGAGGGTCACCGCGACCCGCAGCGCCATCGGTGTGGCGAGCCCCGCCATGCGCAGGATCGCGTCCGGTCCGTCATCGTCGTGGTCCACGGAGAACCACAGTGCCGGCCACGTCAACGGAATACCGGCCGACCCCACCGGTCCCGGCCGGCTACCGGGTCAGACGAGGCCGGCGGCGATCAGCCGGTCCCAGATCACCCCCTGGTCGACCACCTCGACGCCCAGCTTCTCCGCCTTGGTCAGCTTGCTCGCGCCGACCTCCGCGCCGGTGATCAGGTAGTCCGTGTTGGCCGAGACCGAGCTGGCGGTGGTCGCGCCGGCCTTCTCGCACAGCCGCTGGAAGGTCGGGCGGGGCACCTTCTCGCCGGAGCGCGGATCGCTGATCGCGCCGGTGATCACCACCGTCTTGCCGGCCAGCGGCGCGTCGGAGGCCACCACGGGCGGCAGGTCCTCGTCGCGCACGTCCAGCGACACGCCGTGCTCCCGCAGCCGTTCCAGCTCGGGGCGCAACCTCGCCAGGTGCTCGGTCAGCGAGGCGGCGACCTTCGGGCCGATGTCCTCGACCGCCACGAGGCGCTCCTCGTCGGAGTCGGCGACCTCCTCCAGCGACCCGAACCCCGCGCGGCACAGCCGGGCCGCGGTGCCCTCCGACGCCATCGGGATCGCCAGGCCGATCAACGCCCGGCGCAAGCCCACCGCGCGGCTGGCCGCGATCGACTCGATCATGCGCGTCGCGGACGTCTCGCCGATCCGGTCGAACTCCAGCAACTGCTCCTTGGTCAGCCGGTAGAAGTCCGACGGGTGCTCCAACAGCCCCGCCTCGGCGAGCCGTTCGATCCACACCGGACCGACCGCCTCGATGTCCGCCGCCGCCCGCGACGCCCAGTGGATCAACCGCCGCACGGTCTGCGCCGGGCACGCCACGTTGGTGCAGAACAGCTCCCGGCTGTTGCCCTGCTCGGTCAACCCGTGCCCGCACGACGGGCACGCGGCCGGCGGCACGATCTCCCGCTCCTCACCCGTGCGCCTGGACTCGTCCAGCACACCCGCCACGAACGGGATCACGTCACCGGCCCGGCGGATCAACACCGTGTCGCCGATCCTGATGCCCCGCGCGCGGATCACCTCCTGGTTGGCCAGCGTCGCGCGGGTGACCGTGGTGCCGCCCACGAACACCGGCTCCAGGTGTGCCACCGGGGCGATCTTGCCCGTCTTGCCCACGTCCCACACCACGTCGACCAGCAGCGTGGTCTTCTCCTCGGCCGCGAACTTGAACGCCAGCGCGCCGCGCGGCGAGCTCGACCGCGTGCCGGCGGCGGCGAAGGCGTCCCGGTTCGCCAGCCGCAGCACCGCGCCGTCCAGGTCGTAGTCCAGCTCGTTGCGCCGGGCCTCGATCTCCGAGATCACCTCCTGCGCCGCCTGCGCGGTGTCGCAGTGCCGCATGTCGGCCACGTCGAACCCCAGCGCCCGCAACCCGTGCTCCAGGTCGGCCGCCGCGCCACCCTCGGAGGTGTCCAGGTCGAAGGCGAAGAACCGCAACCGGCGCTCGGCGACCGTGGCCGGGTCCTTCGCCCGCAGGGTGCCCGCGGCGGCGTTGCGCGGGTTGATCAGCGGCTTGTCCGGGTGGGCGGTGTTGTAGGCGGCGAACGTCGAGCGCAGCATCACGGCCTCGCCGCGCGCCTCCACCCGGCCCGGCGCGTCCACCCGCTCCGGCACCCCGTCGACCAGGGCGCGCACCAGCGGCGTCACGTCGTCGCCGGTCGTGCCGTCACCGCGCGTGACCGCCCGCGCCAGCCGGCCGCCCTCGTAGACCAGCGCCAGCGACAGCCCGTCCAGCTTCGGCATGACCACCACCGGCTGGCCGGGGAAGCGGTCGAAGAACGCGGCCACCTGCTCCGGCTTGGTGGCCTTCTCCAGCGACAGCATCGGCCGCGAGTGCCGCACCGGCGCGTGCAGCACCGCCGGCGCGCCCACCTGGTCCAACGGGTTCGGGTCGGGCGCCAGCCCCGGGTTCGCCTCGATCAGGCCGCGCAGCTCGTCCTCGATCGCGTCGTACTCCGCGTCCGCCACCAGCGGCGAACCGCGGTAGTAGGCGTCGCGCAGCACGACGACCTGGTCGGCGAGTTCCTGGATGCGTTCCCGAGCGTTCACGGCTGACAAGGTACCTGCGACCACCGACAACCCGCGGGGCCCGCGGCCGCGGCGACCGCGAATCTCGCTCGCGGAGCCGCCCGATCACGCCTAACTTCGGCGTCGAGCAGAGGAGAACCGTGGAGCAGATCAGCAAGCGACTGATGAACTGGGCGTCCATCCTGGACGCGGGCGCGCGCCAGCAGGCCGAGAAGGCCTCGCGGATGCCGTTCATCTACCCGCACCTGGCGCTCATGCCCGACGCGCACCTCGGGAAGGGCGCCACGGTCGGCAGCGTCATCCCCACCCTGGGCGCGATCATCCCCGCCGCCGTCGGCGTCGACATCGGCTGCGGCATGATCGCCGTGCGCACCCAGTTCACCCTGGACGAGTTCCGGTCGCGTCCGCTCGCCCCCTTGCGCGAGGCGATCGAGAACGCCGTGCCGCTGTCCGCGGGCAAGTACAACGGCAAGCTGACCGACACCGCGCGCGAGCGCGTCGAGGTGCTCGCCGGCCGGGCGCGGGAGGCCGGTTTCGAGCCGGGTCGCTACGGGGGCAACTGGGAGTTGCAGCTGGGCACGCTCGGCAGCGGCAACCACTTCATCGAGGTGACGCTGGACGAGACCGGGCGGGTGTGGCTGTTCCTGCACTCCGGGTCGCGCGGCGTCGGCAACAAGATCGCCCAGAAGCACATCCGCGTCGCGCACGAGCAGTGCGAGCGGCGGTGGATCGACCTGCCCGACCCGGACCTGGCCTACCTGGTCGAGGGTGAGGACGAGTTCTGGCAGTACATCCGCGAGATGCGCTGGGCGCAGGAGTTCGCCTGGCTCAACCGCGAGGAGATGATGGACCGCGTCGTCGACTGCGTGACCGAGTGGACGGGCCGTGAGGTGGAGCGGCAGGAAGTGGTGAACTGCTTCGCCGGTGAGACGCAGGTCATCACCCGGACGGGCACGCGCCCGATCGAGGCCCTGGCAGGCGGCGTGCACGAACTGCTCACCTCGGACGGCGAGTGGGTCAAGGCACCTGTCAGGTCGTTCGGACGGCAGGAGGTCCACGAGGTCGTCTTGAGCCGCTCCGGCGTGACCAAGACGATCCGCGCCACCGCCGACCACCGCTGGCTCCTGCGGTCGCGACGGGGGCTCCAGTACGAGGCGACGACGGCCGAGCTGAAGCCCGGTGAACGGCTCCAGTTCACGTTCCCACGTCGGCCGGCCGGTCTCGCGGTGGACCGTGAGGCGGCGGCTCGCGGGTTCGTGTTCGGCGACGGGCACAGGGTCGGCAACCGTGCCTGCGCGAACTTCTGCGGGACGAAGGACCTGGCCATGCTCCCCCTGTTCGAAGGGCTCGGACGTGCACCCCGCACCTACGGCGCGGTGAAGCGGATCACCGGGCTCCCGGTCGAGTGGAAGACCGAACGACCGTCGCTCGACGCGCCTCCGGACGTGTTGTACGGGTGGCTCGCCGGCTACTTCGCCGCGGACGGTGACGTCGGCAAGACCGGCCGACCGACGCTCGCCTCCGCGTCTCGTGAACATCTGGAGTTCGTGCGCCTGGCCTGCCAGGCCGTCGGGATCGGCACGTTCGGCATCAGGACGCGGATCCGCAAGGGCTTCGGCACGGAGCCGACCGCGCTGCACCTCGTGGGCTTGATGCGCGGCGACCTGGACCCGGAGTTCTTCCTGATCGAGGAGCACCGCGCCCGGTTCGTGGCCGGACGGCACGCTGCCGAGCGCCGGGGCTGGAACGTGATCTCGGTGCGGCCGACCGGGGAGACGACCGAGGTTTACTGCGCGGTCGTCGACGACACGCATTCGTTCGCGTTGTCCGACAACATCCTCACGGGAAATTGTCATCACAATTACACCGAGCAGGAGACCCACTTCGGCAAGAAGGTGTGGTTGTCCCGCAAGGGTGCGATCAACGCCGAGAAGGGCCGGGCGGGGCTCATCCCCGGCTCGATGGGCACCGCGTCGTACGTCGTGGTCGGCAAGGGCAACCCGCTGTCGTTGAACTCCTCGCCGCACGGCGCGGGCCGCGAGTACTCCCGTGCGGCGGCGCGGCGGGCGTTCGGCCGGGACGACCTGCGCAAGGCGATGGTCGGCATCGAGTACCGCGACACCGACGCGTTCATCGACGAGATCCCGGCGGCGTACAAGGACATCGACGTCGTGATGCGGGACGCGCAGGACCTGGTCGAGGTGCGCCACACGTTGCGCCAGATCGTCAACGTGAAGGGCGACTGATCGGCTACGATCGCCCGCGGCGGTGAGGACCGCCCGGTCCTGGGACGAGTGGGGGTTGATGAATATGGCTGTCACCAGCCGTGTTCGGCATGCCCACGTCCGGTCCGCGCGTCGCTGACGCGTCGGGCCGGGTCATCCCCTTTGACCAGGAGTTCCGAAGTGTCTTCATCGTTCATCGCCGAGCTGGTCACCGAACGGCTCGTGCTGCGCCCGTGGACGGCGTCCGAGGTCGACGCCGTGGTGGCGGGCAAGCGGCTGCCGCACTGGGCCGACGACTTCCCCGCGGAGGGCGACCGGGTGATCGCCGGGCTCCTCGGCGACCACCCGGCGTGGTGGGGTGGTCACGGCCACCGGCTGGTGGTCGAGCGCGACGGTGGTCCGGTGGTCGGCTCGATCGGGTTGTTCTGGCCGCCCGAGGACGGCGTCGTGGAGATCGGGTACGGCATCGTGCCGTCCCGGCGGGGACGCGGGTACGCCTCCGAGGCCACCCGCGCCCTGACCGCGCACGCGTTCACCGCGCCCGAGGTCCACGCGGTGCACGCCCAGGTGGAGGTGTCCAACCCCGCCTCGGTCCGCGTGCTGGAGAAGGCCGGTTTCCGGCTTTTGGGCGCTGTGACCAGCGAAGACATCGCTCGGTACGGCGTCACGAGGTAGGTCGGTGCGCGGGGTCGGCGGTCAGTGCCGTCGGCCCCGCGGCACCGCTGGCGGGGCGGCTTGGACCCCCGACTATGAATGACCATGCAGCGTCGTGCATACTTCTAGTCGTGTCCAAGGTGCTCACTTACCTCCCCGCCGGCGAACACGTCGGCATCGCGTTCTCCGGTGGTCTCGATACGTCCGTGGCGGTCGCCTGGATGCGTGAGAAGGGCGCGGTGCCGTGCACGTACACCGCGGACATCGGTCAGTACGACGAGCCCGACATCGCATCGGTGCCCGGCCGCGCCGAGGTCTACGGCGCCGAGATCGCCCGGCTGGTCGACTGCCGCGCGGCCCTGGTCGAGGAAGGTCTCGCGGCGCTGGCCTGCGGCGCGTTCCACATCCGCTCCGGCGGCCGCGCCTACTTCAACACCACGCCGCTCGGCCGGGCCGTGACGGGCACCATGCTGGTGCGCGCCATGCTCGACGACGACGTCCAGATCTGGGGCGACGGCTCCACCTACAAGGGCAACGACATCGAGCGGTTCTACCGCTACGGCCTGCTGGCCAACCCGTCGCTGCGGATCTACAAGCCGTGGCTGGACGCCGAGTTCGTCGGTGAGCTCGGCGGCCGCACCGAGATGTCGGAGTGGCTGCTGGCCCGCGGCCTGCCGTACCGGGCGAGCACGGAGAAGGCCTACTCCACCGACGCGAACATCTGGGGCGCGACGCACGAGGCCAAGGCGTTGGAACACCTCGACGCGGGCATCGAGATCGTGGACCCGATCATGGGCGTGCGGTTCTGGGACCCCGAGGTCGAGATCGCCACCGAGGACGTCTCGATCGGCTTCGACCAGGGCCGCCCGGTGACGATCAACGGCAAGGAGTTCTCCTCCGCCGTCGACCTGGTGCTGGAGGCCAACGCCATCGGCGGCCGGCACGGCATGGGCATGTCCGACCAGATCGAGAACCGGGTCATCGAGGCCAAGAGCCGCGGCATCTACGAGGCGCCGGGCATGGCTCTGCTGCACGCCGCCTACGAGCGGCTGGTCAACGCGATCCACAACGAGGACACCCTCGCCGCCTACCACACCGAGGGGCGCAAGCTGGGTCGGCTGCTGTACGAGGGCCGTTGGCTGGACCCGCAGGCGCTGATGGTGCGCGAGTCGTTGCAGCGCTGGGTCGGCACGGCGGTGACCGGCGAGGTGACGTTGCGCCTGCGCCGCGGCGACGACTACTCGATCATGGACACGACCGGTCCGTCGTTCAGCTACCACCCGGACAAGCTGTCGATGGAGCGCACCGAGGACTCGGCGTTCGGGCCGGTCGACCGCATCGGCCAGCTCACCATGCGCAACCTCGACATCGCCGACTCGCGCGCCAAGCTGGAGCAGTACGCCGGGCTGGGCATGGTCGGCAGCCAGTCGGCGCTGATCGGCACGCCGCAGGTGACGCCGACCGAGCTGATCGGCGCGATGCCCGAGGGTGGCGCCGAGGTCATCGCCTCGCGCGGCGAGGTGCCCGACGACGAGCTGCTCGACCACGCCGCCCTGGAAGCCGGCAACGACTGACGGCGGTCGGACCACCGGACGCGCGTGCCCCGCTCAGGTCGGGCGGGGCACGCGCGTCCGGCGTCACGACGTCGGCAACCGCGGAGAAGCAGCGTGCCGACCGCCGGTGTGAGACTCCCCGTACCTCGCTCCGAGCGGAAGGCAGGGCGGCATGGACGACTCCACGGTACTGCTGCTGTTCCCGATCACCGTGGCCGTCATCATGCTCGGCCTCGCCTGACGCTGACGGTGGAGGACTTCCGGCGGGTGGTGCGGTACCCGCGGGCGATGGTGGTCTGCCTGGTGTGCCGGATGCTTGTGCTGCCCGCGATCTGCCTCGGCCTGGTCGTCGTGTCCGGGCTGCGGCCGGAGTCGGCGACCGGCATGATGCTGTTGGCCGCCTCGCCGGGCGTCAGCACGGCCAGCCTCTACAGCCACCTCTTCAAGGGTGACGTGGCGCTGAACATCTCGACGAGGTGTTCCGGATCCTCGGCGACATCGTCCTCGTGGTGGTGCCGTTCAACCTGTCCGGCCTGGCGATCGGGTACTCCGGTCCCCGGCCGGCGGAGGTCTCCCCGCGCGGGTCGATCGCGTCGGCGTTCGAGATCGGCCCGCACAACACCCCGCTGTCGATCGCGATCGCGATGAGCCAGTCGTTGCTGAACAGCACCGAGATGGCGATGCCGTCGGTGGCCTACGGCTTCGCCATGTTCTTCACGGCCCTGGTCTTCGGCCTGGTCGTGGCCCGCCGCGTGCCCGCGCCGACCGCAGACCGGGCGGTCACGCCGAGCGGGACCTGACCTTCGCCGGCCGAAGTCCTCCGGCCCGCACCGGTCCGCGCGTGACGCGGCCGGTGCGGGCGTCGTCGGGCGTCACCAGCCGTGGCGGCGGTCGCCGGCGACCAGCTCGGCGACCCGGGCCTCGGACGCGGCGGAGAACGGGTCGCGGCGGGCCTCGACGGCCAGGCGGGTCTCCTCCGCGATCAGGTCGGCGTTGATCTGCGCACCCGCCGTGGCGCCCGCCGCGGCGGCCGCGCCGACCTGCGCGGACAGGTCGGTGACGTTGCCCGCGACCCACACGCCGGGCACGTCGATGCGGCCGGTCGCGTCAGCGGGGACGTGCTCGCCCATCCCGGACGGGTGCGGCACGGGCCGCAGCCCCAGCGCGGCCAGGAAACCGGCGCGGGCCACCATCCGCGACCCGACCGCGACCACCTCGCGGCCGACCGTGCGGCCGTCGGTCAGCCGCACGCCGACGATGCGGTCCCCGGCGATCTCCAACGACGCCACCTCGCCCGGTACGACGTCGACTCCGCGCGCGGCCAACTGCTCGGCCTGCTCGGCGGTCGGCGGGTGGTCGTGGGAGAAGAGCGTGACGTCGGCGCTCAGCTGCCGGAACAGCAACGCCTGGTGCACTGCCATGGGTCCGGTGGCCAGCACGCCGATCGCCTGGTCGCGCACCTCCCACCCGTGGCAGTACGGGCAGTGCACGACGTCGCGGCCCCACCGCTCGCGCAGCCCCGGCACGTCCGGCAGCTCGTCCACCAGGCCCGTGGTCACCAGCAGCCGGCGCGCGCGGACCGTGCGGCCGTCGGCCAGCGACACCACGAACCGGTCGTCCTCCCGGGTCACGGCCTCGACCTCGCCGCGGACGACGTGACCGCCGTAGCCGCGGACCTCCGCACGGCCGCGTTCCACCAGCTCGGCGGGCGGCATCCCGTCCCTGGCCAGCAGGCCGTGCACACCGTCGGCCGGCGCGTTGCGCGGCGACCCGGCGTCGATCACGACCACGGACCGCCTCGACCGCGCCAGCATCAGCGCCCCGTTCAACCCGGCGGCGCCGCCGCCTACCACCACCACGTCGTAGCTGTCACGCAGCTGAAAGGTCATCATGACCACCTCCGTGACCACCATGCGCGCGGTGCGACCGGATCGGCAAACCTTGTTGCCGATCCGGCAACAAGGGTCGTGAGGGCGTTCACCTAATTCGGCAGCGGTGAAGGTTCTTGCTCGTCCACACTGGACGACGTGCTGCTCACCCTGACCACGACCCACCGCCCGGCCACCGCGCTCAGCCACCTGCTGCACAAACACCCCGACCGGGCGCAGTCGTTCAGCACGTCCTCCGGCACCGCGCACGTGTTCTACCCGCGCGCGGACGAGGAGGAGTGCACGGTCGCGCTCCTGCTGGAGGTCGACCCGGTCGCCCTGGTGCGCGGTCCCGGCAGCACGCTCACCCAGTACGTCAACGACCGGCCGTACGTCGCCGGCTCGTTGCTGACCGTCGCGCTCGGCTCGGTGTTCCGCACCGCCCTCAACGGCCGCAGCAAGAGCCACGCGGACGTCGCCGCCACGCCGATCCCGCTCACCGTGCGCGTCCCCGTCCTGCCGCACCGCCTGGTGGAACGGCTGTTCACGCCGTTGGGCTGGACGGCGCACGTCACACCGCTCCCGCTCGACGACGGCGAGGACTCCCGGTACGCCGACGTCACGCTCACCGGCACCCTCAAGCTCTCCGACGCCCTGAAGCACCTGTACGTGCTGCTGCCCGTCCTCGACGGCGACAAGCACTACTGGGTCTCCGAGGACGAGGTCGACAAGCTGCTGCGCGCGGGGGAGGGGTGGCTGGGCACGCACCCCGACCGCGAGCTGATCACCACCCGGTACCTGATGCGCCGCCGTCCGCTGGTGCAGTCCGCGCTGGCCCGCCTGGCCGACGTGGAGGAGGTCGAGCCGGAGGAGCTGGACAACGCGCTCGTGGAGCCGAAGGTCTCGCTGGCCGCGCAACGCCGTGACGCGATCCTCGACCAGCTCCAGCGGGCCGGTGCGCGGTCCGTGCTCGACCTGGGCTGCGGCGGCGGCGCGTTGCTGCGCGCCCTGCTGGAACACCCGGAGTTCACCCGGATCCAGGGCGTGGACGTGTCCGCGAGCGCGCTGGCCACCGCCGCGCGCAAGCTGCACGTGGACAGGATGTCGGACCGGCAGCGCGCCCGCCTGACGTTGCGCCAGTCGTCGCTGACCTACGCCGACCCTGACCTGAAGGGTTACGACGCCGCCGTGCTGATGGAAGTGGTGGAGCACCTCGACCCGGACCGCCTGCCCGCGCTGGAGCACTCGGTGTTCGCCGTCGCGCGTCCGGGCACGGTCCTGGTCACCACGCCGAACGTCGAGTACAACGCGCTGTTCGAGACGTTGCCCGAAGGTCGGCACCGGCACTCCGACCACCGCTTCGAGTGGACCAGGGCCGAGTTCGAGGAGTGGACGACCGGCGTCGCGCGGCGGCGCGGCTACACCGTGCGCCACCTGCCGATCGGCCCGGTGGACGCCGAGCGCGGCGCGCCGACCCAGCTCGCCGTGTTCAGCCTGGGGGAGGACTGATGGAGCTGAAGATCCCCGACCTCTGCCTGGTGGTGCTGGTCGGCGCCTCCGGCTCGGGCAAGTCCACGTTCGCGCGCAGGCACTTCCTGCCGACGCAGGTGCTGTCCAGCGACTTCTTCCGCGGCCTGGTCGCCGACGACGAGAACGACCAGTCGGCGTCGGCCGCCGCGTTCGAGGCGCTGCACTTCGTGGCGGGCAAGCGGCTGGACGCGGGCCGCACCACGGTGGTCGACGCCACCAACGTGCAGCGGGCCGATCGCGCGCACCTGGTCGAGCTGGCCCGTGAGCACAACGTGCTGCCGGTCGCGATCGTGCTCGACCTGCCGGAGGAGGTCTGCCTGGCCCGCAACGCCTCCCGCCCGGACCGCGACTTCGGCCCGCACGTCGTGCGCCGGCACCGCGCCGCGCTGCGCAAGTCGCTGAAGCACCTGGGCAAGGAGGGCTTCAAGCGGGTGCACGTGCTGCGGTCGCAGGCCGAGGTGGACGACGCGGTGATCGTGCCGGAGCGGCTGCTCAACGACCTGCGGCACGAGACCGGGCCGTTCGACGTGATCGGTGACGTGCACGGCTGCCGCGCGGAGCTGGAGGAGCTGCTGGTCGCGCTCGGCTACGCGCTGGTGCGCGACGACGAGGGACGTCCGGTGGACGCGGTTCCGCCGGCGGGACGGCGGGCGGCGTTCGTCGGCGACCTGGTCGACCGCGGGCCGGACACGCCCGGTGTGCTGCGGCTGGTCATGGGCATGGTCGAGGCCGGGCACGCGTTCGCCGTGTGCGGCAACCACGAGCAGAAGCTGGTGCGTGCCCTGCGCGGGCGCAACGTCCAGGTCACGCACGGCCTGGCGGAGTCGCTGGCGCAGTTGGCGGCCGAGCCGGAGGAGTTCCGCGAGCGCGTCGTGCGGTTCTGCGACGGCCTGGTGGCGCACTACGTGCTCGACGGCGGTGACCTGGTGATCGCGCACGCGGGCCTGCCCGAGCGCTACCACGGCCGGGCGTCGGCACGGGTGCGCGGCTTCGCGCTCTACGGCGACACGACCGGTGAGACCGACGAGTACGGCCTGCCGGTGCGCTACCCGTGGGCCGCGGAGTACCGCGGCAAGGCCACCGTGCTCTACGGGCACACGCCCACACCGCAGGTCGAGTGGATCAACAACACGCTGTGCCTGGACACGGGCGTGGTGTTCGGCGGCAGGCTCACCGCGTTGCGCTACCCGGAGCGCGAGGTCGTGTCGGTGGACGCGCACGAGGTCTGGTACGAGCCCGTGCGCCCGCTGGTCGTGCCCGAGGCGGAACGGGAGCCGGACGTGCTCGCGCTGTCCGACGTGACCGGCCGCCGGTTCGTCGAGACGGCCCACCGCGGCCGGATCGGGATCCGCCCGGAGCAGGCCGCGTCGGCGTTGGAGGTGATGAGCCGCTTCGCGATCGACCCGCACCACCTGCTGTACCTGCCGCCGACGATGGCCCCGACGGCCACCTCGCAGCGGCCGGACGTGCTGGAGCACCCCGAGGACGCCTTCGCCGAGTACCGCGGGGCGGGCGTGCGCGAGGTGATCTGCGAGGAGAAGCACATGGGGTCGCGCGCGGTGGTCCTGGTGCGCGAGGACGGCGGAGGTGTGGTCCACACGCGGACCGGTCGGGCGTTCTTCGACCCGCCGTTGGCCGACGAGCTGCTGGCGGGCGTGCGTGCCGAGGTGACGCGGGCCGGCCTGTGGGACGAGCTCGACACCGACTGGCTGCTGCTCGACGCCGAGCTGCTGCCGTGGAACGCCAAGGCGGCGGGGCTGATCAAGGAGCAGTACGCCTCGGTCGGCGCGGCGGCCGCGGGTGCGCTCGGCGTGGCGGTGGACGTGCTCGCGCGGGCCGCCGAACGGGGTGTCGACGTCGGCGACCTGCTGGGGCGCACGCGCGGCCGGCTGGCCAACGCGACCGGCTACCGTGACGCGTTCCGGCGGTACGTGCGGCCGACCGACGGCCTGTCCGGCGTCACGCTCGCGCCGTTCCAGCTGCTCGCCGCGCGCGGCCGGACGTTCCACGACCGCGACCACCTGTGGCACCTGGACGTGCTCGGCCGCCTGCGGGGCGAGCTGTTCACCCCGACCCGGCACCTGGTCGTCGACACGACGGACGACGAGCAGGTCGCCGCGGGCATCCGCTGGTGGGAGGACCTGACCGCGGCGGGCGGCGAGGGCATGGTCGTCAAGCCGCTGGCGAACCTGGTCCGCGGCGAGCGCGGCCTGGTGCAGCCGGGCGTGAAGGTGCGCGGGCGCGAGTACCTGCGGATCATCTACGGCCCGGACTACACCGAGCCGGAGAACCTGGAGCGGCTGCGCAAGCGTGCCCTGGGCGCGAAGCGCGCGCTCGCGATCCGCGAGTACGCGCTGGGTCTGGAGGCGCTGGAACGCGTGGTGCGCGACGAGCCGCTGTGGCGCGTGCACGAGTGCGTGTTCGCCGTGCTCGCGCTGGAGTCGGAGCCGGTGGACCCGCGGCTGTGAGCGTGACGGGAGCCGGGCGTCACGAGGTGCGCACGACCTCGCGCGCCCGGCTCCTCGACCGAACGGCGCGGACGACCGGGTACACCACCGCCACCAGCAACGACACCGCCGGCAGCGGGACGCCCAGCAGGGTCTGGCCGAGCGCGTAGTCCGCCGCGGGCACGGCCAGGCACAGCGCGAACGCCCACGGCGGCGCGGTCTTCGGCTTGGCGGGCGACGCCCACGGCGTCCGCTTGAACGGTTTGGCCACCGACAGCCACACCTGGCACGCCAGCGCCGACGCCATCAGCAGCGAGCCGACCCGCATGAGCAGCGGCGAGCCGTCCGGGCCCAGGTTCGGGCTGAGCACGGCGATGCCGACGTAGAGCTGGCTGAGCGTGATCACCGACTTCGCCAGCACCCACCAGTGCCGCAGGTAGCCCCACGGGGTGAGGCCGGACAGCATGAAGCCCGTGAACGCCGACGTGGTGGCCATGAACTGGAGCACCTGCACGTCGAGCAGCAACGCCACCTCGAACGCCGAGCGGTCGGGCACGGCCAGCGCGTGGTTCACCACCACGAACAACGCCAGTGCCAGGACCATCCAGCCCGTCGACGACACGACGTGCGCCCAGATCAGCAACTTCCGGCTCACGAGCACCTCCACTAGTAGCCACACTACATATAGTACGGCTACTAGTGGAGTGGTGGCTCAGACCCGGCAGGGGCTGCCGCCGGGCTCGGTCGGCTCGACGTTGGCCCTCGCCTCGCCGAGCACCACGTCGGTCAGGAGGGTGTCCAGCGCGAACGCCCGCTGCACCACGCTCGTGGACGTCGTCGTGGTGCTGTTGAGCTGCAACGACCCGATCACCAGCGGGATGGTCAGCGGCGCGCTGCCCACGGCCACCGAGACCCCGTTGATCCGCAGGCTCGCGATCTGCGACGAACCGGCGAACACCGGGTTGTGGTTCGCGTCGCACGTCACCGAGGCGTCCGCCCGGATCACGCCGACCTCGATGGTCACCAGCAGGCTGCTGATCCGCGTGTGCTCGACCCGCGCGGTGGACACCGCGCCGTCGCCGGGAGCCGGTGGCAGCGCGAGCAGGTCGTCCGGTGTCTGGTCCGTGCTCGCGGACAACGCGTTGGCCCGCACGGTCAGGATGCCCGCGGACAGGTTCACGTCGGCCACGGTCTCCGCGTCGTCGACGCACGGCATGTCCGGCGGGTTGGCCCGCGCCACCACGATCCCGGCCAGGTTCAGCGCGGTCGCCTGGCAGGAGAACACGCCGGTCCGCTCCGAGGTGGTGATCCGCAGGTCCGACAGCACCGGACTGGCGCCCGACGGGCTCGCCGCCAACGTGGCCCGCACCTCGATGTACCGGCCGACCCGGGCGAACTCCACCCCGTTGGCCACCGGGGTGAACGCCTCGCCGGCCAGGCCCGCCTCGGTGTCGGACGTGCGCGCCTCCACCGTGATCGAGGTGCCCGGCGGGACGCTGCCCTGCGCCTCGGTGTTCCAGGTGACCGTGCCCCAGGTCTGCCCCGCGACGCCGCCGTCCTGCACCACCGACCAGGTGCCGACCGGCGCGGTGATCTCGCCGAGCACCGACCCGGTCATGTCGCTGTAGTTGTACGGACCCGCGCCGGGGCCGAGGTCCACGGTCAGGTCGACCGCGCCCACGGTGAACCCGCCGCCGCCGACCGGACCCGCGTCCGGGTCGATGCGCTGGGCGTTGTCGGAGTTGATGTTGGTGACCCACACCTTGCCGTTGGTGTCCACCGCGACGCCGGTCGGGCCGTTGCCGCCGGGCAGGACCACGTTGCCGACGAACGTGCCGTCGGTGCGCAGGTGGCCGACCGTGTTCGTGCCGTTGTCCAGCGCGTGGGCGACCCAGACGTTGCCCTCCATGTCGACCGCGACGCCCTGCGCGCGCGAGTGGCCGTGCGGGAACGTGCCCAGGACGGTGCCCGCCGGGTCCATCTTGACCGTGCGGCCGGAGTTGACCTGGGTGTGCCAGATCTCGCCGGTCACCGGGTCCATGCCCAGGCCGTAGTCGCCGTGCGAGGTGTCCAGGCAGGCGCCCGTGCCGGTGCCCGGCTCGTACCGGAGCAGGTTCGTGCCGTACCGGGCCGACCACAGCGTGCCCGCCTTGTCGACCAGGCCGCCGTAGCCGCCGCACCCGAGGCTGAACGGCGCGGTCAACGGCGAGCCGTCCACCCCGGAGATCTTCTGGTGCTGGGTGTTCGACCCACCCGTCCAGAGGTCGTTGTTGGCGTCCACGGCCACGGTGCGGGTGTTGGTGCCCGCGACCCGGCTGTAGGTGATCAGGCACTCGTCGGCGGCGGTGGTGACGCCGCCGTCGGAGTCGGCGCCGCCCGCGTTGGTCCACGGGCGGATGTCGCCCAGCCCGCGCGAGGTGGCGATCAGGCCGTCGCCGTCGCGGTCCGCGCAGGTGTTGTACCCGAACGGTCCCTTCAGGTAGTCGCCGTTCGGGTTGGCCGTGCCGTCGGCGTCCGACCGCGTGCCGCCGCGGATCACGCCCACGCGAGTGACCGAGCCGCGCCCGCCGGACGCCTCGTTGCGGTTCGACAGCCAGGTGTTGCCGAACTTGTCCACGGTGGTGCGGGAGGGGTTGCGGCCCTGGCCGTCCGGCGCGGACAGCCACTCGCCGACGATCTCGCCGGTGTCGACGTCGATGCGGACCATCGTGCCGCGCGCGGAGGCGGCGACGTTGACGAACGGGAAGAACACGGTCTGCCGGTCGAGCTGGAGCTGGTCGTCGTTCGGGGTGTCGTGGTTGACGTCCTGGAGCACCCCTTGGTCGAAGTGCTCGTCCAACGTGTAGAGCACGTCCTCGCCGGCGACGGGGGCGGCGGAGGCGGACGGTGTGCCTGCGAGGGGGAGCAGGAGCGTGCCGACCGCGGCCAGCACTAGGGATCTTCGCGGGTGACGCATGGATCTGCCCTTCTGGAGGGTTCTCGGCGATTCGGGCATTTCCGTCACGTGACAACCGGGTGTCGAGCGCCCGCCGGAACGCGTTACCGGCCTCGGAAATGTGAGTAGACAATTGAGCAAAAATCGGGTCGCGCGGTCACGCTGTGCCGAGCGGGAAACGTTCGAATGGACCAGTGATTCGTTCCGGACGGTGACCGCCGGCGGTGCCTCGTCCGTCGAACGGCCCAGCTCCTGCGCTGATCCGGGCCGATCCGGGCCAGGTGATCGTTAACCCTGCGGACACTCGCGGAACACCGGGAATTCGTTCTCCCGGTCGACCGGGTCTCAGTCCGTCCGCTTCGCTTGACAAGCGCGCGTGACGTCCCGAATCCTCCGCTGGGCTGACCCGTTTCGGTCGGTCGCGCACAAACCCCGAGGAAGGTTCGACGTGAACCACACCCGAGTCCTGCGGTCGGTGGGCGTCGGCGTCACCGCGGTGGCGCTGGTCGCCGCCTGCGGCACGCCACCGCCCAAGGACGGTGCCGCGAGCGGCGCCCCCGCGGCCACCGCGAAGTCCGCCGCCGACTTCGGCGGGCTGGACCAGCTCGTCGAGGCCGCCAAGAAGGAGGGCAGGCTCAACGTCATCGCGTTGCCGCCCGACTGGGCGAACTACGGCGAGATGATCTCCGCGTTCGAGGCCGAGTACGGCATCGAGGTCGACTCCGCGCAGCCCGACGCGTCCAGCCAGGACGAGATCAACGCCGCCAAGCAGCTCAAGGGCGGCGACCGGGCGCCGGACGTGTTCGACCTCGGCCTGACCGTGGCGCTGGCCAACACCGACCTGTTCGCGCCGTACCAGGTGCGGACGTGGGCCGACATCCCCGAGGAGCTCAAGGAGCCGTCCGGGCTGTACTACGGCGACTACGGCGGCTTCATGTCCATCGGCTACGACGCCGCCAAGGTGCCCGCGCCGACCTCGGTCAAGGACCTGCTCAAGCCCGAGTACCAGGGCAAGGTCGCGCTCAACGGCGACCCGACCCAGGCCGGCGCCGCGTTCTCCGGCGTGGTGATGGCCGCGTTGGGCAACGGCGGCTCGGCCGACGACATCGCGCCGGGCGTGGAGTTCTTCAAGCAGCTCAAGGCCGCCGGGAACTTCCTGCCCGTCGACCCGTCGCCCGCGACCATCGAGTCCGGCCAGACACCCGTCGTGATCGACTGGGACTACACCAACGCCGCGCAGACCGCCAAGCTCGCCGGCAAGGTCGACTGGAAGGTCGTCGTCCCGGCGGAGGCGCAGGTCGGCGGCTACTACAACCAGGCGATCAACAAAGACGCGCCGCACCCGGCCGCCGCACGCCTGTGGCAGGAGTTCCTGTACTCCGACAAGGGCCAGAACACCTACCTCAAGGGCCTGTCGCGGCCGGTGCGGATGGACGCGATGACCAAGGCCGGCACGGTCGACGCGGCCGCGGCGGCGAAGCTGCCGAAGACGTCGGACAAGCAGGTGTTCCCGACCCAGGAGCAGTCCGACAAGGCCAAGCAGGTGCTCGCGGCCACGTGGGCGCAGGCGGTGGGCTGACCGGTGGTCGCACCCGTCACGACCGCGGCCGGGGGAGGACGGCAGGCGTCCCCACGCCGGAAGGGGAACGACCGGGGGCCGTCGTCGGGCTCTGTTCTGGCGTGGCTGGTCGTGGTGCCGTTCCTGGCCTACGTCGGCACGTTCCTGGTGTACCCGACCGCGCTCGTGCTGGCCGGGGCGTTCCAGGACGCCGACGGCGCGTTCACGCTCGCCAACCTGGCCGCCCTGACCCGCGGCGCGTACCTCCAGGCGTTCCTGCGCAGCGTGCAGCTGTCCGCGATCACCGCCCTGCTCGGCGCGGTGCTCGGCGCGCTGCTGTCCTGGGGGGTCGCGGTCGGCAAGCCGGACGGCCTGGTGCGCCGCGTGGTGGTGGCCGGCGCGGGTGTGCTGGCCCAGTTCGGCGGCGTGCCGCTGGCGTTCGCGTTCCTGGCCACGGTCGGGTTCCAGGGCTTCGTCACGCGCTTCCTGCGCGACTCGTTCGGCGTGGACCTCTTCGCCACCGGCGCGTGGCTGTTCGAGCTGCCCGGCCTGACCCTGGTCTACACGTTCTTCCAGATCCCGTTGATGGTCATCGTGTTCCTGCCCGCCCTGGACGGCCTGCGCCCGCAGTGGCGTGAGGCGGTGGACGGCCTCGGCGGCTCGGCGTGGACCTACTGGCGGCACGTCGGCGGCCCGATCCTGCTGCCCGCGTTCCTCGGCGCGGTGCTGCTGCTGTTCGCCAACGCGTTCTCCGCCTACGCCACGGCGGCGGCGTTGGTGTCGCAGGGCAGCCCCATCGTGCCGTTGCAGATCCGCGGGTTCCTGACCGGCGAGGTGCTGCTGGGTCAGGAGAACCTCGGCAAGGCGCTCGGCCTGGGCATGGTCGTGGTGGTCGCCGTGGCGATGGGCCTGTACGCGGTGTTGCAGCGGAGGTTCGCCCGATGGCAGCGGTGACCAGGTCCCGATCGGTCGCGCGGACCGTGATCCTGCTCGTGCTCGGCGCGTTCTTCCTGCTGCCGCTCGTCGCGATGGCCGAGTTCACGACCCGGGGCGCCGGTGGCACGCGCAGCCTCGCCTCGTGGGCGGCGATCGCGGACGACCCGGACCTGGTCGAGGCGATCCTGGTGTCGGTGCAGCTCGCGGTGACCAGCTCGGTGCTCGTGCTGGTGCTGCTGGTGCCGACGATGACGTGGATCAGGCTGCGGCTGCCCGGGTTGCGGCGGCTGGTGGAGTTCCTGTGCCTGCTGCCGGTGGCGATCCCGGCGATCGTGCTGGTGGTGGGCATGGCACCGCTGTACGCGTGGGTGAACTACTTCCTCGGCGACTCGCCGTTGACGCTGACGTTCGCCTACGCGGTGCTGGTGCTGCCGTTCGCCTACCGGGCGATCGACGCGGGCCTGTCCGCGATCGACCTGAAGACGTTGGCGGAAGCGGCCCGCGGCCTCGGCGCGTCCTGGGGCACGGTGCTGCTGCGGGTCGTCGCGCCCAACATCCGCACCGCGTTGATCGGCGCGTCGCTGCTGTCGGTGGCGTTGGTGCTCGGCGAGTTCACCATCGCGTCGCTGCTGAACTTCGACACGTTGCAGGTGCGGGTCAACCTGCTGGGCAAGCGCGACGCCGGCGTGTCGATCGCGGTGTCGCTGCTGACCCTGCTGTTCGCGTTCGCCCTGCTGTTCCTGCTCTCGTTCATCGGCGGGCGGCGCCGCGACACCGCCGTCGGGGGAGGCTGACCATGGAGTACCTGCGACTGGACGGCGTGCGCAAGGCGTTCGGCGGCCAGGCGGCGCTCGACGGGCTCGACCTGGAGCTCGCCGAGGGCGAGCTGGTCAGCCTGCTCGGGCCCAGCGGCTGCGGCAAGACGACCGCGCTGCGGATCGTCGCCGGGTTCGAGACCGCCGACGCGGGCTCCGTGCTGGTGGACGGGCGCGACCTCACCGGCGTGCCCGCGAACAAGCGGGACATGGGCATGGTGTTCCAGGCCTACAGCCTGTTCCCGAACATGACCGTGACGCAGAACGTGGCGTTCGGCCTGCGGCTGCGCAAGGCGCCGGACCGGGCGACCCGGGTCGCCGAGCTGCTGGAGCTGGTCGGGCTGGCCCACCTCGGCAAGCGGTACCCGCACCAGCTCTCCGGCGGGCAGCAGCAACGCGTCGCGCTGGCCCGCGCGCTGGCGATCCGGCCGCGGGTGCTGCTGCTGGACGAGCCGCTGTCCGCGCTGGACGCCAAGGTGCGGGTGGCGTTGCGCGACGAGATCCGGCGCATCCAGACCGAGTTGGGCATGACCACGTTGTTCGTCACGCACGACCAGGAGGAGGCGCTGGCCGTCTCCGACCGGGTGGGCGTGATGTCGCACGGCCGGCTGGAGCAGCTCGACACGCCCGCGGTCGTGTACCGGGAGCCCGCGTCGGCGTTCGTGGCGCAGTTCGTCGGCGTGACCAACGCGGTGCACGGCGTCGCCGAGGCGGGCGGCGTGCGACTGGGCTCGTTCCGGCTGGCCACCGACGCGGCCGAAGGGCTGACCGGCGAGGTGAAGGTGATCGTGCGGCCGGAGGACATCGTGATCGCCCCGCACGGCGGTCGGGCCGACGGCGCGTTGACCGGCACCGTGCTCACCCAGAGCTTCCTCGGGCCGGTGACCAGGCTGTCCGTCCGGCTCGACGGCGGCGACCAGGTCGTGCGGGTCGACCAGCCGTCGCACCGCGCGGCCGACTTCCCGCCCGGCGCGGCCGTCGCGCTGGACCTGGGGATCGGCAGGCTGATGGTCGTCGCGGCGTGACGACGGGCGGAGGGGGCGCTACGGGCGGCGCAATTTCGTCAACCTGATCCGTTCGGCGTCCGACAACGCGGAATCGGTCAGCACCCGCACCCCGCGCGCGCCGATCGGCTGCCCGTTCACGGAAGTCACCCAATTGGTCGGCACATCGGTGAACAACGTGACTTCCGGTGTGTCGGCGAAATGGCCGTAACCCAACACCGTCGACCGGCTCACGCTCGGCCCGTTGAGCACCACGTAATCCTGGTCGGCCAGGGTCGGGTCGCTCACCCACGGCACCTCGTCGCCCAGTGTCCAGCCGCCGACGCCGCCGTAGCGCAGCAGGAACGTGCGGGCGTGGTGGATCGTGACCACGTAGTGGTGCTCGCGGTCCGGGTCCACGGGCCCTGGCGTGCGGGTGAAGTTCAGGCCGTACGAGACGCCCGCCGCGCGCAGGCCCCGGGAGAACGCGTCCAGGTCGCCGCCGCCGGTGCTGATCGCCCGCGACAGCGCCGACCACGCGCCGGTGGCCGTCTGGTTCGGCAGGCGGGCGCCCGGCCACGGGTCGCTGATGGTCATGCCGCCCCAGATGAGGCGCACCGCGGGGGCGGGCCAGACATTGTCGCGCTCACCCCGGTAGAGGGTCATGTCCGGCATGGGAATACTCCTCGCGAGGAATTCGTGCGGAGGAATCGTCCCGATCCTACGCGGAACAGGAGGAAACGCGTACGAATTCACCGGCAAGGAGTACCGGTCCGCGAAAATGCGGTGTCAAAAAGGGTGGATATGCAATGTCGACGGACGGAGGGGCCCGCCGCGAGCGCGCGGCGGGCCCCTCCTGGTGCCACGACGGTCGGACCGTCCGGGCTAGCGCGGGAACAGGTCCCGGTACGAGCCCTGCGTCTGCACGTTCAACTCGCCGACGCGGACGAGCTTCGCGGTCGCCGTCCGCGGGTCGCGGATGTCGAGCACGTCCAAGCCCTTGGCCATGTCGGAGGAGAAGATGTAGCCGTTGTAGTAGTACGCCGACCACGAGCCGCCGCCGGCGCCGTTGGGCAGCGGGCCGCGCTCGAACCAGCCGATCTCCTTGGGGTTGCGGGAGTCGGTGAAGTCCCAGATCGAGATACCGCCCTGGTACCACGCCTGGACCATGATGTCGCGACCCTGCACCGGGAGCAGCGAACCGTTGTGCGCCACGCAGTTCTCCGTGTCGCCCTGGGTCCGGGAGATCTTGTAGTAGGAGCGGAACTCCAGCTTCCGGTTGTCACCGCGGCCGGTGATGTCGTAGATGCCGTCCGCGCCGCGGGTCGGGCCGATCTTCTCGTTGCAGGTCGGCGCGCCGCCGCCACCGAGCTCGTCGGTGAAGACGACCTTGGTGCCCTCGTTGTTGAAGGTGGCCGAGTGCCAGAACGCGAAGTTCACGTTGTCCTGGACGCGGCTGAGTTCGCGCGGCTTCTCGCGGTCGGAGATGTCCCACAGCACGCCGTCACCCATGCAGGCGCCGGCCGCGAGGTCCTTGGCCGGGTACACGGTGATGTCGTGGCAGCCGGAGGTCGCACGGACGTAGCCCTGCTCGATCGTGCCGTCACGGCCGGGGTTGCCGCCGTCCGGGAACAGCACGGTCTCCGACAGCACCGAGGCCGACGCCGGGTCCTTCAGCGGCACCTTGACGATGCTGATCAGGTCGTGCGGCGTCTTGCAGTCGGGGAAGGAGTCGTTGGGGCCGTACGACGAGACGTACAGGTAGGCGTTCTTGCCCTTCTTGTCCGGCACCAGCGTGTGCGTGTGCGAACCGCACTTGGTCTCGACCGCGGCGACGTACTTCGGGTTCTTCTTGTCGCTGATGTCGAAGATCTTGATGCCCTCCCACGCGTCCTTGTTGGTCGCGGCGAGCGGCGTGCTGGCGCAGGAGTTGTCGCTGCGCGAGGAGTCCGTGGACAGGAACAGCAGGTCGTCCTTGACCGAGATGTCGTTCTGCGAGCCGGGGCACCACACCGTGCTCACGACGGACGGCTTGCGCGGGTTGCGCACGTCGTAGATCACGAAGCCGTCGTAGTTGCCGTCGAACGCGTAGCCGTCCTGGAACGCCAGGTCGGTCCACGTCGACGAGGCGGTGAAGGGCGCCGGCTTCGGCAGGTTGGCCAGGTGCTTGACGTTGCGGCTGTTGCGGATCTCGTCGACGCCGGGCAGGCCGGTGGCCGGCTGCTCCGGGCTCGACAGTTGCGCCTCGGACAGCCCGGCCAGGTCGGCGTCGTCCGGCGCGGCGGTCGCCTGGGGCGCCCAGGCCACGACCGACAGGCTGAGCGCGAAGGCCCCGAGGACCGCCGCCGGCGTTCTGCGCCGTCGGGTCGAATCGCGTGCTTCCACTTCAGGTTCCCCTTCCAGCCCACTGCAGGGCCCGCAGTATCACCCGTTCGCAAGGCTAAGGACCAGACCCATTCGTCGGGAATTTTGTGGCTTCCGGCTGGTGGGACAGCCGGGTACGTTGGCGGCCGACCGGAGTCGTAGGGGGTATCGGATGAGGTTCGTGTTCGTCGCGGTGCTGGTGGCCGTCCTCGCGGGCTGCACGTCCCAGGCGGACGACCAGCCTCCGATCATCGCGCCGCAGGGGCCCGGCGAGCAAGCACAAACGTTGTCGCCGGACGATTTCGGCACCGATCGCTGGGTCGCGCCGAGCGAGGCGGACCTGACCTACGTGGCCAGCATGATCGTGCACCACCGGCAGGCGCTGGAGATGACCGCGCTGGCACCGGAACGCGCGCAGAACGAGACCGTGCGGGGCCTGGCGTCGCGGATCCACGACACCCAGGGCCCCGAGATCGCCGCGATGGAGCAGTGGCAGCGGCAGTACGCGGAGAAGGCGCCCGCGCACGGCCACAGCGGCGAGCTGCCGGAGGTCGACCACCGCTCCATGCCCGGCATGGCCACCGACGAGCAGTTGGCCGCGTTGAAGGCGGCCCGGGGCGCGGACTTCGACCGGCTGTTCCTCCAGCTGATGATCGCCCACCACGAGGGCGCGATCCGCATGGCGACCGAGGTGCTGTCGTCGGGCCGCGACGTGCGGGTCGAGGAGATGGCCAACGACGTGGCGACCTCGCAGGCCGACGAGATCGACCGCATGAAAACGATCACCATCCCCTGACCCCGCGTGTCCTACCTCCAGAACGCGCGTGTCCTACGTTCGGAACGCGTGAGTCCTACGTTCGGAACGCGTGAGTCCTACGTTCAGGATCCCCGAGTTCGTCACTCAGGTGCATCTCTGAGGGTGGATCAGGGTGGTCTACGGGAAGATCGACCGATCGGTTGATGCGAGGTGTGGCCCGCCGTGCGATCCGGCCGGACGCCGTCGCGGCGACGCTGGTGGCATGGCAATCATCGAGGTGGTCGACCTCGTCAAGACCTACGACCGCAAGGTCGCGGTGGACGGTGTCTCGTTCACCGTCGACGAGGGGGAGATCTTCGGGATCCTCGGCCCGAACGGGGCGGGGAAGACGACGACCGTGGAGTGCGTGGAGGGCCTGCACACGCCGGACGGCGGCACGATCAGGGTCGACGGGCTGGACCCCCGGCGTGACCGGGCGGAGCTGCGCGCCCGGCTGGGCGTGCAGCTGCAGCAGAGCGAGCTGCCCGACCGCATCCGGGTGGGAGAGGCGCTGGACCTGTACGCGTCGTTCTACCGCGACCCGGCTGACTGGCGGGAGCTGCTGGCCCGCCTGGGCCTGGCCGACCGCGCCAAGACCGAGTACCGCAAGCTCTCCGGCGGCCAGAAGCAACGCGTCTCCATCGCGCTGGCGCTGATCGGCAAGCCCAAGGTGGCCGTGCTGGACGAGCTCACCACGGGCCTCGACCCGCAGGCCCGCCGTGACACGTGGGACCTGGTCGAGCAGATCCGCGACGCCGGCGTCACGGTCGTCCTCGTCACCCACTTCATGGAAGAGGCCGAACGGCTGTGCGACCGGATCGCCCTGATCGACGCGGGCCGGCTCGTCGCGGTCGACAGCCCGGCCGGGCTGGTGTCGCGGGTGGACGGTGAGCAGCGGGTCCGGTTCCGGCCGGCCGCCCCGCTCGACGTGGCGCTGCTCACCGAGCTGCCCGAGGTCTCCCACGTCGAGCGGCACGGTCCGCAGCTCGTCGTGACCGGCACCGGCAACCTGCTGCACGCCGTCACGTCCGTGCTCGCCCGCAACCAGATCGTCGCCGCCGACCTGCGCATCGAGCAGGCCGGCCTGGACGACGCCTTCATCCGCCTCACCGGCCGCAAGCTCACGGAGTAGCAGCATGCTGAAGATCGTCAAGACCGAGTGGAAGCTGTTCCTGCGCGAGCCGAGCATGGTCGTGTTCGCGGTGCTCTTCCCGACCGTCCTGTTGCTGGTGCTGGGCGCGATCCCCGCGTTGCGCACCCCCGACCCGACCTTCGGCGACCTGCGGTTCATCGACGCCTACGTGTCGTCGCTGGTCGTGATCGCGCTGGCGTTCCTGGGGCTGAACAAGCTGCCCACCACGGTCGCCTCCTACCGCGAGAAGGGTGTGTTGCGCCGCTTCTCCACCACCCCGGTCCACCCGGCCCGCCTGCTGGTGGCGCAGGTGCTCGTGAACGTGATCGCGGGCGTGATCTCGATCGTCCTGCTCATGGTGGTGTGCTGGGCGGTGTTCGACATCGACCTGCCCCACCACCCGCTCGGGTTCCTCGTGACGTGCCTGCTCGGCCTGCTGTCGCTGTCGGCCCTCGGCCTGCTGGTCGCGGCCTGGGCGCCGAACGCGCGGTCCGCCGGCGGGTGGGCGACCGTGGTGTTCATGCTGGTCATGTTCTTCGGCGGCGCGTACCTGCCCCGCTTCCTGCTGCCGGACTTCCTCAACGTCATCGGCGAGTACCTGCCGCCCGGCGTCGGTGCGTTGCAGGAGTCGTGGCTGGGCGTCGCGCCCGACCCGGCGCACCTCGGCGTGCTGGCGCTGGTCACGCTGGTGGCGGGTACCGTCGCGGCGAAGTCGTTCCGCTGGGAGTAGGGGTGCGCGAGATGGACGTGCTCGACACGTGGGAACGGCGGCTGGACCTCGCCGGGCGCGCCATCCCGTACTTCGTCCTGGTGCTGACGACCGCGATGTACCTGGTGGTCGGCACGGACTCGTACCCGACCACCGCGGTCAACGTGGGCATCGCGGCGGCGACCGGCCTGTGGATGCTGTGGTGGTTCACCCTGCACCCGGGCTGGCGCTCCCGGCCCGGCCTGATGGGCGTGTTCTTCGTCGGCATCCTGGTGGCGTACGGGGTGCTGGGGCTGCGCGAGCCGCTGTTCGGGTTCTTCTCCTTCGCCGGGTACGTCTACGCCGTGGAGGTGCTGCCTGGCCGGTGGAAGCTCGCCGGGGTGTCGGCGACCGGCGTGCTCGCGGCGACCTCGCTGCACGGGGGCCTGCCGCTGCCGGAGCCGGGCCCGATCGCGGTGTACCTGATCATCGTCGTGTTCATCGTGGTCATCGCCTGCACGTTCACCGCGTTCGGCCACATCACCACCGAGCAGTCCCGGCGCCGCAAGCAGATGGTGGCCGAGATGGCGGCGATGATGCGGGAGAACGCGGGCCTGCACGCCCAGTTGCTGATCCAGGCGCACGAGGCGGGTGTGCTCGACGAGCGGCAGCGGTTGGCCCGGGAGATCCACGACACGCTGGCGCAGGGCTTCGCGGGCATCATCACGCAGCTCCAGGCGGACGAGAACCCGCCGCGTCACGTGGAGACGGCGTTGCGGCTGGCGCGGGAGAACCTGTCCGAGGCCCGTCGTTCGGTGCACGCCCTGCGCCCGCCCGCGCTGGTGGACGCGACCCTGCCGGACGCGTTGGCCGAGGTCGCAGCGGGGTGGGCGGACCAGACCGGGGTGGCCGCGTCGATCCACACGACGGGTGCGGCGCGCGCTCTGCACCCCGAGGTGGAGGTGACGTTGCTGCGTGCCGCGCAGGAGGCGTTGTCCAACGTCGCCAAGCACGCCCGCGCTTCCCGGGTCGGCTTGACGTTGTCGTACATGGAGGACGTGGTGACGCTGGACGTGCGCGACGACGGGTCGGGGTTCGATCCCGGGGCGCGGACCGACGGGTTCGGCCTGGTCGCGATGCGTCAACGGGTGTCACGACTGGCGGGGGCTCTGGTCGTGGAGTCCGAGCCGGGCGGCGGCACGGCGGTGTCCGCTTCGGTGCCCGCGATCCCGGCGGGGGCGGTCCGATGATCCGCGTGGTGATCGTGGACGACCACCCCGTGGTGCGCGACGGGCTGCGCGGGATGCTCGCGAGCGCGGGCGACGTCGACGTGGTGGGCGAGGCGGCGGACGGCGCGGAGGCCGTGACGGTGGTGCGGGCGCTGCGGCCGGACGTCGTGCTGATGGACCTGCGGATGCCCGGCGTGGACGGCGTCACGGCCATCGAGCGGCTGCGCGGGTGTCCGACCCGCGTGCTGGTGCTGACCACGTACGACACGGACAGCGACGTGTTGCCCGCGATCAAGGCGGGTGCGACCGGGTACCTGTTGAAGGACACCCCGCGTGACGAGCTGTTCCGGGCGGTGCGTTCGGCGGCGAGGGGAGAGGCGGTGCTGTCACCGTCCGTGGCGACCAGGTTGGTGGGCCAGGTGCGGCAGCCGGCGGCGGAACCGTTGAGCGAGCGGGAGGTCGAGGTGCTGGGGCTGATCGCGCGCGGCTGCACGAACCGCGAGGCGGCGGCCAAGCTCTTCATCAGCGAGGCGACGGTGAAGACGCACCTGGTGCACGTCTACGCCAAGCTGGGTGTGAAGGACCGCGCCGCCGCCGTCGCGGTGGCCTACGAGCGGGGGTTGCTGGGCGCCTGACCCGGGTACGCGCGCCAGTCACCGACCGCCGTGATGCCCGTCAGCTCCGACGCGTGGTCGATCGCCCCGAACGCCAGCAGTCTCGGCGCGGGTCCCCAGGACTCCACGACGCAGTTGTCCACAACCGCGGAGAAGTTGCTGCGGTCGCCGGGAATTGCGCCGAACCTGTACCCATGGCCAACGACCTCGTCGACACCACCGGACGCCCTTCGACCGCCGCCCGCAGCGCCAGCACCTCGGGGGCGCGAGCTGGACGAAGGCGCAGGTACCAGTTGCGGACGATGCTGCGGTCGCGCCGGGCCACACGCTGGTGGTCGAGCATGGGGCTGCTGATCCGGCGGGGTCAGGAGACGGCCGAGTCGAGGACGTCGGCGAGTTCGACGGGTGCCGAGAGCATCGGCCAATGACCCGTGGGCAGGTCGAAGCGCCGCCAGGGCGGCTGGTTCAGGTAGGCCAGCATCGGCATCCCGGCGTCGAGCAGGGCCTTGAAGTCGTGGCAGGCGACCAGGACGCGGTCCACTCCGGGACCAGGGTCGACAGCCTCGGCGAGGCGCTGCGTGTAGGTGCCGAACGGCTGAGGAGTGGCGCGCGCGAGCAGGCGCTCCCGCCGGCCGTCGTCGAGCCCGTCGAGGCTGCTGGACAGGCCGAGGACGTCGATCGGCGGCATCGCCAGCCGCCACCCGTCCCCGAAGACGGTGACCTGCTCACGCAGCTGGTCGGCGACCTGCGGCGGCATGAGGTCGAGCATGCCCATGCCTGCCGCGAACGGGGCGCTGTCCACATAGGCCACGCGCTCCAGCCGGTCACCGAGACGTCCTGCGGCCCCGGTGACCGGAGCGGCCGCGTAGCTGTGGGCCACCAGCGTGATGCCGCGCAGATCCTGCCCTTCGACGAGATCGGTGATGTCGCCGATGTGGGTTTCCAGATCCGTCTGGGGACCGCCCAGGTCGGCCCGCTCGGCCAGGCCCGTCAGCGTCACCGCCACCGCGGTGTGGCCGCGCTCCCGCAGCACGCGGGCAGTCTCGTCCCAAGCCCACGCCCCGAGCCAGGCGCCGGGAACCAGTACGAAGGTAGCCATGTGATCTCCCTGAAGTGCGATGCCTGCCGGGAACGTAAGGTCGATCGAGGACAGAATCGGCCCTGAAACGGTGGGTGATCCATGTCGCACCGCTCACTCGGGTGCTGACGCTGCTGGAGCTCCTCCGGTCCCACGTCCGACTCACTGTGCCGAGCCGGCCGACCGCCTCGGCACAGATGTCGCCGGACGCGGTCGGGTCGGTGTTCTCGGTGCTCCGGTCAGCACCCGCGGCCCGTGGCCGCTCCGGGATCCGCCTGGTCCGCCTAGTAGTCGACGCGATCGGTCCGGGACAGCCACGCGGTGAACGGCGCGGTGTCCTCGCCCGTGGAGACCTGGTGCACCGGCAGGCTCCACGTCTCGCGGGGCCGGCCGAACAGCTCGTGGAACTCCCGGTCGTCGAACCCGGCCGCGGCGGCGTCGTGCCGGTCGGCGGCGTAGACGACCCGGTCCACCCGCGCCCACAGCGCGGCGGACAGGCACAGCGGGCAGGGCTCGCACGAGGACACGAGCACGCAGCCGGTGAGCCGGAAGTCGCCGATGGCCTGGCACGCCGCGCGGATCGCGACGACCTCGGCGTGCGCGGTCGGGTCGAGCGTCGGGGTGACCTGGTTCGTGCCGGTCGCGATGACCTCGCCGGCGCGGATGATCACCGCGCCGAACGGGCCGCCGCCGTCGGCGACGTTGCGGGTGGCCAGCTCGATGGACTCGCGCAGCCAGGCGTGTTCGGGGGACACGGACGTGGTCATGGGTATCTCCATAGCTTCGTGTGGCCCGTGAGGGCGGGGGTGCGGCTGATGGGGGTGTTGCCGTGGCTGCCTCGCGAAGACGTCTACGTCATCACCGAAACCGCCCGTGTCATCACCGAAACCGCCCGTGTCCACGGCGGCTTCGCGGTCATCGCCGCGGCCGCGTGCTTCACCGGGACTCGGCGCACGCGCTCGACCAACACCCGCCGTGGAGGCCGGACCGGCGCGCCGAACCCGGGGCCCGGACCGCCGGCTTGCCGGAATCGCGCCGCCTCCCGCGCACCCCGGGGTCGCGGCCGGCGCATCCCCGCCTTGACCCGAACCCCTGCCGCCCGGCGACGACTTGGCCGCCCACGGCGATCGCGGCCACGCGGCTTCCGTGCTGCACCACCCCGAGCGCAGCGCGCTCCGCGAGGGTCGTGCCTCCAACGTCCCGTGCGTCATCACCCGGCCGGTCACGCAAGCGGTTTGACATCGTCGTCGACACTCCTCGGGGCGTGCGCGAGCCCGCCACGGCGGACGTGGCGATCGCGTCGTTCGGGACGGGGGCGGGCGCGGGGTCAGGTGCCGGTGATGTGCTCCGGTCGCACGGGCACGCGGGTCAGGGCGAGGCCGGTGGCGGCGCGGATGGCCGCGACGATGGCCGGCGTGGACGAGATGGTGGGCGGCTCGCCGACGCCACGCACACCGTAGGGAGCGTTCGGGTCGGCGAGTTCGAGCACGTCGATGCGCATCGGCGGCATGTCGAGCACGGTCGGGATGAGGTAGTCGGTGAACGACGGGTTGCGCACCTTGCCGCCCTCGACCTGGATCTCCTCCATCACGGCGAGCCCGAGGCCCTGCGCCGACCCGCCCTGGATCTGGCCCAGCACGGCCTGCGGGTTGAGCGCCTTGCCGACGTCCTGCGCGCAGTCCAGCTCGACCACCTTCACCAGCCCCAGCTCCACGTCCACGTCCACCACGGCGCGGTGCGCGGCGAACCCGTACTGCACGTGGGCGTTGCCCTGCCCGGTCTCGGGGTCGATGGGCTCGGTGGCGCGGTGCCGCCACTGCACCGTCTCGTCGATCACGTCGTCGCCCAGCAGCCCGGCCAGGTCGACGTCCGCCAGGTCGCGCCCGCCCGCGAGCTCGACCAGCTTCTCCCGCACGGCCGCGCACGCGGCCTTCACCGCGCCGCCGGTGACGTAGGTCTGGCGGGAGGCGGACGTGGAGCCGCCGTTGCCGATGCTGGTGTCCATGGGCAGGATCGTCACCCGCTGCACGCCCAGCTCGGTGCGCACGATCTGCTGCATGATCGTCACCAGGCCCTGCCCGACCTCGGCCGCCGCCGTGTGCGCCAGCGCCGCGGGTTCGCCGTTGATGACCTGCAACCGGACGCGTGCGGTCGAGTAGTCGTCGTAGCCCTCGGAGAAGCAGATGTTCTTGATGCCCACCGCGTAACCCACGCCGCGCACCACGCCTTCGCCGTGCGTGGTGTTGGAGACGCCGCCGGGCATGTCGCGCAGGTCGACCGCGGTCGACAGCGGTGGCATCGGCTTGTCCCTGACCAGCTTCAGCAGTCGGGCGACGGGCGCGGCCGAGTCGACCACCTGGCCGGTGGGCATCACCGAGCCCTCGCTCATCGCGTTGGCGATCCGCACGTCCACCGGGTCCATGCCCAACGCCTCGGCGAGCTTGTCCATCTGGGACTCGTAGGCGAAACCGGCCTGCACCGCGCCGAACCCGCGCATCGCGCCGCACGGCGGGTTGTTCGTGTAGACGCCCCAGCAGTCGACCGTCACGTTGTCCACGTCGTAGGGGCCGACGCCGAGCGTGGCCGCGTTCGCCACCACGGCGGACGTGCTGGACGCGTACGCGCCGCCGTCGAGGAAGATCCGTGCCTTGACGTACACGAGCTTGCCGGTGCGGTCCGCGCCGTGCTCGTAGTACAGCACCGCCGGGTGCCGGTGCACGTGGCCGTAGAACGACTCTTCGCGGTTGTAGACCATCTTGGTCGGCTTGCCGGTGTGCAGCGCCAGCAGGCACGCGTGCACCTGCATGGACAGGTCCTCGCGGCCGCCGAACGCGCCGCCGACGCCGGAGAGCGTCAGCCGCACCTTCTCCAGCGGCACGCCCAGTGCCGCCGCGACCTGGCTCTGGTCGACGTGCAGCCACTGCGTGGCGATGTAGAGGTCCACGCCGCCGTCCTCGGCGGGCACGGCCAGGCCGGACTCGGGGCCGAGGAACGCCTGGTCCTGCATGCCGACCTCGTACCGGCCGGTGACGACGACCTCGGCCGGCGCGTGCTGGTCGCCCCGCCGCACGGGCACGTGCCGCACGAGGTTGCCGCCGGGGTGCAACGGGGTGTCGTCGACGGCGGTCTCCATGTCCACGACGGGGGTGAGCACCTCGTACTCGACCTTGATGCGCTTCATGGCGCGCTGCGCGGTCTCGGGGTGGTCCGCGCCGACCAGCGCGACCGGCTCGCCCTGGTAGCGCACCACGTCCTCGGCGAGGACCGGCTGGTCCTTGTGCTCCAACCCGTACCGGTTCTGGCCGGGCACGTCCTGGTGCGTGAGCACGGCGTACACGCCGGGCACCCGCAGCGCCTCGGTCAGGTCGACCGAGACGATCCGCGCGTACGGGTGCGGGCTGCGCAGGGTCGCGCCCCAGATCATGTCCTCGTGCCACAGGTCCGAGGCGTAGGCGAACTCGCCGCGCACCTTGAGGTTGCCGTCGGGCCGCTGCGCGCTGGAACCGATGCCACCGGCCACGGCGGAGGTCAGTTCGGCGGGGGTGAGGCTCATCGCGTCCCCTTCAGTCGCTCGGCGGCGGCGCGCAGGTCGCGCGCGAGGTCGGTTTCGGAGGCGGTGCGCAGCTCGCCGTCGTCGACCACGGTCCGGCCGCCCACCAGCAGGAGCTTGAGCTTCGGCTGGGGCCCGAGGACCAGGGCGGCCACCGGGTCGTCCATGCCCGCGTGGTCGAGGCCGTCGAGCCGCCAGACGGCCAGGTCGGCGAGCTTGCCCGGCTCGATCGAGCCGATCTCGCGCTCACGTCCGAGGCAGCGCGCGCCGCCCATCGTGGCCAGCCACAGCGCCTGCCGGACGTCCAGCGCCTCGGGGCCGCCGCGTTGCCTGGCCTGGAGCAGGGCCTGGTGCAGCTCCTCGACCATCCCGCCGGACTCGTTGGACGCCGCGCCGTCCACGCCGAGGCCGACCGGCGCGCCCGCGTCGAGCAGGTCGCGGACCGGGGCGATGCCGGTGCCCAACCGGCCGTTGGACGTGGGGCAGTGCGCGCTGCCGGTGCCGGTCGCGCCCAGCCGCTTCACCGCATCGGGTGACAGGTGCACGGTGTGCGCGAGCCACACGTCGTCGCCGAGCCAGCCGAGGCGTTCGGCGTACTCGGTGGGCGTGCAGCCGTACTCGGCCTGGCACTGGTCCTCCTCGTCCGCGGTCTCGGCGAGGTGCGTGTGCAGGCGGACGCCCCTGGCCCGGGCCAGCTCCGCCGCGCCGGTCATCAGCTCGGCGCTGACCGAGAACGGCGAGCACGGCCCGACGGCCACCCGGACCAACGCCCCCGGGCTGGTGTCGTGGTGCTCGGCGATGGCCCGCTCGGTGGCGAGGAGCGCGGCTTCGGTGTCCTCGACCAGGTTGTCGGGCGGGAGGCCGCCGTGCGACCGGCCGCGGTCCATCGAACCGCGGATGGCGTGCAGGCGGATGCCGACGCGCCTGCCCGCCTCGACCAGGGCGGTGAACTGGTCGCCGCCCTCGCGGGGGAAGACGTAGTGGTGGTCGGCGGCGGTCGTGCAGCCGGTGGTCGCGAGCCTCGCCAGCCCGGCGGAGGCCGCCGAGTGCGTGATCTCGGCGTCCAGGCCGCGCCACACCGGGTACAGCGCGGTCAGCCACTCGAACAGGGTGGCGTCCTGGGCGAAGCCCCGGGTGGCCCATTGGTAGAGGTGGTGGTGGGTGTTGACCAGACCGGGCGTGACCAGGCAACCGCTGCCGTCGACCCACGTGTGCGGGCCGCTCGGCTTGGGCGCCTGGCCCGGGCCGACCGCGGTGACCAGGCCGTTCTCGATGACGACGTGGCCGAACGCGTGCTCGGTGCCCGCCGCGTCGACCGTGGCCACCGCGACGCCGTCGAGGACGGTCGGTGTCATCGGCCCGCGCCTTCCGGGTCCGCCTTGCGGGTCGCGGCCAGGCGCACGGCGTCCAAGATCTTCTCGTACCCGGTGCAGCGGCACAGGTTCCCGGCGAGGGCCTCCCGGATCTCCGGGTCGCTCGGCCGCGGCACGCGATCGAGCAGGTCGTGCGCGGCGACCACGAGACCGGGCGTGCAGAAACCGCACTGCACCGCGCCCGCCTCGACGAACGCCTCTTGCACGGGGTCGAGCCGATCGCCGTCGGCGAGGCCCTCCACCGTCCGAACCTCGCGGTCCTGCACCTGACCCGCGGCCACCAGGCAGGAGCACACCGGCGTGTTGTCCAGGTACACCGTGCACGAGCCGCACTCGCCCTGCTCGCAGGCGTTCTTCGACCCAGGCAGGCCCAGCCGCTCGCGCAACAGGAACAGCAGGCTCTCGCCCTCCCAGACGTCGTCGGCCTGCCTCTGCTCGCCGTTCACCGTCACGGTCACGCGCATGATCAGGCCACCTTCTCGGAGTAGTCGCGCCAGGCCCAGTCGAGCGTGCGGCGGGCCAGCACGGAGAGGGCGTGCTTGCGGTACGCGGCCGAGCCGCGCACGTCGTCGATGGGGCTCGCGGCCTGCGCCACGAGCTCGCCGAACCGCCGTTTCACCGAGTCGAGGAGCGGTTTGGGTGAGTCCCACTGGTCGGCGGAGGTCAGTTCGTCGGACAGGAACCGCTCCGCCTCCGTCGCCCGGCGCGGGGTGCAGGGCGACGGCGAACGAGCACACCGCGATCACCATCGCGTTGCGGGTGCCGACCTTGGCGAACTGCTGCGGGGCGCGCGTGACCGGCACGCGGACCGCGGTGATCAGCTCGTCCGG
>NZ_JAJUWT010000036.1 GCF_021390395.1 Saccharothrix sp. S26
CATCACCCGCGATCACCAGATCCGCACCACCCACCACACCCTCACCCCGCAACACCCACGCCACACCCGACGGGTACGCCGCCCAACCAGCCACCACACCCGGCTCCAACTCCGCCACCACCACCGGCGAAGCTTGTTGCACGGCACCGTCGTCACCCACCGTGGCGACCAGCAACCGACCGTCGTCACGCGGTGACGCGGCCACCGCGGTCCGGTACGGCAACGCGAACGGCAGCACGAAACCGTCGTTGTAGTCCGTGTGCTCCCCGATCAGGTTCACCCGGCCGGGAGCCGACCACACGCCCTTCGGCGCGGCCCCGTGCAGCCGGGTGAACGCGGCGATCGCGCGCCGCGCCGGGGTCACCGGGCCTGCACCAGGACGGCGTGCGCCACCGCCGGGTCCAGCTCGGCGACCGTGCCGTTGCCGCGCACCTGGACGACCTTCGCGCCGCCCATCGAGTCGACCTCGACCGTGCCGCCCGGGACCACGCCGGCCGCCTTCAGCTCGGCCATCAGGTCCGGGTCGAGCTGCACGTGCTCGGCGATCCGGCGCACCTCGACGCGACCGCCGCCGCGCCGGGCCACCTCGTCCACGCGCACCAGGTCCGCCTCGGCCGCCGGGGCGGGCTCGCCGTCGCCCAGCTTGTCCAGGCCGGGGATGGGGTTGCCGTAGGGCGAGGTGGTGGGGTTGCCGAGGAGCTTGACCAGCTTGCGCTCGACGGCCTCGCTCATGACGTGCTCCCAGCGGCACGCCTCGCTGTGCACGTGCTCCCACTCCAGGCCGATGATGTCGACCAGGAGGCGCTCGGCCAGCCGGTGCTTGCGCATGACCGCGATGGCCAGGTTGCGTCCCTGCTCGGTCAGCTCCAGGTGCCGGTCGTCCGCCACGATGACGAGACCGTCGCGTTCCATCCGCCCGACGGTCTGGCTGACCGTCGGCCCGCTCTGCGCCAGCCGCTCGGCGATCCGCGCGCGCAGAGGCACTACGCCCTCTTCTTCGAGCTCGTAGATCGTGCGGAGGTACATCTCGGTAGTGTCGATGAGCTCGTTCACACCCGCTCCCCTTCGTATGGCGCCAATGCTAGTCGGCCGGTCACGGGTGCAGGATGGTGCCGTGCATCCACTGATCAGCACCGAAGCCCTGGCCGCCGCGCTGAACGGGGCCGAACCACCGGTCGTGCTCGACGTCCGCTGGCGACTGGGCGGACCGCCGGGACGTCAAGACTACGAGGTCGGGCACGTTCCCGGTGCCGTCTACGTCGACCTGGACACCGAGCTCTCCTCGCCGCCCGGTGCCGGCGGCCGCCACCCGCTGCCCGACCCGGCGGCGTTGCAGGCCGTGCTGCGCGCCGCGGGCGTCCGCCGGGATCACCCGGTCGTGGCGTACGACGGGGGTGACGGCTCGGTCGCGGCCCGCGCGTGGTGGCTGCTGAGGTGGGCCGGTCACCCGGAGGTGGCGGTCCTGGACGGCGGCTACGCGGCGTGGACCGCGGAAGGTCGCCCGGTCGACGCGGGCACGCCGACGCCCGCGCCCGGCGACGTCGAGGTGAGGCCCGGTTCCATGCCGGTGCTGGACGCCGACGGAGCCGCCGCGTTCACCACGTCCGGCGTCCTGCTCGACGCCCGCGCGCCGGAGCGCTACCGGGGCGAGACGGAGCCGGTGGACCCGCGTGCGGGCCACATCCCGGGCGCGCTGAACGCGCCGACCTCGGGCCACACCTCCGACGGCCGCTGGCTGCCCGCCGCGGCGCTGGCCGAGCGCTTCGAGGCCATCGGCGTCTCCCCGGACCGCCCGGTGGCGGCCTACTGCGGGTCCGGCGTCACGGCGTCCTCGGTGGTCCTGGCCCTGGAAGTGGCCGGCATCACCAGCCCGGAGCGGCCCGCCCCGCTCTACGCGGGCTCCTGGTCCCAGTGGTCGTCGGACCCCTCACGTCCCGCCGCGACCGGCCCGGAAGCGGGCTGACCACGCGGAACGGCCGGTCGGGAGGCGCCGGCGACCGGCCGTTCCGACCGTCGATCAGGCGTTGGGGATCTTCTCGAACGCCTTGGTGGCGAGCTTCAGCGCGATCTCGCACGGGTTGATGTCGTCGATCGGCGTCACGGTGGCCTGGAACGCGGGCGTGATCTCGTCCGGGTCGTCGGTCAGCATGACCAGCACCGTGCAGTCGCCGCCCTTCTCCTTCACCTCGTACGCGGTGTTGCCGCCGACCTCGATGGTCCTGGCCTCACCCTCGTACTCGGCGAACGTGACCATGAACAGCACCACCGAGAACGGGTTCTCGGTGCTCTGCACGCAGCCCTTCTCGCCGCCCTTCGACGCGCCGACGGCCGCCGCCACCTCCTCGGGCGTGAGGATGTCGCAGTCCTCGTAGCCCTCGGTCTTCTTCTTCGTGGTGATCTTGACGTTGCCCGCCGGCTTGTCGCCCTCGGTCGTCTTCGGCGCGCTTTCCTTGGTCGACGCCTTGGGGGAGGAGGTCTTGGTCGACGACGGCTTGCCGGAGGCGGTCTGCTCGCCGGTCGGCCCGCCCGCCGCGGCGATCGGGCTGCCCACGACCTTCGTGGCGCAGGCCGACAGGCCGAGCGTGAGGGCCAAGGCCAGCGCAGTGGTCAGGGCGGGGACTCGTCGCAGCTGCATGTCTTCTCTGACCCCGTTCCGACGTGCGGGGTTCCATCCTCGATGGCCGCAACCCGACCCGCCCCGTCACGGCAGACTCTAAGTCCACCCCGGACCCGCGCACGCCGGGGTCGACCAACCTGTGATCACACCACCGGCACCCGGGTGGGTTAGGTTGCCGACATGGGTAAGGCAGCCGCCGTCGTCTGGGACGAGTCCTTCCTCGGCTACGACCTGGGCGGGGACCACCCGCTCAACCCGGTCCGGCTGGACTTGACCGTCCGGCTGGCGAACGCGCTGGGCGTGCTGGACGGCGTGGAGCTCATCGCCTCCGAGCCGGCGACGGACGAGGAGATCGAACGCGTCCACGAGCCGTCCTACCTCAACGCCGTGCGGGCCGCGCCCATGGCGGGCTGGGACGTCGGTCACGGCCTCGGCACCGCCGACAACCCGGTGTTCGCCCGCATGCACGAAGCGTCCGCGCTGGTCGTGGGCGGTTCGCTGGCGGCGGCGCGGCGGATCGCCTCGGGCGAGGCGGACCGGGCGGTGAACATCGCGGGCGGCCTGCACCACGCCATGCGCGACCACGCGGCCGGGTTCTGCGTCTACAACGACTGCGCCGTGGCGATCTCGTGGCTGCTCGACCACGGTTTCGACCGGATCGCCTACGTCGACACCGACGTCCACCACGGCGACGGCGTGCAGGCCGCGTTCTACGACGACCCGCGCGTGCTCACGATCTCGGTCCACCAGAACCCGCTGAGCCTGTGGCCCGGCACCGGCCGGCCCGCCGAGGTGGGCGGCCGGGGCGCGGAGGGCACGAGCGTCAACCTGGCCCTGCCGCCCGGCACCGGCGACCAGCAGTGGCTGCGCGCGTTCGAGGCCACCGTGCCGTCCCTGCTGCGGGCGTTCCGGCCTCAGTTGCTGGTCACCCAGTGCGGCGTGGACACCCACCGCGAGGACCCGCTGGCCGACCTCGCCCTCACCGTGGACGGCCACCGGGCGATCTACCGCCGCCTGCGCGAACTGGCCGAGCAGACCGCGCACGGCCGCTGGCTCGCGCTGGGCGGCGGCGGGTACGAGCTGCTGCGCGTGGTGCCGCGCAGCTGGACGCACCTGCTGGCCACCGTGCTGGACCGGGACGTGGACCCGAACTCGACGCTGCCCGCCGACTGGGTCACGCACGCCTCCACCCTCGCGCCGAACTGGCCGCTGCCGTCGTCGATGACCGACGACTCCGACACCGCGTTCGAGCCGTGGGGCGGCCAGCTCGACACCCCGGCCGACCTGGCGATCAACCAGACCCGCCGCGCGGTGTTCCCGCTGCACGGCCTGGACCCCGACGACCCGAGGGACTGAAGGACGGTGGACGAGGCGGTGGACCCGTTCGACTACCCGCGGCACTGGGAGGCCGACGTCGTGCTCAGCGACGGCGGCACGGTCCACCTGCGCCCGATCACGCCCGACGACGCGGACAAGCTGCTCGCCTTCCACGGCAGGCTCTCCGAACGGACCCGCTACTACCGCTACTTCGGCCCCTACCCGCGCATGCCCAAGCGCGACCTCGAACGCTTCAGCACCGTCGACCACGTCGACCGGGTCGCGTTCACCGCGCTGCTCGGCGACGACATCGTGGCCGTCGGCCGCTACGACCGCCTGGGGGAGAGCGGCTCGGCCGAGGTCGCGTTCGTGGTCGAGGACGCCCACCAGGGCCGCGGCCTCGGCTCGATCCTGCTGGAGCACCTCGCCGCCGCCGCCCGGGAACGCGGGCTGAGCCGGTTCACCGCCGAGGTGCTGGCCGAGAACGGCCAGATGGTGCGGATCTTCCGGGACGCGGGCTACGGCGTGAGCCGCGCGTTCGAGGAGGGCGTGGTGCACCTGGAGTTCGACATCGACCCGACCGAGGAGTCGGTGGAGGTCGCCCGCGCCCGCGAGCAGGCCGCCGAGGCGCGCAGCGTGCACAACCTGCTGCACCCGAGGTCGGTCGCGGTGATCGGCGCGTCCACCGACCAGACCAAGATCGGGCACGCGGTGCTGACGCACCTGCTGGCGGCCGACTTCGCCGGGCCGGTGTACCCGGTCAACGCCGAGCACCGGTCCGTGCGCGGCGTGCGCGCGTACCCGTCGGTGCTGGAGATCCCGGACGACGTGGACCTCGCCGTGGTCGCGGTGCCCGCCGCCGGGGTGGACGAGGTGATGGACGCCTGCCTGGCCAAGGGCGTGAAAGCGCTGGTCGTGGTCACGTCCGGGTTCGGCGAGACCGGTCCGGGCGGGCTGAGCGCGGAACGCAGGCTGGCCGCCGAGGCCCGCGCGCACGGGATGCGGGTCGTCGGCCCGAACGCGCTGGGCGTGCTGAACACGGACGCGGGCGTGCGCCTCAACGCCACCCTCGCGCCGCGGCTGCCCGCCCGCGGCCGCACCGGGTTCTTCTGCCAGTCCGGCGCGCTGGGCACCGCGATCCTGGCCACCGCCGCCGAACGCGGCCTCGGCCTGTCCACCTTCGTCTCCGCGGGCAACCGCTCGGACGTCTCCGGCAACGACCTGCTCCAGTACTGGGAGACCGACCCGGCCACCGACGTGGTGCTGCTGTACCTGGAGTCGTTCGGCAACCCGCGCAAGTTCGCCCGGCTGGCCCGCAGGCTCGGCCGCAGCAAGCCGATCGTGGCGGTGAAGTCGGGCCGGCACGCGGTGACGCCCGCGTTGGCGGCGACGTCGGTGCCGGTGGACGAGTCGAGCGTGCAGGCGTTGTTCGAGCAGGCGGGCGTGATCCGGGTGGAGTCGCTGGCGCAGCTGTTCGACACCGCGCTGCTGCTCGCGCACCAGCCGCTGCCCGCCGGTCCGCGCGTCGCCGTGGTGGGCAACTCGACCGCGATCGGGCTGCTGGCCGCGGACACCGCGCTGGCCCAGGGCCTGGAGCTGGCCGGGGAGCCGGTGGACGTGGGCGCGCAGGCCGGGCCCGAGGCGTTCGCGGCGGCGGTGAAGGAGGCGTTGGAGAACCCCGGCGCGGACGCGCTGGTGGTCGTGTTCGTGCCGCCGCTGGCGGTGCCCGGCACGTCGTTCGCCCGCGCGTTGCGCGAGGTCGTGGAGCAGGGCGGGCGGACCAAGCCGATCGCGTCGACGTTCCTGGCCGTGGAGGGCGTGCCGGCCGAGCTGGCGGTGCCCGGTCCCGGCGGCGCGCCCGGACGGGGGTCCGTTCCTTCTTATCCCAGCCCTGAGCGCGCTGTGCTGGCGTTGGCGCGGGTGACCCGTTACGCGCGGTGGCGATCCGCGCCCCAGGGCACGTTCGTCCGACCGGAGGGCATCGACCCCGACGCCGCGCAGGCGATCGTGCGGGCGCAGGAGCTGGACGGCGAACGGCTGCTGGACGACGACACCACCGTGCGGCTGCTCGCGTGCTATGGAGTGCACGTCGTGCCGTTCCGGGTGGTGACGTCGGCGGACGAGGCGGTGCGCGCGGCGGGGGAGTTGGGCTACCCGGTGGCGATGAAGTCCACCGATGACCGGTTGCGGCACCGCACCGACCTGGTGGGCGTGCGGCTGGACCTGGCCGGCGAGGAGGCCGTGCGCACGGCGTACTCGATGCTGGCCGGGATGTCCGAACGGCCGGACGTGTACGTGCAACGCATGGCGCCCAAGGGGATCTCCTGCGTGCTCGGCCTCCAGGACGACCCGTCGTTCGGCACGCTGGTGTCGTTCGGGCTCTCGGGTCTGGTCAGCGACCTGCTGGGGGACCGGGCCTACCGGGCGGTCCCGCTGACCGACGCGGACGCGGCGGCGCTGGTGCGCGCGCCGAAGGCCGCGCCGTTGCTGGCGGGCTACCGCGGCGACGAGGCCGCGGACCTGGCCGCGTTGCAGGACCTGGTGCTGCGGCTGGCCGCGCTCGCCGAGGACCTGCCCGAGGTGCGGGAGCTGGCGTTGGAGCCCGTGCTGGCCAGCGCCGCCGGCGCGTACGTCAGCAGCGCCCGGGTCACGCTGGGGCCGCCGCCGTCACGGCATGACACCGGTCCCAGGCGGCTGCGCTCGCCCGGCGGCGGCCGTTAGCGCGGTCGACGTCCCGAGACCGGACCGTCACCCTTGACCGATCAGGTGTCCCCATCTTCCCCGCGGCTCTGGATTAAGTCCTTTGGGCCGCTTAGGTTTCCGGCAACCCGAGGAACCTCCCGAAAAGGGGAAGAATGGCTCTGGCACCGTTGCGCGCCCTTGGTGCGGCGTGTTGCGCCGCGCTCGTCCTCGCGTCGTGCTCCACCGGTGACGACACGACCGTCGCCGGCAAGGCGGGCAGCTCCAACGAGCTGACCATCGCCGTGGCGTACGACCAACCGGGGCTGGGTGTGCGCCGCCTGGACGGCACCTACCGCGGCTTCGACGTCGACGTGGCCCGTTACGTCGCGAAGGAGCTGGGCGTCGAGGAGCCCGGCATCACGTTCACCGAGGCGACGCCGTCGGAACGCGAGAAGCTGCTCACCAGCGGCGCGGTGGACCTGGTCGTGTCCAGCTACTCGATCACCGACAAGCGCAAGGAGGTCATCGACTTCGTCGGCCCGTACTTCGTGGCCGGGCAGGACCTGCTGGTCCGGTTGACCGACGAGCGGATCACCGGCCCCGAATCGCTCAACTCCGGCAACCTCAAGCTGTGCTCGGTGGCCAACACCACCTCGGCGCAGCACGTGAAGGACCAGTTCGCTCAGTCGGTGCAGCTCGTGGAATACCCCAACTTCAGCGACTGCGTCACCGCGCTGCTGGCCGAGCAGGTGGACGCCATGACGACCGACGACGTGATCCTCGCCGGCTACGCCGCGCAGAACCCCGAGCTGCTGCGCGTGGTCAACAGGCCGTTCAGCAAGGAGGAGTACGGCATCGGCCTGCGCAAGGGTGATGCGACCAGCAAGGCGAAGGTGACCGCGGCCGTCCGGAAGATGATCGACACCGGCGAGTGGCGCAAGTCGCTGGAGGCCAACGTGGGGGCGTCCGGTTACGCCATCCCGGATCCGCCGAAGCTCGCGGGGTGATCTGCGACCCACTCCGTCAGCGGTCTGACCGGCCCGGACCGGCCCGTAGGCTCGTCGCGTGCATGCCTCGCATTACGTGCCCCAGTACCGCGCGGACGGGCCGGTCCGCGCCGGCATCCCCGAACACGGCCGCATCCCCCGCTACTACGCGGTCAAGACCGAACTGCTGTGGCTCGTCGACGCGCTCGGCGAGGGCGCGGTGCTGCCGTCGGAGCGGGAGCTGGCCGAGCGGTTCTCGGTGTCGCGGGTGACGCTGCGGCAGGCCGTCGGCGAGCTGGTGCTGGAGGGCAAGCTCCAGCGCCGCCAGGGCAGCGGCACCTACGTCGCGCCGCCGAAGCTGGAGCAGCCCCTGTCGCTGCTCAGCTACACCGAGGGCATGCGACGCCAAGGGGTCGTACCGGCACGCGGCGTGATCACCGTCGAGCACCTGCCCGCGGACGACGTGCTGGCACGGGATCTGCGGGTCGGGCGGGGCGACCCGGTCGTCCACCTGGAACGAGTGCTGCTGGCCGACGGCGAGCGGGTCGGGCTGGAGTCCACGTACCTGTCCGCGGCCCGGTTCCCCACGCTGCTGGAGGTGTTCGACCCGACCACGTCGCTGTACGCGTGCCTGACCGACCGGTTGGGCGTGGTGTTCGCCGAGGCCGACGAACGGGTGGAGACGGTGCTGGCGACGCCGCGCGAGGCGTTGTTGATCGGCACGAACCCGGCGCTGCCGATGCTGCTGCTGCACCGCGTGTCCCATGACAACGTTGGCGAGCCGATCGAACGCGTCCGCTCGCTCTACCGGGGCGACCGGTTCAGCTTCCGGGCGAGGCTGCGCGCGGAGTGAAGGTCACGCGACGGTAACCGCCGCACCCGTGAGCCGGAATTTCACGGTCCACTGAGGACATTCGGCGGGATTTCGGGGCGTCCGGGCGTGAACCGTTAGCGAATCTTGCCCTGGAACCGCCCATTGGCAGCAAGTTCTGCGCGCCCCGGCGGAGGTACCGTTGTCGCCTGGGACGTGAGTCCTCCTCACCCGCGCTGCCGCGGGGGAAGCGGGGGTGGCGCCGTGACGTTCAAAGAGGAGTTCCTGACGGAGCTCGAGGACTGCCTGCGCGGGTACGGGGCGGTGCCGGTGGCCGACCCGGACGCGCTGGCCCGGTTCATCGACTACGTCCGCCGACTGCCGGACGACGATTCGCGGCTGCGCTGCCTCGAAGGCGTCGACCAGGGTTCCGGCTCGTTCTGGAACAACCCGGCGGTGTGGTGGGAGCAGGTGCCGCAGTTCGGGGTCGGCTCGTCGGACTGCTCCGAGCTGCTCGACCGGATGTTGGACGAGGCGATCAGCGACGAGATCGACGTGCTGGAGATGGAGATCCGGGAGCTGCCCGGATGACCTCCGGCGCGGACGTGGTTCACCCGTTGTGCACCTGGGTCGCCAGACGCACAACGGGGAGTCCCCACTCGTCGGAGGTCAGACGGACAGCAGTCGGTCGAAGAAGGTGCGGTAGCGCTTGAGGGCCTGCCGCAGCTCCTCGGTCTGCACCTCGTCGCCTCGCTGCCACTGCTCCTCGAGCGCGTGCTTGTGCTCGTTGAACGTGGTGGCCAGCGTCTGCATCACCTGGGCGACCAGCTCGTCGGCCCGCTGCACGGCCTCGCGCGGGTCGTCGACGAAGTCGGCCTGCAACGCGCGCCACTCCGCCTGGTAGTCGGCCGCGTCCTCGGTGGTGAACAGCGGGGCGTCGCCCGCCGTCGTGTCGACCGAGGACGGCTCCACCGGCTCGTCGTTCACGGCCGGCTCGGCCTGTGCGGTGTGCTCGTCCCGCGCGGGCGCCCCGAAACCGGAGTCGTGGTACCCGGAGTCGTGGTACCCCGCGTCCTGTGGATAGCCGTCGGGCTGCTCGTGCGCGGTGCGCTCGTCGGCCTGCGTCGGCTCGCGGTCGAAGCGCTCCTGGTCGGTCAGGTCCGGTTCCGCCACGTCGCGGTCGGCCGGGGTCTGCTCGACCGGCTCGCGGTCGGCCAGGTCGCGGTCGGCCGGGTCACGGTCGGCCGGGTCACGGTCGGTCAGCGTCCGGTCGGCCGGCGTGCGCTCGGCGAAGTCCTCGGTGGTGAGGTGCTGACGGTGCTCGGTCATGAACGCGCCCCTTCCCGGTGGTCGCCCAGCAGGTCCTCGAACACGGTGCGGTAGTGGACCATCGCGGTGCGCAGGTCCTCGGTCGACGCCTCGCCGCGGTCCTGGCGCTCGATGATCGAGTGCGCCTGGCGGTAGTGGTCGAGCGTGCGGGCGTGCTCGACGGACAGCAGCTTCTCGCGGCGCTCGTAGTCGTCGGTGGGGTAACCCCGTGCGGCCATCAGGTCGGTGACCAGGTGGTCCGCCTGGCCGACGGCCTGGGTCGGCTCGTCGACGAACTGCTCCTGGACCTGGGTCCACGTGCGGGCGTAGTTGTCGCGCGTCGTGGGGTCGAGCGGGCGGAGCTCGAGCTTGGCGTGCTCCCGCTCCCGTTCCGCCAGCTCGCGTTCGGCCGCCATGCGGCTGCCGTTGCGCTCCAACGCGCGGTCGTACTCGGGACCGAACTTCGAGCGCAACCTCTTGCGCTGCATGAGGAACTTCAGCAACACCGCGATCGCGGCCAGTACGACCAGCACGACGACGATCACGCCGATGGTGGTACCGGTGGACATCTGCGCCTCCTCGGGCTCTGTTGTCCACCGGCTACCCGTCGTCCGACCGATCCGAAACCTGTTCGGCTCTTGACAAACCGGTCTTACTGCGCCTGGGCTAGCGCGCCACCGCCTTGCGGTACTGCCGGATCGCCAACGGCACGAAGATCAGCAGGAAGACCGCCACCCAGATCAACGTCATCAGCACGGGGTGCTGCAACGGCCAAACGTCCGCCGGGGGGACCATTTCGTTGGTGTTGCCGAACAGCTCGCGCGCCGCGGCCGTCACCGCCGACACCGGGTTCCACTCCGCGAACGTCTTCAGCGGTCCGGGCAGGTTGCTCTCCTGCACGAACGTGTTCGCGATGAACGTCAGCGGGAAGATCGCGATGAACGAGGCGTTGTTGAACACCTCGGGGCTGCGCACCATCAGCCCGACGATCGCCATGCCCCACGACACCGCGTAGGCGAACAGCAACAGCAGGGCGAACCCGGACAGCGCCTCCAGCGGCGAGGAGTGGATCCGCCAGCCGACGATCAGGCCCGTCACCGACATCACCAGGATGACGATCACGTTGTTCGCCAGGTCGCTCGTGGTGCGCCCGATCAGCACCGCCGACCGCGCCATCGGCAGCGACCGGAACCGGTCGATCACACCCTTCTGGATGTCCTCGGCCAGCCCGCTGCCGGTGATCGTCGCCCCGAACACCACGGTCTGCGCGAAGATGCCGGCCATCAGGAACTCGCGGTAGTCCATGCCCGGGATGGCGATCGAGCCGCCGAACACGTACGCGAACAACAGCACGAACATGATCGGCGACAACGTCGAGAACACGAGCAGGTCCGGAACCCGCTTGATCTTGATGAGGTTGCGCTTGGCGACCACCGCGCCGTCGCCCAACGCCTGCGTGAACGCGCTCATTCTCCCTGTTCCCCCTGCTCGTCCTCGGTGCCGTTGGTGCCGGTCGCGTGCCCGGTCAACGTGAGGAACACGTCGTCCAACGTCGGCCTGCGCAGGCCGATGTCGAGCACCTTGACCGACTCGGCGTCCAGCCGGCGCACGCCGTCCACCAGCACGTCGGCCCCGCCCGACACCGGCACGGTCAGCCGGTGGCCGCGCTCGTCCAGCGCGATCTCGGCGATGGCCAGCGGCGCGAGCGCCGCCCTCGCGGTCTGCGCGTCCTGGGCCGAGCCGACGGTCAGCTCCAGCCGCTGACCGCCGACCTGGTCCTTCAGCTCGTTCGCGGTGCCCAGCGCGATCACGCGGCCGTGGTCGATGACCGCGATCTTGTCCGCGAGCCGGTCGGCCTCCTCCAGGTACTGGGTGGTGAGCAGCAGGGTCGTGCCGCCCGCCACCAGCTCGGAGATCACGTCCCACATGCCGAGCCGGCTGCGCGGGTCCAGGCCCGTGGTCGGTTCGTCGAGGAACAGCACCCTCGGTGTGGCCACCAGCGCGCCCGCCAGGTCGAGCCGGCGGCGCATCCCGCCCGAGTAGCCCTTCACCGGCCGGTCGGCGGCCTCCACGAGGTCGAACCGCTCCAGCAGCTCGCGCGCGCGTTCCCGGCTGCGCTTGCGGCCGAGGTGGTAGAGCCTGCCGACCATGTCGAGGTTCTCGAACCCGGTCAGGTTCTCGTCCACCGCCGCGTACTGCCCGGACAGGCCGATCCGGCGACGCAGCTCCTTGGCGTCGGCGATGACGTCCAGGCCGGTGACGGTCGCCTTGCCCTCGTCGTGCTCCAGCAGCGTGGTGAGCACGCGCACGGTCGTGGTCTTGCCCGCGCCGTTCGGGCCGAGCAGGCCCATGACGGTCCCCTCCGGCACCACGAGGTCCAGGCCGTCGAGGGCGACCACCTTCCCGTAGCGCTTGACCAGTCCTTCGGCCACGATTGCGTCTGCCATGCGCGCCATGATGGACCCGGGGTCCGACAATTTCAGTCGGATTTCGCGACTCGCGCACGGCCGGGGCGCGAACAGTGCCCCTGGGCGCGTCATTCGGCTGGTCGGTTCGTCGTCCCGCAGCACGGCCGCGTACACGAACCGTCGTCCGGCGGACCGCGCGGTTCTGTTGACGCCGCAAACACTTTGTGTGCCCGCGTGCGCGCGAGTTCGGCCACACCGGGTGCCGCCCCCATGTCGCCCGCCGGTCGGTGAAACGTCCGAAATCACCCGGTCGGGTTGTCCGCCGCGGTCGGATCCCGGCTTCCGCACAGCCGGTCCCCGGTCGCGGTGAGGTCGGGATTCGTCCGGCCACCATCGCGGAACCCCTTGACGTGCCGCGGTCGGACCTGCGAGATGTACAGGTGACCGGACTTCAGCAAGCGCTGACCACTCGTCCAGTTCGTCGGGCACGTCCCGCTGGTGCCCGCCGCCGCCGGGGGGCGACCGACGGCAGTCGACGAGTGAAAGGGTGAATATGCACCTTTTTAGCGCTCGATCGAGTGAAAGCGAGCGGGCTGCGGAACCGCACTAGGGTGTTCGCAGTTCTTTTCCAGCGAGGAGAGATCCGCATGGCAGCCGTCCAAACCCGACGCAAGCGCAAGCTGGGGCAGTTCCTCAACGTCCTGCGCAAGCGAGCGGGCAAGACCGAGATCGACTACCACGCGCTGACGAGGAAGACGCAGTCGACGCTGTCGCGGATGGAGAACGGTTACATCAGTCCGAGTTGGACCGAGCTGAGCGCCCTGCTGGCGCTGTACGGGGCGACCGACGCCGAACGGCGGGAGGCGGAAGCGTTGTGGGAGGACGCGAAGCAGGACGGGACCCGCCTGGTCTACGCCGCCGCGTTCACCCCGGAGGCGCGGACGTACGCCCGGCAGGAGGCCGACGCGACCGAGGTGCGCACCATCGAGATGATCGTCATACCGGGCCTGCTCCAGACGCCCGCCTACGCGGCCGCGATCCGGCTCGCGGGGCAGCGGTTCATGGACCCGTCGGTCTCGGTGGAACAGGTGACGGCGGCCCTGGCGAACCGGCAGCGCCGGCTGCCCGGGTTGCTGCTGCACGCGGTGATCGACGAGGCCGCCCTGCACCGAATCGTCGGCGGCCCGGCCGTCATGCGCGAGCAGTTGTCGCATTTGCTCGAGAAGGGGAAGCAGGACAACATCACCATCCAAGTGGTTCCGTTCGGCGCCGGTGCTCACGGAACCATGTCGGGCGGTGGTGCGACCGCTCTCCGCTTCGAGGACAGTGATCCTTCGGCCGTGTACCTGGAGTACGCGGGTGGTGGCAAGTGGGTGGACAATCGCGCCGACGTGCAGAAGTACCTGTTGCACTTCGAGGAAATGGTGAACGAGGTCGCCCTGTCGCCCAAGGAGTCGGCCTCGTTGATCAGAAAACTGGCAACCGCACTGAAGGACACATGAACAACGACAAGGCGTGGCGCAAGAGCACCTACTCCGGCGCGGGCAACAACTGCGTCGAGCTGGCCGTGGGACGGAGCACGACCAGCATCCGGGACAGCAAACGACCGGGATCCAGATTGACCTTTGGGGAGCGTCCATTCCGGGCGTTCCTCACCGCGCTCCGACAAGCCTGACCGTTACCGCCGACCCGCCGTCCGTCCCCGGTGTCGCGATCACCGTGGCACCGCCGGGCGGCGGCGGTGACGCTCTACCCCGTTTCCCGCAATGTGAGGTTCACTCGTATCAGGGTGATTGTCGCCCACTGATGGATCACTCCCCAGAGTGATTTCCCGCGTGGTGTCGAACACACTGCCGCAGCCCGCCTTCCGCGCGCCGGCTCGTCCACAGTGGACCGTCCTCTTCGTTTCGAGGAAGCCGAGACAGCGACGTTGTGGGTGCTCGACACCCGCGAGCGGATCCTGGGTTCCGACCACCCGGCCACGACGGCGGTGCGGCACCAACTGGCGCACCTCTACCACCGTCGAGGGGACGTGAGCGCGGCCGAGGTGGAACACCGCAGGGTTCTGGCGGCGCGGTCCCGCTTGGCCAAGCTGCCGGCCGACCTCGGGCGGCGGGACGAGGCCGTGGCCGAGTACCGGGCTGTGGTGGAGGCGCGGACGCGGGTTCCGGGTGCCGACCACCGGACACGGTGCAGGCGCGGGAGAGGCTGTCCGCCTTAGGAGGGTGACCAGCCTCGTCCCGCGCGGGTCAGGGGTGGAGCAGCCCGGCTGCCCCAGTGCGGCGATCTCGTCCATGATCTCGCGTGCGTGCGTGCGTGTAGGGATGTCGTGCGGCACCATCCGCACCAGCCAGTCACCGCGCAGCTCGGCCTTCAACGAGCAGTCCGAAATCGAAGTACGCACGTCGTCAGCACGGTCCGGCTGGGTATCCCCAGCTGCACCACGGGCTTCTTTCTCCCCACATCTCGCCACTCCGCTTGATCGCACTTTTACGGTCCACCTTCCCCTCCCTTGTGGTTGCCTGTGACCTGCTCTGGGAGGAGTACGAGCGTGACCGATCCCCACACCCCCACCACCCGCACGATCCGCCACGCGCTGCGCCCCCGCCGCACGTGGCCGTGGCCGGATCTCGACGACACGATCGCCTCAGCCGAACGCTGGACCACCGCGGGCATCGACCTGCGCGCTCCACTGCGCCGCCTGACGTGGCCGGTGATCCGCCGCCACAACATCGGCTTCATCGCGGCCTTGGTGCAGCGCCGGATCCCCGTCCCCCCGGACGTCGTCACGTCCGCGAGCACCGCCGTGCGCAAGCTGCTGGAGGGTCACGCCGACGGCCAGGCCTGGCAGCGCTACGCCGAGTGGTTCACCCACCTCACCCCCGACCTGGCCGTGACCGTCCTGCAACGGCAGGCGCTGGCGACCACCCGCCCGGAGCACGAGCGCTACCGCGCCTGGGCCTTCATCGACGCGAACTTCCCGGACGACTCGTGCTGGGTCGCCGTGGAACTGGCCTGCGACCCCCGCCTGCCCGACGCCACCCGTGCCGCCATCGCCGAAACGCTCACCGCCCGCGACCCCTCCGCCACCGTCGCGGTGTTCGACCAGGTCGCCCGCCGGTCGACCGCGGGTGCGATCCGCAACCAGGCGGCCGGGTTCCTCGAACCCCTCGCCCCGGGCAAGGCGCTCGACCGGTTCGCCGAGACCGCCGCCGACGAGGCGCAGGACGACGCCGTCCGACTGGCCGCGTGCCGCCGCGTCCTCGCCCGCGACCGGCACCGGGGCGTCGACCTGCTCTTCGACCTCCTGCTGAACGCCTCCTCCGACCACGTCCGCGACGACGTGATGAAGGTGCTGCACCGCGAGGACCCGAAGCGCCTGAAGACCTCCCTGGACCAGCTCCGCCGCCAGACCGGTCGACCCCGCACCGCCCTCCAGAGCACCAAGTTCCTCCACGAGCACTACGGTCGCGACCGGCAGATCGTGGTCGACCTCGCCTCGAACGAGGCTTTTCCTGCCGACATCCGGTTCGAGGGCCTCGACATCGACCGGTCCGTCGCCACCCCGAAGATCGTCGCGAACATCGTGGAGAGCTTCCCCGCGTACAGCCAGGCCAAGGTGCGCGCCATCGCCTTCGAGGCGACCCTCAACCCCGACTCCGCGTTCATCCACCTCCGCGAGGTCGTCACCAACCGCGCCATCCCGTTCCGCAACCGGATGAGCGCGGTCACCGAAGCCGCCGGCCCGCTGTCCTCGCAGGTCAAGTCCGGCCTCTACCGGCAGTTGGCCACCGAACCCGACTCCACCGCGGAGCAGCGCGAGTCCGCCGTTGCCGCGATCTCGCGAATCGACCAGGCCGAGGGCCGCAAGCTCTGCGAAGACCTCGCGCGCCGCCGCGACCTGCGGGTCGAGGACCGCCTGCGCTTCGCCGACCGGACCGGGCGCTCCCGGGCGCTCGAACTCCTCCGGGAGTTCGCGAGGGATCCCGGCGAGGAGGACGCCATGAGGATCGCGGCAGCGCGGAAAGCCTCCTCCACAGGCACCGCCGACGACCGGCGCTACCTCCGAACCCTCGCCGCGACACCTTCCGTGGCGTACTCGCTGCGGGAACGCCTGATCAAGGAGCTGCGCACCGCGGACCGGATCGCCGTGCTCGGCACGATCGCCGACAGCATGGCCGAAACCGACGAAGCACGCCTGGCCGCCGCGATCGCCCTGGGTGCGCTCGACCGCGACACGGCCGCCACCAAGCTCCGGGCGCTCGCCGAGGACCCGGGCGTCAGCAACGCGATCCGAAACCGGGCCACGGCCGCCGAACGGCGCTTGGCTTGAGCGGCGGGACACCATCGCGCCCGCGTGCCCCATCGTCCTGCCCCACGCGGCAAGGGCCTCGCGGTGATCCTCGCGTTCATCGGGGTGAAGCCGAGCCTGGACCTGACCCGCGCATCGCCGGGCCGGTCCCGATCACTTCACCCGCGTGGCGTCCAAGTGCTCGTGGTAGGCGGCACGCGTGCGTTCGGTGTGCGCGTCCATCAGCCGGGCCGCCTCGTCGGGCCGGCCCTCGACGATGGCGTCGATGATCTCGGCGTGCTCGGTCCAGGCGTCCTTGCCCCGGGTCAGCGCGAGCGGCGCGTAGTACCAGCGGACGCGGCGGTCGACCGTGGCGATCATCTCGGCCAGCACGGTGTTGCCCGACAGCCGGGTGATGAACGAGTGCAGCGCGGCGTTGGCGGCCACGACCCGCTCCGCGTCCTTCGCCTTGAGCGCGGCGACGCCCTCGCCCTGCAACTTCCGCAGCTGCTCGACGTCCTCTTCCGTGGCGTGCTCGGCGGCGAGCCGGGCGGAGTACGTCTCCAGGACGTTGCGCACGGCCAGGAGCTGGTCGGCCTCTTCGTCGGTGGGCGTGTGCACGAACGCGCCCTGTGCCGGGCGGAGGTCGACCCAGCCCTCGGTCTGCAAGCGCTGCAACGCCTCGCGCACCGGCTGGCGGCTCACGCCCAGGTGCTCGGCGAGCTCGACCTCGACGAGGTGCTGGCCGGGCTTGAGGGTGCGGTTCACGATGAGGTCGAGCAGGGCCTCGTAGACCGCCTGCCGCAGCGGGGCCGGGCGCTCGACCTTGCGGGCGGCGGCGCTGCTCAGCGACTCGCGGGTCGCGCGACGGGTGGTCCCCGCGCCGATCAGCGGCGCGTTGGGCTGGCTCACGGTCGCCTCCTCGGGCGGGTGTCGGAAATGCCCGGACTTGAGCATACAGATTTTCGTATGCAAAAGGCGATCTGACCCACCCGGCAAAGCAACGGCGGGAAAGGCGGGGACGTATTAAAGTCGCAGGTCACAGGTGCGTCGGTATTCACTAACGGGTGAATCTGAACTCGGGTATCAACCGAAACGCTGTTACCAATCGCCTCGAACGTCGGTTGAAACGAAGAGGAGACCCGAGCAACCACCCCTGCCCCAACCCCGACCGCCACGAGCCGGCGACGGCTCGGGGTCGGGCAGGGATCGGCACGCCGACCCGAACCGCGCACCGCCGCCCGGATCGCGAACCGGCCCCTGAACCCGGGACCGCTGCACCGCGGCCGCAGACCGGGCCGGGACCGCAAACCGGGCCAGAACCGGAGACGGTGCCCGGTGCTTGGTGCCGCGTGCTTGGTGCCCGTGGACCGGGCCGCAGGCGGCAGACTGCGGACCCGGCCGGTAATCGCAGACTCGGCCGGAAACCGCGGACCGCAGGATCAGGCCCCGCAGCGCCGATCGCGGACCGGCCCGTGGACTGCGAATCGCAGCCCGCAGATCGGGCCGGGCACCGTGGACCACGCCGCCAGGGCTCAGCGATCCGCCGGGCGCTCAACGGGCTGCCGGGCGCCCGGCGGGCTGCCGGGCGCTCAGCGGGCTGCCGGGCGCTCAGTGGACGCCGAGCACCCCGTCCACCCGCCGCGGGATGCCCAGTGGGTTGCCCTCGCGCAGTTCGGCGGGCAGCAGGGCGTCCGGCCACGACTGGTACGTGACCGGGGCCAGCCAGCGGCGGATGGAGGTGGAGCCCACGGACGTGTGGAGCGGATTGGTGGTCGCCGGCCACGGGCCGCCGTGGTGCATGCCCCACGCCACGGCGACGCCCGTCGGCCAGCCGTTGAAGATCAGCCGCCCCACCACCGGGCGCAGCGCCTCCGCGACGCGGCCGGCGGGCTCGTGCTCGGACTCGGCGGCGTGCACGGTGCCGGTGAGCGTGCCGGGCAGTCGCGGCAGGACGGCGTCCAGCTCGGCGGGATCGGTGTAGGTGACCACGATCGCGGCCGGGCCGAAGTGCTCCTCGGTCAGCTTCTCGAGGTTGTCCGCGAACGTCGCCAGCGGCACCTGGAACAGGCGCGGGGGGACGCTCCAGCCCTCGGTGGGCGCGGTGCCCTCGGCGACCAGCGCGGCCAGGCCCGACGCGGCCAGGCCGTCGGTGCCCGAGCGGTACGAGTCGCACATGCGCTCGTTCAGCATCGGGCCGCCCGCGGCGGACGAGACGGCGTCGGCGAGGGCGGGCACGAGGGAGTCCGGCGCGAACAGCAGGCCGGGGTTGGTGCAGAACTGGCCCACGCCGAGGGTCAGGGAGCCGACGAACTCGGCCGCGAAACCCTCCGGGCGCGCGGCGGCGGCGTCGGGCAGGACCACGGTCGGGTTGACGCTGCCCAGCTCGCCGTAGAACGGGATCGGGTCGGGGCGGGCGTTGGCCAGGTCGAACAGGGCCCGGCCGCCCGCGGTGGAGCCGGTGAAGCCCACCGCCTTGACCGCGGGGTGCTTGACCAGCGCCACGCCGGCCTCCTGCCCGTGCACGATGCCGAACACGCCCGCCGGCACGACCGACGCCACGACCCGCGCGGTCTCGTGCGAGGTCCGCGGGTGCGAGGGGTGCGCCTTCACGATCACCGGGCAGCCGGCGGCCAGCGCGGAGGCCGTGTCGCCGCCCGCCACCGAGAACGCGAACGGGAAGTTCGACGCCGCGAACACCCCGACCGTCCCGAGTGGACGGAGCATGCGCCGCAAAACCGGTCGCGGCGGGATGATGTCGGGGTTCGCCGAGTCCAACGTCGCCTCGACGTAACTGCCCTCCCGCAGCACGTCCCCGAACAGCCGCAGCTGGTTCGTGGTCCGCTTCAGCTCCGTCGTCAACCGCGGCAGGCCCAACGCCGTCTCCGCGTCGGCCAACGCCACCAGCGTCTCCGACGAGGCGTCCAGCGCGTCCGCCACGGCGTCCAGCACCGAAGCCCGCTCGACCGCCGGCAACGACGACCAGGCCGGGAACGCCGCCTCACCCGCACGGGCCAGCTCGTCGACCGACACCGCCGACGTCTCCGGCACCGCCTCGCCGACCGGCTCACCGGTCCGCGGGTCGTACCCCTGCACGCCGTCGCTCATCGACCGGCCTCCTTCACCGCGGTGTCGAACTCGGGCGTGCACCACGCGCCACCCAGGTACGTCATGGCCGGCGAGCCGGGATCCGGCGAACCGCCCGCGAGCACCTCCGACGCGAACACCTCGGAGTCGTCCTCGGACTTGTACCCCAACGCCTCGGCCTCGCTGAGCGAGAACCACCGGCGCGTGTTGTCCGAAACGCCCCACACCACCCGGAAACCGGGCGACGGCGCGGACAGGCACGCCTCGAACAGCCGCGCGCCGTCGTCCGGCGACAGCCACGTCGACAGCATCCGCGCGTCACGCGGCTTCTCGAAGCACGACCCGATCCGGACCGCGATCACGTCCATCCCGTACCGCGACGCGTAGAGGCTGCCCAACGCCTCCAACGCCACCTTGCTCACGCCGTAGTACGTGTCCGGCTTGGGGAACAGGTAGTCGCCCGCCTCGCCGGCGGAGCGCTCGTAGTACCCGACGGCGTGGTTGGAGCTGGCCAGCACCACCCGCGGCACCCCGGCCCGCCGCGCCGCCTCCAGCACCACGTGCGTGCCGTTGATGTTGACGTCGAGGATCTCCGCCCACGGCCGCTCGAGGCTGTGCCCGCCGAGGTGGATCACCGCGTCCACTCCCGCGCACGCCTCGTCCATCGCGGCCTGGTCGGTCACCGAGGCCGTGACCAGCTCGACGCGCTCGCCGTCGGCGGCCGCCGGCAGCGGGGCGATGTCGAGCAGGCGCAGGGTCCGGTCCGGCGCGGCCAGTCGGGTGCGCATGAGCGTGCCGACTATGCCGGCGGCGCCGGTGATCAGGATTCGTGCGGTCACATCGAGCCCTTTCGCGAAAACGGAATCAGCGGCCGAACTGGCGCAGCAGTTCGGTGATCGTGCGGGCCGCGTGCAGCAGCGCTTCGACGACCTGGCGCTCGTGGTCGGGGTCGAGCCGGCCCAGCGGCACCGAGCAGCTCATCGCGTCGAGCACGGGGTTGCGGTAGGGCAGGGCGACGGCGAAGCAGCCCAGGCCGGGCGTGTTCTCCTCGCGCTCGTGTGCGTACCCGGCGGCGCGGAACCCCGCGAGCTGCGCGTGCAGCGCCGGGCGCTCGATGACCGTGTTCGGGGTCAACGGCGTCAGCCGGGCGGGAAGGATCGCGTCGACCTCGGCGGGCGTGCGTGCGGCCAGCAGCGCCTTGCCCAGCGACGTCGAGTGCGCGGGCAGCCGCCTGCCGACGCGGGACACCACGCGCAGGTGGTGCTCGGACTCGCGGCTGGCCAGGTAGACCACGTCCGCGCCGTCGAGGCGGGCCAGGTGGACCGTCTCGTTGATCTCGCGGCGCACCTGCTCCATCACCCGGATGGCGACCTGCACCACCGGGTCGTGGTCGAGGTACGACGTGCCGACGAGCAGGGCGCGCACGCCGATGCCGTACGTGCCGCGGGTGGGGTCGAGCTCCACCCAGCCCCGGGCGACGAGCGTCTGCAAGAGCATGTAGAGGCTCGACTTCGGGTAGCTCAGCTCGCGGTGCAGTTCGGTCAGGGTCAGCGGGCGGTCCGACGCCGACAGCACTTCGAGCAGTTCCACAGTCCGATCGGCCGACTTGACCGCGTTCGGCCGAGCGGGTGACGCGGGTCCAGTCACCAAGTCCTCCACGGGAAACGTTCCGGCAACACGCACTTGACACGTCGCTGCGCCGATTCTTACAGTCCGCCCAACACGTTCACAAGTACGACCCTGATTCATATATATGAACAGTATGGCCGTGAAGAGGAGTCGCCGTCCATGACACCCACCCGCCGGTGCGCCTCGGCCCTCGCCGCGGTGACCGCCGCGGGTCGTGCCACGCGCTCGACCTGCGGGTACCCGTCATGGTGAGCGTCGCCGAACGCGCCGGTGCGCCGCCACGCGCCGCCCGCGGCCCGGACCTGCCGCGCGACGGGGTCGTCCCAGGTCTACACCAAGTCTCCGGGCGCACGGCCGTGCGTCCCGACATGCCCCGCCGCGGCGGGGTGCTACGCCGAACCGGTGGACTCCCGCCCGCGGCCGGGGTTGCGCAAGTCCTGGACTTGAACGATCCATTCGCCCAGGGTGACCCGGTGGCACCGGTCGGCACGGCCAGAGACGGGGGTGCGACGGCCAGTGGCGGCGGTGCCGTCGCAGCCCGCGCCGCGGGGCGGTCTCGACGACGAGGCCGCCCCGCGGAACCGCACCCGAACCACTGCCACGTCGGCGGGGACTCGCTCATCAGCGCCGATGGTGCCCCTGCTGCTCCACTTCGCCGCCAGTGCGCTCGCCGCCTGCGCGCTGCCGCGCGAGGAGACGCACAAGTCCTTCCTGCGTGGGATCACCACCGGAGCGATCAAGGGATGAAGGTCTGGGTATGCAACTCGATGGGGTGCTGTTCTTCCCGGTGACGCCGTTCGACGCCGACGGCGCGCTCGCGGAGGACGTGCTGGCCGAGCACGTGAAACGAGGGGTGGCGGCGGGCGCGGGCGGCGTGTTCGTCGCCTGCGGCACCGGCGAGTTCCACGCGTTGGAGCCGTCGGAGGTCGAACGCGCGGTGGCCGTCGCGGTCGAGGCGACGGCCGGGCGGGTGCCGGTGTTCGCGGGCGTCGGCGGCCCCCTGCCGACGGCCAAGCGGATCGCCCGTGCCGTTCAAGGGGTCGGCGCGGACGGTCTGCTGCTGCTGCCGCCGTACCTGGTGTCCAACCCGGCCAAGGGCCTGGTGCGGTACGTGACCGAGGTGGCGGCCGCGTCGGACCTGGCGCTGATCGTCTACCAGCGCAACAACGCGATCTTCACGCCGGAGACGGCGGTGGAGGTCGCGTCGCTGCCGACCGTGGTCGGGTTCAAGGACGGGCTCGGCGACATCGACCTGCTGCACCGCATCGTGCTCGCGGTGCGCTCGGCGGTGGAGAAGCCGTTCCAGTTCTTCAACGGCCTGCCGACCGCGGAGCTGACCGTGCCCGCGTACCGGGGCATCGGCGTCGACCTGTACTCGTCGGCGGTGTTCTGCTTCGCGCCCGAGATCTCCCTCGGCTTCTACCACGCCGTGCACAGCGGTGACGACGCGTTGGTCAACCGGTACCTGTTGGAGTTCTACAAGCCCCTGGTCGAGTTGCGCGACCGGGTGCCCGGCTACGCCGTGTCACTGGTGAAGGCGGCGGTGCGGGCCACCGGGCTCGACGTCGGCGGCGTCCGCGCGCCGCTGCTGGACCCGACGCCGGAACACGTGGCCGAGCTGGAGAAGATCGTCGCCGCCGGTCGGGGCCTCACCGCATGAGGATCACCGACATCACCATCACCCCCGTCGCCTTCCGCGACCCGCCGCTGCTCAACTCGGTCGGCGTGCACGAGCCGTGGGCCCTGCGCACCATCGTGGAGGTGCACACCGACGAGGGGGTCTCGGGCCTCGGCGAGAGCTACGGCGACATCGGCCACCTGAACCGGATGCGCACGGCCGCGCCCGCGCTGGTGGGCCTGGACGTGCACGCGCTGAACGAGATGCACGCCCGGATCGCGACGGCGTTGGGCGGCGAGGCCGGGTCGGACCGGCACGGGCTCACCGGGCCGTTGACCGTCGAGTCCACTGTGGACCGCGTGTTCTCGCCGTTCGAGGTGGCGTGCTGGGACATCCGCGGCAAGGCGCTCGGCCGGCCGGTGAGCGACCTGCTCGGCGGTGCGGTGCGCGACACCGTGCCGTACAGCGCGTACCTGTTCTACAAGTGGGCCGGGCACCCCGGCGCGGAGCCGGACGAGTTCGGCGAGGCACTCGACCCGGCGGGCGTCGTGGAGCAGGCCCGGGTGCTCGTCGAGCGGCACGGGTTCGGCTCGATCAAGCTCAAGGGCGGCGTGTACCCGCCCGAGCAGGAGGTCGAGGCGGTCCACGCGCTGCGCGAGGCGTTCCCCGACCACCCGCTGCGGCTGGACCCGAACGCGGCGTGGACGCCGGAGACGTCGCTGAAGGTCGCCGAGGAGCTCGACGGGGTGGTCGAGTACCTGGAGGACCCCGCGCCGGGCATCGACGGGATGGCCGAGGTCGCCGCCCGCGCGCCCATGCCGTTGGCGACGAACATGTGCGTGATCGCGTTCGAGCACATCGCCCGGGCGGTGGAGGTGGACGCGGTGCAGGTCATCCTGTCCGACCACCACTACTGGGGCGGCCTGTCGCGGTCCAAGGAGCTGGCCGCGATCTGCCGGACGTTCGGCATCGGCCTGTCCATGCACTCCAACTCGCACCTGGGCATCAGCCTGGCCGCGATGACCCACCTGGCCGCGGCCACGCCGAACCTGAACTACGCGTGCGACACGCACTACCCGTGGAACTCGGCCGACGACGTGATCACCACGCCGTTCACGTTCGTGGACGGCGCGGTGCCCGTGCCGACCGCGCCGGGGCTGGGGGTGGAGCTGGACCGCGACGCGCTGGCCCGGCTCGCCGAGAACTACCGGACGTGCGGCCTCGTGCAGCGCGACGACACCGGTTACATGCAGCAGCACGACCCGTCTTACGAGAGGAAACGCCCCCGGTGGTGACCACCGTCGCGCACGTTTACCCCTGGGATGTCGTCGGCGACCCCGCGGCCGTCGACCGGATCGCGTCGCTGGGTGTGGACGCGGTCGCTTTGGCCTCGTCGTACCACACCGTGCGGGCCGCGACGCCGTTGCACCCGTCGCACCGGATGGTGGACGCGCGGCACGCGGCGTTCTACCTGCCGGTTCGGGAGGAGGTGTGGCGGGACAAGCGGCTGGTGCCCGCGCAACCGTCCTGGATGGACGGTGACGACCCGTACGGCGAGGCTTCGGCCGCGTTGCGGGCCGCCGGGCTGCCGGTGTACGCGTGGACCGTGCTGACGCACAGCAGCCGGCTCGGTGACGCTCACCCGGACGTGGCGGTGCGTAACGCTTTCGGGGACGTGTACCCGTACGCGTTGTGCCCGTCGAACGACGACGTGGTCGAGTACACCCGGACGCTGGTGTCCGAGGTGCTGGAGCTGGGTCGGCCGGACGGGATCGTGCTGGAGGCGTGCGGGCCGCTCGGGTTCTTCCACGGCGGGCACCACGAGAAGACCGACGGGGCGGACTGGTCGGCCGTGCAGCAGAAGCTGCTGTCGCTGTGCTTCTGCGGTGCATGCGTGCGGCGTTATGACGACCCGGAAGGGCTGCGCGCGCTGGTGCGGGCCGGGGTCGACAACGCTGTCACCAGCGTGGAGGAAGCCCTCGGGGAGCGTGTCGAGTCCGTCCGTGAGGTGCGGACCGGCATCTCCCGTTCGCTTCGGCGGGAGCTCGTGGGCTTGATCAGGTCGACGTCGCCGTCCACGCGGATCGTGGCGCACGCGACGGCCGACCCGTGGGGCACCGGACCGTTCGCCACGGTGGCCGGGGGCGTCGACGCCGACGTCGACGTGCTGACCGTGACGTGCTGGCCGGGCGTGGACGCGTCACTGCCCGCGATCCGCGCCCTGCGCTCGGAGGCCGACGTGCGCATGGCCGCCTACGTGCTGGCCCTGCCGCCGAAGCCGGCCGACGGCGACGAGCTGCTGAAGGAGTGGCTGGCCTACCGCGAGGCCGGCGTCGAGGAGTTCCACCTGTACCACGCGGGCCTGGCCTCCCCGACCCGCCTCGCCGCCCTCCGCCACGCCGTCACCTCTCTCACCAACCCCTAACCCCGCGAGAGTCCTACGTTCACGCCGCGAGAGTCCTACGTTCAGACCCCTCGAGTTCAACACTCGGCATACCGCGCGGTCGGTCGAGTGTTGAATTCGGGGGTCGCGAACGTAGGACTCTCGCGCGGTGAACGTAGGACTCTCGCGGTCACCTGAACGGGTAACTGTGAAGAAGGGTGGGCAACCCCGGGTGGGGTGGGGTCCGTCCTTGGGGCATGAGAAGCCTAGGAACCGCGATCGGCGCGGGTGTGCTGCTGGTCGTGCTCGCCGCCTGCGCAACGTCCACGCCCGTCGGTCCGGGCAACAGCGGACCGACGTTGACCACGTCGGCTGAACCGACCTCGCCCACCACCCAGGAGCCGGAGTTCGAGAGCGCCGTGCCGCCGGGTGGCCAGGAAGTGCCCAAGGACCGGATCGACGCGAGCAGCGTCCCGGAGGGCAACCCCACCACCACGTGGACCGAGGGCGACGGCAGCGTGCTCGGTGTCATCGCCCAGGAAGCGGGCTGCGGCAAGGCCAGCGTCGAGATCGCCGAGCAGAACGCCCAGGTGGTGAAGGTGGTGCTGGTCGAGACCACGCCGCTGGACCAGCAGGTCTGCACGATGGACATCCGCTACCCGCCGCTGACCGCGAAGCTGGACGCGCCGCTCGGCGACCGCACGGTCGTGCTGACCACCCGCCAGGACCAGAAGTAACCCCTCGGGTGCCCGGCCGACCTGCCCCCGGTCGGTCGGGCACCGCCCTTGCAACCTCCACCGCCCCGACTACCGTCCTGCAACCATGAGACCCGTCAACGTCGCCGCCGCCGTCCTCGCGCTCCTCGCGCTCGCCGGGTGCACCACCGGCAGCAACGCCAACGCCCCGTTCGGCAGCCAGTCGTCCTCGGCCACCACCATCGGGTCGTCGCCTGCCCCGACAACGTTGTCATCCCCCAGCGAGTCGCAACCGACGCCTCCGCCCCCGATCAGCGCCGCACCGCTGGAAGGCGGGCAGACCGAGGTCCCGCCCACCCAGGTCGACAGCGGCGCGCTCGGCTTCCAGGAACAGGCGTGGACGTCGGCCGACGGCCGCACGATCCGCGTCATCGGCAGCGAGGGCGGCTGCGACCGCGTCCGCGCCGAGATCACCGCCCAGTCCGGCGACCAGGTGCTGATCACCCTGGTCACCACCAAGTACAAGGCCACCGTCTGCACCGCGGACATCCGCAACGTCCCGCTCAACGTCACGCTCGACGCGCCCCTCGGCTCACGCCGCATCACCGTGGAGGCCCGCGAAGAAGCGCCTTGACCTTCACGCGGACGTCAAGCCCTACGTTCGCCCCCATGACGATCTTCACCGGGAAAGCAGTGGTCGTGACGGGTGCCGGCACGGGCATCGGTCGCGCCACGGCCCGCGCGTTCGCCGCGCAGGGCGCGTCCGTGCTCGCTGTCGGGCGCACCGCCGCGACGCTGGCCGAGACCGCCGCCGACCACCCCCGCACCCGCACCCTCACCGGCGACGTCACCGACGCGCACCGGGTGGTCGACGCCGCCGTGGCGGAGTTCGGCCGGATCGACGTGCTGGTCAACAACGCCGCCGTCCGGTCCGGCGACTCGATGGCCGTCACGAACCTGTTCGCCCCCGCCCGCCTGGTCGAAGCCGCCCTGCCGCACCTCAAGCAGTCCCGCGGCGTCGTGGTCAACGTCAGCACGGCCATCGGTCAGCGCGGCTGGCCGCTGCCCGGTGGTGAGCTGTACGCGGCCCTGAAGTCGGCGTTGGACTCCCTGACCCGCAGCTGGGCCGTGCAGTACGCGCCGCACGGCGTGCGGGTGGTGGCCGTCGCGCCCGGCCCGATCGCCACGCCCATGCACGAGCACCGGGACCGTGGTCCCGAGGAGGCCGCCGCCCTGCGTGACGCCTTGGTCGCCCACGTGCCGCTGGGGCGGGTGGGGCAGCCGGAGGAGGTCGCGTTCTGGGTGGTCCAGCTCGCCCGCCCGGAAGCCGCGTACACGACCGGCGTGGTGCTGCCCGTGGACGGCGGCGCGCTGGTCGGGTGAGGCCGCGTACTACGTTCGAGGGGTGCGGATCGGCGAGTTGGCCAGGGCCACCGGTACTTCGACGCGGGCGTTGCGGTTCTACGAGGAGCAAGGGCTGCTCGACTCCGACCGCGCGCCCAACGGCTACCGCGTGTACGGCCCGGACGCGGTCGCCCGCGTGCACGCCATCCGCTACCTGCTCGACCACGGCCTCACGCTGGAGGACGTCACCCACTTCCGGCACTGCCTGCACGGTGACGTGGCCAACGCGGAGCCGGCACCGGAGCTGGTCGCGGTCGCCGAACGCAGGCTCGCGGTGCTGGACGACCGGATCCGGGCGCTGACCGAGGTGCGCGACCACCTCGCGGCGGGCGTGCGGCGGGCGCGGCGGGCCGTCCGGGTGAATACCTGAGAAACTTTCGCGTCACCCGTTCCGGCGGGCCGGTCGCAGCCGCCACACTCCGGTGACGTGAGACGACACCTCGGCCTGCTGCTCGCCGCCGTGCTCGCGACGGCGACCACCACCGCCCTGACCGCCGCGCCCGCTTCCGCCGACGTCACGGGCCAGTTCTCCGTGCTGACCTACAACGTCGCCGGCCTGCCCGAACCGCTGTCGGGGTCGAACCCGGCGGAGAACACCCCGCTCATCGGCGCGCGCATCCGCGACTACGCCGTGGTGAACGTCCAAGAGGACTTCAACTACCACGCCGCCCTCTACGCCGCCGACAACCACCCGCACCGCACGCCGACCAGCGGGGGAGTGCCGTTCGGTGACGGCCTCAACACGCTGTCCGCCTACCCGTACAGCGACTTCACGCGGGTGAAGTGGAACCAGTGCAACGGCACGGACTGCCTGACCCCCAAGGGCTTCACGTTCGCCCGCCTGCGCCTGGCCGAGGGCGTGCACGTGGACCTCTACAACGTCCACGCCAACGCCGGCAGCACGGACGCCGACCTGGCCGCGCGCCGCGCCAACATCACCCAGCTGTCCCAGTACGTCACCCGGAACTCGGCGGGCAACGCCGTGATCATCATGGGCGACACCAACACCCGGTACACCCGCACGGGTGACAACATCCGCGACCTGGTCCACCCCAACGGCCTCACCGACGCCTGGGTCGAGCTGGTCCGGGGCGGCGTGGAACCGGCGGCGGGCGCGCCCGCGCTGGTGTGCGACCCGCAGAACGTCACCACGTCGTGCGAGGTGGTCGACAAGGTCTTCTACCGCGACAACGCCTTCATCGACCTCACCGCCACCACCTACCGCAACGACCACGCGGCGTTCCTCGACCCCGACGGGGAACCGCTGTCCGACCACTACCCGCACGCCGTGGGCTTCACCTGGCGGCTCGCCGACCACCTGCGCCTGACCGACCCGTTCGGCGGCACCGGTGGCACCCCGTTCACCGACGTCGACGCCGTCCGCCCCGGCACGGCGGTCAGCTCGATCACCCTCAGCGGCGGCGCACGGCTCGACCGGGTCGGCGTCACGCTCGCCGACGGCACCACCCGCACCCACGGCGGCACGGGCGGCACCCCGACGACGCTCACCCTCCAGCCGGGCGAACACCTCACGGCCGCCACGCTGACCCGTGGCCAACGCGACGGCCGCACCCGGATCTTCTCCGCCCACCTCACGACCAACCTCGGCCGCACGATCTCCGCGGGCACGCCCACCGCCGACGCGATCACGTCCACCGCACCGGCGGGCTGGCACATCGCGGGCTTCACCGGGCGTTCCGGCTCGGAGGTCGACCAGCTCGGGCTGATCTACACCCGGAGCTGACCCTTCCGCGCCTCGACCAGGAAGCGCTCCGAACTCGCCACGAACGACCCCTCCCGCCCGATGTGCTCGTGCATCGCCCGCAGCCGGTCGCGGTACGCCTCGACGGTGAAGCCGGGCACCGTCCACAGCACCTTGCGCAGGAAGTGCACCACCGCCCCGACGTCGAAGAACTCCACCCGCAACGACTCCGACCGCAGGTCCACGACGGTCAGGCCGGCCGCCGCCAACCCGGCGACGGCCCGGTCGGTGCCGCGCGCGTCGCTGACCGGCTGCGGGCCCATCATGAAGTCGGTCAGCTCCCGCAAGGTGCCCATGCCGACCTGCTGCGACAGGTAGGTGCCGCCCGGCTTCAGCACCCGGCCCACCTCGTCCCAGCGCGTGGTGACCGGGTGCCTGCTGACCACCAGGTCGAACGAGGCGTCGGGGAACGGCAGCGGCCCGTCGTCCTCGGCGTGCACCACCCGCGCGCCCAGCGGGGCCAGGGTGCGGCGCGCGACCTCCAGGTTCGGCGGCCACGACTCGGTGGCGGCCAGCACGGGCGGCGGCTGCGGGATCGTCGCCAGCACCTCGCCGCCGCCGGTCTGCACGTCGAGCGCCGCCTCGGCCCTCGACATCCGGTCGGCGAGGAGCTTCGCGTAGCCCCACGACGGCCGCTGCTCGGTCGCCCGGCCGGAAAACCAGGAGAAGTCCCACCCCTCGACGGGCACGGCCGCGCCTTCGGCCACCAGGTCCTCGAACGTCATGCCGCCCAACCTGCTACAGCGACGCCGACGACGACACCGGATTTCACTCGCCGGCCTTGCGCGCGCGTGCCGTGGCCTCACGGATCTCCCGCGTCGCCTCGCGGTAAGCGGGTGCGGCGCGGGCGAAGTAGTCGAACAGGACGTCCTGCTCCTGCGGGCTGTAATGGGCCAGAACCTCGGCGAGCCGGCGGCGCGCGGGGGCCACGACGTCCCCGATGCGGGACAACGCGTCGGCGACCGGCTCGATCAGGACCTTGCGCCGGTCGGCCGGGTCCGCGACGCGCCGGACGTACCCCGCCCGCTCCAGGCGGTCGACCAGCCGCGTCGTCGCACCGGTGGTCAGGCCGGTGCGGGCGGAGAGCTCGCCCGAGGTCAGCGGCCCCTCCAGGCTGATCAGGCTCAACGCGTACCACTCCGACGCGTGCAGCCCGGCCGCCTCCGCTCCCGCCATGCCGTGCAGCCCGACCGCGTCGAGGTACCGCCGGAAGACCACGTGACGTTCCTGCGGCGACTCACTTGCCATCGCGACCGACCTCTCCCTAATATCTGCATGTGTGCAGATATTGCACCCACGCAACGTCTTCGTCAGTATAGCTATCGGGAGGGATCATGCAGTCACGGGACGACCGGGCCGCCGTCGTCGAGGTCATCGGGCAGTTGGTGGAAGCGTGGGCCGGGCACGACGCCGACGCCTACGGCGCGCTGTTCACCGAGGACGCCACCTACGTCACCTACGTCGGCACCTGCTACCGGGGCCGCCACGACATCGTGGAGAGCCACCGGACGCTGTGGGCCAAGTTCCTCAGGGGCACGCGGCTCGCCGACGAGGTGCTCGACGTCCGCTTCACCGGCCCCGGCACCGCCGTGGTCACCGGGCGGGGCGACACCTACAAGGGCCGCCGGCCCGCGAAGCTGAGCAAGGTCCAGACCTACCTCCTGGTTCGAGAAGCCGACGGCCGCTGGCGGATCGCCGCGTTCCACAACACCAAGCGCAAGCCGCTCATGGAGGCCATCTCCTTCAAGGTCGCGCCCGGTCTGGTGCCGACGGCGCACAGGTGACGCGCTACTCGGCCGTCGCGAACGCCGCCGCGCCGTCCCACGCCAGCCACAGGTCGGCCTCGACCTGGTCCTCGTCCGCCACGATCACCCCGGTCTCGCCGACGTAGAGCCCCAGGTCGCACTGGTGCTCGTCCAGCTTGCGCACCGTCCACGCGTGCAGGTCCTCCGTCCCGTCCACGAGTTCGCGGGCGATCAGCCGGAACAGCGCGACCTTCGCGGGCGACGACTCGATCAGGCTCAGCTGGTGGAAACGCGACCCCATTGCACTCACTCCTCGCACTTGGTTGTATACTCTCCGAATTCGGGACGACTATCTCGTACGTACAGACTGTGCACAAGTCCCGATCGGGTGATGATCGAGGAGAGCGATGACCAGCCCACACCGCAGTGCCGCCCGCATCCAGATCGGCACCACCCTGCGCCGCATGCGCGAAGAGGCAGGCGTGCCCCGGGAACGGGTGGGCGAGGTGCTGCGCTGCACGATGACCAAGATCAGCAACATCGAGAACGCGATCAGCGGCGTCAAGCAGGCCGAGCTGGAGAAGCTGCTCGACCTCTACGGCGCGGACGACGCGACCCGCGAGGACCTGTTCGCGCTCAACTCCGAGGCGCACCGCCGCAGGCCGAAGAGCAAGATCGGCGGCCCGATCCCGCCGTGGCTGCGCCGCATCCTCGACGTGGAGGCCATCGCCACCGAAGCCCTCTACACGTCGTTCGAGCTGATCCCGGCGGTGCTCCAGACCGAGTACTACGCCCGGGCGCTGATGACGGGGGTCGGCCTCGGCGGCGAAGTCTTGGAGAAGCACCTGCAACTGCGACTGGAACGGCGAGCGCTGCTGACCGACCGCGAACCGCCGCTGCGGCTGTGGGCGGTGATCGCGGAGCCCGCGTTCCGGGCCAACATCGGCGGTGCGGAGGTCATGCGCGACCAGCTCAAGCACGTGCTCGCCATGACCGAGCTGGAGAACGTCGTGGTGCAGGTGATGCCACAAGGAGCCGGGGCCCACGCGTTGAGCGGTACTACGCTGACCTTGTTCCGGCTGCCCGCAAAGATGCCATCGCTGGTCAGCGTCGACACGCCGTTCGGTGACCACTTCGAGGACGGGGTCAACCACGTGGAGAGGACGAGCCGCTGGTTCGACCACACCCGTGCGAAGGCGTTGGGAGTGGAGGAGAGCCGCGAACTCCTGACCCGCATCACGGAGGAGACCCGATGACCCTGAAGCCAGGCGAGTGGACCAAGTTCAGCGGCGGCGGCTCGAACTGCGTCGAGGTCATGCGCACGGACGACGAGGTGCTCGTCCGCAACAGCAACCGGCCTGAAGAAGTCCCACAGCGCTTCACTCACAGCGAGTGGGACTTCTTCACGCGCGGCGCGAAGCTCGGCGTGTTCGACCTGTAGGAGCTACTTCCGGAACGAGATCTGGAGGGTCGGGGCGGAGGTCTCGGCGAAGAAGTCGTTGCCCTTGTCGTCCACGACGACGAACGCCGGGAAGTCCTCCACCTCGATCTTCCAGACCGCTTCCATGCCCAGCTCGGGGTACTCCAGCACCTCGACCTTGCGGATGCAGTCCTGGGCCAGTCGCGCGGCCGGGCCGCCGATCGAGCCCAGGTAGAACCCGCCGTGGGTCTGGCAGGCGTTGGTCACCTGCTTGGACCGGTTGCCCTTGGCCAGCATCACCAGCGACCCGCCGGCGGCCTGGAACTGCTCCACGTAGGAGTCCATCCGGCCGGCCGTCGTCGGCCCGAACGACCCGGAGGCGTAGCCCTCGGGGGTCTTGGCCGGACCGGCGTAGTACACCGGGTGGTCCTTGAGGTACTGCGGCATGGGCTCGCCCGCGTCCAACCGCTCCTTGATCTTGGCGTGCGCGATGTCCCGCGCCACCACCAACGGCCCGGTCAGCGACACGCGGGTCTTCACCGGCAGCTTCGACAAGGTCTCGCGGATCTCGGCCATCGGCCGGGTCAGGTCGATCCGCACGACCTCGTCGGACAGGTCCTCGCCGGTGACCTCGGGCAGGAACTGCGCCGGGTCGCGTTCCAGCTGCTCCAGGAAGATGCCCTCGGGGGTGATCTTCGCCTTGGCCTGCCGGTCCGCCGAGCACGACACCGCGATGCCGACCGGGCAGGACGCGCCGTGCCGGGGCAGCCGGATCACGCGCACGTCGTGGCAGAAGTACTTGCCGCCGAACTGCGCGCCGATGCCGAAGTTCCGGGTCAGCTCCAGCACCTGCTGCTCCAGGTCGACGTCCCGGAACGCGTGCCCGGCGGCGGAACCCCCGGTGGGCAGGCCGTCGAGGTAGCGGGCGGACGCGAGCTTGGCGACCTTGAGGTTCTGCTCGGCCGACAGACCGCCGACGACCACGGCGAGGTGGTAGGGCGGGCACGCGGCCGTGCCCAGTGAGCGCAGCTTCTCGTCCAGGAACTTAGCCAGCCGCGAGGGGTTCAGCAGCGCCTTCGTCTCCTGGTACAGGAACGTCTTGTTGGCCGAGCCGCCGCCCTTGGCCATGAACAGGAACTCGTACTTCGGCTCCACGCCCGGCGCGGTGAACAGGTCGATCTGCGCGGGCAGGTTGGTGCCGGTGTTGCGCTCGTCCCAGAACGTGACCGGGGCCATCTGCGAGTACCGGAGGTTCAATTCCTGGTAGGCCTCGAAGATGCCGCGCGACAACGCTTCCTCGTCGGTGCCGCCGGTCAGCACGGACTCCGTGCGCTTGCCCATCACGATCGCGGTGCCGGTGTCCTGGCACATGGGCAGCACGCCGCCGGCGGAGATGCACGCGTTGCGCAGCAGGTCCATCGCGACGAACCGGTCGTTGCCGCTGGCCTCGGGGTCGTCCACGATCGCGCGCAGCTGGGCCAGGTGCGACGGGCGCAGCAGGTGCTGGATGTCCCGGATCGCCTCCTTGGCCAGCAGCGTCAGCGCCGCGGGCTCGACCTGGAGGAACGTCCGGCCCGCGGCCTCCAGCACCGACACGCCGTCCGGCGTCACGAGCCGGTAGTCGGTGTGGTCGTCCTTGGCCAGCGGAAGGACGTCGGTGTACTGGAACGTCGGTCCCAACAGGTTCGACGAGGTCACGTCGCGGGCTCCCTTGCGCGCTTCGGGTTCCGCCGAACTTATACCGATCACGCCGTCGCGTCCCAGCGGACGTGGTGTGATTCGCGTCGTGGTCGACAGCCTCACCAAGCGCCGGCTCCCTGCGGCCGAACTCGACGCCCTGATCCGCCGCGCCCTGGGGGTCCCGCTCGCCGCGCACGTCGAGCTGACCGACGGCATGTTCAACACCGCCTACCGGCTCACCGCGGCGGACGGCCGCGAGACCGTGCTGAAGGTCGCGCCGCCGCCGGACGTGCCGCTGCTCACCTACGAGCACGACATCATGCGCACCGAGGCGCTGGCGTTCGAGCTGATGGCGGCGCGCGGCCTGCCGGTGCCGGAAGTCCTGCTGCACGAGGACGGCTTGCTGCTGATGACGGCGCTCAAGGGTGAGCCGTGGTCGACCGCGCGTCCCCGGTTGACCGACGCCGAGCACGGTGCGCTGCGTCGTGAGCTGGGCACGATCGTCCGCGACCTGCACCGGATCACCGGTGACGTGTTCGGCTACGTGCAGGGGCCCAACGCGGGCACGTGGCGTGAGGCGTTCACCGCGATGGTGGAGGCGGTGGTGGCCGACGCGGACCGGTTCGGCGTGGAGCTGCCCGACGTGCGGCCGGCGTTTGCGGCCCGCGCGCACCTGCTGGACGACGTCGCCGAGCCGGTGCTCGTGCACTTCGACCTGTGGGAGGCGAACATCTTCCTGCTCGACGGCCACGTCGAGGGGATCATCGACCCCGAGCGGGCGTTGTTCGGCGACCCGCTGGCCGAGATCGCGACCGTGGCGCTGTTCACCGAACTGGACGACGACTACAAGGCCGGATACGGCGTCGAGGGGTTCACCGACGCCGAAGAGGTCCGGATCGCGCTCTACCGCGCGTACCTGTGCCTGGTGATGATCGTGGAGGGCGTGCCGCGCGGTTACGCGGGCGAGGAGCGCGAGGCGCACGTGCGGTTCTTCCGCGAGAAGCTCGCGGAGTACCTGGGGCTCTAGGCAGACGCGGAAGGCCGGGCCGGCCCCCGACCGCCCCGACCTTCCTCAGCGTGCGACCACCTCCGCGTGATGGGGCGGAGGGGTCGCGTGGCTCGTGTAACGCACGACCGTGCCGTGACTGGCGTCACAAGTCAATCCCGCGCAGCGGTGACTTCCCGCTGGGTGGACGCTGTATCGCGTCAGCTCAGCTCGCGTAGGCCCGCAGCTTGGCCGCCCGCTCGCCCTGCCGGAGCTTCGACATGACCTCGCGCTCGATCTGCCGCACCCGCTCCCGCGACAGGCCGAACTGCTTGCCGATCTGGTCCAGCGTGCGCGGCTGGCCGTCCTCCAGGCCGTAGCGCAGCCGGATCACGGCCTGCTCGCGCGCGTCCAGCGTGGCCAGCACCCGGCGCAGGTCGTCCTGCAACAGGCCGGAGATGACCGCGCTCTCCGCGTCGGTGGCGTCGGAGTCCTCGATGAAGTCGCCCAGCGGGGCGTCCTCCTCGGTGCCGACCGGCATGTCCAGGCTGACCGGGTCGCGGGCGTGGTCGAGCAGGTCGACGACCTTCTCCGGGGTCAGGCCCGACTCCTTGGCCAGCTCCTCGTTGGTCGCCTCGCGGCCGAGCTGCTGGTGCAGGTCGCGCTTGATCCGGGCGAGCTTGTTGACCTGCTCCACGAGGTGGACGGGCAGCCGGATCGTGCGACCCTGGTCCGCCATTCCCCGCGTGATCGCCTGGCGGATCCACCAGGTCGCGTAGGTCGAGAACTTGAAGCCCTTGGTGTAGTCGAACTTCTCCACCGCGCGGATCAGACCCAGGTTCCCCTCCTGGATCAGATCGAGCAGCGGCATTCCGCGCCCGGTGTATCGCTTCGCCAGCGAAACGACCAACCGGAGATTCGCTTCGAGAAGGTGGTTCTTTGCCACGTGACCGTCACGGATCAACGCGCGGAGTTCGCGTTGGCGCTCATCCGGCAGGTCCGGGTGGGTCTCCAGCTTGTGCTGCGCGAAGACGCCCGCCTCGATCCGCTTGGCGAGTTCCACTTCGTCGGCCGCGGTCAGCAGCGCTGTCTTGCCGATCCCGTTCAGGTACACCCGAACCAGGTCTGCGGCCGGTCCCTGGGCGTCGAGGTCCAACTCGGCGCTCGTGGTGGTCGTCTCGTTCCCGACCTGACGGTCGAGGAGCTTCGGGACGGTCATGGAGCTCCCTCCCCCTTGTGTCGCGGGCTGGCAGTGCGGTCGTGTCGCACACTCCGCGCTGCGGTGCGCGGCTCACCTTTCGGTGTCTGACACTGGGGGAAACGCGAACCGGAGCGAAATGGTTCCCGCTTCCCATGACCTGAAGACGTCACTGCGGTCACAGCGGTTGCCCGGCGAATCCTGAGGATTGCCTGAGAAGGATCTAGAGTTCGACCAACACGGTGAACGGACCGTCGTTCGCACTGCGCACGGACATCATCGCGCCGAACCGTCCGGTTTGTACTCGTGCACCCTTCCGGCGCAGTTCCGCGACCACTTCGTCGACCAACGGCTCGGCGTGCTCGGGCCGGGCGGCGGCGGTCCACGACGGCCGCCGCCCCTTCCGCGTCTCCCCGTAGAGCGTGAACTGGCTCACCACGAGCAGCGGCGCGCCGGTCGTGGCGCACGACTCCTCGTCCCTCAGCACCCGCAACTCGTGCAGCTTGCGCGCCATGAGGTGGGCCTTGGCGACGTCGTCGGCCACGTGGATGCCGAGCAGCACCAGCAGTCCCGGTTCGTCGATGGCGCCCACGACCTCGTCGTCCACGGTGACCGACGCCTCTGTGACGCGCGCCACAACAGCTCTCACTCGGGCACCACCATGCCGTGCCGGACGAGGTCGCGGACGATCGGGACGGCGGCCGCGGCGAGCGCGTCGGCGTCGAGGTCGTGGGCGTAGGCGAGCAGCGTGACCAGGTCCGCCAGCGGCAGCGCGCCCCGGAAGCCCGCCAGCAGCTTGGCCGCGGTCTCGTCCAGCTCGTGCTGCCAGCCGGGGCCGTCGACGCGGTGCAGGCGGCGCACCACGGCCTCCCAACCCTCGTCGGTGGGCGCGGAGACCTCCTCCAGCAGCACGGTCTCGGGCACGGTGAACCGGGTGGCCAGCAGCCGGTCGTGGTCGGTGGCGCGCAGCCAGGCGACCCGGTCCAGCCAGGCGGCGGACTCCGGGCCCAGCGGGTCGTCGAAGGCGTGGCGGAGGTCTTCGCACACCACCTCGGCGTGCTCGGTGTCCGTGCGGCGGAGCGTGACGAAGCCGAAGCCGATGCCCTCCACGTCGTTCTCGGCGAACCAGTCCAGCCACGCGGCGGCCTTGGCACGACCCTCGTCGCTGCGGGGGTCGACGCCCGCGTCGCGCAGCCACGTGCCGACGTAGAGGGCGGGGTCGGCGACGTCGCGCTGGACGAACCAGGCGTCCACGCCGCCGCGCGGCAGCCACGACGACACCCGGTCGGCCCAGTCCTCGCCCCGGCGGTGCAGCCAGGAGGCCAGGAGCTGGCCCACGCCGCCCTCGTTGAGGAACGCCGGCATCTGGCGGACGACCAGGGCGCTGGCGTCGTCGCCGCCCAGGCCGGAGTCGCGGTAGACGTAGTCGACCCGGGGCGGGCCCACCACGAACGGCGGGTTGCAGACGACCTGGTCGAACCGCCGCCCGCGCAGGGGGCCGAACCACTCGCCCCGGCGCAGCTCGACGTCCACCTCGTTGATCCGGAACGTGCCCGCGGCCAGGGCCAGCGCCCGGTCGGACAGGTCGGTGGCGGTGATGCGGCGGGCGTGCCTGCTCGCGTGCAGGGCCTGGACGCCGCAGCCCGTGCCCAGGTCGAGCAGGGTGTCCACGGGGCGGCGGGACGTGGCGCGGGCGAGGCTGATGGAGGCGTGGCCGACGCCGAGCACGTGGTCGGCGGGCACGGGGCCGCCGCGCTGGTCGGCGTCCTGGTCGGCGATGACCCACCAGGAGCCCTCGTCGTCGCCGTAGGGGCGGATGTCGAGCCCGGCGCGCAGCCCGTCGCCGTCACCGCGCAGCACCTCGGCCTTCACCGCGGTGTCGAGGTCGACGTCCGGCAGGGCCGCGCGCACGGCGGCCTCCGGCTCGGTGTCGCCGAGCAGGAACAGGCGGACCAGCGTGCCGAGCGCGCCCGCGTCCCGGGTGGCCCGGCGGGCGGCCTCGGGCTCGCCGCGGCCGAGGGCGGCGTGCGCCTGCGGCCCGAGCGCCTCGACCACCCCGTCCGCGTCGTAGTCGGCGGCCCGGAACGCCTCGCGCAGCCGTGCGGTCAGGTCGGCAGAAAGATCAGGGAGCACCGCGCCATCGTCTCGCGCCCGGTCTCCCCGCGCCCGCGCAGCCCACCTGAACGTTCAACTCGGGTGTTCCGAACGTAGGACACACGCGACGTGAACGTAGGACTCTCGCGCGAGTCCTACGTTCGGGTTGGGTGAGTCCTACGTTCAGGACCCCCGAGTTCACCGCTCAGGGCGTGATCGCCAGGGCGATGGCCATCGCCAGCCGCTGCTCCGGGTCGTCCAACGGCAACGACGTCACCACCGCCATCCGCTGCATCCGGTACCGCAGCGTGTTCGGGTGCACCGACAGCGCCCGTGCCGCCTCGCGCGAATCCCCCTGGGCCGCCAACCACGCCCGCAACGTCAGCGCGTACTGCGTGCCGTGCTCGGCGTCGTGCCGCACCAGGTCCGCCACCGGCCCCCGTGACGGCAACCGGCCGGCCTCCGCCACGGCCGCCAACCGCCGCAACAGCACCCGCGCCCACGCCTGGTCGTACACCACGGGCTCGCCCTCCGACAGCGCCAGGCACTCGTCGGCCTCACCCCGGGACGCGGGCAGCGACCCGGCGTCCGCCCGACCACCGATCCCGGCCTGCACGACCGCCTCCGCGGGCAGCTCACGGCCCAGCGAACGCACCCACTCCACCGCCACCGACGGGTCGTCCCCGCACGGCAGCACGGTGTAGAGCACGTTGCCGAACAACGCCGACCGGCCAGGCCGCGACCAGCCGAAACCCGCCGTCGCCCGGGAGAACGCGAGCAACGCCGCCCCGTGCTCGCCCTCGCCGGCGTGCGCCTGCACGGCGATCACCCGCAGGTCGGTCGGCGGCAGCCCCAGCCGCGCCAGGTTCGCGGGCGACCCGGACTCCAGCGCCTCGATCACGAGGTCCGCCTCGGCCTGCCGCTCCAGGTCCGCCGACGCCCGCGCCCGCAGCAGGTGCAGCGCCGCCGTCCGCGCCCCGTCCACCAGCGCACCGGCGCGCAGCGCGTCCACCGGGTCGTCCACCTCGACCCACACCGAGCCCAGCAGCTCGCGCCCCGCCCGCACGGCCGCCACCAGCCGCCCGCCGAGCTGGTCGGTCAGCTTCGGCACGAACAGCGGCTCGTCCGACCGCGCCAGGTGCGTGAACACGCCGTAGGCGTCCAGCGCCTGCCACGCCTCCTCGGGCACCCGCCGGCCCAGGATCGTCTGCACCCGCACCGGGTCGACCCCCTGCTGCCGGTACGAGTACGCCAGCACGCGGGACTGCTGGTCCTCGATCGTCACGGGCCCGCCGACCACCGCCGCGATCGCGTCCGCCACCGCGAACAGGTCACCGGAGCCCTGCCCGCCGAGCACGAGGGTCTGCGCGACGTTCGCCAACTGCCCCCACGGCACCGACGGGTCCACCAGCAGCACGGCCGCGCCGGACTTCTTCGCCGCCGCGAGCACCCGTTCGTCCAAGGGCGGCGAGCCGTGCAGCACGACCGCCGCCGCCGACGTCGTCGCGACCAACCTGGCCGCCGCCGCGGGCGAGGGCACGCCCAACCCGAGCAGCACGTCGTCCGCCGCGGCCGGCGTCTGCTCCGCCGGGTCGTGCAGCGCCACCCCGCGCAGCTCCACGCCCCGCCCCCTGGGCGCGCAGCTCAGGTGCGTGCCGAGGCTCCCCAGCACGTCCACGAGGCGATCAAGGGCGACCACATCGGGATCCTAAGGTCACCGGCACGCCCGCGCGGCCGGTCGCGGTGACGCCCGGAACACAGCAAGCAAAAACACAGTCCGCCGGTATCCGTCACGGCCGCGTGGTGGGACGATGGAGGCATGGTCAGTCCCGAGCGCGACGGCACACCGGTGCTCATCACCGAGGCGGCGCCCTCCTACGAGGAGCAGCACGCCGCGCGCAAACGCAAGTACGCGATCATGATGGGGGCGCGCATCCCGTGCCTCGTCCTGGCGATGGTCTTCTACCAGACCTGGTGGCTGGCCCTGGCCTTCCTCGTGCTGTCGGTCCCGCTGCCGTGGATGGCCGTGCTGGTCGCGAACGACCGGCCTCCCCGCAAGGCGGAGAAGGCCAGCCGCTTCGTCAAGGAGCACCGGGCGATCGAGTCACGCCCGCATCACGTCATCGAGGGCTGAGCCGCCGACGGCTGCGCGCCGACCGCGGACACCGCCCGCGCCGCCGCGCGCACGCCGCCGAGCAGCGCGTCGCGCCGGGACGCCCCGGACAGCCACGCCGCCAGCAGCCCGGCGTCGAACGCGTCACCGGCGCCCGTCGAGTCCACGCACTCGACGTCCTCCGCGGGCACCGACACCACGCCCTCGGCGTCGACCCAGCTCGCACCGTCCGCCCCGGACGTCAACGCCACCGCGCCCACCACGTCCAGCAGCGCCGAGGCCGACGCGGGAGCGGCGGACCCGGTGAGCGCGATCAGCTCCTCGGTGTTGGGCAGCAGCAGGTCGACGCCCCGGATGTCGTCCAGGAACCCGTCGTAGATCAACGCCGAGGACTGAGGGTCGACCGACGTGGTCAACCCGGCCTCGCGGGCCGCGCGCAGCACCGCCAACCCGGCCGGCCGCGACGACGCGTCCAGCAGCACGTAACCCGACAGGTGCAGGTGCGAGGCGTCGCGCAGCAACCCCTGGTCCAGGTCGCCGGGGGAGAAGCGGGCGTTCGCGCCCCGGTCGGGCAGCATGCTGCGCTGCCCGGTCTCGTCCACCAGCACGACCACGCAGCACGTCGCCGCCTCGGTGTCCACGGCGAACGCGCACCGCACCCCGGCCGAGGTCAGCTCGGCGTGCACCTGCCGTCCCGCCGAGTCCGCGCCGACCCGCGCCACCAGCACCGGCGACGCGCCGCACGCGGCCAGCCACACCGCCGTGTTCGCGCCCGCGCCACCCGGCTCGATGGTCACCGACGCCCGCGAGTCGCCGCCGTGCACGATCGGGCCCGCGTGCCGGGCCACCACGTCCAGCCCGGCGTCGCCGACGACCACGATCGAGGTCACGACGCGAGTTCCACGGCCACCGCGGCGGCCAGGGAGGCGTTCGACACGACCAGCGCCTCGTTGGCGTCCAGGCTCACCCCGCCGCTGGCGGTGTGGAAGTGCTCCAGCAGCACCGGCGTCACCTCCTTGCCCTGCACGTTGCGCTCGCGCAGCAGCTCCAAGCCCTCCGCGAGCAGCCGTTCGTGCAGGTCGGCGTCCATCTCGAACTCGACCGGGATCGGGTTGGCCAGCAGCACGCCCGCCGAACCGGGCACGCCCCGGTGCGCCGCCACGACCGCGGCCGCGTCCCGGGCCGAGTCCACCCGCCACGGCACGCCGAACTCCGACTCGCGCCGGTAGAACGCGGGGAAGCGGTCCGTGCCGAACCCGATCACGGGCACCGAGCGGGTCTCCAGCAGCTCCAGCGTCGCCCCCATGTCCAGGATCGACTTCACGCCCGAGCACACCACCAGCACCGGCGTCGTGGCCAGCACGTCGAGGTCGGCGGACACGTCCCACGTCTCGCGCGCGCCCCGGTGCACGCCGCCCAGCCCACCGGTGGCGAACACCCCGATACCCGCCGCGTGCGCCAGCGCGGCCGTGCTCGCGACCGTCGTCGCGCCGTCGCGCCCGAGCGCGTAGGCCGCGCCCAGGTCGCGCCGCGACAGCTTGACCAGGTCGTTGGCCGGGTCGCAGACGTAGTCGAGCTCGGCGGGGGTCAACCCGACCTTGGGCACACCGCCGAGCACGGCGATCGTGGCGGGCACCGCGCCCGCGGCGCGCACCACGCCTTCGAGCCGTTCGGCGACCTCGCGGTTGCGGCCGGGCGGCAGCCCGTGGGACAGGATCGTGCTCTCCAACGCGACCACCGGCCGGTTCTCGGCCAGGGCGGATCGGACCTCTTCGGTGACGCTCGGCTTGCTCACGAGGGGCCATCATCCCAGGTACGCTGTCCGCGTGAGCACGCAGACTCTGCCCGAGGTGGAGACCCGGCCGGAAGGCACGGACCACACCGGGGACGACACCCCGAAGATGTTCCACTACGTGCGCAAGGCCAAGATCGCGGAGAGCGCGGTGATGGGCACGCACGTCGTGGCGCTGTGCGGCGAGGTGTTCCCGGTGACGAAGTCGCCCAAGCCCGGCTCGCCCGTCTGCCCGGAGTGCAAGAAGATCTACGACGGCCTGCCCAAGGGCGGCGAGTAGCACCCGCTAGGACGGCCCCGGCGTCGACCCGCCGGGGCCCAAGCCGTGCCCGCTCACCGGTGTCTCCCGCGCCCCTCGGCGTTCCACCGGCAGCGGCACGGTGCGGTTGGTGTCCGCGGGTGACGGCGCGGTGTGCGGGCGCTCGCCGGGCGGCCCGGGGTCCGGGCCGGGTGAGACCTGCCTGCCCTCGTCGGACCTGATCCGCTCGGCGGCCCGCTCGATCTCCAGCCGCTGCCAGCGCCGCCGCTGCCGCCGGGTCATCCGCGCCGGCCACATCTCCTGCAACGCGCTGTTGAAGTACGCGCCCAACGTGATCGCCAACCCGATCAGGTAGGCGAACAGCAGGAACGCGATCGGCGTCGCCAACGCGCCGTAGGTGTACCCGGTGGTGGTGATCCACTGGATGTAGAGCCGCAGCCCGATGGACGACAGCAGGAACACCGCCATCGCGAGCACGGCCCCCGGCACGAGCCGGTGCCACGGCAGCTTGTTCGGCAGCGACAGCTTGTACAGCGTGGCCAGCGCCAGCACCAGCAGCACCGCCATGCCCGGGTAGTAGAACCCGCTCAGCCACGACTCGATCGTCGGCTCCCACGAGTCCGGGAACACCCGCGGCAGCAGATCGGGGCCCAGCGCCACCACCGGCAGGCCGATGATCAGCAGCACCAGGCTCGCCATGTACAGCAGAAGCGCGAAGATCCGCTGCCACACCTCGTTGCGCACGCCGTACTGGTCGTGCGCGGCGGTGATCGCGTCCACGAACGACGACATCGCCGACGACCCGGCCCACAGCGAGATCAGGAAGCCGACCGAGACGATCTCGCCCTTGCCGGTGGTGAGGATCTGGTCGACGGTGGGCACGATCACCCCGTTGACCACGTCCTGGCTGAAGATCGTCCGGCAGGTGGAGATGATCCGGTCCTTGACCGCGCTCACGACCTCCGGCCCGAACCAGTCGCCCAGGTACCCGAGGCTGCCCAGCAACCCCAGCAGCAGCGGGGGGAACGACAGGACCTGCCAGAACGCCGCCTCGGCCGCCTCGGAGAAGATGCTGCCGTCCCACGCCTTCGACAGCGTGCGCGCCAACAGACGCAGGGGCCCTTTGCGACCCGCGCTGCGTGCTGTGTCGTCCCTCGGCGAACCCATCGCAACATCAAGCATGGTGCATGGCGGGTGATTTCGCGGCATCGGAGACCGTGGGCCCCGGCCGCAGCGGGTAGGCTGTCGATGCCCTCGACGGTCACCCGCACCGAGGGCATTTGCGTGTCCACCACCGCACGACCGCGGCGGCACCACCGCTGATCAGCGCAGAAAGGGTTCGAGGTTGTCGCAACCGCAAGTCGCCACGACCCGCCCCCTCCGCGCCTGGCAGCGCCGCGCGCTGACGAAGTACCTGGCCGCCAAGCCCAAGGACTTCCTGGCCGTCGCCACGCCCGGCGCAGGCAAGACGACGTTCGGCCTGCGCGTGGCGGCCGAGCTGCTGGCCGATCGCACGATCGAGGCCGTCACGATCGTCACGCCCACCGAGCACCTCAAGCACCAGTGGGCGAAGGCGGCGGCCGAGGCGGGCATCGCGATCGACTCGAACTTCCGCAACACCAACGCCATGACCTCCCGCGACTACCACGGCGTGGCGCTCACGTACGCCCAGGTCGCCGCCCACCCGATGCTGCACCGGGTGCGCACGGAGAACCGCAAGACGCTCGTGCTGCTCGACGAGATCCACCACGGCGGCGACGCCAAGTCGTGGGGTGACGCGATCCGGGAGGCGTTCACGCCCGCCGTGCGCCGGCTGTGCCTGACCGGCACGCCGTTCCGCTCGGACGACTCGCCGATCCCGTTCGTCAGCTACGAGCCGGGCCCGGACGGCGTGCAGCGCAGCCGCGCGGACCACTCCTACGGCTACTCCGACGCGTTGCGCGACGGCGTCGTCCGCCCGGTGATCTTCCTGGCCTACTCGGGCGAGGCGCAGTGGCGCACGAGCGCGGGGGAGGAGTTCTCCGCCCGGCTCGGCGAGCCGCTGACCCAGGAGCAGACCGCGCGGGCGTGGCGGGTGGCGCTGGACCCGACCGGCGAGTGGATGCCGTCGGTGCTCAAGGCCGCCGACATGCGCCTGACCCAGCTGCGCGAGGGCGGGATGCCGGACGCGGGCGGCCTGGTGATCGCCACCGACCAGACCGTGGCCAGGGCCTACGCCGAGATCCTCAAGCGCACCACGGGCCACGACGCGACCCTGGTGCTCTCCGACGACCCGAAGGCTTCCGGCCGGATCGCCGAGTTCTCCGCCTCGACCGACCGCTGGCTGATCGCGGTGCGGATGGTGTCCGAGGGCGTCGACGTGCCGCGGCTGGCCGTCGGCGTGTACGCGACCAGCGCCTCGACGCCGCTGTTCTTCGCCCAGGCCGTGGGCCGGTTCGTGCGCGCCCGCGCCAAGGGCGAGACGGCCAGCGTGTTCCTGCCCAGCGTGCCCGTGCTGCTGGGGCTGGCCAGCGAGCTGGAGCAGCAGCGCGACCACGTGCTGGGCAAGCCGCACCGGGAGAAGGACGGCTGGGACGACGAGCTGCTGTCGCAGGCCAACCAGGTCAAGGACGAGCCGGGCGAGGAGGAGAAGGCGTTCACCGCGCTGGGCGCCTCCGCCGAGCTGGACCAGGTGATCTACGACGGTTCCTCGTTCGGCACGGCCGCGTTCGCGGGCAGCGACGAGGAGCAGGAGTACCTGGGCCTGCCCGGCCTGCTGGAGCCCGACCAGGTGCGCGCGCTGCTGCGGCAGCGGCAGGAGAAGCAGCTGGTCGAGGCCAGCAAGCGCCAGGTCGCCGCGCCGCCGCCGCCCGCGCCGGTGCGCACGGCGAGCGTGCAGGAGCGGCTGGCCCAGCTGCGCAAGGAGCTCAACACCCTGGTGGCCATGCACCACCACCGCACGAAGAAGCCGCACGGCAAGATCCACAACCAGCTGCGTGAGTACTGCGGGGGCCCGCCGACCGCGATGGCCAGCATCGAACAGCTCGAGGAGCGGATCGCCACGCTGCGCTCGTGGTGACCCCGGCGAAACCGTTTGTTGTGACCTGAGGTGACCGGCTACTGCATTGGGAGTAGTCAGATGTCCGTTCGGTTACCTGCCCGTTAGCGCATCGTGCCTACTTTACCGGTCAAGTGTGCTTCCGGTCACCGCCTGTCCCGGCATACGTTGTGCGCCACAACATTTACGCTCCTGCGTGAAAGGGATGGCGGATGCGCAGCAAGAGCCTCGCTCTCATCGCCCTTGGCACCGGCCTCGCCGTGGCCATGACGGCATGTGGCGCCAACACGTCCACGGGTGGCAGCACCACCTCGGACACCAACACGAACAGCGGCTCGGGCGGCGCGAAGGTCGGCGTCATCCTCCCCGAGACCGCCAGCTCCGCGCGCTGGGAGGGCTTCGACAAGCCCCTGCTGAAGAAGGCGCTGGAAGCCGAGGGCCTCCAGGCCGACATCCAGAACGCCCAGGGTGACGTGCAGAAGTTCTCCACGCTCGCCGACGGCATGATCAACGCCGGCGTCAAGGTGCTGATCATCGCCACGCCCAACAGCGAGATCGGCGCCACGGTCGCGAAGAAGGCCGAGGCGCAGGGCATCCCGGTCATCGACTACGACCGGCTCAACCTGGGCGGCAGCTCGAAGTACTACGTCTCGTTCGACAACGTGAAGGTCGGCGAGCTCCAGGGCCAGGGCCTGGTCCAGGGCCTGGAGGCGCTCGCGCCCGGCAAGAAGCCCGCCGAGATCATCGAGATCGAGGGCGCGCCGACGGACAACAACGCCACCCTGTTCTACAACGGCCAGCAGAACGTGCTGAAGCCCAAGTACGACTCGGGTGACCTGAAGCTGGTGCGCTCGCAGCCCATCGACAACTGGGACAACCAGAAGGGCGGCACCACCTTCGAGCAGATCCTCACCGGCAACGGCCAGAAGGTCGACGGCGTCGTCGCCGCGAACGACGGCCTCGCGGGTGCGGTCATCACGGTGCTGAAGAAGTACGGCCTCAACGGCAAGGTGCCCGTCACCGGCCAGGACGCCACCCCGGAGGGCCTGCAGGCCATCCTGCGCGGCGACCAGTTCATGACCGTGTTCAAGCCGATCAACGAGCAGGCCGAGGCCACCGCCAAGCTGGCCGCCGCGCTGGCGAAGAACGACACCGCCGCCGCCGACAAGCTGGCCACCGGCGTCACCAAGGACACCACGGGCAACCGCGACGTCAAGTCGGTCCTGCTGCCCGCGCAGCTGATCACCAAGGACAAGGTCAAGACCGTGGTCGACGCGGGCTTCGTCAAGGCGACGGAGATCTGCGGCGGCGACCTCGCCACCGTCTGCACCGAGCTCGGCATCAAGTAAGTCAAGGCTCGCGCCGGGGCGGGGTGTGGGAGACGCACCCCGTTCCGGCGCGCCCACCGCTGTGTGGGCCGACCACCCGAACGGGTTAGACCCTCAAGACGGGTTAGACGGAGGAAATCCAGTGAGCGAGCCGATCCTCGAGCTGCGCGGCATCAACAAGAGTTTCGGTCCGGTGCACGTCCTGCACGACATCGACTTCGAGGTGCACCCCGGCCAGGTCACCGCCCTCGTCGGCGACAACGGCGCGGGCAAGTCGACGTTGGTCAAGTGCATCGCGGGCATCCACCCCACCGACTCCGGCCAGGTCCTGTTCGACGGGCAGGAGGTGCACATCCACGGGCCGCGCGACGCCGCGCACCTGGGCATCGAGGTCGTGTACCAGGATCTGGCGCTGTGCGACAACCTCGACATCGTGCAGAACATGTTCCTGGGCCGGGAACGCGGGAAGTTCGGCATGCTCGACGAGGCGGACATGGAGCAGGCCGCCCGCAAGACGCTGACCTCGCTGTCGGTGCGCACGGTCAAGTCGGTGCGCACGCAGGTCGCGTCGCTGTCCGGCGGCCAGCGGCAGACCGTGGCGATCGCCAAGGCAGTGCTGTGGAACAGCAAGGTCGTGTTGCTGGACGAGCCGACCGCGGCGCTGGGCGTCGCGCAGACCCGCCAGGTGCTCGACCTCGTGCGCCGGCTCGCCGAGCAGGGCCTGGGCGTCGTGCTGATCAGCCACAACATGAACGACGTGTTCGAGGTCGCGGACCGCATCGCCTGCCTGTACCTGGGCCGGATGGCGGCCGAGGTCAACACCAAGGACGTCACCCACGGCCAGGTGGTCGAGCTGATCACCGCGGGCCGGTCCGGTGACCTGGGCATCGCCCGTCCCGAGACCGCCACCATCTGATGCCCGCCCTGGATCGCTGCCTGCCCTTCCGGTACCGGCACGGCCAAGCCCCCACGACGAGGAACGCAGCATGACCAACACCACGAGCGAGACGTCGCCCAAGGACTCGCCCCAGGGCGCGATCTCCGACTTCGGCATCGACACCACCTCCCAGTCGACCGGCGAGGCGGTGCGCGACTACGTGGCCCGACTGCGCGGCGGCGAACTGGGCTCCCTGCCCGCGCTGCTCGGCGTCGTCGTGCTGCTCATCGTGTTCAGCTCGCTGGCCGACACGTTCCTGACGCTGGGCAACATCGCCAACCTGCTCGCGCAGGGCGCGAGCGTCGTGATCATCGCGATGGGCCTGGTGTTCGTCCTGCTCCTGGGCGAGATCGACCTGTCGGCGGGCACGGCGTCCGGCGTCACCGCGTCGGTGATGGCGCTGCACCTGATCAACGGCGGCAACCTGCTCGGCGGCATGGGCGACACCGTCTTCTACCTCTTCTGCGCCCTGCTGGCGCTGGCCGCCGTGCTGGCCGCGCTCATGCGGATCTGGGCGGGCACCGCGCTGTCGGCGGTGGCGCTGGTCATCTCCCTGATCGGCGTGCCCGCCAACCCGTGGGTCGAGATGCTGCTGGCCGTCTGCGTCGGCACCGCGATCGGCTGCATCACCGGCTACCTCGTCGCCCGCGTCGGCATCCCGTCGTTCGTCGTGACCCTGGCCCTGTTCCTGGCCTGGGGCGGCGTCATCCTCCAGTTCATCGGCGAGGGCGGCACGCTCGGCCTGCGCGACGACGTCATCTTCAACGTGGCCAACGGGAACCTGAACACCGCGGGCTCGTGGGCGCTGTTCGTCGTCGCCGCCGGCGGCTACGCGGCGGTCGTGCTCGGCCGCCACTTCAGCAGGCTGCGCCGCGGCCTGGTCGCCTCGCCCACCCCGATCGTGCTGGTCAAGGTCGGCGTGGTGCTGGTGCTCAGCGCGGTGGCCACCTACGCCCTGACCCTCAACCGCTCGAAGAGCGACCTCGTGGTGATCACCGGCGTGCCGTTCGTGGTGCCGATCGTGCTCGTGCTGCTGGTCATCGGCACGTTCGTGCTCGAACGCACCAGCTACGGCCGGCACGTCTACGCCGTCGGCGGCAACAAGGAAGCCGCCCGCCGCGCCGGCATCAACGTGGCGCAGATCCGGATGAGCGTGTTCGTGATCGCCTCGTCCCTGGCGGCCGTCGGCGCGATCGTCTACTCGTCGAAGGTCGGCTCGGTCGACCCGAACGCCGGTGGCGGCAACACGCTGCTGATGGCGGTCGGTGCGGCCGTGATCGGCGGCACCTCGCTGTTCGGCGGCAAGGGCAAGCTGCGTGACGCCGTGATCGGTGGCGCGGTGCTGGCGATCATCCAAAACGGCATGGGCCTGCTCGACCAGCCCGCCGCCGTCGTGTTCATCGTGACCGGCCTGGTGCTGCTGCTGGCCGCGAGCGTCGACGCGCTGTCCCGCCGCCGGGCGGCGTCCGCCGCCCGCTGACGTGAGCACACCTACCGCGGGAGCCCGACCCGACGAGGTGCGGAGGCACAACAGAACGGCGCTGCTGCGCCGACTGCACGTGGACGGGCCTTCCACCAGGGCGTCGCTGGCGGCTGAGCTGGGCCTCAACCGCAGCACGATCAAAGCCCTGGTGGACGGCCTCGCCGAGTCCGGCGTGGTGGCCGAACGGGTGCCGGCGCAGCGCTCCGGCGCCGGCCGCCCGTCCCTGCTGGTGCTGCCGCAACCGCACGCGGCCGTGGTGATGGCCATCGACATCCGCGTCGAGCAGGTGGCGATGGCCATGGTCGGCCTCGGCGGCGACATCCTCGGCCGGGACTCGTGGAACCTGCACCACCGGTCCCGCGACCCCGGCGAGGTGATCACGCACATCGCCGACTCGGCCAAGCTGCTGGCCGACGAGCTCGACGTGCAGGCGGTCGGCGTGGGCGTCTCCGTGCCGGGCGTGGTCCGCCGCGCCGACGGCCTCGTGCACGAGGCGCCGAACCTGCACTGGACCGACGTGGCGCTGGGCGAACGGCTGTCGTCGGTGCTCAAGCTCCCCGTCCAGGTCGGCAACGACGCCGAGCTGGGCGCCTTGGCCGAGCACGTGCGCGGCGCGGCCCGCGGTTCGTCGGACATGGTCTACATCTCCGCCGACGTCGGCATCGGCGGCGGCGTGATCTCCAGCGGCCAACCGCTGCGCGGCACCGGCGGCTACGTCGGCGAGCTGGGGCACATGGTGGTGCGGCCCGGCGGCCGCCGCTGCTACTGCGGCTGCCAGGGCTGCTGGGAGACCGAGGTGGGCGAGGCGGCGCTGTGCCGCGCCCTGGCGCTGCCCGAGGACTCGCCGCGCGGCACGGTGGTGGCCGAGCTGCGGTCGCTGGCCGGGTCGCCGGACAGCGTCGCCCACCGGCTGGGCGAGTTCACCGAGTGGCTGGCCATGGGCCTGATCACCGTGGTCAACATGCTGGGGCCGGAACTGGTGGTGCTGGGCGACTTGTTCACCGCGCTGCCCGAAACGCTGGTCGACCAACTGCGACGCACCGTGCAGCAGCGGTCACTGGTGTCGCGCGCCGTCGGCGGCACCAAGATCGTCTCGTCGCCGCTCGGCCGTGACGCCAAGCTCATCGGCGCGGCCGAGCTCGCCTTCGAGCCCGTGCTCGGCGAGGTCTGAGGTCCGACACCCGCTCGCGGCGGGGCTCCCGACGTGACCGCACGCCCCGGGCCGCCGGAGAAAAATGAGGGGGGCGGGGATCCTCTCGGATCCCCGCCCCGGACGGCTAGGGTGCTACGAGTCCTTTGCCGGGACTCGTGGTGTTCAGCCCTGCTGCAACTCGGCAGCGAGCTCGCGCAGCTTGGTGCTGTGCTCACGGGCGTGGTGCCCGCAGAACAGCAACTCGCCCCCGGAGGGGAGCACGGCGCGAACCTGGGCAGCAGCCCCGCAGCGGTCGCAGCGGTCGGCAGCGGTCAACGCGGGGCGGGTGAGCGTCGTAGTCATGGAAATCTCCCTCCGTCCCGGCACCGGGGATCGGTGCCCTCACACCTAGCTGCGACCACTTCGCATCTGGCGGGTGCGCCGTGTTCGCTGCTTCCACTCTTGCAGACGCGCGGGCGTAAGTCAGTGTTCCCCGGACCGTGGCGACCCGCGTCACTCGTCATTTACCCGGCGCGCGGGCGCCCGGAACCTGCCACTTCCACCGGTTCGATCCGCCCGCGCTCACGTTCCGCTGTCGTGACAAGGCATTTCCGACCTGCGAATACGGCGTTCGACGCACCTCCGATGCTCCAGAAGGTGGGTCTTGGACCGGCGCCGGTGTGACGGGTAACACTTTGGTCAGCCCAGAGCGAACACGGCCCCTCGTTCCACGATCCGGACATGATCCGTCCGGTTCACGAGCCGTTCGACCGCCCGTTCAGATGGTGATCCGCCGCCCGTCGAACCGCGTCAGGCCGAACGACGCGGCCTCGTGGTTGACCCGCACGTGGTCGCGCAGCACCCCGATCCCGACCGCCTCGCCCAGGAGCACGGACTCGGTGAAGTCCGACCGCCAGTGCACGCCCGCCATGTTCCGACCGGTCGCCACGTTCGCCGCCACCTTGTCCAGCTCGCCGCCCACGGTCAGCGCGTCACCGCCGGTGTAGGGCACCAGGGCCGTGCCGGTGGCGTCCGGCGCGACCGGGGAGGGCAGCACCCACGACTCGTCGAACCACGCCTTCAGCACCGTGACGCAGGCCCCGGCGACGGTGGCGTGACCCGAGCCGTACGACGGGTGCGCCGGCGAGCCCTCCGGGAACGCCTGCGGCAGCAGGTACGAGCCGTGCTTGTCGTGGCTGAGCTTGACCGCCTCGGAGTCCAGCACCTCGCGGTCGATCATGGCGTAGTCCCGCAGCCCGGACAGGTGCGCGTGGACCCGGCCGCCGAACGCCTCCGGCCGCATCCGCCGGTGCACGAACCACTTCTGGAACCACATCGCCTTCAGCGCCCGCGTCGCCACCTCGGTCACCAGCGACAGCAGGTGCGGCGCGCCGTAGGTGCCGAAACCCACCTGGTTGGCCGAGTGCCGGTACGGGTTGCCCGGGTCGACCGGCGCCCCCAGGTCCAGCAGGATCAGCGCCGCGTTGAGGTACGCCTCGTACAACGCGTCGAAGTGCACGTAGTTGGTCAGGGCCCGCGCGTTGTGCAGGTACCGGCGCACCACGTGGTCCCGCTCGATCGGCGGGGTGCTCGCGCCCTCCTGCACCGCCCGCCACGCGTCGAAGCGGGTCAGGTAGTCGCGGTTGGGCCGCACGCGGTCGTGCAGCTGCGGGATGCGCAGCGTGCCGTACTGGATGTCGCGCAGCAGGAACTGCGACAGGAACGGCCCCCTCAGGTCACCCCGCGTGCCACCGCGGAAGATCGTGGCCGGCGTGACGCGGCCGTCGACTTTCGGCGCGCGGTAGTCGCTCAGCCGCGACAGCTCGGCCGCGGCCTGCGCGATCAACGGGTGCCCGTCGTACTCGGCGAACGGGACGTCCCTGGTCAGGGCCATCCAGTACAGCTCGACGGCCTCGGCGGAGTGCCGCGCGCTGTCGATCCGCGGCACCGGCGGCACCGCCAGCGCCTGCGGGTCCGGGCCCTCCAGGTCGAACGCGAGGCCGGCCTGCGGGTTGGTCAGCTTCACGCCCGGTCCGACCGGGATGCGCTCGAAGTCCTCGGGCCGGCCGGTGGCCAGCGCCCGCAGCAGCGTGTTGTACGCCTCCGGGCGCACCTCGCCGACCTCGTCGTGGGGCAGACCCTTGCTGAAGTTGGCGACGTACGGGTAGTCGCCCTCCTCGCCGTTGTTGACGTGCTCCGGCCACGGCAGCCGGTCCAACGCGTCGGCCGAGGCCAGGCGCGAAAGGCGTGCTTCAGTGCGACGTTCGGTCATCGGACTTCCCCCTGTGACGGCGCGCCCCTCGCCGCCCCCCCGGCGGCCGCGCCACTACCAGGACACCACGCAGCGTGACCGACGGCAGCGTCCGTTCGAGTGAATGGTCCGGGTAAAGCCCAGGGCCCCTCGACCGTGCGGTCGAGGGGCCCTGGGTGAACCTGCCGGTCCTGGCGTCAGTCCAGGTAGTCGCGCAGCACCTGCGACCGCGAGGGGTGCCGGAGCTTCGACATCGTCTTCGACTCGATCTGCCGGATCCGCTCCCGCGTCACTCCGTAGACCTGGCCGATCTCGTCCAGCGTGCGCGGCTGGCCGTCGGTGAGGCCGAACCGCAGCCGCACCACGCCCGCCTCGCGCTCGGACAACGTCGCCAGCACCGACTGGAGCTGGTCCTGCAACAGCGTGAACGACACCGCGTCCACCGCCACCACGGCCTCGGAGTCCTCGATGAAGTCACCGAGCTGGCTGTCGCCCTCGTCACCGATCGTCTGGTCCAGCGAGATGGGCTCCCGGGCGTACTGCTGGATCTCCAGCACCTTCTCCGGGGTGATGTCCATTTCCTTGGCCAACTCCTCCGGGGTGGGCTCGCGGCCCAGGTCCTGGAGCAGTTCGCGCTGGATGCGACCCAGCTTGTTGATGACCTCGACCATGTGCACCGGGATGCGGATGGTGCGGGCCTGGTCGGCCATCGCGCGGGTGATCGCCTGGCGGATCCACCACGTCGCGTACGTGGAGAACTTGTAGCCCTTGGTGTAGTCGAACTTCTCCACCGCGCGGATCAGGCCGAGGTTGCCCTCCTGGATCAGGTCCAGGAACGCCATGCCACGACCGGTGTAGCGCTTGGCCAGCGACACCACCAGGCGGAGGTTGGCCTCCAGCAGGTGGTTCTTGGCCCGCTCGCCGTCCCGCACGATCCACCGCAGGTCGCGGCGCATCTGCGGGGTCAGCTTCTCCTGCTCGTCCTCGGCGCGGCGCACCCGCTCGGCGGCGTAGAGGCCGGCCTCGATGCGCTTGGCGAGCTCGACCTCCTCCTCCGCGTTGAGCAGGGCGACCTTGCCGATCTGCTTGAGGTAGGCGCGGACCGAGTCGGCCGAGGCGGTGAGCTCGGCGTCCTTGCGGGCCTGCCGCAGGGCCTCCGACTCCTCCTCGTCCCAGACGAAGTCGCCCTCGCCGGGCTTGGCCTCCTCCTCGGCGGGCTCCTCCTCGACCGGCTCGTCGATCAGCTCGACGTCGTCGACCAGGTCTTCGGCGTCCGGAGCACCCTCGAGGTCGTCGGGTTCCTCGCCGTCCTTCTTCACCTTGCCAGGCGCGGCAGCGGCGGCCTTGGCCGCCGTCTTGCGCGGCGCCCGCGTGGCCGTCTTCCCCGCCGCGGCGGTCTTCGCCGCCGGCTTCTTCGCCGGGGCCTTCCTCGCCGAGGTGGCCTTGGGCGTCTCCTCGGCGTCAGCCTTAGCTGCCTGAGTCGTCTTCGCGGCTGCCACGTACGCCCTTTCGCGACTGTCGATCAAGGTCGACCGAAGGGCGCGAACCTCGGTCGCCTGAGTACGGGGGATCCCCCGCCGGATCGTTCGTCAGCGGGGCACCGTTCCATTGTAACGACGAGAATCGCGTGCCGTTGCGCCCCGGCGTCATCCGAGGTGGTCCGGCACGCGTTCTCGCAGGTGGAACGCGGCGGAAATCAGTGCCGCAGACCTTGCGCGGCGGCCACGGCCGCGCCCACGATGCCCGCGTCGTTCTTCAGCGCGGCGGCCACCACCTCGGTGCGCACCTCCAGCAGCGGCAGCCACTTCTCCGCCTTCTTGCTGACCCCGCCGCCCGCGATGACCAGGTCGGGCCAGATCAGGTTCTCCAGCACGTTGATGTACCGGGACACGCGGGGCGTCCACTCCGCCCAGGTCAGGCCCTTGTCCTCCTTCACCGAGGCCGCCGCGCGCTTCTCCGCGTCGTGGCCGTCGACCTCCAGGTGACCGAACTCGGTGTTCGGGACGAGCTTGCCGTCCAGGAACAGGGCGCTGCCGATGCCGGTGCCGAACGTCAGCAGGACCACCAGGCCGTCCCGGTCGACACCGGAACCGAACCGCATCTCGGCGATGCCGGCGGCGTCGGCGTCGTTGAGCACCACGACCTGGTCGGTCGGCCTGCCGAGGCGCTGCGCGAACAGCGCGGCGGCGTCCGTGCCGATCCACGCCTTGTCGACGTTGGCCGCGGAGTGCGCGACGCCGTGCTTCACCACGCACGGCAGGGTGACGCCGACGGGACCGTCCCAGTTGAACTTCTCGACGATCTCGGCGACCACGTCGGCGACCGCGTCCGGGGTCGACGGCTGGGGCGTGGTGATGCGCAGGCGCTCACCGTCCAGCGCCCCCGCTTCGAGGTCCACGAGCCCGCCCTTGATGCCGGAACCGCCGATGTCCACGCCGAACCCGCGGGTCATGCCCATCCCCGTGGCCCTTCCTACTCGATTCAGTAACCGTGGCCGCAGACATTAGCCTGCGGTCTGTCGATAGTCCCGTGAGAGTGACGCAGGAGGAACAGTTGCGTTTCGATCCGAGCTCATTGGTCGACGTGGCCGTGCTCGTGGCCCGTGAGGCCGGCGAGCTGGCCGTGACCATGCGCGAAGCCGCCGTGACCGACGTCGACACCAAGAGCAGCGCCACCGACGTGGTGACCGCGGCCGACCGCGCGTCCGAGCAGCTGGTCCGGCGCAGGCTGGCCGAGCTGCGGCCCGGTGAGCCCGTGATCGGGGAGGAGGAGGGCGGCAGCGCCGCCCTGGAGGGACTGACCTGGGTCGTCGACCCGATCGACGGCACCGTGAACTACCTGTACGGCATCCCCCACTACGCCGTGTCCGTGGCCGCGCAGGTCGACGGGGCGTCGGTGGCGGGTGCCGTGGTGGAGCCGGTCAGCGGCCGGGTGTGGACGGCGGCGCGGGGCGGCGGGGCGTGGCTGGACGGCCGGCGGCTCGCGGTCTCCAACGCCACCCGGTTGGACCTGTCCCTGTTGGGTTACGGCTTCGCCTACCGGCCCGAGCGGCGGCAGCGGCAGGCGGACGCGTGGGCGGGCCTGGCGACCAGGGTGCGGGACATGCGGCGGGCCGGTGCGGCGTCGCTGGACCTGTGCGCCGTGGCGGCGGGTCGCCTGGACGCCTACGCCGAGCACACGCTGGGTCGGTGGGACTGGGCGGCGGGCGCGTTGCTGGCGAGTGAGGCGGGTGCCGTGGTCCACCTTCCGGGTGAAGCTCCGGAACTGGGCGCGGACGCCACCTTCGCCGCCGCGCCGGGCATCGCCGACGCCCTGTTCACCGCCCTGGTGGAATGCGGCTTCGGCGAGGTCTGACCCGCGTGTCGAACCGTCCAGGACGGGACCTGGGCGTTCGACGCGCGCGGGTCAGCAGTGGATGTCGCGGGCGCCCTTGAGGTGGTCGGCGTTCAGCGACAGCGGCGTGGAGCCCTCGGCGGCCTGGCCGCCCTGCTGCTCGGGCTGCTGCGCCGCCCACTCGGCGAGCTGGTCGAGCACCTTGCGGGCGTCGTTGTTCGGCTTCACGTCGCTGAACTTCTGCCCGACCGCCACGTCCACCGTCGCGTCCTGGCGCTCGTCGCGCACCAGCTCCAGGCACGGCTCGATCAGGCTCAACGTCCGCGCCGCGCCGGCGCCGGGCGCGCCGAACCGGATCTGGCCGCGGCACGCCATGTCCTGCGCCGGGTACACCGGGTCGTTGCCCGGCTCGGCCGCCTGCTTCATGCCCAGCTCGGCCAGCGTCGTCGCCACGAACCGCGCCTGGTTGCGCTGCGTGCTCGCGTTGAACACGCGGAACTGCACCTGCCCGACCGGCACCGGGTCCGTCCGGTCCAGCGCGTCGTGCGCCAGCACCGTGCCCAACGCCGGCGGCGCCTCGGCGGCGGGCGCGACCGGCTCACCCGCGGACGGCGAGGGCACCCCGCCGGGCGGGTTGCACTTGATCGCCGCGTCCACGTCGCCCGCCTCGGACAGCACGCGGTTCCACACCACCACCGCCGTCACGGCGAGCACCAAGAAGAGGATGAGCGCCGGCAACGGCCGCCGCTTGCGGTAGCGCGACGACCCGCTGCCACCCGTACCGGGTCCCACGTCCGTCGACCTCCCCTGGCCTGGTGCTGACAGTGATCAGGCTATGCCGCGCCCCGCGGTCCCGCGTTTCGGGCCGTCGTGTAGCTCGGCGCAATCACCCGGTAGCGGACGGTCAACAGCCTGGTGGGGCAGCGGAGCGCGGGAGCATCGGGTGCGTTGGTGCGCGTCCAAGCCTATCTGGCCTGCGTGTGAAGGGCCTGTCACCCGTCTGCTCAATTAGGGGGAACCCGCTGCGCGACCCCCCGATCGATGAGCTACCCTCTCGGCGCTCCGCGCACCGCCGGGCACCGGAAAGCGTCGATGAACAGGGGGTTGGCGCCCGGCCGCGAGAGCGAGACCTCCGTCACTGGGGACGGAGGGCACAAACAGGGGCGCTGGTGCGTTAACCAGCGACACGAACAGTCTCCGTTGACCGCAGGGGTGAAAGAAGTATGGCGACCGACTACGACGCACCGCGTCGCAGCGAGGCGGACGAACTCGCTGAGGACTCCCTCGAGGAGCTGAAGGCGCGGCGCAACGAAACGCAGTCCGGGGTCGTCGACATCGACGAGGACGCGACCGCCGAGAACTTCGAGCTGCCGGGCGCCGACCTGTCCGGTGAGGAGCTCACGTTCAAGGTCCTGCCGAAGCAGGCGGACGAGTTCACGTGCTCGAAGTGCTTCCTGGTGCACCACCGCAGCAGGCTGGCCGAGGAAGTCAACGGCCAGTACATCTGCCGCGACTGCGCCTGAGGCACCCACCGGGCACGAACCCGCACGACCGGCTCCACGAACGACCGCTCCGCCCGACCGATCCAGCACCTACGACCCGTTCTGGGCGCTCACCCCTACCGCCGGGGTGACGCCCAGTCCCCGTCGACGCGCGGCCGCCGTCGCGTCACCGCTCCCGCAGCAGGGCCGCCAGCTTCTCCGCCGAACGCACGCTGAACAGCCAGTACGGCGTCGGGTCCGCGGGGTCGCGCAGCTGCACCCGCACCATCGGCCCGACCCACCCGCGGTGGGTCACGAACGCCATCGGGTCCAGGTTGGGCCCCATGGCCTTGCGCTTGCTCTTCGCGTCGAACACCTCGACCTCGCCGAGCAGCTCCAGCGGCACGTGCGCCGAACCGACCCGCAGCTCGCCGCCGGACACCTCGACCTTCACCGAACCCATCCGCACGATGAGCAGCACCACCAGCGGCACCGTGATCAGGTAGGGCAGCCACGACCGCACGCCGGGGAAGCCCATGTGGATCTCGGCGGCCAGCAGCGCGGCCGCGCCCAGCGGCAGCGGCCAGCCCCACCAGGGCACGTACAACCGCTCGCGGAACGCGATCGGGGCGGTCACAGCAGTCTCGCTCACGCCACCAGGGTAGTCTCGCGCGCCGTGCCCAGCGTCGAGGTCCTGCTGTCCCGGCTCGATCCTGCCGTCCCGCTCCCGGCCTACGCCCGTCCGGGTGATGCCGGCGCCGACCTGGTGACGACCACCGACGTGGTGATCGAACCGGGGGAGCGCGCGGTGGTAGGCACTGGCATCGCGATCGCGTTGCCGGAGGGGTACGCCGGTTTCGTGCACCCGCGCTCCGGCCTCGCCGCGCGCGTGGGTCTGAGCGTGGTGAACACCCCGGGCACGATCGACGCGGGTTACCGCGGCGAGATCAAGGTGTGCCTGGTGAACCACGACCTGCGTGAGCCCGTAGTGCTCACGCGCGGTGACCGGATCGCCCAGTTGGTGGTGCAAAAGGTGGAGCACGCGGTGTTCCGCGAAGTCGACGAGCTGCCCGAGTCCGTGCGGGGCGCGGGTGGCTACGGCTCTACAGGCGGGCACGACGTGCTCGCCCGGACGGAGGGGTGAAGGCGATGTTCGGAAAGCGCCGCAAGCGCGGTAGGCACTCCGCGAACCGGGGGACGGCGCAACCCGAGGTCGAGTTCGACGGCGTCGCGGGCGCCGATGAGGTCGAGGACGGGCCGTTCGACTCCACGCAGGCGCCGAACGACGGCCTGAACCGGCTGGACCTGGGCTCGATCCGGCTGCCCGTGCCCGACGGCGCCCAGTTGCAGGTCGAGATGGACCCGGCGGGCGCGGTCCGGGCGGTGCACCTGCTCACGACCGTCGGCCAGCTCACCGTGAGCGCGTTCGCCGCGCCGAAGTCCGACCGGCTGTGGCCCGAGGTCAGCGGCGAGATGATCGCCCAGTTCAAGTCCGACGGCTTCCGGATCCTGCGGGAGAACGGCGAGTGGGGCGAGGAGATCACCGCCCGCAACAACGAAGTACACCTTCGTGTGGTCGGCGTCGACGGCCCGCGGTGGATGCTGCGCGGCATCGCGGCGGCACCCACGGAGGAGCAGGGCCTCAAGGCGACCGACGCCCTGTACGCCCTGATGAGGGACACGATCGTGGTGCGGGGCGAGCAGGCGATGCCGGTCCGCACGCCGTTGCCGATCGAGCTGCCCGAGGCGATCGCCCGCCACATCCAGGCGCAGGCCCAGCAGCAGCAGGGCTAGGCCGCCGCGGCGGTGGCGAGGTAGGCGGCGAGCGCGGCGCGGCCCAGGGACTCCCGGTCCGCGCCCAGCGCCGCCAGCGTCGTCGTGCGCAGGGCGGCACGGGGGAGGGCGTCGACCCACGTCCGGGCGACGCCCAGCGGGTGAACGGGGTCATCGGTGCAGGCGGCGACCCCGGTGGGGGCGGTGAGCCCGCCCAACTCGGCCACCGTGGGCGCGGACGACCCGGCCGCCTCCCGCAGCACGTCCGCCAGCCGCCCGCCGTAGCGGGGCCACGCCCGCCGCAGCTCCTCCCCGAGCCACCCGTCGACCCCGGCCAGGGCCGCCTCGACGCCCGCCGACTCCACCACCGACGCGCTGGCCCGTGCCGCCAGCGCCGCCGGCGCGTCGCCCGCCGGGCCGTGCCACGCCGGCAGCGCCACCAGCAGCCCCGCGCACCGCTCGGGATGCCGCACCGCCCACGCCGCGGCCACGTGCGCGCCCAGCGACACCCCGCCCACGACCAGCGGCGTGCCGTCCCAGGCCGCGTCCAGCGCCTCCACGTGCTCCCGGACGCCCCGCGACGGCGGCGCGACCAGCGCGATCCCGGCCTCGGCCAGGGGACGGGCGAACACCGAGGAGATGAACACCTCGTCCGACGCGGTGCCCGGCAGCAGAACGGCGCGTGACGAGCTCATGACGTCAGATCCTCCCCCAGTCGGATACCCGGTCGGGTGCACCCGGTTACGCTGGCTGTTGGACGGGCTTCGTCGTCGAGGCCCCGCGCATTCCAGGAGTCGGGGATGACTGGTACTGGGGGTGGCTACTGGCGCCGCCTCGTGCGTCGGCTGACCACCGACGTGAGCGAGTTGGACGCCGACGACCTGTCCCGAAAAGCCGAGGCCGTCGGTGCCATCCGCGCGTGCGACTGCCAGTCCGGGCAGGAGGTCACCGTGTTGGGCCGGCTGCGCAGCGTCGAGCTGTGCCCGCGTGACGCGGCGGCCACGCTGGAGGCGGAGTTGTACGACGGCACCGAGGGCGTGACGCTGGTCTGGCTGGGTCGCCGCCGGATCGCGGGCATCGAGCCGGGCCGGACCATCAAGGCCAAGGGCAGGATCGCCGTCCGGGACGGGCGCAAGGTGCTCTACAACCCCTACTACGAGTTGCAGAACGCTTCATGACATCAGCGAACGAGTCCGGGCCGCAGTCCTCGCCCGAGTCCGGGGCCCAGGCCGAGCCCGAGAAGCAGCCCACCCTCCTGGAGCAGATGGGCGGCGTGAGCGGCCTGCTGTTCTCCTCGTTGCCGGTCGTGGTGTTCGTGCTGGTCAACGCGTTCGCCGGGCTCATGCCCGCGATCTGGAGCGCGTTGGGGTTCTCGGTCGTCATCGGCATCGTGCTGGCCATGCGCAAGGGCTCCGTGCAGCCGGCCGTCTCGGCGGTCTTCGGCGTCGGCATCGCCGCGTTCATCGCCTATCGGACCGGTGACGCGAAGGGCTTCTTCCTGTTCGGCATCTGGCAGAGCCTGGTCTACGGCGGCGTGTTCATCGCGTCGATCCTGGTCAGGTGGCCGTTGGCGGGCGTGATCTGGTCGTTCCTCAACGGCCAGGGCACGGCGTGGCGCCAGGACAAGGCCACCGTCCGGGACTACGACATCGCCACCCTCGTGTGGGCGCTGGTCTTCTGCTCGCGGTTCGTGGTGCAGCGGTGGCTGTACGACGAGGCGTCGGTGGGCTGGCTGGCGGCGGCACGCCTGGCCATGGGCTACCCGCTGATGGCGGTGGCGCTGGTCGCCACGGTGTGGGCGGTGCGCCGCGCGGACAAGCGCCTGAAGGCCGCCCTCGCCCGTGAGGAGGAGGAGAACCGGGCCGCCGAAGAACGCCTCCGCGCCCAGGCGCGGGCCGAGGGCAAGCCGAACTTCTACGATCAGGTGCTCGACGCGGCCACCGAGTCCCACAAGCCCGAGGTGGCGCGGGCGGAGGACCGGTAGCGGTCCCGCCGGCGCGGGGTTCCGTGCCATCCCGGGGCGGGACGGCACGGAACCCGGACGGCCGTCAGTAGCCGAGTGCCGAGCGGATCTCGCGTTCGACGTCGGCGGCGGCGACGAAGAGCAGCTCGTCGCCACCCTCCAGGGTGTCGTCGGGGGTCGGGACGATGACGCGCCCGCCCCGCAGGATGGTGACCAGGGCCGCGTCGCGGGGCAGCGCCAGGCCGTTCACCGGCGAGCCGGCCAACGGGGTGTCACCCGGCAAGGTGATCTCCACGAGGTTCGCCTGACCTTGGCGCAGGGTCATCAGCCGGACGACGTCACCGACCGTCACGGCCTCTTCCACCAGCGCGGACAGGATGCGCGGGGTCGACACGGCCACGTCCACGCCCCAGGCCCCGGTGAACAGCCACTCGTTGGCCGGGTCGTTCACCCTGGCCACGACGCGGCGGACCGCGAACTCGGTCTTGGCCAGCAGCGACACGACCAGGTTGACCTTGTCGTCACCGGTCGCGGCGATCACCACGTCGCACAGCTGCATCCCGGCGTCCTCCAGGGACGACAGCTCGCACGCGTCGGCCTGCACCCACTCGGCCTGCTCCACGGTGTGCGGCTCGAAGTGCGTGCGGTCGCGTTCGATCAGCATCACCTGGTGGCCGTCGGACACCAGCTCGGCCGCGATGGACCGGCCCACCGCGCCGGCCCCAGCAATGGCGATACGCACTAGCTCTCCTCGGGCGCGTGGGCCGCCGCGGCGGCCACGTCGGTCACGGTGCCGGACAGGGCGGCCACGTACACCTGGTCGTCGGCCTGCAGGACGGTCTTGGAGTCGGGCAGCACGCCGGTGCCGAACCGCATCACGAACGCCACCCGGCAGCCGGTGGCTTCCTGCAGGTCGCGCACGGTGCGGCCGACCCAGTCCTCGTGCAGCTCCAGCGGCAGGACGGCGACCGTGCCGGACGGGTCGCGCCACGCCGTGGCGGTGCCCTCGGGCAGCAGCATCCGCAGGAACCGGTCGGTGGACCACGGCACGGTGGCCACGGTCGGGATGCCCAGCCGCTCGTACACCGCGGCGCGCTTCTCGTCGTAGATCCGGGCGACCACCGCCTCCACCCCGAACGTCTCCCGCGCCACCCGCGCCGAGATGATGTTGGAGTTGTCGCCGCTGGACACGGCCGCGAACGCGCCGGCCCGCTCGATGCCCGCCTCGATCAGCACCTTCTGGTCGAACCCGTTGCCGACGACCTGCTGACCGTGGAAATCGGCTCCCAGCCTGCGGAACGACTGCGCGTCCTTGTCGATCACCGAGACCTGGTGGTCCAGGCGCTCCAGCGCCTTGGCCAGGGACGAGCCCACCCGGCCGCAGCCCATGATCACCACGTGCACGAAAGCCTCCTGAACGACGCCTACGGAGAACCTACCCACGATTACTCCGACCAGGGGAGGAGACCCCTTACGCTTTCGACCCGTGTCCAAGCTCGCAACCGCGGCCAAGCGCCTCCTCGTCGGCAGGCCCTTCCGCAGCGATCGCCTCGCCCACACCCTGCTGCCCAAGCGCATCGCCTTGCCGGTGTTCGCCTCGGACGCGATGTCGAGCGTGGCCTACGCCCCCGAGGAGATCTTCCTCGTGCTGTCGGTGGCGGGCCTGTCGGCCTACGCGCTGGCGCCGTGGGTGGGCGTGGCGGTGGTCGTCGTGATGCTCACGGTCGTGGCGAGCTACCGGCAGAACGTGCACGCCTACCCCTCCGGGGGCGGCGACTACGAGGTCGCCACGGTCAACCTGGGCCGCAGAGCGGGGCTGACCGTGGCGAGCGCCCTGCTCGTCGACTACATCCTCACGGTCGCCGTCTCCATCTCGTCGGCGGCGGCGAACATCGGGTCGGCCATCCCGTTCGTCGCCACGCACAAGGCCGAGTTCGCGGTCGTCGCGATCGTCCTGCTCACCGCCGTCAACCTGCGCGGCATCCGCGAGTCCGGCAGCGCGTTCGCCATCCCGACCTACGCGTTCATGGTCGGCGTGCTCTTCATGATCGTCTACGGCCTGTTCCGGGGCTTCGTCCTGGGTGACGAGATGCGCGCCGAGAGCGCCGGGCTGGAGCTGCGGGCCGAGGACGACCACCTCATGGGCCTGGCGTTCGTGTTCCTCGTGCTGCGGGCCTTCTCGTCCGGCAGCGCGGCCCTGACGGGCGTCGAGGCGATCAGCAACGGCGTGCCGGCGTTCCGCAAGCCGAAGTCGCGCAACGCGGCCACCACGCTGCTCATGATGGGCCTGATCGCGGTCACGATGCTGATGGGCCTGATCGTGCTCGCCCAGCTCACGGGCGTGAAGATGGCCGAGTTCCCGGCGCACCAGCTGGTCGACGCGCCGCCGGGCTACGAGCAGAAGACGATGGTCGCCCAGATCGCGGGCGCGGTGTTCGAGGGCTTCCCGGTCGGGTTCTACTTCATCACCACGGTCACCGCGCTGATCCTCGTGCTGGCCGCGAACACCGCCTTCAACGGCTTCCCGGTGCTCGGCTCGATCCTCGCCCAGGACCGCTACCTGCCCCGCCAGCTGCACACCCGCGGCGACCGGCTCGCGTTCAGCAACGGCATCCTGTTCCTCGCGGGCGCGGCGATCCTGCTGGTCATCGCGTTCGACGCCGAGGTCACCCGCCTGCTCCAGCTCTACATCGTCGGCGTGTTCGTGTCGTTCACGATGAGCCAGACCGGCATGGTCCGGCACTGGAACCGGCTGCTCGCGACCGAGACCGACCCGACCGCGCGCCGCCGGATGCGCCGGTCGCAGGCGATCAACACGTTCGGCCTGGCCCTCACCAGCGTCGTGCTGGTCATCGTGCTGATCACCAAGTTCACCAAGGGCGCGTGGATCGCCATCGCCGCGATGGCCGCCCTCTACGCCCTGATGACGGCGATCCGCCGGCACTACGACCGGGTCGCCGAGGAACTGCGCCAGCAGGAGCGGCAGAAGCTGCTGCCCGCCCGCAACCACGCCATGGTGCTGGTCTCCAAGCTGCACATGCCGACCCTGCGCGCCCTGGCGTACGCCAAGGCGACCCGGCCGGACATCCTGGAGGCCGTCACCGTCAACGTGGACGACGGCGACACCCGCCGGCTCGTGCGGGAGTGGGAGAAGGAGAACTTCAAGGTGCCGCTGAAGGTGATCGAGTCGCCCTACCGCGAGATCACCAAACCGGTGCTCGACTACGTCAAGCGGGTGCGCTCGGACAACCCGCGGGACGTGGTCACGGTGTTCATCCCGGAGTACGTGGTCGGTCACTGGTGGGAGCAGTTCCTGCACAACCAGAGCGCGCTGCGGCTCAAGGGCAGGCTGCTGTTCCAGCCGGGCGTGATGGTGACGAGCGTGCCGTGGCAGCTGGCCTCATCCTCGAAGGTGACCTACAAGGACGACGTGGTCGCGCCCGGCGCGATCCGCCGCGGTCTCGACAACCGCGGCCGGGACAAGGACGGCAAGTGACGGCGACCTGGAAGCAGCGGCTGATCGAAGTCGAGGTCGGCGCGGTGGCCCACGGCGGGCACTGCGTGGCCCGGCACGAGGGCCGCGTGGTCTTCGTCCGGCACGCCCTGCCCGGCGAACGGGTGGTCGTGCGGATCACCGAGGACACCGGCGGCTCGTTCTGCCGGGGTGACGCGGTCGAGGTGCTGGAGGCGTCACCGGACCGCGTGCAGGCACCGTGCCCGTTCGCCGGCCCCGGCCTGTGCGGCGGCTGCGACTGGCAGCACGCCTCCTGGCAGGCCCAACGCGAGCTCAAGGCCGCCGTGGTGAGCGAACAGCTGCACCGCCTGGCCAAGCTCGACTGGGAGGTCATCGTCGAGGACCTGCCCGGCGGCCCGCAGGACTGGCGCACCCGGATGCGCATGGCCGTCGGCCCCGACGGCCGCCCCGGCTTCCGCGCCCACCGCAGCCACCGGGTCATCCCCGTGGACGACTGCGTGATCGCCGTCCCCGGCGCGCTCGACGACGTGGTCGACCGCACCTGGCCGCCCAAGGCCGAGCTGGTCGTCACCCGTGACGCGGGTGGCCAGGTCCACCTGACCGAGATCGGCCCGCCCGTCGTCCGCCGCGGCCGACCCGTCCCCGGCCCGTCCCGCCTGCGCCAGGGCAGCGGCACGGCCACCGAGCTGGCCGCCGGCCGCGCCTGGAACCTGCGCTCCGACGGCTTCTGGCAGGTCCACCCGGCCGCCGCGGACACCTTCGCCAAGGTCGTCGGCGACTGGGCCGACTGCCGCCCCGGCGACCGCGCCTGGGACCTCTACGGCGGCGTCGGCCTGTTCGCCTCCGTGCTGGCCGACCAGGTGGGCCCCGACGGCTCCGTCGCCGTGGTCGAGTCCTCGTCCGGCGCGGTCGCCGACGGCGGGCTCAACCTCGCCGACCACCCCAACATCAGCTGGCACGCCGGCCGCACCGAGGACGTGCTCGACACACCCGACTTCACCGACCTGCCACCCGACGTCGTCGTCCTCGACCCGCCCCGCAAGGGCGCGGGCCGCCACGTCGTGACCGCGATTGCCCGCAGCCGCCCCGCCCGTGTGGTGTACGTCGCGTGCGACCCGGCCGCCCTGGCCCGCGACATCGCCTCCTTCGCCCAGCACGGCTACGAGTTGGCCCAGCTCAGGGCGTTCGACGCGTTCCCGATGACTCACCACGTCGAGTGCATCGCCCTGTTGGAGCCCGCGCGCTGACAGGCGTCTCAGTCCGTGGTCCGTAGACTGACCGGACGAATCGGGGAGCCGAACCACAGGGCGAGGTGGAGCGCGTGACGCTGCTGGAATCCGTGCACGGACCGGCGGAACTGAAACGGTTGGGGCCTGACGAGCTGGTCGCGCTCGCCGAGGAGATCCGGCGTTTCCTGGTCGAGAAGGTCTCCCGGACCGGTGGGCACCTCGGGCCCAACCTCGGCGTCGTCGAGCTGACCATGGCCGTGCACCGGGTCTTCGACTCGCCGCACGACTCGGTCGTCTTCGACACCGGCCACCAGAGCTACGTGCACAAGATCCTGACCGGCCGCCGCGACGGCTTCGACACGCTGCGCCAGAAGGGCGGCCTGTCCGGCTACCCGTCGCGGTCGGAGAGCGAGCACGACGTCGAGGAGAACAGCCACGCCTCGACCGCCCTGTCCTACGCCGACGGCCTGGCCAAGGCATACCAGCTCACCGGCCAGCGCAGGCACGTCGTCGCGGTCGTCGGCGACGGCGCCCTGACCGGCGGCATGTGCTGGGAGGCGCTCAACAACATCGCCTCCGGCACCGACCGCCCCGTCGTCATCGTCGTCAACGACAACGGCCGCTCCTACTCGCCGACCATCGGCGGCCTCGCCGACCACCTCTCCTCCCTGCGCCTGCAACCCGGCTACGAGCGCGCCCTCGAACGCGGCAAGAGCGCCCTCCAGGGCACCCCGTTCGTCGGCAAGCCGCTCTACGCCGCCCTGCACGCGGCCAAGCGCGGCATCAAGGACGCCCTCAGCCCGCAGGCCATGTTCGAGGACCTGGGCCTGAAGTACATCGGCCCCGTCGACGGCCACGACCACGTCGCCCTCGAATCGGCCCTGCGCCGCGCCAAGTCCTTCGGCGGACCCGTGATCGTGCACACGGTCACCCGCAAGGGCAACGGCTTCGCCCCCGCCGAGAACCACGAGGCCGACCAGATGCACGCCACCGGCGTCATCGACCCCATCACCGGCGAGAACATCGGCCCGTCCAAGCGCACCTGGACCCACGTCTTCGCCGACGAGCTGGCCACCCTCGGCGGCGAGCGCCCCGACCTGGTCGCCATCACCGCCGCCATGCGCGGCCCGACGGGCCTGGACAAGTTCGCGGGCCTCTACCCGGACCGCTGCTTCGACGTCGGCATCGCCGAACAGCACGCCATGACCTCCGCCGCCGGCCTGGCCATGGGTGGCATGCACCCGGTCGTCGCCATCTACGCGACCTTCCTCAACCGGGCCTTCGACCAGCTCCTGATGGACGTCGCCATGCACAAGCAGGGCGTCACCGTCGTCCTCGACCGCGCCGGCATCACCGGCCCGGACGGCGCGTCCCACCACGGCATGTGGGACCTGTCGATCTGCGGCCTGATCCCCGGCATCCACGTGGCCGCCCCCCGCGACGCCGCCTCGCTGCGCGAAGAGCTGCGTGAGGCGGTCCGCATCCCCGACGCGCCCTCCGTCATCCGCTACCCGAAGGCCTCGGTGGGCCCCGACCTGCCCGCCCTGGAGCGCATCGGCCAGGTCGACGTCCTGCACCGCTCGGGCTCCGACGTCCTGCTCGTGACCGTGGGCGCGTTCGCCGAACTCGGCCTGGCCGCCGCTCAACGGCTCGCCGACCAGGGCATCGGCGTCACCGTCGTCGACCCGCGCTGGGTCTTCCCCGTCCCGGACGACCTGGTCGCCCTGGCCGCCGACCACCGCCTCGTCGTCACCGTCGAGGACAACGGCAGGCACGGTGGCTTCGGCTGGGCCCTGGCCGCCGCCCTCCGCGACGCCGGAACCGACACACCGCTGCGCGACCTGGGCATCCCCCAGGCGTTCCAGGAGCACGGCGAACGCGGCGAGGTGCTGGCCGACGTCGGCCTGACCGCCCAGGACGTCTCCCGCCGCATCACCGAGTGGGTCGTGGCCACCGAACCCGCGGAAATGGGCGCGACGGTCGAGAAGTAACCCGGATACCCTCTCCGCGCCCGGTCAGCGGCTCGGACGGCACTGCCGACCCGTGTCCCGCGCTCCAGCCGGGCGACCTTTCACACAGGCGCGTTGCCAACGCGGCGGGTTGCGACACCCGAGCCGCGACCCCGGTCGACCACGGGGCGTGGGGCCCTGCGAGCCCCGTGCTCCCGCCCACCGCCCCACGACCGGGGTCGCGGTCCGCGAACAGGGAGGGGGACCGGTGAAGCACACACTCATGCCGTGGGAACGCGGTGTCGTCTTCCGCCACGGCAAGTTCGTCGAGGTGCTGAGCCCCGGCCGCCACCGCCGCAGCTTCCGCCACCGCGTCCACCACGTCGACGTCCGCCCCCGCTCCCACACCCCGGGCTGGCAGGACATCCCGACCTCCGACGGCGTCCTGATCCGCGTCACCGTGGTCCTGAACTGGGCGATCGACGACCCGGCCCAGTACGTCCAGGCCACCGCCGCACCCGAGGTGGAACTGCACCTGCTCGTCCAGGTCGCCCTCCGCACCGCCGTCCTCACCCGCACCCACGACGAGGTCGACCGCTCCCGCGACACCATCGCCCAGGAGATCCTGACCACCGTCCGCGACCGCGCCACCACCCTGGGGATCGACCTGCGCGAAGTGGCCGTCCGCGACGTCGTCATGCCCCCGGAACTGCGCAAGGCCGCCCTGTCCGAACTCCTCGCCCGCGCGGAAGCCCGAGCCACCCTCGAACGCGCCCGCGGCGAGACAGCCGCGCTGCGCTCCCTCCTCAACGCCGCCCGCCTGGCCGAGGACCACCCGGCCCTCCTGCAACTGCGCGCCCTGCAAACGGCCAACACCGTCGTGGTCGACCGCCAACCGCCCTCCCCGACCTAGACCACCACGCCAAGCCCTCCAGAAATCGAAGGGCTTCGTGTCATCCCCGCCGACCTGGCTCCGCCCTGGGTCGGTGGGATGACACGAAACCCTGACCACCCGCCCAACAGGGACTCACCGCACAAACCCCGTCATCCTGCTGATCTGCCCGTCCGGCGAGGACTCTTTCGATCTTTTCGGGCTGCCGACAGCTTCACGCTAAGCGCCTTCTCAGGGAGGTGTGGCACCTTTGTCGTGTGCGGATCCTGGTAGTCGAGGACGAGGTGCCGCTGGCCGACGCGATCGCGCGCGGCCTGCGGCGCGAAGGTATGGCTGTCGACGTCGCCTACGACGGCGAAACCGGTCATGAGAAGTCGACCGTGACCCGGTACGACGTGGTCGTGCTCGACCGCGACCTGCCCGGAATGTCCGGCGACGAGCTGTGCAAGGAGATCCTCAGCTCCGGGGCCCTGACCAGGGTCATGATGCTCACCGCCAGCGCCGGCGTGGACGACCGCGTCGCGGGCCTGTCCCTCGGCGCGGACGACTACCTGGCCAAGCCGTTCGCGTTCCCCGAGCTCGTCGCCCGCGTCCGGGCGCTGGCCCGCCGCGCCACCCCGGCCACCCCGCCGCTGCTCACCGCCCGTGACGTCGAGCTCGACCCGGCCCGCCGCACGGTCCGCCGCGCCGGCCAGCCCGTCGAGCTGACCCGCAAGGAGTTCGGCGTCCTGGAGGTGCTGCTGGCCGCCAAGGGCTCCGTGGTCTCCAGCGAGGAGCTGCTCGAACGCGTGTGGGACGAGAACGCCGACCCGTTCACCACCACCGTTCGCGTCACCGTCATGACGCTGCGCAAGAAGCTCGGTGAACCCGGCATCATCGACACGGTGGTCGGCTCCGGCTACCGCGTGCCCACGGCAGGTTCCACTGAACTCTGAGCTGGCCCGCAGGCGCGGACCCGGGCTGCGGACGCGGCTCACCCTCCTCGCGACCGGTCTGGTCGCGTTCGTGAGCGGTCTGCTGCTCCTGCTCGGCTGGTTGCTCGTCGGCCGGGTCATCGCCTCCTCGCCCCGCTTCGCCGAGGGCAGCACGGTCATCGTGGACGGCCGCGAGGTGGACGCCGGTGCGTTGATGGACCTGCTCGGCGAGCAAGCTCGGGACGACGTGCTCCGGTCCGGCTCCGTCGCGTTCCTCTGCGTGGTCGCGGCCGCGGCTTTGCTCGCGTGGACCATCACCGGGCGGGTCCTCCAACCCGTGCACGACGTGACCGACGCGGCCCGCCGGTTGTCGGCCGAATCCCTGGGGGAGCGGCTGCGACTGGCCGGTCCCCGGGACGAGGTCGCCGAGCTGGCCGACACGTTCGACGAGATGCTGGACCGCCTCCAGGCGGCGTTCGAGTCGCAACGGCGGTTCGTCGCCAACGCGTCCCACGAACTGCGCACACCCCTGGCCGTGATCCGGACCGAGCTGGACGTGACGCTCTCCGACCCCGGTGCCGACGCCGCCGAGCTGCGCCGCATGGCGGGTGTGGTGCGTGCCGCGACCGAGCGGGCCGAGCAGCTCGTCAGCGCGTTGCTCCTGCTCGCGCGCACGGACGGGCTCGGGTTGGCGGTGCGGGAGCCGGTGGACCTCAACGCCGTGGTCGAGTCCGCCTGGCGTGCCGCTCGGCCGGAAGCCGAGGAGCGCCAGCTCAGGGTCTCGTTCCTGACCGCGCCTGCGCCCGCCGTGGGCGATCCCGCCTTGTTGGAGAGGATCGCGGGGAACCTGCTGGAGAACGCCGTGCGGCACAACGTGCCCGGTGGGTGGATCGAGGTGCGCACCGAGGGCGGGCCGGAGTGGACGTTGCTGCGGGTGTCGTCGTCCGGGCAGGTCATCGCGCCGGACCGGGTGGAGGAGCTGTTCGAGCCGTTCCGGCGGGGTGGCACCGACCGGACCGCGCGCACGGGCACCGGGCTGGGGCTGTCCATCGTCCGAGCCGCCGTCGCAGCTCACGAGGGTCAGGTGCACGCCACGGCGGTGCCCGGCGGTGGGCTCTCGGTGGCCGTGCACCTGCCGTCCGCGCCGCACGGAAAACTCGTCTGAGTGGTCCCGATCACACGTGATCGCGTTTGAGGGTGCTCGCAGGGGGTACTACCTGCGGAGATGCCCCTCCGGACCCCCGATTTGTCTCCGCGTTGGGCGGGGTGTAACTTTCTCTCTGCCAGCGCGGAACGGGCCGGAGAGAGACCGGAACGGAGCGCGGCGGACATCAAGCCCCAGATCGAATCACTTCCGGTGATGAGTGACGGTGAGCGCGTGTTCTTTGAGAACTCAACAGCGTGCCGAATAGCCAGTAAATTTATGAACCTCGTCAAGAGGTTTCCTTTGAGATTGTTACTGGACAACTGACATTACTTGTCAGTGTTGTTCGGAG
>NZ_JAJUWT010000037.1 GCF_021390395.1 Saccharothrix sp. S26
GATCGCCCGCGTCCTGCAACGCATCCTCGCCCTGACCGCCGCCATCTGGCACAACGACCACACCGGCCAGCCGATCATGCGCTCCCTGACCGCCTACGACCACTAACCCTAGGAATCAATCATCTAGTCCCGACCGGACACCCGCGCCCGCCGCGGCGACCGCCGGCACACCCGCCGGCGCCGCCGCGGCGCGCCAAGTCGGCCCCAAGCCGCCGGCAAGCGGGATGGGTGACGGTACTGGGCGTGTGCCCGGGCGCCGGAGTGGATCCGCTCGGCCGTGCCGGCGAGCCCGCGCGCACCCGCACAGGACCCAGGAGGGCAGCATGCACGACACCCAACCGACGCCGGATCGGATAATGCGGCTCATCAACGGCTACTGGGCCACCGGCATCCTCGGCGCGGCCGCGAGCCACTCGTTGTTCACCCACCTCGACGCGGGCGCGGACACCGCCGAGCGGGTCGCCGCCCTCGCCGGCATCTCCGAGCGGGGCGCGCAGACCCTGCTCGACGGGCTGGTGAGCCTGGAACTGGTCGAGGTGCGCGACGGCCGCTACCGCAACACCGCCGACGCGGCGGAGTTCCTGGTCGAGGGCCGACCGGCGGGCCTGAGCGAGTTCGCCAAGCTCAAGCTCGGCCACATGGGCACGATGGCGGCCCTGCCGGACGTGGTGCGCGCCGGGGGACCGGTGAGCGACGCGACGGTGGAGGTGGCCGACAACCCGCACTGGGAGAAGGTGGTCACGGCCATCGCCGCGCAGTCGGTGCCCGTGGCGACGATCGCCGCCGAGGCGCTGGGCCTGGCCGACGCCGGCGAGATCTCGATCCTCGACGTCGGCGGCGGCTCGGGCGTGTACTCCGCCATCTGGCTGTCGCTCAACCCCGACGCCCGCGCGACGCAGCTCGACTGGGGCCCGATCAACGCGATCGCCCGCCGGCTGCTGACCGAGCGTGGCGTGGCCGACCGGTTCACCTGCGTCGACGGCGACCTGCACACCACCGACTTCGGCACGGCCGCCTACGACATCGCGGTGTACTCCCACATCGCCCACCAGGAGGGGCCGGAGGACAACATCGCGACGTTCACCCGGTTGCGTGACGCGCTCAAGCCCGGCGGCACGCTGGTGGTGAACGACTACGTGGTCGACGACGACCGCAGCGGCCCGCCGTTCGCCCTGCTGTTCGCCTCGGAGATGCTGCTCAAGAGCAAGCAGGGTGGCACCTGGCGGCGCGCCGACTACCACGACTGGCTGACCAAGGCGGGCTTCGAGGACATCACGTTCCAGCCCACCTCGTCGCCCGCGACCCTCATCTTCGCCCGCTGACCGCTGACCGCTGACCGCTGACCGCTGACACGACCGCGGCCGTCCCCGTCGCCTGCACGACGGGGACGGCCGCGGTCGGTGCGGATCAGGCGGTCTTCGTCGCCGACAGGACGCCGGGGATCGGGATGACGTCGCCGGGGATCTCGGCCGGGCTCTTGGCGATCGCCTTGGTCACGGTGAACCCGCGCTCCTCCAGCCACCGCCGGTAGGTCGACAGCTTCTGCGGCCCGCCCTGGCCCATGGTGGCGCCCAGGAAGAACGACGGGAAGAAGTCGACGTTGTAGTTGTCGGTGTCCTTGATGTCCTCCGGGTAGACCGGCACCATCACGTGCACCTGCCCGCCCACGTTGAGCGACTTGTGCACGCCGTCGAGGATGCGGAAGACGTCGTCCTGGTCGAACATGTCCAGGAAGTGCTTGATCAGCACCACGTCGTAGCCCTCGGGGATGCTCTCGAACACGTTGCCGCCGATGAACGTGCAGTGCTCGGCCACGCCGTTGGCCCGGAAGTTCTCCAGGGCTTCCTGCTCCTTCTCGGGCAGGTCGAACGTCGTCACGCGCAGGCCGGGCGAGGCCTTGTGCCGGTAGGTGTGGATGGCGCCGAGGCCGGTGTTGCCGGCCAGGTCGAGCACCTGCGCGCCGGCCGGGATGTCGACGTTGTCGAAGAACCACGGGTCGATGCGCTCGGTCACCTTGTCCATCAGCGTGGACCACGCCTCGCGCAGGTCCCTGTGCTCGGCCACGGCGCCGTACAGGGTGCCCTCGAACCCGTAGAGCTCCTTGAGACCCGCCACCGTGCCGGTCCGCACGCTCTCGGTCAGGTAGAACAGCTGCCGCAGCGACACGACCTTGATCAGGTTCATGTAGGCCAGCGCCCGGTTGAGGTCGGGCGCGGGCACCTCGGCGAGCGCGTCGAGACGGTAGCCGTCGGTCGACGCGTCGTGGGCGATGAAGCCCTCCTTGACCGGCAGGTGCAGCAGCTGCTCCACGGCGTCGGCCTTGGCGCCCACCACCTTGCCGAGCTCGGCCGCGGTCGCGCCGGGCCGCTCCCGGATCGCGTCGACGAGGCCGAGCTCGAAGCAGGACAGCAGGTTCATGAACCGCGCCGGCCCCACCATGTACTCACGAAGTCGCGCCAGCGTTGCGTCCGGTGTCATCGCGCTGATCCCCTCGAAATTGGTTGCTTGTCGCGAAAGCTCGTCACGCCCGCTTCTCCAGCTGCTCCTGCAGGCGGCGGGACAACTCGATCCGCTGCACCTTCAGCGTGGCGGTGCGGGGCAGCTCGGCCCGCGGGATCTGGATCGGGTCGGCCAGCTGCGGGAAGTCGGCCACGGCCCGCCGCCACCGCTCCCGGTCCAGCGGCTGGTCGTCGGTGGTGCAGATGACCGGGATCGCCTCGGACTTCGGACCCGTGACGACGACGAGCTCGCTCAGCTCCGGCAGCCGGCCCAGCAGCAGGTCCTCGACCTCCAGGCTGCTCTGCACGCCGGGGATCATGTCGACCTCGCGGTCCAGCATGTGCAGGCAGCCGAACTTGGTGCGGTAGCCGACGTCCCCGGTCCGCCACCACTTGCCGTTGAGGTTCTCCGCGAACCGCTCGTCCTCGCCGTGGTAGTTCTTCGCCACGGCCTTCCAGCTGACCTCGATGAACCCGGGGTTGTCCTTGGACGGCCGCCTGCCGTCGCGGCTGACCACGCGCACCCGCGCGCAGCCCGGCATGGCGTAGCCGACGCAACGCCCGTCCGCCCGGTGCGCGGAGCCGCGGAAGTAGGGCCTGCCGACGGCCGGGCCGACCTCGCTCTGCCCGTAGATCTGGAAGAACAGCGGCCTGCGCCGTTCGGAGGACTTGAGCAGCCTGCTGATCGTGCGCGGGTGGATCGCGTCGAAGGTGGTGCTGAAGTACTTGATGGACGCGAACGGCTTGCGCGGGTCCTCGGCGAGGTGCTCCCAGTCCATCAACGAGTTGGGCAGCACCTCCAGGAAACCCGGCCGGTACCGGCGCAGCACGTCGGTGACCTCGTCGGGGTCGGCCTTCTTGATGAGCACGACCGGCATCGCCCGCACCAGCGCCAGGGCCATCGCCGCGAACATCCGCGAGTGCACGAACGGGATGTGGATCGCGACCGTCTCCCGGTTGCGCATCAACGACAGCAGCCACCGCTGCGGCCGCAGCCGCAGCTTCATGGTCTGCGGCGTGTGCACGACGAGCTTGGGCAGCCCGGTGGTGCCGGACGTGTGCGTGATCATCGCCGGTTCCTCGGGCACCCGGAACACCGGCCGCACGCGCGGCGACCCGGCGAGCTCGGCCAGCGACACCGCGCCCGGCCTGCTCCCGGCGACGACGATGATCCCCGCGGTGCGCTCGGCCAGCGGCACGTCGGCCATCGCGTCGAGCTTGGGCACGTCGGTGAGCAGGTGCGGCCGGTCGAGCCGGTCGAGCAGCGCGCCGACGGTCGGGCCCTTCAGGGCGGGCGACAGCATCACCGGGACCGCGCCGATCCGCGACGAGGCGGTGGCGAGCACCCACGCGTCGAAGTTGGCGGTCTTGTAGATCGCGACGTGCTCGGCGGGCCGGACCCCGGCCGCCCACAGGCGACCCGCCAGGTCGTCCACGTGGCCGGCGAGCTCGGACACGGTCATGCGCCGCCCGGCCTCGGGCAGCACGTCGAGGTCGTGGTCGAGGGTGAGCAGCGTCGAACCGTTCCTGGCCGCGGCCACGTCCGGCAAGATGCCGGGGTAGAAACCGCGTTTCCACATCGCGTTGTGGATCATGGACCCCTTCATCCAGAATTGCTCCTTCCGGGTGTTCGACGACGGTCGGGCCGTCACCGGCTCGGCGGAGCGCGAGGGCACGCCGAGGTGTCGCCGCCTCGGACCGCTTGCGCCGCTGCACGCCTAGCATCGACACCGCGACTTGGCCGGGACTGTGCGGCGGGTTGGCGTCGGCTTGGCGCGACCGGCGGACCGGCTCCCTGATCACACCCGCGCGCCGGGCACGACGTGCGCACCCACCACGACGGCGCCCGGCGGTCGTGCCGCGCGCCCGCGAACCCTTGGTGGGCGAGAAGTCCACGCCAAGCCGATCACAAGCGCCGTGCGGGACAGTGCTGGACGGATGCCCGAGCCGACCCTCGAACCGCGCCGTCGCAGCCCACCGGCTGGCACCGACGGGGCGTCGGGGTTTCGAGGAACACTCTTACGTGCAGGGGGTTGCGGCCAGACATGCCCATCTTATGCAAGCCGTCGGTGCGCGTGCCGGAGCACGTGATCACCATGGAACAGACCCTGGAATTTGCCGAGAGGGTGCATGCCGGGAAGCCGCAGCTCCCGCTGGCGCTTCGACTGATCCAGAACACGGGTGTGCGCAAGCGGCACATCGTGCAGCCCATCGAGGAGACGTTGCGGCACCCCGGTTTCGAGGAGCGCAACCGCATCTACGAGGTGGAGTCCAAGAAGCGGGTGCCGGAGGTCGTCGAGGAGGCCCTGGCCAACGCGGGCGTGGTGGCGCACGACATCGACGCGATCATCTACGTCTCGTGCACCGGGTTCCTGATGCCCTCGTTGACCGCGTGGCTGATCAACACCATGGGCTTCCGGTCCAACACCCGCCAGATCCCGATCGCGCAGCTGGGCTGCGCGGCGGGCGGCGCGGCGATCAGCCGGGCGCACGACTTCTGCACGGCTTACCCCGAGGGCAACGTGCTGATCGTGTCGTGCGAGCTGTGCTCGCTGTGCTACCAGCCCGAGGACGACGGCGTCGGCTCGCTGCTGTCGGACGGGCTGTTCGGCGACGCGGTCGCGGCGGCCGTGGTGCGCGGCAGCGGTGGCACCGGCGTGGCGCTGGAGCGCAACGCCTCGTACCTCATCCCGAACACCGAGGACTGGATCTCCTACGCCGTGCGCTCCACGGGCTTCCACTTCCAGCTCGACCGGCGGGTGCCGGGCACGATGGAACCGCTGGCGCCCGTGCTGCGCGAGCTGGCCACCGACCACGGCTGGGACATCGGCGACCTCGACTTCTACATCATCCACGCCGGCGGGCCGCGGATCCTGGACGACCTGAGCAAGTACCTCGGCGTCGACCGCACCGCGTTCCGGCACAGCTGGGCCACCCTCACCGAGCACGGCAACATCGCCAGCGCCGTCGTCCTGGACGCGCTGCGCCGCCTGTTCGAGGAGGACGAGCCGCTGCCCGGCGCCACCGGCGTGATCGCGGGCTTCGGGCCCGGCATCACCGCCGAGATGGCGGTGGGCCGGTGGGCCGTCGACCCGTCGACGTTGCACCCCGAGCGGGAGTTCGCGCACGAGGCAGGGAGGCAAGCGACATGGACGGCCTGATCGTCCCACCGGGTGGGGGTCGGCGGCTGACCACGAAGGCGCAGGACGTCACCTTCAAGGTCACCGGGGCGCACGGCTCCACCGCGTCGATCTTCGAGGTGGTGGTCCCGCCCGGGTTCGACGTCGGCGCGCACGTCCACGAGCGCACCGGTGAGTTCTTCTACGTCCTCGAAGGCGAACTCGACCTGCTGGCGTTCGAGCCCGTCGAGCGCAAGGGCGACCGGTGGGACGAGTGGGAGGCGCCCGACGGCCGCCGGTTCGTGCGCGGGGGCGTCGGCGCGTCCATGTTCGTCCCGACCGGGTGCCCGCACGCGTTCCGCAACTCGACCGACAAGCCGGCGCGGATGCTGTTCCAGAGCTCACCCGCGCCCGACCACGAGCGGTACTTCGAGGAGATCTGCGAGATCTTCGCGGCGGGCTCGGACGGCGTGGACCCCGAAGCCGTGCAACGGCTGCGCGACCGCTACGACGTCAAGCAGATCACGCCGCTGCGCTACGAGCCGCCGTCGTCCGCCCGCACCAACGGCAACCTGACGTCGGTGAGCGGGAGGTGACCGCGGTGGAACCCGTGCCGCTGGTCAAGGCGAGCCTCGGTGAGCGGGAGCTGGCCGCCGTCGCGGAGGTGTTCGCCTCCGCGTGGCAGGCGGGCCAGGGCCCGAAGGGCAAGGCGCTGGAAGCCGAGCTGATCGCGCGCTACGGCGTCGGTGACGCCGTGGCGCTGAACAACTGCGGCTCGGCGCTGCACCTGGCCCTGCTCGCGCTCGGCGTGCAGCCGGGTGACGAGGTGATCGTGGCCGACTACTCGTTCCCCGCGCCGGCCCACGCGGTGCACTACGTCGGCGCGACCCCGGTGTTCGCCGACGTGCGCGCCGACACCGGCACCGTGGACCCGGAGGCGGTGCGCGACCTCATCGGGCCGCGCACCGTCGGCGTGATCGCGGTGGACACGGTGGGCCTGCCCGCCGACTACGCCGAGCTGGAGGCGATCACCGAGCGGCACGGGCTGTTCCTCGTCGAGGACGCCGCGTGCGCCGTCGGTGCGACCTACCGGGGACGCGAGGCGGGCGCGCTGGCGCCGGTGGCGTGCCTGTCGTTCCACGGGCGCAAGGGCATCACCAGCGGCGAGGGCGGCGCGCTGCTCGCCACCGACCCGGCGGTCGCCGCGCACGCGAGGCTGCGGTCGTCGTTCGGCATCGGCAGCATCTTCGACCAGGCCAAGGTCGTCGGCCTGCCGATCCCGGAGTTCCACGAGATCGGCTACAACTACAAGCTGTCCGACATCGCGGCGGCGATCCTGCTGGTGCAGCTGAGCCGGATCGGCGAGCTGCTGGACCGCAGGCGCGCGGTCGCGGCGCGCTACGCCGAGCTGCTGGCCGACGAGGAGCTCGTCACGCTGCCGCACGTGCCGGAGGACCGCACGCACGCCTGGCAGTCGTTCCTGCTGACGCTGGACCCCGGCGTGGACCGCGCGGCGGTCGCCGCCGACCTGCGCGGCCAGGGGATCGGCTGCGGGCACGGCACGTGGGCGAGCCACCTGCAGCCGGTGTACGAGGCGAAGCAGCAGTGCCCGACCTCGGCGGACCTGTTCCAGCGCCAGCTCGCCATCCCGATGCACGCGGAGCTGCGCATGGACCAGGTGGAACGGGTGGTGGGCGCGTTGCGCACCGCGCTGCGCGCCCACGCCTCGGCCCGGGTCTGACCCGCTCGGTGTCCGTGCCCGCACGTCACGGGCACGGACACCGCAGGGCCGCTCAGCCGCAGGGCGCGGCCTCGAACCGGTGGGCCGGCTCGACCGCGTCACGCACCCTGGCCAACCACGGCAGCGCGCCCATCCGCCGGGCCACGTCGGTGGCCACGGCGAGGTCGGCCAGGGCCGCGTCCGGGTCGCCCAGGGCCAGCGCCGCCTCCGCGGTGAAGTAGGCCACCGGCCCGCTGACCACCAGGTCCGGCGCGGAGCACGCCAGGTGGCGGTAGGGCAGCAGCTGGGCCCGCCACCGCGCCACCAGGTCGGTCTCGCCCAGGCGTGCCGCGGCCAGGAGCGCCCAGCAGCGGGCGTAGAGCCACAGGTGGTCCTCCTCCGGCCCGCGCGGGAACCGGTGCAGGGCGATCCGGGCGTCCCGCGCCAGCCCGGCGTCGACCAGCGCCATCACCAGGATCGCCTGCAACGCGGGCCGGCCCGACGACTCCGCGGCGGAGCGCAGCTCGTCGACCAGGTGCTGCCCGCCGCCGGTGAGGTGCGCCGCCTCCCAGCGCTGGAGCACGCGGTTGAACCTCGCGTCGTCCCAGGACGCCCTGGCGCACCGGTCGTAGGTCGTCCGGCTCACCTCGTCGGCCTCGGCCCACCGGCCGTCGAGCAGGAGCAGCCCGGCGCGCGCCCAGCCCAGCCGCGTGCGCAGCGACGGGCTCTCCGCGTGCTCGGCCGCGAGCTCCAGCTCGGCGGCGGCCTCGTGGACGCGGCCCAGGACGACCAGCGCCTGCGCGCGCAACCGTCGTGCCCGCGCCTGCGCCAGGGGCGGCAGGTCGGGCAGCGCCAGCAGCTCGGCGACGGCTCGCAGGCGTTGGTCGAGGTGGTCGGGACCGCTGAGCGCCACCGCCCGCAGGTGCAGGAGGGTGGCCGACTCCGCGTTGCCGGTCGAGGCCCCGGCCAGCGCCAGCGCCTCGTCCGACATCGCGGCCCGCCCGGCCGGATCTTCGTCGTGGCGGCGGGCGACGGCCAGGCAGGCCAGCAGGCGACCCCGCTGCGCCGGGTCCACCACGTGCGGCAGCGCGCGTTCGATGACGCCGACGAGCCGGTCGTCGACCTCGCCGCGACCGTCCGGGCACAGGTCCAGCTCGCTCACGGCCGCGACCGCCGTGGCGACCAGCCGAGCCGTGTCCGGCGTGCCCGGCGCGGACAGGATCTCCTCCATCGCCCGGGTGAACACCCGCAGGCCGTCGCGGAAGTTCTCCGCCCGGTACAGCGAAGCGCCCAGGCCGATCAGCAGGGAGTGCCGGTCGAGGTCCTCCTGCTCGGCCAGGTCCGCGGCGGCCAGGGCCTGCCGCCACAGCCGCGCGGCGTCACCGGGGAGCGTGGCCTCGGCGACGCGGGCGGGGCCGGTGGTCGCGTCGAGCTGGGCCGCCGGCGGCCGGTGGCGGGCGATCCCGGCGGCCGTCTCCCCGCCGCCGGTCCACACCCGGGCCGCCGCCGCGCCGATCCGCCGGCGCACCAGGGCCCGGCGCATCCGCCCGGTCGTCTCGTACAGCGTCTCGGCGGCCAGGGCGTGGGTGAAGCGGAACCAGCCCAGCCGCTGGTCGTCCTCCACCACCAGCCCCGCCTCGATCGCGCGGTCGAGGGACTCCAACGCCTCCTCGACCTCGACCGAGGCCGCCTGGGCGACGATCTCGACGTCGAAGTGCCTGCCCGCGACGGCGGCCACGGACAGCAGCTCGGCCGTGCCGCGGGGCAGTCGGGCGACGCGCCGCGACACCACCTCGCGCACCGGCGTCGGCACCGGGTGGGGCTCGTCCAGGCCCTGGTCGGCGGCCGACAGCTTGATCAGCTCCCGCAGGAAGAACGGGTTGCCCTCGCTGCGCGACCACAGCGCCTGCGCGGTGTGCCCGCCGACCTCCCGGCGCAGCACGGTGCTCGCCAACGTCCGGGTCTCGTGCACGTCGAGGCCGGTGAGCCGGATCCGCGTCACGTCCGCGCGGGCCAGTGCGGCCAGCGTCCCGGCCAGCGCCGCCGCCTCGTCCGACCGGTAGGCCACGACCAGCAGGAGCCTGCTCGTCGGCGCCGACTCGGCCAGGTGCGCCAGCAGCCGCAGCGAGCCCGGGTCCGCCCGGTGCACGTGGTCGAGCAGGACCACCAGCGGCACGGTGTCCGACACCTCGCCGAGGTAGCGCACGACCGCCTCGAACCGCCGCAGGTCCGAGCCGGGGTCGTCGCCCCGCCGCCGGTCCTCGTCCAGCAGCTCGGCCACCGCCGCCGGCACGGGCACGTGCGGGAAGCAGGTGGCCGCGCCGCGCAGCACCTGTTCCCACAACCACAACGGTGGCGCGTCCACGTGCTCCGGGCCCGTGCCCCAGAGCACCGGCGCGCCCACCCGGTCGGCGAACCGGCGCAGCAGGCTGGTCTTGCCGATCTCCGGCTCGCCGCACACCGTCACCACCCGGCGTCGCCCGGCCGTCGCCGCGGCCAGCGCGTCGGCCAACTGCCGCAACTCCGCCTCACGGCCGACGAACACCTCACCGTCCGGGGCCGGCGTCGGCGGCGCGCCGGTCACGCGGACCTGCGGCACGACCGCTGCTCCGCCTTCCACCCGCGTGGCCGGGATGGTCGGTGTCGCGGGCTTTTGCGCGACCGGTGCCGAGGTGGGCGTGGATGCGGGTGTCGCCGCTGTGGCCGGTGGTGTCGCGGTGGCGGTGGTGAGGGTCGGCGTGGCCGGGGTCGGTGTGGTCGAGGTGGTCTGGGCCGGTTGCCAGTCCAGGCTCGGCGACTGGTTCAGGATCTCGTGCTCCAGCTGCTTGAGCGCGGGGCGCGGGTCGACGCCCAGCTCCTCCGCCAGCCGCGACTGGATGGTCCGCAGCACGGTCAGCGCGTCGGCCTGCCGACCGGCCCGGTACAGCGCCAGGGTCAGCAGTTCGCACCCGTATTCGCGCAGCGGGTGGGCCTGCACGAACGCTTCCAATTCGGCGACCGCGACCTCGTGCGCGCCGACCGCGAGCAGCGCGGCGCAGCGCGCCTCGACAACTGATAATCGCAATTCGTCGAGTCGGGCCACCTCGGGTGCGACCCAGGTCGCCCCGGCCACTTCCGAATAGGGCCGCCCGCGCCAGAGCGCCAAACCGGCCTCGAACTCGCCCAACGCCTGTCGGGAATCGTGCCGGGCCATTGCCTGCCAGCCGGCCGTGGCGTGCTCGCCGAACCGGTGGACGTCGACGTCGACCTCGCGGTCGTCCAGCACGTATCCCTGGGTGCAGGTGCGCAAGACTTTCGCCGGTGTCCGCGGCGCGCGATCCGGTTCCAACACCTTGCGCAAATTCGCCACGTACGCCTGCAACGAGGTCATGGCCGACGGCGGCGGGTGTCCCGCCCACAGCGCCTCGAGCATGACGTCCACCGCCACCGGCTGGCCGACCCGGCTCACCAGCAGCGCGAGCAGGGCGCGCTGCTTGGGCGTGCCCAGGTCGACCGGGCAGTCGCCGACCACCGCTTCGAGCGGGCCCAACGCGCTGATCCGCACCAGGGCCGGTGACGTGCCCGCAGGTCGCGCGTCGGCCCACCGGACGGAGCCCGGCAGGGCGCGACGGGTCGTCCCGACCGGTGCCGCGTCGGTCGTGCGTCGGGTTCTCATGGAAATTCCGGTGCGGTTGAGAAGAGCGGTCCGGTTGTCGCGTAGCAGGCTTCCAGGCAAGTGCGGAGTAGTTGCCGGTAATCGGTCTCTACGTTGCCCGAGTGCACGGAATTGGTCCTACCTTTCCCAGGACTCCACCAGTCATCGTCAACATGCTGCGCGATATTTCGACTTACCTACATCTATAGCATCACGTCGACCGCCGTGCAGACCTCCCACCGAACCCCTTCGAAGCTCGACGAACATGCTCCGGACGCCATTCGACGTGATTCGAATGGCGTCGTGTTCGGTTCGGCTTCGACCGCCCGCGGATCAGGGCGGAAAAGTGCGCCACCGCACGCGGCGGGCGGTCAGCGCTGTGGTCGGTGCCGTGGCCGGCGCTCTACCACCGCCCGGTCCGGCACGTCGATCTGACCGGACGAGCGGCGTCACCCTGATGTCTCCGGGCGCGCTCCTGCGTCTTGTCCGCTTCGCTCGTGCGCTTGGCTGTCACCAGGACCTACCCCCAGCAGGTGTTCACAGAGCCGAAACGTGCGTGGTCAAGGATTTCAACTCCGATACGGGACCGCAACCCCTCGGCGAGCGCAATGCCAAGTCCACCGGACTCGGGCGGGCGGTGCGGGCGGATCGGGCGCGGATCAGGGGAGTTCGGGCGTGCTCACGCGGGTCCGCGCCGGTCCCGTGCTGTCCATTGTGGTCGGTTCGGGTGTTGGGTTCGGGCCCGGCGGCCGGCGGTCGCCGCCCGGGCCCGTCCCGGTCGGCCATACCACCTGCCGCGGCACGCGCCGTGCGCCACCCCGCGGCTGCGCGTCCGAGCCGTTCGGGGCACCCTTGTCCCCGGCCCTGTTGTGCCCGCGCGGGGGTTGCCCACCACTACCGAGGACCGACACGTGACGCTGCCCTACGCGCCCGACGACGACCAAGCCGCCGACCGCTACATCAACGCCGCCCTGCGCAGCCGTGACGCCGAGGCGTGGCGGCTGTTGGCCGCCCAGTCCCACGTCGAGCAGACCGACCGGGTGCTGCGCGCGATGCTGGACCGGATCGCGGTGTCCCGCGTGCGCCGCACGGCCGAACGCGCCACCGCGCGGTCGCGGGCGCTCGACGGGGAGATCAGCCAGGCCGAGTACCAGCGCGACGCGGCCGAGGACGCCGATCGGGCTACGAAGGCGGCCCACTTCGAGACGTTGGTGCGCGAGCACCACCGGGTGATCGCGGCCGCCGCGCGCCGGCTGCGCGGCGACGACGTCCGCGACGAGCTGACCGACCTGGTCGTCGCCCTCGGGTCCGCGATCGACGCCCACCGCGCCGCGGTCCTCGCCGGCAGGGCCGAGCCGAGCGCCGCCGACCGGGCGCTGTGGGCGCGGTTGGCCACGCTCGACGTGCCCGACGACGACGGCCGCACGCCGGTGGAGGACCTGGTCCGACGCCGAGCGGCGCGGCAGGACGACTTCGGGCGGGTGCTGGCCGGGATCATCCTGGACGCGGCGGGCGAAGCCGCGTCGGTGCCGCGCGCCGCCGTGCTGCCCGCGTGGAAGAAGGCGGTCGCGCCGACCCTGGCGGTGGAGGAGAAGAGCGAGTTCGCCGCCAAGGGCAAGGGCTCGCTGACCACCGAGAAGCTGCGCAAGGCACTGGGCCACCTGGAGCGCCTGGGCCTGGTCAAGCGCACCGGCCCGCCGGACGCCCAGACGCTGGACCTGCTCGACCGGCCGGGCTTGGCGGCACTGGCCGACCGAACGGCGTAGTAACCGCCCGCCCGCCGGCAGCGGCTTGACCGGTCGGGCTTGGGAGCGCCGGCCGATCCGGGTGGTGACCGCCCGCCCGGCAGGGGCTTGACGGGGGCTTGGGAGCGCCGGCCGATCCGGGTGGTGACCGTTCGTCCGGCAGGGGCTCGACGGGGGGCTTGGCGGTGCGGCCGATCCGGTCGTGACCGTTCGTCCGGCAGGGGCTCGACGGGCCAGGGTTGGAGGCGTTGATCGGCCGGTCGGCGGCGTGACGTCACGCCCGCCCGCCGCCTCCCGGTGAACGGCCCGCCTCACCCGTCAGCGCACTGCCGGCCGCCACCCGGCACGTTCGGAGTCGGTTCGGCTGGCCGTGCGCGGGTGCGCGGACGATGCTGGACGGCGATGGCAGTCCAGCGGGATCCGAGTGGTTCTGCGCTGGCCGATCTCGTCGCCCGCCAACGCGAGGAGATCGACCGGCTGAGGGCGGCTGCCCGCAGGCAGGCCGTGGTGGAGCAGGCCAAGGGTGTGCTCGCCGAACGGCTGTCGTGCCGGCCCGACGAGGCGTTCGAGGACATGGTGCGGCTCGCCCAGGCCACGGGCAGCGACCTGGTGGTCATCGCCGCGGGCGTGCTCGACGTGCCGCCACCGCCCGGTCCGCCGCCGAACACGCCGCCCATGGCCGCCGAAGGCCTGTTCGACCCGATGCGGTACGTGGGACCGGTCGACATCCCCGAGCCCGCACCCGCGCCCCCGGGCGAGCGCACGCCGCAGCCGGTGGCGCTCGCCGCGGTCGGCACGGCGGCCGACGCCGAGGAGCTGGCCGAGCTCGTCCGCGAGCACGTCCACTGCGACGGCGTGCTGGTCTACCTGGTCGAACCCGACGGCGGCCTGCGGCTGGAGGCCGCCGCGGAGGTGCCCGCCAACGTGCGGCTGGAGTGGGAGCGCGTGCCGTTGCAGCTGGACACCGCCGTCCGCGCCGCGGTCCGCACCGGCCTGCCGCGGTGGCTGCCCGACCTCGACGAAGCACGCGAGCGGTACGTCCTGATCGGCGACCCGGGCGCGGTGTGGACGTCACGCGCGTGGGTGCCGATCCGGGACCAGACGCGCGTGGTGGGCGTGGTCGGCCTGCTGTGGACGGACCGGCACGACTTCTCGGCCGAGGAGCGCTGGGAGCTGGAGGTCCTGGTCCGCGCCGCCGGGTCCACGCTCCTGGCGCTGGTCAGCGCCGACAACGTCGCGCAAGGCCGCAACTGGACCCTGTGGGTGCAGCACCTGCTGGACGTGCTGCCGGGCTCGGTGGCGCTGCTCGGCGCGGTCCACGGCGAGGGCGGCGAGGTGGTCGACTTCCGGTTCGAGGCGGCCAGCCCCGACGCGGTGGACTTCACCGGCCGGCGCTACCGGCAGCTGGTCGGGCGGACCATCCTCACCAGCTACCCGACCGTCGCGGGCACCGAGCTCTGGGACGCCTACCACCGGGTGCTCGACACCGGCGTCAGGGAGGTGGTCAGCATCTTCGACTACGAGGAGAACTCACCCGGCCTGCCGCAGCACGGCCGGTACACGTTGACCATCGGCAAGTTCGGCGACGGCCTGATCCTGGCCTGGCACGAGCACGAGGACCCGTTGCAGCTCGAACGGCTGCGCAGCGTGCAGCGCCTGGGCAACATCGGCTGGGGCGAGTGGAACCTCGTGACCAACGAGATCGACTGGTCCGACCAGCTCTACGTCATCTTCGACCGCGACCCGGCGCTCGGGCCCATGTCGCTGGACGAGATCCGGGCGTCCGTGATCAGCGAGGACCTGCCGATCCTGCAGAACGCCGTGCGGCGGATGCTGGAACGCGGCGAGCGCACCGACTCCGAGCTGCACCTGAAGGCGGGCGAGCAGATCCGGTGCGGCCGGTTCATCGGCGAGCCGGTGCTCGACGTCGAGGGCCGGCCCGTGCGGCTGGACGTGGTGCTCCAGGACGTGACCGCGATGCGGCGCGCGGAGAAGCGGGTGTTCGACCTGAGCGAGCAGTTCGCGCAGGAGCACCAGGTCGCCGACCACCTGCGTTCCGCCGTGCTGCCCCTGCCCAGCCGCCCGCTGGAGCTGCCCGGGATGAAGGTCGCGGTGCGCTACCTGGCGGCCGAGCAGTGGGCGGAGGTCGGCGGCGACTGGTACCACGCGTTCCCGATCGACGACGGCAGCACGGTGCTCGCGATCGGCGACGTGGCCGGGCACGGCCTGGCGACCGCGGCGGCGATGGCGAAGCTGCGGTACGCGCTCACCGGTGCCGCGCTGACCAACCCCGATCCGGCCCGCGTGCTCGACGTGCTCAACCGCATGCTGACCGGTGGCGACGGCGTGACGCTGGCGTCGGCGATCGTCGCCCGGTTCGAGCCGACCACGCACCGGCTGTCGTGGGCGCAGGCGGGCCACCCCGCGCCGCTGCTGCTGCGGTCGCACGAGGTGCACCCGCTGGACCGCCCGGACGGGCCGATCCTGGGCGCGGTGCGGGGCGCGGTGTACGCGACGGCGCGGACGTTGCTCGCGCCCGAGGACACCGTGCTGATGTTCACCGACGGCCTGATCGAGCGGCGGCCGTCCGCCGGCGCCCGCGGCGACGACCTGGAGCGGCTGATGGACGAGATCCGCGGGTTCATCGCGGACCTGGACCCGGTCGAGATGCCCGAGGTCTTGACGTCACGCCTGGTGCCGGCGACGCCGTTGGACGACACGTGCATCGTGGCCGCGACGATCATGGCGTGAAGGCCGGTTGCGCGCGGCCTGAGCGGGTACACGTCCCGGTATGAGCACGGAGGACCTGAACTCTTACTCGGATCCGCAGGCCACCGGGTCGCCCGACGCGGTCGAGACCGACCCGGCGGCCCTGAGCAGCGCCGAGGACCTGGACGAGGACCGGATCAGGAAGGACCCGTTGGAGGCGGGCATGGATCCGCCGGAGCAGTGGTCCGGCGTGACGAAGTACGGCATGACGCCGTGGGAGGAGTCCCACCCGCGGCCGCTGGCCGACCGGCTCGCGGAGGAGCAGCCGGACGTGCGGCCCGAGCAGCCCGCGGGCGACCCGGTGGACCAGGACGAGGGCGTGGTCAGCCTGGACGCCGTGGACCGCCGGGAGTCGGAGATCCGCAGCGAGGCCGAGCGGCGCGGCCAGGCGGCCGACGACAGCTGAGCACCCGCTCCCGTGGTGGTGCCGCGGCACCACCACGGGAACGGATCGTCAGTACGCCATGCGGTGCGACCTCGACGGGGCGTCGGATCTCAGCGCGGCGAGCGCGTCACCCAAGGTCGGGTGGATTTCCACCGTCTCGATGATGAGCGTGATCTCCAGGGGGCGCAGGACCGCACGCCGGTCAGTGGCCACGGCCAGCGCCACGCCCCGGCGCTCGGCGGACGCGACGGCCTCCACGAGCAGTTGGATGCCGGAGGAGCCGAAGAAGTCGACCCGGGTGAGGTCGACGACGAGCCCGGCGGGCCGGTCGTCGAGCAGGGAGGTGAGGACGGCGCGGACCGGCTTCTCGCAGGCCATGTCGATCTCGCCGATGACCTCGACCACGGTGATGTCGTCGTGGTGGTGGACCCGGGTGATCGTGTCGGACGTGGTGTCGCCCACAGGGCACACTCCTCGGGTGGGTTGGTACGAGAACCAACAACCGAGCTTCTGCTCAACCCGAATCGTCGTTCCGCGCAGCTTGGTGTGGCGGTTGACTACCACCACGGTACGGCTCTTGCCTGTGAACCACAACCGCGAAGCGGTGCGGGGTGATACCCAGAGTCTCACCGGGAGCGCTCCCAATGTCACCGGAACGGAGTAATCCGCAGAACGGCAGGCGGAACCTCACTGGTGGGCTTTGTGCGCCGACGCAGACTGCACCCATGGCCGACGAGGAGTTCCACAAGGGCGACAAGGTCACCTGGTCCAGTCACGGGCAGACCGTGCACGGCGAGGTGGTCGAGGAGATCACCGACGACACCGAGGCCGCGGGCAGGCGGGTGCGCGCGTCCGACGAGGACCCGCAGTACCGGGTGCGCAGTGACAAGACAGGCAAGGACGCGGTGCACAAGCCGAGCGCCTTGGGCGACGACTCGTGAGCGACGGGTTCGACGACGCCGTGAACATGACGGCCGCGGAGCTGGAACGGTGGTTGGCGACCGATGAGTCGCGGTCCGTCGGCCAGTCCGACGGCGGCGAGTCGGTCGGGCACGAATCCGGCAGGAGGATCGTGGCGCTCCTGCGCAAGAAGAAGGGCGAGCTGACCGACGACGACCACGCGCACATGCGCAAGGTGGTCGGGTACGTCCACCGCCACCTCGCGCAACGGCCCGACGGCGACGTGGAGCGCACGAGGTGGCGGTACTCGCTGATGAACTGGGGTCACGACCCGCTCAAGGACTGACGGTCACCTCCGCAACCGCTCGGCGGCGAGCCTGCCCGAGATGAGCACCGGCGGGATGCCGACGCCCGGGGTGGTGCCGCTGCCCGCCAGCACGACGTTGCCCTCGCGCGACGGCAGGTTGCGCGGTCGGAACGGACCGGTCTGGGCGAGCGTGTGGGCCACCGAGAACGGGGTGCCCGCCGCCTGGCCCGACCGGGCCCAGTCGTCCGGCGTCACGACGGACAGCACGTCGACGCCCGGGTCGAGCAGCTTGCGCGCGACGAGTTCGCCGACGACCTCCTCGGCGTAGCGGGGGCCGACCACGTCCCACCGGATCGGCGCGACGTCCAGGTTCGGGCACGGCGCGAGCACGTACTGGAGGTGCCGACCTCGGGGAGCGAGCCGGGGATCGGTGAGGGTCGGGGTGGTCAGCAGCAGGGACGGGTCGCTCATGAGCGTGCCCCGGCGGATGATCTCGTCGAACGTGCGCTCCCACGCCCCGCCGAAGGAGATGGTGTGGTGGCCCAGCCCGGCCACCACGCGCGGTGCGCTGAGGTGCACCACCACCGCCGACGGCGACCACCGCAGCGGACGCGGCCGCCGCGGTGCTCCCCCCAGCAGGCGCGCGCTCTGCGCCGGACCCGTGGCGAGCACGGCCGCGTCGCACGGGAAGCGGTCGGTCGCGGTGCGGACGGCGACCACCCGCGAGCCGGCGCGGTCGAGCCGGACCACCTCGGCGTCGTAGTGGAACCGCACGCCCGCCACCGTCGCGGCGTCCGCGAGCGCCCGGGGCACCGCGCGCATGCCGCCGCGCGGGAACCACACCCCGGCGACGGTGTCCATGTAGGCGATCACGGCGTAGGCGGCGAGCGCGTCGGCGGGCGACACCCCGGCGTACAGGGCCTGGAACGTGAACACGCGCCGCAGGCGGTCGTCGCGCAGGAACCGGCCGACCGCCCGGGACAGCGAGCCGAAGCCGCCGAGCCGCGCGAGCGCGACCAGGTCCCGGCCGAGCAGGTCCAGCGGCGAGTCGAAGCTCGAGCCGATGAACCGGTCCCGTTCGACCTCGTGCAGCCGGGTGAGCCAGGCGCGCAGCGCGAGGTAGCCGTCGGCTTCCCGGTCGCCCGCGAACCCGGCGACCTCCCGTGCCATCGCGGCGGCGTCGGTGTGCACGTCGAGGCCGCTGCCGTCGGCGAACTCGGCGCGGTAGGCCGGGTGCAGCGGCACGAGGTCGAGGTGGTCGGCGAGCCGCGCGCCCACCGCCGCGAACGCCTCGTCCAGCAGTTCCGGCATGGTCAGCACGGTCGGCCCGGTGTCGACGAGGTGCCCGGCGACGTCGAGCCTGCCCGCCAGGCCGCCGGGGTGGCCGGCCCGCTCCAGCACCGTCACCTCGTGCCCGGCTCCGCGCAGGTGCAGGGCGGCGGACAGACCGGCCAACCCCGCGCCGACCACGACCACCGAGTCGGTCCGGCCTCGCACCACACGTGCCACGGTCATCCCCTCGTCGGTCAGTCGCGGCGGTGGACGGCCCTGGCCGCCAACCGCTCCAGGTTCTCGCGGGCGACCTCGTCGACGTCCGCGCGGTCCAGCGCGGCGAGACCGCTCGCGGTCAGCGCGTCGATGTGCCGCTCGACGGCCTCGACCGCGCCGAGCCCGACCAGCAGCGCCCGCACGGCGGCGACCGCCTCGTCCGTGACCGGCACGCCGGTGAAGCACTGCCGCAGCACCCGCTGCGCGGCGTGGTCGCCCGCCGCGGTGGCGCGGGCCATCGCGATGGCCATCAGCGGGGTCCGCTTGCCCTCGCGCAGGTCCCCGCCGACGGGCTTGCCGGTCACCTCGCCGTCGCCGAACACCCCGATCAGGTCGTCGCGCAGCTGGAACGCCACCCCGACGTCACGGCCGAACGCCCGCAGGCACTCGACCACGTCGGCCGGCGCGCCGGCGAGCGCCGCGCCCAGGTGCAGCGGGCGTTCGACGGTGTACGCGGCGGTCTTGAGCGCCGCGACGCGCAACGCGCCTTCCATCGACCCGTCCCGGCGCGCGGTCGCGAGCAGGTCCAAGTGCTGGCCCGCCATCATCTCCGTCCGCATCTCCTGCCACGGCCCCCATGCGCGGCGCAGGGCGGCGGCGGGCAACCCGGCCGTGACGAGCGCGTCGTCGGCCCACGCCAGGGCGAGGTCGCCGACCAGGATCGCGGCGCAGTCGCCGTGGTGGCGGGCGCTGCCGGACCACCGGTGCCGCCGGTGCCGCGCGGCGAACACCTCGTGCACGGCCTGCCTGCCGCGCCGGGTCGCCGAACGGTCCATCACGTCGTCGTGGACCAAAGCGCAGCACTGGAGCAGTTCCAACGACACCAGTGCCCGCACGGTGGCTTCCGCCGCGTCACCGCTCGCCGCACCGCCCGCCGCGCGCCAGCCCCACCACGCGAACGCGGGTCGCAGGCGCTTGCCTCCCGCCAGGACCAGCGCACACACCTCGCCGGCGAGGTCCCGCGCGGCCTCCACGTCCGGCCGGGTGCGGAGGAAGCGGTCCAGCGCGACGCCGAACCGCGCCGGGAAGTCCTCGTTGGCCGGGGGACCGGGTGCGCCGGTGTCCGCGTCTGCCAACAGCGACATCGTCGCCCCCTCGCCTGTCGTCGGACTTCGGTGGTTCGAGCTAAGCAGCGCCACCAACGCCGCGCATGACGAGCGGCGCTGGTCGTGCGGAGCCCGGCGGGCCGACTTAGCGTGGGCGCAGTGCCACCGCCGGAAGGAACCACAGAGCATGTCCGCTGATCGGGAAATGGACGCCGCGGGCATCACCGGGCCGCTGCGCGAGGCGTACCGGCGGTGTCGCGCGCTGAACGCCGAACACGGCCGCACCTACTACCTCGCGACGAGGATGCTCAGCCCGGAGCAACGGCCCGCGGTGCACGCGCTGTACGGGTTCGCCCGCTGGGTCGACGACATCGTGGACGACCTGCGCGACGGACCGGAGCGCAAGGCGGAACGGCTCGCGGCCGTCGAGGTCGCCCTCGCGTCCGCGATGGACCGGCGCACCAGCTCCGACGCCGTCCTGAGCGCGTTGCTGGACACCCTGCGGCGCTACGACATCCCCGACACCCACATCCGCGACTTCATGGCGTCGATGCGGATGGACCTGACCGTCACCGACTACGCGACGCGCGCCGAACTGCTGAGGTACGTGCACGGTTCGGCGGCCGTCATCGGCTTGCAGGTGCTGCCCGTGCTGGGCACAGTCGTGCCGCGGCGGGACGCGGAGCCGGCCGCCGCCGCGCTCGGCATCGCCTTCCAGCTCACCAACTTCCTGCGCGACGTGGGCGAGGACCTCGACCGCGGCCGGGTGTACCTGCCCGCCGACGAGCTGGCCGCGTTCGGCGTGGACCGGGACCGGCTGGTGTGGGCGCGGGCCGCGGGGCGGGCGGACGACCGGATCGGTGCGGCGCTGCGCGACCAGGTCGGCCTGGCCCGCCGCGAGTACGCCCGCGCCCGGCCGGGCATCGCGATGCTCGCGCCGCGATCGCGGCCGTGCGTCGCCACCGCCTACCGGCTCTACGGCCGGATCCTCGACCTGGTCGAGGAAGCGGGCTGCGACGTGCTGTCCCGGCGCGTCGCGGTGTCGGGCGGCAGGCGGCTCGCCGTCGCGCTGCCCGCCTTCGCCAGGGCCGTGCTCGCCCGCGCGGCCTGACCACGACAGGAGAGACATGCCGAACCGCTTGCCGCTGCGCACGTTCACCAGCCCTGCCTGGCCTCGGCAGGAGCCGACGTGGCGCGAGGCGAAACCCGCGCTCATCGAGGCGGTGCTGAAACGCGCGACCGCCAAGCCGTCGGGCAACTGGTTCGTGGTCGGCGCGAGCCGCGACGTGGTGCGCGGCAAGGCGTCGGGCCGCACGGTCGCCGGTCGCGAGGTGGTGCTGTGGCGTGGGCCGGGTGGCGTGCTCAGGGCCGGTCCCGGCGCGTGCCCGCACCTCGGCGCGCCGTTGTGCGACGGCGCGGTCGCCGACGGCAGGCTGGTCTGCCGCTGGCACGGGCTCGCGCTGGGCGGTGGGAGGTTCGGGTCGTGGAGCCCGTTGCCCGCGCATGACGACGGCGTGCTGGTGTGGGTGCGCCTGGACGACGTGGGCGGCGAGGAGCCGCTGCCCGCGCCGGTGCTGCCCGCGCGGCCACCGGCGGGCTCGCTGGACGCGGTCGCGACGGTGGTCGGTCGGTGCGAGCCCGAGGACGTGATCGCGAACCGGCTCGACCCGTGGCACGGCGCGTGGTTCCACCCGTACTCGTTCGCGAACCTGCGGGTGCTCCGGACGCCCACCGAGGAGGAGGACCGGTTCCTGGTCGAGGTGACGTTCCGGGTGGCGGGCCGGTTGGGCGTGCCGGTCACCGCCGAGTTCGCCTGCCCGGAGCCGCGGACGGTGGTCATGCGCATCGTGGCCGGCGAGGGGGAGGGCAGCGTGGTCGAGACGCACGCCACGCCGCTGGGCAGTGGGCGGACGGCGGTCGTCGAGGCCGTCGTCGCGCAGTCCGATCGCCGTGGCTTCGCGCTGGCCAGGGCGTTGGCCCCGCTGATCCGGCCGGTGCTGCGCCAGGCCGCCACGCGGTTGTGGCGTGACGACCTGGCCTACGCCGAGCGCCGGTACGCGCTTCGGTCGAAGGGCGCTTTCCCCGGCTGAGCATCGTCAACTTGCATCGGTTCTGAGTCGATTTTAAGGTGGAGTCCGTCACCGAAGTCGACTCGCAGAGGACGTGCGCCATGCCCGAGCTCTCCCGCCTGCCTCGCCCGGTCTCCGAGTCGTGGGACTGGCAGCTGTCCGGCCTGTGCCGCGGCATGGACAGCACCTACTTCTTCCACACGCCCAACGAGCGCGGTGCCGCGCGCGAGCGGCGGGAGGCGATGGCGAAGGCCATCTGCCGTCGGTGCCCCGTCATGCGGCAGTGCCGCGAGCACGCGCTGGAGGTGCACGAGACGTTCGGCATCTGGGGTGGCCTCGGCGAGAGCGAGCTGCGGGCTATGCTCTCCGAACGCGCCAGGAAGTGAGCCCGGAGTCGATGAGCTGGACACCCCGCGCGGTCGCGGCGATGCTCGGCATCTCGCCCACCACGCTGCGCACGTGGGACCAGCGCTACGGGCTGGGGCCGACCGGTCGCACGGCGGGCGGCCACCGCCGCTACCGCGACGACGAGGTCGAGCGGCTGCGGCGCATGGTCGCGCTGACCGCGCAGGGCGTGGCGCCGGCCGAGGCCGCCCGACAGTCGGTCGAGCCCGCGCCGGACCTCCCGCGACGGCTCGGGCAGGCGCTGACGCCGGACGCCGCGCGGTCCTCCCGGCGTGGTTTCCTCGCCGCCGCCGACCGGCTCGACGAGCCGCGGGTGCGCCGGCTCGCCACCGACCTCATCACCCGTCACGGCGTCGTGGCGGCGTGGCAGTCGGTGCTCGGGCCGTTCCTGGTCGAGTTGGGCGACCGGGTTGCCCGGCGCGGCACGGGCGTGGAGGTGGAGCACCTGGCCAGCGCCGGGCTGCTGCACGCGCTGCGCTCGGTGCCGTACCCGGAGGGCGGTGGCGCGCTGGCCGCGTTGCTGTCGTGCGCGCCGGACGAGCAGCACACGTTGGCGCTCGAAGCCCTGGGCGCCGCACTGTCCGAAGAGGACTGCCGGTGGCGCGGCCTCGGCGCGCGGGTGCCCGCGGTGGCGCTGTGCGACGCGCTGGAACGGCTGCGGCCCGCCGTGACCGTGATCTGGGCCCACCGCGCCGACCTCGCCGCCGCCGTGCCGGTCGAGGAGCTGCACCGGCGCGCCGACGCGGTGGTGGTGGCCGCCGGACCGGGCTGGGCCGGGCTCCCGCTGCCCGACTCCGTGCGGCGGCCCGCGACGCTGGCCGACGCCGTGCGACTGGTCGTGGACCAGGTCCGGGTCTAGGGCGTGCGACCCCACCGGCGGGCGGCGGCGCGCAAGAGCGGTGCCCGGCCCGCGGTCGGCACGGACCACAGGTCGGTCCCGGCCACACCCCACCGGCTCAGCAGCCGGTTCGCCGCGGCGAACCCCGTGGTCGCGGCGCGTTCCATCAGCGCGACGGGCAGGTCCACCCGCACCAGGTCGCCCGCCAGCACGAGGAAGTCGTCCGGGGTGCGCACGGTCGGTCGGTGGTCGAACCCGCCCGCCGGGAACAACGGGCAGTCGGCGCGCAACTCGTGGCGCTCGTCCACCACACCGGCCCGCTTGGTCTCGGGGTAGACCTCGGTGAGCTGTTCCCACAGCCGCGCGCGGGCGTCGGGCTCGTCGGACGGCAGCGCGTACCCGTGCAGCTCCACCACCGAACCGCCGGTGCGCGCGGCCCACGCCCGCGCCTCGTGCTCGTAGTGGTTCAGCACCGTCACGTTGTCCAGCAGGCCGTACCCGCTGGTGCCGAGGAAACCCGGCCGGTCCGGGTCCACCGGCCGGTCCAACCAGTACCGCGACACCAGGAACGGCGGCGCGGTGCGCAGGTCGGCGATCCGCCCGCGCCACGCCGCGTCGCCCAAGCGCGGTGACGCGCCCACGAGCCGGCGCAGACCGGGCACGTCGGCGGCCAGCACGACGGCGTCCGCGTCGAGCACGTCACCGGCCACGTCCACCGCGAACCGCTTGGCCCCACCGGGAGCCACCGACCGCACCTCGACGCCCCGGCGCACGACGGCGCCCAGCTCGGCGAGGTGACGGGCCAGCGGCTCCCACAGGCCGTGCGGGAACGGGTCGGCGGCCACGTCGAACAGCAGCCCCTCGGCCGAGCCGAGGAAGTAGATGTGGAACATCAGCGCCAGCTCGGCCGCCGACATGCGGCTCGGGTGGGCGAAGAAGCTGCGGGAGAACACCTCGAACGCCAGCGCGTGCGCGGGCCGGGGGAAGCGGATCCGCTCCAGGTACGCGGCCGCGTCGAGGTGGTCCAGTTCCCGGTAGACGCGCGGCACGGACACGTCCAGCAGCGGCAGCGCGGCCCGCGCGTCCACCGAGGGCAGGTCGGCCCAGCGGAACGTCGGGCTGCGGCGCAGGAAGGCCAGCGCGTTCCACGGCAGCGCCGTGGGCAGCCCGGCGAACCCGTCCCGGTGGCCGTCGGTGTGCCACAGCGGGTAGTCCGGCAGGCCGACCAGGGCCGTGCCGCCGGGGTCGACGCGGCGCAGCAACGCGCGCAGGTTGTAGTACTGCCGGAAGAACGCGTGGAAACCGCGGGTCATCGTGACGTCGCTGCCGTCGGCGAGCCGGGTCGGCCACCCGCCCACCCGGCCGCCGAGGTGGTGCTCCCGCTCGCACACCACGACCCGCGCGCCGCGTTCGGCCAGCACCGTCGCGGCCGCCAGCCCGGCGATGCCCGCGCCGACCACGGCCACGGTCGGCTCGTCCCCGTCGAACCGCGCGCGCCCGACGGGGCCGGCGATGCGCACGGCCTTGCGATCCCGAGGTTTCACAGGTGCTCCTGTCGTGGTGCACGGCCGGTGGACGTGTGCGTGACGCCGGAACCGTTGCGCCGCAGGCGGTCCCCGGTGAGCAGCCTCTCGACCAGCCCGCACATCGCGGTCCGGACGGCCGTGCGCACCGAGCACTCGCGCGGTACCGAGGGCGTGCCGGGGCGCGTCACGGCACGCGCCCCGCAGTCCGGGTCGGGCAGGTCGCGCGCGAGGCAGGCGGCGAACACCGCGCCGAACGACCCCGGCACCTCAACGGCGGTCGACCGAGCCATGCGCGCCCCTCCTCCGTTCCCACAGCAACAGCACCGCGGTCACCATCGCGAAGCCGTACAGGAAGTCCTCGACGGGGATGTCCCACGGGATGCGCACGCCGCTGATCGCCCAGTCCGCGTACAGCACGACCGGCGCGTCGAGCTTGGTCAGCCACCCGTCCACCGGCACCTGGAAGCCGAGCACGATCACCATCGTGATCCAGTAGGCGGGACGGCGGAACAGACCCGTGCGCAGCGCCAGGAGTTCCAGCAGCACCACCAGCACCGCCGCCGCCACCGCGGCGACCAGGTATTCCCTAGCCATCGCGCGCCAACCGGCGGACGGCCTCGTAGGTCAGCAACGCGCACAGCGGGATGGCCACGAAGAACAGCACCTCTTCGATCGGCAGGACACCGGCCAGCACCACGCCGGTCGTGCCCTCGTGGTGGAAGCTCCAGTGCCCGCGCGCGATCGCCACCACGTCCCAGGCCACCAGCACGGCCAGCACGGGCAGCACCGCGCGGGCGACGTCGGGTGCCCGGCGGTACACGCCGCCACCGAGCCACTCCAACGGCGCGGTGACGAGCAGGCACGCGAACAACACGGCCAGGTACTCGTACTGGCTCCTCATCACACCTCCGCGCACTGGTCCCGCCTCGACCGTAGGAGCGCGCGGGACGGTCCGCACGACGAGCGGGCTCGGCGGCTCAGGCGATCGCGCCGAGCTTGTCCGGGTTCATCATCCAGAAGACCCGGTCGATGCCCTCCGCCGACGCCGCCACCGCCAGCACCGCGAACGTGACGCCGTCTCGGCGCAGCACGGCGGCGGTGTCGCCGTTGACCGTCGCCCAGGAGACCTCGACGCCCGTCCAGAAGTGCCCGGCGAACGCCCGGACGTACCTGGCCGCGGTGACCGCGCCGTGCACCGGGATCCGCGAGGCCCGCACCGCGCCGCCGCCGTCGGAGTAGCTGACCACGTCGGCGGCGAACAGCTCCTCCAAGGCGGCCAGGTCGCCGTCCCGTGCCGCGGCCACGAACGCGGTCAGCAACCGGCGCTGCTCGGGACCGGTCACGGGGGCGCGCCGTTCGTCGGCGAGCCGGCGGCGGGCGCGGCTGACGTGCTGCCGGGCCGCCGTCTCGGTGGCCTGGATGATCTCGGCGATCTGGTTGTAGGGGTAGTCGAACGCCTCGCGCAGCACGTAGGCCGCCCGCTGGGTCGGCGTGAGCTTCTCCAGCAGGAAGAGCACGGCGACTTCGAGCGCGGAGTCCCGTTCCGCGCCGAGCAGCGGGTCGGCCGAGGTGTCCACGGGTTCGGGCAGCCAGGGTCCGACGTAGACCTCGCGCCGCGCCCGCGCCGTGCGCCCGGCGTTGATGGCCAGCCGCGTGGTGGCGGTGGCCAGGTAGGCGAGCGGGTCGCGCACGGTCGACCGGTCGCTGGACTGCCAGCGCAGCCACACGTCCTGCACGAGGTCCTCCGCGTCGACGGCGCTGCCCAGCATCCGGTAGGCGATGCCGAACAACCTCGGCCGCACCCGCGCGAACACGGTGGCAGCCTGGTCGAGGCCCGCGCCGGCGGTGTCCTCCATGGCCGTGATCTCCCGTCGTGGAACGCGCCGTCGTCGACAACAGGATGCCCTGCCCGCCGGAGGTCTGATCGGGTGACCGCCATGCCGACGGGTGAACCCGCTGTCACGAACCGGCCCCCTGCACTGTCCTGGTTGGCGAGGGTGTGCCGGACGTGCCGGCCGCCGGTGAGAGGAGTCACCATGAAGGTTGTCGTGATCGGTGGTACCGGCCTGATCGGGTCGAACGTCGTCGCACGGCTCGGCGAACACGGTCACGAGGCGGTGGCGGCCGCGCCCTCGACGGGGGTGGACACGATCACCGGCGAAGGGCTGGCGGAGGCGGTGCGGGACGCGGACGCGCTGGTCGACGTGTCGAACTCGCCGTCCTTCGCCGACGACGACGTGCTGGCGTTCTTCCGCACCTCCACCGCGAACCTGGTCGCGGCCGCGAAGGGCTCGGGTGTCGGGCACTACGTCGCGTTGTCCGTGGTGGGCGCGGAGCGTGCGCCGGACTCGGGTTACCTGCGGGCGAAGGTGGCCCAGGAGGAGCTGGTCCGGGCGTCCGGGCTGCCCTTCTCGCTGGTGCGCGCCACCCAGTTCTTCGAGTTCGCGGGCGGTGTCGCGGACGCGACGGCGGACGGCGTGGTGACGCTGCCCGGCGGCGGCGTGCAGCCGGTGGCCGCCGCCGACGTGGCCGCCGTCGTGGCCCGGACCTCGGTGGGTGCGCCGGTGAACGGCGTGGTGGAGGTCGGCGGGCCCGAGGTGTTCGGCATGGACGCCTGGATCCGCACGGTGCTGCGGGCCCGGGACGACCGGCGCGAGGTGGTCGGCGACCCGGAGGCCCGCTACTTCGGCACGCTGCTGGACGAGAAGACCCTGCTGCCCGGTTCCGACGCGCTGGTCGGCCCGACCCGGCTGGAGGAGTGGCTGGCCGGGTGATCCGCTCACCCGCGCGGGCGACAACCGCCCGCGCGGGCCCGCCGGGGTCCGGCAGCGGGCCGAGGGGTCGGGCGGCTGGGTGCCGAGGGCTTGCCGACCGGCCGGTGCGACTCGGGCGCGGCGCGGGTTCGGCGACGGCCGGCGGGGGTTGGCGGCGACCGGCGTGGGTAGCCACCCGGCGACGGCACCGCGTGGACGGAGGAGCGCATGTCCGACCGGATAGCGGACATCTGGGGCACGCGCACGCCGCACGCGAAGGACGCGCCGTGGCCGGTGCGGGTCGACCTGCACCTCGACGACGGCCTCGCGGAGTCCGACGTGGACCAGTGGGTGCAGTCGGCGTGCGTGTTGTGCAGCAACGGCTGCGGCTGCGACATCGCGGTCAGGGACGGCCGCGTGGTCGGGATCCGCGGCCGCGCGGGTGACGTGGTCAACCACGGGCGGCTGGGGCCGAAAGGGCTGTACGGGTCGTGGCAGCACCTGGGCGAAGACCGGTTGACGCGTCCGCTCGTGCGGCGCGGCGGCGTGCTGGTCGAGTCCGACTGGGACACCGCGATGGACCTGGTGGTGCGGCGGTCGCGCGAGCTGCTGGCCGAGGTGGGGCCGCTGTCGCACGGGTTCTACACCAGCGGGCAGCTGTTCCTGGAGGAGTACTACACGCTCGCCGTGATCGGCAAGGCCGGCATCGGCACGCCGCACATGGACGGCAACACCCGGCTGTGCACGGCCACGGCCGCGGCGGCGATGAAGGAGAGCTTCGGCTCCGACGGCCAACCCGGCAGCTGCACCGACGTCGACTCGTGCGACGCGTTGTTCCTCTTCGGGCACAACATGGCCGAGACGCAGACCGTGCTGTGGTCGCGGGTGCTGGACCGGCTGCACGGCCCGGACCGGCCGGTCGTCGTCGCGGTCGACCCCCGGCGCACCAAGGTCGCCGAGGCCGCGGTGGCGTCCGGGGGAGTGCACCTGGCCCCGCTGCCGGGCACCAACCAGGCGTTGATGAACGGCCTGGTCCGCGAGGTCATCGCGAACGGCTGGGTGGACCGCGACTACGTCGACGCGCACACCCTCGGCTACGACGAGCTGGCCGTCACCGTTGAGCCCTGCACCCCTGAGCACGTGGCCGGCATCTGCCGGGTCGACCCGGACGACCTGCGCCGCGCGGCCCGGGTCTTCGGCACGTCCGACCGCGTGCTGTCCACCGTGTTGCAGGGCTTCTACCAGTCGCACCAGGCCACCGCGGCGTCCTGCCAGGTCAACAACCTGCACCTGCTGCGCGGGCTGATCGGCCGGCCGGGGTGCGGCATCCTGCAGATGAACGGCCAGCCCACCGCGCAGAACACGCGCGAGTGCGGCGCGGACGGCGACCTGCCCGGCTTCCGCAACTGGGACAACCCCGGGCACGTCGAGCAGTTGGCCCGGTTGTGGAACGTCGACCCGCTGACCATCCCGCACTGGGCCCCGCCGACGCACGCGATGCAGATCTGGCGTTACGCCGAGCAGGGCTCCATCAAGTTCCTGTGGATCTCGGGGACCAACCCGGCCGTGTCGCTGCCCGAGCTGCCGCGCATCCGGGAGATCCTGGCCCGGGAAGACCTGTTCGTGGTGGTGCAGGACGGTTTCCTCACCGAGACCGCCCAGTACGCCGACGTGGTGCTGCCGGCGGCGTTGTGGGGCGAGAAGCAGGGCACGTTCACCAACGTCAACCGCACCGTGCACCTGTCGGAGCAGGCGGTCGCGCCGCCCGGCCAGGCGCGGTCCGACCTGGACGTCTTCCTGGACTACGCCCGCCGCATGGACTTCCGCGACCGCGACGGCGAGCCGCTGGTGAAGTGGCACGACCCGGAGGGCGCGTTCGCGGCGTGGCGGGAGTGCAGCCGGGGCCGGTTGTGCGACTACACCGGCCTGTCCTACGACAAGCTGCGCGGCGGCAGCGGCATCCCCTGGCCGTGCGACGAGGACCACCCGGACGGGTGCGACCGGCTCTACGCCGACGGCGTCTTCCCCACCCACCCGGACGTGTGCGAGGACTACGGCCACGACCTGCTCACCGGCGGTACCACCTCGCCCGAGCAGTACAAGGCGCAACGCCCCGACGGCCGGGCGTTCCTCAAGGCCGCCGAGTACGCGCCGCCGCCGGAGCAGCCGAGCGCGGACTACCCGTTCGTGTGCACCACGGGCCGCACCGCCTACCACTTCCACACCCGCACCAAGACCGGCCGGTCGCGGCGCCTGCGCCGGGCCGCGCCCGAGCCGTGGGTGGAGCTGTCCGCCGCCGACGCCGCCGCGCTGGGCGTGCGGGAGGGCGACCTGGTCCGCGTCGAGTCGCCGCGCGGCCGGGTGGAGGCACCCGCCCGGGTCGGGCGCGGCCGCGACGGCGTGGTGTTCGTGCCGTTCCACTACGGCTACTGGGACACCGGCGGCGACGGGCACACGCGCGCGGCCAACGAGCTGACCCTGACCGAGTGGGACCCGGTGTCCAAGCAGCCGCTGTTCAAGGTCGCCGCGGTCCGGGTGACCAAGCTGGCCGACGGCACGCGCCCGGCGCCCGCGCCCACCACGACGGCGTCCGCCCCGCACGACCCGGCGGGCGTCCCGGCGACGGCGGGGGAGGACGACGTGCGCGAGGACGTGACGCCGACCGACCCGCCCGCGCCGCCGCCGACCCCCGAGCGGACGCCGAACGTGCCGCACCCCGCGTCGAAGGGCTGAACCCGTGCACCTGGCCACCTACCTGGGACTGCTGCACTCCTCGCTGACCACCCTCGCCGACGCCTTCCGCCAGGTCGGCCAGGGCCACGGCGACGAGCCCGACGTGTGGCACACCTGCCAGGTCCTCGCCGGTCGCGTCGACCGCCAGACCGAGGCGTTGCTGCCGGTCGTGCGGCGGTACGGCGAGCACCGCGAGACCGAGCCGGAGCGCCTGCACGCCACCGGCCTGGAGTCCACCCGCGGCGGTCCGGTCGGCTTGTTGCGCGACCTCCAGGACCTCTACACGCTGGCCGGCTTGGCCGACATCACGTGGACCGTCGTCGGCCAGGCCGCCCAGGGGCTGCGCGACCGCGAACTGCTCGACGTCGTCACCTCGTGCGAGCAGGACACCGCCCGTCAGCTCACCTGGCTGCGCACCCGCATCAAGCAGGCCGCGCCTCAGGCGCTGATCGCGGCGAGGTGACCGGTCAGGACGTCGCCGGCCGCAGCGGGGTGGTCCCGACGTGCCGGTGGAACCACCACGCGGTCAACCGGGTCACCCGGTCGAGCGATTCGGGCTCCTCGAACCGCTGATCGGCGGTCGGCACGACCTCCACGCGCCCGCCGGACGGCAACCGGCGCGCGGGGTGGTCGTCCCGCTCGGCCACGATGAACAGGGTCGGCGCGAGCACCCGCGTCAGCGCGTCCCCGGCCAGGGACGCCTGCCCGCCGCAGGCGACCACGGCGTGCACGGCGGCCGGCCGCTCCGCGGCGACGACCAGCGCGATCGCCGCCTCGACGTCCGCGCCGAACAGGCCGATCGGGTGCCCGCCGGTCGGGGTCTGGTCGGCCAGCCAGTCCACCACCGCGGCCAGCCTGCCCGCGCGCACCGGCACGTCCCGCTCGCCGTCCGGGCACAGGTCGACCAGCACGGTGCCCAGGTGCTCGTGCCGCAGCGTCCGCGCCACGTGCTCGTCACGCGACCCGCCGCCGCGCGCGAACACGACCACGCCGCTGCCCCGGGTCGGCAGGCACAGGCGGGCGTCCAGGGGGAGCCCGTCCAGCGGGATCCGCACGTCCTCGTCGATGAACACGAGTCCCGGGTTGCCGCCGTCGACCGGTCGAAACCCGCCGGGCGCGACGTCCGCGCGGAGGTTTGCGCGGCCCGCTGCCGGGCAGGTTGGAGGGGCGGGGGTACCGGACGAGGAGTGGTCGCATGACGCGGACGGCCGGTTATTCGTTGACGCCGCCGTTGCCGGGCGAGGTGCAGGTGGAGGTGACCGGCGCGTGCAACCTGCGGTGCCGGATGTGCCTGGTCCGGTACGCGCCCGCGGTGGGCCGGGCCGAGGGCGCGTTGTCCTATGAGGACTTCCGGGCCCTGGTCGACGGCCTGCCCGCGCTGACCCGGCTGACGCTGCAGGGGCTCGGCGAGCCGCTGCTCGCGCCGCACCTGCTGGACATGGTCCGCCACGCCGTCGGCCGGGGCGTCGAGGTGGGGTTCAACACCAACGCCGTGCTGCTGGACCGGCGGTGGTCGCGCGACCTCGTCCGGGCCGGCGCGGGCTGGGTGCACGTCTCGCTGGACGGCGCCACCGCCGCGACCTACGAGGACGTCCGCCACGGCACGACGTTCGCGCCGCGGCCGGGCCAGTTCGACCGGGTGGTGGCCAACCTGCGCGGGCTGCTCGCCGAGCGCGCCGCGGCGGGGGTCGCGCGGCCGGTGGTGAAGCTGGTGTTCGTGGCGATGCGCCGCAACGTCGCGGAACTGCCCGACCTGGTGGCGTTGGCGGCCGACCTGGGCGTGGACGAGCTGTGGGTGCAGAACCTCAGCCACTCGTTCAGCGACACCGACCCCGCCGGGCGGTACGCCGCGATCCGCGAGTACGCCGCCGGCGAGAGCGTGGAGCTCGAACCCCGTGCGAGCCACGAGAGCTTCGCCGCCGCCCGCGCCGTCGCCGCCGAGCGCGGGCTGGCGATCCGGCTGCCGCGCGTCGAGGAGCACGCGCCGGTCGACCCCGGCCGGCCAAGCTGCACGTGGCCGTGGGACTCGGCCTACGTCACCCACCGGGGCGAGGTGCAGCCGTGCTGCATGGTGATGGGCAGCGACCGGGCCACGCTCGGGCGGCTCGGCGGGCGCACGTTCGCCGAGGTCTGGCACGGCGAGGCGTACCAGGCGTTCCGCGCGGGGCTGCTGGACCACCGGCCGGCCGAGGTGTGCCGGGGCTGCGCGTTGTACCGCGGCACGTTCTGATGGCACGTTCCATCGCCCGCCGATCACGCCGTTTGGGCTGAACGGCGGCTGGGCGGGGGTCGAAGCGGCTGCCTATAGTCCGGGCGAGATGTTCTGGGAGCGCTCCCAGAACGCGTCCGACGGAAGAGGGATTCTCGATGAGGAGAGTTCTCGCCGGTGTGCTCGCGACCTCGGTCGTGGCCGGCCTGGTCACGTTGGCGGCGCACGCGAGCCCCCGAGCCGCCGCCGACGAACCCGTGGTCGTCGTCTCCAGCACGTTCGACGACGGCACCGCGCAGGGCTGGACGTCACGGGCGGGCGAGGTGGTCGAGCCGAGCACCGCCGTGGCGCGCAGCGGCACGCACGGCCTCGCGGTCACCGGCCGCGCCCAGAGCTGGCAGGGCCCGACGTTGAGCCTGCTGGACAAGGCGCAGAAGGGGATCCGCTACGACCTGTCGGTGTGGGTGCGCCTGGCCGCCGGGGAGGCGCCGACGCAGGCGCGGCTGTCCGTCGAGCGCCGCACCGCGGGCACGCCGAGCTACGACCAGGTCGTGGGCGACACCGCGGTCACCGCGAACGGCTGGGTCAACCTGCGCGGCAGCTACACGCTGGCCGCCGACGTCGACTTCCTCGCCACCTACGTCGAGTTGAGCAGCGCCACGGCGTCCCTGCACATCGACGACTTCGCCCTCTCCTACACGCCGCTGCCGCCGATCCAGACCGACATCCCGTCGGTGAAGGACGTGCTGGCCGCCCACTTCGCCGTGGGCGCGGCGGTGGAGACCGCGCAACTGCTCAACAACCACGGGCAGCTGCTCGCCAAGCACTTCAACTCGATCACGCCCGGCAACACGTTGAAGTGGGACGCCACCGAGCCGACCGAGGGCGCGTTCCGCTTCACCGACGCCGAGACCCTCGTGGCCTGGGCCAAGGCCAACGGCGCGGCCGTGCGCGGGCACACGCTGGTGTGGCACCAGCAGACCCCGGCGTGGGTGTTCAAGGACGCGGCGGGCAACGACATGACCGCCACGCCCGAGAACAAGGCGTTGCTGCTGTCCCGGCTGGAGGCGCACATCCGCGGGGTCGTCGGCCACTTCGGCGACGACATCGGGGTGTGGGACGTGGTGAACGAGGTCGTCGACGAGAACCAGGCCGACGGCCTGCGCCGCAGCAAGTGGTTCGAGATCACCGGGCTGGACTACCTGCGCACGGCGTTCCGGGTGGCCCGCGAGGTCGCGCCGAACGCCCGGCTGGTGATCAACGACTACAACACCAACGTCCCGGCCAAGCGCGACAAGCTCTACGACCTGGTCGTGAAGCTGCGCGCGGAGGGTGTGCCGATCGACGCGGTGGGCCACCAGATGCACGTCAACGTGCAGTGGCCGGCGCTGGCGGAGACCGAGGCGATGCTGACCAAGTTCGCCGCGCTGGGCGTCGACCAGCAGATCACCGAGATGGACGTCTCGATCTACACCGACAACAGCCAGTCCTACCCGACACCGCCGGCTGACGTGCTGCTCACGCAGGCGTACCGGTACCGGGACTTCTTCGAGCTGTACAAGAAGCACGCGGCCGACATCAGCTCCGTGACGCTGTGGGGCCTGGCGGACGACAGCACGTGGCTGGACAGCTTCCCGGTGACCCGCAAGGACCACCCCCTGCTGTTCGACACGCGCTTGCAGGCCAAGGGCGCGTACTGGGGCGTGGTCGACCCGGGCCGGATCACCTCCACTACCACCACGACCACGACGACCACCACCACGACCACGACGTCCATGACGATGCCGCCGGTGCGGTGCACGGTCGACTACCGGGTCGGCGGCCAGTGGCAGGGCGGTTTCCAGGCCGAGGTCCGGATCACGAACGCGACCACCACCGCGATCGACGGGTGGACGTTGGCGTGGTCGTTCCCGGACGGTCAGCGGATCAGCCAACTGTGGAACGGCGCCCACACGCAGGACGGCGCGGCGGTGACCGTCAAGCACGCGTCGTGGAACAGCGCGCTGCCGCCGGGCGGTTCGGTGTCGTTCGGGTTCCTCGGCACCTGGACGGGTTCGAACGGCAAGCCGGGGCCGTTCACGCTGAACGGCACGCGTTGCGTGGGCTGACGAATCAGGGTTCGGTCACCTTGTAGTAGCGGACCGGGGTGTAGGCGCTCGCCGTCTGCGCCGTCCACTTCCGCTCCACCGGTGGCGCGCCGTCGGGGCCGGTCTGCTCGCGCACGACCGGCTCCGACTTGGCGTCGTCGGCCCAGCGCACGAACAGCGCGGCGTGGTAGGACGCGAGGAGGGCGTCACCGGGGCGCAGGTCGGCGCGGGGGACCTCGGCGGCGACCTCGCGCAACGTGGTCGTGGTGCGGGAGTGGGTGAGGCCCCAGGCGAGCGAGACGTAGCCCGAGCAGTCGGTGCGGTAGCTGCCGTACTCGTTCTCGTGGCACGCCTGCTGGCTGTACGGCACCCGTGCGTCCAACCAGGACTGCGACCGGGTCAGCGCTTCCTCGCGCGAGGTCGCCAGGTCGGCCGACGTCGTGCCGCACGCGATCAACGCGCCGGGATCGCCGGCCGCGTGCGCGACCGGCGCCTGGAACGCCGCCGCGCAGGCGAGTGCGGCGATCAGGGTGCGGGTGCTCATCGAACCCCCTCGGGTCACGGTGTGCCGCCGGCGGTGTGGCGGCGGACTGCCACCACGGGGATTCCCGGCGCCCGCCGGGATCGCGCCCGAACCACTCGGTGGAGTGGTCCGCCGCACCTGCGGTTTTCACCCGGATCGGCGAGGGTAGTCGGCCGGTGATCGCAGCGGACGTGGGAGGGCAGCGGCATGCGCGTCGTCATCGTGGTGGTCGCGCTGTGCGCCGCGACGGCGTGCGGCGGCGGCACCGAGCCGGGTGGCGCCAAGCCGTCCGAGGCGGATGTCGGCACGCGGGAGATCGGCGTGCTGGCGCCACCGGAGGCCGCGGTCACGGCGTTCACCTACGACCAGGCGGCCGCGCCGCCGGGCGCGGAGCTGGAGCTGGAGGTGATCGAGCGCGACGGCGAGACGACCGTGCGGCTCTCGGCCGACCTGCTCGTGCCCGACCGCGGGTACGCCGCCCACGCCCACACCGACCCGTGCGGCAAGAAGGGCACCGACGCCGGTCCCCACTACCAGCACGAGGTCGACCCGGCCGCGACGCCCGAGCGGCCCTCGGTCGACCCGGCCTACGCCAACCCGCGCAACGAGATCTGGCTGGAGCTGACCACCGACGGCCGGGGCAACGGCACGGCGGAGACCACGGTGCCGTTCGTGTTCGGCGACCGCACGCCCGCCTCGATCGTCCTGCACGAACACCCGAAGACCGAGACCGCCCAGGGCCGGGCGGGCAGCGCGGGCGGGCGGATCGCCTGCTTCACCGCCCCGTTCCGCTGACGGCTCAGTCGACCGCGGTCGACTTCGGGGTGCGGTAGACGATGTCGACGTACTCGCGGTGCCGCTCGATGAAGCCCTTGATGAACGGGCACAGCGGCAGCACCGGCTGCTCCCACGCGCGCGCCTGGTCGAGCGCGGCCCGGGCCAGCGCGCTGCCCACGCCCTTGCCCTCGAACGCCGGCTCGACCTCCGTGTGCGTGAACACGATCAGGTCGGGGGTGCGGATGTAGACCGCCTTGCCGGCGGGCGTCCCGTCGACCACCGCCGCGAAGTGCTTCTCCGCGGGCACGTCCCGCACCTCGATCGCCATGGCCCGATCCTCGCACGCCCCACCGCGCGGCGTCCGCGAGGACCGGCCACCGCCGCGGTCGACGGCGAGCCCGGGGGCAACGCTCGCACGCGGCCGTCCCCTGCGCCCCCTGGCTTCGGCGAGAGCGACCACTGCCCGCCCGCGATCGCCGACCACCACACTTCGGCCGACGCGGCGGTCGTTCGCGCGCGTGCGGGCGGCGCGCGGTGGCGTTGTCCGGTGAGTTCGCCGGGGGTGGCGATGACGTCGACCATCGCGCCGTTGCGCAGCACGGTCACCGGCAGGCCGATGGCCTCGGCGAACAGTTGCCGTTGGATGCCTGGGGGGTCGCTGACCAGTGTGCGCCACGCTGAGCACGAGGTCGCCGCCGCGCAGGCACGACCCGCACCAGCCGCACGCCCGCGCGTTGCCCGCTCGGCGACGGCGTCCGGCAGGGGCGCGGGCGCGCCGACCACGCCCGGGTGGGCCCGTCGCACCCGGCCTTCGACCATCAGCGTCGACAGGGTCCGCCGGGTGGTGCTGTTCATCGGGATGGCCGGCCCAGCCCGATGCCCGCCACCGCGGTGGTGATGCCGACGACCTCGCCGACGGTCACCGAACCGGCGAGCCCAAGGGGTTGCCGACCGCGATGACGAGCCGGCCGACCCGCAAGCGGTCGGCGTCGCCGAACCTCGCGGGGCCGGGCGCGTCACCGCCGGTCGAGCACGGCCAGGTCGGCGAGGGGATCGCAGCCCACGACGGTGAACAGCGACTCGGTGCCGTCAGCGAACACGACCGCCGACCCCGGTGCCGCGCGGCATCCGCACGCCGGCCACGTGCGGCGTGACCGACTTCGCCACCGCGATCACGGCTTGCGAGTGGGCGTCCAGCGGATCCATCGGCACCTCCCGGTCACAGCTGCGTCGTGCGCTCGGGGACGCCGTGCCGTCCGGGGCGTTCGCCGACGGCGGAGCCGCCCCGGACGGCACCGGTTCAGCGCTTGAGCAGCATCGCCAGGTCGACCGCGTTCGCCATGGCCTCGGTGCCCGCGTCGTTGGGGTGCAGGTGGTCGCCGCTGTCGTAGGCCGGGTTCAGCGTGGCCGGGTCGCCCGGCACGGCGGTCGCGGCGGCGAAGTCCACCACGCCGTCGAACTCGCCGGACGTGCGGATCCAGTCGTTGAGCGCGCGCCAGGTCGCCTCGCGCTCCTCGGTCCAGATGAACGACCCCTTGAACGGCAGGATCGTGCCGCCGTAGACCTTCACTCCCTTGGCCCGGGCCTGCGCGATCACGGCGCGGTGCCCGGCGATCAGGTCCTCGGCCGAGGCGCTGTAGCCGATGTCGTTGACCGCCTCCAGCAGGATCATCGCCTTGACGCCGGTCTGCGACAGCACGTCGCGCCGCACCCGCGTCACGCCCGCGACGCCCCAGTACGGCTCGTCCCGGTCGGCGATGAGCCGGTTGCCGCCCAGGCCCGCGTTGACCACGGACAGCGTGCGCCCCGGCACCGCGTCCAGCCGCCTGGCCAGGAAGTCCGGCCAGCGCCGGTTGGCGTTGCCGGTGGTGCTGGCGGTGTCGGTGATCGAGTCGCCGAACGCCACCACCGTGCCCGCGACCCGCCGCGCGGGCGCGACGTCCACGCCGTTGACGACCATCCAGCACGGGGTGTCCTGGAAGCCGCCCGACGGCACGCCGGTCCGGTCGCCGGCCGCCAGGTAGTTGCCCTGCGCGGTGAACGGGTGGTTGGTCAGCGGTCCGGTGGCCTCCGGCACGTACGCGCTCACCAGCAGCGTGGACAGCGCCTCGACGTCCAGCCGCACGGGGTCGCTGAACAGCTCCCGACCCGGCGGCACCGTCACGGCCCGCTTGCCGTCGAACGTCAGCGCGCGCATCGTGCCGGGCACCGCCGCGTCGCCCGCGGCCTGCACCGCGACCGTCGCCCGGCCGACCCGCAACGGCGTCGTGCCGAACGCGTTGGTCAGCCGGACCCGCACCGACTCGCCGCCCGCGCTGAGGAACACCACGTTGCGCACGGTCTGGTCCCGCAGCCCCTCACCCGCCGGGCAGTCGCTCCACGGGATCTCGCTGCCCACCACGGGACTGGCCGCCCAGCTCGCCACCCAGGGCTTGCCGTGCGCGGTCGCGGTCGGCTGGAGCACGGCCGTCGCCACGAGCGCGGCTGTCGCGGCCAGTGTGCCCACGTGTCTTGCCATGGAGGTCTCCCAACGCCGGGTCGTCTTCGGTGGCGTCGCCGACGGTGGCAGCGGTGAAATTAACCGGTCAAGGACGCCACGACGAGCGGCGTGATCGTTGCGACGAGTGGCCTGTGCTTACGTGTTAAGCGCCCGCCCGGCCGCGACCCCAGGTGGCACGGTCGGGCGGGCGCCGAAGGTCGGGGCTCAGGCGTAGTCGGGCAGGGTGCGGGCCACGTCGTGCGGCGACGGCATGGCGGCCACCTCGGCGGCGATCGCCCGCGCCGCGTCCCGCACGGCCTCGTCGGCGAGCAGGTGCCGGGCCCGCGCGGTGATCGCCTCGGCGGTCACGTCCGCGCCCAGCAGTTGCTCGCCCAGCCCGGCCGCGGTCACCGCCTCGGCGTTGCTGAACTGGTCCGCGCCCTGCGGCAGGACCAGCTGCGGCACACCCGCGCCGAACGTGCCCAGCGTGGTGCCGCTGCCGCCGTGGTGCACCACGAGGTCCACGTGCGGCAGCAGGTCGGCCTGCGGCACCCACGGCCGCACGACGACGTTGTCCGGCAGCTCGCCGAGCGCGTCCGCGTCGACCGTGGGCCCGGCGGCCACCAGCACCTTGGCGTCCACCGCGGCCAGGCCCTCGATGGCCGTGCGCAGCACGCCGGCCTCGCCGAACATCGTGCCCAACGTCAGGTACACCAACGGCTCGCGGTGATCGAGCACCCACTGCGGCAGCTCGCCTGGCTCGGCGAAGGGCACCGGCCGCAGCGGGATCCGGTCCCGTGCCGCGGCCAGGAAGCCCGGGTCCTGCACCGAGGGCGGACAGATGTCGAGGTACGGGTTGCCCAACGCCATCAGGTCGCCGTCGGGCAGCTCCACGCCGAGGTCCGCGGCGACCGCCTCCAGGTGGCCCTGCGCGAGGTCGGTGAGCTCGTTGGCCCGCCACATTCGCCCGAACGAGTGGCACAGGGCGGGCACGCCCGCGAGCTTCGCGGCCAGGCCCGCGCCGGGGTTGGCGAACTCGTGCACGACCAGGTCGGGTTTGCGGTCGGCGATGACCGGAGCCACGTCCGCGACGAAGCGGCGCGGCAGCACGGAGCCGAACACGAACGAGACGAGCTCGGGCTCGACGTCCTGCGCCTGCTGCACCTCCGCGCCCGCCTGCGCCGCGGCCTCGCGCATGCCCAGGCCGCCGGGGACGTGCTCGATGCCGTGCGCGGTCAAGGCGTTCGCGAACGCCTCGCCGGTGACGAAGGTGACGTCGTGGCCCAGCTCGCGGGCGGCGATCGCGAGCGGCAGCAGCGGGTAGGTGTGTCCGTGGGAGCCGAGGCTCGAGAAGAGGATTCGCACTGGTTCGAGCGTAGCCAGAACTTTTCTACGTCGGGTGAATTTCGTCCGATTGGGGCGCATCGCGCGACGAGGCGAAGATCACTTCCGGTCCGGTCCCGCGGCCAGGCCCGCCCGCACGCCCACGGTCGCCTCGATGCTCGCGACCAGGAAGCGGGCGATCACCTCCCGGTCGGCGTCGCCGAACTGTTCCCACGCGCGGGTGAACGCGCCGTCGAGCGGTTCGAAGAAGTCGCGACCCAGCGCCAGTGCCTTGTCCGACACGTGCAGCTCGACCTTGCGCCGGTCGTGCGGGTTGCGGGCGCGTTCGACGTGGCCGGACGCCTCCAGCCGGTCGAGCACGGACGTGGTCGCGGACGCGCTCAGGTGCAGCGCCTCGGCCAGCCGGGTGGGTGACATCGGCTCGCCGCCCCACCGCGCGTCCATGATCACCGCGAGCGCGTTGAGGTCCGTCCGGTGCATCCGCTGCTTCTCGCCGAAGATCTCCGCGAACCGATCGGTTTCGACCGTGAGCTGCCGGAGCAACCTGACCAGGGCCGAGTGGTCGGTCATGCGCCCTCCCGTTATTATTTCGACGGCCGAACTATTGGATCGTCGAACCTTTGTGACCTCGGAGGTCATTCTCCCGTGCACGCGACCCGTTCCCGCACCCGCTGGCTGCTCCCCGCCCTCGTGGCGGTCGCGTGGCTGGCGCTGGGCGGCTTCTCCGGCCCGTTCGCGGGCAAGCTGAGCGAGGTCGCGGTCAACGACAGCACCGCGTTCCTGCCCTCGTCCGCCGAGGCGACCGAGGTGGCCGAGCAGGTCAAGGCGTTCGGCGACGCGCGCGGCCTGCCCGCGGTCGTGGTGGCCGAGCGCCCCTCCGGCCTCACCCAGGCCGACCGCGACTACCTGGCCGGACGGGGGTTCCCCGGTGAGGCGTCCCCGGTGATCCCGTCACCGCGCGACGACCAGGCCGCCCAGGTCGTCATCGCGGTCGACCCGCTCGACCCGGCCGGCGCGGTAGAGGACATCCGGGCGAAGGTCTCCGACCCGCCCGACGGCCTCACCGTGCTGGTGACCGGGCCCGCCGCCCAGGTCGCCGACCTGAAGGAGGCGTTCGGCGGCATCGACGGGTTGCTGCTGCTGGTCGCGGGCGCGGTGGTCGCGGTGATCCTGGTGCTGGTCTACCGCAGCCCGCTGCTGCCGCTGGTGGTGCTGCTGTCCGGGGTGTTCGCGCTGGGCCTGGCCAGCCTCGCGGTGTACCTGCTCGCCGACGGTGACGTGATCGACCTCAACGGCCAGAGCCAGGGCATCCTGTTCATCCTCGTGTTCGGCGCGGCCACGGACTACGCGTTGCTGCTCGTGTCGCGGTTCCGGGAGGAGTTGCGCGACACGGAGGACCGCTTCGCGGCGATGCGGGTGGCGTGGCGGGCCACGATCGAGCCGATCGCCGCGTCGGCGGGCACGGTCGTGCTGGGCGTGCTGTGCCTGCTGTTCAGCGACCTCAACTCCAACAAGGGTCTCGGCCCGGTGGCCGCGATCGGGATCGGCGCGGCGTTGCTGGCCTCGGTGACGTTCCTGCCCGCGGTGCTGGTGCTGCTCGGCCGGTCGGCGTTCTGGCCACTGCGGCCCAAGCACGGCTCGCCGCACCCGGAGGCGAGCGGGCTGTGGGCGCGCGTCGCCCGCGTGATCGCCGCCAAGCCGCGCGCGACGTGGGTCGTCACGGCGTTGGTGCTGCTCGTGGCCGTCGCGTTCGTGCCGCAGCTCAAGGCGTCCGGCACGGCCCAGTCGGACGTGTTCCTCACCGAGGTCGACTCGGTGGCCGGGCAGGAGGTGCTGTCCCGGCACTTCCCCGGCGGCAGCGGCGCGCCGGCGATCGTGCTGGCGCGGGCCGGGCAGGCGGCGGCGGTGACCGGTGCGGCGGACGTGGACGGCGTGTCGGAGGTGCGGCCCGCGGGCGAGGCCGCGGGGCTCGTGCGGCTCGACGTCGTGCTGGAGGACCCGGCCGACTCCGAGGCGGCGCTGGCGACCGTGCAGCGGCTGCGCGAGGCGGTGCACGCGGTGCCGGGCGCGGACGCCAAGGTCGGTGGGCCCACCGCCACCCAGTTGGACACGCAGAAGACCTCGGAGCGCGACCGGCTGGTGATCATCCCGATCGTGCTGCTGGTGATCTTCCTGGTGCTGGCGCTGCTGCTGCGGTCGCTGCTCGCGCCGTTGCTGCTGATCGCCACCGTGGTGCTGTCGTTCGCCGCGACCATGGGCGTGGCCGCCCTGGTGTTCAACGGCCTCTTCGACTTCCCGGGGGCCGACCCGGTGGTGCCGCTGTTCGGGTTCGTGTTCCTGGTGGCGCTCGGCATCGACTACAACATCTTCCTGATGACGCGGGTGCGCGAGGAGTCCGTCGAGCTCGGCACGCGGGCCGGGGTGCTGCGCGGGCTGACCATCACCGGCGGCGTGATCACCTCGGCCGGGGTGGTGCTGGCGGCGACGTTCTCGGCGCTGGCGGTGCTGCCCATCCTGTTCCTGGCGCAGATCGCGTTCATCGTGGCGTTCGGCGTGCTGCTGGACACCTTCGTGGTGCGGTCGCTGCTGGTCCCGGCCCTGGCCGTGGACGTGGGCCGGCGCATCTGGTGGCCGTCGCGCCTGGCCCGGGGACGCGACTGACGGGCGCGGGATTGCGCCGGATCGTCCTGTTCGCCGCCCTCGTCCTCGGTCTCGGCCTGGCCACCGCGCCCGTCGCCTCCGCCGACGCCTTGGACTGCATCGACTACCTCTACTGGAAGCACTTCGACGGCCTCATCATCAGCCACGCGTGCGTGCTGGGCGAGGAGGGCGACGCGCAAGCCTGCGAGGCGACCCTCACCTGGATGAACGTCACCCCGCCCGCGGTCGTCGAAGAAGCCTGCGAGCCGGCCACCCGGCCCTGAGCCGTCCGTCGCGGCACGGGCACTCGATCGCGGTCCGGGGGGCCGGGGTGGTCCGGGGCCCACGCGGCCGTCGAGCCGCCCCGGTGCTCGGCACCACCTCCGCCTCGCGGTCCGACCGGTACGCGGCCACGGCCACGCGCCCTCGCCGCGGTCGAGGTCGGGCAGGTGGGGCGCGGCGATGAGGTGGTCCATGCGCGCGAGGGCGCTGAGGGTTCGTCGATCCACGATCGGTGACCACTACACCGCGCTGGGGAACCGCGCGTGCTCTTCCCGGTCCGACCGGGACCGAATGGGCGGATTCCGGGCATGGCGTTCGGCTCGATCGTGAAGTAGAAATAGCCAACTCAACATCGCCGCCGCCCGGCCCCGTCGAACCTGAGAGAGCGCTCTCTCCTTCGGCGATCGGGCGTCACAACCCCCAGAGGCATGTCAATGACGATCATGCGCCACGCCAGTCGTGAGAGCGCTCCCGCGAGAGTGCGCCGGGTGTTCGTGCTCGGTCTCGCCCTGGCCGCCGCCACCACCGCCGGTGCACCCGCGGTCAGCGCCGACCCGCCCCGGCGCACGCAGGACCTGGGCGTGAACGTGAGGGTGTTCGACCCCTCCACCCCGGTCGCCGAGATCCAAGCCGCCCTCGACGCCACGCACGCCGCCCAGGTCGACAACGAGATGGGCACCCAGCGCTACGCCTACCTGTTCAAGCCCGGCCGCTACGGCACGCCCGAGCAGCCGTTGCAGCTCAAGGTCGGCTACTACACCGAGATCGCGGGCCTGGGCGCGTCGCCCACCGACGTCGTGATCCACGGCAAGGTCGAGGTCTACAACCGCTGCCTCGCCGACGGCGGCACGTCCAACTGCCTCGCCCTGGTCAACTTCTGGCGCACCCTGGGCAACCTCACCATCGACATCGACGGCAAGGGCCAGGACGGCTGCCGCGCCGGCGCGAACTTCTGGGCCGTGTCCCAGGCGGTCTCGCTGCGCCGCCTCAACGTCACCAGCGGCACGTTCACGTTGATGGACTACTGCACCGCCGGCCCGCAGTACGCCAGCGGCGGCTTCATCGCCGACTCCCGGCTGCCCTCCGTCGTCAACGGCTCGCAGCAGCAGTGGCTGACCCGCAACAGCGAGCTGGGCAGCTGGTCGAACGGCGTGTGGAACCAGGTGTTCTCCGGCGTCACGGGCGCGCCCGACGACGCGGCCTTCCCGAACCCGCCGTACACCACGCTCGACACCACGTCGGTGAGCCGCGAGAAGCCCTACCTGTTCGTGGACGACAAGGGCCGGTACAACGTCCGCGTCCCGTCCGCCCGCCGCGACACCAGCGGTGTCTCCTGGGCGAACGGCCTCACGCCGGGCCGCACGATCCCGCTGTCGGACTTCTTCGTCGCCAAGCCCGGCGACTCCGCGCGCGACATCAACAACCAGCTCGCCCGCGGCAAGCACCTGCTGCTCACGCCGGGCGTGTACGACATCGCCCGCGGCATCGAGGTCAAGCGGGCGAACACGGTCGTCCTCGGTCTCGGCCACGCCACGCTGACCGCGGTGGACGGTGCCATCCCGCTGGACGTCGCGGACGTGCCGGGCGTCGTCGTCGCGGGCGTCACGATCGACGCGGGCACGCAGCTGTCCCCGGTGCTGCTGCGCGTGGGCAAGAAGCACGGCCACCGGCCCTCCGACCCGGCCAACCCGACCACGCTGTCGGACGTGTACTTCCGCGTCGGCGGCCCGCACGTCGGCAAGGTCGACACCGCGCTGGAGGTCAACAGCGACCACGTGCTCATCGACCACACGTGGGTGTGGCGGGCCGACCACGGCGTCGAGGGCTTCACCGACACGCAGCGCTGGAACACCAACACCGGCCTGACCGGCGTGGTCGTCAACGGCGACGACGTCACCGCGACCGGCCTGTTCGTGGAGCACTTCCAGCGCCACAACACCGTCTGGAACGGCGAGCGCGGCACGGTCGTGCTCTACCAGAACGAGCTGCCCTACGACCCGCCGACGCAGGCCGACTGGATGAAGGGCGACGTCGAGGGCTGGGCCGGCTACAAGGTCGGCGACCACGTGCGCAAGCACACCCTGCACGGCGGTGGCGTGTACGTGTTCAACCAGAACAACCCGTCGATCCACACCGAGAACGGCTTCGAGGTCCCCGAGACGCCGGGTGTGAAGCTGCACCACATCATGACCGTGAACCTCAGCGCGGGCGTGATCGACCACGTCGTCAACGGCGTGGGCGGACCGGCCGACCTGACCAACGTCGGCGCTCCGGTCTACATCGCGGAGTACCCGGCCCCGTGACGCCCGACGCGGTGCCCGATCCCCGGAGCCGGGGGTCGGGCACCGCCCGCGCGCGTCAGCCGCAGACCGCGCCGCCGGACGCGGAGCCCACGAGCTTCGAGTACTTCGCCAGCACGCCACGCTGGTAGCGGGCGGGCAGCGGCGACCAGCCCTCGCGGCGCGCGGCCAGCTCGGCGGGGTCGATGTCGACGTCCAACCGGCCGTTGGCCACGTCGAGCGTGATCGGGTCGCCGTCGCGGACGAACGCGATCGGGCCACCGTCCACCGCCTCCGGCGCGACGTGGCCCACGCACAGGCCGGTCGTGCCGCCGGAGAACCGGCCGTCGGTGAGCAGCAGGACGTCCTTGCCCAGCCCGGCTCCCTTGATCGCCGCCGTGATGGCCAGCATCTCGCGCATCCCGGGACCGCCCTTGGGGCCCTCGTAGCGGATGACGACCACGTCGCCCGCGGTGATCGTGCCGTCCTCCAGCGCGTCCATCGCCGCCCGCTCGCGGTCGAACACGCGGGCGGTGCCGGTGAACACGTCCGAGTCGAACCCGGCGGACTTCACCACCGCGCCGTCGGGCGCGAGCGAGCCGCGCAGGATCGTGATGCCGCCGGTGCGGTGGATCGGCTCGTTCATCGCGCGCAGCACCGTGCCGTCGGGGTCGGGCGGCGCGATGTCGGCCAGGTTCTCGGCGACCGTGCGGCCGGTGACGGTCAGGCAGTCGCCGTGCAGCAGGCCCGCGTCCAGCAGCGCCTTCATCACCACGGGCACGCCGCCGATGCGGTCCACGTCGGTCATCACGTGCCGGCCGAACGGCTTGACGTCGGCCAGGTGCGGCACCTTCGCGCCGATCCGGGTGAAGTCGTCCAGGCTCAGCTCGACCTCGGCCTCGTGCGCGATGGCCAGCAGGTGCAGCACGGCGTTGGTGGACCCGCCGAACGCCATCACCACCGCGATCGCGTTCTCGAACGCCTCCCGGGTCATGATCTGCCGCGCGGTGATGCCCCTGCGCAGCATCTCCACCACGGCCTGGCCGGACTTGCGGGCGAAACCGTCGCGCCGCCGGTCGGTGGCGGGTGGGGCCGCGCTGCCGGGCAGGGACATGCCCAGCGCCTCGGCCGCGCTCGCCATCGTGTTCGCCGTGTACATGCCGCCGCACGCGCCCTCACCGGGGCAGATGGCGCGTTCGATCAGGTCGACGTCCTCGCGGCTCATCAGGCCGCGCGCGCACGCGCCGACGGCCTCGAACGCGTCGATGATCGTCACGTCGCGCTCGCTGCCGTCGCTCAGGGTGACCCGGCCGGGCAGGATCGAGCCCGCGTAGAGGAACACGCTGGCCAGGTCGAGCCGCGCGGCGGCCATGAGCATGCCCGGCAGCGACTTGTCGCAGCCCGCGAGCAGCACCGACCCGTCCAGCCGCTCGGCCTGCATGACCGTCTCGACGCTGTCCGCGATGACCTCGCGTGACACGAGGGAGAAGTGCATGCCCTCGTGGCCCATGGAGATGCCGTCGGACACCGAGATCGTGCCGAACTCCAGCGGGTAGCCGCCCGCCGCGTGCACGCCGTCCTTGCTCGCCTTCGCCAGCCGGTCCAACGGCAGGTTGCACGGGGTGATCTCGTTCCACGACGAGGCGACACCGATCTGGGGCTTGGCCCAGTCGTCGTCACCCATCCCGACCGCCCGCAGCATCCCGCGCGCGGCGGTCCTCTCCAGGCCGTCGGTGACGTCGCGACTGCGCGGCTTGATGTCCGGGGTCTCGTTCATGTCCCGAAACCTAGTCGACCCGGGCGGGCCGGAGGGACTTCGGCTCCGCGGACCGGCCTCGATCCGCCCGGTCAGGTGGTGCGGCGCCCGGCCCCGACCGGGACGGGCGGTCGGGGCCGGGTGGTCGTCAGATCTCCGCGTAGCTCTTGAGGCCGACCAGGGTGGTCAGCTCCAGCGAGTTCGCGCCGGCGGGGGAGGGCAGGCCGAACCGCTTGTCCACCAAGCGGTCCAAGCCGCCGCAGCCGTGGGCCGCGGGCGTGGCGAACGCGGTGTCCTCGATGGTGAACCTCAGCACCGGCGGGTCGGTCGAGACGCGGTCGGGCCCGCTGGTCCGCACGGGCCGGAACACGAGCGGGTCGGTGTCGTCGCCGATCGTGCACGTCGGCGGCAGCAGGCCGTTGAGCACGCGCAGCTTCAGGTGCTGCACGCCCATCCGGTCGCCGTCGGAGAGGAAGTCGGCGTACCCCGCGTACTCGATGCGCAGGTCCGTGCGCAGCAACGGGTTGCGGTCGCCGACACCGAGCAGGCCGCCGGGCACGCGCGTCGGCTCGGCCCGCAGCGCGCCGAAGACCTGCGCGGACCGGCCGGCCAACTGCCCTTCGGCGAACGTCAGCCGCATCACGCCGGTGCCCATCTCCGCCGACTGCCCGACCTTCAGGGTGCCCTCGGACACCAGCACCTCGCAACGCCACCGCGCCGGGTCGGCCCCGGCGGGCAACGCGGGGCAGTCGGTGAAGTCGAACGCCGGCACCGGGGCCGGCTGGGCGGCGGCCTGCTGCGGCACGGTCGCGCCCAGGGCGATCAGCGCGGTGCTCGCCAGGGCCGCGACGGCGGCGCGGCGGGAGGTTCTCGTCATGTCGCAGAGCCTTCCGCCCCGCGCCGCGTCCATGATCCGGCGGATCCCCGGGATCGCCCCCGGTTCCACCCCCGAGGCGTGGCCGGGGTCGGCCGAGGGGGACCGAGCCGCCCGTGAACGAGGTGGAACGCCGCGCGCCCGTTCGCCGTCGAAGGCGCGAACGACGAACGGGAGGCACCGTGAACTACCCGCAGCAACCGCCGAACGGGCACGACCCCTACGGGCAACCGGCCCAGTACGGCGGTTACCAGTACGGCGGGTTCGCCCCGCAGCCTCCTCCCGCGCCGAAGAAGCGGACCGGCGCGATCGTCGCCGCCGCGGTGGTGGTCGTGCTCCTGCTCGGCGGTCTGGCGTTCACCGGGTTCGTCCAGCCCGGGTTCTTCGTGGGCGCGGCGACCACCACGACGACCACGACCACGTCACCGACCACGTCGTCGTCCGCCCCGGCGAAGAACGACGGGGCCGAGAAGCTGCTGGAAGACGTGGTGGCCGGGCTGGACGCCCAGGACGCCACCGCGCTCAAGAAGCTGACCTGCCCGAACGCCAAGTCCGTGGTGAACAGCGCCATCGACGACGTGTCGTCGCTGAAGAAGGCGAAGCTCGTCGACAGCGACGAGGTCACCGAGACCAAGGTGGTGGCCACCGTCGAGGTCACCACGGCGTCCAAGACGTCGCAGGTCGAGGTCACGGCGATCCGCGAGGACGGCGACTGGTGCTGGCAGGACATCGCGCGCGCCAAGGGCGCGTCGCCGTCCACCGAACGGCCGTCGCCGACCGGCAAGCCGACCACCGACCGCGAACCCACCGCCGGCGGCAAGCCGGTCCCGCCGGAGGCGCTCGCCGCCATGCGGTCGTTCCTGGACGCCGTGAACGCGGGCGACGCGGCGACCGCGACCGGCCTGCTGTGCGCGGACGCCATCGCCGACGCCGCCGACGTGCGGGAACTGGTCGGGCACGAGCCGGACCTGGCCGTCGACCCGGCCATGGACGGCATCTCGACCAGCGAGGACTCCGTCCAGCTCTACCTCAAGGGCACGGCCAAGGGCAAGAAGCTGGGCGGCTACTCCACGAACCTCTGGGTGACCGGTTACGACGGCCCGTGGTGCGTGCACGCGTTCCGCGCGGTGGTCGGCTAGCAGGACTTGGTCCAGCTGCACTCCAGCTCCGGGCCGGCGACGGGCGCGACCCGGACCGCGGGCGGCGACTGCCCGTCCCGGTGCCCGGCCAACCGGATCGCGACGGCGTCCTCGAACGGCTTCGCCGAGGTCAGCGTGTTGTTGCTGATCATGGCGAACACCAGCGGGACGCCGTCGGCGGTGGTCGCGTAGCCGGACAGGGCGCTGACACCGGTGAGGCTGCCGGTCTTGGCGCGCACCGTGCCCTCGGCCGGGGTGCCGCGCATCCGGTTGCGCAGCGTGCCGCCGACCAGCCGGTCGGCCACCCCGGCCACGGGCAGCGAGTCGTGCCAGACGGCGAACCAGGGCTCGTGCCGGGCGGCGAGCAGCAGGGCGGCCACCTGGTCTGGTGACACCTGGTCCATCCGGGACAGCCCGGAGCCGTCGCGCAGCGACAGCGCCGAAGCGTCCACGCCCCACTGGCCGAGCTGGGCCGTCATCGCGCGCAGGCCCGCGGCCCAGCTGCCCTCGCCGAACACCGCGCGCCCGGCGGTCTTGACCAGGATCTCGGCGTGCATGTTGTTGCTCAGCTTCATGAACGGGACCATCAGCCGGGACAGCGGCATGGACAGGTGCTCGGCGAGCACCCGCGCGTCGGCAGGGGTCGCGCCGGTGCCCGTGCCGCCGAGCACGCGGACGCCGTGCCGGGCGAGCGCGTCGTGGAACAGGGACGTGACCAGGCCGGTCGGCTCCCAGACCGTGCTCCACTCGTTCTCCGCGGCACCGCCGGCGGGGATGCTGCCGCGCACCTCGATCACGTTGGTGCCGTGCCGCCGCTCGACGGAGACGGTCGAGGCGGAGCCGGGCGGGCCGGTGACGGCGGTGTTGGCGATCGTGACGTAGTCCGTCGGCGGGTCGGTGGTGACGGTCGCCGGCCGGCCCGCCGCGCCGGGCGCGACCCGGACGATGACGGAGCCGGCGTCGTAGTCGGTGTCCGGCGAGACGGTCAGCGCCGAGATCTGGGCGTTGTAGTAGTAGGGCTCGTCGTCCCAGGCCCAGCCGGTGCCCAGGCGCACGGCGTCGAACCAGGTGTCGTCGGCGAGCAACCGGCCGCGGACCAGCTTGACACCCCCGCGCGCGACCTCGGCGGCCAGCGCGTCGTAGTCGGCGGCCAGCACGGTCGGGTCGCCGGTGCCCCGCAGGTGCAGGTCGCCGGCCAGCACCCCGGCGCGCACCGGGCCGGTCGCGGCCACGCTGGTGCGGAAGCGGTGGTCGGGTCCGAGGATCTCCAGCGCCGCAGCGGAGCTGATCAGCTTGCCGTTGGACGCGGGCTGGCGGCGCTTGTCGCTGTCGCGGGCGTACAGCACCGCGCCGGTGTCGGCGTTGCGCACCACGAGCCCGACGTCCGCGCCGTCGAGGGCGTCGTGGGTGAGGATCGCGTCGAGGTCGCGGACCAGCGTGCCGTCGGCCTGCGCCGACGCGGGGCTCGCGAGGTCGGCCGCCGGCACCGCGGCGAACGCGACGGCGGCCAGGACGAGCGCGAACGAGCGTGATCCGGGCATGGGAGCTCCTCCAGGACGCCAATGCGACTTCTGGTCAAGGATTCTCCACGTGTGCCAGTCCCTTGTGAAGTTCTTACAAGTCGCCGCGTCGCGGGCACGAGTCGCGCGATCGGGCAGGGGATAGGATCGTGGTGATGTCGCCACGGGTGTGGCGCGTGCTGCTGGTAAGGGGTTGCGGTGGTGGTGAAGGGCAAGGTCGTCCGGTTCGACGAGGTGCGCGGGTACGGGTTCGTGTCGCCCGAGGAGGGTGGCGAGGACGTCTTCATCCACGTCAACGACATCGACTTCGACAAGCGGCTGATGGCGCCCGGCGCGCTGGTCGAGTTCCTGGTGGAGATGGGCGACCGGGGCCCGAAGGCGTCCCGGGTGAGCCTGGTGCGCGAAGCGTCGGTGCGGTCGGCCACGCCGTCGTTCCACGCGGGTGACGACGTCAACGGCAACGACGTGTTCTGCGAGGTCGTGTCGACGAAGAGGTACCTGCAGGAGGTCACCGAGACGCTGCTCGTCGCGGCTCCCGGCATGACGGCCGAGCAGATCCTGAACGTGCGCAAGAACCTCGTCGGCATGGCGCGCAAGTACAACTGGATCGAGGACTGAGCCGCCGGCTGTCCACTTCGGACGGACCCGGCCGGGAGTCGGACGGTGGCCCGGTGTGGCGGCGACGGTGCGGGTGCGGTCGGCGCTGAGCCACCGCACCCGGGCCCGCCTTCCTGGTCAAGGGTCCGGCGGTGCGCACCGGGTGTGCGTGCCGCCGGGTCGGATTCCGGTGTGTCGGGTTCGGGTGGGCACCGGGTGCGCGTCGCCGGGTCGGGTTCCGGTCTCGGGTTCGGGTGCGCACCGGCCCGGTCACGGGCTCGGCGGCGCGGCGAGGGCCAGCTTGGCCAGCAGGTCCCGGCCCTTCTCGGCGTTGCGCGGCTCGCACAGCACGTCGTAGCGGCCCGCCACGAGCTGGGTGGTGGACGCGAAGTCCCGCCTGCCCCGCACCGAGGCGTAGCCCACGGCGGCGAACGTGGTGCCGAACACGACACCGGTGACCAGGCCGGTCACGATCGCGACCGGCAGCGGTCCGGTGCCGAACACGCCGAGCAGCAGCCCGACGAACAGGCCGAACCAGGCTCCCGACGCCGCGCCGCCCGCCAGCACGCGGCCCCAGGTCAGGCGGGCCGTCACCCGTTCCACGACCATCGGGTCGACGCCGACGATCGTGACGTCCCTCACCGGGAAGTCCTGGTCGGCCAGGTGGTCCACGGCCCGTTGCGCCTCGGCGTAGGTGGCGTAGGAGCCGATGGGCCAGCCCGTGGGCGGTGTCGGCACGGTCGTCGGCCGACCGGTCGTCAGCGGTGTGGTCATGGGGGGCGTCCTCTCCGCGGGTTCTTGCCGGTGATGCGCCGGCGCTTCACCGTCTCGGCCCGGGGTACCCGGACCGACGGCACGCCACCGGCCGGCGTCGCCTAGACCGGGTAGGCGTCACCGGCCTCGCTCACGTGCGCCGACGGCGCTCATCCACACCAACGGACCTGAGCGATCGCGTGTTCCCATCGTTGAGCCGGCCAGGCTCAACCCGTGAACGTGATGGTGACGGTCAGCCCGCCCCGCGATCTCGGCGTCAGGTCGACCGTCGCATCGTGCGCGGTGGCGATGGCCTGCACGATCGACAGCCCCAACCCCAGCCCGTGCCCCGTCCGCGCGGGCCCGAGCCGGTGGAACGGCTGCAAGAGGCGCTGCACCTCGTCGGCGGGCACGACCGGGCCGGTGTTGGTCACGGTCAGCACGCCGGACCCGCACGACACCTCGACCCACCCGCCGGGCACGTTGTGCCGGATCGCGTTGTCCACCAGGTTCACCACCAGGCGCTCGGCCAGCGCGCGGTGCCCGGAGACCGCGCACGGCTCGACCGACACCCGCAGGTCCACGTCCGGGGTGCGGCGGAGGTCCACGACCTCGGTGACCACCTCGCCGAGGTCGAACGGGTGGCGCACGTCGATGCCACCGTGCCCGCGGGCCAGGGTCACCATGGCCTCGATCAGCCGTTCCTGCTGCTCGCCCGCCGCGAGCACCCGCTCGTGCGCCGCGCGCAACGACGACGTGGTCGCGTCCGGGTCGTCCAACGCCACCTGCCCGATCGCCCGCTGGCGGGCCAGGGGCGTGCGCAGCTCGTGCGAGGCGTTGGCCACGAACCGGCGCTGCGCCTCGAACGACGCCTCCAACCGGCCGAGCAGCTCGTCGAACGTGTCGCCCAGCTCCTTGAGCTCGTCCTCCGGGCCGGTCAGGGCCAGGCGTCGGTGCAGGTTGGTCGCGGAGATCTGGCGTGCCGCCGCGGTGATGGTGCGCAGCCGGCGCAGCACGCGACCCGCCACCCACCAGCCCAGCGCGAGCGCCAGCACCACCGTCAGGCCGAGCGCGACCGCGGACTGGACCAGCAGTTGGCGCAGCACGTCGTGCCGCTGCTCGGTCAGGGCCGCCTCGGCCTGCGCGACGATCTCCTCGGCCAGGCCGCTGGGCGGCGGGAGTGGACTGGTCCGCGGTTCGGGATCGGCCGCCACGCCGGGGTAGCGGAACAGCGTCCTGTCGTCCACCGGTGTCACGGCGTGCCGCACCAGGAAGAACGTGACCGCGAGCAACCCCGCCCCGCACAGCACGAAGAGGCCGCCGTACAGCAGGGTCAGCCGCAGCCGCACGGTGCGGCGCGGCAGCCGGAGCCGGGTGCGCCCCATCAGACCCGGTACCCGCTGCGGGCGACGGTCTCCACCACCGGCGGGTCACCGAGCTTGGCCCGAAGCCGGCTGACGGTGATCTTCACCGCGTTGGTGAACGGGTCGGCCGCCTCGTCCCACACCCGTTCCAGCAGTTCCTCGGCCGACACCGCCCGGCCTCCCGCCGCCAGCAGCACCTCCAGCACGCCGAACTCCTTCGGTGCGAGGTCCAGTGGCCGGTCGCCCCGCGCGGCGCGGCGGCGCGCCGTGTCCACCACCAGGTCACCGTGGCGCAGCACCGGCGGCACGGCCGGGTGGGCCCGCCGCGACAGCGCCCCGATCCGAGCCACGAGCGCCCGGAAGTCGAACGGCTTGGGCAGGTAGTCGTCCGCGCCGAGGCCGAGCCCGTCGACCAGGTCGTCGGTGGTGGCCGCCGCGGTCAGCATGAGGATCCGGCCCCGGCGACCGGCCGCGATCAGCGCCGCGCACACGTCGTCACCGTGCGTACCGGGCAGGTCCCGGTCGAGCACGACCACGTCGTAGTCGGTGCGCAACGCGCGTTCCAAGCCGTCGCTCCCGTCGAACGCCACGTCGACGGCCATCTGCGCCCGGCGCAGCCCCGCCGCCACCGTGAGCGCCATTTCCTCGTCGTCCTCGACCACCAACACCCGCACGCGCACCAGTATCGGACGCCACGGGTTTCGCCCGGGTCTCATCAGGAGTGAAACCGCGCCGAAACTCCTCCCCGCGTACAACTCGCCCTGTCAAGGACCGGCGACACCAAGGGGAATTCTCGTGACAACCAGATGGCGCCCGCTCGCCACCGCGGCCGTGCTGCTGACCGTGGCCGCCGCACTCGTCGGCACGGGGGCCGGCACCTCCTCGGCGGGTCCCGAACGACCTCCGGCCTGTGCCCGGCCCAACCCCCCGCAGCCGCCCCCGGCGCCGAAACCGGCCACGCTGACCACGGTCGGCCAGGCGTACTACTGCATCTTCGACAACTACTTCAGCGGGCCGGTGCTCGACAGCCGCTCCCTGCTGGTGCCCGCGTTCGCCGCGCTCACGCGGGAACTGCAACGCCGAGGCCTCGACCGGGCCGACGCCACCCTGCCCGCGCTCACCGGGCGCAAGGACGCGGACTGGGCCGCGTTCGGCAAGGTCTACCGGCGGATCGCGGACGCGCTGCCGGACGACGACGCCCGCGCGGCCATCGCCGCGGCGGCCATCCAAGCCATGGTGGACGCCCTGGACGACAACCACGCCCGGTGGATGGGCGAGTTCAAGCCCAACCTCTACGGGCTCGACCTCTCGGTGACCGTGGGCCCCGGTGACGTGGACCCGGTGGCCACCGAGCCCGCCCACGTCAACCGGCTCATGGCCGGCAGCCCGGCCGAGGCCGCGGGGCTGAAGCTGGGCGACGAGGTGCTGGCGATCAATGACGTGCCGGTGTTCGTGAACGGGATCCTCAACACGGCCGTGCTGTCGTGGCTCACCGACGGCCAGGTCGGGTCGACGGTGCGGTTCACCGTGCGCCGCCCGGCCACCGGCGAGACGTTCGCCGCCACCGCGACCGCCGCCCAGTTCCCGCCCCAGCGGCCCGCCGTCGACTCCCGGCTGGTGGACGGCGGCGTCGCTCACGTGACGCTGCCCGGCTTCACGCCCCAACTGGCCGACGAGGTGCTCGCGGCCATCGCCCGCCTGCGTGCGGGCACCGCGTTGCGCGGCGTGGTCCTGGACCTGCGGGGCAACGGCGGCGGCAGCCCGGAGGCCGTCGCCAAGCTGCTCGGCGCGCTCGCGCACGGCAAGGTCACCAGCTACTGGTGCGACGTCCGGGACCGCTGCACGCCCAACCGCACCGACGACTCGGTCGAACTGCTGAACCTGCCGTTCGTCGCGCTCACCGATCGGCGGTGCGCGTCGGCGTGCGACTCGTTCGCGAGCGCGGTGAAGGACCTGAAGCTCGGCACGCTGGTCGGCACGCGCACCGCCGGCGCGGTGTCCGGGCCGGGGCAGGCGTACCTGCTGGACAACGGGACCGCCCTCGGGCTGCCCAAGCACCACGAGATCGCCGCGAACAGGGAGATCGTGAACACCATCGGCGTCGCACCGGACCACCACGTCCCGACGACGGCGGCCGACCTGTCCACCGGTCGTGACCCGGCCCTGGACAAGGCGGTCTCACTGCTGTGACCCGCCGGGTGGCCGGGCGTCGGCGGCCCGGCCACCTCAGCGGACCTGGGTCAGGTCACGGGCCAGCGCGGTGAAGTTGGCGGCCACCACCGACCGTCCCGCCACGGGCAGCGCGATCGCCAGGTCGACCAACCGGACCGTGGGGCTCAACGGCAGGAACACGACCTCCGGCCGGGGCTGGGCGGCCGACGAGCCGGGCACGATGCTCACCCCGCAGCCCGCCGCGACCAGGCCCACGATCGTCGGCATCTGCACGGCCTCCTGCACGACCCGCGGGGTGAACCCGCCGCGTCGGCACAGCGCGGTGATCTCGTCGTGCAGGCCGGGCCCGAGGTGGCGCGGGAACAGCACGAACGGCTCACCGGCCAGCGAGCGGACGTGCACGCGTCGCCGACCGGCCAGTCGGTGGTCGTTCGGCACCACGGCGACCAGCGGCTCGCGGGACACCGGCACCAGCTCCAGGTCGTCGGCCGGGCCGGGCAGCGGCGGGCGGAGCAGGCCAACGTCCAGCGCCGCCGTGCGCAACTGCTCGACCTGCGACATCGTCGGCAGCACCGAGAACGACAGCGTCACGGCCGGGTAGCGCGACCGGAACTCCCGGATGATCATCGGCAGCGGGTGCAGGACCGCCGAGCCCACCATGCCGATCGACAGCGAGCCCTGCTCGCCGCGGCCCGCCGCACGTGCCCGGCGGGCCGCGGCGTCCACCATGGACAGCGCCGCGCGGGCGTCCGCGACGAACACCTCGCCGGCCCGCGTCAGCTCGACGTTCCGGGTGTCGCGGTGGAACAGCGACACGCCGAGCTCGGTCTCCAGCGCCTTCACGGCCTGGCTCAACGGCGGTTGCGCCATCCCGAGCGCGGCGGCGGCCCGGCCGAAGTGCAGGTGGTCGGCGACCGCGACGGCCGCCCGCAGGTGCTTGAGATCCATACTGTCCCCGAATCAGTCACCTCTGATTACGTGCACAATCAGACCAGGTGGCGAGCCGCGGCGGCATCCTGGCCGCATGGTGAAGACGATCCTCACGCTCGCGGTGGCCGCGTCGATCACGCACGCCCCGCCGGCGGACCGGGTGGTGCGCAAGGACTGGAAGGTGCGGGGCGAGGCCGGGAACCTGGGGGTCCGCGAGGTGCGGCCGGAGCGGTCGTCGCGCGGGCGGCCGGTCCTGCTGCTGCACGGCGCGCGCGTGCCCGGCGTCGCGTCGTTCGACCTGCCCGTGCCCGGCGGGTCGACGGCCGCCGACCTCGCCCGCGCGGGCCACCGGGTGTTCATCGTGGACGTTCGCGGTTACGGCGCGTCCGACCGCCCCGCGGCGCTGGACGCCCCGCCGTCGGCCAACCCGCCCGCGGTCACGGGGGAGCAGGTGGTGCGCGACATCGCGTCGGTGGTGGACTGGGTGCGCGGGAAGACCGGCCACCGCCGGGTCGACCTCGTCGGCTGGGCGACCGGCGGGCACTGGGCCGCGTGGTACGCGAGCGTGCACCCGGACCGGGTCGAGCACCTGGTCGTCCACAACAGCTTGTACGGCGCGCTCGACGGCCACCCGATGCTGGGCCGCGGCTCGGAGTACGAGGACCCGGCGCGGCCCGGCTCGTTCGACGACGCCCGGCACGGCGCGTACCGGCTGTCGACCGCGCCGAGCCTGCTCGGCGGGTGGGACGCGAGCATCCCGGTGGCCGACAAGGCCGAGTGGCGTGATCCGCGCGTGGCGGCGGCCTACGTCGAGCACGCGTTGGCGAGCGACCCGACGTCGGCCGACCGCGAACCGCCGAGCTTCCGCGCGCCGACCGGCGCGATGAAGGACAGCTTCCACCTCGCGACCGGCCGGCGGCTCTGGCACGCGGGCACGATCACCGCCCGCACGCTGGTCCTGCGCGGCGAACTGGACTTCTGGTCCCGCGAGGGCGACGTCACCACGCTGGTCGCCGACCTGCGCCGGGCGCGGGAGGTGCGGGCGGTCAGCCTGCCCGGCGCGACCCACTTCGCCCACCTGGACCGGCCGGAGCACGGCCGGGACCGGTTGCTGGCCGAGGTGCTGCGCTGGCTGCGGTAGCCCTCACGACCGCCGTGCGAGCAGGCGTGCGCGGAGCCGTTGCAGCGGCGGCATGAGGCCGTAGATGACGATCGGCACCGCGATCGTGGCCAGGACCAGGGTTCGCACGGCGGTCGGCGCGCCGTCGAGGAGGTCGCCGAGCAGCAGTTGCAGCGCGGTCAGGGTCGGGAAGACGGCCAGCCAGATCATCAGGGCCAGGTGGTGTCTGGGCGGTGGCCCCACCGGGGTCACCGCCGCGTCGTTTTCGCTCATGACGCCACCTTCGGCCGCAGGTACCGAAAACGACAACTCCTGTTGCTGTTTCTGGGACGACGTCAGACGCCGTGCTCGGAGACGCTGCGGGGCCGTGGGGTGCTCGCGCGCAGGACGGGCGCGTTCAGGGCCACGTGCCCGGACCCGGCGACGACCTCGCAGTACACGTCCTCGTACCGGGCGGCCATGAGGTCGACGTCGAACCTGTGGACCGCCTCCGCGCGGCACCGGTCGGGCGACAGCTCGTCGACCCGGCGCAACGCGGCGACCAGCGACGCGTGGTCGTCGCACACGAACCCGGTCTCACCGTGCGCGACCACCTCCGGCACCGAACCGCGACGGGACGCGACCACCGGCGTGCCGCACGCCATCGCCTCCACCATCACCAGCCCGAACGGCTCGTCCCAGCGGATCGGGAACAGCAGGCAGCGGGCGGCGGTCAGCAGGTCGAGCTTCTCCTCGCGGCCCACCTCGCCGAGCCACTCCACGCCGGGCCCGAGCAGCGGCTCGACCTCGTGCAGGAAGTACTCGCGCTCCTCCGGCTCGCGGCACTTCGCCGCGATGCGCAGCGGGATGCCCGCCTCGGCGGCGGCGGCGATCGCCTGCGGTATGCCCTTCTGCGGCGTGACCCGGCCGAGGAACAGCGCGAAGTCCTCCTTGTCCCGCCGGAACGGGAAGGTCCGCACGTCGATGCCGTTGTGCACGGTCGCCGCCCAGCGCAGGTCCGGGGCGAGCGCGCGTTGCGAGTCCGACACGGCCACCAGGTGCACGGAACCGTCGAGGCCCCGGTAGTAGCGGCCCATGTCGCCGGTCACGGGCGCGTGCGCGGTCACCACGGTGGGGAGCGGGCGGCCGCGGGCGAGCAGCGGGCCGGCGAGGCTGTGGTCGTGCACGACGTCCACGTCCAGGTCGGCCAGGATGGCGGGCAGCGCGGCCGCGTGCACCACCTCCGGGATGCCCTGGCCCATCCGGTCCGGCTGCGCGTGCTCGTACGTGCGGCGGAACTCGGCGGCCGTGCCGTTGCGCCCGACGCCGACGAGCACGACGTCGTTGCCGCGCGCGACCAACCGGTTCACCAGGTCGGCGCACATGGACTCGGTCCCGCCGTAGGCCGCGGGCGGCAGCTCGAACCACGGCGGTGCGATCATCGCGACGCGCGGCCCGGTCACCGGTCCCGCCCCCTGTCCAACCCGGGGTGCACGCCCACCGGCTCGCGCACCAGCTCGACGTCGTCGGGCAGCCCGGTCACGCGCACCCCGCCGCCGTCGACCTCGATGTCGACCTTCGCGCCCAGCATCGGCACGCCGTCGAGCGCCAGCGGCTCGAACGACTCCGGCAGCACGGGGTCCAGCCACACCTTGCGGCGCGGCGCGTACGGCTCGACCCGCAGCAGCACGCGCAGCAGGTGCACCGGGGTCGCCGACGCCCACGCCTGGGGCGAGCACGACGTCGGGTAGGGGATGGGGTCGCGGTACTCGGCGCGGTCGAAACCGCACAGCAGCTCGGGCAGCCTGCCGCCGAACGCCTCGGCCGCGTCCAGCACGGCGGTCGCCACCTTCTGCGCGTACTCCACGAAGCCGTACCGCATGAGCCCGTGCACGATGATCGCGTTGTCGTGCGGCCACACCGACCCGTTGTGGTAGCTCATCGGGTTGTACGCGCCCATGTCGGAGGCGAGGGTCCGCACGCCCCACCCGGTGAACATCTGCGGTGACAGCAACGCCTCCGCGACCCGTTCGGCCTTGTCCTCGTCCACGATGCCGCTCCACAGGCAATGACCGATGTTGGAGGTGAGCGCGTCGACCGGCTGCTTGGCGCCGTCCAGCGCGACCGCGTAGTGACCGAGGTCGGGCAGCCAGAAGCGCTCGTTGAACCGCTGCTTGAACACCGCCGCGCGCTCGCGCCAGCGCCGCGCGCCGTCGAGGTCCTCGAAGTCCTCGCACAGGCACGCCCGGGCGAGGTAGGCGTTGTAGACGTAGCCCTGCACCTCGCACAGCGCGATCGGACCGCGCGCGATCCGGCCGTCGGCGAAGTTCACCCCGTCCCAGGAGTCCTTCCACCCCTGGTTGACCAGCCCGCGCTCGGTCGCGCGCTGGTACTCCACGAACCCGTCGCCGTCCCGGTCGCCGTAGTGCTCGACCCAGTCCAACGCCCGGTCGACGTGCGGGAGCATCTTCTCGACCTGGTCGCGGCCGATGCCCCACCGGGACAGCTCGCCCAGCAGCATCACGAACAGCGGCGTGGCGTCGGCGGTGCCGTAGTAGACGTTGCCGCCGCCCAGCGCCAGCGACGCGTCCGGGCCGAACCGCATCTCGTGCAGGATGCGCCCCGGTTCCTCCTCGCTCTCGGGTTCGACCCGCTTGCCCTGGTGGTGGGCCAGCGTCCGGACCGTCCCGAGCGCCAGGCCCGGGTCGATGGGCAGCGACATCAGCGAGGCCAGGATAGAGTCGCGGCCGAACAGCGTCATGAACCAGGGCGCGCCGGCGGCGACCGCGGTGTCCGAGGGCCGGTCCGGGTCGAAGATCCGCAACGCGCCCAGGTCCTGCCTGCTGCGCTGGAGCGTGACGGCCAGCGACGGCCTGCCCGCGTACCTCAGCACGGGCACGGCCTCGCGCCACCGGCGGGCCCGCAGCACCGGCACCGACTCGTCGATGGGGCGTCCGAGCGGGAACATCGGGTCGGTCACCCGGCCGTCCACCACCGGCTGCACCGTCACGCGCGCCGACCACTCGCCCTTGGCCGGGACGACCGCGCGGAAGGTGAGCGTGGCCGGCGAGTACTCCGCGCCGTCCGCCGTCACCCGCACGCCCCGGCTCTGCCCGTCCAGCCGGCGGGTCAGGACCAGCTCCTCCGGCTCCACGTCGCACTCGTGCCGCCCGCGTCGGCGGACCCGTCCCTCCTTGACCTCGAACAGGTCGGCGAAGTCCGCCTGGACGTGGACCGAGACGACGTGCGTGACGGCGTCCCGGCCGAAGTTGCGCAGCGTGATGTCCTCGCGCATGCCCCCGCCGACGTACCGCTCGCGGCGCACGAGCAGGGTGCTCTCGGCGTCGTGCGCGCGCGACCGGCCGCGACCGACGAACGTCATCCGGAACGGGTCGCCGGTGAGCGTGGTGATGTGCTCGACCGGCTCACCGTCCACCAGCAGCGCCCACCCGGAGACGATCCGGGTGTCCTGGAAGAACACACCCTGCGCGGCGGCACCGTCCACGTTGCCGTCACTGCCGCAGACGCAGAACGAAGTGCCGTGGACGAGCGTCACGGTGTCGGGTGACAGCGTCACGGGCGCGCCGTCGTAGGCCCAACCACCCTCGGTCATCGTCCGCCTCCTCCGCCGGGTGTCCTTCGCGCCGTCCGGGTCCAACCTCGGGTGCCACCCGTCGGAACGGGCAAACAACACCCATCCCACCGGGGGACTCCGCCCTCACCCGGTACGACCGGCGGATGCACCGATGCCGACGTGACACCGGGCCGCCATGCTGGTCGGCATGGCTGTCGATCCCCGCGGTGCCGACCTGAAGCGACTGCTGGCCGAGGATCCGGGTGGCCCGGTCGTCATGCTCAACCTGCTGCGGTTCGCCGAGGGCGGTGCGGCGTCGTACGAGGAGTACGCGCGGCACCTGCGCGAGACGTTCCTCCCTCGGTACGGCGCGGAGGTCCTGTACGCGGGCACGGGGTCGACCGTGCTGGCCGCCGAGGACGGGCAGAGGTGGGACGCGGTGGTGGTGGTCCGCTACCCCGACCGGGCCGCGTTCAGCCGCATGGTGGCCGACCCGGAGTACCAGCGGGTGACCCACCTGCGCACGCGGGCGTTGCGCGAGGCGGTGCTCCAGGCGACCGTGCCGTGGAGCTGACGGTCACGAACCGCTGGCGCTGGGCAGCATCGCGGGACAGCCGGCCGTCGCGTACGCCGGGTCGTACTCGAAGTGCCACTCCTCGTTGAGGTAGCGGCGGCACCAGCCCAGCGCCGGCCCTTGCCGCTCGACCCACGCCGCCGACCCCAGCGGCTGCACGTCCACCGCGATCCCCTTGACGTGCATGGACTTCTCCGGTGGCAGCACGTACCGGGCGGCCAGCTCGGCGTTGCCGAACCGCCGCACGGCGTCCTCGAACTCCCGCCGCTGCTGCCCGGTGCTGCGCTTGCCGTCGTTGAGGCACAGCGCGACCCCCTGCCCGCTCGCGGCGGCGCGCAGCCGTTCCCACGCCCGCAGCACGTCCGGGCGCAGGCCCTCGGGCTGTTCGTCGACGTAACGCGCGTCCAGCGGGCAGGCCGGGCCGGTCTCCGGGCCGGGCACCTCCTCGACGATCGCCAGCGGCCGTCCCGGGACGGGGTGGTGGACCAGGACCACCCGGCCCGTCGCGCCCAGCGCGCCCACCGAGGCCACGGCCGCCACGAGCGCGAGCAGCACGCCGATCACGATGCGTCGGGTCACGGTCGACATCAGGTGAGGGCTCCCACGACGTACGCGGCGGCCTCGGCGAGCAGCGCCTGGTCGTACCGGGCGTCGGCGGCCGCCTTGCTGGACATGATCGACACGACGAGCGGCGCGGCGTCCGGCGGCCACACGACGGCGATGTCGTTGACCGTGCCGTGCTCGCCGGTGCCGGTCTTGTCGGCCACCGCCCACCCCTGCGGCACGCCGGCCCGCACGCGCAGGGAGCCCGCCTTGGTGGCGTTGCGCTCCAGCAGGTCGCGGAGGAACGCGCGCTTGTCCGGCTCCAGCGCGTCGCCCAGCACGATCTTCCGGTAGTCGACGCCGATCGCCCGCGGCGAGGTCGTGTCGCGCGGGTCGCCGGGCACGGCGGTGGTGAGGTCGGGCTCGAACCGGTCCGACCGCGTGACGGTGTCGCCGAGGGAGCGGGCGTAGGCGGTCAGCTCGGCCGGGCCGCCGAGTTGGCGCAGCAGCAGGTTGCCCGCCGTGCCGTCGCTGTGGCGGACCGCCGCGTCGCACACCTGGCGGATCGTCATGCCGGTGGCCACGTGCTGCCGGGTGACCGAGGAGCTCGCCATCAGGTCGGCCTCGGTGTACCGCACGACGGTGTCCAAGTGGGACAGCGGGTTGCGGTGCAGGACCGCGGCCGCCGCCAGGCCCTTGAACGTGGAGCAGAACGCGAACCGCTCGTCCGCCCGGTGCTCGACCGTGACGCCGGTGCCCGTGGCGACCGCGTACACGCCCAGCCGGGCGTCGAACCTCCGCTCCAACTCGATCAGGTGATCGTGCGGCGCGGGGGAGGGGCTGGGCGTCGGGCTGGTCGTGCCGACGGGTTCGGCGGACGGCGCGGGGCCGGCGGACGTGTCCGGGGTGCAGCCGGCCAGCGGGAGCAGCGCGATCGCGCCCAGGAAGGCGCGGCGGCTGACGGTTCGGTGCGGCGGTGTCACGACACCGAGTCTCCACAGCGGACCGTGATGCTGTCCAAGACGGCGGCGCGGGCATCGATGCCGATCTGGCATAGTCGCGGGCTGTGGACGTGGTGGAGGCGTGCAAGGCGTTCGTGGCCGTGAGCGGGCACGGCAGCTTCACGCTCGGCGCCGCCGCGGCGCGGATACCGCAGTCCGTGGCCAGCAGGCGCGTCGCCGCGCTGGAGCAGCACTTCGGCGCGAAGCTGTTCACCCGGACCTCGCGGAGCGTGACGCTGACGCCGTTCGGTCGGGAGATGCTGCCCTCGGCGCGGCGGCTGGTCGACCTGGCCGAGGCGATGGAGCACGACGCCCGGCGCGCGAAGCTGCGCCCGTTCCGGCTGGCCGTGCCGGAGGTCTGCGCGCCGCGCCCACTGGCCCGGCTCGTCTCCGACGCCCGCCGCCACGACCTCGACCTCGACCCGCGCCCGGCCGGGCCGGCCGAGCGCGCGGAGCTGGCCCGCACGCTGGACGTGCGGGCCGCGCTGGTCGCCGTGCCACCCGACGACGGCGTCTGGCGCGTGCCGCTGGGCCTGGCCGGGCGCGCCGACCCCGGCGCGGCCTCGGCCGTCTACGTGGAGACGTTGCGCGCCGGCCGGGCCGCGCGGGCCACCCGCCGGCGCCGCATCCGCATCCAGCCGGAGGACGACGTGCCGCACGTGCGCGATCGCGTCACCCGTCTGCGTGACGCCGTCGGCCTGCAACCGTCCCAGGTGGTCGTCGCGCCGTCGCTGGTCGCCGCCGCGGCCGACGTGCTGGGCTCGACCGACCTGCTGCTGTGCTCACCGGCCCAGGCCGACGACCTGGGCCTGCACTGGCGGCCCATCGGCGAGCTGGACCTGGCCCGCGGCTACGACGTCACGGCCGGGCTGCGCGAGGACGCCGAACGCGTCCGCGACCTCCCGGCCGCCGCGATCGGCCGGTGCCTGGGCGTGCGGGACGGCCGCCCGTGACGATGAGGGTGCTGCGCGAGGCGCGTGAAGCGCTCGACGACGCGGGGCTGCGCGGCTCGTTCCTGGTGCGCGACCTCGACACCGGTGACGAGCTCGGCCTCGACGCCGACGTGGAGTACCCGGTCGCGTCGTTGGTGAAGGTGCCGCTCGCGATCGCCACGCTGGAACGCGTCCACCGGGGAGAGCTCGACGCCGCCACGCCGGTCGTGGTGCCGCCGGGCCGGATCGCCGCGCCGGGGCCGATCGGGCTGCCCAAGTTCCGCCACCCCGCCACGATCGCGGTGGAGGACCTGCTCTACCTGAGCGTCGCGATCAGCGACAGCACCGCCGCCGACGCCCTGTTCGCGCTCACCCCGCCCACTGAGGTCGCCGCCGAGCTGCGCCGGCTCGGCTACGAGGGCATCGCCGTGCGCCACCTCGTGCGCGACCTCGTCGACACGCCCGCCGAGCGGTTCAGCCCGGCCGAGGGGCACCTGGCCCACTCGCTGGCCATCGCGGCGGCCACCGAGGGGCGCGGGCACCCGGTGACCCAGCTGGACATCAGCCGGGCCAACGCGGGCTCGGCCCGCGCGTTCGTGGACCTGCTGCACGGCCTGTGGCGGCCGACCACGATCCGCCCGGCGGTTGCCGCCCGGGTCCGCGAGCTGATGGGCGACAACGCGTTGCGCCACCGGCTCGCCCCCGACTTCAGCTCCGACGCGTCGCGCTGGTCGTCCAAGACCGGCACGTTGCTCAACCTGCGGCACGAGGTCGGGGTGGTGGAGCACGCCGACGGGCAGGTGTTCGCCGTCGCCGCGCTCACCGAGTCACGGGTGCCCGCCGTGGTGCAGCCGGGTGCGGAGGCGTTGATGGCCCACGTCGCCCGCACCCTGCGTGACGCGTTGCGGTCGGCGTGAGCGGATGCGTCAGGGCTCGGGTGAGGACGGTCCGGCTCCGGTGGCGGCGCGGACGAGTGCCGCGGTGGCCGGCGACCGGGACTGCTGCGGCCAGGCGATCACCAGGGTCGCGGGCGGCGCGTCGGTGAGGGCGAGGTAGACCACGCCGGGCCGCGGGTAGCGTGCCGCGACCGACTCGGGCAGCACGGTGACCAGCTCGCCGAGTTCCACCAGCTTGAGCACCTGGGACAGGTCGCGGACGTCGTGCCGGGCGACGATGCCGTCGAGGTAGCGGTGGAGCTGGTCCTGCCCGGCCGGACCGTCGACGGGCAGGCCGAGGTCGGCGAGGCGGACCCGGTCGCGCCCGGCCAGGGGGTGGTCGCGCGGGACGGCGGCGACGCGGGGCTCGACCGAGAGGGTCTCGGCGTCGAGGCCCGTGCGGTCGAACGGCTCGTGGACCAGCGCCGCGTCGGCCTCGCCCCGGCGCAGGAGCCGGGTCTGCTCGCCCCACCCGCACAGGCGGACCGCGACCGGCAGGGACGCCGCCGGGTCGGCCGCGTACCGGGCGATGATCGTTTCCAGCAACCCGCCGTCGCTGTCGGCCTTGACCGCCAGCACGAGCTTCGGTTCGGCCGCGCGTTGTGCCCGCCGCCCGGCCGCCTCCAGCGCGTCCAGGGCGATCCGCGCCTGGTCCAGCAGCACGGCCCCGGCGGGTGTCAGCGCGACGTCGTGGGTGCTGCGCTCGAACAGCGTGACGCCCAGCTCCGCTTCGAGCTTGCGGATCGCGCGCGACAGGGGAGGCGCGGAGATGCGCAGCCGCTCGGCCGCGCGGGCGAAGTTCAGCTCCTCGGCGACGGTGACGAAGTAGCGCAGCGGTCGCGACTCCACGCGCACCACCTCCGAATCGGTATGTCCCTGAGGGTAACAAGCGGGTGTTCGATGATCCTTCCGACGCGGGCGGGGCGCGGGCAGGGTTGGTCACGTGATCATCGTGAGCGGTGCCAATGGAAATCTCGGTCGCGCGGTCGTGCAACGGCTGCTGGACCGCGTCGAACCGGAGCGGATCGGGGTGTGCGTGCGCGACCCCGAGCGGGCGGCGGACTTGGCGCGACGGGGTGTCCGGGTCAGGAAGGGTGCCTTCGCCGACGCGACGAGCCTGGCGCACGCGTTCGAGGGCGCGTCACGCGTGCTGGTCGTGTCGGTGGACTCCCACGGTTCGGCGGCCGTCCGCCTGCACGGGACCGCGATCGCCGCGGCCGGGCAGGCCGGTGCCTCGCGTGTCGTCTACACCAGCCACATGGGCGCGAGCCCGACGTCGCACTTCGCGCCGATGGTCGACCACGCGGCCACGGAGGTGGCGCTGCGGTCGTCCGGTGTCGCGTTCACGTCGTTGCGCAACGGCTTCTACGCGGCTTCGGCACTCATGCTGCTCGGTGGGGCGGCGGAGACCGGTGAACTCGTCGCGCCGGAGGACGGCCCGGTGTCCTGGACGTCCCACGACGACCTCGCCTCGGCGGCGGCCATCGCCCTGACCGAGGACGTTCTCGACGGGGTGACGCCCGCTCTCACCGGTGCCGAAGCGATCGACCTGACCGGCGTCGCGGAGATCGCCTCGCGGGTGACGGGCCGGACGATCCGCCGCGTCGTGGTGTCGGACGCGGAGTACCGGGCGGGGCTCGTCGCCCGCGGTCTGCCCGGGCACACGGCCGACCTGCTGGTGGGCTTGTTCGCGGCGAGCCGTCGGGGCGAGTTCGCGCGGGTCGACCCCGCCCTCTCCGACCTGGTCGGACGGCCCACCGTGCCGCTGGAGGACATCGTGAAATCCTCTCTCTGAGTACTCTATAGCTTCAGTGTTGACCAAATCCGGTACCTGGTCAGGTGAGGCCGCCGTTGGCGAAGATCACCTGGCCGTTGACCCAGCGGGCGGGACCGGCGAGGAAGGCGACGGCGTCGGCGATGTCGTCGGGCTCGCCGAGGCGTTCCAGCGGGGTGGCCTTGGCGAAGTTGGCGATCGTGGTGTCGTCCTTGCCCTGGAGGAACAACGGGGTCGCGGTGGGGCCGGGCGCGACCGCGTTGACGGTGATGTCCTTGCCGCGCAGTTCGCGGGCCAGGATCAGGGTGATGCTCTCGACAGCGGCCTTGCTGGCCACGTACGCGCCGTAGGTGGGCAGCTGCGTGCGGGTGACCGAGGTCGAGAAGTTGACGATCGCGCCGCCGGGCCGGACCCGGCGGGCGGCCTGCTGCGAGACGACGAACGTGCCGCGGACGTTGGTGCGGTGCACGCGGTCGAGGTCGTCGAGGTCCAGCTCGGCGATCGGCGCGAGCACCATGATCCCGGCGGTGTTCACCACCACGTCGATGCCGCCGAACGCCTCCTCGACCCGGTCGAACGCGGCACTCATGTCCCGCTCGTCGGCAACATCCCCACCGACCGCGATCGCCTGCCCACCACGGGCGGCGACCTCGGCGACGACCGCTTCGGCCCTGCCCTTGTTCCCGGCGTAGTGCACCCCGACCGCGAACCCGTCCGCGACGAGCCGCAGGGCAACCGCCCGCCCGATCCCCCCGCTGCCGCCGGTGACGAGGGCGACCCGAGTGGTGGCGGGGGTGGTGGTGTTCTGGGTCATCGGAATTCCCTTTCAGGTGCGCGAAAAATGAGTGCGAGGTCGACGAAGGCGCCGGTGTGGTTGGGAAAGTGGGCGCGGCGCGGGTGGTGCAGGCCCAAGTCGGGGGGGTGCGGGGTGCAAGTCGGGGGTGCGGGTGCAGGTTGGGCGGGTTCGGGTTCGGGTTGGGCGCGGGCGCAGGTTGGGGGCGCGGGTGCAAGTCGGGGGTGCGGGTGCAGGTTGGGCGGGTTCGGGTTCGGGTTGGGCGCGGGCGCAGGTTGGAGGCGCGGGTGCAAGTCGGGGGTGCGGGCGGAGGTTGGGCGGGTTCAGGTCGGGCGC
>NZ_JAJUWT010000038.1 GCF_021390395.1 Saccharothrix sp. S26
GGGGAGGGGTGATCGGAGGTGGGGTGATTCGGGGTGGGGTGATGGGAGGTGAGGGGTGGGAGGGCAGCGGGGGGTGCGGGGTGGAGGGCTGTTGTGACTGCGGTGCCGGGGTGCGTGCGCTCGGTTCACCGGCGGTCGCGGTGCCGGGCGCGGACTGTGCTGACAGCGCGAGTTCCCGGCCCACCTGCTCCAAGCGGCGGCCCAGGTGCCCGAGTTCGTCTGCGAGCCTTGTCAGGGGATCCTGCCCGGTACCGGTCATGTGACAAGGGTCGCCCCGGATCGGTGTATCCGGCATCCGTACCACTACTCATCCCGGTCCCGCCCGGACCTGGCAGAGTTCCACCGTGACTGTTCTGGTGCTCGGTTCGGCCAACGCGGACCTCGTCGTGGCGGTGCCTCGCCGTCCCGCCGGCGGTGAGACGGTCCTCGGAGGGGACGTCGACGTCCTGCCCGGCGGCAAGGGCGCGAACACCGCCGTCGCCGCCGCCCGGCTCGGGGCCGAGGTGGCGTTCGTCGGGGCGGTGGGCGGTGACGAGTACGGGGAGCTGCTGCGCGGCTCGTTGACGTCGTCGGGTGTGCGCACCGACTTCGTCCGCACGTCGGCGCGGCCCACGGGCTTGGCGTACATCACCGTGACGCCGGACGGCGAGAACTCGATCGTCGTGTCACCCGGAGCCAACTCGGACCTGGGCGCGTCCGATGTGGACGCGGTGCGGTGGGACGGCGTCTCGGTGCTGGTCTGCTCGCTGGAGGTGCCGGTGCCGACGGTGGTGCACGCGGTGCGGACGGCGGCGGCGCGCGGGGTGCGGCCGGTGCTGAACCTGTCGCCGGTGGTGGAGGTGCCCGCGCCGACGCTGGCGTCGCTGGACCCGTTGATCGTGAACGAGCACGAGGCGGCGTCGCTGGCCCCGTCGTTCGACGGGCTGCTGGCGTTGGGCCCGAAGTCGGCGGTGGTCACGTTGGGGGCGCGCGGGGCGGCCGTGGTCACGCCGGGCGGTGTGGTGGAGGTCGGTGCGCCGGAGGTGTCCGTCGTGGACACGACGGGTGCTGGGGACGCGTTCGCCGGTGCGTTGGCGGTCGGGTTGGCGGGCGGCTCGTCGTTGGTCGACGCTGCCCGGTTCGCCGCTCGGGTGGCCGCGTTGTCGGTGACGTCGGCGGGGGCGCAGCCCTCCTACCCGACGCTGGACCGGGTGCGGGCGGAGTAGGAGCGGTGGAGGCGCCCCCTTGGCACGTGCGGTCGGGGTGGCGCGAAGTTGGCCGGTGGCGTTGGCTTGGCTTCCACGTCCCGTCGAACTGAGGGTATGGTCTAGACCATGTCGAGTGCGCGGCTGAGTGGTGTCGGGGTCAGTTCCGGGCGGGCTTCCGGGCCGGTGGTCCGGGTGGCCGAGGCCCTGGGGGAGCCGCCCGTCGGACCCGCGCCGACGGATCCCGCGGCCGAGGCGGCGCGCATCAGGCCGGCGGCGGAGGTCGTGGTCGGCCGGTTGCAGGAGCGCGCGGCGGCGGCCGGCGGGGATGCGAAGGACGTGTTGGAGACGACGGCGGCGATGGCGGCGGACCCGGCGTTGTTGTCCCAGGCGGAGAAGTTGGTGGCGGCCGAGGGGTTGCCGGCGGCGCGGGCGGTGCACCAGGCGGCGGCGGGGTTCATCACCGCGCTGGAAGCGGCTGGTGGGTACATGGCCGAACGGGCGCGGGACGTGCGGGACGTCCGTGATCGGTTGGTCGCCGAGCTGCTCGGGGTGCCCGCGCCCGGTGTGCCGTCGTTGGCGTCGCCGGCCGTGCTCGTGGCGCGCGACCTCGCGCCGGCCGACACCGCGGGGCTCGACCCCGCCAAGGTGTTGGCGCTGGTCACCGAGGAGGGTGGGCCCACCTCGCACACCGCGATCCTGGCCCGGTCGCTCGGCATCCCCGCCGTGGTGGCGTGCCGGGGCGTCCTCGACCTCGACGTGGCCGCCCTGCTCGTGGACGGTGACACCGGCGTGGTGGAAGCCTCCGACGGCACCGTGCGCGCGGCGCACGTGGCAGGGCGGGTGGAGTGGAACGGGGTCGGCGTGTTGCGGGACGGGTACCGGGTGAAGGTGCTCGGCAACGTCGGGTCGCCCGCCGACGCGGTCGCGGCGGCGGCCGCTGGGGCGGAGGGCGTCGGGTTGTTCCGCACCGAGTTCTGCTTCCTGTCGGCCGGGAGCGAGCCGTCCGTGGCGGAGCAGCGGGAGGCTTACGCGGCGGTGCTCGCGCCGTTCGCGGGCAAGCCCGTGGTGGTCCGCACGTTGGACGCGGGTGCGGACAAGCCGTTGCCGTTCCTCGCGCCCGAGCCCGAGCCGAACCCGGCGCTGGGCGTGCGCGGCCTGCGGGTCGCCTTCGACCGGCCCGAGGTGCTGGAACGCCAGCTCGAAGCGATCGCCCTGGCCGCCGCGGACACCGACGCCGAGGTGTCGGTGATGGCGCCGATGGTGGCCACCGCCGCCGAGGCCGCGTGGTTCGTGGAACGGGCGCGGGCGGCCGGCATCCGGCGGGCGGGTGTGATGATCGAGATCCCGGCGGCGGCCCTGGCCGCGGCCGAGGTGCTGGCCGTGGTCGACTTCGTCTCCATCGGCACCAACGACCTGGCCCAGTACGTGTTCGCGGCGGACCGGCAGGTCGGGGCGGTGGCCGCGCTCAACGACCCGTGGCAGCCCGCGCTGCTGCGGCTGATCAAGCTAATCGGTGACGCGGGCACGGCCGCGGGCAAGCCGGTGGGCGTGTGCGGTGAGGCCGCCGCCGACCCGCTGCTGGCGTGCGTGCTGACCGGGTTGGGTGTGACGAGCCTGTCGATGAACCACACGGCGTTGGCGGGTGTCGGCGCGAAGCTCGCCTCGACCAGCTTCGACCTGTGCCAACTGGCGGCCCGGGGCGCGGTGGCGGCGGCGGACCCGGCGGCGGCGAAGCTCGCGGCCCGCGCCCCTCACTGACCGACGGCGTCCAGCAAGGCGTCGCGCACCAGCTCGATCAGGGGGTGGTCCTCGCTGCCCCGGCGGACCGCCGCGACCACGCGTCGCAACGGGGCCGTGCCGCGGACCGGCACACCGCGCACGGCGTTGCGCGGCACCAGGGCCACGCCCGCGCCCGCCCGCACCAGAGCGCCGATGGCCCGGAAGTCGTCGGACGTGTGCGTGATCCGCGGCGCGAAGCCGGCGTGCTCGCAGGCCAGTTGCACGACGTCGCGCACCGGGTTGCCCGGCAGCGTCACGACCCAGTCGTCGTCCGCCAGGTCGGCCAGGTCGACCTCCGCCCGACCGGCCAACGGGTGCTCCGGCGGCAGCACCACGTCGAACGGCTCGGTGTAGAGCGGGAACCGGGTCAGCCGGCGGTCGTCGGTGCGCAGCCGGTACTCCTCGGTGATCGCCAGGTCGATCTCGCCGTCGAGCAGCAACGGCACGCTGGCGTGCCCCTCCACGTCGCGCACCCGCAGCGTCACGTCCGGCGCGGACACCCGCAGCGCGGCCAGCGCGGGCGCGACGACCTGCGTGATCGCGGAGGCGAAGCTGCCGACCTCGACCCGACCGGTGGTGCCCGAGGTGAACGCCGCCAGCGTCGCCTGCGCCCGCTCCAGCTCGGCGGCCACCGCGTTGGCGTGCCGGACCAGCAGCTCGCCCGCCGCGGTCAACGACACCCGCCGGCCGCGCCGCCGCAGCAGCTCGTGGCCCACCTCCGACTCCAGGGCGGCGAGTTGCTGCGACACCGCGGACGGCGTCAGGTGCAGCGCCCGGGCCGCCGCCGTGACGGTGCCGTGGTCGGCCAGCGCGCGCAGCACCCGCAGCCGGCGGGGGTCGATCACCCCGACCCACCGCCCGGGTGCGCGGCAGGCACCGGTGGGGTACCGAGTGGCATGCGTTCCGACGGCGTCCCCGGCCTGGTCATCGCGGGACTCGGCCTGCTCGTCCTGGTCGTGTTCGGCTTCGTCGTGCCCAGTGCCCGGGCGGGCGGGTTCGCGGTGAACGGCACGGTGGTGGCGCTGTCGCTCCTCGTGCCCGCCGTCCTGCCGGTGCTCGTCGGGATGCGCAAGCGCCAGCTCACATCCGGTCGCGGGCGGCGATGAACGCGTCCACCGCGCGGTTGACGTCGTCGGTCGAGTGGGCCGCCGACATCTGCGTGCGGATGCGCGCCTTGCCGTGCGGCACGACCGGGTACGAGAAGCCGATCACGTAGATGCCCTGCTCCAGCAGCAGGTCGGCCATGCGGGACGCGCGCGCCGCGTCGCCGATCATCACCGGGATGATCGGGTGCTCCCCCGGCAGCAGGTCGAAGCCCGCCTCGGTCATCCGGGAGCGGAACAGCGCGGTGTTCTCGCGCAGCCTGGTCAGCAGCTCGCCGGACGAGCTGAGCAGGTCCAGCGCGGCGATCGCGGCCGCGGTGATCGACGGGGCCAGGGAGTTGGAGAACAGGTACGGCCGCGACCGCTGCCGCAGCATCTCCACGATCTCCGCCCGCCCGGAGGTGTAGCCGCCGGACGCGCCGCCCAGCGCCTTGCCCAGCGTGCCGGTGACGATGTCCACCCGGTCCCGCACGCCGAACAGCTCGGGCGTGCCGCGACCGTTCGGCCCGGTGAAGCCCACCGCGTGCGAGTCGTCCACCATGACCAGCGCGTCGTACCGCTCGGCCAGGTCGCAGATGTCGTCCAGCGGCGCGAGGTAGCCGTCCATGGAGAACACGCCGTCGGTGGCGATGAGCCGGTAGCGGGCGTCGGCGGTGTCCTTGAGCTGCCGTTCCAGGTCGTCCATGTCCCGGTTGCGGTAGCGGTGGCGGCGAGCCTTCGACAGCCGCACCCCGTCGATGATCGACGCGTGGTTCAGCTCGTCGGAGATGATCGCGTCCTGCGCGCCCAGCAGCGTCTCGAACAGGCCGCCGTTGGCGTCGAAGCACGAGCTGTACAGGATCGTGTCGTCGGTGCCCAGGAACTCCGAGAGCCGCCGTTCCAGCTCCTTGTGCGGTTCCTGCGTACCGCAGATGAACCGCACCGACGCCATGCCGAAGCCCCACCGGTCCAACGCCTCGTGCGCGGCCTGGACCAGCTTCGGGTGGTCGGCCAGGCCCAGGTAGTTGTTGGCGCAGAAGTTCAGCACCTCGGCGCCGGACCCGACCCGGACCGCGGCGCTCTGCGGCGTGCCGATCACCCGTTCCGCCTTGTAGAGCCCGGCCTCGCGGATCTCGTCCAGCCCGGCCCGCAGGTCCTCGCGCATCGCGCCGTACATCAGTGAGCTCCCGTCCAGTCGAGGATGACCTTGCCGCACTTGCCCTCGCGCGCCGTCGCGAACGCCTCGTCGAACGCCGTGTAGTCGAACCGGTGCGTGATCACCGGCGTCAGGTCGAGGCCGCGTTGCAGCAGCACGGACATCGAGTACCAGGTCTCGAACATCTCCCGCCCGTAGATGCCCTTGATGTGGAGCATCTTCAGCACCACGCTGCTCCAGTCGACCGCGAACTGCTCGGCGGGCAGCCCGAGCATGGCGATCCGGCCGCCGTGGGCCATGTTGCCGATCATCTCCTGCAACGCGACCGGCTTGCCGGACATCTCCATGCCGACGTCGAAGCCCTCGGTCATGCCCAGCTCGGCCTGCGCCTCGGCGATCGTGCGCTCGGTGACGTCGAGCGCGAGGTCCACGCCCACCCGGCGGGCCAGCTCCAGCCGGTGCTCGCTGACGTCGGTGATCACGACGTTGCGCGCGCCCGCGTGCTTGGCCACGGCCGCCGCCATGATCCCGATCGGGCCCGCGCCCGTGATCAGCACGTCCTCGCCGATGACCGGGAACGACAGCGCGGTGTGCACGGCGTTGCCGAAGGGGTCGAAGATCGCCGCCACGTCCAGGTCGACGGGCGCGCGGTGCACCCAGGCGTTCTCCTCGGGCAGCACCACGTACTGCGCGAACGCGCCGTCGCTGTGCACGCCCAGGCCGCGCGTGTGGGCGCACAGGTGCCGCCGGCCCGCCTTGCAGTTGCGGCACGAGCCGCACACCAGGTGGCCCTCGCCGCTGACCAGGTCGCCGACCTTCACGCCGGTCACCGCGGGCCCGGTCTCGACCACCTCGCCGACGAACTCGTGCCCGAGCACGAGCGGGGCGTGGATGTTGTGCGCGGCCCACTCGTCCCACGAGTCGATGTGCAGGTCCGTGCCGCAGATGCCGGTCCGCAGCACGCGGACCACGACGTCACCGGGGCCGGGGGTGGGGTCCGGGACGTCGGTCAACGACAGCCCCGGCCCGGCGGTCGCCTTGACCAGTGCCTTCATGCGGGCGAGTGTGCCCCCGCCCCTTTGTGCAGTCCATCAGGACTTTCTGAATTCACTCGTAAGTTCAGCTTCATAGGCGATGTTGCGCGCCATGCCGCCGAACACGATCCCGTGGAACGGCCACACCAGCCACCAGTACACGTGCCCGGCCAACCCGCGCGGCACGAACACCGCCCGTTGCCGGTAGGTCGACCCGCCGCCCTCGGCCGCCGCCACCCGCAGCTCCAACCAGGCCAAACCGGGCACCCGCATCTCCGCGCGCAGCCGCAGCAGCCGGCCCCGGTCGAGCTCCTCGACCCGCCAGAAGTCCAGCGCTTCGCCCACGTGCAACCGCCTCGGGTCACGCCGCCCGCGCCGCAGGCCCACCCCGCCGACCAGCCGGTCCAGCCACCCGCGCACCGCCCAGGCGAGCGGGAACGAGTACCAGCCGTGCTCGCCGCCGATGCCCTCCACGACCTGCCACAGCCGGTCCGGTGACGCGGCGGTCCGCCGTTCCCGCACGTCGACGTACGAGGAGCCGCCGGACCAGTCGGGGTCGGTGGGCAACGGGTCGGCGGGCGCGCCCGGCACCGACGCGCCCGACCAGCGGGTCTCCACGTCCGCGTCACGCACCCTCGCCAGCGCCAGGGCCACCGCGCGGTCGTAACCGAGGTTCTCCCCCGGCAGGAGGGTCTCGATGTCGTGCTCCCGGCACACCACCTCGTGCACCAGCGACTCGATCAACGGCGACGCGATCGAGCGCGGCACCGGCGTGACCAGGTTGACCCAGTGCGCGGACAGGCGCGGCGTGAGCACGGGCACCGGCAGGACGCGCCGGCGCCGCAGCCCGGCCACCCGCGCGTAGCGCAGCATCATCTCCAGGTAGGTGAGCACGTCCGGGCCGCCGATGTCGAACGACCGGTTCACCTCCGCCGGCAGCCCCACGACGTCGACCAGGTACCGCAGCACGTCCCGCACCGCGATCGGCTGGACCCGGTTGCGCACCCAGCGCGGCGTCACCATGACCGGCAGCCGCTCGGTGAGGTAGCGCAGCATCTCGAAGCTCGCCGACCCGGACCCGATGACCACCGCCGCCTGGAGCACCACCGCGGGCACCGGGCCGCGCAGGAACACGTCCCCGACCTCCGCGCGCGAGGCCAGGTGCGGTGACAGCGCCACCCCCGGCGGGTGCAGCCCGCCCAGGTAGACGATCCGCCGCACGCCCGCGCCCGCCGCCGCCCGGGCGGTGTTCTCCGCCGCGCGCCGGTCCGCGTCGGCGAAGCCGGGGTCGCTCAACGAGTGGACGAGGTAGTGCACCACGTCGACCTCGCGCATCGCCGCGACCAGCGAAGCCGGGTCGAGCACGTCGCCGCGCACGACCTCCACCCGCCCGGCCCACGGCACGTCCCGCAGCTTGCGCGGGTCGCGCACGAGGCACCGGACCCGGTGGCCCGCGGCGAGCAGCCGGGGCACGAGCCGTCCGCCGAGGTAGCCGGTCGCGCCGGTGACGAGGCAGTGCACGCCTCGATCCTCACCGGGCGCGGGCCGGTGCGCACGACGGCGTCACGCGTGCCGGAACCAGCGGGTCTTCTTCTTGATCTCCACGTTGCCCGCGCGCACGTGCCCGTGCACCACGAAGTGCGGCCGGCCGTTCACGCCCGAGCCCACCTTGTCCTTGAGGTTGCTCGCGGCCAGCTCGACGCCGTCGGCGTTGACCGTCGCCCCCTCCGGCAGCACCAGCTTCACCGACCCGGCGGTCACGTCCAGCTCGATGTCCACCACCGCGTGCGGGATGGACGCCTCGCGGAAGTCCAGGTCCGTCGACCCCATCCGGCTGCGCACGACGAGCTGCCGCGGCACCGACCAGTTGCCCTTGCGGTTGACCGTGGACATGGTGGCCTTGAGCTCCTGCCGGTCCGCGGGCAGGGCGAGCACCTGCTCGTTGTGCACCATGCCCGGCAGGTCCAGCAGCACCGCGTTGAGCTCGCCGCGGGTGCGGGCGGCCAGCGCGGTGTCGGTGCGCTCGGTGAACTCGTCCAGCGTGATCAGCCCGCGGCCGATCGCCTTCTGCAACAGGCCGACGACGTGCTCGCGTTCGGCGTCGGACACCCGGAAGTCCCTCGGGTCGGTCATAACTCAGCCCTCCGGTTCGACGTCGAGCCCGTGCTCGATCGCGTACCGCGCCAGCTCGACGCGGTTGTGCAGTTGCAGCTTGCGCAGGGTGGACTGCACGTGGTTCTCCACCGTGCGGTGCGAGATGACCAGCCGGTTCGCGATCTGCCGCGCGGTCAGCCCCTTGGCCACCAGCCGCAGCACCTCGGTCTCCCGCTCGGTGAGCTGCGGCTTGTCGTCGTCCGGCGTGGCGGCCATCCGCCGGTACTCGCCCAGCACCAGGCCCGCCAGGCCCGCAGTGAACACCGCGTCGCCCGCCGCGGTCCGGTTCACCGCCTCCACCAGCTCCTCGGCCGACGCCGACTTGACCAGGTAGCCCGAGGCGCCCGCCTTCACCGCCTCCAGCACGTCGCTGTGCTCGCCGCTCGCGGACAGCACCAGCACCCTGGTGCCCTCCAGCGAGCCGGTGATCATCGTCGTCGCCTCGACCCCCGTCGTCTCGCCGAGGTTGAGGTCCATCAGCACCACGTCGGGCCGCACCGCGCGGGCGATCCGCACCGCCGACGCGGCGTCACCGGCCGTCGCGACCACCTCGAAGCCGCGCTCGGACAGGTCGCGCGCGACGCCGTCGCGCCACAGCGGGTGGTCGTCCACCACCATCACGGACACGCTCATCTGTAGACCCGCACCTCCCATTCGGTGCCCTCCCCCGGCCCCGTCTGCAGCTCAAGGGTGCCACGCAGGGCCTCGACCCGGCCCCGGATCGACTGGGCGACGCCCATCCGCCCCTCCGCCTCGGCGGAGGCCAACCGGCCCTCGGGGATGCCGGGGCCGTCGTCGCGCACGCTGATCACGACCTCGTCGCCGAGGTCCTCCAGCAGCACCCACGCCCGCGCGTCCGGGCCCGCGTGCTTGTCCACGTTGGACAGCGCCTCGCGCACCACGGCGGTCAGCTCGAACGCCGTGCCGGCCGGCAGCATCACCTGAGTGGCCGGCGTGGACACCTGGAACCGGGACGTGGCCAGCAGTTGCAGCGCCGGCCGCAGGTCCGCGTCACCGTCCACGGTGGACTCCGTCGGCGCGGCCGCCACCAGCGACCGCAACGCGACCTCCTGCTCACCGGCCAGCTCCGCCAGCTCCGCCGCCTCGCCGCCGAGCTCCGTGCCGCGCTTGCGCACGCGGGCCAGCACCTGGAGCACGCCGTCGTGGATGGACCGCGCCAGCCGCTCGCGCTCGGCCGTGGCCGCCTCGGTCCGCAACGCCTGCGCCAGCCGCACCGCCGAGCGGCGCGCCGTGGACGACGCCATGCCCACCACGAACCCGGCGCCGGCCAGCAGGACCACGTCGCGCACCAGGTCGACGCTGAGCGCGCCCCGGTTGAGGTAGGTGCTCAACCCGACCACGAACCCCGACAGCGCGCCCGCGACCTGACCGCCGAGCGCGCCCGCCGCCACCGGCGGGCACGCCGCCCAGATCGTGGTGATCAGCGGGACGTTGAACAGGAACTGGGCGTCGGTCATGATCAGCGGCGAGAGCGACATCAGGCCGCAGGTGATCGCCACGTCGGCCACCACGACCCACGGGCGGCGGCCGTGCTCCCGGCTGTAGGCCTGCACGGTGAACACCGACCACAGGGCCATCGCCGCGACCGTCGCCCACGCCAGCCACGGGCGCTCGTACTCGTCGTGCTGGTCGATCGCGTTGCCGAGAGCGAACAGGAACGTCACGATGCGTAGCGCTACCGTTCCCCGCCAGAGGTGCGCGACGGGGTCCTCCAGGGCGGTTGTCCCCTGGTCGGGTGGCTTCGTGTGCACGGTGTGCTCCCTTCGCCCCCAATCTTGCCGTGTCGGAGTGGCCCAGCTAACCCCCAGGTGGCCGTCTGTTCCGATACCGACACCTGTGGAAGGCTGACGGGAGTCACCGAGCGTGATCTCGTGGAGTCTGATTTCCTCCGCAGGTGAAGATCACGCCCGTGGACCGCTGTGGCGAGGGAGGGCCTGGCGTGCGCCACTGGCCATTGTGGACGCTCAAGCGCTCCGCGCTGGCCTACTGGCTGCTCGTGGACGCGCTGGCGCTGGCGGTCGTCGTGTACGCCATCGTGACGTCGCCGCAGCCCACCCCGGGTCAGATCGGCCGGTTCGCGGCCATCGCGGGCACCGCGGGCGCGGTGATCATCGGCAGCTCGATCCACAGCCACCGGGTCGGTGAGGCCGCCCGCAACCCGTGGGCCGCCCACCTGTGCTACCTCACCGCGGGCCTGGTCGCCCTGCCGTGCAACCTGCTCGTGCTGCTGCTGTTCGGCCCCGCGCTGCACGGCGTGCTGACCCAGCGCCCGGAGTCGCACCGCTGGGTGTTCACCCTGGCCGCGACCACGCTGGCCGTGTTCACCACCCGGTGCGCCATCGGCTGGGCCGAGCCGAACACCGACCTGGGCGTCATGGTGCTCGGCGCGACCGTGCTGCTGGTGCTGCGGGCCGGCCTGATCGCGCTGGGTCTGAAGCTGCGCAGCCCGCGGGCCAAGGGCGAGGACGTCATCGGCGAGCCGATCGACGTGGTGCTGGGCATCGTCGCGGTGAGCATCGGCGGCCTGATGGGCTTCGTCGCCGCGACCACCCCCGTGCACGCGCTGATGGCCGGACCGCCCCTGGCCCTGCTGGAACGGGCCGCGCAGCTGCCGCAGTGGCGGCGTTCGGCCCAGCGCGACGCCAAGACCGGCCTGGCCAACGCCGTGCACTGGGACAGCCGCGCCCGCTACGAGCTGGCCAAGGCACGGGCGCGCGACCGGCCCATGGCCGTGATGCTGCTCGACCTGGACCACTTCAAGCGGGTCAACGACGAGGTCGGCCACCTGGCGGGCGACTCGGCGCTCAGCGCGGTCGCGCTGCTGCTCAGCGGCACGGTCCGGCGCGGCGACCTGGTCGGCCGCTTCGGCGGCGAGGAGTTCGTGGTGCTGCTGCCCGACGCCGAACCGGCCGTCGCCCGCAACGTGGCGCAACGCGTGCGGCACGCCGTCGCCGAACTCGCCGTGCCCACCGTCGGCACGGACGGCCGCGAGCACCTGCTCACCGGCCTGACCGTGAGCATCGGCGTGGCGACCACCCAGCGGTTCGGCTACGAGCTGCCGGACCTGCTGGTGGCCGCCGACGCCGCCCTGCTCGCGGCCAAGGGCTACGGCCGCAACCTGGTCGAGATGGCCTGACCGCTACTTCCTGCCGCTGTGCTCGGCGGTCGGCCCTTCGGTGTCGTCGATGTCCTGCACCCGGTCCCCGCCGGTGTCCACGGGTCCGCTCTCCTGGGGTTCGAGCACGTCGACCTGGCGCGGCGCGACGTCGCGGTCCGACTCCGACAGCAACGACCTGATCCCCGAGTTCAGCACCGCGAGCAGCGGCACGGCCAGCAGCGCGCCGGCGATGCCGCTCACCACCAGACCGGTGGTGATCGCCAGCACCACGGCCAGCGGGTGCAGCTTCACCGCGCGGCCCAGCAGCAGCGGCTGGAGCACGTGGCTCTCCAGCTGCATCACGCCGATCAGGATGGCCAGGACGACCAGGGCCGCCACCGGGCTCACCGCCACCAGCGCCACCAGCACCGCGACCGCGCCGGTGATCACCGCGCCCACGATCGGGATGAACGCGCCGAGGAACACCAGCGCCGACAGCGGCACCACCAGCGGCACGTCCACGATCCACAGGCCGATGCCCACGCCGACCGCGTCCACCACGGCCACCAGGGCGGTCGCCCGCACGTAGGACACCAGCGAGGCGAAACCGCGCCGCCCCGCCACGTCGGCCCGGTCGCGCACGTCGCGCGGCACGATCCGGACCAGGAACCGCCAGATCCCGTCGCCGTCGTGCAGGAAGAAGATGAGCGTGAACAGCGCCAGGATGAGACCGGTCAGGATCTCGCCCAGGGTCGCCGCGGTGGTCAGCGCGCCCGAGGTGATGTCGGCCTGGTTGTCCTGGATGGTCTTCACCATCTCGTCCAGGTACTCCTGGAGCTGGACGTCGCTGAGGTGCAGCGGCCCGTCGCGCAGCCAGTCGCGGATCTGCTCGAGGCTCTTGCCCACCTGCACCTGGAGCTGCGGCAGGCCCTTGGAGAACTCGTTGATCACGAACGTCAGCACGCCGCCGACCAGCGCGATGCCCCCGACCAGGACCACGCCCGTGGACAGCCCGCGCGGGATGCCCGCCCGGGCCAGCTGCGACACCGCGGGCGACAGCAGCGCGGCCAGCAGCAGCGCCACCCCCACGGGGATGACGATGGTGGCCAGGAACCCCACCACGTGGAACACCACGTAGAGGGCCGCCACCACGGCGACGAACCGCCAGCTCAGCGCCGCGGACACGCGCAGCAGCGCCGGCACGTTGTCGGTGATCTTCCGTTCCGTCCCCGTCACGCGCACCACGCTAGTCGGCCGCGGGCCCGCCGGCGGGTCGGTCGGGCACCGCCGGCGGCATGGCGGACCCCACGTTTCGGATTCGGTCAAACGCCCGCGCGACGGGACCGGCGGGTGATCGGATCGCGGGCGTGACTGCCGAGCAGACCGTCGAGGACGCCGTCCGCGCCGCGTTCGCCGCCGGACGCCCGCTGCGGTTCGACCCGAAGAAGCCCCAACGGGAGCGCACGGTCCGCGGCGAGGTGCTGTCGGAGCTGCTCACCTCGGGCGGGCGGACCGGCTCGCTGCGGCTGGTCGGCGCGAACGTCGTCGGCTCGTTCGCGCTCGAAGGCGCGCGGGTCGACCACGTGGTCGACTTCCTGGACTGCACCTTCGAACGGCCGCCGGACCTGCGCATGGCCCGCCTGGTCGGCCTGCGGATGCGTGGCTGCAAGGTGCCCGGGCTGTGGGGCCGCAACCTGCGCGTGGGCAGCGACCTGGTGCTGGAGGCGGGCTTCACCAGCGACGGCGTGGTCGACCTGACCGACGCCTCGGTCGACGGCACGTTCCGGCTGGCCGGGGCCGTGCTGCGCAGCCGGGGTGGTGACCACGCCCTGCTCGCCGCCCGCATCCGCCTGTCCGGCTCGTTGCAGGCCATCGCGGTGCGCGCGGGCGGCGAGGTGCGGCTGCGCGGCGCGAACGTCGGCGGCAACGTGCACCTGGGCGGCGCGCGTCTGCTCAACGCGGGCCAGAACGCCCTCGACGCCACCGGCGTCACCATCGCGGGCACGTTGTTCTGCGACGCCGAGGGCGGCCGGTTCACCGCCGAGGGCCGCATCCTGCTCGACGGCGCGCGGGTCGGCGGCAGCGTCGTGTTCTCCGGGGCGCGCCTGCACGCCAGCGTGGTCGACCGCCCGGTCCTGGTGATCCCGCGCGGCACCGCCGACGAGGCCGCCGCGCTCGTCGCCGACCGCATGAGGGTTGAGGGCAACGTCGAGCTGGACGACGGCTTCACCTCCTCCGGCACGGTCCGCCTGCCCAACGCCGAGGTCGGCGGCTACCTGCGGCTGTCCGGCGCGGTGATCGGCCGCCGGGACTCGGTCGAGGAGCCTGCCGACGACACCGGCGAGGTCGTCCAGCGCATCCCCGTGGCGCTGCACGCGGACGGCATCCAGGTGCGCGGCGACCTCGAAGCGCGCGGCGCGGTCAACGGCGGCGACGGCGAACGCGACGGGGCGCTGCGCGCCTACGGCCAGGTGCGGCTCGTTGACGCGCACGTGCGGGGCAGCGCGTCGCTCTCCGGCGTGCGGCTGCACGGTCCCGGCATCGATGTGCTGTTCGCCGACCGGCTCCGCGTCGGCGGCACGCTGTTCCTCCGCGACCTGCGCGCCCTGGGCTCGCTGCGCCTGCAGAACGCCGAGATCGGCTCCACCCTCGACTGCTCCGGCGCGTCCTTGCTCCAGCCGCGCCGCCGCCCCGACGGCACGGTGAAGCCGTCGCTGGACGCCCGCGTGGCGACCGTCGGCAAGGACTTCCTGTGCAGCCACGGCTTCACCGCGTCGGGCGGCGTGCGGCTGCGGCTGGCCGAGGTCGGCAAGATGGCCACGTTCGCGGGTGCGCGGCTGGGCGGTCCGGGCAGCGACATCGCGCTGAACGCCTACGGCCTCACGGTGAGCCAGCTCGTGCTGCGGCTCTCGGAGGACCGGATCCCGGTCGGCCGGGTCGTGCTGACGCGGGTGAGCGCGACGACCGTGCTGGACGGGCCGGGCCTGTGGGCCGCGACCGGCGGCGTGGACGTGGAGGACTTCACGTTCCGCTCGATCTCCTCCACCCCGCACGTCGACGTGCGCACCCGGCTGCGCTGGCTGCGCGAGGTGCAGCCGGACTTCGCGCCGGGGCCGTACGAGCAGTTGGCCGCGGTGTACCGCGACGGCGGCGAGGAGGAGCTGGCGCAGCTCGTGCAGTTGGAGAAGCAGCACCGGCGCTACTCCGAGCTCGGCGTCGCGGGCCGGGTCTGGGGGTTCCTCCAGCGCTGGACGGTCGGCTACGGCTACCGGCCGTGGCTCGCGATCGCCTGGCTGGCCGCGTTCTGGCTGTTCGGCTCGGGCTGGTTCCTGGGCCACGAGATGCCCAAGCTCAACGACGACGAGTCGCCGTCGTGGAACGCGTGGCTGCTGTCGATGGACCTGCTGATCCCGATCGTGGACCTCGGCCAGGACGGCAAGTGGAAGTTCAGCGGTGCCTCGCAGTGGATTTCCAGCACGCTCATCGCGGTCGGCTGGATCCTGGCGTCCACGGCCGCCGCCGGCGCGGCCCGGGTGCTCAAGCGCGTCTGATCACTGAACGTCACTGGTGAAAACACAGAGTGTTCGTCACACGATCCGGCGAACCAGGTGTGGATGGAGTGCGCCGGGCACCTCGCGGCTGGCACTCTCTCGTCGTCGGCTTGATCACCCAGATCACCTCGCCGGCGAATCCCAGGTGCTTTCGGCGGAGGTTCCAGCGATGTCGTGCGGTGACCAGCGAGTGGGGACGGGGGCGAGCCGCGTTCGGCGGCTGCTCTCCCGCGCCCTGCTGGTCGCCGGCGGCGCGCTGGCCGGCACCGCCGCGGCCTGGGTGCTGTCGGCCGCGCCCGCGTCCGCGCAGATCCCGGTCGACGAGGTCGCCGAGGTCGCGCAGGAGTCGTTGTCGCCCAGCGGGGCGCAGAGCCGGGTCGAGGCCGCGTTGGCCCCGGTCCGCGCGAGCGAGGTGGGCCGGGCGGTCCAAGAGCTCGACACGGCGCTGCGCACCCCGCGGGTGCCCGAGCCGAGCCCGCCGCGCCTGCGGCAGGTCGCGGAGGACATCCGCGACGCCGTCGGAGGCGTGCGCGGCTGGTTCCAGCCCCGCGCGTCCGAGCTGGAGCCCGCCGTCGACGTCGTCGGCGGTGCGGTGGCGCAGGGCGTCGCCGAGACCACCCCGGCCGCCGCCGCCGTGCCGGTCACCGCCGGCACCCCGGTGGTGCACGGGGTGTTCGGCAAGCTCAGCCGGACGTGGTTCGACGCGCCGCGACCCCAGGTCGTGACGATGCCCGGCGACGCGGTGCCCTCCCTGCCGGGAGACCCGTCCGGACCGCCGTCGATGCCGTTCGCGCCGCTCGGCGCGCCGGCCCACTGCTCCTGCGGTGGCGACGGCTCCGGTTCCGCCAACGGCGGCAGCGGCCAGTTCACGGTCGTCTCCGCCGACCACATCGACGCCGCGGTGGCCCGGGCTCTGTTCCCCGCCACCGAGCGGAACGTCGTGATGCCGGGCAAGCAGCCCGGCATCACCCCCGACTGACCACAGCGCGCGGTCCGAGGCGGCTCATCGTCGAGCCGGCCCGGTAATCGACCGTCGCGCCGCTTCGCGTGCGCTCCCACACCGGTCGAGATGCCGCGCTCCCCCTCCAGATGACCCGGGTGGTCGTCGTCTCCGACGCGCTCCAGCGTCCGACCACCCCTCACCTCCCGCAAGGGACATTGAAGAAGGAGAACCCATGCAAACCTGGGCCAAGCGCGGTCTGAAGACCGCACTTGTCACGGGTGGTTTGCTGATGCTCGGCACGGGCATCGCTTCAGCCCAGGAGAACGTCAACCCCGACGCGAAACCGAACGCGCTCGACGCGAAGGTCCGCGTCCCGGTCGACGTCGACCACAACAACCTGGGCACCCCGGTGGGCAACCACGACCTGCCCTCCGTGCACCAGGAGATCGGCACCCCGAGCCTGAGCAGCGGGCCCGTGCGCGACCTCGACGTGCAGGCCAACCCGCTGGTGCGCACCGCGCACGAGCGGTTGACCGGCGTCGACTCCTCGGGCCTGACCCGCGGCAACACCGCCGACGCGGACCTGGTCGTGCCGGTGAGCGCCTGCGGCAACGCCATCGCCGCCGGCGGCAACGCCTACACCGAAGGCATCTGCGTGCAGTCGGCCACCAGCGCCGACAAGATCCGGACCGACGGCTCCTACGCCCCCCTGGCGGGCAACGTGGCGCACGCCGCCGCGGCGGTCGCGCCCCAGGTCAACGGCAACGCCGTCGCCGCATTGGCCAACGCCGAGTCCCGGGCCACCTCCTACCAGCAGGCGGTCGCCGGCGACGACATCAAGACCTCGGGCCAGGACGGCTCGCTGTCGGGCAACATCGCCGCCGTCCAGGGCGCGCTGCCCGCGCAGGTGACCAACAACGCGGTCGCCGCGGGCGGCAACTCCTACACCGAGGCCACGTCGTCCAGCGACGCGCAGGCCACCGGCTCGCTGAGCACCACCGGCGACCGCAGCACCGCGGGCGGCAACGTGCTCGGCGTGCCGGTCGCCCCGATCGTCGCGGTCACCGGCAACGGCGTCGGCGCGGTGGGCAACGCCGAGGCCGTCACCGAGAACCGGGCGTCGTCCGACGCGGGCACCACCAACCGTGACCGGACCGACCTGCCGATGTGGTCCTCCACCTCCGGCAACGGCGCCACCCTCGCGGGCAACGTGGTCCAGCCCGCGTTCGCGGGCCCCGTCGCCGCGGGCGACAACGCGCTGGCCGGCGGCGGCAACGCCCGCGTCACCAACGCGATGGCGCACGACGCCGAAGCGGGCGGCAACAGCTACACCTCCGGCCAGGACTCGGTGCTGTCCGGCAACTTCGGCGACGCCCCGCTCGCCCTGCCGGTCTCCGGCGCGGGCAACTCGCTGTCCGGCATCGGCACCACCGCGGCCCGGCACGCGAACACGGCCGACGCGGTCGCGGGCGGCGACACCTACACCAACGGCGACCGGTCCGTGCTGTCGGCCAACGCGGCGAACCTCCCGCCCGCCGGCGCGGCCGACCTGTGCGGCAACGGCCTCACCGGCGGCGGCATCGCCGAAGCCGAGTGCCGCAACGACGTCACCGTCGACTCGGGCGGCTACAACGGCACGACCGGCAACGACGCGGTCGGCTCCGGCAACATCGGCCAGGTGCCGGTCGGCCTGCCCGCGGAGGCGTTCGGCAACGGCGTCGGCGCGGCGGGCACGCCCACCGGCCGGGCCACCGAGAACAAGAACGTGCGCTCGGGCCGGGTGGCGACCAGCGTGGACGACAACGGCACCGTGTCCAGCAACGTGATCTCCACCCCGACCGCCCTGGGCGGCCAGGTGTTCGGCAACGCGGCCGGCGCGGTCGCCAACCCGACGTCGAAGACCGACAGCGACACCGAGATCGACCTCGGCAACCCGCCCAAGGCCAACGGCAAGCACGGTTCGGTCTCCGGCAACATCGTGCACGTGCCCACCTCCAACCCGGCCCAGGTCTTCGGCGACTCCGCCGTCGCCGTCGGCAACGGCTCGTCCGACACCGACAGCAAGCTCGACTCCCGCTCCGGCGGCACCGCCATCACCACCGGCGACGAGGGCTCGCTGTCGGGCAACGTGCTCTCGCTGCCCGAGGCGTCCTCGCCGCAGGTGTTCGGCAGCGCGGTCGGCGCGGGCAGCAACGTCGAGTCGGAGAGCCGCAACCAGTTCGGCTCGCACTCCGGCGGCGACGTGCAGACCTCCGGCGACGACGGCTCGTTCTCCGGCAACGGCATCGGCGCGCAGCCCGCGGTCCCGTTGCAGGTGTTCGGCGACACCCTCACCGCGGCCGGCAACGGCGAGTCGCAGACGGACAACCGGACCGGTCTGATCGCCGGCGGCGAGCACCTGACCTCCGCCGAGGACAGCGCGTGGTCGGGCAACCTGTTCACCGCGCCCGCCGGCGTCACGCCGTCGGTGCACGGTGACGCGGTGACCGTCGGCGGCCTCGCGGACGCCGCGACCGCGAGCCGGTCGAGCAGCCAGTCCGGTGGTGTCACCACCACCGAGGGCCGCGGCCCGGTCACCTCCCACGACCTGGAGGTGCCGACCGAGGCGTTCGCCCGCCTGTTCGGCATCCCGGTGGACGTGGTCGGCACCGCCACCGCGAACGCGCAGGACCGCAACGACGTGCGCACCGGTGACGACAAGGGCGACGACACCCGCGCGCCCGAGGCGAACCGGGGCATCCAGCTCCCGGCCGGCGTCGACCGCCTGTTGCAGGTCACCGAGCTGCCGGACCTGGGCCTGGTGAACCGCCTGCCGCAGTACACCGTGCCGCTGGGCACGCCCGGCCTGGACGAGCTGCGCGGCCTGCCGATCGCGGGCCTGCGCCAGGCCCAGCTGCCGGGCGGCGCGCTGCTGAGCCGTGCGGTCCCGCGGCCCGACGCGGACGCGGTCAAGGCCGTGAAGCCGTCCGCCGGTGGCCCGGTGGCCGCGCTGACCCAGGCGGAGCTGCCGTCGCCCACGGCCCCGATCGGCGCGCTGTCGCAGGCCGAGCTGCCCTCGCCGTCGGCCCCGATCGGCGCGTTGTCCCAGGCGGAGCTGCCGCCCTCGGTCACCGGCCCGGTCGGCGCGCTGACCCAGGCCGAGCTGCCGACCCAGCAGCTGCCGCGGTTGGCCGGCATCGAGCAGGTCGGCGAAGTCGCGCGGGCCGCGTTCCGCTCGGCGCCCGCCGTGTCCTCGCTGACCCGGTCGGTGCGGTCGGACTCCGAAGAGCGCTCGTTCGGCGGCACCCTGCCGCTGGTCGGCGACCTGGTGCAGACGCAGGGCATCCCGGCGGTGGACGACCTGCCGCTGCACAGCCTGACCGGCGGCGGCCGCACGGTGTCGTCGCTGCCCGTCGCGGCTCCGGCCGGCCTGCCGTTCGTGCTGCCGGTGCCGGGCGTGGCCCAGCCGCGCAGCGAGTCCCCGCTGGTGCCGCCGATGGCGCTGAGCGGCATGAACGTCAACCCGGTGCAGGGTGGCGTCGGCCCGACGCGGTTCACCGAGACGCAGGCCCCGGCCCTGGCGGCGATGGACGCGCGCAGCGTGTTCAACGCCCTGGAGGACACGACCGTGCTGCCGCGCATCTGATCCACCTCCCCGCGACCGGGCCCCTGGCACCTCACGTGCCAGGGGCCCGGCCCGCGTTCACGGGTCAGTGGCGCAGGAGTTCCTCGACGTGCGCGATCACCGAGTGCACCGGCGCTTCGCCGTCGCTGGTCACCCAGCACACCCGCACCCCGGTCCGCACCCGTTCGCCACCGAGCCGCACCGCACGCCCGGCCAGCTCGCGCACCCGGGCCGCGACCTCCTCGCCGCTGCCGTTCGGGTGCTCGGCGACCACGGCGAACGAGTCGCCGCCGTACCGGGCCACCGTGTAGTCGGCGCGCAGGCCCTGCCGCAACCGTTTCGCCAGCACGGTGAGCAGCTCGTCGCCGCGCTTGAAGCCGTGCGCCGCGTTCACCGCCGCCATGCGGTGCACGTCGGCCAGCACCAGGCTCGCCAACGTGCCCTGGGTGCGGGCCCGGATCAACGCCTGGTCCAGCCGGTCGAGCAGCAGCGCCCGGCCGGGCAGCCCGGTCAGCGCGTCGAGCAGCCCGGCGCTGTGCGGCACGTCCGCCTGCACCGGCCGCAGCAGCACCAGCACCTGCCCGCGCACCACGATCGGGTAGTACTCGGCCCAGACCTGCGCGTGCGGCAGCACCATCGGGATCGTCAGCGGCGACCCGGTGCGCAGCACCTGCGCGGCGAGCTCGGCACAGGTCGGCAGGGGCGCGCCGGAGTCGTCACGGGCGCGGGCGTCACCGAGCAGCGAGGACGCCATGGGGTTCGCGGCGAGCACCACGCCGTGCTCGTCCTGCAGCAGTACCCCGACCGGGAGGTCCGAGACGAACTCGTCCCACACCGCACGGGAAGCCGTTGTCTCCACGGTACTCATAGGACTCGTGCCTTCCGCTGAGGCAGGGCCTGTCCGTGAAGAGCCTCCCCCGCGGGCAGCGGGCTTTCAATAGCCCCGAGGCCACCCGGTCCGGTGATCTTTGGCCGGAGGTGTAACGCCCAGCCGGTCCAGCATCCCGGCGAAGTCCTCCTCGGACACGATCGGCACCCGGTACGCTCGCGCCCGCTGTGCCTTGGTCGACAGCGTGAACGGGTCCGCGGCCACGACCACCCGCGTCGCCCTGGTCACGTGACCCTGGCTGACCAGCCCAGCCGACGCCGCCCGGTCGACCCACTCCTCGCGCGGCGCGTGCATCTGCCCGGTGAACACCACCCGGTCACCGCGCACCAACGCCACCAGCTCCGGCCGGCGCGACACCGGCGCGGCCACCCCGCGCCGCACCTCGACCACGTCGTCGGGCAGCGGCAGGCTCGGCACGGGCTCGGCCTGCGGCACGCCGAACCGCAGGTAGTGGGCGAACAGCCGGGCCGTGGCGCGGGCGTCGTGCAACGCGGAGTGCGCCGAGTCGAGCACCACCCCCGCGGCCTCGCAGCACGCCGCCAACGACCGCCCGGCCCGGTTCGGCAGGTACCGGTCGGCCAGGCGCATCGTGCACAGGCCCGTCACGGGCAGGTCCACCCCGGCGCGGGCGAACTCGGCGGTCAGGAACCGGGCGTCGAAGGACAGGTTGTGCGCGACGACCACCCGCCCGGCGAGGCGCGCCGCCAACGCGCCCGCGGCCCGCGCGAACGTCGGCGCGTGCCACACGTCGGCCGCGCGGATGCGGTGCACGTGCTGCGGCCCGAGGTCGCGCCCGGGGTTCAGCAGGGTGCACCACTCGTCGGTCACCCGGCCCGCGTCGTCCAACCCGACGACGGCCACCTCGACCACCCGGTCCGAACCGCGCGCGGCGAACCCGGTCGTCTCCACGTCGACCACGGCGTACCCCATGATCGACGGACAGTACCGATCATGGTCACGCGGCCAGCGCGCGGAGCACGAGATCGACGACCGCGTCGGCGAACTCGCCGGTCAACGGCGCCGTGCGCAGGAACCACCGCTGGTACACGGGGCCCAGCAACAACTCCACGGCCGCCGTCACGTCGACGTCGGCCCGCACCTCACCCACCCGTTGGGCCGCGCGTAATCGGTCCTCCAGCGCCATCCGGCGCGGCATCAGCAGCAACGTCACCAGGTCCGTGCGCTCCTCGTGCACCAGCACCCGGCACACCTGGTCGAACCGCCGTTCGGCCAACTCCTCGGCCGCGGTCCGCAGCTCGCGCTTGAGGTCGACCGCCAGCACACCGCTGGGCAGCGCGTCCGGCCCGACCGGCCCGAACTCGACGAACGCGTCGAACAGCAACGGCCCCTTCGACGGCCACCAGCGGTAGATCGTCTGCTTGCCGACCCCGGCCCGGGCGGCGACCGCCTCGATGGTCAACCGGGAGTAGCCGAGCGACTCGAGCAGCTCCAGCGCGGCCACGAGGATCGCCCGCCTCGAACGGTCGCTGCGCCGCGCCGCGTCGGGTGGCATCGTTCGATCGTAAGCGCAGTTCTGCGGTGCGGGAATGATCCACAACCGCCGGGGACGGCGGCCCGGAGCGCGGCGGCCGCCTTCGACCGCTCGGCTCGCCGCGCGAGCAGGTACTCGTACGGCGACTTGCCGTAGGCGGCGCGGAACTCGCGGCTCAGGCTGCCGGCGGGCACGTTCGCGGCCCGGGCCAGCGCCACCACGTCCAGCGGCCGCGCGTGCTCGCGGTCGATCCGGTCACGCACCCGGCGCAACCGCTTCAGGTCCTCCAACCGGCGCGCGGCGGCGCGTGCGCGGGCCCACCCGGGGTGGCACACCCGGTCAGCCGACTTCCTGGATGCGGACCAGGTTGCCCGCCGGGTCGCGGAACGCGCAGTCGCGGATGCCGTACGGCTGCACGGTCGGCTCCTGCACCACCTCGCCGTCGGCCTCGCGCACCTTCGCGAACGTGCCGTCGAGGTCGCGCGTGGCCAGCAGGATCCAGCCGTAGGTGCCCTTGGCCATCATCTCGGTGATGGTGCGGCGCTCGTCCTCGGTGACGTTGGGGTCGGCGGCGGGCGGGGCCAGGAGGATCGACGTGTCCGGTTGGCCGGCGGGACCGACCGTGATCCAGCGCATCCGACCCTGCCCGACGTCGCTGCGGACCTCGAAGCCGAGGACGTCGCGGTAGAAGGTCAAGGACGCTTCCGGGTCGTCGTGCGGCAGGAAGCTCGTGTGAATCGTGAGGTCCATGCGCCGAGCCTAGGTCGGCGGTCTGACCTGCGCTTCTCGATTCCTGATCGCTCCCGTGCCCCGGACGTCTAGGGTGCTCGCGTGCGTGCCGACCGGTTGGTTTCGCTGGTCCTCCTGCTGCGCCGGCACGGCCGGCTGTCGGCCACGGCGCTGGCCCGCGAGCTGGAGGTGTCCACGCGCACCGTGCTGCGCGACGTCGAGGCGCTGTCCGCGGCCGGCGTCCCGGTCTACGCCGAACGCGGCCGGCACGGCGGGTTCGCGCTGCTGCCCGGTTTCCGGACCGAGCTCACCGGGCTCAACCACGACGAGGCCCTGGCCCTGCTGGTCGCGGGTTCACGGCGCGGCGCGCAGGCGTTCGGCCTGGGCTCGGCGCTCGCCTCGGCCGTGCTCAAGGTGGTCGACGCGCTGCCCGAGAGCCAACGCGACACGGCGGCCGGCGTGGCCGAGCGCCTGCTCATCGACCCCGAGACCGACCTGCTCGCGCGTCGGCAGGTCGTCGACGAGGTGCCCGGCCCGGTGGCGGCGCAGGTCCGGCGCGCGGTGTTCGCGGGCCACAAGCTGCGCATCCGCTACGCGGCGGTGGGCCAGGAACCGCGCTGGCGCACGGTCGACCCGATCGGCCTGGTCACCGTGCGGGACCAGGGCTACCTGCTGGCCACGAGGTCCGGCGCGGACCGCACCTACCGGCTGTCGCGGATCCTGGCCGCGGAGGAGCTCGACGAACCCGCGCAGCGACCGGACCGGGTCGACCTCGACCGGGCGTGGCAGGAGCGCAGCACCCGGTTCCGCGCCGGTGACGACCAGGTGACCGCGCTGGTGCGGGTGGCGCCGGCCCGGCGGGAGGACCTGGTGGGCACCGCGGTGGCCGTCCTCGCCGAAACCGCCGACCCGGGCGGCTGGCCGCGGTTGGAGGTCGCGTTCCAGGACCGGCGGCACGCCGAGTGGGCGTTGTGGCAGCTCTCCACCAACGCCGAGGTGCTCGCACCGCACTGGCTGCGCGTCGCCCTGCACGACCGCGCCGTCGCCGTGGCCGCCCGCCACAAATCGTTGGCGGGCGACGGCGAGCACTGCTAGCGTTCCGGCGGCCGTGCGAGAGAACGAGGAGGTGGTACCCGTGCACATGTCGACATGGGTGCTCCCCTCCGGGGTCACGGTCGGGCGGTAGGTCGTCCGGGAGCGCCGTCCGCGAGCACTCCCGAAAGGCACGACCGTGCGATTCACCACCGAACAACGCCTCGACGACGGCGTCCTCGAACGCGAGTTCACCCTCGGCGAGATCCCCGGCATCCTCTGGACGCCCGCCTCCTCCCCCACGCCCGCCCCGCTGGTCCTGGTCGGCCACCCCGGTGGGCTGCGCCGGATGTACCCCCGAGTGGCGGCCCGGGCCCGGCACACCGCGGCGCAGGGCTTCGCCGCGGTCACCATCGAGCTGCCCGGCGCGGGCGACCGACCCCGTTCCGCTGCGGCCGACCAGGCCCGCGCCGACCTGCGCCGGGCCCTGGAGGCGGGCGAGCCGGTCGACGAGATCGTCGAACGACTCGTGCCCCCGCTGGTCGACCAGGCGGTCCCCGAGTGGCAGGCCACCCTCGACGCCGTGCTGGCGCTGCCCGAGGTCGGCGGCCCGGTCGGGTACTCGGGCGGGTTGATCGGCGTCGGCATCCGGCTGGCGGTGGTCGAGCCGCGCATCTCGGCCGCCGTGCTGTTCGCCGGCAGCTACGTGCCGCGCGCCATGGTCGAGGAGGCGCGGCAGGTCACCGTTCCGCTGCTGGTCCTGCTCCAGTGGGACGACGAGGGCAACGACCGGCAGTTGGCGCTGGACCTGTTCGACGCCTTCGGCTCGCGGGAGAAGACGCTGCACGCCAACCTGGGCGGGCACACCGGCGTCCCGGACTTCGAGGGCGAGGACGCCACCCGGTTCCTCACCCGCCACCTGAGGTGAGGCCGTAGGCAGGCGGCCGCACGACCCGCCCCGATCGACACCGGTCGGGGCGGTCGTGCGACCGGACGGCTGTAGGGTCGCACCGCGCGACGTCGAGATCAGGCGGCATGCCCGAGTCACCGCGCTGGTCCACACGCCGGACACCCGCGGACGGAAGGCTGGCCATGCGGAAACTGGTCTACGGCATGAACGTGACCCTGGACGGCTACATCGCCGCGCCCGGCGACGACATCGGCTGGAGCGGCCCGCCGAACGACGAGCTGTTCGGGTTCTGGCTCGACCGGGAGCTGGGCATCGACCTGATGCTGTACGGGCGCAAGCTGTGGCAGGCGATGAGCTCCCACTGGCCGACCGCCGACGAGCAGCCCGACGCGACCCCGGCGCAGGTCGAGTACGCCCGCAACTGGCGGGACACGCCGAAGGTGGTGTTCTCCTCGACGCTCGACCGGGTCGACTGGAACACCCGCCTGGTCACCGGGGACGCGGTCGCCGAGATCACCCGGCTGAAGGCCGAGGCGGGCGGCCCGATGGAGATCGGGGGCGCGACGCTGGCCGCGGCGGCGATGCGTGCCGGGCTGATCGACGAGTACCTGCTGATCACCCACCCGGTCCTGGTCGGTGGCGGCACCCCGTTCTTCACCGCGCTGGACGACTGGGTGAACCTGGACCTGGTGGAAACGCGGGCGATGCCTGGCGGCGCGGTCCTGACCAGGTACGAGACGAGGCGCTGAACCGCGCCACCCACGCGCCGCAGGGGCCGGGTCAGCCCTGGGCGAGGTCGGCGAAGCGGCTGTAGTGCAGCTGGTGGGCCACGGTGATGGTGGCCGTCGGGCCGGCGCGGTGCTTGGCGATGATCAGGTCCGCCTCGCCGGCACGCGGGTCGTCGCGCTCCCAGGCGTCCGGGCGGTTGATCAGGATCACCATGTCGGCGTCCTGCTCCAGCGAGCCGGACTCGCGCAGGTCCGACAGCTGCGGGCGCTTGTCGGTCCGCTGCTCCGGGCCTCGGTTGAGCTGGCTGATCGCGATCACCGGCACCTCGAGCTCCTTGGCGATCAGCTTCAGGTTCCGGGAGAACTCCGAGACCTCCTGCTGGCGCGACTCGCTGCGCTTGCCCGACGACATCAGCTGGAGGTAGTCGACCACCACCAGCCGCAGGTCGTGGCGCTGCTTCAACCGCCGCGCCTTCGCCCGGATCTCCATCATGGTCAGGTTCGGCGAGTCGTCCACGAACAACGGCGCCTCGCTGATCTCGCTCATCCGCCGCGCCAACCGGGTCCAGTCGTCGTCGCTCATGCGCCCACCGCGCATGTCACCGAGCCGGATCCGCGCCTCGGCCGACAGCATGCGCATGACGATCTCGGTGCGCGACATCTCCAGCGAGAAGATCGCGCTGGTCAACCCGTGCTTCACCGAGCAGGACCTGGCGAAATCCAGTCCCAGCGTCGACTTGCCCACGCCGGGACGGGCGGCGACGATGATCATCTGGCCGGGGTGCAGGCCGTTGGTCAGCTCGTCCAGGTCGGCGAAGCCGGTGGGGATGCCCAGTGACGAGCCGCCGCGCGAGGCGATGGCGTCGATCTCGTCCATGGTCGGCTGGAGCAGCTCCTCCAGCACCACGTAGTCCTCGGTCGTGCGGCGCTCGGTGACCTCGTAGATCGCCGCCTGCGCCCGGTCCACGACCTCGTCCACGTCGGCGCCCTCGGCGCCGTTGTAGCCGAGCTGGACGATCCGCGTGCCCGCCTCGACCAGCCGCCGCAGCACGGCCTTCTCCGCCACGATCTCGGCGTAGTAGGAGGCGTTGGCGGCCGTCGGCACGGTCGCGATCAGGGTGTGCAGGTACGGCGCGCCGCCCACGCGCAGCAGCTCGCCCCGGCGTTCGAGCTCGGCGGACACCGTGATCGGGTCGGCGGGCTCGCCCCGGCCGTACAGGTCGAGGATGCAGTCGTACACGGCCTGGTGCGCGGGCCGGTAGAAGTCGTTGGGCGCGAGGACCTCGACCACGTCGGCGATCGCGTCCTTGCTCAGCAGCATCCCGCCGAGCACCGACTGCTCGGCGGCGAGGTCCTGCGGCGGCTGCCGTTCGAAGCCGGGCTCGGCCATGCCCCGGTCGTCCACCAGCGCCACCGTGAGCTCACCCCAATCTGCTGCCGTGCGGGTTTGTTGTACCTCGTGGGTCCGACAATGTCCGCCACGCCACGCCCGTGGTCCAGCGACGCTAGAGCCACCTGGATGGCGTAGGCAAACCCACCTGTGGACAACTCGGTGGACAGCTTGGGGATGGCCGGGCCGAGCTGACCACAGGGCTGGGGAAAGCTGTGGACAACCTGGGTACAACTCAGGCCCAGACAAAAGTTAACGCAGGTCAGAGCCTGTGGATAAGTTTGTGGAAAAGTCGTTCGTCACACCTTCGGCGTGTCGCGTGCAACCGCGGCCACGGCGTGTCGCGCACGAGGTGTCACAGGAGTTGTCCACAGGCGGACGTGCGAAAGCGCCGCCCGACCAGAACACCTGGTCGAACGGCGCTTCCGGTGATCGTCAGAGCGCGTTCGCGACCTCGACCGAGAGCGACACGGTGACCTCCGGGTGGAGCCGGACGTTCACCGAGTGCTTGCCGAGGGTCTTGATGTGACCCGCGATCTCGACGGCCCGCTTGTCCAGCGTGGGGCCGCCGGCCGCACGCACGGCCGACACGACGTCGGACGAGGTGACGGAGCCGAACAGCTTCTTCGAGCCGGCCGCGGCCTTGGCCTTCAGCGTCACGGAGCCGAGGCCCTCGAGCGTGGCCTTGATCTCCTTGGCGTGGTCCAGGTCGCGGACCCGGCGGGTCTCCTGCGCCCGGCGGATGACCTCCACCTGCTTGGCCGCGCCCTTGCTGGCGAGGATCGCCAGGCCGCGGGGCAGCAGGTAGTTGCGGCCGTAGCCGTCCTTGACCTCGACGATGTCGCCGGGGCCGCCGAGGCCGGTCACGTCAGCGGTGAGGATGAGCTTCACGATGCCGTCCCCTTTCTCAGCGAGCGGTCGAGGTGTAGGGCAGCAGCGCCATCTCGCGGGCGTTCTTGACGGCGACCGCGACGTCGCGCTGGTGCTGGGAGCAGTTGCCGGTGACCCGGCGGGCGCGGATCTTGCCCCGGTCCGAGATGTACTTCCGGAGCAGGGTGGTGTCCTTGTAGTCGATCAGGTTGGCGTTGCGGTCCTTGCAGAACGCGCAGACCTTCTTCTTGGGCTTGCGCACAGGCGGCTTGGCCATGTGTGAACTCCTGGTATTACGCAGTGAAGTGTGGAGTGGACCGGTGCCGGTCTAGAAGGGGGGCTCGTCGGCGAAGCCACCGGAGCCGGCCGGGGGCGCGGAGCCCCACGGGTCGTCGGCCGGTGCGCCGCCGCCGCCACCGCGGGACTGACCGCCGCCGCCGAAGCCGCCGCCGCCGTCCCCGCGGCTCACCTTGTTGACCTTCGCGGTCGCGTAGCGCAGCGAGGGGCCGATCTCGTCGACCTCAAGCTCGATGACGGTGCGCTTCTCGCCTTCCTTCGTCTCGAAGGAACGCTGGCGCAGCCGCCCGGTCACGAGCACGCGCGAACCGCGGGTGAGGGACTCGGCCACGTTCTCCGCGACCTGCCGCCACACGTTGCACCGCAGGAACAGCGCTTCGCCGTCCTTCCACTCACCGCTCGCCCGGTCGAACGTGCGGGGGGTGGAGGCCACGGTGAAGCTCGCCACCGCGGCGCCGGACTGGGTGAAGCGGAGCTCGGGGTCGGCGGTCAGGTTGCCGACCACCGTGATCGTCGTCTCGCCTGCCATGTGTCGGGGGCTCCTAGGCCTTGGCGGCGATTCGCGCCGCGGTCTTCGCGGCCTTGGCGGGCTCGCGCCGGATGACCTTCGTCCGGAGCACCGTCTCCTGCAGACCCAGCTGGCGGTCCAGCTCCTTCACCGCGTCGGGGGTCGAGATCAGGTCGAGGACGGCGTAGATGCCCTCGGAGTTCTTGTTGATCTCGAAGCTCAGCCGGCGCTTGCCCCACACCTCGACCTTCTCCACGTTGCCACCCGTGGTGCGGATGACGTTGAGGAACGTGTCAAGGGACGGCGCGATCGTGCGCTCGTCGAGACTGGGGTCGAGGATGACCATCACTTCGTAATGACGCATGAAGACCACTCACCTCCTGTGGACTCGGCGGCCACGGACGTTCCGTGGCAGGAGGGTCGTCGCGTCAGCAACCCGAGAAGGGTAACAGGTGGTGGAGGTCGGGTTTACCAGGGCCTTTGCCGCGGCCGCTCAGGCGACGGCGCGGCGCAGCACCCAGGTGCGCACGAGCGCGCCCGTCACGCACGACAGCAGCAGCACGGCCAGCAGCACGGGGGCCGCCACGCCGCCGCCCATCCGGCCGGAGCCGGGCAGGGCCTGGGCGCGGCCCGCGGTCTGCACGCCGTCGTCGTCACCCGCGCCCGGCACGCCGTAACCGGGCCGGTAGCCGCTCACGCCGCCGCCGTAGCGCACGCCGGGCGACGGCGCGTACCGGCCGGGCACGGCGAACGGCAGGGCGCCGTAGCTGAACAGCGGCACGCGGCCGAAGTTGCCGCCCCACGGGTTGGAGCCGTACAGCGGCACGTCGAGCCCGCCGACGCCGCCGACCGGGCTGGTGGCCGGATTCCCGGCGGGCGGGGTGGCGCCGGGCTGGGAGGTGCCGGGCGTGCCGCCGGGCTGACCGGTCTGCGGCGGCGGGTTGGGCGACGGCTTGCCGCCCGGCAGCCCCGGGAGCTGTTCGACCGCCTGCTGGGAGGCGTCCGCGAGCGCCCGCGAGCCGTCCTGGACGGGCGCGACGGCGGTGTTCACGCCCTGCACGGTGACGCCGCACAGTTTCGTCAGCTCGGTCCGCACGCCGTTGGACAGGGTGACGATGATCGGCCCGAGCAGCGGCAGCTTGACCAGCTCGGCGTTGACCTTGTTCGCGATCTCGCCGCCGGTGATCACGCCGGATCCGGTCGGGATGGCGCCGATCGGGATCGGCGGCAGGGCCGTGAACACCGGGCGGAACGGCTCCGCCAGCGGCGGCCCGAGCAGCGGGATCGCCCGGATGAGCTGCACGATCGGGTCGAGCACCGCGGCCGGGCTCAGCGCCACCGGTGTGCCCGGCGCGCCCTGCACGGTGGTCGCGCAGCTGCCCACGACGACGGGTTCGGCGGCCGCGGCCGACCCGGAGCCCGCGGCGGCGCCGGCCGTGCCGACCGCGAACACGACAGCCGCCGCGCTCACCAGTCGAATGAGCCGGATCCGCATGTCTGGCCTCCTGGCGTGACGCCCGCGCTCCGCGTTACCTACTTGCAAGTAACGAGCGTAGGTGCTGATAGTGACGCGGACCATCCCCCGCGATGACAAATTTCCTATCGGCGGCGGTGGCCGATGCGTTGCAGCGCCCGACTACCCTGCACACCCATGCGCATCGGGGCCCACGTCCGCGACGACGACCCGCTCGGCGCCGCCGCCGAACGCAGCGCCGACGTCGTGCAGTTCTTCCTGGCCGACCCACAGGGCTGGAAGGCCCCGAAGCCGCACCCGCAGACCGACGGGTTGCTGGCCTCGGACCTGGACGTCTTCGTCCACGCGCCCTACCTGGCCAACGTCGCCTCGCTCAACAACCGCATCCGCATCCCGTCGCGCAAGATCGTGCTCCAGCACGCCGAGGCGGCGGCGAAGGTCGGCGCCAAGGGCCTGATCGTGCACGGCGGGCACGTCACCAAGGGCGAGGACCCGAACGAGGGCATCGCCAACTGGCGGAAGATGTTCCAGCGGCAGGCCGACAGCGGCGGCTTCGCGGTCCCGATCCTGATCGAGAACACCGCGGGCGGCGAGAACGCCATGGCGCGCACGTTCGACATGCTCGGCAGGCTGTGGGACGCGGTCGGCGAGTTCGACGCCGGGTTCTGCCTGGACACCTGCCACGCGTTCGCCTCCGGCGAGGACCTGGTCGGCATCGTGGACCGGGTGAAGGCCATCACCGGCCGCATCGACCTGGTGCACCTCAACAGCTCCCGCGACGAGTTCGGCTCCGCGCGCGACCGGCACGCCAACATCGCCTCCGGCACGATCGACCCCGACCAGCTCGTCGCGGTGGCCGCCGCGGCCGGGTCGCCGGTGCTGGTCGAGACGCCGGACGAGGGCCAGGCCGCGGACATCGCGTTCCTGCGCGAGCACCTGGGCCGCTGAGCGTGGCGCGGGAGGTGGTGTCCGTGCCGGAGCGCACGGGCGCCGGGTCGCGGGCGCCGAGGTTCGGCCGGGCCGCGCTCGCCGCGGTCGTCCTCCTGTGCGGGCTCACGATGTTCGTCGGCTTCCTCAACAAGGACCGCTGCACCGGGCCCGAGTTCGACCAGTGGGGCCGCAGCGCGCCGGACTACGAGAAGCGCAACAAGGCCGACGTCTGCTACTCCGACATCCAGCACCTGTGGATCGGCCGTGACGTCGACCGGCACGTGTTCCCGTACGTCGACGGCGGCATCACGAGCCAGGGCGTGCTGGTCGGCGGCGCGGTCGAGTACCCGGTGCTCACCGGGCTGATGATCTGGCTGGGCGCGATCCCGGCGCACGACGACGCGGCGTTCCTGCTGTTCTCCGCCCTGCTGATGGCCCCGTTCGGGCTGGCCACCGGGTGGCTGCTGGGCAAGCTGAGCCGGTGGCGGGCGCTGATCTGGGCGCTCGGCCCGCCGGTGGTGCTCTACGCGTTCCACAACTGGGACCTGCCGGTCGTGCTGTGCGCGGTCGCGGCGGTGTACGTGGCGCACCGGGGCTGGGGGCGGCGCGAGCGGCCGCTGGTCGACCGCGCGGTGGCCGCGTCGGTGCTGCTGGGGATCGGGTTCGCGTTCAAGCTCTACCCGGCGATCTTCGTGCTGCCGCTGTGCCTGTACGTGCTGACCGGCGGCCCGGGTGGGCGGTCGCTGCCGAGCGGGGCCCGGTACGACGTCGCGGGCGCGGTGAGGGTGGCGTCGGCGGCGGTGGTGACGGTGACGCTGGTGAACCTGCCGTTCGTGCTGGCCGGGCCCGCGGGGTGGAAGGCGTCGTTCGCGTTCCAGGGCCTGCGGCGGGTCGACATCACCACGAACTCGGTCTGGTTCTGGGGTCTGCGGCCGTTCATGCCCGACGAGGACATGCAGGTGCTGGTCGGCGTGCTGTCGCCGGTCGCGATCCTGGCGTCGTTCGCGCTGGCGTGCCGGCTGGGGTGGCGGCGCTACCTGCGTGAGGGCAGCTACCCGTGGGTGGCGGTGTCGGCGGCGATGCTGTGCGGGTTCCTGCTGCTGCACAAGGTGCACTCGCCGCAGTACACGCTGTGGCTGGTGCCGATGTTCGTGCTGCTGCGGGTGAACTGGGGCTGGGTGGTGGCCTACTTCGCGGCCGACCTCGCCATGGGCGTCGGCATCTTCCGCTGGTACTACGCGATCGAGTTCGGCCGGCCGTCCGGCATCTACGACGGGTTCGCCGCGCAGGCCGTGGTGATCGGGGTGTGGGGCCGGGCGGCGCTGCTGGTGGCGTTGTTCCTGGTGTTCCTGAAGTCGGAGGTCACGTTCGGCGACCTCGATCCGGACCGCCGGCGTCGTACCGCCACCGCGTGAGGGGCCGGCCCGCGCGCGTCACGCCGGTTGGCCCGCCTCCACCGGCTGCTCGGAGCGGCTCGACCGGTCCGACCGGCGCAGCCGCAGCGCGAACCGGTCCGGGGCGCCGTCGATGAACCCGCCGCACGGGTCGTCGTCGCCCGCCTGGCGGACCTTGTCCAGGCTGGGCCGGTAGATCTCGCGGATGATGAGACCGCACAGCAGGAGCACCGCGACGTCCCGCGCCACGACCGCGCCCAGGAACCAGTCGATCGGCAGGCCCTTGTTCTCCACGCCGAGGTAGAAGAACATCCGCGGCACCCAGACCAGCGCGTCCACGACCATCCACGCCAGCAGCAGCTTCCACCGGGGCAGGGCGAGCACCGCCAGCGGCACGAGCCACAGCGAGTACTGCGGGCTCCACACCTTGTTGGTCAGCAGGAACGCGGCCACCACCAGGAACGCGAGCTGCGCGAACCGGGGCCGCCGCGGTGCGGACAGGGCCACGAACCCGACCGCCGCGCAGCACACCAGGAACAGCACCGCGCTGACCGTGTTGAGCACCTCGGGCGCCTGCCCGTGCGCGAGTCCCGGGTCGAAGCCCTGCCACCCGGTCCACTGCGCGATCACGTTGTAGATCGAGTCCGGGTCGACGCCGCGCTCGGTGTTGAGCCGGAAGAACTCGCGCCAGCCGGCCGGGTAGAGCCACGCGATGGGCGCGTTCACTACCGCCCACGTGCCCAGCGTCGCGCCGAACGTGGTCCAGCCGGCCCGCAGCTTGCCCGCCCGCCAGCACAGCAGCAGCAACGGCCCGAGCAGGAACAGCGGGTACAGCTTCGCCGCGCCGCCCAGCCCCAGCAGCACGCCCGCCAGCACCGGTTTGCGGCGCGCCCAGGCGAGCATGCCCGCCGTCGCGAACGCCGTGGCCAACGTGTCGAAGTTGGTGAACGCGTGCACGATCACCAGTGGCGACACCGCCACCAGGACCGCGTCGTACGGCCGCCGCTTGGCCAGTTGCGCCACCGCGTAGGCCGTCACCAGCCACGCCAGCGCCAGCCACAGCGCGGTGATGTTGAAGTACACGATCACGGTCATGGGGTTGGGCAGCCACCCGGACGAGGCGATCACCGTCCAGCCCTGCGCCATGCGCGCGTTGAGGAGCTGGAACATGCCCGTCAGCACGGGGTACTCCATGTACCGCACGTGCGCGGTGGGCTTGCCCTCGTCGTCCACCCAGGACGTCTTGTAGGGGAAGGTGTCCGGCTTGTCCAACCGCTCCGCGGTGTACAGCGGCACGGTGTCGGAGTAGCACATCGCGGTGAACTGCTTGCTGCCCCGCCAGTCCAGCTGCACCACGCCGTTGTCGTCCACGTACTGCTGCACGCACGGCGACTTCTGGAACCACGCCAGCGCCAGCGTCACGACCGCGAACAGCAGCACCACCCGCACGGGCGTCCAGAACCACTGCCTGCCGACCGACGCGTGCCGACCGACGGGCCCGCCCAGCGGCCTGCTCGCCGCCCGCGCGAGCGGCTCGGTCCACGTGGGGTTGACCCGCTCGTCGGGGCTGAGCGAGTCGGTGTCGTCGGCGTTCGCCTGCGAGGGCTGCGAGGGGCTGGCCACGGGGACGGATGCTACGGGCAGGGGTCAACGGAAGTTGTGAGGTCGCCGCGAACCCGCGGGCCCCGGCCCGCACCCGAGACGCGAAGAGGGGCCCGGCACCAGGCCGGACCCCTCTTCACGTGCGCGGACCGCGGGCTAACCCGTCGGCCGCGGGCCGTTCCCGCCGATCGGATCGGGCTGGTTCTCGTCCGAGGTGGTGGGCGCGGTGGGGCAGGTCAGGCCGACGCAGGGACGGGTGGGGCGGGTCGGCGTCGTCGTGGTCGGCCGGGTCGAGGTCGGATCGGTCGTCGTCGACCGGTTCTCCTCTTCCTTCTTCGGCGTGGTGGTGGTCGTCGTGGTCGTGGTGGTGGTCGGCTGCGGGTTGTCGAACTGGTTGAGCTTGCGCGCCTTCGGGAACGGCTCCGGCGGGGTGCCCTCCAGCGCCTTGTCCATGAACCGCTTCCACACCTGACCGGGCAGACCACCACCGTAGATCGGGTTGCCCTTGGAGTCCTTCAACGCCACGTTGCCCTCGTCGCGGCCGACCCACACCGAGGCCGACAGCGAGGGCGTGTAGCCGACCATCCACGCCTTGGAGGTCTGGCTGGCGTCGTCGGGCAGCTCGTGCGTGCCGGTCTTGCCCGCGCACTCGCGACCCGCGCACGGGATCCTCGAGTAGGTCAGGACGGGCTTGAGCGACTCGGTGACGTTGTCGGCGATGTCCTGGTTCTTCTGCTGGTCCGGGTCGAACGCCTGCCGGGACACGTCGACGTGCTGGTAGACGGCCTTGCCCTCGGCGTTGGTGATCTTCGAGATGAAGAACGGCTCGTGGTAGATGCCGCGCGCGGCGAAGGTGGCGTAGGCGGAGGCCATGTCGAACGGCCGCACCTGCGCCTCGCCGCCGCCGATCGCGATACCGACGTTGGGCGGGCCGCCGCTCTCGTTGACCAGCAGGTCCTTCTTCACGCCCTGCACCTCGACGGTCTTCGGGATGCCCGCGGCGTGCGCGGCGTCGGCGACCGGCTGGGTGCCGATCTGGATCACCAGGTCGTAGAACACGGTGTTCAGCGACATGCGCATCGCCTCGCGGATGGGGCACTGCTCGCCGCAGGTGTTGCCCGGGTCGGAGGCGTTGCGGATGGTGATCTTGGTGCCGCCGAGGTTGAACGTCTTCGGCGTGCGGCCGTCGTAGGTCGAGCCGAGGCCCTTGCCCTTCTGCAGCGCGGCGACCAGGTCGAACGGCTTGAACGACGAGCCCGCTTCCTGCAGCGTGTTGGTCGCGTAGTCCAGGCCCGTGCCGTCCTCGCCCGCGTAGTACGCCCGGACCGCGCCGGTCTGCGGGTCGATCGCGGTGAGCGACGACCGCAGCTCCTTGGGCTGCGGGCCCATGATCTCGTGCACCGCGTCCTCGGCCGCCTGCTGCTTGGGCGGCTCGATGGTCGTGTGGACCGTGACGCCGACCTTCTGCGCCTTCTCCACGTCCCACTCGACCTTGGCCATCTCCTGGATGACCTGCTGGCGGATGTGCAGGCGGGTGCCGCTCAGGCCGGAGTCGTCGGTCAGTTCCACCGGCACCGGCATCGGTTCGGACTGGCGGTAGCCCTGGTCGATCCAGCCGTGCTTGAGCATCTGGTCCATCACGTAGTTCCAGCGCTCTTCGCGGTAGGCCTGCTGCTCGGACCGGCCCGGGTTCTGGATCATGCCCGCGAGCAGGGCGGACTGCGCGTGGGTGAGGTCCTTGAGCTGGACGTCGCCGAAGTACGCCTTCACCGCGGTCTTGATGCCGTAGCCGCCACGACCGAAGTAGATCGTGTTCAGGTACGCGGTCAGGATGTCTTCCTTGTCCTGCTGCTGCGACATCTTGTACGCGGTGACGGCCTCGGTGAACTTGCGGGTCAGGGTCAGGTCGGCCTGGTCGGTGGCCTCCTTGACGTACTGCTGCGTGAGGCCGGAGCCACCGCTGTTCTCGCCCTTGAGCTGGTACCAGCCCGCGCGGGCGATGGCGGTCAGGTCGAAGCCGACGTTCGTCATGAACGTCGGGTCCTCCGCGGCGAACACGGCGTCCTTGAGCGATTGCGGGATGTCCTCGTACTTGACCATGGTGCGGTTCGCGTCGCCGGGCGCGTACTTGGTCATCTCCGTGCCGTCGGCGTAGAGGATGGTGATCGCCTTGCCCTGGTCGGCCGCGACGGCCTCCGGGTTGGGGACGTCGACCACCTGGTAGGCGACCGCGAACGCGACGACGGGCGCGAGCAGCATCAGGCCGAAGGTCACGTAGCTGGTGCGGCGCACGCGTCGCCAGATCTTCTTGCGACGCACGGCGCGGGCCTCCTGCTCGGTCAGCTCCTCGTCGTACTCGTCGTCGTAGAAGGGCTCCAGCTCGACCTCGTCCTCGCGGTGCGTGAGGAGCTCGGGCTCGCGGGGCGTGCTCTGGTAGACCGGCGGCAGCAGGTCGGTCGGCTCCTCGCCGGGACGCCGCTGGGGGCCACCGGGACCGCCGGGGCCACCGGGGCGGCGCGGGCCACCGGGTCCGGCGACCGGGGGACGGCCGCCGGGCGGCACCGGGCCACCGGGTGCGCCGGGTCGGCGCAGGCCGCCGGGAGGCGTGTTCGGCCGGCCGGGCACGCTGCCCGCGGCGGCCGGGCCGTCGGGACGCGCGCCGGGAGGTGGCGGCGGGCCGCCGGGCCTGCCGCCCGGGACGGGACCGCCGGGTCCGGCGGGCCTGCGCGGCGGTGGGCCGCCGCGGGGGACGCCCCCGGCCTGCGGGATGCCGCCGGGGGGCGTGCCGGGACGGGCGAACCCGCCCGGTGGGGTGCCGTGCCGAGGGCCGGGCCCGTCGACCGGAGAGCGCGCGAAACCACCTGGCGGGGTGTTCGGACGCTCCGGCTGATCCCCGGCTCCGCGGCGCGGTGGGTGACCGCCGCCGTCCGGGTCCTCCCCGGTCGGCCATTGCGGCTCCGCGCCACGATGCCTGTCGTCATGCTGGTCGTTCACGAAATGGCCTCCCAGACCGGCGTGCCGTTGCACGCGGTTCGGTGGTCGTACGCCGCTGCTCCTCGCCGGAGCGGCGCCCGTGGCCGGAGCAGGTTCACTCCGCCGCGGTCCTCCTGCGCGGCTTGCCAGAGTTCAGGCCACGCGTTCCCAGGACGTATGACTGCACCAGGTGGTTCCAACTACATGTGCGGCAAACTTCGACCACGTACACGGTGAACTCCTCGAAGAGGGTCGCCATGCGGGCCAGCTCGTCGGCGGTGCGCGCGGACCCGGCCGCGTGCTTGAGCTCGTCGCCGTAGACCCAGGACACGAGGGTGAGCGGTTCCTTCCGGCACACCGGACAGGTCACCTCGCTCGGCCTGCCGTGGAACTTCGCAGCTCGCAGCAGGTACGGGCTGGCGTCGCAGACCTCCATCGTGCCCACTCGGCCCGCGTAGACCTCCGCCAGCAGCGCACGGCGCTGCAAGGCGTAGTCCACGACCTGGCGTTGGGTCGACACGACGACCAGAGTACGTGCCGCCCCGACCGCGCCGATGGGCCGTTCAGGGCAGTGGGCCGGAAGCAGGGGTGGCTGTGTGCCACACGACACTGGATGAGCGTGCGCGGATGTATCGCACCGATATACTGACCGCACCCATCGGCGCTCACCTTAGCGGGGAGGTGCTACGTGCTGGAGTTCGCCATCCTCGGCCTGCTGCACGAAGCGCCCATGCACGGCTACGAGCTGCGCAAGCGCTTGCACGAGTTGCTGGGGGCGTTCCGCGCGTTCTCCTACGGGACGCTGTACCCCACGTTGCGCAAGCTGCAACGCGGCGGCCTCATCGTCGAGGAAGTGCCCGAAGACGACTCGGCCCGGTGGGGGCGTCGGGCGCGCAAGGTCTACAAGCTCACCGGGGAGGGCAAGGAGAGGTTCGCCGAACTGCTGGCCAACGCCGGACCCCAGACGTGGGACGACGACTCGTTCGGCGTCCACCTGGCGTTCTTCTCCCGCACCCCGGCCGAGATCAGGATGCGCATCCTGGAGGGCCGCAGGCGCCGGGTCGAAGAGCGCCGCGAGGGGCTGCGCACCTCGTTATCGGCCACCAGCGAGCGCATCGACCGGTACACCCGGGAGCTGCACCGGCTCGGGCTGGAGAGCACCGAGCGCGAAGTGCGGTGGTTGAACGAGCTGATCGCCCATGAACAGGCCGAACAGCGCGAGCGGGACCAATAACCCCCCGAATACGAGCACGGAAGAACTAAGGAGGACTCGGCATGGGCGACAACCGCCGCAGCGTTCGAGTGGCCATCGTCGGGGTCGGCAACTGCGCGGCGTCGCTGGTGCAGGGCGTCCACTACTACCGGGACGCCGACCCGAGCACGCGCGTGCCCGGTCTGATGCACGTCCGGTTCGGCGACTACCACGTGCGCGACATCGAGTTCGTCGCCGCGTTCGACGTGGACGCCAAGAAGGTCGGCACGGACCTGTCCGAGGCCATCGGGGCGAGCGAGAACAACACGATCAAGATCGCCGACGTGCCGCCGCTCGGCGTCACCGTGCAGCGCGGTCACACGCTCGACGGTCTCGGCCGGTTCTACCGGGAGACCATCGAGGAGTCCGACGAGCGGCCGGTCGACGTGGCGCAGGCGCTGCGCGACGCCGAGGTCGACGTGCTGGTGTCGTACCTGCCGGTCGGCTCGGAGGAGGCGGACCGCTTCTACGCGCAGGCCGCCATCGACGCCGGTGTGGCGTTCGTCAACGCGCTGCCGGTGTTCATCGCCTCCGACCCGGAGTGGGCGGAGAAGTTCCGCGCGGCCGGCGTGCCGATCGTCGGTGACGACATCAAGTCGCAGGTCGGCGCGACCATCACGCACCGCGTGCTGGCCAAGCTGTTCGAGGACCGCGGCGTGCAGCTCGACCGCACGATGCAGCTCAACGTGGGCGGGAACATGGACTTCCTGAACATGAAGGAGCTGGAGCGGCTGGAGTCCAAGAAGGTCTCCAAGACGCAGGCGGTGACCTCGCAGGTCGACCGCGACCTGGGCAAGCGCAACGTGCACATCGGCCCGTCGGACTACGTGGCCTGGCTGGACGACCGCAAGTGGGCGTACGTGCGGCTGGAGGGCCGGGCGTTCGGCGACGTGCCGCTGAACCTGGAGTACAAGCTCGAGGTGTGGGACTCGCCGAACTCGGCGGGCATCATCATCGACGCGGTGCGCGCCGCGAAGATCGCGCTGGACCGGGGCATCGGCGGCCCGATCCTGTCGGCGTCGTCCTACTTCATGAAGTCCCCGCCCGTGCAGTACTCGGACTCCGAGGCGCACGAGGCCGTCGAGGCGTTCATCCGCGGCGACGTGGAGCGCTGACGTATCTGCGCGACGGACCCCCTGCACCCGGTGCAGGGGGTCTTCTCGCACGTCAGCGCTTCGACAGCCGCAACGACTGCCACGACCCGTCGGCCGTCCAGCCGCCGTCCACGGGCAGTGCCACGCCGTTGACGAACCCGCTGCGGTCCGGGTCGGCCAGGAACGCGACGGCCTGCGCGATGTCGTCCGGGACCGCGAACCGGCCCATCGGCACGTGGTCGGTGATGTCGGCGTCGCCGTAGTGCCCGCCCGCCTGGGACTCGACGTCCATCTCTGTCTTCACCCAGCCCGGGCAGACCGCGTTGACCCGCACCCCGCGCCCGCCCCACTCCACCGCGAGCGTGCGCGTCATCCCGATCAGGCCGTGCTTGGTGGTGTTGTAGGCGGCCCGGTCCGCGACACCGCGCAACCCGGCCACGGACGCGATGTTGACCACCGAGCCCCGCCCGCGGGCCAGCATGAGCCGCCCCAGCGCCTGCGTCAGCAGGAACGGCCCGGTCAGGTTGACCGCGAGCATCCGCTCCCACTGCTCCAGGGACGTGTCCTCGAACGGCACGATCCCCGCGATGCCCGCGTTGTTGACCAGCACGTCGACCTGGTCGCCGACCCGTTCGACGACCTCGGCCACGTCCCGGGGCGACGACACGTCGCCGACCACCCCGCCGTCGGTCTCCTCCAGGTCGAACCCGACCACCTCGTACCCGTCCCCGCGCAGCACCTCGGCCACCCGCGCGCCGATGCCCTGCGCCGCCCCGGTGACCACCGCAACTCGTCGTCCCATGGCCTGAACGCTAGGGCCTGGGCAGCGCCGCGGGCAGGTCGGAGAGCTCCCGCAGCACGGTGACGTGCGCCAACACGGCCGGGTCCGGGGGGAAGTGGGGGTTCGGGACGGCGTAGACGGTCATGCCGGCGGCCAGGGCGGCGCGCAGGCCGTTGGTCGAGTCCTCGACCGCGGCGCTGCGGGTCGGGTCGACGCCCAGCTTCGAGGCGGCCAGCAGGTAGACGTCGGGTGCCGGCTTGCCCGCGCCCGCCTGCTCGCTGGAGATCGCCACCCGGACCACGTCGGTCAGGTCGGTGGCGGCGAGGAACGACTTGATCAGCACCGGCGGGGACGAGCTGGCGATGGCCACGGGGTGGCGGGACGCCACCTCGCGCACGACGTCCACCGCGCCCGGCAGCACGGGCGGGCCCTCGGCGTAGCGCTCGGCCATCTCACCGATCACGCCGGACGCGGCCTCGGCCGGGGTGAGCCGGACGCCGACCTCGGTCACCAGGTAGGTCGCCCACTCGGGTGTGCTCATGCCCTGCATCGCCCTGGTCGCGGCGGGCAGCCACGTGCCCCCGTGCCGGGCGGCGAAGGCTTGGCGCACCTCGTCCCACATCCGCTCGGAGTCCACCAGCACGCCGTCGAGGTCGAACACCACCGCTTCCACACCCCTGACCGTAGTGTGAGCGCACTTACTTCGTCATGCTAAGCAAAATCGGTTAGGCTGGCTAAGTGAAATTCCTCGACCAACCCCGTCAGGTGTGGGTCACGGCGTTCGCCGCGGTGATCGCGTTCATGGGCATCGGCCTCGTCGACCCCATCCTGCTTTCCATCGCCGAGGGCCTGCACGCCACTCCGTCGCAGGTCACCCTGCTGTTCTCGTCCTACCTGGGCGTCCAGGTCGTGGCCATGCTGTTCACCGGCGTCGCCTCGGCCCGCTTCGGCGCGAAGCGCACGCTGGTCGGCGGCCTCGCCCTCATCGTGGTGGCCACGGCCCTGTGCGCGCTCGCGGGCGACATCGGTCAACTCGTGGGCCTGCGCGCCGTCTGGGGCCTGGGCAACGCGTTCTTCATCGCCACCGCGCTGTCGGTGATCGTCGGCGCGGCCACCGGCGGCCAGAAGGGCGCGATCCTGCTCTACGAGGCCGCGCTCGGCCTGGGCCTGTCCGTCGGACCGCTGCTCGGCGCGCTGCTGGGCAGCTTCTCGTGGCGCGGCCCGTTCATCGGCACGGCCGCGCTGATGGCCGTGGCGTTCGTGCTGTGCTCGGTCTTCCTCGCCAACGACAAGCCGCAGCACTCGATCCGGCTGCTCGACCCGTTGCGCGCGCTGCGCCACCCCGGCCTGCTGCGCACGGCCATCGGTTCGGCCCTCTACACGGCCGCGTTCTTCGCCGTGCTGGCCTGGTCGCCGTTCGTGCTGGGCTGGGGCGCCGTGCGGATCGGGCTCGTCTTCTTCGGCTGGGGCGCGTGCGTCGCGGTGTCCAGCGTCTGGCTCGCGCCACGCCTGGCCGACCGCTTCGGCGACCGCCGCACCACCGTCGTGGCAGTGCTCGCGTTCGCGGCGTTGATGCTGGTCATGGCGGTGCCGAACAAGCCGCTCCTGGTGGTCGCGGTGATCGTCAGCGGGGTGGTGTCCGGTCTGCTCAACACGCTGTTCACCAGTGCCGCGATGAGCGTCAGCCCCGCGCCGCGCCCGGTGGCCAGCGCCGGCTACAACTTCCTGCGCTGGCTCGGCGGCGCGCTGGCCGCGACGTTCGTCGGCCACCTCGCCCAGCCGTTCGTCGTCGCCGCCCTCTGCTGCGTGCTCGCGGCCGGCCTGCTGGCGGTGGGCCGCACGTCCCGCCGCGCCGTGCCGACCGAAGCGATCCTGGTCGGCGAGGAACTGGTGGGTTAACAAGCGGTGAACGCCGGTTTACGGTCCGTGGAGTCCCCTCTGACCGTAGGAGGCGTTCCGGTGGTGCGACACCTTCCCCTGCTGACCGACCACTCCCCCGGGCGCGCGGCCGTCACCTGCCGATACCGCTGCGGTGACGCGTGCTTCCACGACGTGCCCAACACCTCGGGCAACCCGTACTTCGGCGACCTGCTCGACCGGCGCACCGCGATCAAGGCCGCCGTGGTCGTCGGAGCCCTCGGTGGCGTCCTGGGCGGCGCCGCCACCGCCGCGGCCGAGCCCGACGCGGCGGACCGACACCCCCTCGGCCTCGACTTCGACCCCGTCGCCCCCAACACGCTCGACGCCGTCGTCGTCCCCGAGGGCTACCGCCAGGAAGTCGTGATCCGGTGGGGCGACCCGCTCTTCCCGGACGCGCCGGAGTTCGACTTCGACCGCCAGACCGCCGCCGCCCAGGCCCGGCAGTTCGGCTACAACTGCGACTTCGCCGCCCTCGTGCCGCTGGACCCGGCCGGGCGCACGAACCTGCTGGTCACCAACCACGAGTACACCGGCGAACCGTTCATGTTCCGCGGTTACGACGAGGCGAACCCCACCCGCGAGCAGGTCGAGATCGCGTGGGCGGCCCACGGCCTGTCCGTCGTGCAGGTCCGGCAGGCCCGCGACGGCCGCCTCACCACCCGGTTCTCCCGCTACAACCGCCGCATCACCGCCACCACGCCGTTCAAGATCACCGGACCGGCGGCGGGCTCGAAGTACCTGAAGACCTCGGCCGACCCGACCGGCACCCGGGTGCTGGGGACGTTGAACAATTGCGCCGGCGGCGTCACGCCGTGGGGCACGATCCTGTCCGGCGAGGAGAACTTCAACCAGTACTTCGCCAACGCCGACGCGCTCGCCGACCCGCGCCTGACCCGCTACGGCGTCACGGGCACCGCCACCACCCGCAAGTGGGAGCGGTTCGACGAGCGGTTCGACCTCGCGCGGGAGCCCAACGAGGTCAACCGGTTCGGGTACGTGGTCGAGCTCGACCCGACCGACCCCGACTCCACCCCGGTCAAGCACACCGCGCTGGGCCGCTTCAAGCACGAGTGCGCCAACGTCCGCCTCGCCGCCGACGGACGAGTGGTCGCCTACTCCGGTGACGACGAGCGGTTCGAGTACATCTACAAGTTCGTCTCCACCGGCAAGGTCCGCAAGGGCGACAGCAAGGCCGCCCGCAGGCACAACATGACCCTGCTCGACGACGGCACGCTCTACGTCGCCCGCTTCACCGGCGACAGCCCGCCCGCCGAGATCGACGGCACCGGCCGGCTGCCCTCCGACGGCCGGTTCGACGGCCGCGGCGAGTGGGTGCCGCTCGCCTCGGGCGACCGCTCGTTCGTGCCGGGCATGACCGCCGAGGAGGTCTACGTCTTCACCCGGTCGGCCGCCGACAAGGTCGGAGCCACCAGGATGGACCGCCCCGAGGACATCCAGACCCACCCGCACACCGGCGTCGTCTACTGCGCCCTCAGCAACAACGTCGACCGCGGCAAGGCGGGCAAGGAAGGCGCGACCGAGCCCAACCCGCGGGTGAACAACAAGCACGGCCAGGTGCTCGAGCTGACCGAACGCGACGGCGACCCCCTCGCGCTCGCGTTCTCCTGGAACCTCATGCTCGTGTGCGGCGACCCGGCGTCGCCGGACACCTACTTCGCGGGCTACGACAAGAGCCGCGTGTCGCCGATCTCCAGCCCCGACAACGTGGCGTTCGACCGGCACGGCAACCTGTGGATCTCCAGCGACTCGGCGGGCGCGCTCCACGGCAACAACGACGGCCTGTACGCGGTGCCGGTGTCCGGTGCGAGCCGCGGCCACCTCAAGGCGTTCCTCACCGTGCCGCGCGGCGCGGAGACGTGCGGGCCGGTGATCGGCGAACGCGTCGTCACGGTGTGCGTGCAGCACCCCGGCGAGGTCGACGGCGCGAGCGCGGACAACCCCGCCTCGCACTGGCCGGACGGCGGCGACTCGCAACCGCGGCCGTCGGTGGTCGCGGTGTGGCGCGAGGGTCGGCGCGTCGGCGAGTGAGGCCGCCGGTGTGGTCGCCCGGCGCGACCGGGCGACCACACCGGGTGCGAGCAGGGCGTTCCGATTCGCCCACGACGGAGGTGTTCGCCTCGCGTTCACCTCGAAGTCCGCTGGTGGAGCACTTGCCCTCTTACGGTCGCCCGGTTCCCACTGAGCGATCTCGGAGGTCCGCGTGTCCTCATCCACCGATCGGGGGCGGCGTCTGCTGCCCCTCCTGCCCAACCACCCCCTCGGGCGTTCGGCGATCACCTGCAAGTACCGCTGCGGCGACGCGTGCGCGCACGAGGCGCCCAACACGTCCGACAACGCCTACTTCGGTGACGTCGTCGGCGAGGTCGTGCGTCGGCGTGGCCTGCTGAAGGCCAGCGCGGTGCTCGCGGTCGCGGGCGCGGGTGTCGGGCTGGTCGGTGCCGGTACCGCCGCCGCGAAGCCCGAGGTCGAGCGGGACGCCGACCTGGGCGGCGGTCGTCGCCGCGACGGCCTGAACTTCGCCGCCGTCGCGCCCAACACCGAGGACCGCGTCGTCACGCCCGAGGGCTACGAGCAGGGCGTCGTGCTGCGCTGGGGCGACCCGGTCGTGCCCGGCGCGCCCGCGTTCGACTTCGACCGGCAGACCGCGGCGGCGCAGGCCAAGCAGTTCGGCTACAATTGCGACTTCCTCGGCCTGGTGCCGCTGGGCGGGCACGACGAGTGGGTGCTGGTGGCCAACCACGAGTACACCACCGAGGAGTTCCTGTTCAAGAACTGGGACGCGGCCAACCCCACCCGTGAGCAGACCGAGATCGCGTGGGCCGCGCACGGCCTGTCCGTGGTGCGGGTCGAGCGCGACCGGCGCAGCGGCAAGCTCGTGCCGAAGCTGGACCGGCGCTACAACCGCCGCATCACGGCGACCTCCGAGTTCAAGGTCACCGGCCCGGCGGCGGGCTCGAAGTTCCTCAAGACCTCGGCCGACCCGACCGGCACGCGGGTGCTGGGGACGTTGAACAACTGCGCCGGCGGCGTCACGCCGTGGGGCACCATCCTGTCCGGCGAGGAGAACTTCAACCAGTACTTCGCCAACGCGGGCTCGGTCACCGACCCCGTCGCCAAGGCGCGGCTGTCCCGCTACGGCCTGTCCGGCGCGGCGTCCACGCGCAAGTGGGAGCGGTTCGACAAGCGCTTCGACGTGGCGCAGGAGCCCAACGAGGTGCACCGGTTCGGCTGGGTCGTCGAGATCGACCCGCTCGACCCGGACTCGACCCCGGTCAAGCACACCGCGCTCGGCCGCTTCAAGCACGAGGGCGCGAACGTGATCATCGCCCGCGACGGCCGCGTGGTCGCGTACATGGGCGACGACGAGCGCTTCGACTACATGTACAAGTTCGTCTCCGACGAGAAGTACAAGCCGGGCAACAGCAAGCACGCCCGTGAGCACAACAAGAAGCTGCTCGACAAGGGCACGCTGTACGTCGCCAAGTTCACCGGCGACAGCCCGGTCGCCGAGATCGACGGCTCCGGCAAGCTGCCCGCCGACGGCGAGTTCGACGGCTCCGGCGAGTGGATCCCGCTGGCCGCGGGCGACCGCTCGTTCGTGCCCGGCTTCACCGCCGAGGAGGTCTACGTCTTCACCCGGCTCGCGGCGGACGCCGTCGGCCCGACGAAGATGGACCGCCCCGAGGACGTCGAGCCCAACCCGCGCAACCGCCGGGTGTACGCGGCGCTGACCAACAACAGCGACCGCGGCAAGGCGGGCAAGGAAGGCGCGACCGAGCCCAACCCGCGGCTGAACAACCGGCACGGGCACGTGCTGGAGCTGGAGGAGCGGCGCGGCGACAACACCGCCACGTCGTTCTCCTGGAAGCTGCTGCTGGTCTGCGGCGACCCGACCTCGCCCGACACGTACTTCGGCGGGTACGACAAGACCCAGGTCTCGCCGATCTCGTGCCCGGACAACCTCGCGTTCGACGACCAGGGCAACCTGTGGATCTCCACCGACGGCAACGCCCTGAAGTCCAACGACGGCCTGTTCGCGGTGCCGGTCGAGGGCCCGTACCGCGGTCGGGTGAAGCAGTTCCTCACCGTGCCGAGGGGCGCGGAGACGTGCGGCCCGGTGGTGGAGGACGACTTCGTGCTCGTGGCCGTGCAGCACCCCGGCGAGATCGACGGCGCGTCGGCCGCCAACCCGCTGTCGCACTGGCCGGACGGCGGCACCTCCCAACCCCGCCCGTCCGTGGTCGCGGTGTGGAAGAAGGACAAGGGCCGCATCTGCGGCTGACCCGAGGTGGGGGGCTCGCTCACCCCGAGCCCTCCACACCTCGAGAGTCCTACGTTCAGCACCCGAGAGTCCTACGTTCGCGACCCCCGAGTTGAACGGTCACGACGAGCGGCAGGTGCGCGAGTGTTGAATTCGGGGGTCCTGGACGTAGGACTCTCGCGGCGCGAACGTAGGACTCTCGCGGATTAGGGTGCGGGTATGAGTCGACCCGTTGCCCTGGTCACCGGTGCGTCGCGTGGGATCGGCGCGGCCGTCGCACGTGTGCTCGCGCCCACGCACGACCTGCTGCTCGGCGGTCGTGACGAGGTGGCGCTCAAGGCGCTGGCCGGTTCGTTGCCGTCCGCCCGGCCCTGGCCCGTGGAACTGACCGACCCCGACGCGTTGGCCGCCGCCACCGCGGACCTCACCCGCCTGGACGTCCTCGTGCACAGCGCGGGCATCGCCGAGCTCGGCCCGCTCGCCGACGCGACCGCGGACACCTGGCGGCGCACCCTCGACGTCAACGTGGTCGCGGTCGCCGAGCTCACCCGGCTCGCGCTGCCCCTGCTGCGCGCCGCCCGCGGCCACGTCGTGCTGATCAACTCCGGCGCGGGCCTGCGCGCCAACCCCGGCTGGGGCGTCTACGCGGCGAGCAAGTTCGCCCTCCGGGCCTTCGCCGACGCCCTGCGCGCCGAGGAGGACGACCTCCGCGTCACGTCCGTCCACCCCGGACGCGTCGACACCGACATGCAGCGCGGCGTCCGCGAGCAGGAGAGCGGCGACTACCAGCCGCACCTCTACCTGACCGCGGACTCCGTGGCCCGAGCGGTCGCCACCGCCGTGCACGCGGGCGACGACGCGCACCTCACCGAGATCGTCGTCCGCCCGCGCCCCCGCTAGCGCTACCGCAGGCGGGCGGCCACCTCGCGCACGCCCGCCTGCGCCTCGCGCCGGTCCACGGCCGTCGTCTCGCCGTCGGCCACGACCTGCTTGCCCGCCACCCACACGTCCTTGACCCGACGCGTGCCCGACGCCCACACCAGGTTCGCCAGCACCTGCTCGTCCGGCGCGTCCAACCCGGTGGCGAACGCCGGGTCGTCCACGTCCACGTGCACGACGTCGCCCCACCGACCGGGCTCCAACGCGCCGAGGTCGTCACGGCCCAACGCCGCCGCACCACCCCGCGTGGCCAGCAGCAACGCGTCCGCCGCACGCATCGCCGTCGCGTCACCGGACGTCACGCGCGCCAGCAGCGCCGCCAGCCTGGCCTCCTCGAACAGGTCCAGGTCGTCGTTGGAGGCGGGCCCGTCGGTGCCCAGCCCGACCGCGATGCCGGCGTCCAGGTAGGACCGCAGCGGCGCGATGCCGGACGCCAGCTTGGTGTTCGAGCCGGGGCAGTGCGCGACACCCACGCCGTGCTCGGCGTAGATGGCGACGTCCTCCGGCGAGAGGTGCACGGAGTGCGCCGACAGCACCCGCCCGCCCAGCACGCCCGCCTGCTCCAGCAGCCGCGGCACGGAGCCGTGCGACTGCCGCTGCGCCACGTCCTCCTCGGCCGACTCCGCCACGTGCACCTGCACCAACGCGCCCCGGTCCCGCGCCTCGCCGGCGATCTCGCCCAACGCCTCGGGCGAGAGGATGTACGCCGAGTGCGGCCCGTAGCTCAGCTCGACCCGCTCGTCCGGCCCGAACCGCAGCCCGTCGGCGTCGATCCACCGGGTGATCTCGTCGGTCATCGGCCGCCACGGCATGCCCGGCAGGTCCATGATCGCCGCGCCGAACAGCACCCGCGACCCGGCCGCCAGCACCGCGTCCGCGAGCTGCTCGCCGTGGAAGTACATCTCCGCGCTCGTGGTCACGCCGTTGCGCAGCATCTCCACCGCGCCGAGCAGCATGCCGACCCGGATGTCCGCGGGCTTCATCTTCGCCTCGGCGGGCCACATCGCCTCGCGCAGCCAGCGCAGCAGCGGCAGGTCGCCGCCCATGCCGCGCAGCAGCACCATGGGGCTGTGCGCGTGCGCGTTGACCAGACCGGGGAGCAGGATCCCGCTCAGCCGGCGGACCTCGCCGGTGAACTCCGGCGCGTCGGCGGCCGGGCCGACGTGCGCCACCCGGCCGTCCACGACGTCGACCACGGCGTCGCGCAGGACGGTGCAGGCGGGATCGCAGGGCAGGACCACTGGGGCGTGCAGGCGCAGCGACATGCCCCGATCCTGCCCCACTCGATCGAGCGACACACAACGTGTCGGGGCACGCGTCGCCTCGTAACCCGAACAGTGGGTTTGACCTTCTTGGGCGGTGTTCACCCGCCGGGTGGACGTAATCTCCGAAACGTTGGGAGAGGTGGTGGTCCCGCTGATCCGGCGAAGGAGTGACAGTGGCTCGTAACGGTGGAAGTGGTCAACCCGGCGAGCGGCGCGGGAGGGGGGAGCCCGCGGCGGCGGTCCTGCGATCGGAGGCTGACTTCTCCGAGCCCGGCCTGTCCCGGGAGCGCCGCTGGCTCGCGCTGTTCCTGCTGGTGCACCTGGTGGACGACAACGGCCGGATGGGCACCGCCTACCGGCGGGTGCTGCGGCGGGCGGCGCGAACACCGGGGCACTGGGCGCACGGCCGGTCGCTGGGCGCGGTCCGGGCCGAGGTGACGCGCTGGATCGGCGTGCAGGCGCGGCCGGACAGCGTGCCGCCGTGGGATCGGATCGCGAGCCTGGTCCACGCCGCCGTGCACCCGGCGGAAGCGCCTGCCGTGCTGGCGACCGCCCGCCACCTGCACGGCCTGGTGACCGGTGAGGCGACCGACGACCCGCGCCCGCGCTGGCTGGACCCGTCGGTGGACAACATCACCACGTCGATGATCGGCGGCCCGGCCTGGGCGCGGAAGCACGGCCTGCCCGTGCCGGAGCAGGCGTTCGGCGACCCGGAGCCGGCAGCCGACGTGCCCGCGCCGCGCGACCGGGAGTCGAGCGCGTACGAGATGCTGTGGACGGTCGTGCGGGTGCACCGCGACGCCGAGGCGCGGATCGCCGAGCTGGAGCACCAGGTCCGCCTGCTGCACGAGGAGAACGCGCGGCTCTCCGGCGACGTCACCACCTGGCTGGGCGACTACCGCCCGGCGATCCCCGACCAGGACCGCGGCCCGCGCAGCCGCCGCCCCGTCGTCGACCGGCACCTGGCCGTCGAGGACCCGGCGCAGACCTTCACCTACCCGCTGCCCGTCGAACTGCCCGCGAAACGCCCCACCGCGGGGTGAGCGTCACCGCGTCACGGGCAGGGCGGCGCGCACCTCCCAGCCGCCGCCGGCCCGTGCGCCCGCGCTGAACCGACCGCCGAGCAGCTCGACGCGCTCCCTCATGCCCACCAACCCGTAACCACCGGACCCGCCGACGGGCGCGGCCTTGCGCGCGCGCCCGTCGTCGGCCACCAGCACGTGCACCACACCGTCCGAAACGGACACCGAGACGTCCACAGCGGACACGCCCTCGGCGTGCTTGCGCGCGTTGGTCAACGACTCCTGCACCAACCGCAGCACCGAGCGGCCCAACGACGGCGGCACGGACACCGGCAGGTCTACGTGCAGCCGCACGGGCTGGCCGGACCGCTCCACCACCCCGCGCACGTCGTCGGCCAGGTCGCTGGACGCGGTCGGCGCGTCGGCCTCGGTGCCGCGCAACGTGCCGACCAGGCGGCGCATCTCGGTCAACGCCTCGTTGCCGCTGCGCACGATGATCGGCAGCGCCTCCTGCGCCGCCGCCGGCACGGCCTGCGCCGCCTGCGCGTGCACCACCATCCCGGTCACGTAGTGCGCGATCACGTCGTGCAGCTCGCGCGCCAGCGCCATCCGCTCGGCGTGCTGCGCCGCCGCCACCTCGGCCCGCACGGCGGTCGCGCGCTCCCGGTCGCGGGCGCGGAAGTACAGCCCGGTGCCCAGCGACAGCGCCAGCAGCACCGTGCCGCCGACGACCTGCTGCCACGGCCCGGGCCCGCTGTAGTCGTCCGGCCAGTACCGCGACCAGTAGTCCGGGCGCAGGGGCGCCGTGCCCACCGCCACCGCGACGAGCACGACCACCGCCACGGCGGCGCGCACCAGCGGCTCCTGCCGCACGACCACGGCGATGATCGCCATCACCGCGGCGGTCTCGGAGATCACCAGACCGCTGATCGCCGGCACCACCGGGGCGACGTCGGCCACCCGCAGCACGACCGAGCTCGCGGCCAGCGCCGTGGCGGCGGCCAGCGCGGCGTCGAACGGTCGGCGCGGCGCGAGCACCGACAGCACGCACACGACCGCCGAGCCGGGCAGCTGCCACCAGGCCGGCTCTCCGAGCGCTTCACCGCCGAAGAAGAAGAGCAGGGCGCACGCCAACGGCCACTGGCGGCGCAGCAGGGGCCGCCACCCGAGGTGAGTGCTCTCCACGGGATCTCACCGTAGGTGGTCACGCCGCGCGGCGCGTCCGACCCCGGTCGGGTGGCCCGTCAACCGCCAGGCTGACCCGAACGCGTGCCGAAACACACCAGTGGCCGATGTCGGATGACGAATCCCGGGGTGACTCTTGAGTGGTGAGTCGGGGAACGGGAGGGACACCATGTTCGGAGTGGTCGCGACGTGGGCGGGCGCGGTGCTCGGCCTGCTGGTGCTGGTGCTGATGGCGTTGGCGGGCGTGCTGATCGACTCGCAGCGCTGATCCGGGGGCTGGGCGGCCTCAGCCGCCGAGGCCCTCGACGCGCCGCCGGAGCAGTTCGGCGAGGCGTCCGGGCGACTGCGGCTGGGTCGTCTCCACGGGGCTGGGGGTGAAGCGGGCGGGTCCGCCGGCACGGGCGCGGCGGGCCGCCGCGGGGTCGAGCCGGAACGCGGGCCGGTTGCCGGAGTGGCGTTGCCGCGAGCGCAGCCACGACAGCCGGTGGCGCGATTCGGCGTGGTGGTCGGTGATGGTCACCGCGGCGAGGTCGAACGAGTGCAGCACGGCCCGGTTGAGCTCCACCACGGCGCGGTCGCGCCACAGGGAGCGCTCGGTGGAGGTGTCCAGGCCCAGCGCCTCGGCGACCGACCTGGCCGCGCCGTAGGCGTTCTCGTCGGCCAGGCTCCTGGCGCCGATCTCGGAGCCGACGAACCAGGAGTTGAACGGCGCGGCGGGGTAGGTGACGCCGCCGATGGTCAGCCGCATGTTGGTGATCACGGGCACGGCGTGCCAGCGCAGGCCGAGCCGGCCGAACCAGGGCAGGTCGGGGTGCTCGAGCATCACCTCGTGCACCACGTCCGGCGGCACGTCGAACAGCCGCACGCCCTCGTGCGCGGTCTCGACCACCAGCGGCAGCGGGTCGAAGCGGCCGGTCGGGTTCGGCGGCCGCCACCCCATGCCCCGCACGGCGTCGGTGAACTCGCGGTAGCGGAGGTCGCCGCTGCCGTCGCCGTGGCCCGCGTACCGGACGAGCTGCTCGTTCCAGATGCACGGCCCGGGCGCGCCCGGGGTGTCCGGCGCGAACACCGTGACCAGCGGGCGGATCTCGCCGCCGTTGGTGGCCAGGCGCAGGTGCTCGACGCACTCGGCGGCCACCGCGCCCGCGTTGCGGAACCCGCGCAGGTCGCGGACCTTGAGCCGGCGCCACGGCACGCCGCTGGTGCACCAGCCGGAGTCGCGCAGCGCGATCCGCGCGCCGTAGGCCAGCTCGTGGGTCGTGTGGCGGTAGGTGCCGGTCTCCGCGATCTCCTCCCGCACCTGGTGCAGGCGGGGACCGACGGGCCCGGCTTCGGGGTGGGCGATGTGGAACATGCGGAGGAAGCCCTCCGCCGCGTCCACGTCGAACGTTATCGGTTCGTTGTCTACTGCGGTCACGGGCGGTAACCGTAGTTGCGGAACGGTGTCACACGTCACTGCCAGACGGGGCACATCGGGTGATCGACAAATCGCACCCGATCCGGTGACGAATCCACGCGCAGTCGCCGCCTCGTCCCGTCGGACCGGCGACTTTATGCCACGGTCAGGTGAGTTCCACCCGCTCGAACATCAGGTCGTGGCTGATCCGGTCCTCCTCGACGGCCCGCTGCTCGAACTTCGTCACCGGCCGCCACTGCGGGCGCGGCGCCCAGCCGTCGTGCCGGTTGCGCAGCAGCGGCTCGGCCGAGCACACCTCGAGCATCTGCTCGGCGTACTCCTCCCAGTCCGTGGCGAGGTGCAGCACGCCGCCGGGCCGCAGGCGGGTCGCGACCAGGCGCACGAACTCCGGCTGCACGAGCCTGCGCTTGTGGTGCTTCTTCTTCGGCCACGGGTCGGGGAAGTAGATGCGGACCTCGGCCAGCGCGCCGGGTTCCACGTGCTCGGTGAGCAGGTCGACCGCGTCACCGCGCAGGACCCGCAGGTTGGTCACGCCGAGCGCCTCGGCGCGCAGCAGCAGCTGCGCCAGGCCGGGCTTGTAGACCTCGACGGCCACGTAGTTGACGTCGGGCGCGGCGGCGACGAGCTGGGAGGTGGTCTCGCCCATGCCGGAGCCGATCTCGAGCACGACCGGCGCGGCGCGCCCGAACCACTCGTCGAAGCGCACGGGACCGGCCGGGAGCGCCTTGACCTCGTGGCCCAAGCGCTCCCAGTGGCGGTCCCATGCGCGCTGCTGCCCCACGGTCATCCGTTCGCCGCGTTGGACGTAGCTGACGACGGATCGGTGGTGCGGCGGTCGCTGGTGGCTGGACGTCACGGGCGTACAGCCTAGGTGGTGCGCTAGGCGATGTTCTCCAGGTCCTCGATCTGCTCGCGCAGCTCGGCGGGGGTGAACTCGATGGGTTGGCGCTGACCGGGGCCCCGGTGCGCGGGGAGCAGGTCCACGAAACCGGGGTGCCGGTCGGTGAACTGCACGGTGGTCGGCTCGGCGGGGCCGTACACGCCGCTCTCGGACGGCACGAACTCCCAGTAGCCGACCTCGCCCTCGGTCGTCCAGGGGACGAACACCCAACCCGGTCGGCTGCCCAGCAACCGGGTCACCTCGTCCTCCAGGTCGAACGCCGCCGCGCGCGAGGCGATCCGGCCCCGGTCCAAGGCCCTGAGCCACCACGGTGCGGGTGCGTCCGGGCCTACCGCGCGGAACATGGCGAGCACTTGCTGTTCGTCGGCCTTGTGGATCCAGGCCCGACGCGTCTGCGCGGGTGAGTCGGCGACACCGACCACCCCCGCGGCCTCGATCGCGTGCGACCATTCCAACGCCAACGTCGGTTCGACGCGAAGGGCGTGGTCGCGTTGACTGGGCAGCACCCTGGCGGGCGGCTCCTGGGGCCCGGCAGCCGAGTGGTCGGCGTTCAGGTCCGGATCAAGCACCGTCACGGGTTCACCTCCGGGGGGTTCCTTGACGGGGGGTATCCGAATTCGCGTGCGGGCAGGCGCCTGCCTCACGATTCGTACTCTCCATCTGACCCGGTTCAGATGCGCTTGTCATGGGGCTGTGCCGGAGTTCACGACGACTTAACGAATGGCTTACTCCGGTTGCCCGAATTCAGAACTGTGAAACATGATTGACATGGAATATCTGTGATCCCGAGCACAGGGGGAATTGGGTGACGGGGAGAGCGGTGGTCGCCGCCGTCCTGATCGCTTTGGCGGCGCCGGGCGTGGCCCGCGCGCAGACGATCGAGGAGCAGCAGTGGCACCTGGCCGCCTTGGGGGTCCACGCCGCGCACGCCACGACCCGCGGTGACGGGGTGGTCGTCGCGGTGGTCGACTCGGGCGTGGACGACACCCGGCCGGACCTCACCGGTGCGCTCCTGCCGGGAGCCGGGTTCGGCTCGGCCGCCGGCACCGACGGCACGGAGGACAACGACGGCCACGGCACCGCGATGGCGACGCTGATCGCCGGCCGCGCGGTGGACGGCGGCGCGCTGGGCGTGGCGCCGGGCGCGATGATCCTGCCGGTCTCGGTCGGCGCGGACGGCGACAAGTTCACCACCGCGTCCGTCGCCGAGGGCGTGACCTGGGCCGTCGACCACGGCGCGGACGTGGTCAACCTGTCCCTGACCTCGCTGGCCACCCTCACGCCGGACTTGCTGCGGGCGGTCAACTACGCGTTCGACCACGACGCCGTGGTGGTCGCCGGCACGGGCAACGACGGCGACGAGCACGTGGGCGCGCCCGCCAACATCAAGGGCGTCATCGCGGTCTCGGGCACGGTCGAGGGCAACGGGCCGTGGCCGGAGTCCAACACCGGCCCGGAGACCGTGCTGGCCGCGCCCGCGAAGCGGATCGTCACCGCCGTGCCGCTGAAGGTGGTGGACACCGGCTACGCCGAGGTGGACGGCACGAGCGCGGCGACCGCGCTGGTCAGCGGCGTGGCGGCGCTGGTGCGCGCCCGCTACCCCGACCTGGACGCGGGCAACGTGGTGAACCGGCTCATCACCACCGCGACCGACCTGCTGGAGCCCGGCCGCGACAACGTGACCGGGTTCGGCCAGGTCGACCCGGTCGCGGCGCTGACCGCGGACGTGCCGCGGGTGGAGCGCAACCCGCTCGCGCCGCCGCCGCGCACGTCCTCGACCGAACCGCCGCCGACCTCGCCGTCGACCGAGGGCCTGGCCGTGCCGGCGCCCGGCGCGGACGGCGGCACGAGGCTGCTGGTGGCGTTCGGCGGGTTGACCGCGGTCGGTGCCGTGGTGGCGGTGGTGAGCGTGCTGCTGGCCCGGCGAAGTCGAATCCGGCGCGTCCCGGTGCCGGTCGTCACGGAAATCCCGCCGCCGTCCGACGACTTCTGGCGGGGCGATCGGCGCTGACCACCGCGCGGTCGCCGAATCCCTTTCCCGGCGATCGCGCGGACCACCGGTCAGTCGGCCGCGTGGTATTCCACGGATTCCTTCGTGAGTTGCATGAAGGCTTCCTCCAGGGAACCGAGTTGCGGGCTCAACTCGTGCAACGTGATGCCGTTCGAGGCGGCCAGCTCGCCGATGAACGCGGGTTGGACCCCGTGCACCACGAGCGCGCCGTCGGGCGTCGCGGCCTCGGCGACCCGGGCGCGGCCGTCCAGCAGCTCGCGCAGCCGGTCCAGGTGCGGCGAGCGGACCCGCACGGTGTCCTCGGTGGCGTCGGCGATGAACTGCTCGGTGCTGGTCTGCGCGATGAGCTTGCCGCGCCCGATCACGATCAGGTCCTGCGCGGTCTGGGCCATCTCCGACAGCAGGTGGCTCGACACGAACACGGTGCGGCCCTCGGCGGCGAGCCGGTGCATGAACTGGCGGATCCAGAGGATGCCCTCGGGGTCCAGGCCGTTGACCGGCTCGTCGAACAGCAGCACCTCGGGGTCGCCCAGCAACGCGCCCGCGATGCCCAGGCGCTGCGACATGCCCAGGGAGAACCCGCCCGCGCGGCGCTTGGCGACCTGGGTGAGGCCCACCATGTCCAGCACCTCGTCCACGCGCGCGGCCGGGATCCGGTTCGACCGGGCCAGCCACAGCAGGTGCGCGCGGGCCGAGCGGTTCGGGTGCACCCACTTGGCGTCCAGCAGCGCCCCGACCACGCGCAGCGGCTCGCGCAGCGACCGGTAGTCGCGGCCCTTCACGGTGACCCGGCCGCCGGAGGGGTTGTCCAGGCCGAGGATCATCCGCATGGTGGTGGACTTGCCCGCGCCGTTGGGGCCGAGGAAGCCGGTGACCCGGCCCGGCTCCACCCGGAACGACAGGTCGTCCACGGCCACGGTCTTGCCGTAGTGCTTGGTGAGGCCGGTCGCTTCGATCATGACATCTCCCGTCCGATCTAACGCTTGTGGCGAAACCTAGAGCAGAAGAGCTCGGGCCACCCCCCGAAGGTGACCCGAGCTCCCCCTTTCCCCCGGCTGCCCGCGGGCCGGCGCCCGAACGCCGATCCGCTGCGGCTCCCCGTTACGCGTCCCGCCGCTTCACCACGACGAGGGAGACGATGTAGATCACCAGCGCGATCCCGGCGAAGTACCCGAACGAGCCCCACGGGCTCAGCTCGCCGATCGCGGGCGGCCCCGCGCCGTTCGGGATGGCGCTCGGGTCCGGGTCGCCGAAGATGAACTTGCTGGCCACGGTGAACGGCATCCACTTCTGGATGTCGTCGCCGATGTTCGGGATGAACCCGACCACGCTCTCCACCACCAGCGCGAACACCAGGATGATCGACACCGCGCCCGCGGTCTGCCGCACCAGCGCGCCGACGCCCAGGGCCAGCAGCGCGCCCGCGGCGTACACCAGGCCGACGCCCGCGACGTGCCGCCAGTCGTTGGCGGTGGTCAGCGCCAGGTCCGAGTTGTCCTCGGCGAGCACCCAGCTCAGGCCCCACGACCCGAACGCCGAGGCCAGGCCCACCAGGCCGGACAGCAGCACCACGACGACCGCCTTGGCGACCATCGGCGAGATGCGGTCCGGCACGGCCTGGAACGTCGACTTGATCGTGCCGAAGCGGTACTCGGTGGTGACCGCGAGCGCGGCCATCACCATGACCACGTAGAGCCCGAACGTGTGGGTGAACACCGCGCCCAGCACGGGCATCGGCGAGTCGGTCCAGTTCGCCGCGATGATCGCGGTGATGCCGACGGTCAACCCGAGCGCCAGCAGCATGCACCACCAGGGCGAGCGGGTGGAGAAGAGCTTGATCCGTTCAACGGCGAGCAGAGTCATCGGTGGTCACTTCCCCGTCTCGGCGAGTTCGGCGTGGTACTCGACGGAATCGCCGGTGAGCTGCATGAATGCCTGTTCGAGCGAACCGCGTTGAGGGCTCAGCTCGTGCAGCACCACGCCGCTGGCCGCCGCGATGTCCCCGATCTCGTCGCTTTGCGCACCCGACACGGTGAGCGAACCGTCGGTGTCCTCACGGACGGTGAAGCCCTTGTCGACGAGCATCGCGCCCAGCTTGTCCGCGTGGGGGCTGCGCACCCGCACGGTGTTCTCGGTGGAGCGCTCCACGAACTCGGTGGTGCTGGACTGCGAGATGAGCTTGCCGCGGCCGATGACCACGAGGTCCTGCGCGGTGAGCGCCATCTCCGACAGCAGGTGGCTCGACACCAGCACGGTGCGGCCCTCGGCGGCCAGGCCCTGCATGAACTGGCGGATCCAGAGGATGCCCTCGGGGTCCAGGCCGTTGACCGGCTCGTCGAACAGCAACACCTTCGGGTCGCCGAGCAGCGCGCCCGCGATGCCCAGGCGCTGGGACATGCCCAGGGAGAACCCACCGGCGCGGCGCTTGGCGACCTTGGTCAGGCCGACCATGTCCAGCACCTCGTCCACCCGGCGGTCGGGCAGGCCGTTGGACTTGGCCAGCCACTGCAGGTGGGCCTGGGCCGAGCGGTTCGGGTGCACCCACTTGGCGTCGAGCAGCGCCCCGACCGTCCGCAGCGGTCGGTCCAGCCGCGCGTACGGCTTGCCGTCGATCAGCACCTGACCCGAGGTCGGCCGGTCGAGGCCGAGGATCATGCGCATGGTGGTGGACTTGCCCGCGCCGTTCGGGCCGAGGAACCCGGTCACCCGACCGGGTTCGACGGTGAAGGACAGGTTGTCCACCGCCACCGTCTTCCCGTAGCGCTTGGTGAGGCCGACAGCCTCGATCATGGTTTCTCCCCTGGTGTGACACATCCCCCGGACCAGGTTGAACCTTGCCCGGTCCACCGGGTCCCGCGCATCGGTCTGTAGTTGATTCGTCCGTGCGACTTCCGTCTTATCGTCCCCGCTACCTCGGTTGTAGTAATCCGTGTTCACCCTGAGTTGTCCCCTAGGCGGTCACCGGGTCGATCTCAGGGACGGGGGTGGCTCTACGGTGTGCGGTCATGGTCAACACCAACGCAGCCAACGGCTGGTGGCGCGAGCTCGTGACCGCCGCGCCGGCCCGGACCGGCAAGTTAGCGATCGTCCGCGCGGACGGGTCGCCGCACGTCACGCCCGTGTGGCTGGACCTGGACGGCGACACGATCGTGTTCACGACGAACATGGGGACGGTCAAGGGGAAGGCGATCGCGCGCGACGGGCGGGTGTCGATCTGCCTGGACGACGAGCGCCCGCCCTTCGCCTACGTCACCGTCACCGGCCGCGCCGAGATCGACCGGGACCTCGGCCAGGTGCGGCACTGGATGGGCCGCATCGCCGCCCGCTACCTGGGCGAGGAGCGGGGACAGGCGTTCGCCGACCGCTACTGCGGCCCGGGCGAGGCCGTCGTCCACATCCGCGACGCCAAGGTCACCGCCCACCGCAACATCACCGCCTGACCCGCGAGAGTCCTACCTCCAACACCCGCGTGTCCTACGTCCAGAACGCGCGTGTCCTACGTTCAGAACCCCCGAGTTCAACGCTCGGAACGGCCGGCTGGGCGCGATCACGTGCCCAGCCCGGCCACCGCGCGACCGGCGTCTAGATGATTGATTCCAAGGGTTAGGACGCCTGGAGACGTGGGGCGAGGGTGTCGATGTACGGGTTGTGACGACCGACATTGACACCCTCGCGACCGCACTCTATGTCAGAACCGACGACCTGCTGA
>NZ_JAJUWT010000039.1 GCF_021390395.1 Saccharothrix sp. S26
GCTGCGGGCGGCGGGGCGCGGAAGAGCGGCGGGAGGGAGGGCGACGGGGCGGAGGGCCGGGAGTGGCGAGGCGGGGGCGGGGAGGCGAAGGGCTGTGGGTGGCGGGTGAAAGGTGGCGGGAAGGGCGGTGGGGCCGGGGGTGTTTGCCTCCGGCCCCACCGTGCGCGGATCAGAAGCGCGCGCCCACGTCCGCGCCGTTGCTCGGGCGCAGGAACGTCGACGACGGGATCGAGCCGTCGGCGGTGCGCGGGCCCGTGATGGTGGCCGGGTCCGTGCTCGCGAACGACCACGAGCCGCCCAGGTCCCACGAGTTGCCGCTGCCGCTGGAGTTCGAGCCCAGCGAGACGTTCGTGCCGTTGGCTACCGCGAGGTTCTTGGTCAGGCTGCCGGCCGAGCGGTCGAACTGGAAGCCGGTCTTCGGGTTGTCCCAAGCGGTGCTGCGCTCGACGCGGTGCCGGCCGGGGTTGTTGTTGTCCACGAAACCGCCGGCCGCGTTGTCCCACGCCATGGCGTTGCGCACGGTGTGGTCGGCGGCGACGCCGTTCCCGCCGAGCTTGAACCCGTTGCCGTCGCCGGTGAAGCCGGGCAGGTTCCAGCGGTTGAAGCCGTTGCCCCAGGCCAGCGTGTTCTCGGTGAGGATCGGCGAGGAGAACATCCAGTAGTCGAGGCCGTCGTCGGAGTTGTGCCACAGCCGCGCACCCCGCACGACGTTGCCGCTGCCCGAGCCCTCCTTGATGGCCAGGCCGTCGGCGCTCTCGCCGTTCTTGCGCGGGTCGCGGTTGCCGTAGGAGTCGAGGTTGAGGATCTGGTTGTTGCTCGACGCGCCTTGCAGGTGCAGGCCGGACTCGTAGTTGTCACGCGTCACGAGCCGGTCGAAGACGGTGTTGTTGGTGTCCAGGCCGAACACGCCGTACGGCCCGTGGACGATCTCCAGGCCGATCAGCCGCCAGTGGTCGCCCTCGACGTGCACCGCGCCGCGGTCGGCGCGCGGGATGCTGGAGCCGACCTCGCCGGGCGTGTACGGCATGTTCTCGCCGTCGATGACGACGCGCTCGCCGTTGTAGTTCCGCAGGGTGATCGGCTGGCTCGCGGTGCCGTTCTTGAGCAGCTGGATGTTGGTGCTCGGCGCGTACGTGCCGCCGCGCACGTGGATCGTGGTGCCCGGTTGGGCCAGGTCGACGCCGCGCTGGATGGTGCGCAGCGGCGCGGCCAGGGTGCCGGGGTTGCCGTCGTCGCCGTTGGTCGCCACGTACAGCGCGGCGGCGGGCGGTGGCGTGCCGTCCTGGGTGAAGTCGAGGTAGTCGACGTTCGGCAGGCCGGCGGAGGTGGTGGGGCTCAGCCGGATCGTGCTCGTGCCGGACGGCACGGTGACGGGGAGCACCTTCGACACCCACGTCGACCACGCGCCGGTCGCCTCGAACGAGACCGACTGCGCGGTGACGCCGTTGACGACCAGGTCGGCGGGGCGGGCGGACGTGCCGCCGTTGGCGAACCGGACCACCACGGTCGCGGCGCCGGCGGTCGACGCGGTGACGGTGAACTGCACGTGGGCCCCGACCGCGTTGTCCGCGTTGCAGAACCCCGTGCCGGAGTAGCCGGACCAGTTCGAGTCGACGGAACCCTGGCACACCGCGGGCGCGGTCTCGGCTTCGTGGTGCGCGGTCGCGGCGGTCGCCGTGGTTCCCGGTAATGCGAGGGCCGCCACGGCGAGCATGCCGGCGACACGGGGTTTCCACTTCATTGTTTCTCCCTCGGTGTGACGCGGAACGGCCCGTGTTCACGCTGCTGAACTGCGCAAACACAATGGGGAGCGATCCCGGGCACGCTAACGCACACCTTTGGAAAGCCGCAATGATCCGGGAGAGGGAATCTGCGGTTTCACAATTATGAACAATATGGGGGCGCGGGGCCGAATCGACCCCGCGCCCGGTCGCCACTAGTGCGGCGCGTCCTCCGCCTTGCCGGCCTTGACCATGAACGCCCCGGCCACCGCGACCAGCGAGAGGATCGCGGACAGCAGGAACGCCGCCTGCATGCCGCCCATCTCCGCGCCGACCGCGGGCTCACCGGACGCGGCCAGCCCGGCGGCCCGCGCGCTCATCACGCTGACCAGCAGGGCCACGCCCGCGGCGGCGGCCAACTGCTGGGTCGTGCTGAAGATCGCGCTGCCGTGGGAGTACAGGCGGGCGGGCAGCGCACCCAGGCCGGACGAGAACAGCGGCGTGAACGAGAACGCCAGGCCCAGGCTCAGCACGAGGTGGAACACCAGCACGAACGCGGCGGGCGTGGCGGCGGTGAACGTCGTGGCGAACCACAGCGAGCCGCTGGTGGCGACCGTGCCGACGATGAGCAGCAGCCGCGGCCCCACCCGGTCGTAGAGGCGGCCGACGAACGGCGACAGCAGGCCCATGAGCAGACCGCCGGGCAGCAGCAACAGGCCCGTGGCCAGCGGGTCGAGCCCGAGCACGTTCTGCATGTAGATCGGCAGGATCGTGACCACGCCCAGCAGCAGGCCCATCATCACCATCATCAGGGCGCTGGCGAGCGTGAACGTTCGGAAGGCGAACGTCCGCAGGTCCAGCAGGGCGCGTTCCTCGCGCTGCAACCGCACCTGGCGCAGCACGAACGCCGCGATGCCGAGGACACCCACCGCGAGCGACGCCCACAGCGTGACCGACGAGCCGCTGCCGCTGTGCCCGATGCTCGACAGGCCGTAGACCAGGCCGCCGAAGCCGAACACCGACAGCACCACCGACAGCGGGTCGATCGGCGCGCTGCTGGCCTCGCCGATGCGGGTGACCCAGCGCAGGCCGAGCAGCAGCGTCGTGACCGAGATCGGCAACACGACCCAGAACATGGCCCGCCAGCTGAACAGGTCCAGCAGCACGCCCGACACCGTCGGCCCGATGGCGGGCGCGACGGAGATGACGATGGAGATGTTGCCCATCACCGCGCCGCGGCGGGCGGGCGGCACGAGCGTCATGACGGTCGTCATCAGCAGCGGGAGCATGATCGCCGTACCGCTGGCCTGCACCACGCGGGCGGCCAGGAGCACCGGGAAGCCGGGCGCGAGCGCGGCGAGCAGGGTGCCGGTGCTGAACAGGCCCATCGCCACGCCGTAGAGCACGCGCGTCGAGACCCGTTGGATGAGGTAGCCGGTGATCGGGATGACCACCGACATGGTCAGCAGGAAGCCCGCCGTGAGCCACTGCCCCACGGCCGCGGTCACGTGGAGCTCGGTGAGCAGCACGGGCAGGGCGACGCCCATGATGGTCTCGTTCAGGATGACCACGAACGTGGCCACGAGCAGCACGCCGATCACGGCGCGGTCGGCGCGGGTGAGCGCGGGCGGCGACGTCACGGCGTCGGACACACCAGCGGAAGTCATGCGTGGATCCCCCAGGAGAAAAGACGGGCGCGACGAAGAGGCAACGGCGCCCCGAGCGCTCCCAACCCTACCTCCGGAGCCTGCCGGGACCACCTGACTTTTTCCGTCGGCGAACTCGGCCCGGGTGCTCGACGGACCGGGTCGCCGCGGGCCCGCGCGCGGCTGACCTGCCGCACAGCCGAACCGGGTGCGCGGAACTCACTCCATCACCCGGGCCAGGAAGGCGGCGACTTTGGTGGCGGTGCGGTCGGCCTTCTCGTCCAGGGTGAGCGATTCGTGCAGGCGACCGCCCGGCCCCGCGTCCTTCTTGCCGCGCAGGTAGAGCGAGCACGCCAGGTCGGCGCAGATGTAGACGCCCACGGAGTTGCCCTGTTGGCCGCCGCGGCCGGCTTTGCGCGCCGTCATCAACGTCACCCCGTCGCCGGGGTGCGCGGTCAGGCACAGGGAGCACATGTTGCGGCGCGGTTGGCCGGCGTGCGATGAGGCCAGGCGCAGCGCCACGCCCACCAGACCGTCGACCGAGGGGGCCACGAGGTAGGCGCGTTGCGGTGACGAGGGGTCACGCCAGCCGAGGAAGTCCAGGTCTTCCCAGGGGCACGCGGACAGGTCACCCGGCACGGGCAGGCGTTTGGCCTCGCCCTTGCTGCAGTTGACGAACGACGCGCGGATCTCGCGCTCGGTTACGGGTTCCATGAGATCCAAGCTACGTCAGGTAGGCATGGACGACAAACGAATAGGTGTTAGCCTAGATCCCCTAGGTTGGGAGGTGGCGACATGGCACGCGCGGGGCTCACCCCGGAACGCCTGGTGCGGGCGGCGGCGGACCTGGCCGACGAGGTCGGGTTCGACAACCTGACCGTCTCGGCGCTCGCCCGCCGGTTCGGCGTCAAGGACGCGAGCCTGTACTCCCACCTCAGGAACGCCCAGGACCTGCGCGAGCGGGTGGCCGTCCTGGCGTTGGCCGAGCTCGCCGACCGGGCCGCCTCCGCCCTGGCCGGGCGCGCGGGCAAGGACGCCCTGGTGGCCTTCGCCAACGCCTACCGCGACTACGCCAAGGAGCACCCGGGCCGGTACGCCGCGATGCAGGTCGACCTGACCCCCGAGATCGCGGCCACGAGCCGGGCGGGCAGGCACTCGGAGATGACCCGCGCCATCCTGCGGGGCTACCGGCTGCCCGAGCCGGACGAGACCGACGCGGTGCGCCTGCTGCACAGCACGTTCCACGGCTTCACCGCGCTGGAGGCGGCGGGCGGCTTCCGCCACCACCCGCGCGACACCGACGCCTCGTGGGCCAAGACCTTGGACGCCCTGCACACCCTGCTCGACAACTGGCCGTCGTAACGCGCTCCCGCGAGGCAGGAACCCCGCTGTCGCACCGGAATCGCCACCGTCGTGCCGGTCGGCCGCGCTAGGGTGCGCCGACTACTTCTTGGGGGTTGGGAACGTGTTCTACTTCGGGGGCCTCTTCGGCGTGCTCACGCTGGGCCTGTGGTTGTTCTGCCTGGTCGACGTCATCACCACCGACGACGGTGACGCCCGCAACCTGCCCAAGGTGGGCTGGCTGCTGATCGTGCTGTTCTTCCCGCTCGTCGGCTCGATCGCGTGGCTGGTCGCGGGCCGGCCCGTGCGTCCCGCCGGCAGGCCGCGCGCCTACGAGCGGACCGCGCCCGCGTTCCCGGAGTACGACCACCCGGGCCGCTTCGCCGCCGCCGACTCGGAGTCGGACGCGGAGTTCCTGCGCCGGTGCCGCGAACGCGCCGAGGAGCAGCGCCGCAAGGCACGCGAGGCCAAGGGCGAGTCGCACTAGTCCGCGCCGCGCGCCACACCGCCGGTTCGTCCCCTGTGGACGGACCGGCGGTTCGCGTTGTGCCCCTCCGAGCGCGAAGCGGTGGAGCAAGTGGGTGATCCACGCGCTAAGACGGGCCCGAAACTTTCGATACAGTCTGACATGGGCGGATTACGGCTCGTACCAACTCGCCGGCCCGCCGAACGACGGATAGCCACCCCCGCCAAACGGCCTCTACCTGCGGAACTGTCCACCTTTTGATACACGGCGGTACACCGGCAGTTCATTGACGAGACACCACAGCGCCCCCTATCGTTCCGACCAGTTCCCGAAAGTTTATCAAGTTACTCGAAAGTTTCGGCGACCGTCCTGCAGACCCCCGCCAAGAAGCGGGCGGTACCCAGCCGACCCTCGGCACGCGGCTGTAGGAGGAACGAACGAGATGTCACAGCTCGTCCTGTTCGCGATCGACATCTGCGCGGTGGTGCTGCTCGTCTTCGGGCTCTACTTCCCGCGTCACCGCCGCCGCGACCTCGTCGTCGCCTACCTCGGGGTCAACATCGGCGTCCTCGCCGTCGCCAGCGCGTTGAGCAGCAGCAACACCGGCGCGGGCATCGGGTTGGGCATGGCGCTGTTCGGCGTGCTGTCGATCATCCGGCTGCGCTCGACCGAACTCGACCAGCACGAGGTCGCGTACTACTTCTCCGCGCTCGCCCTCGGCCTGCTGGGCGCGCTGAGCACGTCCGCGCTGTGGCTCAACGGCGGCTTGATGGGCCTCATCGTCCTGGTGATGTTCCTGGGCGACAACAAGAAGCTGTTCCGCCACTACCGGCACCAGGTCCTGGTGCTCGACTCGGCCATCACCGACCACGTCACGCTCGTCGCCCACCTGGAACAGCTGCTCGACGCCCGGGTCCACTCGGTCACCGTGCAGCGGCTGGACCTGGTGAACGAGACCACGACCGTCGACGTCCGGTACGCGTTGACCGAGCGCGCGCTGACCACCGCGCCCACCACGCCCGCGCACTCGGGGGCGCGCCGATGACCACGACGACGACCTCCGTGCCCGCGCTGGCGCGGATGGCCCCGGTCGGGCTGGCCGAGCTGATCGAGCGGGCCGCGCTGCAGACCAGGGTCGACCGCAAGTACGTCGTGCCCGCCGAAGCGCTGCCACACCTGTTGGAGCAGCTCGTGCCCCACGCTCGAGTGCTCGACATCGACGGCGGGCGCGCGTTCCGCTACCGGTCGGTGTACTTCGACACCCCGGGGCTGGTCAGCTACCACGGCGCCGCCTACCGCAGGCGTCGCCGGTTCAAGGTGCGCACCCGCACCTACCTCGACTCCGGCGAGTGCTGGCTGGAGGTCAAGATCAGCGGGGCGCGGGGCAGCATCACCAAGCACCGCCTGCCCTACCACCCGGACGACCGCGACACCGTCCACCCCGGTCGGCGCTTCGTCGAGGAGGCGCTCGCGCGCGAGTCGATCGCGCCCGACGACGGCTCCCTCGACCCGGTGCTGGTCACCGACTACCAGCGGACCACGTTGCTGCTGCCGGAGAGCGCGAGCCGGGTCACCGTCGACACGGAGCTGTCGTGGCGGCACCACGACCGCGCGCTGCGGCTGTCCGGCCTCGCGGTGATCGAGACGAAGACCGCGTCGGCCGCCTCGCCGGTCGACCGCATGTTGTGGCAGCGCGGGGTGCGCCCGGCCCGGATCTCCAAGTACGCCACGGGTCTGGCCGCGCTCCGCCTGGACCTGCCCGACGCGCCGTGGCGGCGGACGTTGCGCCGCCACTTCCGCGCGACCACGCCGTCGGTGGGCCCGGTACCGACCACCCCGTCCCACCGACCCGAACAGGAGGCATCGTGCGTCTGACCCCCCGCAGCAACGGCGCCGCGGCGACACACCGCGCCAAGGGGCTCGCGGTCGCCGCGCTGCTCCTCACCGGCCTGCTCATCCCGTTGTCCGCCGGCGCGGAGCCCGGCTCGCAGGCCACCGGCGGCACGGCGGCAGCCGACGCCATCGCCGCCGCGGCGGCCGCCGACGACCTGGTCGGCGACATCGCGTTCTCCGTGCCCAGCGGCACGTTCCAGGGCCAGGTGTCGGTCTCGCTGAGCACCGCCATCGCCGGCGCCGAGATCCGCTACACCACCAACGGGCAGTTGCCCAACGCCCAGTCCACGCTCTACCAAGGCTCACCGGTGCAGCTCACGCGCACCACCCAGCTGCGCGCGCAGGCGTTCGTCGGCGGCACGGCGTCCGGGAGGCCCGGCACGGCGATGTACGTCGCCCGCGAAGCCTCGTCGACCGCGCACGACCTGCCGGTGGTGGCGATCGACTCCTACGGCGCGGGCAAGCCGCAGCGGGAGTACTTCGACGGCGCCACGATGATCTTCGAACCGCCGGCGGGCGGCACGACGTCGTTGGCCGCCACGCCCGCGGTCGCCACGCGGGCCGGGTTCCGGCTGCGCGGGCAGTCGTCGGCCTCGTTCGAGAAGACGCCCTACCGCCTGGAGTTCTGGGACAACGACGGCGACGACGCCGACTACCCGGTGCTCGGCATGCCCGCCGACTCCGACTGGGTGCTGCGCGGGCCGTTCACCGACAAGGCGCTGATCCGCGAGGCGTTCATCTACGACCTCGGCCGGGAGATGGGCCTCAAAGCGCCGCGGTACAAGTTCGTGGAGTTCTACCTCAACACCGACAGCACGCCGGTGGGCGCCGCCGACTACATGGGCGTCTACATGATGGTAGAGACGATCAAGAACTCCAAGAACCGGCTCGACCTCAAGGGCCTGGACGAGGACGACACGACGCTGCCGACGATCCAGGGCGGGTACATCTTCAAGTTCGAGTGGATGGCGGCGGAGGAGCCGACGCTGCCGTGCACCGGGCCGACGAACACGTGCTGGAACTACCTCGAAGTGGCCGACCCCGACCCGTTGAACAGCCAGCAACGGGAATGGTTGCGCGGGCACATCCAGCAGTTCCACGACGTGCTGCGCGCGCAGAACTTCGCCGACCCAGTCACCGGGTACCAGAAGTACATCGACGTGCCGTCGTTCATCGACCACATGATCGTCAACGAGCTCAGCCGCGGCATGGACGCCTACCTGCGCAGCGCCCACTTCTACAAGGACCGCGACAGCAAGATCTTCGCCGGGCCGCTGTGGGACTTCGACCTCACGTTCGGCGTCGGCGGGTTCTTCCAGAACGACCAGGTCGCCGGCTGGCAGTACCAGCAGACCCGGCAGCCGCAGGCCAACGACTGGTACGCGCAACTGCTGCGCGACCCGGCGTTCGTCAACCAGCTCAAGTCTCGGTGGCAGGCGTTGCGCCGCGGGTTGCTGTCGGACTCCGCGCTGACGAGCCGGATCGACGCCCTCGCCCGGCCGCTGACCAACGGCGCCCAGCGCAACTTCCAGCGCTGGCCCAACCTCAGCTCGGCGACGGTCGGCTTCTTCCGCACCCCGACCGCGCCCACGTGGCAGGGACAGGTGCAGGCGATGCGCGACTGGATGCAGCGCCGCGTCCAGTGGCTGGACTCGACGTCGGGCTGGGGCGGCACGACCACGACTCCCACCACCACGTCGACCACCACGACGACGACCACGCAGCCGGGTGGTGCCCGGTGCTCGGCCACGTACACGGTGGTCAACCGGTGGCAGGGCGGTTTCCAGGGCGAGGTCCGCGTCACCGCGGGCACGTCGGCGATCAGCAACTGGACCGTGTCCTGGACCTACACCGGCGGTGAGACGGTCACCCGGGCGTGGAACGCGACGGTGACCAGCCAGGGCTCGACCGTCACCGCCCGCAACGCCGCGCACAACGGCTCGGTCGGCGCGGGGAGCAGCACCACGTTCGGGTTCCTCGGGTCGACGTCCGGGACGCCGGGCACCCCGACGCTGTCCTGCACGGCCGGGTGATTCCGGGCGGCGTTCGGCGTGAATCCGCCCGGCGCACCCGACCGGAAAGTTTCGCAAACTGTTGACTGCCGCCCGGGAGCGACTTGATGCTGTTCGGCATCGATCAGCAGCGCTGCTGAAAGGAATTTCGCCGATGTCAGGCAAGATCAGGGGCGGTCGACTGCTCCCGTTGACGGCGATCACTTTCCTGCTCATGGCAATAGTGACGTCGAACGCCCAGGCCGCGGTGACCACCAATCAAACCGGCACCAACAACGGCTACTTCTACTCGTTCTGGACCGACAGCCAGGGCACCGTCTCCATGGACCTGGGCTCCGGCGGCAATTACAGCACCTCGTGGCGCAACACCGGCAACTTCGTCGCGGGCAAGGGCTGGGCCACCGGCGGCCGCCGGACGGTGAACTACTCGGGCAGTTTCAACCCGTCCGGAAACGCCTACCTGACCCTTTACGGGTGGACCCGCAACCCGCTCGTCGAGTACTACATCGTCGACAACTGGGGCACTTACCGCCCGACCGGCACGTACAAGGGCACGGTCACCACCGACGGTGGCACTTACGACATCTACAAGACGACCCGGTACAACGCGCCGTCGATCGAGGGCAACCGGACCTTCGACCAGTACTGGAGCGTCCGGCAGTCGAAGAAGACCGGCGGCACGATCACCTCCGGCAACCACTTCGACGCGTGGGCCCGCAACGGGATGAACCTCGGCACCCACGACTACATGATCCTGGCGACCGAGGGTTACCAGAGCAGCGGCAGCTCCAACATCACCGTCGACGGCACCACGGGTGGCAACCCGGGCAACCCCGGCACCGGCGGCTGCACCGCCACGCTGTCCGCGGGCGAGAAGTGGAGCGACCGCTACAACCTCAACGTCTCGGTCAGCGGCTCGTCGAACTGGACCGTGACGATGAACGTCCCGTCGCCCGCGAAGGTCCTGGCCACCTGGAACGTCAGCGCGAGCTACCCGAGCGCCCAGGTGCTGACCGCGAGGCCCAACGGCAGCGGCAACAACTGGGGCGTGACGATCCAGGCGAACGGCAACTGGACCTGGCCGTCCGTCTCCTGCGCGGCCGGCTGACCCACCCGCACGACCACGTCGAACGGCGCGGCGGCCCCCGGCCACCGCGCCGTTCGACGCGCGGCCGCCGGCGACCTGCTCGCCCCCGCGTGGGCCGATCAGTTCGGCCCGGATGGCAGGGATGGGCCACTGCGCGCCGTGTCGCCGATTTGTTCGCCGCCGGCGTGAGCCGACCCTGTCTGCCCCGACGAAACCGACGGACCGCTGCGCTCGGGATCGCGCCCACCGGCCGGTTCAGGGGGCAGGTTGGCGCAAGCCGGCGGGGCGTGACCCCGTGGAGGTGTCAGCCAGCGGACATCGGCTCGCTCGACCAGCGTTCGCCGGGGGCGACGAGGTGGTCGAACGACTCCGCGGGCCGGTTGACCCAGTGACGGGTCGCGGGCACGAGGAGCAGCACGAGGGCGGCCGCCGCGCCGGCGAAGCCGAACGGCACGGCGGCCACGTCAGCGAAACGCACGAACGCGGGCGTGGTGGCCGGGTCGAAGTAGGCGCTCAGGTCGTTCGGGTTGAGGGCGGCCCGGTCCCGCCAGCCCACGCGCGGAAGTGAGCAGGCCGTGTAGACGAAGTGCGGGACGACGCCCACGAGCGCCCACACCCGACCCGAGCGCCGACCGCCCAGCAGGCCCACCACCGCGAGGCTGAGCACGACCGCGCTGCCGACCATGACGGCCAGCGAGCACGCCCCGATCACCCACGTGATCATCACGGCCAGCGGGCCGTCCATGGAGTCGTTCTTCGTGCCCGCGAGCGCGAAGACCTCGTCGGTGTTGGCGAAGGTGTGCACGATCGTCACCGCGTCCAGCGCGAACCCGGCGGCGAGCAGCAGCAGCACGACCGGCACGGCCTTCACGGTCCACGGCATGCGCCCCACCCTACGGCAATCGCACCGCCGATTCCCGCGCCGAGGACGCGCAGCCCCTTGACGACGGCACCTTCACCAGAGCAGGTCACCGCGCTCGAAGCCCAGCAGCATCCGCTTGCGCTCGATGCCGCCGCCGTACCCGGTCAGGCTTCCGGTCGAGCCGACCACGCGGTGGCACGGCACGATGATGCTGATCGGGTTCTTGCCGTTGGCCAGCCCGACCGCGCGGGACGCGGTGGGCCGGCCGATGCGGGCCGCCAGTTCGCCGTACGACACCGTCTCGCCGTGCGGGATCTCCTTGAGCGCGTCCCACACGGTCCGCTGGAACGGGGTGCCCGCCATCGACAGCGGCAGGTCGAACTCCGTCCGCTTGCCCGCGAAGTACTCCTCCAACTGGGCGATCACCTCGTCGAAGGGCGACGCGTCGCGCGCGCCGAAGGTCTCCAGCGCCGGCCGGTGGCGGTGTTCGTGCATGTAGAGGCCCGCGAGCACGCCGTCTCGCGCGACGAGCGTGATCTCACCGACCGGGCTGTCGATCACCGTGTGCACGGCGACTGGGGTTGGCATGCGCGTCATTCTGCCGCGCGCACCTCGATCCTGATCGCGTCGGCCGCCTTCTCCGCCAGCGCCAGCGCCTCGGCCGGGGTGTCGGCCACGACCGTCACCGACCCCGCCCGGTCCCACGAGCTGCGCAGCTCCCGCACGGCCTCGCCGGGCGCGGCCATCACCGACGCGGCCAGCACGCCGGGCATCGACTTGGCGTCCTCGACGCCCTCGACCGACACCACCTCGCCGGGCTCGGCGCGCAGGAACCGCACGGCCGCCGCGCGTTCGGCCCTGGCGGGCAGCGCGGGCGGCTCCTCGCCGCGCATGATCGAGTAGTAGCGCTCGGCCAGCGGGAACCCGTAGGCCTCGTCGATCAGCCACGTGATGCCGTCGCCGGGGAACCGGCCCGCGCACTCGACCAGGTGCGGCCTGCCGTCGGCGAGGATCCACTCGCAGTGCACCACGCCGGTGCCGAAGCCGACCGCCCGCAGCACCGCCCCGGTGCGCTCGGCCAGCAGCGCGGCCGTGTCCTCGGGCAGGTCGGCGGGCACGAGGTGGCCCAGCTCGATCGGGCGCGGCCCGGGGAACAGCGTCTTGCCGGTGATGTTGGTGAACAGCGGCACGCCGTCGCGCACCAGCATCTCGACGCTGTACTCCTCGCCGCGCACGAACGTCTCGACCAGCATCCGCAGCGGGATCTCCCGGTCGGGCACCAGGATGCCCTCGTCCTGCCCGGCCAGGCACTCCTGCCACGCCTGGTCCACCTCGGCGGGGTCGTGCAGCACCTTCGTGCCCAGCGACGCCTGGCGGTTCGCGGGCTTGAGCACGACCGGTCCGGGGTGGGCGGCCATGAACGCGCGCACCTCGTCGGGCGCGTCCACGGCGGTGGACACCGGGTTGTCGATGCCGGCGGCCCGCGTGACGCGGCGCAGCAGCTCCTTGTCCCGCAGCAACTGGGCCGCGCCGCTGGTCGCGCCGGGCAGCCCGTAGCGCTCGGCGAGCCGGGCCGCGAACGGGGTGGCGTACTCCACCAGCGGCACGACGTACGCCGGGTCGAGGTCGGGGTGGGTGTTGTAGAACTCGTCGGCCGCTCCGGGGAGCTGGTACTCCCACGGCACCAGCTCGCGCAGCGAGGGCGCGCCCGCCATCTTCGCCGCGACGTCCCGCTTGCGGATGACGTCGGGCTCGTCCACGAGGACCATCGAGCCGTCCTCGAACTCGGGGCGGGTGGGCAGCGGCGCCAGGAAGCCGACGATGATCACCGGTCGCGCGGTCATGGTGTCCTCTCGAAGGTCGGTCGGGTCGGGCACGCTAGCGGGTGATGCCGAGCGCCAGCGGGAACGCGGGCGCGCCGCCGAGCAGGTAGGCGCCGGCGGTCTGGAGGATCCGGTCCTGCGCCACGATGTGCTGGCACATCGTCGTGGTGTCGCGCAGCCACCGGTCCAGCGGCGACGGCCGGTAGATCGACGAGGTCTGCATCAGGTCGTACAGCCTGGTCACGATCGACCGGGCGGTGCGGAAGGCGTGCAGCCGCGACAGCGGCAGCGCGGCCCGCTCGCTCGGCGTGAGGTCGTCCATCGTGCCGCCGGCCGACAGCACGTCCCACTGCCGACGCAGGCTCTCGTACACGCCGGCGCGGGTGGCGGTGAAGTCGGCCTCGCACTCGGCGAGCGCGACCTGGGTGCGGTAGTTGTCCGCCCAGCCCTTGGCGGCGGCGGTCTCGCGGACGAAGTCGAGGGCGGCGCGGGCCACGCCGAGCGGCACGCCCGGCATGTTGCGCATGTGCACCTCGGCCTGGGCCAGCGGACCGGCGGGCCCGTGCACCTCGCTGAACAGCAACGTGTGCTCGGCGGGCACGAACACGTCGGTGATCGTGTAGTCGCAGCTGCCGCTGCCCGCCAGGCCCGTGGTGTGCCAGGTGTCGACCACCTCGACCTGCTCGCGGGGCACCATCATCAGCATCGAGTTCTGGGGCTCGCCGTCGGGTTCGCCGTCGCGGAACAGCATCGCGCCCGACACCACCCAGTCGGCGTGCGTGATGCCGCTGCCGAACTGCCAGCGGCCGGTGAGCCGGTAGCCACCGGGCACGATCTCCGCGCGGCCGGTCGGGAACAGCAGGCCCGCGGTGACCATGTCGATGCTGGGGAACATCTCCTTGGCCGCGGCCGGCTCCAGGAACCGGGCGTACAGGCCGGTGTCCATGCCGATCATGGCGCACCACCCGGCGGACGCGTCGCCGTAAGCCAACGCCTCGACCACCCGGGTCTGCTGCTCCGAGGTCATCTCGGGGCCGCCCCAGTCGCGGCCGAAGCCCATCCGGAACACGCCCGCGTCGCGCAGCAGCGCCACGACGTCGTCGGGCAGTCGGCGCAGCCGTTCGATCTCCTCGGACCGCTCGCGCAGCAGCGGGGCCAGCTCCTGGGCGCGGGCGAGGATCGCCTCGCCGGTCTCGGGCACGGTCATGGTGCTCACTCCTCGCCGTTCGGTGGGTCGGTGTCGTCCAACGTGCGGTAGCGACCGCGCAGGTAGAGCAGGGGCTCGCGGCGGTGGCCCGTCCCGGTGGCCACCACCTCGCCGACGACCATCGTGTGGTCGCCGAGCTGGAACGAGTCCCGCAGCTCGCACTCCAGCCAGCTCGGCACGTCCAGCACGAGGGCGCCGGTCTCGCGCCCCGGTGCCGCCGAGAGCGACGACAGCGCGCCCACCCGGCTCGCCCGGTCACCCGAGCAGAGCCGGGCCGCGGCGGCGGCCGAACCGTCCAGGATGGACAGCGCCCACTTCTTCGTCGTCAGCAGGTCCGCCAGGAACCGGGACTCCAGCTTGAGGCACAGGGACACCAGCGGCGGGTCGAGCGAGACGGAGGTGACCGAGTTGACCGTCACCGCGTCGTGGTCCCGACGGTCGCCGCGGTCGACGTAGGTGGTCGCGATGCACACGCCGGTCGCGAGGTTCCGCATGGCTCCGCGCAGGTCTGGTGGCACCGGGGGCTCCTAGATCGCCTGGGGGAAGCGGAAGACGCGGTCGGGGTCGTAGCGGCGCTTCACCTCGGCCAGCCGGGCGTAGTTCGGCCCGTGGTAGGCCGACCGCCAGTCGCCCAGGTCGGGGTCGGTGAAGTTGACGTAGGCCGAGTCCGCGGCGAACTCGCCCATCCGCTCGTGCAGCGCGGCGAGCCAGTCGAGGTTCGCCCGCTCCACCTCCGGGCCGTCCTCGACGTGCCACGACGTGTCCATCGAGACCAGGAACAGCACGTCGCGGTGCGGGAACGCGGTCTCGGTCACCGGCACGCGGTTGATCGCGCCGCCCCAGGTGAACAGGGCGACCCCGGCGCCGTCGGCGTTGCTGCTGCCCGGCCACGCGTCCACCGCGTCCACCATGGTCGCCACGCCCGCGTCCGGCAGCGGCTTGGGCGTGGACCGGGTGCGCACCGCGAACGCGCCGCCCTCGGTGTTGTGGTGCAGGTAGTCCTTGGCCTCCCAGTACGTCCGGTCGGCGATGTCGACCCGGAACGGCTCGGCGACGGCCAGCGCCGGGCGCAGCATCTCGCGCAGCTCCTCCGCCGGGCCGAGGTGCCACCCGACGACCGAGACGACGGCCTGTTCGTCCGCGGCGCGGGCGATGCCGATGCGGGCGGCGAACTCGTCCGGCGCGCGGTCCATGATCTCCTGCATGCACGCCAGCACCTCGTGCGCGTGCTTGCGGTGCCACAGCAGCAGGCAGGTGGAGCTGGCCAGCACCGGCCGCGCCTGGAAGGTGAACGAGGTGTTGACGCCGAAGTTGCCGCCGCCACCGCCCCGGCAGGCCCAGAACAGGTCGGCGTTGCTGGTCTCGTTGCACGTCACCGTGGTGCCGTCGGCCAGCACCACGTCGGTCTCCACCAGCGAGTCGCAGGTCAGGCCGAACGACCGCGACACCGCCGCGACACCGCCGCCGAGCACCAGCCCGCCGATGGCCACGTCGTCGGCGTTGCCCGCCGGGAACGCGAGGTCGTAGGGCTCCAGCCCGGCGTAGAGGGTGGACATCCGGGTGCCGCCGCCGACCGTGACCAGCTCGTTGGACGGGTCGACGCGCACCTGGTCCAGCCCGCGCAGGTCCAGCACCAGCCCGGTGTTCACCGAGTTGCCCGCGTAGCTGTGCCCGCCGCCGCGGGCCACGATCGGCACGTCGTGGTCGCGCGCCCACACGATCGCCTTGCCCACGTCGTCCGCACCGGCCACGGACAGCACCGCGGCCGGCAGGACGTCGGCGTACCGCTTGTTGAACGGGCGGCTCGCCGCGGTGAACCCGGGGTCGCCCGGCAGCCGCACGTACCCGTCCACGAGGTTCGCGAGCTTGGAGAAGTCGACCGATCTCGCCACCTCAGCGCACCTCCTCGAGGTAGGACACGCCCGTCGCGGCGTGCTCGCCGTAGCGCTGCCACTCCTCGCGCAGCACCAGCCGGCCGTCCGGCTCCTGCCGCGGCACGTTCACCGTGTGGCCCGCGATGACCTCGCCGGTGACCAGCACCATCGTGTAGGCCAGGCGGATCGTGCCGTCCGGGCCGCACGTGCCGGTGACCGTGCCGCGGCGCACCTTGCCGCCGGTGAAGTCGGCCCACACCAGGTCGCCGTCCTGGTGGTAGCGGGCCTCGGTGCCGTCACCGCCACCCGCCTTGCGGAACCGCCGCCCGTCGTAGTTGATCGTCATTCGTCCACGTCCAGGAGTCCGGTGGGCATTTCCAGGGTCGCGCCGGGCGGCAGCGGGTCGATCCGCTCGGCGTCCAGCTCGACCAGCGCCTGCGCCGCGAGGAGCCGGTCGCGGCAGGTGTCGGCGTCGTCGGCCTCGCACACCACGAACGAGTGGCGGGCGATGTAGCCGCCGGGCGGCAGCCGCAGGCTCGCGCCGGGGTCGACCATCGGCGCGGCGGTGACCAGGCCGGGCGCCTCGGCGGGCACGGTCACCGACCGCACCACGCAGTCGTGGTCGGGGTAGCCGAAGCGGATCCCGGCCACCGAGCCGCGGGTGGCCACCACGTCGGGCCGCCGGCCGGTGGCGACGTCGAACAGCACCTCGCCGGGGTCGATGCCGGTGGCGGTCTTGCCGAGGAACGGGATCAGGTCGCCGCCGAGCCTGCCGTTGATCTCGATGATCACTGGGCCGCGGTCGGTCAGCCGCACCTCGGCGTGCGTGATGCCGTCCTCCACGCCGAGCACGCGGTGCGCCCGCGCCAGCGTGTCGATCAGCTCCTCGTCGCGCAGCAGGGGGTCGTCCGCGTCCACGACGTGGCCGACCTCCTCGAAGTACGGCGGCATCCCGGTCTGCTTGCGGGCCAGGAACATCGGCTGGTACTCGCCCTTGTGCAGGGCGCCGTCCACGCTGATCTCGGGCCCGTCGGCGTAGCCCTCCACGATCGCGCCGCCGCGGTAGGGCTCGTCGCCGATGAGGCTGGCGTCCGAGGCGACCCGGAACGCCGCGTCCAGCTCGCTCTCGTCGGCGGCGAGCACGACGCCCATGCTCGCGCCGAGCGCCCGCGGCTTGACGACCACCGGGTAGCCGATGCGCGCGGCGGCGGCGCGCGCTTCCTCGACCGTCGCGGTCATCTCGCAGCCGGGCTGCGGCAGGCCGGCGGCGGTGAGCAGGGACCGGGTGTGGTACTTGTCCCGGCAACCGTCCACACCGGACACGCTCAGGCCCGGCACGCCGAACTCGGCCGCGAGGTGCGCCGACGGCATCACGAACGGCTCGTCCCAGCACATCACGCCCACGATCCGCCGCCGTGACGCGACCTCGCGCGCGGTCCGGGCCAGCAGCTCGTGGTCGAACAGGTTGATCACGGTGATCTCGTCGAAGTACGCCCGCTGCCAGGTCGGCTGGATGTTGTTGATCAACACGAGTTCCAGCCCGGCCGCGCGCGCCCGGCCCGCGATCGAGCGGACCAGGTACTCGCGGTACAGCTTCAACCCGCTGCCGATCACCAGCACGGCGTCGGTCGTCCGATCGTCGGCTCCGCCGACGGTACCGTTCATGTCCCTACCTCCTCGGCGATCCGTCCGGCGACGGCGGGCGCGGTGCGGAACCCGTCGCCGCCGCTGGCCGCACGGGCCCATGTGGACGGTCCTGTCCGGACCAGGGAGCCACCGCCGGTCTGCGCGTCGACCGCGTAGTGGCACGTCCTGGTCCCGGTGACGGTGTAGCGCTCGTGGTCGTCCAGCACCGACGACAGCGCGAGCCGGTCGGACCACTCCTCCGCGTCGTCCCCCACCGCCGCCACCTCGCGGCACAGGGACGCGGAACTGATCTTGAGCTGCGTGCCGCCGCCCGGGGGCAGCAGCCAGGCCCGCCCGTCGTCCCCGATGCGGCCGGCGCTCGGCGCGCCTTCCCACCAGGGCACGAGGTCGTCGGGCGGCCGCAGGTACACGGTGGTCTGCCGGTGCAGCACGGTCGGCACGTCCACCAGCTCGGGCGACCACGGCCCGGTGGCGACCAGGAGCACGTCGCCCCGCACGGTCGTCCCGTCGGCGGTCACCGCGGAGGCGGTGTCGGCGTCGACCTCCCGCACCGGGCAGCCCGGCCGCAGCACGACCCGGGGTTGCTCGCGCAGCCACCGCGCGGCGGCGTCGAGCACCCGGTCCGCCAGCAGCACGCCGGCGTCGGCCTCCACCAACCCGACGGACCCGGCGGGGAAGCGCAGGTGCGGGTACTTCTCCGGCTCCACCACCGAAACCGGCACCCCCGCCTCCCGCGCCACGTCCAGCGCCCCGTCCACCGCGTCGGCGGGCCACCCGGTGACCACGCCGACGCGCCGGTAGAACCGCGTGCCCAGCAGCGACTCCAGCTCCAGCCACTGCCGGTGCAGCACCGCCGAGGCACGGGTGGCGGCCACGTCGCCCGGCTCGAGCGCGCGCAGCGCCCGGTGCTCGTCGTGCGACGTGGAGGCCGGGTTCGGCACGGGCCCGGAGTCCAGCACGGTCACGCGCAGCCCGGCACGCGCGCACCGGAGGGCGGTGAGCAGCCCGGTGACGCCCGCGCCCACGACGACCACGTGCCGGGTCACCTCACACCGCCCCGACCGACAACCTCGGCAGCACGCGGGGCGTCACCTCGGTCGCCGCGGGCACCGCCGGGATGGCCGGGTCCGGCAGCGCCGCGGCCGCGAGGTCCACCAGGATCGGCGCGGCACAGCGCAGGAACACGTCCAGCTCGTGCCAGAAGTCACCCGCGTCGGCCTCCGCCACCTCCCAGCGCGACAGCCGGCCCAGCTGCTCGGCCACCAGCTCCGCCGCGCGGCTGAGGCTGAAGTGGCGCAGCTCGTAGGTCGCCGCGAAGCGCGCCACCACCCGTGCCGCGACCGACCGGGACCGGTCCGACACCGGCAGCGGGCCCCGGCCCACCCAGCGCTCGGCCCGCTCCGCCACCGCGTTCCACGGCTCCACCAACCGGGTCCGGGTGATCGTCGCCAGCCCGTCCCAGGTGAAGTTGGTGCGCTGGTGCTCCGGGCTGGTGGTGGCCAGGTGGAAGCGGGCCAGGTCGCGCGGCACCCGCCCGGCCAGGTCCCGGCCCTGCACCACGTGCCCCCGGCTGGTGGAGAACTTCTCGTTCTCCAGCTCGTAGAACTCGTTGGTGACGAACCGGTGCGGCAGCTCGTAGCGGTCGCCGTGCGCCATCAGCATGGCCAGGCCCGCGATGGCGAACGGGAACGTGTTGTCGAACCCGAGGAAGTACACCACCTCGGAGCCCGCGCCCGCCCTCCACAGCTCGTCCTCCGCGCCCAGCGACACGCCCCGGCGCTCGGCCGCCAGCGCGGCGCAGTGCATGCTCCACGCCTGCGTCTCGGCGTTCGGGTTGATCACCTGGCCCGGCGTCTCGGCGAACGGGGCCGGGATGCCCCACGAGACCGGGTGCGTGATCGGGAAGTCGGGCAGCGGCCGCGACAGCAGCTCCTCGACCAGCTGCGCCATGTGCGGGCGCATCGAGTCGGCGTGCCGGGCGAAGTGCTCGCGCAGCCGCGGCCGGAACTCCTCCAGCGGCAGCACGAGGACGTCGGCCTCGCGCAGCTCGACCGGCTCGTCGGGGCTCAGGGTGGCCCGTGGGTTCACCAGGTCGCCCGGCGCGACCGGGTGGCCGCAGCTCTCGCACAGCCCGGCGCAGCCGTCGGCCAGGCACAACGGGCACCCGCCGCGCACGTAGCCGTCCACCAGGAACTCGCCGGTGCGCGACAGGTGCGGCAGCTTCACCGTGCGCAGTCGCAGGCGCCCGGTGGCGTGCAACTGCTCCATGAAGCCCTCGACCCACTTGGTGAACCGGGTGTCGAAGCCGGTGAACCCGTCGACCTCGACGCCCACCGCCGCGAGGGTCGCCTCGATGTCGGCGGCCGACCGCTCGGCCAGCTCGCGCGGCCCGAGGCCGAGCCGGTGCGCGGTCGTCACGACGTAGGTGGGGGTGTCCTGCGCGCCCGTGCCGAACACCGCGTCGCGGCCGGTCGCGCGGGCGTAGCGGGTGTGCACGTCGGCGGCGAGGAACGGGCCGGCCAGGTGGCCCAGGTGCAGGTCGCCGTTGGCCGTGGGCGCGGGCGACACCACCACCACGCGGCCGGTCACCGCTTGGCCTCGTCATGGCGGGCCACGAAGGCCGCGGACATGTCGGTGTCCCACCAGATCGCGTAGTACTCGAAGTCGGCGTCGTGCTCGTTGAGCACCTGGTGGGTCGAGCCCGGGACCAGGTGCGCGATGTCGCCCTCCACCAGCTCGCGCCGCTCGTCCTCGACGACCAGCGTGGCGCGGCCCTTCATCGCGATGAAGATCTCGTACTCGTGGTGGGAGTGCGCGGTGGACACGTCACCGGGCCGCACCACGCACCACGCGCCCTCGAACGGCGCGTTGAGCGCGTCCCACGGCAGCAGCCGCTCGGAGTCCAGGCCGTAGGCGCGGGTCAGGTTGTCCCGGTCGAGCCTGCGGATCTCGATCATGCCCCCGCCACCTCCACCGCGCGCCGGTCGAGCAGGTCGCCGACGATGTCGCCGGACCGGTGCGCGAGCACGCTGATCAGCGAGTCGGCGATGCCGTGCGTCTCCTCGTTGACGCCCTGCAGGTACAGCGCGCCCCACGCGGACTCGCCCAGGTCGACCCGGTAGCGCCGGCTGACCGCGATGTCCTGCACGCCCGTGCGCTCCACCAGGTCGCGCACCAGCTTCGGCATCCTCGGCTCGTAGCCGGTGCCCAGCAGCACGACGTCGCAGTGCAGCGGCTCGACCTTGCCGCTCTTGCGGTCGCGCACGTCCAGGACCACCTCGTCGTGCTCGACCCTGGCCCGCACGACCTCCGTCATGGAGCGGACGGTCGAGCGCTGCTTGCCCAGCATCTTCTGCTGGTAGAGCATCGAGTACGTCTCGTCCAGGAACGGCGGCGCGAGACCCGCGTAGTTGGTCAGGTGCACCTCGTCGAGGATCTGGGACCGCACTTCCGGCGTGCAGTCGTAGAACTCGTCCACGAACGACGGGAAGAACAGCTCGTTGACGAACTTGCTGGTCTGGTAGTTCTGGAAGCCGATCGAGCGCAGCACGATCGTCGGCTCGCACTTGGGCAGGTCGTGGTGCAGCGCCATGAACATCTCGGCCGCGCTCTGCGCGCCGCCGATCACCACCGCGCGCAGCGGCTTGTCGGGGTCGAGCTGCGCGACCCGCGTGCAGTACTGCGTGCTGTGGATGACCCGGTCGGCGGGCAGCTCGCCGAACACCTCCGGCACGCGCGGGTCGCGGCCGATGCCGACGACCAGGTCGCGCGAGCGCACCGTGTCACCGTCGGCCAGCGTCACCACCCAGCCGCGGATGGAGCCGTCGTCGCCGCGCCACGGGTCGATGCGCTCGCCGCGAGCGCCGTAGCGCACGCCCACGTGCTCCAGCGAGTTCGCCACCCACTGCATGTACTCCGACAGTTCCCACCGGTACGGGTTGAACGTGCTCAGGTTGACGAACTCGTCCAACCGACCCGTGGTGTGCAGGAAGTTCAGGAAGGAGAACCGGCTGCGCGGGTTGCGCAGGGTCACCAGGTCCTTGAGGAACGAGACCTGGCTGCGCGCCCACGGCAGCAGCAGGTTGCGCTGCCACTTGATGTCCGGGTGCTGTTCGAGCAGCAGCGTGTTCTCGGCGAGCCCGAGCACCCCGGACTCCTCGATGGCCGCCGCGAGGGCAAGGTTCGCCGGGCCGGCGCCGATCGCCAGCACGTCCACCTCTTGGTCTGTCACATCCCACCCCGATCGTCGTGTTCGGCCGAAAACTCCGCGCGGCAGTGCCGCCGGCACCCGCGCGAGGTTCGGCCTGATTCGGTGGTTCGTCAGTTCCCAGTGGGGAAGAGTGATTGTCCCGGTTCGCGGGAAAGCGATTCCCGCGAACTCCCGGAATATTTCCGACGAGCTTCCGGCACGACTACAGTCAAGCCGACGGGACAGTTGATCGGTAGTGCCGGCCGGCCGTGACAATCAATTCCTGGCGCGCCGGGCGGCGCACCGCGTGCCCGGTCGGGCGCAGGTCGAGCGCGAAGGCGCGGGCCAGCGGGTCGAGCCGGTACGCACCCGGTCTCCCGGCGCGGCGCAGCAGGCCCGCGTCGGCCAGCTCGTACACCGGCTCGTCGTCGGCGAACGCGCCGAGCAGCACCGGCTCGTCGACGGGCTGGTGCGCCACGTGGTGCAGCAGGGCCTTGGCCGCGTCGCCCAGACCCAGGTAGGTGGACTGGTAGGACTCCCGCACCGACAGGTCGCCGACGCGCAGCCAGTCCAGCAGCGCGCCCGGCTCGGCCAGCCGGGCCAGCACCCGGCTCACCGGTTCGTCCGGCCTGGCCGCCAGCTTGCGCGCGGCGATGTCGAGGGCCTGCGGCAGGTCGCCGCACAACCGGGCCAGCCGGTCGCAGTCCGCGGGCTCGGCCGCGACGGGGTCCGGCACGGCGCCGGCCAGCATCGCGATGGCCTCCACCCTCGGCGGTACGGCCAGGCGCAGCCTGCGCACGTCGCGTAAGCCCAGCAGCGGCGTGCGGCCGACGATGATCGTGCGGCTGTGCGGGCTCTCCACCAGCAGCGGACGGACCTGCCGCTCGTCGCGGACGTTGTCCAGCAGCACGACCAGCCCGCGTTCGACGACCAACGACCGGTACAGCCCCGCTTGCTGGTCGAGCGTGTCCGGCAGGTGCTCGCCGGGCACGCCGAGCGCGCGCAGGAACCCGTCCAGCACGGTCCGCGCGCCCCGCTCCCCCGGTTCCAACGGCCCCAGGTCGACGTAGAGCTGGCCGTCCGTCGCGGCGGCGGCCAGGTGGTGGGCGTGGTGCAGCGCCAGCTCGGTCTTGCCGACGCCCGCCGGCCCGCAGATCACCACGGGCGTGGCGGGATCGGTGGCCAGCGTTCGCAGTTCCTCGGCGCGGCCGACGAAGCCGCGCGGTCTCATCGGCAGCTGCGCCGGGCGCGGGACGCCCGATCGCGCGACCGCGGGTTCCGGGCGGCTCGACGTGCCGGCGGCCTCGGGGTCCAGCCCGCTGGAGACCTCGAGCCACCGCCGTCTCCACTGCTCGCGGTCCCCACCGCACGCGGCCACGAACGCGAGCGTCACCTGCAACGTCGGCATCCGGTGGCCGCTGGCCGCGCTGGACAGCACCGACGAGGAGTACAGGGCCGCTCGACCCATGTCCCGGTACGTGGGGTTGCCCGCCCGAGCGCGCAGTCGTCTCAATTCGCTCGCGAAGGTCGCGACCGCTCCGGACGAGGCGTCGACAGGTTTTTCCGGTCTACCCATCCCCAGCGGATCCCTTTCTCTCCATGTGCGCGCCAAGCATGAATAAGGGGTCGACTTCCCGCTACCGCCGATCGGAGGACCATAGGGTTTGAATATGACAACAAAGCGAGGGACCGTAACGTTCTGCCCCGGAGGAATTTGTCACCCAACGTCGCGACACGTGCGCGGCGCGTCGCGCTCGTATTATCGGCGACCCGGAAAATGTCGGGAATGGGTCTGGACACCCGAACGACGGCCGGCCCGGCAGGCGTTCGCCTACCGGGCCGGTCGTGGGGTCGTGCGGGGCCGTCACACCGAGTTGCGGCCCTCCCGCATGCCGATCATGGCGAACCAGCCCCCGACGAGGCCGAGCACGCCGCACAGCAGCCACACGCCGTTGCCGAACGCGCCCCAGGCCAGCACGCCGAGCGTGGGCCCGAGCGCCGAGCCGAGGCCGAACGTGGCCTGGTGGGTGCCGACGTACCGGCCGCGCACCGAAGCGGGGAACTTGGCCGGGTGCGCGAACATCGTCGGGCCGCTGATCATCACGCCGAGCACGAACACCGCCGTGCTGACCACGATCACGATCGCGTGCGAGCCGAGCCCGTAGCCGGCCGCGCCCAGGCCCATCACCACCGTGCCGACGGCGCCCGCCGCCCACGGCACCCAGTTCTTCACGTACGAGGTGATCTTGAGCTCGGACACGACCAGGATGATCGACGCCGTGGTCAGCACGATGCTGTAGAGCGCGGCCGGGTGGCCCTCGCTGGTGATCTTCAGCGGCAGCGCGACCACGTACTGCACGTAGATGAGGGTGCCCAGCAGCACCGAGGCGAGGAACGCCAGGTACCGGCCGTCGCGCAGCATCACCGCGTACGCCGACCGCTTCTGCTCGCCCGACTCGGCCTCGTCCTCGTCGTCGCGCGGCGCGTCCGTGGCGGGCAGCGTCAGCCGCGCCACCACCGCGTAGGCCAGCGCCGACACCGCGTCGAAGTAGAACAGCAGGTCCCAGTCGAGCAGGATGAGGCCGGCCGCGATGAGCGGGGCCAGGGCCGCGCCGCCGTTGAGCGCGATGCGCATCATGGAGAACGCCATCACCCGGTGCTCGGCCGGCATCAGCTCGCTGAGCAGCACGGCCGCCGCGGGCCGGTAGCACTGGGTGGCCAGGCCCGCCGCGCCGATGGCGACCAGCAGCACGCCGAACCGGCCGGGCGTGGCCAGCGTCGGCATGACCGCCAGCACCGCCGCCGACGCCGTCATGGCGGCGACGATCGTGCCGCGCGGCCCGAGCCGGTGGGTCAGCTCGCCGCCGAGCAGGGTGCCGAGCACCGCGCCCGCGCTGTAGCAGGTGAGCGCGAGACCGGCCTGGCCGATGGAGAACTCGCGCATCGTCAGGTACAGCACCAGGAACGTCTGCGCGAACGCGCCCAACTGGTTGATCAACACGCCACCGAGCAGGTAGCGGACCGGCCTGGGCGTGGCGCGGACGCTCGCGAAGACGCCGCCCGGTGCACCCGCTTCCTTCGTGGTCACTGCGATTCCCCGTCCGTCGCCGTCGGAATTGACGCTCGTCCGCCGGGACGCCGTGGCGGCGTCCCGACGGGCCCAGTCCACCCGAGTCGCGCGTTGTCCGACAGGGTTGATCTGAGCTGGCGATCAATCGCGGTCAGCGCGTGAACACGCCGTTGACCGCGCCGAAGTCGAGCGCGCCGTCGAGCTCGGTGTAGGTGCCCTTGGTCAGGGCCTCCTCGGTGGCGCGGTGCGCGACGGAGTACGCGGCCTGGGTGACCGCCGTGCCGAGGCTGACCCGCCGCACGCCGACGGACTCGAACTCGGCCACGGTCGGCGCGCCGGGGCCCGCCATCACGTTGACCGGCAGCGGCGAGCCCTCGACCAGCGTCTTCAGCACGTCCAGGTCGACCAGGCCGGGCACGAACAGCACGTCCGCGCCCGCCTCGGCGTAGACCGCCGCCCGCGCCAGCACGTCGTCCAGCCTGCCCTCGGGCTCGCCGATGCCGAACAGGAACACGTCGGTGCGGATGTTGACCACCAGCTCCGGCAGGCCGGCCCGCTGCGCCGCCTCCCGGGCCGCGCGCAGCCGCGCGGCCTGCTCCTCGGGGGTGAACAGCGGCACGCCGAACCCCTTGGAGTCCTCGATGTTCACGCCGACCGCGCCCGCGGCGATCACGGCCTCGACGGTGGCCGCGACGTCCTCGGGCGCGTGGCCGTAGCCGCCCTCGACGTCGGCGGTGACCGGCACGTCGACGGCGGCGGCGATCAGGCGCACCTGCTCGACCATCTCCTCGCGCGACAGGCTCTGCCCGTCGGGACGCCCGAGCGCCCACGACACCCCGCCGCTGGTGGTGGCGACCGCCTTCGCGCCCGCACGGGCGATCAGCGCGGCGCTGCCCGCGTCCCACGCGTTGGGGAGCACCAGCACCCCGTCGGTGTGGAGCCGGCGCAGTAAGTCGGCCTTGGGCTTGTTGCTGTGCATGCAGATGTCACCTTTCCGATGACGACGTCCGGGTGGGGCGGCGAATCGTAACAGCGCCGGGTGACTGTTCCGGGCGAGTTCGCGCACCGGTAACGGGATGCCGCCCGCGACCGACTGTGCAGGGTGGGCGCACGCCGGTGTTCCGGACGTCCGAGGCGCGGAGCCGGGTGAACAGGGGGAACCACGCACAGCGGGCGACGGGGGCGAACCCGGTCCGGGTCCGGTACGAGCACAAGCCCGCGTTCACCCACCCGGAACGACCCACGACTCACCGATGAGCGCGGCGGCAAGCCGGATTCCGCGCCGGCTGAGGTCGACGTGCCCCTCTCGGGTGACGTCGCGGCGGACCGAGACGACCGACGTCCACGCCTCCGCCGGCCGGTGTCACGCCGCCCCTCAGCGGTTGGCGTCGTCGTGGGACAGGCGCAGCCGGCCCAGCAGCAGGCAGCCGGCGGCCCAGCAGAGCAGGGTCACCACCGAGGAGGTCCACGTCATCCCCGGCACCTGGCCGACCAGCAGGAACGCCGCGCCGGAGCCCGGCAGGCGCTGGGCCAGCCAGGTCAGCCACTCGTTGCCGAAGTTCGGCAGCACCAGCGGCAGGACGAGCATCAGCAGGAACACCGAGACCAGCGTGCCCGCGGTGTTGCGCAGGACGAAGCCCAGGCCCAGCGCGATCGCCGAGCCGGCGGCGAAGACGAGCGCGACGTCGGGCAGCACGTCCAAGCCCCCGGCCAGGCTCAGCAACGGTTGCGCCGTCACGAACGACGCGACCGTGGCCGCCGACGACAGCAGCACGCCGAGCACCGTGGCCACGACCACCGCCACCACCGCGCGGGACAGGAAGAACACCCCGCGCCGGGGTGTCCACTGCAGGCTGGGCACGATCCCGCCGGTCGCGTAGTCCGACGTCACGGCGGTCAGCGCGAGCGCCAAAAGCGCGAACTGGCCCGGCAACGCGGTCACGGCCGCCGCCGCCCAGGCCGACTTCCCCGGCGTCGGGTCGGGGGACGACGCGGCCTCCAAGCCCGCGATGGTGGCGATGCCGACCATCGTCGCGGCACCCGCGGCGAGGAACCACCACGTCGCCTTCACCGTCCACAGCCGCGTCCACTCGGCGGCGCACGCGCGGGCGAACACCCGTCCGACCGACACCTCCCGGACCGTCATCGGGCCTCCTCCGCCACGAGCACGCGCTCGCGGCCCTCGTACTCGACGCTGCCGTTGGTCAGTTCCAGGTAGGCGTCCTCGAGCGACTGGCGCACCTCGGAGAGGTGGTGCAGCGGCACGTCGAGGGCGTGGGCGAGCCCGCCGACCTCCTCGGCCGTGCTGCCGTCGACCCGCAGCTCGCGGTCGTCGACGCGCTCGACCTCGAACCCCCGCTCCCGCAGCCGGCCGAGCAGGGCGTCCGGTCGCGGGCTGCGGACGCGCACCTGCACGTGCCCCAGGCCGCTCAGGATCTGCTCCGTCGTGGCGTCCGCGATGAGCCGGCCGCGGCCGATGACGACCAGCCGGTCGGCGATCTGCTCCATCTCGCCGAGCAGGTGGCTGGAGATCAGCACGGTGCGGCCCTCCTCGGCGAGCCGGCGCAGCAGGCCGCGGATCCACCGGACGCCGTCGAGGTCGAGCCCGTTGATCGGCTCGTCGAACATCAGCACGGCGGGGTCGCCGATCAGCGCCGTCGCGATGCCGAGGCGTTGGCGCATCCCCAGCGAGTAGCCCTTGATCCGCCGACGTGCCGCGCGGCCGAGCCCGACGCGCTCGATCACCTCCTCCACCCGGCGCAGCGGGATGCCGTTGGACCGGGCGGCCACGCGCAGGTGAGCGCGCCCGGTGCGGCCGGGGTGGGCCGAGCCGGGGTCGAGCAGCGCGCCGACCTCGCGCAGCGGTTCGGCGAACGTCGAGTACGGCCGCCCGTTCACCAGTGCCGTGCCGGACGTGGGCCGGTCGAGGCCGAGCACCACCCGCATGGTGGTGGACTTGCCCGCGCCGTTGGGCCCGAGGAACCCGGTGACCTTGCCGGGCTCGACGGTGAAGCTGAGGTCGTCCACGGCGAGCACGTCACCGTAACGCCTGGTCAGGCCGCGCACCTCGATCACCGGCCGACCTCGTCACCGGTCTGCGTCACGACCGCGTCGTCGTCCACCCATTCGAGCAGGTCGCCGGGCTGGCACTCCAGCACCCGGCACATGGCCTCCAGGGTGCTGAACCGCACCGCCTTGGCCCGGCCGTTCTTCAGCACCGCCACGTTCGACGGCGTGAGCCCGACCCGTTCGGCGAACTCGCCGACGCTCATCTTGCGCTTGGCCAGCTCGACGTCGATGCGCACGATGATCGGCATCAGATCACCGATTCCATGTCGGTGCGCAGCGTGGTGGCCTGGCGCAGCAACGCGCGCATCACCACCATCAGCAGCCCCACCACCGTGAGGCCGATCGACATCAGGAACATCACCAGCGGCACACCGGGGTCGTCGGCGTTGAAGCCCACCCAGAGGAACACGCCCTGGAACACCACCCAGCCGGCGGCGATGGCCCACACGATCAGGTCGACCCACCTCAGGGACGCCTCGCTGAAGATGCGGTCCTTCTTGACCAGGGTCAGCAGCTTCCAGATGGACACGATCACCACCTGCACGCACAGCACCCAGAACACCGTGATCGCGGTCAGCGGCCACCTCAGGTGCGCCTGGTCCGGCGACTCCTCGGCCATGTGCCGGAACTGCCCCGGCAAGGACATGACCTGGAACAGGACCAGGACGCCGAACATCAACACGAGGAACACCCGGAGCGCGGCTACCGCTCGATGCGTTGTGACCATGCATCGAGTCTCGCGCGTTACCTATCGAAAGTCAATCGGTAGTTGTCGTTTCACGACAGCACCGGTGTCACTGCTCGTCGGTCGGGGCCGACGACACCTCCTCCTCCCGCTCGGGCGCGAGGTCCCGCGTCCACGTCAGCTTGATCTTCAGGTGGCCCTCCACCCCGGTCTTCGCGATCACCGCGCCGGCCTGCGCGGTGAGCTTCACGCCGAACTCGACCTGCACCTCGTCGGGCCGCACGTCCATCTCGCGGAAGTTCGCCAACGCGGTGGACGCGGCCTTGCGGACGTGCCGCAGCGCGTCGTCCAGCGAGGTCGCGGCGGACCGGATTACGTCGCCGCCGCGCGAGACCGGCGAGATCTCCGGCCCGTCGGACTCCACCTCGACCAGCACGGCGTCGTCGTCGGGCAGGGTGAAGCTGATCAACTCGGGCACACGTCCCCCTGGTGGGCGTCGGGCGGCACCAGTCGCTGGACCGCTCTGTCGGTGTTCGGGTCGGCCAGCAACCCGCACAGCCGGTCCATGATCTCGCCGGTGTCCCACACCGGCTCCACCGGCTCCTCGGTCACCCGGCGCAACGGCGGCCGGTCCGGTCGCGGCAGCACCAGCCCGACCGTGCTGCTCCTGATCAACGCCAGCGGCCCGGTACCCAAGTCGCCCAACGGGACCAGCGTCGGCCAACCGACGTGGCGGGACTCGCGCTCGAGCCGCTCCCCGGTCGGCAACGCCCACGTGACCAGGTGGTCCCGGCGCTTGCCGGACAGCTCCCGGACGTCGGTGGTCGACCGGTCGAACTCGTCGGACCAGGCGAGCAGCAAGGTGGAGCCGAGGCCGTCGAGCCCGACCTCGCCGCCCGCTTCCTCCGGGGACAGCACGCCGGTGCGGGTGGTGACGGCACGGGTGCGGGCGTCCCACACGACGACCTCCCGGCCATCGTCCGAAGTGGACACCTTGGCGGCGAAGGCGCGCCAGTCCAGGCTCACGGCCACCGACTCGGTGTGCCCGGTGACCTCCTGCCTGCTCGGCGCCGGGCCGAAGTCGGCGGCGGACAGCACGATCCGCATCGCCACCGCGTCCGGCCCGTCCACCACGATCTCCCGCAGCACCCCGTCCCGCCCGCCGGGCCCCAGCCACAGGTCCGCGACCAGGCTGTGCCACGGCAATCGCCGCACCTCCCGCGGCTGCCCGGTCCGCAGGTCCCACAACGCCAGGTCGTTCTCGGCGGCGGCCGGCCCGCGCGGGCCGGGGTCGAAGCTCTTCGGCAGCACGGCGGCCACCACTTCGTCGTCCGGGTCGATGCTCAGGTCCGCCACCGGGAAGGCGGCGTTGCCGAGCGGCACGGCGACCGTCACGCGCCGTTCGGCCAGGTCGTAGACCACCAGGCAGGACACGGACTCCGCGATGCTGCGCAGGGCGCACGTGCGGTAGCGGCCCGGGTCGATGCTGGGCAACCCCTCGTGGTCGACCGGTCCGTGCACCGAGGCGTTGCGCAGGTCCGGCATGACGGCCTGCCGGAAGGCGACGTACCGGCCGCTGCGGCTGATCGTGACGTTCGACGCGGTGTCGAGGCCGCCGAACAGCTCGCCCAGGGACGTCGGCGTGACCCGATCGCCCTCCACCTGCCACACCACGACCTGGCGGGCGGAGTTCGTGGTCGCGATGCGGCGCCCGTCCGCGCTGACCTTCTTCGACATCGACGTGGCGTCGACCGGCTGCGGTGGCGGCGGCTGGTCGGACGACGTCGGGGCCGAGGTGTCCTCGCCGACCGCGGTGTAGTCCGGCAGCAGCCGGTCCACCCCCGTGACGCCCCAATCGGGCGGCTGGGTGAACTCGACCTCCGGGTCGGTCCGGTAGGCGCGCAACGCCAGTTGCAGGCTGCCGTAGCTGTCGTGGGCCCGCAGCCTGGTGGACTTCGCCGCCAGGTCGCCCGCCGCGATCGCCGCCCGCCGCTGGTCCACCGTGCGGTAGGTGAGCACGGTCGCCACCAGCGCCACCACCAGGACGATCACCGTGCGTACGGCCCGTCGTCGTCGGCGTCGGTTGCCCGCCGCCAGGTAGGCGCGCTCGGCCGGGGCGAGGTCCGCGTGGTGCTCGCGCGCCCAGCGGTTGGCGTCGCGCAGGTCCGGGCCGGACAGCAGGCGGCGAGGCGCGGAGCCCTCGTCCGACCACCGCCGCATCCGTTCCCGCAGCGTTTCCTGCCACGCGCGGAACTCGCGGTGCGCCGCGGCCGCGTCACGCAGGTGCGCCCACTGGGTCAGCAAGGACTCGTGCGCCAGCTCGACGCCCGGTTCCGGTGCGACGCGCAGGACGAGCAGGCGGGTGCTCGCGAGCCGTTGGGCGACCGCCCACTGCTCTTCGTCCAGCTCGTCGCGGCGGGCCGTGCGGCGGACCGCCAGGTCGCCTTCCGGCAGCGGGCGGACCAGCTGGACCAGCAGCCGCGTGGCGACCCGGCGCGACGCCGGGTCCAGAGCGTTCCACACGTCGTCGGCGTAACCGGCCAGCGCGCCGCGCACACCGCCCAGCTCGTCGTAGGACTCGTGCCGCAACAGCCCGCGGCGGCGACGCGCCCACAGCTCGGTCAGGGTGAACTGCAACAGCGGCAACGGGCCTGCGGCGTGCTGCACGTCCTCCACCAGCCGGTCGACCAGGCCCGGCTCGTAGGTGACGGTGCCGATCCGGGCCGGCGGCGCGGTGATCGCCCGGCGCAGCTGGGAGGCGGTCAGCTCGCCGACCGTCACCGGCAGCCAGCCCGCGGCCAGCTCCACCGTCGCCGGGGTGCGCAGAACCGTGCCGAGGAACGCGTCCCGCAGGGTGAGCAGCACGGCCCACCGCGCCGACGGCCGCAGCGCGGCCCGCAGGACGTCGGTGAACGTGGTCTGGTCGGGCGCCGGGTACCCGAAGACCTCCTCGAACTGGTCGACGGCGACCACGAGCCGGTCCCGGTCGCACCGCTGCAGCACGTCGGCGACCACGTCCGCGATCCCGCCGCCGGCCAGCCGCGTCACCAGCCGGTCCACCCGTTCGGCCGACGTGCCGTCCGGTGAGAGGAGCCGGTCCAGCGCCGCGGCGAGCGCCCGCAGGGGCGTGCTCGCGTCGGAGGGCCGCACCACGGCCACCGCCACGTCCGACCGCAGCCGTGGCAGCACGCCCGCGTGCAGCAAGGACGACTTGCCCACCCCGGACGGCCCCACCACGCACACCACCGGGGCGGTGCGCGCCAGCTTCGCCAGTTGCGCGGCCTGCTCCTCGCGGCCGAAGAACAGCTCGGCGTCCTGCTCGCCGAACGGCCGCAGGGCCCGGAACGGTGGTTCGCGCTCGATCACCTCGGCCAGCTCCGGCCACGCGGCCAGCACCGCGTCCACGGTGATCAGGTACCCCATCTTGGGCGGCGCGCCGGTGATCCGCCGGACCACCATGCCGACCGCCGCGTCCAGCTCCGGCCCCCACACCGGCGTGCCGGAGAACCCCGGCTCCAGCGCTGCCTCGCGCCCCGGCTCGCTGTGGATCTCCACCCACCCGGTGGCCACCGGACCGCCCCGGCGGCCGTAGACCCAGCTGCCCATCTCCAACCGGCGGGGGAAGCCCACCATCACCAACTGGTCCGGCGTGCCGCCGCCCCACCGGGCCAGGACCAGCGGGAACGCGCCGCCCGGCGGCTCTTCGACCAGCTCCAGCCCGGCGATGTCCCCGCGCAGGTCGTCGTCCACCGGCACCCAGGCCACCACCCGGCCCGACACCCGCCGTCCCGGCTCCACCAACGGGAAGTCGACCTCGACCAGCCCGTCCGGCCGCTCACCGTCGACCGCGCCCACCGCGTCGGCGACCACGTGCGCCGCCGTGGCCACGTGCCGGGGCCCGGCCAGGAAACCGGCGCCGACCACCGCCTCACCACGCCAGACCCGGACCAACGCCCCTTCGACCGACACCCGCTCCACGCCCACCCCCGCTCACGGCCGACCCAGGCTAGCCGGGCCCAGGGGGTGGCACTCGGGCGCGACCGATCGGCCCAGTGCGCGGGCGTGCGGGTCCGACCGACCACAGAGGACTCGACGAAGCCGGCACCGGGCCGTGCCGGCCGTCGCCGGCAGCTCCAGGCCTTGGGTGCACCGGGCCGGGAGGGTTGTCCGCTGATCGATTGGGGCACACCTCCTTGGTGATTGCGACACGAGATGCGCGACAGGCGGTGGTCGTCGAGCGGTTCGCGGTGCGCAGCGCGGTGTCGCTGGTGGCCGCTTGCGCCGCCGGGGTCGCGTTCGCGGTGCTCATGGCGCTGGTGTGGGTGGGATGGGCCCCGGTCCGCGAGGTCGACCGGGCGATCTCGGACGGCCTCACGCGGTGGGCCGACAGGTCGGAGGTCGTCGGCACGGCGTTGAGCGGCCTCACGCGGCTCGGTGACACGGCGACGCTCACCGGTATTACGGCCCTGGCCGTGGCGTGGCTGCTGCTGCGCCGGCGGCCGTGGGTGGCGGCGCACGTGGTCGTGACCGCGGCCGGCGGCGGGTTGCTGGGCGTGGTGGTGAAGGAGCTGGTCGAGCGGTTGCGGCCGCTGGTCGACGTCGAGGTGGCGCGGGCGGCGGGCTGGAGCTTCCCCAGCGGCCACACGCTGGGCGCGACCGTCACCTACGGCGTGCTGCTGCTGGTGTTCGCCTCGGTGCGGCGGGCCCGGCGCGCGGTGACCGCGCTGGTGGTCGCGATCGTGCTGGTCGTCGGCTTCACGCGGGTCGCCCTCGGCGTGCACTACGCCACCGACGTGCTCGGCGGCCTGCTGCTCGGCGTGCTGTGGTTGGCGTTGACCACCGAGGTGTTCCGGCGGTGGCGGCGGGACGAAGGGCTGGCCGAAGCGCCGCTGTCCCGGGGCCTCGCGCCCGAAGCGGCGGACGACCTGCGGCCCCTGGCCGGACGTCGGGTCCACGTGCCCGACGACTTCCGGTTCCTGGCCGCGCGCCTGCTGGTGGTCTGGGGGCTGTTGCTGGGCGCGTTGTTCGCGCTGGGTTCGTTGCTGACCGCGGCCGGACCCGACGTGCCGCCGGCCTGGGACCGCGCGGTGGTCGAGTGGATCGCCGAGCGCCGCGTCCCGGCTTGGGACGCCGTGATGGACCGGGTGCAGGACTACACCGGCACGTGGCCGGTGATCGGGGCCGCGGTGGTCGTCTGCGTGCTGGCGCTGGCCGTCACGCGGTCCTGGCGACCGGTCCTGCTGGTCACGCTCGGGATGCTGGGCGAGGTCACGCTGTTCCTGATCACCACCGCGGTGGTCGACCGCGCCCGGCCGGCGGCCAAGCTGCCCGACGACCTGCCGCCCACGTCGAGCTTCCCGTCCGGTCACGTCGCCGCCTCGTTGGTGCTGGCCTCGGCGGTGGCCGTGCTCGTCCTGCGCGGCACCCGGAAGTGGTGGCGCGTGCCGGTGGCGGTGATCGCCCTCGCGGTGCCCGTGGCGGTCGCCGCGCAACGGCTCTACTCGGGCGTCCACTACCCCACCGACCTGCTCGGCAGCCTCCTGCTGGCGTTGCCGTGGCTCACCGCCGTGGCCGTGACCACGCTCAAGACGCCACGAACAGCGGGGTGAGCGCGGCGACCAGCTCGGTCACCGACGCCGCGGCCCGGGGGTGGCCGGTGGAGCGGTCGTGCCCGGTCAGCACGGCGACGACGTAGCGGCCGTCGACCACGCCGGTGGTGTTGAGCACCCGCAGGCCGTCGTAGCAGCACGCCCAGCCCTGCTTCACGGCCCACCGGCGGTCGGCTGCCGCGTCGGGGATGCCGAAGGTCTGGTCGACACCGTCCTCACCGGACGGCGTGGCGGCCTCCAGCGCGGGCACGATCACGTCCGCGTGCGGTGAGGCCAGGACGTACCGGTAGACGGCGACCACGTCCCGAGCGGTCATCCTGGTGCCGCCCCACTGGTTCGGGTCGTCCGGCGGCACCAGGCCAGTCAGCCCGATCTCGGCCGCCCAGCGCCGCGGGATCGCGGGCCGCCACAGGCGGTTGGCGACGGGATCGCTGCTGGCCGCGAGCATCCGGGTGACGTCACGGACCGACGCGACGCCCCGGTCGAGCACGTCGAGGGCGATGAGCAGCTTCACCACCGACGCCGTCGGGAACGGCTCGTCGGGGCGTTCGGCGAACAGCTCCGCGCCCGACCCCAGGTCGTGCACGAGGACGCCGCGCCGCACCGACGGTGCCACGCCGTCCAGGCTCACCGGCTCCGGCTCCGGCGTCGGTTCCGGCGCGGTGGTCAGCGTGGCGACCGTGGCCGCCACGCTGACCACCTTCGCGCCCGCCTGCGGCGAGGGGCCCTCTCCCTCGGTCAACCCGGTGACGACCATCGCCGCCATCGCACCGACGCACAACGCGACCAACCCGCTCTGTGCTCTGTCCACACCTTGACAACGCCATCACCCCGGCGAAACGTTGAGCCGAAGTCGAGGCAACCTCACACCGTGCTCGCGCGTCGTCCCCGAGCACGGACCCGCTCTCACGTCCGCCCGACCCGCTTCAACCAGTGGGGCGTTCACGCCGCCCAACGAGCCGCCGCCGCCAGCACGAACGGCGTCAACGCGTCGGCGATGAGCGCGTAACCCGCGCCCGAGGGGTGGAAGCGGTCCGCGGAGAACAACGTCGGGTCGCCCGCGAACCGGCCGGACAGCTCGGGCCCGACCGCCGCCACCGCGCCGCCCGCGCGGACCACCGCGTCGGCCTGCGCACGGGCGTACAGCCCGCTGGCTTCCGACACGAACGCCCGGTACGCGGGCGGCACGTGCGAGACCACGCCGAGGTCCGGTGCCGTGGCCACCACCACCTGCCCGCCCGCGCGCCGCAACCCGGCCACGGCGTCGTGCAGCAACCCCGCGCCCACGGCGGGCGGCGTGAACGACGTCAGGTCGTTCGCCCCGATCACGATCAAGGCGACGTCCACCCCCGTCCGCACGGCCGCCCGCACCTGCGGTTCCAGCCCGGCGGACCGGGCTCCGGACACCGCGTGCACGCCGAGGTCGACGCGGTGGCCCTCCGCGCGCAGCACCGCGGCCAACCGCTCGCCCACCGTCTCCTCGACCCGCGCGCAGCCCACCCCGGCGGCCAGCGAGTCACCCAACACCCGAAAGCGAAGTCGTCCAGTCATCACCGGGGACAACGCCTGAACCCGCCCGGGTGCTCCCGCGTGGTCACGGCGTGCAGGCGGCGGTGAGGTCGGCGACCCGGCGGGCCTTGTCGTCCAGCCACGCGGCGGGCTGGAGGACGAGGTCTTCCAGCGTCACGGCGCGCATCGTGTCGGCCAGCGCGGTGATCGCTTCGTTGATCGTGGTGTCGGCGGCGTTCGCGGCCAGGTCGTTCAGGCGGTCGGCGGCGGAGTGCGCCTGGTCGACGGCCTGTTCGGGGCTGCCGGGGTCGAAGACGGCCGTGGCCTGCGACAACGCCTCCGTGCACACCTGCACGGTGGAAGCGGTGTCGGCGACCGCGGCGGCCGCGTCGGAGGCTTCCTGCAAACCGCCGCAGGCGGTCAAGGCGGTGACGGCGGCGATCGTGGCGACGGCGGTGGCTAGGCGGGTCGTGACGCGCATGGCGTGCTCCTCCGGCTCTCATCCGAACCAGAGGTCTCCCCGACCACCGACCGGCGGTGGCGCCGTGACCGGGTCGCTGCGGAGCGGCCGTAATGACGATCACGGGCAGAGTGGGTACTCCCCTCTGCCACCAGGATGCCGGACCCGCCCCACGCCGGTCAAAGTGACGGGGACGACGGCACGATCCGGCAACGACGGGCAACCGTTCAGCGGGACGCCGTCGCGTGGGGCAGGGCGGCCAGCGCGTCGACCAGCGGGGCCAGCTCGGGCAGCTCGGCCGCTTCCGCCAACGCGTGCGCGAGCGCCTCGTCGTGCGTCGAGCGCGCGCGCTCCAGGGCGGCACGGCCGGCTTCGGTGACTTCGGTGTAGATGCCCCGGCGGTCGTCCTCGCACAGGGACCGCTGGAGCAGGCCGCGCCGCTCCAGCCGGGTCACCAGCCGGGTGGTGGCCGACTGGCTCAGCACCACGGCCTTGGCGACCTGGTTCATCCGCAGCAGTTGACGTGGTGATGCCTGCCGGGACAGCACGTCCAGCAGGCTGTACTCGCTCACCGACAGGTCGTGGCCCTGTTGGAGCGCGCGCTCAAGCACGTCTTCGATGCGCGCGTGCAGCGCGGCCAGGGTCCGCCACCCCTGCGCCCTGGTCTCGACGGCGTCGTCGTCCACGGTGACATCCCTCCTTGCCGCCCGTCGCGACTCACGCGGCAGCCTCGGCGCCGCAGCCGATGCACGGCGTGTGCAAATATTGCACAGGCCGGTAGAGTGCTGCGGCCATCATACCGGGCTCCTCCGAGTGCGAGCCCGTCGCCGCCCGGCCCTTCTTGGCCAGTCCGCTCTCGCGACTCCGATCGCGCCCTCCTTGCGGCTTAGTAGTTGCATCCGCCAGTATGCGTCGTGTGCAACAACCCGCGTCCGCGACTACCACGGACGCCGGTAGCAAGCGTGTGACAGAGAGGGGCGACGACGTGGCGGCTCCAGTGACCGGACGGGTGCGGTGGAACGCCCGGCAATGGATCCTGCTGGCCATCTTCAGCGGTGCGATCACGCTGGACGGGCTGGAGAACTCGATGATCGCCGTCGCCATCCCGGAGATCCAGCGGGCGTTCGGGGTCACCGCGGCGACCGCGCAGTGGGTGCCCGGCGCGTACATCCTCGCGTTCGGCGCGTTCCTGCTGCTCGGTGGGCGGTGCGCCGACCTGTTCGGCCGCAGGCGGGTCTTCGTGGTCGGCCTGGCGGTGTTCGCCGTGGTGTCGATGATCGGCGCGTTCGCCGGCGACCCGCTGCTGATCATCCTGACGCGCTTCGTCAAGGGCGTGGCCGCGGGCTTCACCGCGCCCGCCGCGATGTCGCTGCTCACCACGACGTTCCCGGAAGGCCCGCAGCGGAACAAGGCGTTCGGCATCTTCAACGTCTTCGAGGCGTCCGGCTACTCCTCGGGCCTGCTGATCGGCGGGTTCCTCGCCGCGCTGGACTGGCGTGCCACGTTCGTCCTGCCCGCCGCGGTCGCCCTGCTGCTCGTGGTGGGCGCGGTGCGCTTCGTCCCGCGAGACCCGGCGCGCACCGGGAAGGTCCGCTTGGACGTCGGCGGTGCCCTGACGTTGTTGCTGGGCATGCTGTTGCTGGTCTTCACCGTGGTCGAGGCGGCCGAGGTGGGCTGGGCGACGGCGCGCACGATCGGCGGGTTCGCCGTGGCCGCGCTGCTGCTCGCCGCGTTCGTGGTGATCGAGCGGAAGGTGCGCGATCCGTTGATCCGGTTGGACGTCCTGCGCAACCGCGACCTGGTGCTGGCCAACGTGAGCATGTTCCTGCTGTACGGCGGTGCGCTCGGGTTCCAGTTCGTGCTCGCGCTGTACCTGCAGAACATGAACGGCTGGGAACCGTGGCAGATGTCGTTGGTGATCCTGCCCGGCGCGGCGCTGACGCTGCTCATCGGACCCAGGCTCGGCGGGCTCATCGACAGGTTCGGGGTGGGCCGGGTCGCGCTCGTCGGCCTCATCTCGTTCATTCCCTGCTACCTGCTGTTCCTGCGCATCGGCCCGGAGCCGGACCTGTGGGGCGTGCTGGTGCCGGTGGCGCTGATCTGGGGCCTCGGCTTCGCGCTCGCCCTCGCGTCGCTGATGGTCGCCGGCACCGCGGGCATCCGGGACGAGGACCAAGGCCTGGCGGCGGGCCTGCTCAACAGCTCGTTGCAGATCGGTGGGGCGTTCGGCCTGGCGGTCGTCACCGCGGTGATCGTGCCGGCCACGCGGCTCGGCGAGCTGTACCCAGGGGTGGCGACGATGCTGGTCTTCTCCGTGCTGGCACTGCTCGCCCACGCGCTGCGCAAGAAGACCGCGGTCTGACCACCTCTCGCGCCCGGTGGCAAGGACCGGGGCCGGCTGTTCTTGGCGCAGTGCGGAGGCGTGACCGCGGTGGACGCCGCCAGCCCCACCGTCACGGCGACCTACCCCGCGCCGGCCGGTGCGTGCACCCGTTCGACCCCGGCGAGGACCACTACTGGTGCTCCGGGCACCGCCACCGTCCGCCGCTGACCCCGGTCGGCTCAGCCGGCGCCCGGCACGGGGGAAGGGGCGGCCGGGTGGGTCGGTGCGAGGTCGGTCCACCGCAGGCCGTCGAGGAAGTCGGCGATCAGGGGGGCGATGTCGGGCAGGTGGTCCTCCAGGGCGAAGTGGCCCGTGTCGAACAGGTGCAGGGTGGCGTCCGGGAGGTCGCGCAGGTAGGCCCGTGCGCCCGCCTCGGTGAAGAACGGGTCGTTGACGCCCCACGCGATCAGCGTCGGTGGCTGGTGGTGGCGCAGCCACGACTGCCAGGTCGGGTAGGCGGCGACGTTGCTGCGGTAGTCGTACGCCAGCGCGAGTTGGGCCTGGGCGCGGCCCGGTTGGTCCAGGAAGTACTGGTCCAGCAGCCACCCCTCCGGGGCGACCAGCGTCGGGTCGGCGGTGCCGCCCTCGTACTGGCCGCGGGTCGCCTCCAAGGTGAACAGGTCCAGGATCGTCCGCTCGCCGCCGGGTGTCCCGGGCGTGATGGCGATGAACTCGCGGGCCGCGTCCGACAGTCCCTCGACGTAGGCGTTGCCGTTCTGCACGACCAGGCCGGCGACCCGCTCCGGGTGGCGTGACGCCAGCCGGAAGCCGACGGGCGCGCCGAAGTCGAACAGGTACAGCGCGAACCGCGCCAGCCCCAGGCGGTCCACGAAGCCCTCGACCACGTCGGCGAGGCGGTCGAACGAGTAGGTGAACCCGTCGGGGGCCCACGTGTGCCCGAAGCCCGGGTAGTCGGGCGCGACGAGCCGGTACCGCGTGCCGAGCACGTCGATGAGCCGGCGGAACTGGTGCGAGGCGGACGGGAAACCGTGCAGCAGCAACAACACCGGCGCGTCGGGCCGCTCCGGCAGCGACTCCCGGTAGAAGACCCGGACCCCGTCGACGTCGACGTGCCGGTGCGCGATCCGAGCCACCATGTCACATGTCTCCTTGGCGTGAAGATGCATTAGGTATAGCCGAGCTGACCTAATGGGTCAACACGGTCAAGTAGCATTAGGAGCGTGACCGACCCGCTGACCGGCGAGCACCTCGCCCTCGACCTCGTGAACACCCGACCGTCGACCGAGGACGGCCGGGTCGACCTGCTGGCCACCGCACGCCACCTGGCCGACTGGCTCGCCCGCCAACCCGCGCTCCGACCGGAGGCCGGCACACCGTCGGCGGCCGACCTCCCGCCGGTGCACGCGGTGCGCGAGCACGTCGACGCGGCCGTCCACGCGCTGCTGCGCGGCACCCGACCACCGAAGGCCGCCCTGCGCGGCCTGACCGAGGCGGCACGCGCCGCACCGGCCGTGCGCGAGCTGGACTGGGACGGCTCCGCCGTCACCGCGACGCCCCGACGTCCCGGCCGGCTGGGCGTCCGCCTGGCCGCCCGCCTGGCCGAGGCCGCCGCCGACCTGCTCACCGACCCCGCGATCGGCACGCTCCGGCAGTGCGAGGCCGACGACTGCGTGATGGTGTTCCTGCCGGCGCACCCCCGCCGGCGGTGGTGCTCGCCGACGCGGTGCGGCAACCGCGCCCGGGTCGCCCGCTACTACCAACGCCACAAAACGCCCTGATCACCCGCGACCGTTGCGGGATCCTCGACGCCGGAGCTATCTTGGAACGACCATTCCAAGTTAGCGAGGCGAACATGCCGGACGTGAAGCACTTCGACCCCGAGGCGGTGCTCGGCTCGGTGGAGGAGCTCTTCTGGCGGCGAGGTGCGTCGTCCACGGGCGTGCAGGACATCGTGACGGCGACCGGCGTCAACCGGTCCAGCCTGTACGCGACGTTCGGCGGCAAGCGGGAGCTCTACGTCGCGGCGCTGCGCCGTTACGCCGAGCGGCGCTCGGGCCCGGTCTTCGCGCGGCTGGCCGAGGACGACCGCGGGCTCCCGGCGATCGCGGACTTCTTCCGCGCGCTGATCGGGGCCCGCTGTTCCGGCGAGCACGCCCGGTGGGGGTGCATGGTCACCAACGCCCACGCCGGCCCGGAGCACGACGACCCGGACGTCCGAGCGGTCCTGCAGGAGCACCACGACCGGTTGCGCGCCGCGATGTGCGCGGCACTGGAACGCGCGCGGGCCACCGGCGGGCTGCGGCCCGGCATCGTGCCCGTGGCGTCGGCCGACGTGCTCGCCCTGCTCGCTTACGGGGTCAACGTGCGCTCGCGCGCGGGCGCGAGCCCGCAGGCGCTCGGCGAGACCGTGACCGCCGTGCTCGCCTCGCTGGCCACCCGACCCGAGGAGATCGGCTGACATGGCGCAGTTCACCGTGCACGACGAGACCACCGCGCCCGAGGCGGCCCGACCCCACCTGGAGGCGGGCCGGGCGCGACTGGGGTTCGTCAGCACCCTCAACGCCGTCATGGCGGAGTCCCCGGAACTCCTGGCGGGCTACAACGCCCTGGCCGAGCAGTTCACCAAGTCGTCGCTGCCGGCCAAGGCCAAGCAGGTCGTGCTGATCACCGCGAGCGTCGTCAACGGGTGCGAGTACTGCGTGGCCGCGCACTCCACGGTCGCGCTCAAGGCCGGCGTGGACGAGGAGACCGTGCGGGCGCTGCGCGCCGGCAAGCCGGTGACCGACGAGTCGCTGGAAGCCGTCCGCAAGTTCACCGAGCGCGTGGTCACCGACCGGGGCTGGGTGGACGAGGAGCAGGTCGAGTCGTTCCTGGCCGCCGGCCACACGCGCCGCCACGTGCTGGACGTCGTGCTCGGCGTGGGCATGAAGACGCTGTCGAACTACACCAACCACATCGCGCACACCCCGCTGGACCCGGCCTGGCAGGGGCAGGAGTGGCAGCGGCCCTGACTCGCGGGCGCACGGCGGGACCGGGCTCGGACCTCCGGTCCCGCCGGACTCGGCGACCACGACTGGGCCGGCCGCGACCGGGCCGGCGCGACACCCGCTTGCCGTGGGGCGTCACCACATCCACTGCTGGTCGCGGTCACCCGGCGCGCAGGGCTGCAGCACGACCGGTTGCCGCGTCGACGGCGCGGTCAGGCACTGGCCCGCGTACTCGGCGTTCTCGAGCAGGTGCGCGCCACCGCGCCGGGGGTGGTCGATCCACGACTGGCTCTGCGTGCCGATGCACTCCAGCAGCAGGACCCGCGCCGGCTCGTAGGCGATGAGGCAGCCCTCGGCCTGCCAGTTCGTCAGGGTCAGGTACTCGCCGCTGTCGCCGACGTGGAACCGCCACTCCTGCTCCGGCCCACCGGTCCGGGGCCTCACCACCACGGGCTCGCCCTTGGCGACGACCGTCAGCGCCGTCCCGGGCTTGCCCACGCTGCCGATCACCGCCTGCTCGGGCGCGGCGTGCGCGGTGGGGGTGATGAGCGACACCGCGGCCAGGACCGCCGACAAAGCTCGCATCGCCTCGTCCTCTCCGTGCGAGATGGGCGTCAGCCCATTACCTCACACGGCGGCGTTCCCGAACGGGCGGTCGTGGCGCACCCCTTGGTGAATTACCAGTCACCCACGGCATCGCCGGACCGCGGCGACGCCGGAATTCACCCGACGGAGCGTTCCGCGCGGTCGGGGGACGGGCCGGGGCCGGGTTGCGGCCGGTCGACCACCTCGGTGGACCGCGTCCAGTCAGCGCCCAGCCTGGTCCGCCGGGGGTTGGCGACGGCCCGTGCGGTTTCTACCTCGTGCATTCACGCCTCCACGTCACTCACTCACGCCTTTCCATGATTGCCCGTGTCGGATACCGGGAAACGATGAGGTGCGTCACGCCGAGCACGAACGCAACCGCGGGGTCGCGTCACACCGAGTGCAGCCGGGCGCGCAATTCCGCCAGCGAGCGGTCGAGCAGGTCCGCCTCGAACTCGCGCGGGTCGTGCTCGCCCGGCCGGTACCCGGCCATCAGCCGGTGCGCCGACTCGAACCACTCCCCCAATGACGGCACCGCGTCGCGCGCGACCCGCCCGCGTTCGACGGCGTGGGCCACCAAGAGCTCGAACTCCTGGGCCATCAGCTCCGGCTTCGGCCGCTGGGGGTTCGTCCAGTCGTCCGCCAGGACGGGCCGCAGCCGCACGGCGTGCTCGTTCCAGTGCAGCAGCAGGGCGAGGTCGGAGGTGAACCCCTCGGGCAGCACGTCCGGCCACAGCTCGCGCACGGCCGCCCGCTGCCCCGACCACGGCGTCGAGCCGACCTTCGGCAGCAGCTCCGGTAGCAACGCGCCCGCCAGCGGCGCGAAGAACCCGCACAGCCACAGCTGCGGGTAGAGCGGCCGCCAGTAGAGGTCCGTCACGGTCGCGTCCGCGATCCCGTCCAGGATCGGCCCCACCAGCAGGGGCACCAGCGGCGGGTCGCCGAAGTACCGCACGTCGCCGTCCACCAGGCAGATGACGTCGCCGTCGGCGGCCTTCACCCCGGCGACGACCGCCGCGCCCTTGCCGATGCCCGCCTCCACGACGAGCGCCCCCGCCGAGCGCGCCACCTCAGCCGTCCGATCGGTGCACCCGCTGGCGCTCACCACCACCTGGCCGGGCACGCCGAGCGCCGCGAGGCCGCGCGCCGACTCCGAGACGACCTCGGCGATCGTCGCCTCCTCGTCGTGGGCGGGGACCACGACGCTCACCGCGGCGGTCCGGCGGCGCACGGTCCGCTCGGCGACCAGCTCGATGCCCAACGCCGGATCGATCGGCGGCAAAGCCACGTCAACCACCCTTCCCGCACCCACCGCAAGACCGTCCACAGTGGACCGACGGACGGCACCGCACGCCGTGCCGGGCGCCTCGACGAACCACCCTAGCGACCGACCGCCACGGCAGCCGCCGGTGGTCGCCGGGGGCGGGACGGGTGGCGTCAGCCGTTCACGCCCAGGACGTCGGTGGCGAACCGGTCCCGGTGCTCGCCCGCCCCCGGGGTCGTCTCGGCCGCGCGGTCGAGCGACCGCACGATCCACACCTCCAGCTCGGCGTTGGTCCGGGACGCCGCGTGCCGCCACCGCTGCACGCTCTCGTTGGTCACGCTCACCTTGGGCAGCACCACCCACCCGGCGTCGTCCCGCTTGCTCCCCCGCAGGGCCGCGCGCAGCGCGTTGCGCGACCAACCACCCCGTTGCGCCGCGTCCAACCACCGGTCCTGCTCCTGCGGCGGCAGCGCCGCCACCTCCGCGTGGTGCTGGAAGCTCAGCTCCACCCGTCGCCGCGGGTAGGGGAAGCCGCGCGCCACCCGGGCGTAGTTGCGCAGCGTCTGGTACTCCAGGCCCAGTTCCGCCACCGACTGCTGGTAGCGCCCCTCGTACCGGTCCTGGCCGAACACCAGCCAGTCGCCCAGGTACCAGGCGGAGGAGTTCACCACCCGCGCGATCTGCCGCCCGGCCCGCTCCCAGTGCTCGAACGTGACCCGCTCGGCGAAGCTCAACCCGACCGGCGTGGCGACGACCTCGCGTTCCACCGACTCCCTCTCGTTCACGGAAACCACTCCCCCTGATGACCCCGGTCAGCCCAACAGCGCTTCGGCGTCGAAGTCGACCCGCTCCCGACCGAGCGGGACGAGCGCGCAGGTGGCCTCGAGGAACCGGGCCACCGCGTCGGTGACCAGGACCACCTCGCTCCACCCCGGCCACTGGTCGCGCGTGACCTTCCTGATCTTGATGTTGCGCCGGTTGATCCGGGTGACGACCACGTCCAGCACCCCGGCCTCGCCGCCGTCCCGCTCGCACGCGACGCCCGCCGCGAGCAGGTCGCGCGCGAAGACCCACTCGACCCACCGCCGGACGGTCCAGTCCCGTACGTGCACGGCGACCGCGCAGGGGTCGGCCGGGTCGTAGGCCAGGCGCACCGCGACGCCGGTCAGGCCCATCGCGCCCGTCGTGTCGGTGATGATCGGTCTCGGCACAGCGGTCGTCCTCACTCGTCTGCGGTCGATGCGGCACGGCACGCCCCTCGAGTGCCCCGCCGCCTCAGGTCTGAGGGGTGTCGCCCGCCGCGACGGGCTCCGGCGACCGGATGCCCAGCAGGCCCAGCCGGTGCTCCAGCGAGAAGCACAGGCCCTGGGCGCGCTGGTGGAAGTCCGTCAGCCCCGGCACGAGCCGGTCGATCGCGGCGAAGTGCTCCCGCAGCCGCCGCGCGTCCTCGACCTGGTGCGGGAACCGTGCCGCCGCACCAGCGTGACGATGATCGACAAGGACCGGAGCAAGGCGGGCGCGGCCTGGTCGAGGACCTCCAGCAGGCGCTGGAGCTCCTCGACCGGGTTTTCCTCGTTCCCGTCCACCCTCGCCCCTCGTTCGTGCCGCGGTGGTCCGGGTGCGCGGTCGAACGCCCGCGCCTCGGTCCCTCCCCCTCGACCAGCATCCCGGTCGGGGGCGGCTCGGGCATCGTGGTGATCACGGAGATCGACCGAGAGACCGCATCGGCGCGGAAAGCACGGAGCCGCCCGGTTCACCGTCGGCACCCGCGCGATCACGTGCGGCACCCGCCGGAGGCCGATCGGACGACGCCCGCTGGGCCCACCGGCGCAGGCACGGCCCGACCACCGATGCCCTGGCGGTGCGAGCCCGGGTGACCGCGGCACCGGACGCCACCGCGGCCGCCGGGGCGGCGGTCTCCGTGTCAGTACGGATGTGCGGCGGCCGCGCGGCACGGGATCATCCGGCAGACCACACCGACGCTCGGCCCGCCGAGATCCAGGGAGCGCCGCAGACCATGACCACCACCCGGCACGAGAACCTCGAGCACGCGTTGCTGCTCGGCGGCGAGCTGCACGGCTACCGGCACCACGAGGTCGAGGACGCCGCGCGCCGGGCCGGACCGGCGCACCTGGCGGTGCAGCCGAACGGGGTGCGGGTCCACGTCGCCACCCTCGGGCTGGAGGCCGCGCGCGGCCTGCTGGCCGACGAGCGGTTGTCCAAGGACGCCCTCGGCGTGGCCGGCGCGATGCGGCAGCACATGGTCGAGGCGGGCGTGGAGCCGAACGTCTCGGCGATCATCGGCGGCAGCATGATCAACGCCGACCCGCCGGACCACGCCCGGCTGCGCCGCCCGGTCGCCGCGACGCTGACCCCGCGGCGGGTCGAGGCGCTGCGCGACAAGGTCACCGCGATCACCCGCGAGCTGCTCGACGGGCTGGACCCGGACGGGCCGGCCGACGTGGTGGCGGGACTCGCGCTGCCGCTGCCGCTGACCGTGATCTGCGAGCTGCTCGGCGTGCCGGGCCAGGACCAGGCGATGCTGGCGGCTTGGTCCTCGGCGATGATGACCGAGGTGCCCGAGCAGCAGCAGCCCGCGTCCGAGGCGATGGTCGGCTACCTGGCCGCGCTGATCGACGAGAAGCGGGCCAGGCCGGACGACGCGCTGCTGTCCGCGCTGGTGCACGTGGACGTGGAGGGCGACCGGCTCGCCCCGGACGAGGTGCTGACCACCGCCGTGCTCATGATCGCCGCCGGCCACGAGACCACCACCGCGGGCATCGGCAACACCCTGGCCGCGCTGCTGCACACCGAGCAGTGGTCCGCCGCCGCCGCGAGCCCGGACGCCGTGCCGGACGTGGTGCGGGAGAGCCTGCGCTTCGACCCGCCCACCCGCAACATCCCGCACTACCTGGTGCGCGAGCCGATCGACCTCGGTGACCACGTGACGCTGCCGGCGGGCGCGTTGACGATGGTCAACCTCGGTTCGGCCAACCGCGACCCGGAGGCGTTCGGGCCCGACGCGCACCGGTTCGTGCCGTTCCGGCCGCGACCGGCCCGCTCCCACCTGACCTTCGGCAACGGCTGGCACCGGTGCGTGGGCAGCGCCCTGGCCACGATGGAGATCGAGATCGCGGTGCGCGAGACGCTGGTGCGCTGGCCGCGCGCCCGTCCGGCGGTCCCGGTCGACCGGCTGGTCCGCAACCCCCACGTGGTGATCAACGGGTTCGCCCGGCTCGACGTCGTGCTGGCCGGGTGACCGCGCGCCCTCCTCAACGCCGGGCGCGCGGACCGCTGAGGTAGGTCACGAGCTGCAACCGGTTGCGCACGCCCATCTTGTTCAGGATCGAGGACACGTGGGTCTCCACGGTCCGGGCGCCGATGTGCATCGCCTCGGCGATCTGCTTGTTGGTCAAGCCCTCCATCACGTGGCGCAGGACGGCGTCCTCGGTGGGGGTGAGGACCGGGTGGGGTGGCGTCGCGCCCGCCGCCCGGTCGCCGGCGGCATCACCGGGCGGTCGCGCGCCGGCGGGCCCGTCCAACGACGAGTCGATGTACTTGCCGTCCAGGACCAGCGCGAACGCGTCCTCGACCGTGCCGACCTGCACGGCGTACGCCTTGTCGTACTGCTCGCGGGTGAGGTGGCCCGCCACCGCCTGTTCCGCCAGCTCGCGCAGCACCGCGAACACGCGCAGCTTGCGGGAGAGCTGGATCCCGGTCGCCTGGTGCAGGCCGTCGGCCGCGCCGAGCAGCCGGGCCGCGGCGGTGGCGTAACGGCGTCCGCAGCGCGCCAGCGCCCAGGCCAGCACGGGCAGCGTGAACAGCGGCGTCCACCGGTCGCCGATCCGCTGCTGGCCGCGCACGCTGTCCAGCAGCACGCGCACCGCGGCGCGCGGGTCCTCGTCGAACCTGATCAACGACACCGCCTGGCACCACCGCGCCCACGCCATGCCCCACTCGGCGCGCAGCCGACGGCACTCGGCGAGGAAGTCCGCGGCGGCACGCCTGCCCTCCTCGGGCTCGCCCAGCAGCACCGAGCCCATGGTCAGCAGGATCTCGGTCAGGTGCGCGTCGACCAGCGCACCGGGCCCGTAGGACAGCCACCGGCGGTGCGACTCGCGCAGCAGGTCCATCCCGCCGCGGTCGCCGTCGATCAGCAGCGCCTGCGCGCCCTTGATGAATAGCAGCGCGGCGACCGGCTCGTCGGCGGGTGCCATCGCCTCGGCCTCGGCGATGCGGGCCAGCACCGCCTCCCGGCCGTCGCCCAGGCACAGCATCATCCAGGCGTCCAACGCGATCGCGCTGGCGCGCAGCATCGACGGGACCGCCGGCGCGACCCGCAACGCGCGGTTGAGCCACAACGACTGCTCGGGCAGCCGGCCGGAGTAGGTCCACCAGCGGGTGCGCGCCATGTCCACGGCCATCTGCAACGCCTCGGTGGCGGCCTCCGGGTCCTGGTGCAGCGCGCCGAGCGCGGCCCGGAGGTTGGGCATGTCGACCTCGACCGCGCGCAGCAGCTCGATCTCGTTCTCGCCGCGGAACCCGGCGGCGTGCCGCGCGGCCACCTGCCGGTAGTGGTCGCGGTGCCGGCGGCGGACGGCGTCGCCCGCGTCGGGCAACTGCTGGAGCCGCTGGGCGGCGAACTGCCGGACCGGCTCCAGCAGCTCGTAGCGGGCCCGGTCGGGGAACGGCACGACCAGCGACCGGTCGACCAGGCCCGCCAACGCCTCGGCGACCGCGTGCTCGGGCAGCCCCTCGCCCGCGCACACCCGCTCCGCGCCGGCGAGGTCGAACGAGCCGGTGAACACCGACACCGCCGCCAGCAGCAGCCGCTCGGTCGGCTCGCACACCTCGTAGCTGGGCCCGATGAGCTTGTTCAGGGTCTCCTGGTGCGGCGAGTTGTCCAGCCGGGCGGCGATGACCTCCGGCGACAGCGACCTCATCTGGCCCACCACCAGCTCGATGCCCAGCGGCAGGCCGCCGAACCGCCGCAGGATCTCCCGCACCGCGGGCCAGTTCTCCTCGGTCAGCTTCCACCCCGGCGCGCCCGTGCGAGCGCGCTGCACCAGCAGTTGGACGGCCTCGACCTTGAGGTTCAGCGGACCGTCCTCGGCGGGTAACTCCAGCGGCGGCACCATGACCAGCGCCTCGCCGTCGAGGGCGAGCAACGTCCGCGAGGTGGTCAGCACGCGCAGGTGCGGCGCGCCGCGCAGCAGCGTCGACACCAGGTCGCCCACCTCGTCCACGAGGTGCTCGCAGTTGTCGAGGATCAGCAGCATCCGGCGGTCGCGCAGGTAGGTCACCAACGACGCCCGCAGGTCGCGCGCGGACTGGCTGGGCACCCGCACGGCCGACATCAACGCCTGCTCCAGCAACGCGGTGTCGCCGGCGGGCACGCCGCGCAGCTCCACGAACCGCACGCCGTGCTCGTAGGCCGACTCCACCTGCCGGGCGTACTCCTTGGCGAGCCTCGTCTTGCCCACGCCCGGCCCGCCGGTCAGCGTGACCAGCCGGGAGCCGTCCGCGCCGCCCATCGCGCCCCTGAGGTCGGCCAGCAGCACGCGCCTGCCCACGAAGGCGTTGAAGGTGCCGAAGTGCCCGTCCTGGTCGATCGCGTCGGTTCGAAACGAGGTCCCCATGCCGAGCACCGTACGACACCCGGCGTGACGCCGCGTCACCGCTCTGACCAGGGCGTGCGACCGGCAGACCGGCGCACTTGATTAATAAAGGTAACGTACGACCCGAACTATCATCGAATCAATCATCGCCGTGGCGTGGCCGAATGCCGACTTCTTTCCGGAGTTGCCTTCGGCTGTGCCCGGAACCGGCATTCCGGTGTTTCCGGCTCGGCATGATGATCTCCTGGTGCGGTGACGCGGTCACGACCGTGGCGCCGTATTAAGCGCTGGGGCGCTGGCTGTTCCAGCGATCCGTGCCCGGCGGTGTGCGCGGTCAGGTGACCGGGGTGCGGTCGCCGGGCCAGGCTGGGGCCGTGACGAGTGACGCGCGGGAGTTCTGGGACGGGCAGGCGGCCACCTTCGACCAGGAGCCCGACCACGGGCTGCTGGACCCGGAGGTGCGACGGGCGTGGGCGGACCTGTTGCTGCCGCTCGTGCCGCCCGCCCCGGCGTCCGTTGTGGACCTGGGGTGCGGCACGGGCAGCCTGGCCGTGCTGCTGGCGCAGGCGGGCCACGCGGTGAGCGGGGTGGACTTGTCGGGGCGGATGGTGCGGGCCGCGCGGGAGAAGGCACGGGTCGCCGCCGTGCCGGTCGACTTCACGCGAGGTGACGCGGCCGACCCGCCGTGCGCGCCGGCCTCGTTCGACGTCGTGCTGGCCCGGCACGTGCTCTGGGCGTTGCCCGACCCCGGCGGCGCGTTGGCCAGGTGGGTGCGCCTGCTCAAGCCCGACGGCCGGCTGGTGCTGGTGGAAGGGCGCTGGTCGACCGGCGCGGGACTGCCCGCGGAGCGGGTGCGGGAGCTCGTCCTGGGTGTCCGCGAGCAGGCCGTGGTGCGACACCTGACCGACCCGGCGTTGTGGGGCCGGGCCGTCGAGGACGAGCGGTACCTGGTGGTCAGCCGGAGCTGAACGGCGGGCGGAGCACGGTGCTCCGCCCGCCGCGCCGGGGTCAGGCCCGCTCGGGGCCGTGGTCCGGGGACCTGGTCACTCGTCGAACGCCATGTCGTCGCCGCCGTCGTCCTCGAAGACCTCTTCGACGACCTCGCCGAGCACCATGCCGCCGACCACGCCGGCCGCGACGCCACCGACCACCGCGCCCATGCCCGGGCCGCGGTGGTGACCGTGGTGGCCGTGCTCGTCGTAGCCGTGGTGGCCGTAGCCGGGCCGGCCGTAACCGGGGGCGTGGCCGCCGAAGGCCGAGTGGCCGCCGCGCTCGGCGACCTGCGCCAGCCACTGGTTGATCGCGCCGACCCAGTCGGTGTTCACCGCGTCGTGGTGGGAGGCGTGGAAACGGCCGAAGGCGTCGGAGCCGGAGGAGAACATGCCGCCGCGCTTGTCGGCCTCCAGCACCACCACGAGCTCGTGCGGGTTGGTGACGAAGGTCAGCTCGACCTGGTTGATCCGACCCGCGAACTGGCCGGGCGGGAAGAACTCGATCTCCTGGTAGAAACCCAGCTCCTGGTGCACGCCGTGGATGCGGCCCGCCTCCACGTCGGCGCTGCGGAACTGGAACCCGAGCTGCCCGAACGCGTCGAGCACCCGGTCCTGCGACGGCAGCGGGCCGACCAGCAGCGGGTCCAGGTCGCCCTTGTCGGGCGCGCCGGAGATGACCAGCTCGGTGCGCACGCCGACGGTCATGCCGGGCAACGGCTGCCCGCCGACGGCGGTGATCGGGGTCTCCCACGGGATCGGGAACTGGAACGGCACCGACACCGGCTGGCCCGCCGGCACCCGCACGCCCTGGGCGACGACGACGCGCAGGAACTCCGACACTCCGGCGAACTCGTGGTCGCCGTGCTCGACCTCGACGCGCGTCACGAGCGACAGCACGATCTGGTCGATGTGGGCGTCGTTGCTGCCGCCTTGGATGCGGACCTGCCCGGTGATGACCTGGCCCGGGGTGGCGTGGGGCGAGTCGAGGACGGTGTCGACGGACGGTCCGCCGACGCCGAACGCGCTGAGCAACCGCTTGAACATCAGGTTCTTCCTCCGGGGTGGGTGTTCACGTGGTGCGGAGCAAAGTGTCGGTCTCGTCCTCGAAGTCGCCGATCAGCTCTTCGAGGAGGTCTTCCAGCGCGGCGATGCCGATCACGCGGTCCTCGGCGTCGGACACCAGCGCCAACTGGGCGCGTTCGGCGCGCATCGCGGTGACCGCGCTCGCGACCGGCATGGCGGCGGGCAGCGTCACGGTGCCGTTCATCAGCTCCCGCGCGTTCGCCTTGCGGTTCACCGCGGTCGCGCGCACGGCCTCGCGGATGTGCACCAGGCCGATGAACCGGCCGTGCACGTCCATCACCGGGAACCGGGACCGCCCCGACTCGCGGCTGCGCCGCTCGATCGCCACCGGGCTGCTGTGCTCGGACACGCTCAACGCGTCCTCGATCGGCACCATGACCTGCGCGAGCGTGGTGTTCTGCAGTTGCAGCATCCGGGTCAGCAACCGCTGCTGCCCCTCCGGGATCAGGCCGTGCTCGGCGGACTGCCGGACCAGCATCCGCAGGTCTTCGGGCCGGTGGGCCTGGGCCAGCTCGTCCTGCGGCTCGACCTTCATCGACCGCAGCAACGCGTTGGTCACGCCGTTGAGCCCGCTGAGGATCCAGCGGACGGAGTGCGCGAACGCCCGGAACGGCAGCGCGAGCAGCACCGCGGAGCGCTCGGGGTGGGAGATCGCCCACGACTTCGGGGCCATCTCGCCGACCACCATGTGCAGGAACACCACCAGCACCAGGCTCAGCGTGAACGCGACCGCGTAGGACACACCGGACGGCAGGCCGGTGGCCAGCAGCAGCGGGTCGATCAGGTCGGCCACCGCGGGCTTGGCCAGCGCGCCCAACCCGAGCGTGCACAGCGTGATGCCGAGCTGCGCGCCGGCCAGCATCAGCGACAGCTCGCGGATGCCCGCGACCGCGGCCCGGGCCGCGCGGCTGGTCTCGACGTCCTGCTCCAGCCGGTGCCGCTTGGCGGCGATGAGGGCGAACTCGGCGGCCACGAAGAACGCGTTGGCCACCAGCAGCACCAGGGAGATCAACAACGACCAGGTGGTGCTCATCGGGCGTCCTCCCGCTCGGCGACGGCCGCGGCGAGCACGACCGAGGACGGCACGTTGCGCGCGACCGCGGTCACCCGCACCGACGCGCCGTCCAGCTCGACCTCGTCACCCACCCGGGCGGTGCGGCCGAGCCGGCTCAGCACCAGCCCGGACACGGTGTCGTAGCTGTCGTGCTCGGGCAGCGCCACGCCGGTGGCGTCGGCGATCTCGTCCACCCGCATCCGTCCGGGCACCCGCCACACCCCCTCGCCCACCGGTTCGATCGAGGCCTCGTCCAGGTCGTCCTCGTCCCGGATCTCCCCCACCAGCTCCTCGGCCAGGTCCTCCAGCGAGACGACGCCGGCGAACCCGCCGAACTCGTCGACGACGCACGCCAGCTGCCGGCGCTCGGCGCGCAGCCGTTCCAGCACCGCGGGCAGCGGCAACGTGGTGGGCACGACCAACGCGGGCGAGGCGACCGCGCCGACCGGCGTGCCCGCGCGCAGGTCCGGCTCCACGGTCAACACCTCGGCCAACCCCACGACGCCACGCAGGTCGTCCAGGTCGTCACCGAAGACGGGGAACCGCGAGTGACCCGTGTCCAGCAGCTCCACCACGCGGGAAACGGGCTCGTCGGCGCGCACCGAGTGCACCACCACCCGCGGGGTCATGGCCTGCTCGGCGACCAGTTCGCGGAAGCCCAGGCCGCGTTCCAGCAGCCGGGACAGCTCGGCGTCGAGGTGCCCCTCGCCCCGCGCGTCGGTGACGATCTGGCGCAGGTCCTCCGGGGTCGCGCCCTGCGGCAGCTCCTCGACCGGCTCGATGCCGACCGCGCGCAGCAGCCGGTTGGCCGCGGCGTCGAACAGCCGGATCACCGGCCCGGCCACCTTGAGGTAGACCAGGGTGGACGCGCTCAGCGCCTTGGCCAGCGGCTCCGGCCGCGCGATGGCGAAGTTCTTGGGCAGCAGCTCGCCCAGCACCATCTGCACCACCGTGGCGAACACCAGGGCGGCGACCATCGACAGCGTCACCGACACCGCGGGCGGCACGCCCGTCAGCCCGAGCAGGTCGGCCAGTCCCGTGCCCAGCAGCGGTTCGGCGACGTAACCGGCGAGCAGCGCGGTCACCGTGATGCCGAACTGGGCCCCGGAGAGCATGAACGACAACTTCTGCGTCACCCGCAGGGCCCGCTCGGCGGCCTTGTCGCCGTCCTCGGCCATCTGCTGGAGCCGGCCCCGGTCCACCGCCATGTAGGCGAACTCCTGGGCCACGAAGTACCCCGTGGCCGCGGTGAGGGCCACGATCGCGAGCAAGCCGGTGATGATCAACACGGCGCGCCCGCCTCCAGCGGGAAGTCCTTGATCAGCCGGGTCCCACCCGGCCTACTACTACAACCGTCCACGTCGGCATCTTCAGGCATACTTCACGGTAGCACGTTGGACTGTATGGTTTACCGTGAGTACACGGAGGTGAAGCCGGCGTGACCGTCGTCCTGCTGAAGATCGGCGAACTCGCCGCCCGAGCCCAGGTCAGTCCTCGCACCGTCGACTACTACACCAGCCTCGGCCTGCTCACGCCCGCCAAGCGCACGGCCAGCAACTACCGCCTCTACGACCCCGCCGACGTCGAGCGCATCCACCTCGTCCAACGTCTGGAGGTCCAGGGAGTTCCCCTGGAGGAGATCGCCACCGCGCTGCGCAACCACCAGGTCGACCTGGCCGCCATCCTGGACCGCATCGACGAGGATCTGCGCACCCTCCAGACCGCGGCGGAGGCGGCCTCACCGGAAGTCCACGGCCTGCTGGCCGCCGTCGCCTCCCGGGTCCACTCGCTGATCACCGTGGCCCTCCAGATCCCACCGGACCTGACCATCCCCTGACCCCGCCCGTCGCTCAGCTCCCGTCGAGCAGTCGGCGCACGAGGGCTCGGTAGGCGTCCTTCACCGGCAGCTCGCGCTCCACGTGGACGTGCCGTCCGGTGGCGGTGACGTCGACCCCGCGGACGGGATCGCGACCGGACCGGTCGTGGTCGGCCCGCCACAGGCCGATGCCGCGGCGCTGCCAGGCGGGCAGCTCGTCGAAGTCGATCCCGTGCCCGGCCAACAGCTCGTGCTTGGCCGCGGTGCTCGTCCCCTCCAGTCGGCGGGTGGCCTGCTGCCGTGACGCGCCCGCCTTGCGCAGGGTCCAGTAGCACCAGCCGTTCACCGCGCAGCGGGTGGCGTCGGACTGCCGCCAGGACGCGTAGTCGACGACGTCGTCCACGCCGGCCCCGATCCAGATCCGGCTGTCGAAGTGCGCGGGCCGGCCGGCGGCGTGGGTGAACGCGGAGGACGCGATGCCCGCGGAGACGGACACGACCTTCTCCACGCCGCGCCCGAACATGGCGTGGCCCGGGTCGAGCACGACGGAGATCTCGTCGCTCCCGGTGTAGGCGTAGCGGGGCTTCCGAGGACTGCGCGTCGAACGGCTTGTCGAAGCCCTCCTCGGTGAGCCGCGTGAACCCGCGACCGTCCATCCGCAGAGCCCGCGCGGCGCGGTCACGAGTGGAACCGCTCCCCGCCACGGTGCCCGGCCTCGAAGTCGGCCCACCGCATCACCTGCCACACAGGCCCACCTCGGACACGCGGGTTTCGCCGTCGGCGCGGCCGACCGGACTACAGTCCGCCTCCATGACCGACATGGCCGCAGGTGGCGCGCCCCAGGACGTGGAGTTGGCGCGGTTGCGCGAGGGGGCGCCGAGGGAACGGGCCGATGCGGCGCGCAACCGGGCCAAGATCCTCGACGTGGCCGCGCGGTTGTTCGCCCGGGACGGGGTGGCCGGGGTGTCGATGGACCAGATCGCGGGCGCGGCCGGGGTCGGCAAGGGCACGTTGTTCCGCCGGTTCGGCGACAAGGCCGGGCTCGCGTCGGCCCTGCTGAACGCGCGCGAGGAGGACTTGCAGGGCGCGATCCTCAGCGGGCCGCCGCCGTTGGGGCCCGGCGCGCCGGCGGGTGAGCGGCTGGTCGCGTTCCTCACCGCCTACGCGGCGTTCCTGGAGGCGAACCTCGACCTGGTCCGGCTGTCGGAGACGGCCAGCCCCGGCGCGCGCTACCGGACCGGCGCGTACCGGTTCTGGCGGCTGCACGTGCGCATCCTGCTCGCCGAGGCACGGCCGGACCTCGACGCCGACTACTTCGCGCACGCGCTGCTCGCCCCGCTGGCCGCCGACCTGCGGCACGCGACCGGCGAGGAGTTCACGTCCGACCGGGTCGCCGCCGACATCGCCACCCTCGCCCGCCTGGTGCTCACCGGGCAGGGGTGATCCGCCGGCATAACCGGACCACAGTCCGCTACAGTGGCCACTAACCGGACCGCAGTCCGGTCACTGTGCCACGACGGAGGACTGGACCATGACGACCCTGCTGCACATCTCCGCGTCACCGAGGGGCGAGGCCTCGGAGTCGCTGTCGATCGCCCGCACGTTCCTCGACGCCTACCGGGCGAGCCACCCCGACCACCGGATCGAGACGTTCGACCTGTGGGACGGCACGCTGCCCCCCTTCGGCCCCGACGCCGCGGCGGCCAAGATGGCCGTGTTCGCGGGAGAACGGCCGACGGGTGCGCAGGCACGTGCCTGGGACGCCGCCATCAGCACGTTCGACCGCTTCGCCGCCGCCGACGCGTACCTGTTCAGCGTGCCCATGTGGAACGCGGGCGTGCCGTACGTGCTCAAGCAGCTCATCGACGTCGTGAGCCAGCCGGGCCGGGTGTTCGCCTTCGACCCCGAGCGCGGCTACACCGGCCTGCTCACCGGCCGCAAGGCAGCCGTCGTCTACACCAGCGCGGTGTACGGGGACGGCCGCGACCCGGCGTTCGGCGCGGACTTCCAGCGGCCGTTCCTCAACGGCTGGCTGCGCTGGGCCGGGATCACCGACCTCACCGAGATCGAGTTCCGGCCCAACCTGGCCACCCCGCACGCCGACGAACTGCGCCGGCAGGCGCACGAGAGCGCGGCGAAGGCGGCGGAGAGCTTCTGAGGACCGGCCTGGCGGGCGTCGGTCAGTGGTCCTGGCCGGCGCCCGCGGAGGGCACCGCCGTGAACGTCCGGGGCGTGGCCCACCCGCGTTCGGCGAACGCACCCAGCACCCGCCGCACCACCTCGTCATGCCGCTCCACCGGCACCAACGCGATCG
>NZ_JAJUWT010000040.1 GCF_021390395.1 Saccharothrix sp. S26
GTGCGTCGTGCGGGGGGGTGATCCGCGGGCCACGACGTCGTCGGGCGGTCAGGCCGGCGTGGTCCGGTAGCTCTCGGTGTAGTAGTCGCCGAGGCGCTGCCGGTACTCGTCGGCGTCGAAGGTGTCCGGGTCGTACTCCGGCGCCTGCCGCACCTGGTCCTGGGTGCGGTCGACGTGGACCTTCTTCGCCTCGTGGTCGACCCTCGCGACGGCACCGACCGGCAGCACGACCTTCAGGTGCGACCGCCACGTGCCCGCGTCGACCAGCAGGCAGTCGGCGGGCACGCGCGCGTTGGACTGGTCGATCTCGCCGATCGAGCCGTCCAGCGCCTCGACCTCGTACCCGAGCAGGCCGATGTCCGGGCGGTCGTGGCGGTCGGCGGACCGGGTCGCCTCGTCGACCTCGGGGGAGTCGGTGTCGCGCCCGTCGAGCAGCTCGTCGACGTTGCGCCACACCCACGGCGCGAAGGGGATGGGGAGCGGGTGCATCTCGGCCTCCTTGGTCGGATGGTCGCCCGAGGAGTACCCGTTCGAGTGAACATCGAGACCCGAACGATCGCTTTCTCACCACGATAACTTCAGTGTTGACCGAAAGTGATCACCTGGGCTCGAAAGGCGACAAGGGCGTCCCCGACCGTGTCCCCGTTAGTGGGTTCACCTCACTGAAGGTGACGGTGTTCGCCTCGCCTTGATGAACGTCCATCCCCGAAAGGCGGGGACCGTGGTCCTGGCCGGGTTGGGCGCAGATCGCGGGTGTAGAAGGAAACGGGCGGTTCCGGTCGGGGACCGAGCCGTGCTCCGCTGCGGAAGGTGGTGGCGATCGTGGGCGATCGAGGTGACGGTCGGGGTGGGATGTCGGAGCAGGACGCGGAGCTGTTCCTGACCGGCGGGCCCGCGGGCCGCCAGGTGCGGGAGGGCAGCCACGAGGCCGGTGGTTTCCGGCAACCGATGACGGCCAACCGGCAGGTCGTCGAGCTGCACGTGTGCATGGGCCTCAACGCCTGCAAGGGCCACGACGCGCTCGGCACGGCGACGCTGCCCGGCACCGGCCGCTGCGCCACCGCGCTGCACGTCTGCCACGGCGACAACGAGTGCCGCGGCCAGGGCGGGTGCGGTTACGCGGGCAGCGAGTTCGAGCAGACCAAGCCGGGCGACCAGTCGTGCAAGTACAACGGCAGCTGCGCGAGCCCGATCAACGAGTGCCGGGTGGCGTCGGCGGGCCCGTTCAAGGGGACCAGCGTGTGGATGCTGGCGCGCAAGCGGTTCGAGGCCCGGATGTGGGAGTCCGGCCTCTCGTTCGGCCCCGCGCCCAGCCGCGGCTACCCCAACGACCTCGTGCCGGCGTACGAGCTGGATCGCGAGGAGGTCTTCGCCGAGCTGACGGCGAAGAAGAAGGTGCCGAGCCCGAGGGCTCACGCGTTGCCGCGTTACGTGGGCCGTGCGTGATGCCGGCGGTCGACCGGCTGGGCCTGCCGGACCTGGGGTTCGGGGTCGGGTTGCGCGCGAGTCATGCCGACCAGGTGCTGCGGGGTCCGGCCGGGGTGGACTGGTTCGAGGTCATCACCGAGAACGTCTTGGACGACGGTGGCTATGCGCGGTACGTGTTCGACCAGGTCGCGGAGCGGTACCCCGTGGCGTTGCACGGTGTGTCGCTGTCGATCGGGAGCACCGACCCGTTGGACCTGGACTACCTGGCGCGGGTGCGTCGGCTCGCCGACGGTGCGGGCGCGGCGTGGGTGTCGGACCACCTGTGCTGGACGGGGGTGCTGGGGGTGAACACGCACGACCTGCTGCCGCTGCCGTTGACGGAGGAGTCGTTGCGGCACGTGGTGCGGCGGGTGCGGGTCGCGCAGGACGTGCTGGAGCGGCCGTTGGTGTTGGAGAACCCGAGCACGTACCTGGGTTTCGCGGAGTCGACCGTGCCGGAGGCGGAGTTCCTGGCCCGGTTGGCCGAGGAGTCGGGGTGCGGGTTGCTGTTGGACGTGAACAACGTGTACGTGTCGGCGGTCAACCACGAGTTCGACCCCTACGACTACATCCGGGCGTTGCCGGCGGACCGGGTGGTGCACCTGCACGTGGCCGGGCACACGGACTGCGGCACGCACCTGATCGACACGCACGACCAGCCGGTGGCGGACCCGGTGTGGGACCTGTACGCGTTCACGACCGGTCGGTTGCCGTCGGTGTCGGTGTTGTTGGAGTGGGACGACCGGGTTCCGGCGTTCGGGGTGCTGACGGCCGAGCTGGACAAGGCGCGGGAGCGGACCGCTCGTGCCGGCTGAGCGGTTGCGGTCGCTGCAGGGCTGGTTGCAGGGCGCGATCATGGACCCGGCCGCCGCGACCGGGGTGGAGGACGTGGTGGTGGCCACGGCGCGGTTGCCCGCGGCTCGGCGGCTGGCGATCTACCAGCACGGCTACCTGTCCCGGTTGGTCGAGTGCCTGGGCGCGCACTACCCCGTGACGCGGCACCTGCTGGGGGTGGAGCTGTTCGAGGAGTTCGCCCGGGACTACCTGGCGGCTCGTCCTTCGCGCAGCTACACGTTGGGGGCGTTGGGCGCGGGTTTGGCGGACCACTTGGCGGCCACCCGCCCGGACGCCGGTTCGGGGGAGCGTGAACCGTGGATCGACCTGGTGGTCGACGTGGTGCGGTTCGAGCGGGCCTTCACGGAGGCGCACGGAGCCGAGGGCGCGGAGTTCCGTGCGCCTCCGGAAGGTTTGCCGGAGCCGGGGAGCGCGGGGTGGGCCGGGACGGTGGTGTCGACGGTGGGGTGCTTGCGGTTGTTGCGCGCGGGTTTCCCGGTGCACGCGTTCGCCGTCGCGGTGCGCGCCCGGCGTGACCCGCCGTTGCCCGCGCCGGGGGAGGTGCGGTTGGTGTTGGCGCGCCGTGACTTCGTGGTGACGGTGGCGGAGGTGGACGAGCCGCGTTATCGGCTGCTGGCGGCGCTGCGGTCCGGTGTGCCGGTGGGGCGGGCCGGCGCGGACGCCGGGTTGACCCCGGACCGGACGGACGCGTGCCTGCGCGCGTGGATCGCCGAACGACTGATCGTCGCACTCAACGGAAGGACGTCCCGCGGATGACCACCATGCACACGGCTGTGCCGGCCGAGTACTCGAAGCCGAAGGCCAACGAGCCGATCAGGACGACGGACGCGTTGTTCTCGCACCTGTACGACGCGGCCCGGTTGGAGCTGTCGACCATTCCGCTGTACCTGTACGCCGCGTACTCGATCGAGACGGAGAACGTGTCGCAGTGGTCGGCGGGGCCGGGCGCGTTCCGGTTGATCAAGAGCATCGTGATCGAGGAGATGCTGCACCTGTCGTTGGTGCGCAACCTGATCGTGGCGATCGGGTACGGCGACCGGGTCGAGTTCCGGAACAAGGAGTTCGTGCCGGCGTTCCCGAGTCCGATGCTGCACCGGGTGCCGGAGTTGGAGCTGAAGCTGGCGCCGTTGACGACGGACCTGGTGCGGGACGTGTTCATGCCGTTGGAGTTGCCGGAGAAGAAGGACGCGCCGCCGGAGTCGGACGAGTACCAGACGATCGGGCAGTTCTACAAGGCGATCTTCGACGGTTTCCAGTGGTTGTGCGGGGTGGGTGAGGACGGGCGGGACGGGCCGGACCCGGCGAAGGAGAAGGAGTTGTTCCGGCACAACCGGTTGGACTTGCAGTACACGAACACGTACTGGAACGAGGGAGGTGGTGGTGCGCCGGTGCTGGTGCACGACCTGACGTCGGCGCTCACGGCGATCAACGTGATCGTGGAGCAGGGCGAGGGGATGGACCCGGACCAGCAGGAGGTGCCGATCGACCCGGAGGACCCGAAGCAGGACCTGGCGACGGGGTTGTTCGAGGCCCCGCACTACGTGAAGTTCAAGCGGATCGCGGACGGGTGGGAGCCGATCGGGACGGTGTACCCGGTGCCGGAGAACCCGCGGGTGTCGCAGTTCCCGGAGGGCCCGGTGCGCGACCTGGGGCAGTTGGCGTGCGCCTCGTACACCTACGTGCTGGCGATGCTGGACGAGCTGTACAACACGTCGGGTCGGGACGTGAAGCCGGGTGCGAGCAGTCGGCGGTACGGGTTGGAGCGGATGTTCGTCGCGGCGATGCAGGGCTTGCTGTTCGGCGTGGTGAAGGAGTTGGTGCGCACGCCGATCACGAAGGGCCCGTACCGCGGTCTGCACGCCGCGCCGACGTTCGAGTACTACGAGTTCCCGGAGGGGGAGTCGTTGACGCGGCACCTGAAAGCCCTGTGCGACCGCGTCCTGCCGCACTACCCGGCGTTGGGCGGGGACAACAGCGTGCTGTGGCTGATCAGCGAGCAGATGCCGGACGACCTGACCCACTAGCCGCGCGCGGTGGTTCCCGGTCCCCGTCGGGCGTTGTGTGCGTGGTCAGGTCGTGGTCTTGGTGAGGACGTTGCAGGTCGGGTGCGGGAAGGTGTAGGTGGTCCCGTCGATCTCGATGTCGAGGAGGATCCGCTGGGTGTAGGCGAGGATGTCGTAGTGGGTGCCGCCGTCGAGTGACAGCAGCCAGTAGTTCGCGCTGTAGCCGGAGAGTGCGGCCTTGCCGTGTTCGAAGGGGATGTTGAGCACCGCGCCGCCGTTGGTGTCCTCGACTTCGCAGGTGATGTGGTCGGTGACGGGGTGGCCGGCCTTGGCGAGGTCGTCGATCGCGGTTCGGAGGGGCAGTCCGATGTCCAGGGTCAGCACGGGTTGCGGGTTCTGGTAGTTGCCGTCCTCGGTGAGCGGCAGCCCGTACGGGTACGGGAGGGTGTCGAGGCCGTCGGGGGTGGGCAGGACCGAGGGGGACGTGGGGATCTCCGGTTGCCCGCCGGCTTCCCGGGCGGAGCCCAGTGCCAGGACGGAGACGCCGTGCGGCACGGAGATCTGCTTGGCCAGGGTGCGCTGCGGGGGTTGTGGTTGTGGGTCGCCCGGTTCGTACGCCGGGTTGTCGGGTGGGTAGGGGTAGGGGCCGATCTGCTGCTTCTCGGTGGTGAGGGAGAGCCAGGCCCCGTTCTCCTCGTGGACGATCTGGCCCTGGCCGGGGCCTTCGGCGAAGCGGATCTGCTGGTCGTAGAACAGCACGAACGGGGTCTGCTGGTAGGTGCCGCCCCGGTTGGGCGCGGCGACGGGGCCGGCGACGGCGTCCTCGCCCTGGAAGACGATGGTCTCGTAGTAGGTGAAGTTCTTGAGGACGTAGCCGATGGACACCCCGTTCTGGGGTGACTGCTGTGGCAGGGGCATGACGTTGTAGGAGTACGGGGTGGTCGGGTCGCCCTTGCCGGTGCCGGGCAGGTTCTGGTTGGTCCACGTGCCGACCAGGTGTTGTTGGAAGGTCGACAGCTCCGAGATTTCGGCTTTGCGCGGCATCAGGCGCTCCCCTGCTCTGCGTCGGCCCCCTCCAGGCATGGTCTGCCGCGTGATCACGTCGTTCAAGGGGGTCGGGCAGGCGTCACCCGTCGTGGCAGGTCTGTCACACGGTCGGTGGGGAGGTCCAGCGCCAGACGGACGGTGGTCGTCCGCCCTTGGGCAGGGCGGCGGCGTGGTGGGTGGTGCGTTCGAGGCCGGGTACGCGTTCCATGGTGCGGCCGAGGTTGGCGGGGTAGGGGCGGTCGCCGGTGAGGGATTCGGTGGCGTCGAGGGCGTGGGCGGTGGTGAACTCGTGGCCCAGCAGGCCCGCGGTGAAGGCGGGGTCGCGCCAGAGGTGGCCGGCGAGGATGGGGCGGCAGTCGCGGACGATGCGGTCGTGGTCGAACGCCAGGGGCGGGACGTCGGACAGCGGTGCCCAGGTCGGGCCGTCGTCGGTGAGCCCGGCGGGGTCGATGGTGGCCCAGAGGGCGATGGACAGGGTGGGGCCGCGCGGGTCGCGGGACGGTTCGTCGAACGTGGTGAGCTGGCCGGAGGCGGAGATGGCCCGTTCGGGGACGCCGAGCTTGCCGGTGACCGCGCGCCGGGCCGCGTCGCGCAGGCGTTCGCCCTTGCCGAGCAGGACGCCGGGCAGGGCGAGGTCGCCCGCGAACGGTTCCTGCGCGCGGGGGGCGATGCCGAGGAGCACGGCGCGCGCGGTCGGGTCGAAGCGCAGGGCCAGCACGTCCACCGACACCAGGGTCGACTCGATCATGGCGTGATTGTCCCGCACTCAGCGCAGCGCCGGTGCGCGCACGGTGTAGTCGTCGCGGTCGGGTCCGGCGCCGGTGACGAGGACGGGCAGGTGCAGGTGGTCCTCGAGCCAGGCGACCGGGTCGGGCAGGTCGGTCAGCGTCGGGGTGCGGTCGGTGAGGAACGCGGTGAGGTCGGTGGTGGGCAGGGGTGCGTCGTAGGCGGTGGCGACTTGGAGGTTGTGCGCGTCGAGGTGGGTGACGGCCAGCCCATCGACGCCGCGGCAGGCGTCGACGGCGTAGCGCAGGAGCACGGCGTCGAGGTGTCCGGCGCGCCACGCGCCCTGGTACTCGCCGGTGCCGTTGTGGCGTTCGGGGAACCGTGCGAGCACCCGGTCGTCCTCGGTGGGGAACGGTCCCGCGCCGTGGCGGGTGTGGTAGGTGCGGGTGACGCCGATGACCGTGGCGGGGCGGTGCCCGAGCAGGGCGCGGGCGTTGTCGGGGGTGACGGTGGACCAGGTGGTGTGCGGGTGGAAGCCGCGCCACTGGTCGAGCAGCACGCCTTGCGCGCCCTCGAACACGAGCCGTCCCCGGTCGGCGAGGCGGCCGACCTCGTCGCCGGTGGTGACGCGGACCGCGCCCGCGAAGTCGCGGTAGAGCGAGACGAGGTCGTCGACCGCGGTCCCGTCGCCGATCAGCGGCTCGTAGAAGCGGGCCAGGGCGTCGAGCTTGGCCCGCAGCACGGTGGGGTGGGCGCAGTCGCCGACCGTCGGCGGTGGGCCCGGGACGCCGATGACCTCCTGGTTCTCCACCACGTCGCCGGGTGCCGCGCCGCGGGCGGCGAGCAGGCCGTACCAGGTGGTCTCGCCGATGCCCTTGCCGCACGAGCCGTGCCGGGCGTGGCCGCGGGCGTCCTCGCGGGCGCGGTTGGCGGCGACGTGGACGGGGGTGGTGAGCGGGGCGTCGGCGTCGATCGACAGCATCCGCAGCGGGTCGGTGACGCCCAGCCGTTCCAGGTCGCGTGCTTCGCCTGCCAGGGCGATCGGTTCGACCAGGACGTGGCGGGAGAGGTGGGTCGGCACGCCCGCGAGCGTGCCGGACCCGAACTGGCTGAACGTGTGGTGCCGGTCGCCGACGACGACGTTGTGCGCGGCCTGCGCGCCGCCGTTGAACCGGACCACCGAGGTGACCGGGCGGTCGTGGCACAGCGCGTCGACCACCGCTCCCTTCCCCTCGTCGCCGAACCCGAGGCCGACGACGATGACGTGGCCGTCCATCAGGTGAGCGTGACGTCGTCGGGGCCGTCCAGCCGCGGGGGAGCGGGCGTGGTGGCGACGGTGGTCGCGCCGACGTGGACCAGCGCCTTGCCGACGGCCTCGCTCTCGGCGACCGAGCCGATCTCGGCCAGGTCGACCATGGCCTGGTCGAGGTCGACGACGCGTTCCTCCATGCCGATCGTGGCGGCGATCAGCTCGCACACCGCGCCGGGGTCGTCGAGCTTGAGGAAGCGCTGGCCGAGCAGGTCGCGCCAGTGGTCGGCGATGTCCTGGTCGTGGTAGTACGACGACTGGTTGGGCAGCACGAAGTAGACGTGCCACTTGCGGCTGAGCTCGCGGTAGATCGAGGCGGGGTCGATGTCCTGCTTGACGTCGTCGCCGATGATCCGGCGGATGTGGCGTGCTTCGAGGCGGGGCTTGTTGAGCTCGTCGCCGATGAGGAACAGGTAGCCCTTGCGGCCGCGCTTCTGCCAGGCGTCGGTGACGACGTGGCGGGCCACGAAGTAGGCGGCCAGCTCGTAGGACTCGCTCTTCTGCCCGCCGCCGTTGCCTTCGAGGAAGATGGTGCGCAGCTGCTCGTCCATGCGGTTGTCCGACTCGAACTGGCCGACCTGGAGGGGCACACGGTCGCTGTCGGCGTCACCGATGCCGCCGAACATCAGCTGCGGGTCCGCGAGGTAGCCCTTGCGCTGCAACAGGCCGTGCAGCTTGCCGAGCTTGCGCTGCATGATCTGCGGCACGCGGCCCATCGAGCCGGTGACGTCGAACAGCACCGCGATGGGGGTCGAGTCGGCGTGGTCGGGCGAGTCGCGGCACTCGCGCGCCGCCACGCCCTTCGGGTCCAGCGCCGGGTCGGCCTTCCACTCCTTGGCCGGGCGCGAGCGCAGGGCGGCGGTGTAGCCGAAGTCGTCGATGCCCTTGGCGGCGCGGAAGGTCTTGGCCGCCGCGTAGGCGTTGTCGTCCCACTTGCCGTGTCCCATGGTCAGGCTCCTGTCTTGGGCAGGGCGAACGGGCGGAAGGTCCGTTCGCCGTAGAGGTCGTCGAGCAGGTCGTCGTACTCGTCGAGCAGGTCGACGGCATCGGGCCGTCGCGCGGGGTCGTCCTGCGTGCAGCCGCGGGCGAACCTGCGTTGTGCGGTTTCGTCGTCCGCCAACAGGTCCAGCATGAGCGTGTGTGCCATGTGGACGTCGGTGGCGGGGGTGACCGGTCGTCCGGCGTGGACTTCCGGCGGGTAGGGGATGGTCTTGTCGGTGGCCAGCGGGCGTTCGCCCGCGGTGACGGCGAACGTCCAGCCGGCCAGCACGATGCCGTGCTGCCCGGGGTGCACCAGGACGTTGTCGGCGGTGATCGCGCCGTGCACGAGGCCGACGCGGTGCGCGCCCGCGACGGCCCGCAGCAGCCTGCGGTGCATCCAGGCGTAGTCGCGGCCGTCCAGCCCGCGCGGGAACGCCCGGTGCACGTCGGCGAGCGTGACGAACCCGTCGAGCAGCGGGGCCAGGACGGTGAACGCGCGGGAGCCGCGGGCCACGTCGCCGGAGGTGTCGACCAGGTGCGGGTAGTAGGGGCGCAGCCAGCGGTGTTCGTCGGTGAAGCGGGCGAGGCGGCGCAGCGCGTCCCACTCGGCGTGCAGCAGGGGGTTGAGCGCGGGGTTGCGCACGACCTTGACCACGTGCGGGCCGTCGGTGCGGTAGAGGTTGGCGACGCTGCCGACCGCGTGCCGCGCGGCGAGCCGGTAGGTCGCGCGGTCGGTGCGCAGCTCGACCGGTGCGGCGTGCAGCCACTCGTGGTGCAGCCGGGTCAGCTCGGCCGAGGCGGCGTGGGCCCTGGTGTCGTGGGGGCCGACCCGGTCGGGGTGCAGGACGGCGGCGAGGCCCCGGTAGAGCCGCTGCGCCTCCTTGCGGCGGGCCGGGTCGGGGTCGACCGGGCCGAACAGGTCGGCCGCCGAGCCTGCCCGTTCGACTCGTTCGAGCGCTTCGTCCCTGGTGAACATAGTTTGAGTCTATACGACTCAAACCGGTGGTCGAGTGGAATACCGCTGTGTCGCCGGTCACATGGCGTGCTCGTGGTCGGCGGAGCTGGGGTGATCGGCGATGTTGTACTTCCTGTGATCAGCGGTCCCCGCACTCGCGTCGAGCCCCGCTCCGCGAGCGCACTCCCGCATCTCCGCACCGATGACCCTCGGCGTGCTCTCCCCGGGAACAGGAGTCTGCCTTGCGCACCGCGCAACTCGCACTGCGCAACGTCACCAAGAGCCATCACGACCGCGTCGTGCTCGACGCGGTCTCGTCGACCGTCAAGCCCGGTGAGAAGGTGGGCGTGATCGGCGACAACGGATCCGGCAAGTCCACCCTGCTCGCGATCGTCGCGACCCGACCACGGCGAGGTCACCGTGGTCGCGCCCGGCGGCATCGACTACCTGCCCCAGTCGGTGGACGTGCCGCCGCCCGCCACCGCGGCCGACGTGGTCTGACGCACGACCGGCGCACCCGCGAGTCGTTCCGCGGCACGCGCCCGCACCTGGAGCACGGCGAGCCGACGTGATCAGGGCGCGGCGGCGGCCGGCCGGTGCAGGTCGGCCGCCGCCGCGAACGGCCGCCACGCGACCACGGCCACGCCCGCCACCACCACGACCGCGAACCAGAACGGCGCGGTGATCCCGAACTGGCGGGCGACGACACCGCCCACCAGCGCGCCCAGCGCCGACCCGCCGACGCTGAGCAGGAAGAAGGCGCTGCCCACCCGGCCGCGCAACGCGTCGGGCACCTCGCGCTGCCGGATCGACTGCGTGATCACGTTCCACACCACCGCGTGCACGCCGAACACCGCCAGCACCGCACCCGCCACCCACACGTCCCGGGCCAGCGCGAACCCCAGGTGGGTGCCCGCCTCCACCACCAGGCCCACCCGCAGCAACGCGGTCGGCCCGAACCGGTCGACCAGCCTGCTCGCCACCGCCGTGCCGAGCACCCCGCCGACCGCGATCGAGCTCAACAGCAGGCCGAACCACCTCGGGTCCAGCCCGAGCCGTTCACCCGAGTACAGCACCAGGATCGACATCGCGCCCGTGAGCGTCAGGTTCATCAGGCACAGGCACAGGGCCAACGTCCGCAGCACCTCGTGCCGCCACAACCAGCGCAGCCCTTCCCCGATCTCGGCGCGCACGGTCCCCCGCCGCACCGGGGCCTGCGACGGCACACCCCGCACCGCCGCGATGAGCAGCGCGGCGACCACGAAACTGGCCGCGTCCACCCCGAACGGCACCGCCGCCGCCACCACGAACAACGCCGCGCCGACCGGCGGCGCGAGCAACTGGTTGCCCAGGATGTGCGTGGCCATCAGCCGCGAGTTCGCCCGCGGCAGGTGCTCGGCGGCCACGACCGCCGGCAGCAACGCCGACGTCGCGTTGTCCGCCACCGTCTCACCCACCCCCAGCAGGAACAGGCACGCGTACACCACCGGCACCGACGCGTGCCCCGTCCAGATCGCCACCGCGAGCCCCGCCACCACCGCGCCCCGGGCCAGGTTCGCCACCACGGCGAGCCTGCGCCGGTCGAACCGGTCCACCACCACCCCGCTGAGTAGCGAGAACAGCAACCACGGCAGCTGTTGGGCGAACACCGCGCCCGCCACCAGCGCCGGGTCGGAGGTCAGCGAGGCCACCAACAGGGGACCGGCCGCCATCGTCATGCCGTCACCGATGTTCGACACCGCGGAGGCCGACCACAGCCTGGCGAAGTCCGGTCCCAGTCGACGCGCCATGCCGGTGGACGCTAGCGAGCCGGCCCGCCCGGGGCACGCGGGTTACCGCCCGTTCAGCCTCGACGGATACCGCTCCGCGCGATCCGGCGGTGGACAGACCGCCCCGACGGCACCATGATTCGACCGATCGCGAACTAGTGGGGGGAGCGGAGCGCGATGGATTCGCCGTTGGACAACCCGGCCTGGGCGTCGTTGACCGGACCGCACGCCCGCTTCGCCGAACGACACGGCCGGGCCCTGCGCTACCGACCCGACGTGGCGACCTTCGCGGCGCTGCCCGACCGGCCCGACGAGCGGACGTGGGCCGACCTCGCCGCGCTGGCCGGACCGGGCGCGATCGCACCCATCACCACCCCGCACACCCCACCGGCCGACTGGGAGGTCGTCGACCGCATCGACGCGGTGCAGCTCGTCGACGACGGCGTGCGCGCCGCCGAGGAACCCGAAGCGATCCGGCTGGGCCCCGCCGACGTGCCCGAGATGCTCGACCTGGTGCGGCGCACCCGACCCGGGCCGTTCCTGCCGCGCACCGTCGAACTGGGCACCTACCTCGGCATCCGCCGTGACGGAGCGCTCGTCGCGATGGCGGGCGAACGCCTGCACCCGCCGGGCTGGACCGAGATCAGCGCCGTGTGCACCGACCCCGCCCACCGGGGCCAGGGCCTGGCGACCCGGCTGGTGCACGCCGTCACCGCCGGCATCCGCGCCCGCGGCGAACAGGCGATGATGCACGCCGCCGCCTCCAACACCGGCGCGATCGCCCTCTACGAGTCACTGGGCTTCCGCATCCGCCAACACCTCGTGATCACTCTCCTCCGCACCCCTGTGACAACCCCGGCCGCCGTGCGCGCCTGACCCGCGCCAGCCGGCCCTGGCGTCGGCACCGCACCGGCTCCCTCGATCCCGGCACCCTCCGCCCCGCGCCGGACCCTCTCAAGCCCGGCACCCCGCGCCACAGCCCGGCCCACCGGCGCTCCGAGCAGGGAGACCGGAGCTGTGCGGCGAGAGCCGGGCGCTTGCGGTCCGCATGGCGTCAGAACAGGGCGTCGATCAGCGCCTCCGCCTGGGCCGGGTTCAGGCGCGGGTCGCACAAGGTGTGGTAATCGGTGGACAGGTCGAGCGCGGCCCGATCTTGCACGCCACCGGGTTGCGAACCAGGCTCAACAGTCGCACGTGCGCCCCGTCCACCCCGCCGGTGCGCTCCCCGATCCACGGGAAGCGCGTGGAACCCGGGAACCGCTGCCCGGTCACGTCGTCCACCCGCACCTGCGGCCCCTCGTAGTCGAGCACCAGCGCGTCGTAGCTGGACCACGGACCGGACCAGACCGGCTGTCGGGTGTCCATGTTGATCACTTTACGTGGTGGGGCGCATCGGGATCCGGTCGGCGTCGGCCAGGAAGTCGGCCTCCTGCAACGAGGTCGGGCAGATGTCGACCACCGGCAGGTCCGATGGTGTGCCGCACGGCGTGCACGCCCATCCTCTCCGCGGCCAGGTTGGCGATCCCGAACACCGCCAGGTCGGCGAACACCCGGCGCACCTGCACGTCACCGAACACCTTGGCGATGACGACCGGCACCTCCTGCGGGGGCACCGCGTCCGGGAGGTGGTCCGTGGCCGGCGCGAACGCCTCGGCCTGCTCCAGCCCGGCCCTGATCGGATCGAGGCCCGCCTTGCGCACCAGCCCGAACATGCCCCCGCCGATGGCGAACACGACCATGGACTCGGCGACCTCTTCGGCGATGTCGGCGGGGGAGGGACGTCCGGCCGGACGTCGCGAAGATCACTCGGCCGGCCCTGCCGGGCGGGGGTGGCACGACCGCAGCCGGCACGCCGAAGGCGGGGCAACCCCTGGTGATCTGCTACTTCGACGCGGGTACACCCCTACCGGCGCGCGGCGGCACCGGGACGCCGCTGGTCACCGACCGGCGGTGACGGGTGCGGCGGCGCACCCCCAGTGGTGGACTGGGACGACGTCCGACGAACCGGTGAGGATGGAACATGGCTCTGGACCGGACCCCGCCAACCCCGACGACCGCGCCGTGGTGGACCTCGGCGGTGGTGTACCAGGTGTACCCGCGCAGCTTCGCCGACTCCGACGGCGACGGCGTGGGCGACCTCAACGGCATCACCGCGCGGCTGGACCACCTGGCCCGGTTGGGCGTCGACGTGGTCTGGCTGTCACCGGTGTACGCGTCGCCGCAGGCCGACAACGGCTACGACATCTCCGACTACCAGGCGATCGACCCGGCGTTCGGCACGTTGGACGACTTCGACCGGCTGCTGGAGCAGGTGCACGCCCGCGGCATGAAGCTGGTGATGGACCTGGTGGTCAACCACACCTCCGACGAGCACCCGTGGTTCGTCGAGTCCCGCTCTTCCAAGGACAACCCGAAGCGCGACTGGTACTGGTGGCGGCCGCCGCGCGAGGGCTTCGAAGCGGGGCAGCCGGGCGCGGAGCCGACCAACTGGGGCTCGTTCTTCTCCGGCCCGGCGTGGACGCTCGACGAGGCGACGGGGGAGTACTACCTGCACCTGTTCGACCGCAAGCAGCCGGACCTGAACTGGGAGAACCCGGAGGTCCGCCACGCCGTGTACGAGATGATGCGGTGGTGGCTGGACCGGGGTGTGGACGGCTTCCGGATGGACGTCATCAACCTGATCTCCAAGGATCCCGAGCTGCCGGACGGCGCGACCACCGGCGTCGGCGGCCTCGGCGACGGGTTCCCGCACTTCGCCACCCGCCCCGGCGTGCACGACTTCCTGCGCGAGATGAACCGGGAGGTGTTCGAGGGCCGGACCGGCGAGTTCCTCACGGTGGGGGAGATGCCCGGCGTGACGTGGGAGCAGGCGCGGTTGTTCACCGACCCGGCGCGGCGGGAGCTGGACATGGTGTTCCAGTTCGAGCACGTCTGGCTCGACCAGGGGCCGGGCGGCAAGTTCGACCCGAAGCCGCTGGACCTGCGCGACCTGAAGGCGTCGCTGGGGCGGTGGCAGACGGCGTTGGCCGAGGTCGGCTGGAACAGCCTGTACTGGAACAACCACGACCAGCCGCGCGTGGTGTCCCGCTTCGGTGACGACGGCAGGTGCTGGCGCGAGTCGGCGACGGCGCTGGCCACCGTGCTGCACCTGCACCGCGGCACACCGTACGTCTACCAGGGCGAGGAACTGGGCATGACGAACGCGCCGTTCGCCGGGGTGCACGAGATGCACGACATCGAGTCGCTCAACCACTACCGGCAGGCGGTCGCCGCCGGTGCGGACCCGGAGTCGGTGTTGCGGGGCCTGCGCGCGATGGGCCGTGACAACGCCCGCACCCCCGTGCAGTGGGACGCGAGCCCCAACGCCGGGTTCACCACGGGTGAGCCGTGGATCGCGGTCAACCCCAACCACACCTGGCTCAACGCCGCCGCCCAGTACGACGACCCGAAGTCGGTCTTCAACCACTACCGTCGGCTCATCGAGCTGCGCCACCGGCTCCCGGTCGTGGCGCTGGGCGACTTCCGGATGCTCCTGGCCGACCACCCGCAGGTCTACGCCTACGAGCGCACGCTGGACGGCACGCGGCTGCTCGTCGTGGCCAACCTCGGCGGCACACCGCAGACCGTCGAGATCGACCGCGACTGGGCCGCCGCCGACGTCGTGCTGGCCAACACCGACGACGCGCCGATCTCACCCGGCCGCGTGGACCTCCGGCCGTGGGAGGCGCTGGTGCTCCAGCGCTGACCCGGCTCACCGCCCCACCTGCGGATTTCACGATCCTGCAAGGTGTTCGCACACCCGACCGTGGACAGTGGTCACGGGGGTTGCGGGTTCCCGGCTCACGGGACCGCGACGGAACCGGCGGGCGCGGTGAGCCGTCACTGGGGGACAGCTCACCGCGCCCGGCGAACCCGGGTGGTGGCTACATCCGTTCGGGCGCGGCGATGCCCAGCAGGTCGAGGCCGTGGCCGAGGGTCCGCGCCGTCAACCGGCACAGCGCCAGCCGGTTGCCGCGCACGGGCTCGTCGGCCTTGAGCACGGGACAGGCCTCGTAGAAGGTGGTGAAGGCGCGGGCCAGGTCGTAGAGGTAGCCGCAGAGCCGGTGCGGTTCGAGGGTGGCGGCGACCTCGGTGACGACCGCGCCGTAGGCGTCCAGGGCCAGGCCCAGGGCCCGTTCGGCGGGGTGTGGCGTGACCGTGCGGTCGACCGCCGCGTCCGGGTCGCCCGCCTTGCGCAGGATCGAGCTGATCCGGGCGTGCGCGTACTGGAGGTAGACGCCGGTGTTGCCGGTGAACGACACCATGCGGTCGACGTCGAAGGAGTAGTCCTTCACCCGCGAGGTCGACAGGTCGGCGTACTTGACCGCGGCGATCCCCGCCGACTCGGCGATCCGGTCGAGCTCGGCCGGGTCGAGGTCGCGGTTCTCCGCCACGACGGCCCTGGCTCGCGACACCGCGGCGTCGAGCAGGTCCATCAGCCGGACCGTGCCGCCCGACCTGGTCTTGAACGGCGTCCCGTCCGGACCGAGGATCGTGCCGTAGGCGGCGTGCTCGGCGGCGATGCCGTCGGTGAGCCACCCGGCGCGCCGGGCCGCCTCGAACACCAGCTGGAAGTGCAGCGACTGGCGCGAGTCGGTGACGTAGACCAGCCGGGTGGCCTTGAGGTCGCGCAGCCGGTAGCGGATCGTGGCCAGGTCGGTGGTGTCGTAGCCGTACCCGCCGTCGCTCTTGCGGACCATCAGGGTGACCGGCCTGCCCTCGGGCCCGGTCACCTCCTGCGAGTAGAAGACCAGCGCGCCGTCGCTCTCCACCGCCAGGCCCGCGTCGACCAGCTCGTCGACCGTGTCGCCCAGCATCGGGTTGTAGAACGACTCGCCGACCGAGTCCTCGGGCGTGAGCAGCACGTTCAACCGGTCGTAGATCGCGCTGAACGACCGCTCGGACTCCGCGACGATGTCCTGCCACACCGCGACCGTGTCCGGGTCGCCCGCCTGGAGCGCGACGACCCGGGCGCGCGACCGGTCGGCGAAGTCGGGGTCGGCGTCGAACTTCGCCCGCGCCGACCGGTACAGCCCGTCCAACGCCGACACCGCCGAGGTGCCCTCGCCCAGCTCGTCCTGGTGCCACGCCGCGTCGGGGTGCTCGTCGAGGTACTGGATCAGCATCCCGAACTGGGTGCCGAAGTCGCCCAGGTGGTTCTGGCGCAGCACGTCCGCGCCGAGGAAGCCCTCCACGCGGGCCAGGCTGTCGCCGATGATCGTCGTGCGCAGGTGCCCGACGTGCATCTCCTTGGCGATGTTGGGCGCGGAGTAGTCGACCACGACCCGGCGGCCCAGCTCGGGCGTGCCGACGCCGAGGCGCGGGTCCTCCAGGCGGGCGGCGACCTGCTCCCAGACCGCGGTGTCGGTCACGGTGACGTTGAGGAAACCGGGCCCGGACGGCTCCACCGAGGCGATCACCGCGTCCGCGCCGAGGTCGAGCCCGGCCACCACCTGCCGGGCCAGCTCGACCGGCTTCACCCCGACGCGCTTGGCCAGCGCCAGCGGCGCGTTGCACTGGAAGTCCGCGCGCTCGGATCGTCGCACCACCGGGTCCGCGCCCGCCAGGTCCTCACGGACCCGGCCGATCGCCACCGACATCGTCGTGGCGATCCGTTCCAACAGCGACGGCACCTCCTGGTGGTGGACACTCACCTGGCACATCCTCCTTCGTAGGAAGGCGATTGTCCCAGGTTCCCGACGCACCGCCCGCCGAGGGTCGGCGAGCCCGCGCGACCACCACCGCTGCGGCTGAACGGTCCACACTGGACAGCTCACCACCGCCCCGGACCGAACCTCAGGCCGGAATCCCGGCTCGCTCCCGGGAGCGACTCGCGGGCCGCCCTCCGGCACCGATCCCCAGGCCGACCTCGCCGGACCGAACCCCCAGGCCGACCCGCGGGACCGACCCGTGGGCCGGCCCGCGGCATCGACCTCGCCGGACCGAACCCGGTACCGAACTGCTGGGCCGAACCCGGCCGAACCGAGGGGTCGAACCAGGCCGAACGGCTGGGTCGAACCCGGCCGACCTCCCGGGCCGAACCCGCGGACCGGTCAACCGACCTCGGCCAGCCGGCGGGCGGCCGGTGCGATCAGGCGGTCGACCCAGCCGGGCAGGTCGCCGTCCGGCGAGCGGAGGATGACGGTGTCGATGCCCAGGTCCGCGTAGGGGGCCAGGGTCTTGGCGACACCGTCCGGGTCGTCGGGCAGCTCGCCCAGGTGCACCACCGTCTTGCGGATCGCGTCGTAGTCCCGGCCCAGGTCGTCGCAGTGCCCGCGCAGCACGTCGAGCTTGTGCGGCACGTCGGCGGGTGACCCGATGAGCAGGTTGCAGGCGTCGGCGTAGCGGGCGGCCAGCCGGAGGGTCTTCCGCTCGCCGTTGCCGCCGATCATGACCTCCGGGTGCGGCGCGCTCAACGGCGCGGGCACGCACCGGGTCTCGGCGAGGCGGTAGTGCCTGCCTTCGAACGGCCCGTTGTCCTGCGGGTTCCACATCTGCAAACAGATCCGCAGCGCTTCCTCCAGCCGTTCGAACCGTTCGCCCAGCGGCGGGAACGGCACGCCCAGGCCGTGGTGCTCGCGGTCGTACCAGGCGGCGCCCAAACCCAGCGTCGCGCGACCGCCCGACAGCACGTCCAGCGTGGTGACGATCTTCGCCAGCAGGCCGGGGTGGCGGTAGGTGACGCCGGTGACGAGCGCGCCCAGCCGCACGGTCGACGTGTTCGCCGCCAGGAACCCCAGCGTCGCGTACGCCTCCAGCATCGGGTCTTCCGCGCCGCCGTTGTGCTCCATCTGGAAGTAGTGGTCCATGACCGACAGCCACCCGAGCCCGGCCTCCTCGGCCGCCCGGCACGTCGCGGCCAGCTCGGGACCCAGCCGTGCCGCGCCCTGGTTGAACCGGTTGATGTGCAGCCCCAGTCGCACGTCGCGCTCCGTTCTCCACCCGCTATCGACGGTGGCGACGCTAGTGGCTGGAGCGCGCTCCAGGTCAATCCGCGATCAGCACGACTTTGCCGGTGACCGTGCCGGACTCGGCGAGCCGGACCGCGTCGGCGACCCGTTCCAGCGGCACGCGCGCGGCCACCTGGGGGCGCAGGGAGCCGTCGGCGAGCAGGGCGAACACCGCGCCCAGGTCACGGGCCAGCCGGGCGCGGAACTTCGCCGCGTCACGCCTGCCCGCCCAGATGTTGAAGAACGTCGCGGTGCGCCCGTTGGGCAGGGCGTTCCACCACAGCAGGCGGGCGAACAGCTTCAGCACGGGCAGCCGGGACGAGCCCTTCCGGTCCCGGGTGGACGCGGTGCCGTACGCGACGAGGGTGCCGCGCGGCGCGAGCAGGCGGTAGGAGTCCACGATGCCGGGGCCGCCGACGTGGTCGAACACCGCGTCCACGCCACCCGGCGCCAGCTCGCGGACCGCGCCGGGCAGGTCGGGGGAGCGGTAGTCGAGCGGGGTGGCGCCCAGCGCGCGGACGGCGTCGTGGTGGCGGGGTGACGCGGTGCCGATGACGCGCGCGCCGGCGAGCCGGGCCAACTGCACGAGGGTCGAGCCGACGCCGCCGTTCGCGCCGTGCACCAGCACGGTCTGGCCCGCGGTGACCTTCGCGACGCCGTGCAGCATCTGCCAGGCGGTGAGGCCGTTGACGACGACCGTCTCCGCGTCGGCCGGGTCGACGCCGACGGGCACCGGCACCAGGTCCGCCGCGTCGACGAGCGCGTGGCTGGCCCACCCGCCGATCTTGGTCAGCGCCGCGAACCGGCCGCCGACCAGGGTCGGGTCGACGTCGGGCCCGACCTCGGCGACGGTGCCGACCAGGTCGTAGCCGGGCACGAACGGGAACGCCGGCTGGTCGTAGTACTTGGCCCGGCGCATCTGCTGCTCGGCGAACGACACGCCGGTCGCCTCGACCCGCACGAGCGCCTGGCCCCGTGCGGGGACGGGCCGGCTGCGGCGGCGCAGCTCGAAGCCCTCGGGCTCGACCACGCCCGGCAGCACGACCTCCAGGACCTGCTCGGTGGACTGCTGGCTCATCGCTTCCTCCAAAGTGTGAGTGGTCAATCACTCACGACCCAGTGAACGCGGAGCCGTTCCGCCTGTCAAGGCAAGAGTGGTTGGTCACTCACAACGGTCAGGACGGGTAGGCGTGCGCCTCGGTGGCCTTGACCGCGGCCCACAGCTCGTCACCGGGCCGCAGCCGCAGGTCGGCGACGGTCGCGGTGGTCACGTCGGCCAGCACCGGCGGCACGCCGTCCAGCCGCACGCGGGTCGTGTGCGCGTGCTGTTCGATCCCGGCCACGGTGACGCGCCACGCGTTGCGCGGGCTGCCCGCCGGGTGCTCGGGGTGCAGGCTGACCGCGTTGGGCGGGAACACCACGTGCACCGGCCCGGTCGCCGGTGCCGCCACGGTGAGGGTGCCGCCGCCGTCCAACGACACCGCGGTGCCGTGCCCGGTGCCCCGGTAGAGGTTGAGGCCGACCAGGTCGGCGACGTAGTCGGTGCGCGGGCGGCGGGCCACCTCGGTCGGCGGGCCCTCCTGCACGACCTCGCCGTGCTCCAGCACCACCAGCCGGTCGGCCAGCACCATCGCGTCCAGCGGGTCGTGCGTGACGAGCAGCGTGTGGCCCGGGTAGTCGCGCAGGTGGCGGCCGAGTTCGGCGCGCACGTGCAGCCGGGTGGCGGCGTCCAGCGCGGCCAGCGGCTCGTCCAGCAGCAGCAGCTCGGGGCCCGTGGCCAGGGCACGGGCCAGTGCCACGCGTTGTGCCTGGCCCCCGGACAACGTGCGCGGCCTGGCCTTCGCGTGCGCCGCCAGCCCGACCCGGTCCAGCCACCGCGCCGCCTCGGCCCGCGCCGCCGCCCGCCCGACACCGCGCGCACGCAGCCCGAAGGCGACGTTCTCCAGCGCGGACAGGTGCGCGAACAGCAGGTAGTCCTGGAACACCACGCCGATCGGGCGCCGTTCGGCGGGCCGGAACACGTCCGGTGGCGCGTCCCACATCCGCTCGCCCAGCCGGATGTGCCCGCCGGTCAACGGCAGCAGCCCCGCCAGGGCGCGCAGCGCGGTGCTCTTGCCCGCGCCGTTGGGACCGAGCAGCGCCACCACCTCGCCCGGTTGCACCACCAGCTCCGCGCCCAACCGGAACGCGCCGCGGGTCACCCGCAGGTCGGCGTGCAGCGTCACGACGGCCCGCTGATCCACCGGTCGCGCAACGCGGCCAGCACCCCCACCGACACCAGCAGCAGCACCACGCTCAGCACGATCGCCGCGTCCGGATCGGTCTCCAGCGCCAGGTACACGGCCAACGGCATGGTCGTCGTCTCTCCCGGGAAGTTGCCCGCGAACGTGATGGTGGCCCCGAACTCGCCCAACGCCCGCGCCCAGCACAGCACCGTGCCCGCCACCACGCCCGGCAGGATCGACGGCAGCGTGACCCGCCGGAACGCCAGCCAGCGCGACGCGCCCAACGTCGCGGCGGCCTCCTCGTATCGCGGGTCCGCCGCGCGCAACGCGCCCTCCACCGAGATGACCAGGAACGGCATCGCCACGAACGCCTCCGCCAGCACCACGCCCGCGGTGGTGAACGGCAGCGAGACGCCGAACCACGCGTCGAGGTACTGCCCGACGAGCCCGCGCCTGCCGAGCACGAACAGCAGCGCCACGCCGCCCACCACCGGCGGCAGCACCAGCGGCACCGTCACCAACGCCCGCAGCACGCCCCGTCCCGGCACGTCGCCGCGCGCCAGCAGCCACGCCAGCGGCACGCCCAGCACCAGGCACACCACCGTCGCCAGGCTCGCGCACACCAACGACAACCGCAGCGCCTCGCCGACCGACGGGCTGAGCAACCGTGTCGGCAGCGTGCCCCACGGCGCCCGGACCAGCAGGCCGACCAGCGGCACGAGCAGGAACGCGAGCCCCACCACGGCCGGCACCACCAGCGCCACCGGCAGCCGGCCCCCGGTGCGGCGTCGGGTCGTCGTCACGGCGCGTCGAACCCGGCCTCGGCGAGCACCGCCCGACCCCGGTCGGACCGCACGAAGTCGACGAACGCCCGTGCGCCCGCCGCGTTGCGGGCCTTGGCCAGCGGTGCGATCGGGTAGTCGTTGACCGCGCGGTCGGCCTCGGGGAAGGCGAGGCCCTCGACCCGGCCGGCCGCGGACCGCACGTCCGTCCGGTACACCAGCCCGGCGTCGACCTCACCGAGCCGCACCTTGGTCAGCACCGCCTTGACGTCCTGTTCCAGGGTGTCCGGCCGGGGCGTCACCCCGGCGGCCTCGAACGCCCGCTTCGCCGCCGCTCCGCAGGGCACCTGCTCCGCGCACAACGCGATCCGGGCGTCGGCGTGGGCGAAGTCGGCGAGCCCGGTGATCCCGGCCGGGTTGCCCGCCGGCACCGCGATCTCCAGCCGGTTGCGCGCGAACGTCACGGGCTCGGCGGCCGTCCCTCCGCCGTCGACCACCTGCTCCATGTTCGCGGGCGAGGCCGAGGCGAACACGTCCGCCGGTGCGCCCTGCCCGATCTGCTGCGCCAACCCGGAGCTGCCGCCGAAGTTGACCACGACGTCCACCCCCGGGTTGGCCGACTCGAACTCCTCGCCGAGCCGGGTGAACGTCTCGGTCAGCGACGCCGCCGCGAACACCGTGACCTGCCCGCCGGTCGTGGGCTCGGCCGTGCCGCAGCCGGCCACCACCACCAACGCCACCAGCGCCAGGGCCCGCATCACGCCTCCGGGATCTCGACCACGACGTGCGTGGACTTGATGGACGCCACCGCGACGCTGCCGATCTCGAGGCCCAGCTCGTCGGCCGAGTCGCGGCTCATCAGCGACACCACCCGGAACGGCCCGGCCTGCAACTCGACCTGCGCCATCACGCCGTCCTTGACCACGCGCGTGACGATGCCGCGCATCCGGTTGCGCGCCGACGCGGCCACCGTCACGCCCGGCTCGGGTGCCTCGGCCAGGCGTTGGGCGAACTCGGCCAGCTCCCGCCCGTCGACGCCCTTGCGGCCGCTGTCGAGCTGCACCTCGGCCAGCCGGCCCTGGTCGATCCACCGGCGCACGGTGTCGTCGCTCACCCCGAGCAGGGCTGCGGCGTCACTGATTCGCAGATTCGGCACATCGGGCAGTGTAACGCCGCACTTGCGGAGTGCGGTGATCTTGGTTTCCCGTCGTGGCCGCCGGGTACGCCAAGCACAACCGTTGATCGGAGGACCGCCATGGCGAGCTCGACCGACCGCGTCGGCACCCGCCGCCGTCCCGTGCAGGCGCTCGCGCTGTTCGTCGGAGCGGTGTTCCTGCTGGTGGGTGTGCTCGGGTTCGTGCCGGGCGTGACCGCCGCCCTCGACGGCATCCGCTTCGCCGGGCCCCACTCGGAGGCGATGCTGTTCGGCGTGTTCCAGGTGTCGGTGCTGCACAACGCGCTGCACCTGCTGCTGGGCGTGGCCGGGATCCTCGCCGCGTCCTCCGCGGGCGCGGCACGGCTGTTCCTGGGCGCGGGAGGTTTCCTCTACCTGCTGCTGTGGGTCTACGGCTCGGTGGTGCACTCGATCGACCACGAAGGTGGCCCGGCGAACTTCGCCCCGTTCAACCCGGCCGACAACCTGCTGCACCTCGGGCTCGGAGCCGGCATGATCATCTTGGCCGTGCTCGCCACGGTCTTCGAACGCGCCCAGGGCCGGTACCCCGGCCGTGAACAGCGCGGCGCGTGACCGCCCGGCTGACCGCGGCGCGGACCGCGTCGCGTAAGTTCACCCAGGGAGGCGCTTGACTGGGAGGGCGTTAGATGGCGAGTTCCGGACAACGGCGGCATTTCGGGCGCGTGGACCCGTTCTGCCTGTTCATGGTCCTGCCGCTGCTGCTGATCGCGGGCATCCTGGTCTGGGGCGGCCTGGCCTGGGTGGGCGTCGTCGTCATCGTCTGCACCGCCCTGCTGGTGGTGATCGACTCGTGGACCAACCGGCCCCTGCCGTTCGACGTGCCCGAGGACGACGACTACGACTACGACCCGCCGCAGACCGGCCGCCGCGCCTACTGACGCCCCACGCCGCCGCTAGGCCCCGCCCCGGACCACCAGACCGGACTCGTAGGCGAACACCACGAGCTGGGCCCGGTCGCGGGCGCGCAGCTTCGTCATCGCGCGGTTGACGTGGGTCTTCGCGGTCAGCGGGCTGATCACCATGCGGTCGGCGACCTCGTCGTTGGACAGGCCGCGCGCGACCAGCGCCACGGCCTCCCGCTCGCGGTTCGTCAGCTCCTCCAGCCCCGGGCCGCCGGGGGTGGCGAGCGGCTGGGCGACGAACCGGTCGATCAGCCTGCGGGTGATCGACGGCGCGAGCAGGGCGTCCCCGCGCGCGGCCACGCGGACCGCGTGCAGGAAGTCCTCCGGCTCGATGTCCTTGACGAGGAAGCCGGCCGCGCCGGCGCGCAGCGCGTGGAAGACGTACTCGTCCAGGCCGTAGTTGGTCAGGATGACGACGTGCACCGACGCCAGGGCCGGGTCGGCGGCGATGAGCCGGGTCGTCTCGATGCCGTCCATGACCGGCATCTGCACGTCGACCAGCGCGATGTCGGGCAGGTGCTGCCGGACCAGCTCGACGCCCCGCCTGCCGTCGGCGGCCTCCGCCACCACCTCGATGTCGTCCTCGATGTCCAGCAGCGCGCGGAAGCCGCTGCGGATGAGCGGCTGGTCGTCCACCAGCACGACGCGGATCACGACCTCGGCTCCACGGGCAGTTCGGCGTGGACGGTGAAGCCGCCCTCGCGGCGTGGGGCCGCCCGCAGCCGGCCGCCGAGCGCGGTGGCCCGCTCGCGCATCCCGAGCAGCCCGACACCGGGCGCGGGCTCGTGCCCCGGTGCGGCCCGGCCGTCGTCGTCGACCCGGATGACCAGCGCGTCGGGCCGGTAGTCGATCCGGACCGACGCGGTCGCGGCGGCGGCGTGCCGGGTGACGTTCGTGAGCGACTCCTGGACGATCCGGTAGGCGGCGCGCTCGACGGCGGCCGGCACGCCGGTCGGGCGCCCTTCGACGGTCAGCTTCGCGTCGAGGCCCGTCGTGCGCGCCCGTTGGACGAGCTCCGGGACGTCGTCGAGCCCGTAAGGCGGGTTCCCGCCGTCCGGGTGCACGTGGTCGCGCAGCGCTTCCAGGGTCGCGCGCAGCTCCCGGGCCGCCTCGCGACCGGCGTCGCGGATGGCCAGCAGGGCCTCCGGCACCTGCTCACCCCGCCTGCCGGCCAGGTGGACCGCGACCTCGGCCTGCACCTTGATGACCGAGATCTGGTGGGTGAGCGAGTCGTGCAGCTCGCGCGCGATGTGCAGCCGCTCCTCGTCGGCCCGCCGCCGCGCGGTCTCCTCGCGGGTGCGCTCGGCTTCGTCCGCCCGGCGCTCGGCCTGCCGCAGCGCTTCCCCCGCGGCGGCCGCGGCGATCAGCCAGGCCAGTTCGAGCACGCCCCGGGCCTGGGCGAACGCCTCACCCGTGGACCCGCCCGGCGAGGACACCATCACCGCGACCGGCAGCGCTGCCAGCACGGCCACGGACCCGAACGCCACCACGACGCGGTGCCCGGCGCGCACGGCGGTGTAGACCGCGACCAGGTAGGCCACGGCGGGCGCGTCGAAACCCAGGGCCTGGGACCCGACCACGCACAACCCGGTGCCGGCCAGGACGACGACCGGAGCACGGCGGCGCAGCCCCAGCGCCAGGCCGCCCGCGACCAGCAGCACGTACCCGACCACAGCGGGACCGGCCTCCGGGCGCTGCTCCGAAAGCCCGGTGACCAGGAGGATCGCGGCAACTCCGACGGCGATCACCCAGTCACCGACCGCGGCCCGAAGACCCGACCGTCCGGTGCTCATGCGGGCACCCTAACCGGGCGTCCGCGCGGGCGAGTCCTGCGTGCGGACGATCAACCGACTACCGCGCCCGCAGTACTCGAAGGTCCGGTGCCGCGGTCGCGGCAGCGCGAAGTGACCACAGTGGAACGACGACCGGGAGCGGTCCGCCGGACATGATCACCGCACGTCCCGTCGCCCGAACCCGAGGAGAACCCCATGTCCGTCCTGTTCACGCTCGCCGCGTCGGCGGCCGACCAAGTCTGCGCGAGCCCGGGGGAGTGCGCGAACCAGGGTGTCGACAACTTCGCCGGCACCCCCCGGCGCGTCTGGGCGAGCATCGCCGCACTGGTGTCGCTGCTCAGCGTGGTCGTCGGCCGGCTCGCGCGGTCCCGTGCCAACAGGGGTGTCGGCAACGGCGGGCGGCGCGCCGCGCTCGTGGCCCTGGTCGCCGGGCTGATCGGCGCGGTCAACGGCGCGGTGAACCTGGCCGTCGCGGACGCAGGCCCCGGCAGCGGCAACGGTGTGGTCGGCGGCGCGGCCGCCCTGGTGCTCGGTGTGGTCGGCGTCGTCCTCGGCCGGCTGGTCCTGGTCCGCGCGCGCCGCGCCGAACCGGTCGGCTGACCCGGCGTCAGTCGCGGGGGAAGGTCTCGGCGAGCGCGTCGTCCACCGACCCCGGGCGGGCCGGCGTGACGAACAGCTCCCGCAGCAGCAGGGCGCCCGCGTGTGCAGGGTCGATCCCGGACTGCCTGCCCGTCAGCCGCTGCACGAGCCCGGTCAGCCGCAACGCCACCCGCACCACCGCGCCGGGCAGCGCCCGCACCGGGCGGGGGTGACCGGCGGCGGTGGCGATGCGGCCGATCATGTCCGGCCACGTCAGGTTCTCGAGCGCCACCGGGATGTCCTCGCCGGACGCGCGTTCCAGCGCGTCGACCGTTTCCTGCGCCACGTGCGCGGCCGTCGTGGCGGCGCTGCCACCGGGCGGCGCGAGCAGCGGCGACCGCGACCGGACCCACCGGTCCAGCGCGCCCGACCAGTTCGGCAGCCGGTCGCCCGCCCGGCCGAACACGAACGGCAGCTCCAGCACGGCGACCGGCAGGTCGGGCCCGGCCGCCGCCCGGCCCGCCCGCGCCTGCTCGACCCGGCTGCGGATGTACGGGTGGCGTTCGGCCAGGCCCCACTCGGGGTGCAGGCGGTGGAAGTGGGTGTAGTACGACCCGATCACCGCGGCCCGGGTCAGCCCTTCCTCGCGGGCGGCCGTGAGCAGCCGCACGACCGGCGCGACGTTGCCCCGGTGGAACACGGGGTACGCGGGCTTGCGCGGCACCTCCCGGTCGTCCGCGCCGGCGGCGAACACCACGCCGTCGTGCCCCGCGAGCAACGCCCGGAACGCGGCCTCGGTCGCCGTGGTCGCGTCGACCGCGTGGTCGACCCCGTCCCGCGCGGTCCGCGCGACCGCCGTCACCCCGTGCCCCCGCGCCCGCAGCCGCCCGACGACGTGCTGCCCGACCAACCCGCTCGCACCCACCACCAGGAACCTCACCCGGCGATCATGCCCTGCCCGTCACGCGTAGGTGTAGCTGCCGCGGTGGTCCAGGGTGGAGCTCGCGGTGACGCCGAACGGCTCCAGCACCTCGTCGACGTCCACGACGTTCGCCACGCCGCCGCCCGGCAGGTAGCGGTCGGCGCCGTAGCCCCACCGGTTCTGCCAGGCCGACCAGAGCCGGTCGATGTTGCAGTGGTGCAGGAAGAACACCGGGTCGTTCGGCGAGTCGACCTGCGCCATGTGCCCGCCGATCCAGTTGTGCACGCGCCCGTGCAGGCCCGGGGACAGGCCGCCCTCCATGCGGTTGCGCATCCCGCTGCCGGACGAGGAGCCCCACGGCGAGACGTCGTAGGTCGACACGCCCAGGACGGTGTCGACGTCGGAGCCGGTGGGCAGCGAGCCGCGCAACGTCATCGCCCGCCGCAGCGAGGTCGAGGACGTGGCGCTGACGTTGATGCGCCACCTCGTGGAGCCGGCGAACGGGCCGCTGAGCACCGGGCCGTTGCCGTCCGCGCCGTTGCCGCCCATGAAGTCCGAGGTGAACGGCGCGCCGGTGGTCGAGCGGTTGGCCGTCCAGTTCCAGTAGGGCAGGTCCACGGCCGGGTTGATCGCCTTCAGGGCGTTCTCCAGCAACAGCAGGTACTGGCGGTGCCACGGCAGGAACGACGGCGACATGTGCGCGTAGTTGTGGCCGTTGACGGCGTTGAAGTAGGTCATGTGGGTGCGCACGAACCAGTCGTAGTTGCGACCGCTCGACTGCGCCTTGAGCGCCTTCACCGCCGCCACGAAGTTCGACTTCTCGGTGGCCGTCAGCACGGCCACGCTCTTACGGGTGCCCATGGGCTCGTGTCCTTTCGGGGCGGTCGAGCACGCCGGTCACGGGTGCGAGTGGTCGGCGTCGGCGGTCAGCTCCTGGTCGCCGAGCTGGTCCACGGCGAGCCTCGCGAGCTTCTTCAGGCCGTCGCGGTGCTCGCCCTCGTCCAGCGGGACGGGGTCGAAGTGGTTGAGCGTGCTGAGCACCGCGGTGTAGGTCGCGGCCGAGTCCGGTGCGACGGGCAGCTCGATCTGCACGACCCCGAGCTTCTTGCCGTTGATGTGGATCTTGTGCTTGCCCTTGTCCTTGTCGTGCTCGCCCTTGATCTTCTTGCCCTTGTAGGTCTCCTCGAAGTCGCGGGGGTCGGCGAGGAGGGCGGCCCGGTTCGGGCCCGCGAGCGCGCTGGACGAGGCGAAACCGGCCGCGCCGACGACGATCAAGGCGGCGGTCGCGGTGTGGCGGAACACGTCGCGGCGGGAGATGTCGTTCATGGGAGTCCTTCGACGGCGTCGGGTTCTTCGAGGCCCCCCAACGGCGTCGTGGCTCACCGTGCCTCATGCCGAGAGTGAGTCCGTGCGCCTGTCGCGACAACGGCGCTCACCCGTTCGTGTGAGGCATGCACCCGTGTGGGTGGGGTCGAAATCCCCTGGGGCGCACGCCGTGTCGGTCAGGCGGCGCGCAGCGTGAGCAGCGAGATCTCACTTGGCGCGAACACGCGCAGCGGCGGGCCCCAGAAGCCCGCGCCCCGGCTCGTGTAGAGCCGGGTGCGCTCGCCGTGGCGGCTCAGGCCGGCCAGCACCGGCTGCTGCAAGCGCACCAGCAGGTGGAACGGCCAGATCTGACCGCCGTGCGTGTGCCCGGACAGCTGCAGGTCGACACCGGCCGCGACCGCCTTGCCGATCTCGCTCGGCTGGTGGGCCAGCAGCACCACCGGGTCGTCGGCGCGCGTGCCCGCGAGCGCCGCGGCGACGTCCGCGCCGTGCCCGGCCTCGCCCGAGTGGGCACCCGTGACGTCGTCCACGCCCGCGAACACCAGCCGGGCGTCACCGCGCGCCAGCACCCGGTGCTGGTTGTGCAGGCTCGTCCAGCCCAGCTCGGTCAGGTGGTCCAGCCACGCCTGGGCGTTGGAGAGGTACTCGTGGTTGCCCGACACGTAGAACCGGTGCCGCGCCCGGACGTCCGCCAGCGGTGCGGCCTGGCCCCGGCGCTGCTCGACCGTGCCGTCGGCGATGTCGCCCACGTGCACGACGACGTCCGGGTCGAGCGCGTTGACCGCCGCCACCGTCGCCGCGGACCACTTCGTGCGGTCGATCGCGCCGTAGTGGGTGTCGGCGAGCACCGCGATGGTCAGCCCGTCGAACGCCCGGTCCAGCCGGGGGAGCACCACGTCGGTGCGCTTGACCCGCGGCACCCGGCGAGCCTCCCGGATGCCGTGCGCGACCAGCCCCAGGCCGACGACGAGCAGGACGACCGCGACCAGCCGGGCCCGCACCGGGTTCTCCACCCCCGCGACCGCCAGCACGAGCCGCAGCACGTGCGTGATCACGGCCCACGAGAAGAACACCCACGCCACGCCCAGCGCCAGGTGCGCGAGCCGTGACGCCCGGTCGGAGTGGCGGCGGCCGTGCGCGCGGACCAGCAGCAGCGGGAACGCCACCGACGTGACGACGAAGAACGCCGTGCCGAGGGCTTGCACCGGCCACGGCCACCGGGCTCCCGGCGCGAGCAACCCCGTCCAGGGCACCCAGAACAACAACGCGGTCACCGTGAGCAACACCGCCGCGAAGATCACGCGTCGCCGCGCGGACGGGCGGGGCGGCGCGGTCGTCGTGCTCGACATCGGATCTCCTCGGCTTACGGACCAGCGGGCTCTTATCGACGGTAGACCGCCGTGCGGCCGGTGTCCAAGTTTGGCCCCCGGCCGCGGGGAAAACCTGGTCACATGGCTGACGAGCACGAACCCGAGATCGACACGACCGACGCCTTCCGGGTCGAGACGCCGGAGGAGGACCAGCGCCTGGCCGAGTCCCAGCGCAAGATCGACGAGGCCAAGGTGGTGGCCGCCGACCTGGCCAAGACCACCCCGGACCCGCTGCCCGACAGCGAGCCGCCGAAGGAGTCGACGCCGGGGTCGTGACCCAGGGGTGGTGCGGTCCATAGTGGACTCACCCGAATGGCGGTTGAGAACGTGAACACCGATATGGATAGTTCGATCTTCCGCGTGGTGTTCAGTCGTCCGCCGCTTGACTTGGGGGTAACCGGGCGTGGCTCGTCCAACCCGCACCGTGGTGGACGACCCGCTCTCGTCGCCCGGTCAGGCCGGGCTGCGCCGGACCAGGAAGCTCGCCGAGGTCTACGCCTGGCTCAGCGCCGTCGCGTTCACCCTGCAACTGTTCTTCGTCGGCACCGGGCCCGCCCGCTTCGCGCTCGCCCTGCTGGTGCCGCTGGTGCTCGCGTCGTGGTGGCTGAGCCCCACGCGGGACAGTTGGCTGATCGCGATGGTCGAGTGCGTGGTCGCCCACGGCGCGGCGTTCGTGCTGCCCACCCCGCAACCGGTGATCGCGTTCCTGTTCGCGGTGACCCTGCGCCGCGCCCTGCGGGGCGACAACGAGCCGTTCCCCGTCCGGGCGGTGCCCGCGCTGCTGGGCTACCTGAGCGGGTGCGCGGTGTGGATCGCGGTCACGCCGGCCGCGGTGACCGGGCCCCTGGTCATGGCGATCCTCATGCCGCTGGTCGGGCTGGGCGTCGGCGCGATGGCGCTGCACGAGACCACCCGCTCGGCACGGCTGGTGGAGGACGCGCACCGCACCGTGGAGACCGTGGTGCGGGCCAGCCCGGTCGGGCTCGTGCTGGTCGACGCCGACGGCGCGCCCCGGCTGCACAACGACCGGGCCCGCGAGCTGCTGGCGTGGGCCGCGGCGCGACCGGGACGGGTGCCGTGCCCGCACGGCCCGGACATCACCGCCTGCGTGCGCGGCTGCCGTTCGGCCCAGGAGGCGGTCGAGGTGCGCGTCACGCGGCCGGACGGCTCCACCGGCGTGCTCGCGGTGCACGCCGTGCCGGTCGAGCACGTCTCCGAGCAGCACACCGTGATCACCGCGGTGGACGTGAGCAAGCGCCGCGAGCTGGAGGACGAGCTGCGCACCCGGGCCGAGCGGGACGAGCTGACCGGGCTCGCCGGGCGCACCCACTTCCTGCACCTGGTGGACGACGCGCTGCTGGCCGGGGAGGACGTGGGCCTGCTGGTGATCGACCTCGACGGGTTCAAGGAGGTCAACGACGCCGAGGGGCACGAGGCGGGTGACTGGTACCTGGTGTCGGCGGCCGAGCGGATCAGCCGGGCCGTCGGACCCGTGGCCACCGCGGCGCGGCTGGGCGGCGACGAGTTCGCCGTGCTCGCGCCCGGTCACGACGTGCGCGAGTCGGCGCGGCTGGCCACCCGCATCCTGTCGGAGCTGGCGCGGCCGTTGACCGGGCTGGGGCACGAGACGGTGATCCGGGCCAGCGTCGGCATCGCGGTGTCCGCGCCGGGCATCGGGACGGCGGACCTGCTGCGTGACGCGGACACCGCCATGTACGTGGCCAAGCGCGAGGGCGGTGGGCGGATCCGGCTGTTCCGGCCGGAGATGGGGGAGCAGGTGCTGGCCCGCCAGCGCGACAAGGCCGACCTGCGCACCGCCGTGTCCGACGGGCAGTTGGTGCTGCACTACCAGCCGATCGTGGACCTGGCGACGTCGGCGGCGGCGGGCGCGGAGGCGTTGGTGCGGTGGCAGCGGCCGGGGCACGGGCTGCTCGGGCCCGGTGAGTTCATCGGGCTGGCGGAGGAGACCGGGCTGATCGTGCCGCTGGGCAACAAGGTGCTGGCGGGCGCGTGCGAGCAGGCCATGCGGTGGCTCCAGCAGGGCCGTTCGCTGGGCGTGACGGTGAACGTGTCGACCCGGCAACTGTCCGCGCCCGCGTTCCTGCCGTCGTTGGACCGGGTGCTCAAGACCACCGGGCTGCCGCCGGAGCGGTTGACGATCGAGGTGACCGAGTCGGTGTGGGCCGACGGCGCGGCCATGCGCGGGCTGATGGAGGTGCGGGAGACCGGGGTGCGGGTCGCGTTGGACGACTTCGGCACCGGCTACTCGTCGTTGAGCTACCTGCAGCGCTACCCGTTCGACGTGGTCAAGATCGACCGCTCGTTCACCGGCGCGCTGTCCGACACCGGCCGCACGGCGGGCGTCGTGCGCTGCATCATCGACCTGGCCGAGGTCCTGGGCGCGCACACCGTGGCCGAGGGCATCGAAACCCAGGCCCAGGCCGACTGGCTCCGCAACGCCGGCTGCGCCTACGCCCAGGGCTACCTCTTCGGCCGCCCCGACCTGGCCGAGAACTGGGACACCCAGCCGTCCGTCCCGTGACCGCCGCGTTCCGACGCCGAGCCCCGGCGCGGCGGCGCTGATCGTCCGTGGACGGCGGCCGGTAGCGTCAGGTGGTGTGGATCTACTGCCGTTCGACGAGTACGCGGCCTCGCTGAACCGCAAGCGCACCTCCGCCGGTGTCCTCTTCCGGGACGAGGCGGGCCGCGTCCTGCTGGTCGAGACCTCGTACAAGCCGAACTGGGAGATCCCCGGCGGGTCCGTGGACGCCGGGGAGGCGCCATGGCGAGCGGCTGTGCGCGAAGTCGCGGAGGAGCTCGGCATCGACCGCCCGCTCGGGCGGCTCCTCGTGATCGACCACATCCCCGCCGACGGACCGATGCCCGAAGGGCTGGCGTTCATCTTCGACGGCGGCCTGATCACCGACGAAGAGGTGAACGCCGTCGAACTCACCGACCCCGAAATCCGCTCGGTCGGCCTCTACCCGCTGGACGCTGCGCGTGACCTGGTGAAACCGCTCCTCGCCCGTCGGCTCCAAGCGGCCCTCGACGCGGTTGGCGCGGGTGAGCCGGCACTCTGCGAATCGGGCGACGCCGTCATCCGCACCAGGCTCGGCTGATCGGGCAGGGGCCACCTGATCGACTCACGTCAGGTTCGCGACCAGCCACCAGTAGGGCAGGCCGCCGACGACCAGGCCGAGTGCGCTGCCCGCGACGACCTGGGCCGTCGTGTGGTCACCCAGTTCGACGCGCGACCACGCGACCAGCACGACCGCACCCGCGACCAGCGCGAGCCACGGTCCGTAGGTGATGGTGAGGATCACCGCCGACCCGGCGGCGACGCCGGCGTGCATGGAGATCTTCCACCCCCGGACGCCGCCGACCGGCAGGGCGAACGTGATGGCGATGCTCACGACCAGCGAGGCGAACATGGCCAGCGCGAGGGCGATCATCTGCCGGGGTGCGCCGCCGAGGACGAGGATGGCGATCCCGCAGCCGAGGGAGCCGACGCAGGCGATGAACGGGATGAGCCGGCCTTCGCGGTTGGTCACGTGGTGGCTGTCCCACCTGCCCCGCCGTGCGCCCCGGATGATGACGATCATCGGGATGACCGAGCCGGTGATGCCGACGATCAGCCCCCACAGCAACGCGCCGCCCACCGTCCCGTCGGCGTGCCAGGCGATCACCGGAGGCAGGCCGAGCACCCACACCCACGGTGCGAGCACTTCCGTCGCCAAACGCGCCACCCGTCGCGCGACGGTGGGGCTGGTCGTGTCACTCGTCATGCCGTTCCCCGCACTTCCTATCGCGAGAGTCCTACGTCCGCGCCGCGTGAGTCCTACGTTCACGACCCCCGAGTTGAACGCTCACGAACGCCCGAACGTAGAACTCAGTGGTCCTGGACGTAGGACTCACGCGACGTGAACGTAGGACTCTCGGGTCAGGGGAGGTCGGCCAGGGTGTTCCAGAACAGCAGCTCGTAGGAGTGCAGGAGGCGGGCGGCGGGCAGCGCGGCGGTCGGAGTCCAGTCGGTGGCCAGGACGTCGGTCAGGGCGCGCAGGCCCAGGGCGTCCAGCTCGGGGGCCGGTTCGGCGAAGAAGTCGAAGAACGCACAGCCTTCGTCGTCGAAACCGTAGTGCTCGCGCAGCGCGGCGGCGATCGTCGCGCAATAGCCGCCCCATTCCGCGAAGTTCGCCAGAATCGCGAGGAGTGCGTCGTGCGGATTGCCGTCCAACGCCAGCCTGGCCACGTACGAGGGATATGCCTGGCACCCCGGCAACGGCCGGTACGCGGCCACGTCATCCGGGGTCAGGCCGCACGCGGACGCGAAATCGGACAGTTTGGCCAACGCCAACCCCTCGCCGCCCGCGACGGTCGCGAAGAACTCGCGCTGCGCCGGCACGGGGGACTGCGCGGCCAACGTGAGGAACGCTCGCCAATCGCTCTGCACGATGCGGTGCTCCTCGGCCGCCAGCGCCTTCAACACCTCCGTCGACGCCTCGCCCGAGGCGATCAGCGGCACCAGCCGGTTCGTCGCGCCGTCGGACTTGAGCTCCGCGCGCACCCGCTCCAACAGGGCCTTCGCGTCCTTCGCCATCGTTCCCCCTCGTCCGGGCGCCGCACGTCACCGGCGACGGCGGCATGACCAATACGCACTCTATAGAGCCGCCCAACCCCGCACGGATGGGCATGCGGGCCGGCGGCGCGGATGAAGACTCGGCAACAGGGATTGACGCGGACAGCCCTTTCCGGTCTCATGGCTCCGCCTTGTCGAACGTCAGCGTTGCCTCAGTGGGGAGTGCCGGGATTGCGCGTCGCCGGAGTCACGTCGGTCGAAAAGCCCGGAATCCCGATCGGAAAACAGCATCAGGTGTGGATGGGTTACCTGGCTTTCGGCCTGTTATCGGTCGGGCTCTACTACGTGCTGCCCGTCCTCGGCGGCACGATCCCGCTGCGGGTGGTCGTCTACTGCGCGGTCAGCACGTCCGCCGCGCTCGCCGTCTGGTGGGGCGTGCGCCGCAACCGGCCCGAGCCGCGCGCGCCGTGGATCGTGCTCGGCCTGAGCCAGCTCGTGTACGCGTTGGCCGACACCGCGTTCTACATGGCGCACTACGTCCTGCACGACCCGAGCTACCCGTCCGTCGCCGACGCGCTCTACCTGGGCCACTACCCGCTGGTCGTGGTGGGCCTGCTGATGCTCATCCGCCAGCGCCGCTCCGACCGCGACCTGCCCAGCCTGCTCGACGCGGTCTCGCTGACCGTGGTCGCGGGCCTGCTGTCGTGGGTGTTCGTGATCGGCCCGCAGACCCGCCTGGGCACGCCGCTGCTGGTCGAGATGGTGTCGTTGGCCTACCCGTTGATGGACCTGGTGCTGCTGCTGGTGTCGCTGCGGCTGCTGTTCGGCGCGGGACGGCGTGACGGGTCGTTCGCGCTGCTCGTGCTGTGGCTGGCCGCGATCCTCACCGCCGACACCGTGTACGTGTTGCAGCGCCTGGACCTCAGCTACGAGGCGGGCAACTTCCTGGACGCGATCTGGCTGACCGGCAACCTGGCGCTCGGCGCGTGCGCGCTGCACCCGTCGATGGGTCGGATGGCGCAGCCGGTGGACGTGCCCGCGCTGCGGTTGAGCTGGCCTCGGCTCGCGATCCTGTCCACGGGCGCGTTGATCGGCCCGTTGCTTCTTCTCGTGCAGCACGCCCAGGGTGTGCGCCGGGACGTGCCGGTGATCGCGGCGGGCTGCGCGGTGCTGTTCGCGTTGACCGCGACGCGGCTCGCGGGCCTGGCCGTGGACCAGCGCCGGCTCGCCATCACCGACAGCCTGACCCGGCTGCGCAGCCGCCGCTACTTCGAAGCACGCCTGGCCGACGAGGTCGCCCGGGCCCGGCGCACCGGCAGCCCGCTGGGCGTGGTGATCCTCGACGTCGACCGGTTCAAGTCGATCAACGACCGGTTCGGGCACCCGGCGGGCGACCGGGTGCTGGTCGAGGTGGCCTCCCGGCTGCGCGTGATCGCCGGGCCGGGCGGGGTGCTCGCCCGGTACGGCGGCGAGGAGTTCGCGCTGATCGCGACCGGCGCGGACGCCGAGAACCTGACCCGGCTCGCGGAACGGCTGCGGCACGGCGTCTCCCACCATCCGATCGCCGTGAGCGGTCGCCGATCGGTGACGGTTACGCTCTCCGCCGGCACCGCCGCGTTCGCGCCGCACTACGGCACGGCGTCCGCGTTGGTGTCGGCGGCTGACCGCGCGCTGTACCTGGCCAAGGATCTGGGTCGGGACCGGGCGGTCGCCGGTGGCACATCGCTCACCGAGCACCGGGAGGACGTCGCGGTGGACTACCTGAACCAGGTCGCGGACCTGGTCGACCTGCGCGTGGCCAGTCCCGGGCGCAGTCTGGCCATCGCCGAGTGGGCGCGGACCGTCGCCGATCACCTCAAGCGCGACCCGGCCGAGATCCACAACGCCCACCGCGCGGGACGGCTGCTCGACGTCGGCATGATCGTGCTGCCCGACGACCTGCTCACCGAGTCGGGCCCGCTCACCGACCAGCAGTGGCACCTGCTGCACGAGCACCCCGACAGCGGCGCGCGCATGGTGAGCGTGCTGCCCGACCACGGCGAGGTGGCAGAGGTCATCCGCCAGCACCACGAGCGGTGGGACGGCGCGGGCTACCCGAACGGCCTGACCCGCGACTCCATCCGGATCGAGGCGCGGATCCTGTCCGTGTGCGACGCGTGGGCGGCGATGCGCGCCGACCGGCCGCACCGGCGCGCCCTGACGCACGAGCAGGCGGTGCGCGAGCTGCGGGCCGGCCGCGGCGCGCGGTTCGACCCGGACCTGGTGGACGTGTTCCTGGCGTTGCTGGAGCGGGGTGTGGTGGGCGACCTGAGCGCCGCGCCCGGTTCCGGCTCGGCGGCCGCGCGCGAGGACAGCCGCCTATCCTGACGCCATGTCGCGCCGGGCCCTGATCACGATGACCGCCGACGAGGTGCGCGCGTTCCTGGAGGAGCAGCGCGTGGTCACCGTGGCCACGCTCGGCCCGAACGGCAGGCCGCACCTCGTGCCGCTGTGGTTCGTGGTGGAGGACGGCGAGCTGCTCGGCTGGACCTACCGGGCGTCGCAGAAGGTGGCCAACCTGCGCCGCAAGCCCGAGGCCACGGTGCAGTCGGAGGCGGGGGAGACCTACGACCAGCTCCGCGGCGTCACGATGGAGTGCGACGTGCGGCTGGTGGAGGAGCACGCCGAGGTCGCGCGCATCGGCGCGGCGGTGGCGGCCCGGTACTCCGGTCACAGCGGTCCGGAGCTGGACGCGTTCGTGGCCGCGCAGGCCGCCAAGCGGGTCGGGCTGCGGTTCGCGCCGACCTCGGTGGTGTCGTGGGACCACCGCAAGCTCAGCGGGACGTACTGAGCGCCCTTCGCTGTCGGTCGACCAGTGCAAGTTTCCGCAAAGCCACCGCACGTGGCTGTTTCGCCGACTCTGAAACCCAGGCAGTCGAGTTTTTGCGTGTTTCAGTAGACATCTTGCGGGCGCACGGTCGGCCGCCCTATGGTGTGCGCCACGCCACACCCCTGTGACTTCCCTGCCCGTGGTGTCGAGGTCCCGTCCAACGAAGGGCTGAACCCATGCGAGTCAACCCCACCCTCCGGCGTCCCCTGGCGCTCGGCGCGGCGGCGGTGGCCACGTCCCTGCTGGCCGCGGTGACGGTCGCCGTCGCGCCGAGCGGGGTCGCCGCCCAGGCCGCCGCGGTGGCCACGTCGCCGTTCGACATCCCCGGCCGCGGCGCGGACGTGCCGTTCGTCGAGCACGAGGCCGAGTCCGCCGCCACCAACGGCACGAAGATCGGCCCCGGCCGTCGCCAGGGCACGCTGGAGGGCGAGGCGTCCGGCCGCCGCGCCGTGACGCTGACCGGCCAGGGCCGCTACGTCGAGTTCACCCTCACCGAGCCCGCGAACTCGATCGACCTCCGGTACAGCATCCCGGACGGCAACGGCGGCGCGGGCATCACCGCGCCCCTGTCCCTCTACCTCGACGGCACGAAGACCGGCAGCCTCACGCTCACGTCGAAGTACGCGTGGCGCTACGGCGGCTACCCCTACGCCAACGACCCGAACCAGGGCAAGCCGCACCACCTCTACGACTCCACCCGCGCCCTGTTCCCCCGCACGCTCGGCGCCGGCGCGAAGGTGCGGCTCCAGGTCGACGCGGGCGACACCGCGCCGTCCTACACGATCGACCTGGCCGACTTCGAGCTCGTCGCCCCACCTGCCACCCGGCCCGCGAACTCCGTCTCCGTCACCGAGCACGGCGCCACGCCGAACGACGGCACGAACGACAACGCCGCCTTCGACGCCGCGGTCGCCGCCGCCAGGGCGTCCGGCCGCGAGGTGTGGATCCCGGCCGGCCGGTTCACCGTCACCAAGCACATCACCGTCGACCAGGTCACCGTCCGCGGCGCGGGCCACTGGCACAGCGTCGTGGCGGGTGACCGGGTCGGCTTCTACGGCCTGGGCGAGCCGTCCAGCTGCGGGCAGGGCGGCAACTCCGGCGTCAGCACGCGCGTCGGCCTGCACGACTTCGCGATCATCGGCGAGGTCACCAACCGGGTCGACTGCGACCAGACCAACGCCATCGGCGGCGCGCTGGGCGGCGGTTCGGTGATCTCCGGCATGTTCCTCCAGCACACCAAGGTCGGCATGTGGCTGGACGGCCCGTTCAGCGGCCTGACCATCCGGAACAACAAGGTGGTCGACCAGCTCGCCGACGGCATGAACCTGCACCGCGGCATCAGCGACGTGCTGATCGAGCACAACCTGTTCCGCAACATCAGCGACGACGGCATCGCGTTCTGGTCCGAGCAGCAGGCCGACCACGGCAACACCATCCGCCGCAACACCGTGGTCGTGCCGATGAAGGCCAACGGCATCGCGATCTACGGCGGCCGGGACAACGTGGCCACGGAGAACGTCGTGGCCGACACCCAGGACCAGGGCGGCGGCATCCACGTCGGCAACCGCTTCTCCTCGGTGCCCCTGTCCGGCACGACCACCCTGTCGCGCAACACCACCCTGCGCGCGGGCGTGCTGGACTCCAACTGGCAGTTCGGCGTGGGCGCGCTGTGGTTCGACGCCCGCGACGGCGCGATGACCGGCCGGATCGACGTCACCGACACCGACCTGGTCGACAGCAACTACGAGGCCATCCAGTTCATCAGCGGCACGATCACCAACGTCCACTTCGACGGCGTGCGGATCACCGGCGCGGGCACGTTCGGCATCCAGCTCCAGTCGCCGGGCTCGGCGTCGTTCACCAACGTCACCGCCACCGGCCTGGGCCGGGCCGGTGTCTACAGCTGCCTGGGCGACAACGCGTTCCAGATCACCAGGGGCGCGGGCAACTCCGGCTGGGACGGCCCGGCGTACTGCGGCCCGTGGCCGGACCCGATCTACACCGATCCGACCGCGCCGCCGACGACGACCACGACCACGACCACGACGACCGTCCCGTCCGGTGGCAACCTGGCCAGGGGCAGGGCGGTCAACGCGTCCACCGCGAACGGCGGCTTCCCGGCCTCGCACGCCGTGGACGGTGACGCGAACACCTACTGGGAGAGCGCGAGCAACCAGTTCCCGCAGTCGCTCACCGTCGACCTGGGCCGGTCGGAGAACGTCGGCCGCCTGGTGCTGAAGCTCCCGCCGGCCGCCGCGTGGGCTGCCCGCACGCAGACGTTGGGCGTGTCCGGCAGCGCGGACGGCGTGAACTACAGCCAGGTGGTGGCGTCGAC
>NZ_JAJUWT010000041.1 GCF_021390395.1 Saccharothrix sp. S26
CGGGGCGAGATCCTGGAGCTCAAGTCGACCATCAACACCATGGTCGACCAGCTGTCGTCCTTCGCGGACGAGGTCACGCGCGTGGCCCGCGAGGTCGGCACGGACGGGCGGCTCGGCGGTCAGGCGCGGGTGCCGGGGGTGGCGGGCACCTGGAAGGATCTCACCGACAACGTCAACGTCATGGCCGACAACCTGTCCACGCAGGTCAGGTCCATCGCGGCGGTGGCGACGGCGGTCGCGGGCGGCGACCTGTCCAAGAAGATCGCGGTCGAGGCGAAGGGCGAGGTCGCGGCCCTGGCCGACACGATCAACGGCATGGTCGACACCCTGCGCGCCTTCGCCGACGAGGTCACGCGCGTGTCCCGCGAGGTCGGCACGGAGGGCATCCTGGGCGGCCAGGCCCGCGTGCCGAACGTGGCGGGCACCTGGAAGGACCTCACCGAGAACGTCAACTTCATGGCGAACAACCTGACCTCGCAGGTCCGCAACATCGCCCAGGTCACGACGGCGGTCGCGCTGGGCGACCTGTCCAAGAAGATCGACGTCGACGCGCGCGGCGAGATCCTGGAGCTCAAGACCACCATCAACACGATGGTCGACCAGCTGTCGTCGTTCGCCCAGGAAGTCACGCGCGTGGCGCGCGAGGTCGGCACCGAGGGCAAGCTCGGCGGCCAGGCCGAGGTGGAAGGCGTCTCCGGCACCTGGAAGCGGCTGACCGAGAACGTCAACGAGCTGGCCGGGAACCTGACCCGGCAGGTGCGCGCGATCGCGGTGGTGGCCACGGCGGTGACGGCGGGCGACCTGACCCGGCAGATCACCGTCGAGGCGTCCGGCGAGGTCGCCGAGCTCAAGGACAACATCAACCGGATGATCGGCAACCTGCGCGCGTCCACCCGGGCCAACCAGGAGCAGGACTGGTTGAAGACGAACCTGGCCAGGCTGTCCGGCCAGATGCAGGGGCACCGCGACCTCAACGCCATGGCGTCGCTGGTGATCAGCGAGCTGACGCCGCTGGTGTCGGCGCAGCACGGCGCGTTCTTCCTGGTCGACCCCGAGTCGAACGCGCTGGACCTCACGGCGTCCTACGGGTACGTGCCGCGCGGCGGGCGGCCCACGCGGTTCGTGCGCGGCGAGTCGTTGATCGGACAGGTCGCGGTGGAGAAGAAGACGCTGCTGGTCACCGACGTGCCGCCGGGGTACGTGGAGGTCGGCTCGGGCCTGGGCGCGGCACCGCCCGCGAACCTGGTGATCCTGCCGATCGTGTTCCAGGGCGAGACGCTCGGGGTGATCGAGCTGGGGTCGTTCGGCGAGTTCACCGAGGTGCACCTGGACCTGCTGGACCAGCTCAAGGAGAACATCGGCGTCAACCTGAACACCATGCTCGCCAACGCCCGGACCGACAGCCTGCTGGTGGAGTCGCAGCGGCTGACCGAGGAGCTGCGGGCGGGCTCGGTGGAGCTGGAGGCGCGGGCGCGGCAGCTTTCATCGGCGTCGAAGTACAAGTCGGAGTTCATGGCGAACATGTCGCACGAGCTGCGCACGCCGTTGAACAGCCTGCTGATCCTGGCCAAGCTGCTGGCCGACAACCTCGACGGGAACCTCAACCCCAAGCAGGTCGAGTTCGCCAAGACCATCCACTCGTCGGGCACGGACCTGCTGCAACTGATCGACGACATCCTGGACCTGACCAAGGTCGAAGCCGGGCACATGCAGGTGCAGACCGACTCGGTGCGGGTCACCGACATCGTCGGGTACGTCGAGGCGATGACCACGCCGCTGGCCGCGGAGAAGGGGCTCGCGTTCGAGGTCGTCGTGGAGCCGGACGTGCCGACCACCCTGCACACCGACGAGCACCGGTTGCAGCAGATCCTGCGCAACCTGCTGTCGAACGCGGTGAAGTTCACCCACGACGGCGAGATCAAGCTGCGGATCCGGGTGGGTGACGGTTCCGTGGCGTTCGACGTGCAGGACACCGGCATCGGCATCCCGTCCGACAAGCTGTCGGTGATCTTCGAGGCGTTCCAGCAGGCCGACGGCACGACGTCGCGCAAGTACGGCGGCACCGGGCTGGGGTTGTCGATCAGCCGGGAGCTGGCCGCGCTGCTCGACGGTCGGCTGGACGTGCGGTCCGAACCGGGCCTCGGGTCGACGTTCACGCTGTACCTGCCGCTGGGCGAGCAGAGCATGGTGCCGCAGGTCGAGGTCGAGCCGGAGTCCGTGCCGGAGCTGCTTACCCCCGCCGACGAGTCGCCGCAGTCGGTCGTGCCCCCGTCGGACCTGCCGCCCGCGCCGATGCGGTTCCACGGCGAGAAGGTGCTGATCGTCGACGACGATTTGCGGAACGTGTTCGCGTTGACGAGCGTGCTGGAACTGCACGGGCTTCAGGTCATCTACGCGGACAACGGGATCACCGGGGTGCGGGCGTTGGAGCAGTACGACGACGTGACGCTGGTGCTGATGGACATCATGATGCCGGAGTTGGACGGCAACGCCACGATGGCGGCGATCCGGGCGATGTCGCGGTACGCCGATCTGCCGGTGATCGCGGTGACGGCGAAGGCGATGAAGGGTGACCGGGAGAAGTCGCTCGCGTCGGGGGCCACGGATTATGTGACGAAGCCGGTGGACACGGAGCACCTGTTGCGGTTGATCGCGTTTTATTTGGGGGTTGAGCAGGATTGAGGGATTGAGGGTTGGGTTAGGTCCGGGGCGGTTGGCTGTGCTTGCTTCCGGCTCGATTTGACATGGGGCCCGTACGGGCACTCCAGGCAGGCCAAAGCACCCGAACCCATGTCAAATCGGGCCTCGGTGGGCTGGTGGCGGGTCCGTTGGGCGCTCCTCCCCCGCGCGGGGGAAGGGGGGTGGCGAGATCTTCGTCACGGGTGTCCGGGATCAGGCCGTGGCGGCTTCGACCGTGTCGTGGATGTGCATGACCTCGGTCAGCTCGGTCAAGCGGAACAGCTTGTGCACCGACGGCTGCATCGAGGCCATCCGGAACTGGCCGCCCTCGCCGGCCAGTCTGCGGTGCCAGTCGAGCATCAGGGACAGGCCCGTGGTGTCCATGAACGGCACGCCGCTCAGGTCGACGACCACGCGGGCGCCCTGGCTCTCCTCGAGGCAGTCGGACAGCACGGGGACGGTGTCCGCGTCCAGTTCGCCCGACACCGCGACGACCGTCCAGTCGCCTCGGACCTCACTGCGCACCTGCAACTCCATGAGGCCCGAGCCTAGCCACCACCGGTGTCGACTGCAGGTACCCCGTCAGGCGCGCCGGTCACCGAGGTGCCGTCGAGCGCCGCCAGGGCACCGGTCGGCGCGACCGCTCGGTGGCGCGCGTGGAGGATGTGCGACGATGCGGTGAAGGCCGATCAACGGGGAGCGGATGTGCGCAACGAGCCAGCGGTGCCGGTGGCCGTGACGCTGCCCGCCGAAGCGGGCTCGTCGGCGCGTGCCCGGCAGGTGGTGGGTGACGCGGCGGCGGCTTGGGGGCTGTCGGCGGACGCCGCCGACGACGCCGCCCTGGTGGTGACCGAGCTGGTGTCCAACGCCGTGGACCACGCGACGGGCCCGGTGGGGCTCACGGTCACGCGGACGGAGTCCGGCCTGCGGATCGAGGTGGCGGACCAGTCATCCGCGTTGCCGCAGCCCAGGCCCGTCCAGGTCGACTCGGCACGGGGGCGCGGGCTGATCATCGTGGCGGCCCTGAGCCGGTCGTGGGGTTCCGACCCGACCGCCGACGGCAAGGTCGTGTGGGCCGAGCTCGACGCCTGAGGAACCCCCGACGGGCAGGGACCGGCCCGTAGGGGTGGGGCACTCGATGACGTGGAAGGGCCGCCCCCGGTCGAGGGCGGCCCTCGGTCATGGCCCTACTGCTGTTCGCGGAATCGGTCCAGACCTTCCTTGGCCTTGTCGGTCCCGGTCTGGATGTGCTCGGAGTGCTGGCCGCCGGTCCGCTCGTCGACGAACTGGCCCGCCTTGTCGATGCCCTGGTCCGCCTTGTCGCCGTGCTGGCCGAGAGCGTCCTTGGCCTTGTCCTTCAGCTCGTCGAACTTGTCGCCGATGCCCATCTGCGCTCGAACCTCCTCGGGTGTCCCTGGTGGACACTTCCGGGTGTTGGCTACCCGTGGCCCGGCGCGGTTGATGCGTTCCGCCGCACAACTCACCCGGACGAGTTAGGTCGATCGTCGACGAGGTCGCGCAGGGACCGGACCCGGCTGGTGAGCAGGACGACCGGCACCACGCACACCACCGCGCAGGACAGCCAGAGGGCGGTGTGGTCGCTCACCAGCGTCGCCACGCCACCGGCGGCGAGGGAGCCGACCGGGAACGCGCTCCACGAGACGAAGCGGACGGTCGCCAGGACGCGCGGCAGCAGGTCCGGCGGCGTCACGGTCTGGCGGTGGGTCCGCCACAGCACGCTCATGAGCACGACCGCCCCGGCGAACAGGCCGTTGCCGACCAGGAACAACGCCACCCGCCAACCCGGACCGGCCAACGGCATCAGCAGCACGGTCGCCGCGCCGAACAGGGCGACCACCACGGTGGTGCGGGCGCTGCCCCACCAGCGAGCCGTGATCGGGGCGAGGGCCGCACCCGCCAGGCTGCCCGCGCCTTCGGCGGCCAGGGCGAAGCCGACCCACTCGGGGCCGAAGCCCAGCGCGGTCACCAGGTAGGGCGCGGTGAGGGCGAGGATGCCGCCCGCGCCGAAGTTGACGATCGTGGCGGCCAGGACCGACGGCCGCATCACCGGGTGGCGCGCCACGTAGCGCAGGCCGACGCCGATCATGGACCACAGCGAGCCGCGGCCCTCGTCGGGACGGGGTCGTGGCGGCGGCGAGGGCAGGCCGGTCAGCAGCACGGCCGAGACCAGGTAGCTGAGCACGTCCACCACGACGGCCGCGACCGCGCCGACGGCCTGGATCAGCAGGCCGCCCGCCGCGGGGCCGCCGAGCTGGGTCGCGGCGATGGAGCTGGACGTGACGCTGTTGCGGGCGGTCAGCTCGTCCTCCGGCACGATCGACGGCAGGAACGAGGCGTTGGCGATGTCGAAGAACACGCCCGCGAAGCCGACCGCCGCCGACACCAGCACCACGTGCGCCAGCGTCAACGCGTCCAGCAGGGCCGCGATCGGCACGGACGCCAGCACGACCGCGCGCAGGACGTCCATCGCGATCTGCGTCTGCCGCAACGGAAAGCGCTCGACCACCACGCCGGCCGGCAGGCCGATCAACGCCCACGCGGCGAACCGGGCCGCCACGACCAGGCTCGCCTCGAACGTGGACGCGCCCAGCGCGGTGACCGCGACGAGCGGCAGCGCGACCGTGGTGACCGCGTCACCGGCCGAGCTGACCGTGAGCGCGCTCCACCAACGCCAGAACCGGCGGGCCGCCTCCCGCTTCTCCACTGGCTCGTGCACGCGCATACCGACGGACCATAGTGCCTGCCGCGGGGAGGTTTTCAATCCATCGTCGAGTGGTCCTGGGACACGCGATGTGGAATACCGAAGCGGTTCGAGGCAGTCGCCGGAAGTCGTTGCCCGGAACCGGTTCTTGTGGCACCGTGGGCCGGCGTGCGTTTGGGGACGCGCGTCGACAGGGGGATCGGATGAACAGTGCATTGAGGACTTCCCGCCCGGCCTGCGCCGCTCCGAGAGCCTGACGTGTGCGGCTCGGTCGGCATGTTCCTCGGCTGCACGGCGTTGAGCGCGTGCCCGTTGGCCGAACTGCTGCGCCGCGACGGCGGGGAAGTCGACTACCGGTCGCCGTTCGACCGGTGGGACGAGCGGGCTTCGGTGCGCCGCGCGCCGCGTCGGCTGGTGGAGGCCGAGGAGGGCCCGTACTTCCCGAGCGAGCTGATGGCGGTGGCGGACCACCCCCTGGTGCGGGCGTTGTCCCCGCAGGACTTCAGAACCGTCCAATTGCGACATTTGCACCGCTACCTCAGGTTCACCATCGAGCTGGAGACCAAGTACGTCAACCCGGTGGCGCTGGCGCTCGCGTCGCACGGCTACGGGTTGGACCTGCCGGCGCGGATGAAGCTGGACGCGATGCGCGTCTACACCGACGAGGCATACCACGCGCTGGTGGCCACCGACCTGCTGATGCAGTCCGAGGAACGGTCGGGTGTGCCCGAACGCCGCCGACCGCCGGGGTTCGCGGTCGCGTTCGCGGAGCTGGTCGCCCAGGCACCGCCCGGCCGGACCGCGTTGCTGGAGCTGGTGTTCGTCGGCGTGTCGGAAACCTTGATCACGGGCACGTTGTCGCAGTTGCCACGGGCCCGCGAGGCGCCGTCCGGCCTGCGCGACGCGGTGCGGGACCACGCGTCGGACGAGGCCAGGCACCACCGGTACTTCTCGGCGGTGCTGGCCGAGGTGTGGTCGGCGCTGTCGGCCGAGGACCGCGTCGAGGTGGGCGCGCTGGTGCCGACGCTGATCGACATCTTCCTGCGCCCCGACCTCGACCCCGTCGCGGCCGACCTGGTCGAGGCAGGGCTGACCGAGGACCAGGCCGCGCTCGTCGTGGCCGAGACCATGGGTGACGAGCGGGTGGCCGGGCAGCGGGCGCGGGTGGCGGAGTCCGCCGTGCGGGCGTTCGAGGCCGCCGGGGCGCTGGCCGACACCGCGGTGCGGCACGCGTTCGAGGACGCGGGCCTGCCCGCCGCCTGAATCCCGGGCACACCTACCGCCGGCCGCGCGCAGGACGGCCGGGAGCAGCCGACCCGCAAAGGGGGTGAACCACATGCAGCCGACCAAGACCGAGGAGGTCGTCGACGTCGAGGCGCTCTTCGCCGTCGTCGCGTGACCCATCGGGCGGCACCGGCACGTGCGCCGGTGCCGCCCGCCGACATCCAGGAGAGGATTTCCATGTGTGGACTGGGTGGCGTCGCCGCGCTGGGTGGGTCCACCCTGCCGCGCACGACCAGGCCGTTGCTGGAACGCATGCTCGCCACGGTGGAGCACCGCGGCCCCGACGACGTGAACCTGCGCCTGGACGACGCGGTGTCGTTCGCGTTCACCCGGCTGTCGCTGGTCGGCGTGGACAGCGGCAACCAGCCGCTGGTCGGCCCGGACGAGCAGGTCGTGCTGATCGCCAACGGCGAGGTGTACAACCACGAGGAGCTGGAGCGGACGCTGCCCGGCTTCCGGCCGCGCACCAAGTCCGACTGCGAGGTTCTGATCGGGCTGTACGAGGAGCACGGGCTGGACTTCGTGGACGGCGTGCGCGGGATCTTCGCGCTGGCGTTGCACGACAAGAGGCGCAACCGGCTGGTGCTGGCGACCGACCCGTTCGCCTGCAAGCCGATGTTCTACGCGTTCGCCGGTGACGCGGTGGTGTTCGGCTCCGAGATCAAGGTGCTGTTCGACCACCCGGACGTCCCGCGCGAGGTCGACTGGGTCGGCGGGCTCGCCGAGCAGGGCCTGAGCAACTTCTCCGCGATGAGCACCGGCGAGGTCAACACGTGGTTCCGGGGCGTGCGCAAGGTCGCCGGCGGCACCGTGGTCACCATCGACCTGGCCACCGGCCGCACGGACGTGCACCGGTACTGGCAGCCCGGCGGGCCGCTGGACGAGGCCGACGCGCCCAGCGCCGCCGAGTACGTGTCGCGGTACCGGGAGCTGCTGTGGAGCTCGGTCGAGGACTCGTTGATGGCGGAGGTGGAGCTGGGGCTGTTCCTCAGCGGCGGCGTGGACTCGGCCGCCATCGCGGCCATCGCGGCGAAGCTCGGCCAGCCCCTGCACACGTTCACCGTGGCCACGCAGGCCACCGTCCTCAACGGCGACGTCGGGCACGCGCGGCAGGTCGCCGAGCACCTGGGCATCCCGAACACGGTCGCCGCGCTGCCGCCGGGCGCGGTGCCGTCCCCGGCGGACTGGAAGAACCTGCTGTGGCTGATGGAGACGCCGCTGACGGGCCCGGAGCAGTACTACAAGTACAGCCTGTACCGGGTGGCCAAGGCGTTGCGGCCGGGGATGAAGGCGACGCTGCTCGGCTCGGGCGCGGACGAGTTCAACGGCGGCTACTCCGACCTGCTGTCGATGGGCGGCGGCTGGCGGCGGTTCGAGGCCAACCTCGACCGGCTCGCCGTGGCCCGGGTGGTGCGGCCGGAGTTCGCGCCCTGGCTGACGCAGAAGGCCCCGTTGCTGCTGACGCTGCCCGCGTTGGCCGACGACCCGCGCGGTGTCGACTCCTACGCCGACTTCCTGCGGTGGAAGTGGCGTGACGTGCAGCAGTACAACTGCTGGCACGAGGACCGCAACGCGGCGGGCAGCGGGGTCGAGGCGCGGGTGCCGTTCCTGGACCGGCGGCTGGTCGACCTGTCCACCAGCGTGCCGGTGTCGATGCGCGAGCGGCTGTTGTGGGACAAGTGGATGGCGCGCGAGGCGGTGCGCGACGTGCTGCCGGACCCGGTGGCGCGGCGGGAGAAGAAGCCGTTCTTCAACGGCCGCACGGCCCACTTCGCGCACGGGCTCGTGGTGGACGCGCTGAACCGGGACGGGATGGCGCTGGTCGAGGAGGCGTTGTCCGGGCCGAGGATGGCCGAGTACGTCGACGGTGACGCGTTGCGCCGCACGGTGGCCGCGCTGAAGGCGGGCCGCTCGCCGCTGCACCCGCAGATCCCGTTGCGGGTGGTCAACCTCGGGCTCTTGGACGTGCTGGCGCGCGGTGAGCGTGAGCCGTTCCGGCCCGAGCGGGTGACGTTGCTGGCGAAGTCCGTGCCGGCCGACCGGGACGCGGTGGACGAGGCGCTGGGCGGGGTCGAGGTGCGGCCGACGTCGGTGATCGCGTTCGGGTCGGGTGCGCGGTTCGCGCGCGACGAGGCCGACGGGACGTGGTTGCTGATCAAAGACCTGGCGGTCACGCACACCGTGGACGAGGCGCTCGCGCCGGGCTGGGTGCGGTTTTTGCGGGCGGTCGACGGCACGCGGACGGTGGCGGAGCTGGTCGAGGTCGCCGGCATCGCGGTGGACGAGGTCGCGGAGTACCTGGACCTGTGCGTGGAAACCGGGTACCTGGTGCTGCGGCCGAGCCTGGTGGGGGCGGCGTCGTGAGCTGGGAGTGGGTGGCCGAGGTCGTCCACGAGCGGGAGCTGGGCGGCGACTGCGTGTTCATCGGCGGGTCGATCGCGCGGGGCTGGAGCAACCCGGGCAGCGACGTGGACGCCTACGTGCTGGGCGCGCCGCGTGACGCGTCGGTCGTGGTGCCGGCGGCGGGGAACCGGCCGGTGGTGGACATCCACGCCATCTCCGCGGACAAGCTGGAGAAGCTGTTCGACAAGGTGTCGTGGGAGGTGGCCAAGCGCGGCGACTTCATCGACTCGGTGCCGATCCGCGAGTGGCTGCTGCTGGAACGGATCGCGCACGCCCTGGTGGTCACCGGGGACGAGCGGTTGCGCGAGGTCCAGGAGCGGCTGGACCGCTCGGCGCACCGGTTCATGACGATCCAGGAGCACTTCACCTACGCCGACTCGTTCGCCGAGGACTGTCTGGGGCAGCTCGAGGTGGGTGACGTCGACAGCGCGGTGATCTCGGCGCGGGAGGCGTTCCTGCGCACGGTGGACGGGTTGCTGGCGGGCAGGCGGTGCTTCAGCCGCAACCCGAAGTGGCGGGCGCGGGCGATGCGCGACGCGAAACCGGTGGAGCTGGACTACGAGCGGTTCTGGGAGGTGCAGACCACGGCGGACCTGCCCGCGCTGGGCGCTCAACGCTGGGCGCGCCGGACCGTGGCCGACACCCGTGCCGTGATGGCGGAGGTCGATCTGCATGGCTGACGTGCTGGGCTCGGTGTGGCGGCGGCGGCTGGACGTGCGGGTGCGGCGGGTGGCGGGCAAGCTCGCGCTCAAGGGCCCGGCGGGCACGGTGGCGGTGCCGTCCGGGTCGACGTGGCTGTGGACCGGGTTGGACGGCCGGAGCACGGTCAGGGGGCTGTGCGAGCGGGTCGGCGTGCCGGTCGAGCGGGTGACGACGCCGTTCCGGGAGATGGTCGACGCCGGGGTCGTCGAGCGGGTGGAGCCGGGCCCGGAAGCGCCCGCGGAACCCGTGGTGGTCAACGTCGGCGGGTCGGCCGTGGTGCTCACGGTGACGCGTGTGCCGGTGGGCGTGGTTCCCGTCACCCGTGAGGAGTTCGAGGACTACGGGCGGCGCGGTGCGGACGCGGTGTGCGCGGACGTGGTGCTGGCGGGCGTGCGGCCGACGGGGTGCGTGGTGGACCTGGCGGTGCCGCACGACGCGCCGGACGGGGCCGTGGAGTGGATCCGGCACGGCCTGCGGTCGCGGCTGGAGGTCCACGGCGTGGAGCCGACCGAGGGCGGCGTGCGCACCGGGCCGTGGGAGCTGGTCGGGTCGGCGTGGGGCGCGGGACCGGCGGACCGGGTGGTCCGGCGTGCGCCGGTGCGGCCGGGTGACGCGGTCGTGGTCGCGTCGGAGCCGGCGTCGGTGCTGGAGTGCGCGCGGCGTGGCCTGGTCACGGCGGGCGCGCACGGCGGGGTGGACCGGCTCGGCGCGGTGGTCGCGGAGCGGTCCGGGTGCGCGGTGGAGGTCGACGTGCCGGTCGACGGCGCGGTGTACGCGTTCACCGTGCCCGCGGACCGGCTGGACGAGGTGGTGTCGGTGGTGGGCCGCCAGGCGGTGGTGGGCCGGGTGCACGGGGACGCGGTGTCGTGAAGGGCAGGTTCGTGGCCCTGGAGGGCATCGACGGCGTCGGCAAGACGACGCTCGCCGGCCGGGTCGCCGACCTGACCTACGAGCAGTGGCTGGCCGCGCCGGACCGCGAGCCGTCCGGGGTGGTGTTCGTGCCCCGCCGGGCCACGTCGGGCACGTCGCCGTTCGCGGCCACCGTGATGGAGCACCTGTCACGGGTGCTGTGGCACAGCGGCGACTCGCGCGACCTGGACGCCGCGTTCTGGGTGACGTTGCAGGCGTCGTGGTTCACCGCGCACTCGACCTGCGTCATCGGGCCGGTGCTGGACAGCGGGCACGACGTGGTGGTCGACGGCTGGTACTACAAGTTCTGGTCGAAGCTGCTCGGCCAGGGCTTCCGCCGCGAGGACCTGGAGACGGTGTTCGCGAGCGCCCGCGAGCCGGACCACGTCGTCCTGCTCGACGCCGACGTGGCCGCCGTGTTCGACCGGCGGGCCGACTTCCGGCCCACCGAGCTCGGCCTGCACGCCGGGTACGGCGGTCTGGACCGGGCCAGCTTCGTGGACTACCAGGGCCGCGGGTTGGGCGTGCTCAAGGAGATGGCGCGCGACCGCGGCTGGACGACGGTCCCGGTCGCCGCGACCGAGACCGTGCCGGACACGGCCGAGTCCACGCGGAGTGCCGTTCGGGCGGCACTGCACCGGCACGGGTGACCGCGGCGCGGCCGACGGCTGGTCGTGCCGCCGGCCGCCGCGGTGGTGTCAGCGACCGCCGCCCGAGTGGGCCCCGGCCGGTTCCGGATCGGGCAGCCCGAGCATCAGCAGCAGCTCGCGGCAGTCGTCCGCGTCGACCGAGTTGTCCGCGACGGTGCGGGCGGCCAGGTGGCGTTGGACGGTCTCGGCCCGGTCGGCCGCGGCGCGGGCGTCGGCGAAACCGACCGCCGCGCCCTGGGAACGACCAGGTCTGGTCTGCGTCATGACGAACCCGCCTCCCCTGCCGGCAGGGCCGCACCACGCGTGTCGCGAGCGTGGGTGATCGGACCGGCGTGCCTGCGGGCGTCAGGGGTAGATGATGTGAACGGATGGTCCGGCGACAAGCCGGTGCTCCCGTCCCCGGCCCTGGGATGCGGCCGGACTGGGTCGGGTACCGCGCCGGCCTCGTGCCGACAGCTCGTGCCCCAACCAGTCGGACTCTACTCCACGAACCCGCACGGGGCGAAGCGCGGCACGTCCGTCAATCTCCAACCAACTGCGACCCACTATTGCCAAGAACCGCCGAGCCGCGCTTGACTTGCTCCCTGGTCGTCGACGGAGGTGGACGTGGTCAACGTCAGAGTCGCGGTGGTCGGTGCGCTGATCGGGTTGGTCGGCCTGGCGGTGCCCGCGGCAGCCGCGCCGCAGGCCCTCGCCCTGCCCGTGGTGGACATGGAGGCCGTGCTCAAGGCCGCGCAGATCGACCCGCGCCGGGCCGACTCGGCGATCACGCCGGGCAGCGGCGACAGCGTGCGGCTGGTGGAACAGGCGCTCGCGGCGAAGGGGCACCTCGCCTCGACCTACGTCGACGGGCACTTCGGCACCCGCACGATCGACGCCTACGCGGCCTACCAGCGCTCGCTCGGCTACACCGGGCTCGACGCGTCCGGCATGCCCGGTCCGACGTCGTTGCGGCTGCTGGGCGAGACGACCTACACCGTCACGCGCGTGGTGTCGGCGGGCAGCCGGGTGACCTACCACAGCGCGCTGATGAACACCCGCACCAAGGCCATGCTGGTCGAGGCGGAACGGTTGCTCGGCCGGTCGCTGGGCATCACGCAGGGCTCGTACAACCCGGGTGGCGTGCCCGGTTCGGCCGGCACCCACGACGGCGGCGGCGCGTTGGACATCTCGGTGTCGGGCATGACCGCGACCACCCGCACGACCGTGGCCAGGGTGCTGCGGCAGGTCGGGTTCGCCGCGTGGGTCCGCACGCCCGCGCAGGGCTTCGACTACCACATCCACGCGATCGCGCTGGCCGACCCGGACCTGTCCACCGGGGCGCGCAACCAGGCCGGTGACTACTACCTCGGCTTCAACGGGCTGGCCGACCGCGGCGCGGACGACGGGCCGGTGGTCACGCCCAAGCGGACGTGGGAGGAGTACCAGCGGCTCTAGGATGGTCGGATGACCGTCCGAACGGGGCCGCGATGAGCAACGTGGAAACCCACCCTTCCGAGCTGATCTGCGAGAGCGCGTCCGGCGTCGCGGCGGTCGAGGTGCTCGCCCCCCGCGACGTGCCGCTGGGCGGACCGCGGGCGATGACGGTGCGGCGCACGTTGCCGCAGCGGTCGCGGTCCCTGATCGGCGCGTGGTGCTTCGCCGACCACTACGGGCCCGACGACGTGTCGCTCAGCGGGGGCATGGACGTCGCCCCGCACCCGCACACCGGCCTGCAGACGGCGAGCTGGCTGTTCAGCGGCGAGATCGAGCACCGCGACAGCCTCGGCGTGCACGCGATGGTGCGGCCGGGCGAGCTGAACCTGATGACCGCCGGGCACGGGATCTGCCACTCCGAGGTGTCGACCCCGGAGACGACCGTGCTGCACGGCGTGCAGCTGTGGATCGCGCTGCCCGACGCCCACCGCGACGCGCCGCGCGACTTCCAGCACCACGTGCCCGAGCCGGCGGCGTTGGACGGCGCCACCGCCCGGGTGTTCCTGGGCACGCTCGCCGGTCGGACGTCGCCGGTGCGCACGTTCACGCCGCTGTTGGGGGCGGAGCTGGTGCTGGAGCCGGGCGCGCGGCTGGCGTTGGACGTGGACGCCGCGTTCGAGCACGGCGTGCTGGTCGACGTCGGCGCGGTGGAGCTGGCCGGCACGGCGCTGGCCCGCGGCACCCTCGGCTACGTGGGCGTGGGCGTGACGACGCTGGACCTGGCCAACACCACCGAGGAACCGGCCCGCGTCGTCCTGCTCGGCGGCGAACCACTGGGCGAGGACCTGGTCATGTGGTGGAACTTCGTCGGCCGCAGCCACGAGGAGATCGCCCACTTCCGCGCCCAGTGGCAAGCCGAGTCCGACCGCTTCGGCCACGTCGAGGGCTATCCCGGCGACCGCCTCCCGGCCCCACCTCTGCCGATGGGCCGCCTACGCCCTCGCGGCAACCCACCCCCGGCCTGACACCTCCGGGATCCGCTCGGACTGGCCGCCAGGACCGGGAGGCGGCTGTGGGTCCGGTGAGTCAGGTCCGGTGGTCCAGCAGGACCCGGGCGATGGTGACCTGGGTCGGGTTCAGGGCGGTCTCGCCGTCTTCGATGTCCCACAGGGCGTTCTGCAGGACGCGGGCCAGGGTCCAGGCCGTGGCGCGGGGGCGGTCGAGGTTTGTCGCGGCGGTCAGTTGGTCGAAGCGGCGCAGGGTGGTGCGTGGGACGTCGCCCGTGGCGACCACGGTGTCCCAGCGGCCGTCCAGGGCGGGCAGCAGGTCGAAGCCGGGATCGCCGGACAAGGGTTCCGGGTCGATCGCCAGCCACGGTTCCCGTGCGCCCGCCAGCACGTTGTCGTGGTGCAGGTCCCAGTGCAGCAGCCGGTCGCCCGCCTCGCCCACCACCTCGGCCACGGCGGACGCGCAGGTCCGCAGCAGGGACCGGTCGGCGGGCGAGCGCAGCGCGGGTTCCGCGGCCGGCACCTGGTCGAGCATGTCCGCGGCGATGTCGGCCAGTCGACGCACGCCCGCCGGGGCCCGCACGGCCACCAGGCGCGCGAGCAGGTCGGCCAGCACGCCCATGGCCACCTCGTCGTCGGCCACCGAGGACAGCGGACGGCTCGCGTCCAGCCGTTCCAGCAGCATCGCGCCCGGCTCGTGGTCGAGCAGCCGCACCGCGCCGTCGCCGTCCCACGTGCGCAGCCCGATCGGCGCGGCGGCGTTGTCCTCGGTGACCGGTTGCAGCTTGAGCACGGCGGGCGTGCCGTCGACGCGCACCACCGGCAGCACGAGCGACGCCATGCCGCTGCCCACCGGGCCGTCCGGCCGCAGCTCCCACCGGTCGAGGGCGTCGGCGGTGCGGTCGGGCAGCGCGGCCAGCCACGCCCGTCCCCAGTCGGTGCGGTGGTAGGACGCCGTCAACGCCTCGGGAACCTTCACGGCCGACGACCGTACCTGGTCACGGTCACGCCGAGCAGGTCATGACCGTCCGCTCTTGACAACACCGCGCCGCGTTATGAACAGCTGTTCACGAACAGACGTTCATAACGAGGGGGCGGCTGTGCCGAAGATCGTCAACACCCACCAGGCCGAGGCGTGGAACGGGTACGAGGGCCACCACTGGGCGGAGTACCAGGACCGCTACGACGCCGTGAACAGCGGTTTCAACGACATGCTGCTCGCCGCGGCCGCCCTCGCGCCCCACCACCGGGTGCTGGACGTCGGTTGCGGCAACGGCCGGATCGCCTGGCTGGCCGCCCAACGCGCCGCGCACGTCCTGGGCGTCGACCTGTCCGGCCCGATGCCGGCCCGCGCGCGGGCGGCCGCGACGGGCGTGCCGAACCTGACCTACCAGCAGGGCGACGCGCAGGTGTTCCCGTTCCCGCCGCACGCGTTCGACGTGGCGGTCAGCCAGTTCGGGGTCATGTTCTTCGCCGACCCGGTCGCGGCGTTCGCCAACATCCGCGGCGCGCTGCGACCCGGCGGCCGGCTCGCGTTCCTGTCGATGCACGACCTCGGCGACCTGGCGGAGGTGTTCGCGGTGTTCGGCGGCACGCCGGTGCCGGTGTCCGCCGACACCGGGCCGCTGTCGCCGTCGGACCCGGCCGTGATCGACCGGGTGCTCACCGGCGCGGGCTTCACCGACGTCGCGGCCGAGGCGGTCGAGGCCGAGCAGGTGTGGGGCCGTGACGTCGCCGACGCGGCCGCGTTCATCATGGGCTGGGGCCCGGTGCGGTTCGCCCTGCGCAACGCCTCACCGTCCACTGTGGACCGTGCGCGGGACGCCGTGGCCGCCGCGCTCGCGCCGTTCGCGGACGGCGACGCGGTACGCCTGCGCGGCACCGCCCGGCTGGTCACGGCGAGGGCGTGACGGGCGGTCGGGCACGGCTCCGGCGCCACACACGATGCACCGCGATGGCACCACGACGAGCAGCAGCACTGCGTGACGGCGAGGTGAGCCTGCGCGATCACCTGATCGCCGCGGCCACCCGCCTCATCGCCGACCGCGGCACGGCCGGCCTGACGGTCCGCGACATCGCCCGCGCCGCCGACGTCGCGGTCGGCGTGCTCTACAACCACTTCGCGGACAAGGAGGAACTGCTCGCGCTGGCCCTGCACCAGCACGTCCGCGAGGTGGAGCGGCGCATCGGCCACCCCGACACCTCCGGCACGCCGGCGGAGGACCTGCACGCCTTCGTCACGCACGCACTGGCCGCGCACGCGGCGTTCCTGCCCGCCTTCGCCGGCCTGATCGGCCAACCGGAGGTCTTCGCCCGCTTCGACGCCCTGGTCGCCACCGTCCTGCACGGCATCATGCCGCGCTAGAGGTGCTGGTACGCCCGGGGATCGAGCGAAGATTCGGTGCGCAACGCACTGGTCGGGCAGGTCGTCGGCACCGTGGTGTCGACGTCGGCGGGCTGGCCGGCCGCGGTCGCCGGGCTGCCGTGTTCGTGGGCCGGGGGTGGAACCGACCCGGCTGTCCGCCGCGCTGGAGCCGGCCTCGGCCGACGCCGACGGTTCGCGGCCGATCGGGGGACACGGCCATCAGCCGTTGCGGCACAGCGCGCCGGAGTGACGCAGAACACTCCATCCCAGGGCACGGGACAAAGGTCGAATTCGCCGCAACGGCATGTTTGAACGCCTTTCGCCACCCTGCCGGAGCACGTTGTCACGAAGTGACTGCCGGCCGGCGCGGAACAGGCCGGAACAATGGAGAGCGAGCCTCACCTTCACTGTGAACACCGCGCCGACCCGCCACCCTCTCGGCGCAATGTCGATCACGATCGGTGAAGCGACTTCCATTTGTCCCCGATAATTCATCCGCCGGCCGGTGAGACGATCGGAGCAATTCACGGCCGTCTGATCGTCCGACCTCCCGGTTTACCAGGTGCGCGTCACCGGGGTTTTCTGCTTTATTTGTGCCATCGCCGATCCCGGCGAAGCAGAGAAGGATTCCACCACCAAGGAGACCTCGTGTTGAAGCGTCTTGCCTCGGGTGTCGCGCTGGCCGCCATGACCGGCGCGATGGTGTTCGGCGGCACCTCGGCCGCGCAGGCCACCACCGTCCCCGACGCGTCGTGCATCAACTCCGACCCGACCGGCCTGGTCAACGTCATCGTGTGCACGATCAACACCACCGTGCAGTTCCCGATCGACCTGAACGACTCGCTGATCACCATCGGCGACGTCGCCAGCGGCAACACCATCAAGGTGCTCAACGGTGCCGAGCTGGACGCGGTCGAGGTCACCATCAAGGACGTCATCGACGACGTGAACGTCGAGGACAACCTGGTCTTCAAGAGCGCTCTGGTGAACGCCCTGAACGACGCCGACATCATCGACGACATCGACGTCTCGAAGATCTTCGTCGACCTGCTCTGAGATTTCCTCATAAAAATCCCGAATCGGCGATGACCTCGCCGTCCCGCGCCTGACCGGACCACCCGAACGGCGCATCCGGCTCCGCGTGCCGCCCACCACCACCGGGCGGCACGCGGAGCTTTTCGGCGTCTCCACACCCCGGTTCCCGTCCGACCGCGTCACGTTCGACGCGGCCGGACGCCCCCTTGTCCGCACCCCTCGGGTGCCGTCGACGGGCCGGCCGGCCTCACGTCCCCCCTCGAGCGCAGGGCCGACTGGTCCGTCGCGGTCAACGATGGCCGACCGGCGGGCGGCGGCACGAGGGGTGCGGGACGCTGGGACAGGGTGGGCACCGTGAGCTGCGATGACGTGGACCGGTGGGACGGGCTGTGGGACGCTGGGTGATCGAGGGGGCGGGGGAATGGCGTTATCGGCGCACGTGGAGGTGTTCGCACGCGCGCTCGGCGAGCTGAAGGGGCGCAGCGGGCGGAGCTACCGGGCGTTGGGCGAGCGCACCGGGCTGAGCAGCTCCGGCCTGCACCGCTACTGCCAGGGCTCGGCCGTGCCCGAGCACTTCGAGGTGGTGGCCCGGATCGCCCGCGCGTGCGGCGCGACGAAGGCGGAGCTGGTCGAGCTGCACCGGTTGTGGGCGATGGCCACCGCGGAAGGGCCGCAGGACGAGCCGGTGGCGCGGCAGCTGCCCGCTCCCCCGGCCCGGTTCGCCGGTCGCGAGCGGGAGTTGGAGCACGTCACGAGGGCGCTCGCGGCGCAGCCCGCGGCCGTGGTGATCTCCGCGATCAGCGGCGCGGGCGGCATCGGCAAGACGTGGTTGGCGCTGCACTGGGCGCACCGCAACCTGCACCTGTTCCCGGACGGCCAGTTGCACGTCGACCTGCGCGGTTTCGACCCGACCGGCTCGCCGGTGCCGCCGGAAGCGGCCGTGCGCGGCTTCCTGGAGGCCATGGGCGTCGCGCCGGCCACCATCCCCGCCGACCCGCAGGCGCAGGCCGGCCTGTACCGCAGCGTGATCGCCGGCCGGCGGGTGCTGGTCGTGCTGGACAACGCCCGCGACACCGCCCAGGTCGTGCCGCTGCTGCCGGGCAGCCCCACGTGCACGGTGCTGATCACCAGCCGCCGCAGGCTGACCCGCCTGGTCACCGCGCACGGCGCGCACCAGATCGACCTGGACGTGCTGCCGGACGACGAGGCGCGCAACCTGCTGGCCCGGCACCTGGGCGCGGACCGGCTGGCCGCCGAGCCGGCCGCGGTGGACGAGCTGGTCGGGTTCTGCGCGGGCCTGCCGCTGGCGTTGGGCATCGTGGCGGCCCGCGCGACCAGCCACCCCGAGTTCTCGTTGGCGAGCCTGGCCGACGAGCTGCGCGACCACGCGAGCCGGTTGGACGCGCTCAACATCGACGACGCCGAGGCCAACCTGCGGGCCGTGTTCTCCTGGTCCTACCGGGCGTTGGCCGAGCGCACCGCCACCGCGTTCGGGCTCTTGGGCCTCGCGCCGGGTCCGGACATCGGGTTGCCGGCCGCGGCGGCGCTCATCGGCACGTCCACCGCCGAAGCGCGGGTGCGACTGCGCGACCTGGAGGCGGAGAGCCTGGTCCAGGAGCACACCCCGGGCCGCTACCGGATGCACGACCTGGTGCGGCTGTACGCGGCCGAGCAGGCGGCGCGCGACCTGGCCGAACCGGTGCGCCACGAGGCGTCGGCCCGGCTGCTGGACTTCTACCTGCACACCGCGTACTCCGGTGACCGGGTGCTCGACCCGTACCGGCCGCCGATCGAGCTCGCCGACCCGCTCACCGGCGTCACGCCGCACCCGCTGCCGGACCTGGACCGGGCGGTGGCGTGGTTCGAGGTCGAGCACGCCAACCTGATGCAGGCGCAGCAACTGGCCGCGCGGCACGGGTGGCACCCGACGACGTGGCGGCTCGGCTGGGCGCTGCACACGTTCCACTACCGGCAGCGCCGCCGCCGGGACAACCTCACCACGTGGCGCACCGCCGTGGCCGCGGTCGAGCACCTGGACGACCCGGCCGACCGGGCCCGCGCGCACCGGCGGCTCGGCGTGGCGCTGCTGGACGTCGGCGAGCACCGCGACGGGCTGCGGCACCTGCACCGGGCGTTGGAGGAGTTCCACCGGGCCGGTGACGTCGCGGGCCAGGCGCGCACGCACGAGGCGTTCGCCGCCGCGTGGGACCAGCAGGGCGACAGCGAGCGGGCGCTGGAGCACGCCTACGAGGCGTTGGAGCTCTACCGGGGGCTGGCCGACCAGACCCGCGAGGCGAACGTGCTCAACTCCGTCGGCTGGTACCACGCGGTGCTCGGCGACCTGACCCGTGCCGCGCGGTACTGCACGGCCGCGCTGGACCTGCACCGGCGGATCGGTTACGCCGACGGCGAGGCGTACACGCTGAGCAGCGTCGGCCACATCGCCCACCGCACCGGCGACCACGCGCGGGCGGTCGAGCACTTCCGCGAGGCGATCGCCGTGCTGCGCAGCCTGAACGACCGCGGCGAGGAGGCCGACACGCTGGACCTGTTGGCGCAGGCGCACCTCGCGCTGGGCCAGGTCGAGCAAGCGCGTGAGGCCTGGCAGCAGGCGCTGGAGCTGTACCACTCGCAACACCGCACCGCCGAGGTGCTCGAGGTCCGCTCGCGACTGGCCGCCCTCGACACCGTCGCCTGATCACCGGGGAGCTGCCGTGGGTCCGTGGAAGTCACGCCGTCCGGAGCCGTTCGTCGACCGGGCCCAGGCGCGGCTCGCGTTCCTGCTCGGCGAGTACAACGCCATCCGCGCCGAGCTGGTGGCGGCGGTGTCGACGCAGCAGACCGTGATGACGTACGGGTTGGCCGCGATCGCGGTGATCTACTCGGGGCTGCTGGCGTCGTGGTCGAACGTGCCGGTGCGGACCGGCATCCTGGCCCTGTCGCCGGTGCTGCTGGTGTTCGTGTGGTTCGTCTGGTTCGGCGAGGTGCAGCGGCTGGGCCGGGCGCGGTGGTTCCTGTGGGAGCTGGAGCGGAAGGTGAACGCCCTGCTGCGGCCGACCGACGACGTGCCGTCGGGCTCCGCGCTGCCCGCGTCGGACGTGCTGCACTGGGAGAGCTGGGTGCGCGGCCGCAACGAGTGGCGGCTGAACCTGCACTCCCGCCCGGCCTACCACCTGGCCACCGGCCTGTTGTGCGGCACTGGCCTGGGCACGACGGCGCTGTCGGTCGGGCTGAGCCTGGTGTCGCGGCCGCCGGTCGAGCTGCGCGTGCTGGTGTTCGGCGGCGCGGCGGTGTTCCTCGCGCTGCTGTGGTACGCGTGGTTCGTCTTCCGCCGCAACCCGTTCATCGGCGACGGCAGGCCGGTCGGCGGCCCGGTCACTGGTTGAGGATCTTCGCCAACCGCTGGAGCGTCTCCGGTTTCAGCCGTCCGCTGCGGTCGTTGATCGCTTCGGCGACGCCGTCCCGGAACACCTGGCTGAACTCCACGTAGTGCGGTGTCACGGGTCGCAGGCGCGCGTTGCCCAGGGCCGAGCGCAGCTCCTGCATGTCGCGCCGCTTGGCGTTGTCGTAGGCGGACTGCCTGGTGGGCGCGAAGCCACCGACCTCGGACAGGATCAGCTGGCTGGCGGCGCTGGTCAGGAAGTCGACCAAAGCCTGCGCGGCCCGCGGCTTGCCCGTCCCCGCCCGGATCGCCAGGTTCTGGCCGCCGAGCACGCCGGCGGTCGGCAGCGCGGCGACGCCGAACTCGACCCGGTCGCGCAGCCCGTCGCGGGCGACCGGCCAGTTGCGCATGTAGAGCGTGCGCCCGTCGGCGAACGTGCGGACCGCCACGTCGTCCGTGGTCGACCGGGCCTCGGCGCTCACCACGATCCGGTCGTCGTGGGCGGCGGCGGTCAGCTCGCGCAGGCCGATCTCGTCACCGGCCCCGAGCCGCACGCTGGTCTTGTCCTCGTTCTGGGCGACGTCCCCGTTCTCCCCGAACGCCTTGCCGCCCGCCGCCCACATGGCCTCCAGCGCCATGACGGTGAGGATCTCCTCGTTGGCCAGCGGTGCCGCGTTCGCCGCGGCGACCTGGGGCGTGCCGGCCGCCGCTGCCGCCGCCTCCGCGCCGAAGTACTGCTCCCACTTCGTCGGGGGCTTGACCGCGAGCGGCAGGTCGGTGCGGTAGTACAGCAGGCCGACGTCGGTGTTGAGCGGCAGGCACCACAGCTTCCCCTCGTGGACGCACGTGCCGAGCACCTTGGGCACGAAGTCCTCCAGCCCCGCCAGGGTCGACCGGTCCAGCTCGCGGATGTAGCCCTCCTCCCGGAACTGCGCCATCCACACGAGGTCGAGCACGTACACGTCGGCCTCGTGCGCGCCGTCGGGTTCGGCGTCGTTGACCATCCGGGCGTTCTGCTGGTCGGGTTCGCCGGACACGAACACGATCTCGACCTGGTTGGCCGGGTGCAACTGGTTCCACAGCTTGATGAGCATCAAGCGCGGGTCGTTCGCGCTCTCGTCGAACGCCGTCATGATCACCAGCTTGCCCTCTTCGAGGCCGGTGTCGGGCGGTGGCGACGGCCGCATGGCGACGCCGGTGGCGACGATCGCGGCCACGGTCAGCGCGATCCCGATCCACTTGGTCTTCTCGCCCAACCAGCCGCGGACGTCCCGGATCGTCTTGTCCAGGGAGCGGTTCGCCGCCCCCGGGTCGCGCCAGACCTTGACGATCCCGGCCAGCATCAGGTTGACGTAGACGCCGGAGAACAGCACCAGCACCGCGCTGAGCACACCTCGGGTCACGGAGCCGGCCGTCCAGGACTTGTCCACCTCGGTGACCAGGATGGTGGACACCATGGTCACCGCGATGCCGAGGAGCAGCATGATCGCGATGAGCACCAAGCGAAAACGGGAACTCCAGTGTCCCCCCGGTTCCGGCATCCCCCACCCCTTCGCAGGACGCGATGAGCCACGTAACACCGGCTCGACGGGGTGTGTCAATCCGCTCAACGGCGAGGAAAACGCACCGCACCCGCACTATTGCGGTCAGGCGCGGAGAGCGGCACGCGTGCCGCGCGCGATCTCCAGGTCTTCGCGGGCGGTGACGACGAGGGTCCGCGCCGCCGCGCCGGGCCCGGTGATGTCCGCGTCACCGTCCACCTGCTCGTTGCGCTCTTCGTCGACCGCGACACCCAGGAACGCCAACCGTTGCGCGGCCCGCCGCCGCACCGTGGCCGACTTCTCGCCGACGCCGCCGGTGAACGCGAGGACGTCCAGCCCGCCCAGCGCGGCGGCCATCGCGGCGACGCCGCCCACCAACCGGTGCGTGTAGACGTCCAGGGCCAGCACGGCGTCCGGGTCGCCGCCGGCCGCCGCCGCGTCGATCTCGCGCAGGTCGCCGGTGCCGGCCAGCGCGGTGAGCCCGGACTCCCGTTCCAGCGCGGTCGCGACCTCGTGCGGCGACAGCTTCTCGTGCTCCTCCAGCCACAGCACCAGCCCGGGGTCGACCGTGCCCGACCTGGTCGCCATCACCAAGCCCTCCAACGGGGTGAAGCCCATGGTGGTGTCGACGCTGCGGCCGTCCTCGACCGCGGCCAGCGACGCGCCCGCGCCCAGGTGGCAGGTGACGACCCGCGGGCCGGGCGACACCAGTTCGGCGACGCGCCGCGCGCAGTAGGCGTGCGACAGGCCGTGGAAGCCGTAACGGCGGATCGCGTACCGGTCCCGCCACCGCCGCGGCACGGCGTACGTGGCCGCCGCCGCGGGGATCGTGGTGTGGAACGCGGTGTCGAAGCACGCGACCGCCAGCACGTCCGGCAGCAGCCGGTGCACCGCGTCCAGGCCCGCCAACGACTTCGGCTGGTGCAGCGGGGCGAGCGCGGTGAGGTCGACCAGCGCCTGCCGCACCAGGTCGTCCAGCACGACGGGGTCGGTGAAGCGGGTGCCGCCGTGCACCACGCGGTGGCCGACGGCGTCCGGGGTGGGCCAGTCCGCCAGCACGTCGCCCAACCGGTCGGGGTCGGGCTCGACGTCGGCGGAGCGCTCCACCTCGTCGTCGGCCGACAGCAGCCGCAGCTTCAGGCTGGACGAGCCCGCGTTGACCACCAGCACCCGCACGTCAGCTCCACGTCCACCCGGCGATCGCCGGGTCGTCCTCGCCGTGCTCGCGGGTGTACTGGAGCGCGGCGAGCCGGGCGTCGGCCATGCGCTGCCGCAACGACGCCGCCGCGCCGCCCAGCGACGGCACCCGGTCGATCACGTCCATGACCAGGTGGAACCGGTCGAGGTCGTTGAGCATCACCATGTCGAACGGCGTGGTGGTCGTGCCCTCCTCCTTGTAACCGCGCACGTGCAGGTTCGCGTGGTTGGCGCGGCGGTAGGTGAGGCGGTGGATGAGCCACGGGTAGCCGTGGAAGGCGAAGATCACCGGTTTGTCCGCGGTGAACAGCGCGTCGAAGTCGCGGTCGGACAGGCCGTGCGGGTGCTCGGTGTCCGGTTGCAGGCGCATGAGGTCCACCACGTTGACCACGCGCACCTTCAGCTCGGGCAGGTGCTCGCGCAGCAGCTTCGCCGCGGCCAGGGTCTCCAGCGTCGGGATGTCGCCCGCGCACGCCAGCACCACGTCCGGCTCGCCCTCGGTGGTGCCCGCCCAGTCCCAGATGCCCAGGCCGCGCGTGCAGTGCGCGATCGCGTCCGGCATGTCCAGGTAGGTCAGCGCGGGCTGCTTGCCCGCCACGATCACGTTCACGTAGTGCCTGCTGCGCAGGCAGTGGTCGGCGACCGACAGCAGCGTGTTGGTGTCCGGCGGCAGGTAGACGCGGACGATCTCGGCCTTCTTGTTCACCACGTGGTCGAGGAAGCCGGGGTCCTGGTGGCTGAACCCGTTGTGGTCCTGCCGCCACACGTGCGAGGACAGCAGGTAGTTCAACGACGCCAGCGGCGCGCGCCACGGGATCTTCCGCGTCGTCTTGAGCCACTTGGCGTGCTGGTTGAGCATCGAGTCCACGATGTGGATGAACGCCTCATAGCTGGTGAACAGGCCGTGCCTGCCGGTGAGGAGGTAGCCCTCCAGCCAGCCCTGGCACAGGTGCTCCGACAGCACCTCCAGCACGCGGCCGTCCGGCGCGAGGTGCTCGTCGCCGGGCACCGTCTCGGCGGCCCACTTGCGGCCCGTGACGTCGAACAGGGCCGACAGCCGGTTCGACGCCACCTCGTCGGGGCCCATGACCAGGAAGTTGTCCGGGTTGCGGCGCACCACGTCGCGCAGGAACGCGCCCAACGCCCTGGTCGCCTCGCTGCTCTCGACGGCGGGTCGCTCGACGGGCACGGCGTGCTCGCGGAAGTCGGGCATCCGCAGGTCCCGCAGCAGCCGCCCGCCGTTGGTGTGGGGGTTGGCGCTCATCCGCCGGTCGCCGGTCGGCGCGAGGGCGCGCAGCTCGGGCACGAGCCGGCCGTTGTCGTCGAACAGCTCCTCGGGCCGGTAGCCGCGCAGCCACTCCTCCAGCCGCGCGCGGTGGCCCGCGTCGGTGCGGGTGGCGGCGAGCGGCACCTGGTGCGCGCGGAACGTGCCCTCGACCGGGTGGCCGTCCACCTCGCGCGGCCCGGTCCAGCCCTTCGGGGTGCGCAGCACGATCACCGGCCACGGCGGCCGCCGCGTCGACCGCTTCATCTCGGCGATGTCGTCCAGCACCGTGTCCAATGTGGACGCCAGTTGTTCGTGCACGGCCTTGGGCTCGTCGCCGACGACGAAGTGCGGTGTGTGGCCGTAGCCGCGCAGCAGCGACGCGAGCTCGTCGTCCGGGATGCGCGCCAGCACGGTCGGGTTGGCGATCTTGTAGCCGTTGAGGTGCAGCACGGGCAGCACCACGCCGTCGCGCGTGGGGTCGAGGAACTTGTTGGAGTGCCAACTGGCGGCCAGCGGCCCGGTCTCCGCCTCGCCGTCGCCGACCACGCACACCGCCAGCAGGTCGGGGTTGTCGAACACGGCCCCGTACGCGTGCAGCAGGGCGTAGCCCAGCTCGCCGCCCTCGTGGATCGAGCCGGGCGTCTCCGGCGCGACGTGGCTCGGGATGCCGCCGGGGAAGGAGAACTGGCGGAACAGGGCGCGCAGGCCGTCCTCGTCCTCGCCGATGCCCGAGTACACCTCGCTGTAGGTGCCTTCGAGGTAGGCGTTGGCGACGAGGCCCGGTCCGCCGTGGCCTGGTCCGGTGACGAAGAGCGCGTTGAGGTCGCGGTGCCGGATGGCCCGGTTCAGGTGCGCGTAGAGCAGGTTCAGGCCGGGGGTCGTGCCCCAGTGGCCGAGCAGGCGCGGCTTGACGTGCTCGGCGCGCAGCGGTTCGCGCAGCAGCGGGTTGTCGAGCAGGTAGATCTGCCCGACGGAGAGGTAGTTGGCCGCACGCCAGTAGGCGTCCAGGAGGTCGAGGTCGTCCGCGGGGCGCTCGGTCGACGGCATGGCACCGACGCTAGCCGTGATCACCGGGGTCCGAAACTCGAGCGCGGTCGGGTGAACGGCGGCTGCCGCGGGCGTTCCCCGGTGGTTGTGGGCTGCTCGGAGGCGGCCCAGGGTTCCGGCAGGCGGAGCGCGTCCTCGGAGGGCGAGCCGGGGCCGGCGGCCGGTGCGGGTGGCGGCGTGGAACGCCCGCGCGAGCAGGTCCATGGGGCCGTTGCGGACGAACGCCGGGCCATCAAGGCGCTGTCGTCCCCCTGATGGCGGAAATCGCGGCGGCAGGTGACCATGGGCGTGGGAGGTCGCCGTGTCCGAGGTCGCCGGCGTGCGGGAGGAGCGGCCGTCGGGGCTGACCTCGGCGGAGGTCGCGCGGCGCGTCGCCGACGGGCGGACGAACGCCGTGCGGTCGCGCACCAGCCGCGGCACGGGCCAGATCGTCCGGGCGAACGTCATCACCCCGTTCAACGGGCTGCTGACCGCGTTGTTCGGAGTCGTCCTGGCCACCGGGCGCTGGCAGAACGGCCTGTTCGGGCTGGTGGTGGTCGCCAACACGGCGATCGGGGTGGTGCAGGAGCTGCGCGCCAAGCGCACCCTCGACCGGCTCGCCGTGCTCAACGCGCCCCGCGCCCGGGTGACGCGCGACGGGGTGACCTCCGAGGTCGACGTCGGCGACGTGGTGGCCGACGACCTGATCGGCCTGCGCACCGGCGACCAGGTCGTCGCCGACGGCGAGGTTACCGCGGCCGACGGCCTCGAAGTGGACGAGTCGCTGCTGACCGGCGAGTCCGACCCCGTGCACAAGGCCGTCGGCGACGAGGTGCGGTCCGGGTCGATCGTGGTCGCGGGCTCCGGCCGGTTCCGGGCCACGGCGGTCGGCGCGGACGCCTACACGACCCGGCTCACCGCCGAGGCCCGCCGGTTCACCGTCGTGCGGTCGGAGCTGGTCGCGGGCACGAACAAGCTGCTGCGGTGGATCTCGCTGATGATGCTCGTGGTCGGTCCGCTGCTGCTGTGGAGCCAACTGCGCAGCCCCGACACCGACGACTGGCAGGAGGCGATGACCGGCGCGGTCGCGGCGCTGGTCGGCATGGTCCCCGAAGGGCTGGTGCTGCTGACCAGCCTGGCGTTCATGATCGCCGCGGTGACCCTCGCGCGCGAGCAGACCCTGGTGCAGGAGCTGCCCGCGGTGGAGGTGCTGGCCCGGGTGGACGTCGTCTGCCTCGACAAGACCGGCACGCTCACGCACGGCGACATCGTGTTCGACCGGCTCGTCGCGGACGGCCCGCACGACGACCTGCACGAGGCCCTGGCGCTGCTGGCCACGGCGCCCGACGTGAACGCCACCTCCGCCGCGCTGGCCGAGCGGTTCACCTCCGCCACCTGGCGGCGCACCGGCGGCGTGCCGTTCTCGTCGAGCCGCAAGTGGTCCTCGGTGGACACCGACGGCCACGGCACGTGGGTGCTGGGCGCGCCGGAGATGGTGTTCCCCCGCGGCGGGCCGCTGTCCGACCCGGCCGCCGACCTCGCCGCTCGGGGCAACCGCGTGCTCGTCCTCGCCCGCGCCGACTCCCCCGGCGACGGCACGGCGCTGCCCGCCGGCCTCACCGCCCGCGGGCTGGTCGTGCTCGCCGAACGGGTCCGCGACGACGCCGCCGACACGCTGCGGTACTTCGCCGAGCAGGGCGTGGCGCTGCGGGTGATCTCCGGCGACAACCCGCGCACGGTCGGCGCGGTGGCGGTGGCGGTCGGCGTGCCCGGCATCTCGGCGGCGGACGAGGCGGTGGACGCCCGCACGTTGCCCGAGGATCCCGAGGCGCTGGCCGACGTGCTGGAGACCTCCGCCGTGTACGGCCGCGTCACGCCGCAGCAGAAGCGGGCGATGGTGGGCGCGTTGCGGCGGCGCGGGCACGTCGTGGCGATGACCGGCGACGGCGTGAACGACGCGATGGCGCTCAAGGACGCCGACATCGGCGTGGCGATGGGCAACGGCGCGGCCGCGACCAGGGCGGTGGCCCAGCTCGTGCTGCTGGACAGCCGGTTCGCGCACCTGCCGGACGTGGTCGCGGAGGGTCGGCGGGTGATCGCCAACATCGAGCGCGCGGCGAACCTGTTCCTGGTGAAGAACGCGTACTCGCTGGTGCTGGCGCTGGTCGTGCTGGTCAGCGGCATCGCCTACCCGCTCGCGCCGATCCAGCTCACCATGATCTCGGCGTTGACCATCGGCATCCCGGGTTTCGTGCTCGCCCTGGGGCCCAACCGACGCCGTTACGTGCCCGGTTTCCTGGGCCGGGTGCTGCGGCTGGCCGCGCCCACGGGCGTGGTGATCGGGCTGGCCGCGTTCGGGGGCGACCTGGCGATCCGTGCGCTCGACCCGACCGGAGGACGGGCGGGCGGCCAGACCGTGGCGACGGTGGTGGTGCTGGTGGCGTCGCTGTGGACGTTGTCGGTGCTCGCACGGCCGTTGGCGGGGTGGAAGGTGGCGTTGCTGGCGGGCCTGGCGTCGGCGGCGGTGGTGATCCTGGCGGTGCCCGTGCTGGCGAGGGACGTGTTCCTGCTGGACGTGACGCCGCAGCGGCTGCTGGTGGGGCTGGCGGTCGGCGCGGTGGCGGCCGGGTTGGTGGAGCTGGTCGGCCGCTTCGTGCCGCGCCCGGCCCACGACTGACCTGCCGCGCTCACGCGCCGACCGTGCCGTCGATGCCTTCGCGCAGGAGGTCGGCGTGGCCGTTGTGCCGGGCGTACTCGTGGATCAGGTGGAGCATGACCAGGCGCAGCGAGACGTCCTCGCCCCAGCGCTCGTGGTGGCCGGTGACGTCGAGCGACTCGGCCTCGCGCTCGATGCGGCGGGAGTGCTCGACCTCCTCCTGCCAGGCCGCGAACGCCTCGGACCTGGTGGCGGCGGAGGCGTCGTAGGCGACCTGGAAGTCGCCGTCGGGCGACCACACCAGCGGGACGTCCTCGTGGTTGATCACCCGGCGGAACCACGTGCGCTCCACCTCGGCCATGTGCCGGACCAGGCCCAGCAGGGTGAGGGTGGACGGCGGCATGGAGCGTTGGCGCAGCTCCTCGGTGGACAGGCCGTCGCACTTCAGGGCCAGGGTGGCGCGGTGGTAGTCGAGGAAGGCGCGCAGCGTCTCCCGTTCGTCGCCGCGCAGCGGTGGGCCGATCCGTTCGGTGGTCACGGTGGTGATCCTGCCCGGCGGCCCGGGGTGGGTGCCACGGACCCGCTCGTGCCCCGGATCGCCGGCCGACGTGGTGCCGCCGGTGCCGGCCGGGTTTCGGCCGGGTTCGGAGTCGACGGTCGGGCCGGGACTGACTACCTTGGGCGGGCACCACGGGTCGCTGACGGAGGAGGAGCACATCCGCTGCTGAACACGATCGGGTGATCATGGCCGGGACATGTACGGAAACACTGTTCTCGTACCTCGGTTGGAATGACGGAGCGCCGACCAGCCCCGCTCCATCACCACAAGGGCCGCCCGACCGCGGCCCGGCATAGCATCACGACGGCCGCGCGTTCGGCCGCCAGGGGGTGCCGACGACCGCGGCGACCGGGACGGGAGGCGACGAGTGGAGCACGGGTCGCCGGTGGTGGACACCTCGGTCGCCGGAGTCGTGGAAGCCAGGTGGGGCGTCCGCCCGGAGCCCGCGATCGCCCGGTACGCCGAGCCGGGCTGGCAGCTCTCCCCGCTCCCGATCGACCGCCGGTGCCCGAAGTGCGACGGCGAACTCCACGGCCTGTACCGCGCCCACCCCGACCGCGGCCGGCAACAGCTCCAGGCCGCCGTGGCCTGCCCCACGTGCCCCGCGTCGTTCACGCTGCGGGAGCTCAAGCTCGCCCAACGCTCCGTCCTGGGCGACCTGCGCCCGGACGCCGTCTCCCGCCGCCTCGCCGAAGACGCCCAACTGGACGCCCTGGCCCGCCAGTCCCGCGCCACCCGCCCACCCACCACCCCGACCCCCGCCGCCGCTGCGCCTGCTGCCACCACCCCCGCCGCCGCTGCGCCTGCTGCCACCACCCCCGCCGCCGCTGCGCCTGCTGCCGCTGCCCCCGCCGCCGCTGCGCCTGCCGCCGCCGCGCGGGGTGCCGAGGCCGACGTGCCCGAGATCGCGCCGGACCTGCCGTTGGAGCCCGGTTCGCGGCGGCGGGTCGTGGCGGATTCGGGGTCGGCCGGGCGCGGGCCAACAGGGCGCGGGTCGCGGCGGCCCGGGTCCAGGGTCGGTGCGGATTCGGGGATGCCGGCCGGGGCGCGGGGTGGGGTGGGGTCGCGGGGTGGGCCCGGGGGTGGCGAGCCGGCGGTCGGGGCGAACGCGGCGGAAGCGGGGGTGGAGTCGCAGGTCTCAGCGGCGGAAACCGCGGGTCGTGGGCCAGCGGAGGCCGAGGGGTCGGCGGTGGCGCGGCCGGTGAGGCGGGTTTCCACGGTCGCGATGGCGGCTCGGATCCGGTCGATCCTCAGCGGTTCGGAGGTGGCGTCGGCGGCTCGGGTGGCGTCGGCGCCCGTGTTGCCGCCGGCGGTGGCGGCGCGGGAGTCGCGGCCCGTGTGGTGGTGCAAGACGGTCGACCCCGGGTTCGATGTGCCCGAGGTGCCGACCGGGGTGGACGCGCGAGTCGTTTTGCCCGCTTTGTCCGAATTTGACGCGGTGCGGGAACGGCTGGCCGCAGCAGGGGTGCCGTTCCGGGCCGTTCGGCACTGGCTGGAGCAGGAGGAAGTGTCCGCGACCGCCGCCACCGCCTGGCTGTCCGACGTCGGCGGCGTGGTGCCGGAGCGGTGCGAGTCGGTGGTCGGCGAGGGTGCGCGGGCGGCTCGGCTGGCCTTCGAGATGGTGTGGGACCTGCACGAACCGGTCGACGCCGACACCGTCCCCGACCCCGTCCCGGTCGAGCGGTTCGTGCCCGCCGACTGGGCGCGGTTCCTGCCCTTCCCCGTCCTCAACCCCGCCCAGGCCCAGGCGGCACCCCACCTGGTGGACGGCGACTCCCACCTGTTGATCACCGCGCCGACCGGCGCGGGCAAGACGGCGATGGGCATGCTGGCCGTGCTGAAGGCGATCCTGCACGAGGGCCGCAAGGCCGCCTGGCTCGTACCCCAACGCTCCCTCACCGACGAGCTCGACCGCGAACTGGAGAGCTGGCGCACCGAGGGCCTGCGCGTCGAACGCCTCTCCGGCGAGTACGCCGTGGACGTCGAAGCCGTCAAAGCGGCCGACCTCTGGGTCGCCACCACGGAGAAGTTCGAGGCGATCTGCCGCGCCGGCTCCCTGCAGGCCGCGCTGGGCGAAGTCGGCTGCCTGGTCGTGGACGAGATCCACCTGCTCGGCAGCCCCCATCGCGGCGCGCTGCTGGAAGCCCTGCTGGCCCGGGTGCGCGGCACCGACTCGCCGGTCCGGATCGTCGGGCTCTCGGCAACCGTGTCCAACGCCGCCGAGGTCGCCGAATGGCTGGAAGCCGACCTCGTGGCCACGACCTGGCGGCCCTCGAAGGTCACCTGGCAGCTGCCGACGATCCCGGCCGCCTCCGGCTTCACCGCGAACAACCGGCTGCGGGAACAGGTCGTGCTCGACCTGACCCACCGCCACACCGCCGAGGGCGGCAGCGTGCTGGTGTTCTGCGGCTCCAAGCGCAACGTCCGCTCCACCGCGATGGCGATCGCCGCCGACCGGGGCGCGCCCGTGCACACCGTCGCCGCCGACGACGTCGACGGACTCACCAAGGCGTGCGCGGAGGTCGGCGTCCGCCTGCACTACGCCGACTACGAGCACAAGCACGCCGCCGAACGCGCCTTCCGCGCCCGTGAGGCGGACGTCCTGGTCGCCACGTCCACCGTCGCGGCGGGTGTGAACCTGCCCGCGCGGGCGGTGATCGTCCGGGACGTCGGCATCGGCGGCGAGCCGATCGACACGTCCACCGTGTTGCAGATGTTCGGCCGGGCCGGACGCGTCGGCGCGGGCGAGACGGAGGGCTGGTCGTACCTGATCGTCGACGAGACCCAGCGCGCGGACTGGCAGACCCGGCTGGTGGCCGGGTACTCGGTCTACTCGCGGATCCGCGACTCGCTGCCCGACCACGTGCTGGCCGAGGTGCTCCAGGGTCGGATCGGCACGGTGGACGACGCGCAGGCGTGGTGGGTCGAGACGTTGGCGCACGCGCAGGGTGACGACGACGTGGAGCCGGTGCAGGAGGCCGTGTCGTTCCTGGTGGACGAGGGCCACCTGACCGCGGTCGACGGCAGGCTGGCGATCACCGAGCTGGGCCGGTTGACCGCGCGGATGATGGTGTCGACCCACACCGGGCACCGGTTGCGCCGCACGCTCGGCCTGCTGCCCGTGCCGCACGACCCGGACGAGGCGGAGAACGCGCTCAGCCTCGTGCTGTCGGTCGCGGTGCGGGACCTGGCGGGCATCCCGGTGCCGGAACCGGTGCGGCCGGCCGTGGCCACGGTGATCAAGGCGGGCGGCAGGACGTCGCAGATCACGAACACGACGTCGGTCAAGGGCCTGGGCTCGCAGACGACCACCGCGCCCGGCGACCTGGCGTGGGCGGCGCTGCTGCTCGCGGCACGCTCGCCGCACCTGTTCGACGGCAAGCGGCGGGTGGCGGGCGGCATCCCGATGTCGACCCTGCACCCGGTGTACGAGCAGGCGCCGAGGTTCCTGGCGTGGCTGGCCGCGCAGGGCGTGCTGGGCACCGTGCACCCGTGGATCGCCGTGGTGGCCGCCGACCTGGACCACCGCGTCCGCTGGCGTGCGCTCGCGCCGGGCCGGGGCGCGGGCCGGTTGCTGTGGATGTGCGAGGAGATGGCGACCCGCGCCCACCTCCGGGAGGTGGTGCCGGACCTGTGGCGCTCGGCGGTCGCCCGGGGTGTCCGCGCCCCGGACTGGCCGCCGGGGCGTTCCCCGGCGGGCTGCGTTCTCGACCACGCCGGCTACACGGCGCTGCTGCGCGAACGCACCACCAACCACACCCTGGCCGCGCACGCCGACAACGCCACCGTCACCGGCGGCACGGGCGCTTCCGCGATCGCCTGGCGCGGCCGGACCTGGACCGCGCCGACCACCTCCGCCACGATCGCGTACCCGCCGTCGGAAGAGGACGACAACGAGACCGGGGTGGCCGTCTTCACCCGCCGCGGCGACTACCGCGCCACGGGCTGGCTCGCCGCCTACACCGGCCTCACCACCGAGCCCGCCCCCACCCCGGCACCACCGAGGCGCCCTCGCCGGGGCTTGGGCGTTCGATGAGCTATCCACCGGAACCCTGGGTGCTGCACGGCCGGGCGTGTGTGGCGGTGTGGTTGGTGCGGGCGGCGGCGGTGCCGGGGTTGCCGGTGCGGGTGGTGACGGTGTTCGGGTGGGCGGTGGTCGGGGTGGCGTTCGTGGACTACCGGCCGCCCGGGATGGCCTACCACGAGGTGGTGGCGGCCGTGGTGGTGCGGGACGGGTGGCGGGTCGGGGTGTCGATCCCGCGCATCTGGGTGGACAGCCCGGCGTCACAGGCGGGTGGGCGGGAGCTGTGGGGCATCCCGAAGCAGCGGGCCGGGTTCGACTGGGGTCCGGGGTGGGTCGCCTCGGCCCGGGACGACCGCGGGCCCATCGCCTCGGTCCGGGCGCGGCCGTCCCGGTTCGGGGTGCGGCTGCCGGTGGCGGGGTCGACGTGGCAGGCGTTCGGCGCCGGCCTGGCCCGCACGCCCCTGCGCGCCACGGGCCGCGTCACGCCGGTCCGCGCCGCCTGGCACATCGACCCGAAGGGCCCGCTGGCCTGGCTGCTCCCCCGCCGGCCGCTGCTCAGCCTCGCCGTGCGCGGCCTGCGGCTGACGTTCGGGCCGCGCCACCGCTGGACGAGTGATGCATAACTCGGTTCAGTTGTCGTAGGCGGTCGGGGACCGGGTGACGGGCCGGCCGGTGGCCCGGTTGTGCCAGATGGCGGCGGTCAGGGCCAGGAGGCGTTGGGCGATGCGGCCCGCCGGGATGCGGGGTCCGGTTGTCCCCGGAACCAGCGCGAGTGGGAGCGGCAGAAGCCGTACTTCGCCCAGCCGCCCCGTTCCGAGCGCTTCACGGTCGGGCAGGGAGCGGCCGCATTCGACCGGGGTGGAGTCGACGATCCAGGTGGTGTCGCTCCCTGGGTCGGTGTCGGCCGCACCAGGCGCATGACCTGCTTGACCAGGGGTAACGCGCTGCGCAGGCGGCGGTTGTAGCCGGAGTGGCCGGGCAGGTACCGGAACGCGCCGGGCATCCGGACGGGCAGGAACCGCAGCCACCGGGCCTCCGAGGTGAACCCCAGCAGCGCCTGAGCGACTGCCAGGGTGACCAGTGCGGACCTCCCCGGAGGCATACACCGACAACACGGTCACTGCGGGCGCGGCCGGGTCCTGGGATCCGCGGGGCTGCGCCAGACCGGTTGGAGATGAGGTCCGCCCGGCAGGGTTATCGGGTCGCCGAGCCGCGGGAGCCCGACGCGCTCGTACAGCGCCAGGCTTCTCGGCGAGGTCGCCTCGGCGTAGAAGCCGACGGCGTTGGCGTCGCACCAGGACGCGAAGCCCGCCATCAGTTCCCGGCCCCTGCCCTGGCCCTGCGCTTCGGGCCTGGTGCCGATATAGGTGCAGTAGAGGTGGGGTGGCAGGCCGCGACGGCGTTGCCCCAACAGCCGCGTCAGCGTTCCCACGGCCTCGGACCGGTCACGTAGCCCCGGACGGTCGAGGGCGTTGTCCTCGGCGGATTCGCCGTGCCAGCCGGGTGGGTACGCCAGGTAGGCGCACTCGTAGTCGGGTGAGACCATCACGAGTCCACCGTGGCCGGCGGTCGACTCGACGATCGCCTCGAGGAACTCCGCCGAGCGGCGCGGGCGTGTTGCCGGGTCCGGGAAGAGCCACGCGAACAGCGGGTCCTCGCGGAACGCGGACGTCAGGGTTGCCGCCACCCGGGAGTGTTCATCACCGGCGGCTCGCCTCAGTGGCAGTCCTGGTTCGCGTTCCGCGCCGCTCCTGGGTTCACCGCGGCGATTCGCGCCCATGTCGGGGAAGATGCCCGGCAACGGGGTGACCAAACTCCGGCACCGGTCCACGAGCAGGATTAGGTCCGAACGTGTACTCGTCGACACGGCCGGACGTGGTCTCGTGCCCGAGGAGCTCGCCGGGAACGGCCGGCGGACGTACCGTCACTGCACTCCCAGATCGCGCCGCCTCCGACCGCGCCGGGAGCGGATCATGGGCACGCTGCGAAGACCTCGCGTCACCCGAGCCGCCGCGCTCCAAGGTTCCGACCTGCACCGACGACTGGACAGGCACCCTTCCGCAGTCGCGACCGGGCTTCCCGCCGAGGCGGGTACACCGTCCGGCGATCGCTTCGTCGCCACACCGGGCGGTGGGCACCGCGCCGCTCCATGATGGACCTCTGATCGTCGTGGTGGGGAGTGCGGGCGTGGCATCGGAGGAAGAGTCCGACCGCCGACCTGAGCAGGTCGTGGCACCGATCCGGTCCCGGCGGTGGGCGGTGATCGCGGTCGCGGCGTCCGGGGTCGCGGTTCTGGTCTACGTGCTGGCCGTGTGGACGGTGACGGGTCAGGCGCTGGAGAACGCCGCGTTGCGCGGCGCGGATCAGGTCGACGCGGCCCAGGCCGGTGAGGCGTGGCGGGCGCTGGACGAGATCACCGTCTACTCGCTGGCGGCGGCCGTGGTGCTCATCGCCTTGGTCGGCGCGCTGCGGAGGCGCTGGGACCTGGCGGTCGCGGCGGTCGGTGTTGTGGTGGTCGGCCAAGTGGTCGTCCAGGCTCTGAAGCGGTTCGTGCTCGTCCGGCCCCCGTTGGTGGAGGTGACCGGCGACTACGCGCACAACAGCCTGCCCAGCGGGCACACCGCGATCGCCATGACCGTGCTGTTCGCCGCCGTGATCGTCGCGCCTCACCGGTGGCGCGGCGTGGTGATGCTGTTCCTGCTGCCGTGGGCGGTGGGCATCGGTCAGTACACGCTCACCGCGAAGTGGCACCGGCTCAGCGACACCCTCGCCGCGGACGCGATCGCCCTGGCACTGGCCGCGCTCGCGTCGTGGTGGCTGGCGCGCCGCGGAGCGCTGAACCGCTACGAGGGCCGTCGCCGGGTCGGCCGGGTCGTCATCGGGGCGTTCGCCGTGGTGTCCGCCGTGGTGGGACTGGTCCTGGGCGGTGTGCTGTGGGGCGTGCCGCTCGCTCGCGCCGGTCTGGCCGGCGCGGTGCGGGACCACGACTACGAGTGGGACGTCTACCTCGGCGCCGGGTCGTTCGCCCTGGCCGGGTCGCTCGTCGCGGCGCTGGTGTTCCTCGCCTCTTGGCGACGGTTGGAGACCTGACCGCACACCGGTACGGGCAGGTCGTCGACGTCGCCGACCGGAACGCCTTGTGGGCGGGTTCAGGCTGGCTTCTACCGCTGGTCGCCCCGGAGCTCGATGTCCCGACCGCCCGGCTGGTGGTGACAGCCGTGGCGGCAGCGGCGGCCTGCTACGTCAAGGCCCATGCCACAGTCGTTGATCGACATATGGCGCGCGTGAGGACGAGAGCCGAGGCGAGTTGCTCAAGCTCGGACACCGGTGCGCTCTACGCCCGCGTCCGCGAACGCGGCACCACCTCCGGCGAAGAACGCCGAACTCGCTGCTGCGTGCGGACGTCCCGCACCGGTCCGCGTCGGTCACCCTCGCGGTGGCCCGGGCCCTGCTCGGCTTCACCTCCGAGGCCCGCCGGCTGCGGTTCCTGCCGGCCCGGATGCCCGGTGCGTTTCAGTACCTGCCCGGCCAGTCCGGCTACCACCGCCGCCTACGGGCGGCACTGCCTCCGCACTCCTGCCGGGTTACCGGTCGCCTGGGCGTTGGCCGACCCCGGGATCGACGGGCGGGAGGTGCTCACGGCCCTCTGCGACCACGAGCCCCACCTGCTCGACGACCGGCCCGGCCCGCTGATCATCTCCGACAAGGGCTACGTCTCCCACGAACTCGACCGCTACCTGCACGAACGCGGAGTCCGACTGATCCGGCCCTCCTACCCCAACCGCAGCTCATCAAGTCGGTCAACGACCCCGTTACCTTTTTCGTAGCTCCTGATCAAGGAGCCGTGGTCGCCAGGTCCGGCATGACTGACGCCCCCAGTCGAACCCATGATCCGGGGGGTGGTGTCACCGGGTCTGGTGGCATCGAGGGACCGC
>NZ_JAJUWT010000042.1 GCF_021390395.1 Saccharothrix sp. S26
GGTCACGGGCGACCCGCACGACATCGTCGCGGAACTCCCGGGGGTAGGGCTTGGGCACAGCGACATCCTCCCGGCTCGCCATCACGGCAAGCCAGCTCAGATGTCACCAATCCGTGCAGCACACCCGACTGCCAACCACGATCGCCACCACACCGAGGAAGGCCACGGCCGGCAGCCGCAACACCGGAGATCCGCGCTAACCCGATCGGACACACTTTGGCCACGTTCGGTGTATCGCCGGCGATCGGCCGTCACCGTCGGTCGGAGCCTTGCCGACCTTGTGCTTGCTGAAAATGTCATCCATGCAGGTCAGATGCTTGTCATGCAGTTCGGCCTCTCGGTGTGGATCCTGTGGGGTGCCAGAAGTCGGCTACGCGGCCTGACCTGCGGTTACGCAGCTGTCCGGTTCGTGCTTATCGATCGGGCCGCCGAGGACTGTCGGTGGCACAGGCGTGCGGGCTTGTTGGGTGGTCCATGCCCCGTCGGGGTTGGTGGTGGTGCCGAGGATGTGGACGTAGCGGGTGGCGACTTCCATCACGAAGAAGACGTACACACGTTTGAGGGTGACGGCGCGGTCGACGTGGAAGAAGTCGCATGCCAACATGCTCGCGGCCTGGGCGCGGAGGAATCGTCGCCAGGAGGTGTCGGTGTCGCGCTGGGGCGCGGGCGGTATTCCCAGGCGCTTGAGCACGCGGCGGATGGTCGAGGCAGCTGTCCGATGTCCGGGCTTGAGCAGCTCGCCTTGGATGCGGCGGTAGCCCCAGCCCGCGTTTTCTCGGGCCATTCTCTCGATCAACGCCACCACAGTGTCGTCGATCGGTAGGCGTCCGGTGCGGTTCGGGTAGGTCCACTCCTTCGCTACCAGGCGCCGGTGCCAGCGCAAAACGGCGCCCGGTGTCACCACTCGGTGCTCGCGCAGCGGTCGGGGGAGTCGGCGCACCAACGCGGCGAGCACCGCGCGATCGGCCCAGTCCAGTCGCGGGCGGGGGTTGGTGCGGCGCAGTACGGCGACTTCGTGCCGCAGTACCAGTAACTCCACGTCTTTGGCCGCCGATGACCTGCCGAGCAGAATCAGCCAGCCGATGAACCGGGCGAAGATCAGGTACAGCAGTCGTAACGCCACACCCCGCGATCATGCCCTGGAGGTCCAGCGCGCGTGATCGTCGCAGGTCAGCGCCCAGTGCAGAGTTCTGACACCCCGCAGGCACCGTTGGTTTTTGGAGCAGTGGACTGAGTGGGAACGGTGGGGTAGGCCGGGTTCTCCGGCCCGGGCCGTCTCGGCGTTCCGCAAGCTCACCGAATACCAGGAGCTATTTGTAGTCGGTGATGCGGGTGATCTCGGTCATCGTCACCACCAGCGCGGACACGCGTGGTCCGACTGGCTGGTGATGGATACCCCAGCTGGCGTGATCGACGTCGCAGGAAGTACCACAAAACCTGCATGGATAGGATTATCGGCAGGCACAAGGTTGTCGGCAGGCACAGGATGTCCGCGTCGTGCGGGATCCACCGGACCGTCGATGCCGTGGCCGAGCCGGGCCGGTCCTCTCGGGCACGCCGACGAAAATCGGCTCTGACCTGCGTTGAAGTGCTCGGTGGCGAGTCGACCGGCCACCGAGCACGCGAACCGTCGGTCAGGCCCGGTAGTGGCGTATCCGGTAGTGCCAGTACCCGCCGTTGTCACCGACGTTGTCATCGTTGACGATGAACCCCAGCCGTACCGGGTAGGGGCTGGTCCACTGGTGGCATCCCTTGTAATACACCGTGAGGTCGGGGCTGCCCACCCACCCGCTCGGATTGTTGTTGAACCGGATGATCGAGCTGTACTTGGGATAACCGGGGAAGGGGTATCCGGCACCCGCGAAGTCCCCGGACTTGCCCGCCGGCCCGAAGGACGCGCCCCAGAAGTCGATCCTGACCGACCCGTCCGACGAGATGTCGAAGACGTCACCGGGGTAGAGCACATTCGGCTGGTCGGCGACGTTGGGGTATCCGACGCTCGGGACGTTCCCGGGGTGGTCGATCGTGACGTCAACGTTGGGGGTGAAGCCCTGGAGGCAGCGGTCCATGGCGCTCAGCACGAGCGTGGTGGGTGACGCGCTCGCGGGGGTGACCACGGACGCGATCGCCGTGATCAGCCCGGCCAGGAAGGCGAGGACACGTCGTCCGCGCCTACGACTGCGGTCGTTCTCGTGCATGTTCTCCTCTTTTCGGCATTCGACCCGAGGGGTCCGAGTGGTGCCCGTCGAGTTTCAGCCGCGCGATCCGGGGTGTCATGAGTAGTCGTTACTCAGTCCAGGAAGTCGGGGAGCTGGGTGCGGCTGGTGATGCCGAGCTTCGTGAAGACGTGGTGCAGGTGGTTGTCCACGGTGCGCGGGGAGACGACGAGCAGCTCCGCGATGTCGGGGCCGGCCATGCCGGACGCCGCGAGGTGGGCGACCTGCCGTTCGCGCGGGGTGAGGCCGGGGGAGCGGACGAAGGCCAGCGCGGGAGTCCGCACCCCGTGGCAACGCCGGCTGAGCTGGTGGCTGCGGTTCGCGGCTTGTTGCCCCTCGCGGCTTCGGCCGTGGCGCCGGTGCGCCTGGGCGGCGTGGGCTGCGGCCTCGGCGGCGTGGACCAGCATGCCGAGGCGCTCGAACCCGGTCGAGAGGCGGTCGAGTTCTTGTCCGTCGCACGAGAGGACCGCGTGGGCGTGCCTGGCGCAGAACGCGGTGAGCTCGCCGTCCGTCCCAGGTGCGATGGCGGCCAGCGAGGGCGCGGCCGCCGCAGCCCGCCCGAGTCGGACGACGTCGTGCAGGCTCAGGACCTGGAATCCGCGGAAGCCGTCGTCCCCCGCGCGTTCAGCGGTGCGCAGTGCGACTCGCACGGCCTCGTCCACCCGGCCGCGGGCCGCCAAAATCCAAGGACGTGCGACGTCCACCCAGTACTGGAACGGCCGCACGGCCGATGACCAGCACTCGTCGGCAGCGGCCAAGGCAGCTTCCGCTTCGGCTGCGTTGCCCAGCAACGCCTGGGTGTGCGCGTGTTCCCCGAGACACGCGGACCGGAGCAGGACTCCCTTCTCGGCTGCCGCCGCGCCCGCGCCACTGCGCCGGGACGCCTCGGACAGATGCCCGCGCAGGCGCGCGACGTGGGCGCGCATCAGCTCGGCGGCGGCCGAGGCCATGCTCCACTCACCCGCACCGGGCCGGCGGGCGAGCTCATCGGCTGACGCCTCGGCCTCGTCCAGCCATCCGGCGAACAGGTTGGCGTAGTGCCGCGCGGTGTCCAGGATCAGCTGCACCACCGGGAACTGCCGCGCCCAGTCGTCCCCGTCGCAGCGCGTCCGGTCGACGGCGGCGATCGCTTCGGCGGACCGGCCCGCGTGGGACAGCGCGAGCGCGGCGTCCCCGAGCACCGTGGCCTCGACGTCCGCGCTCATCGGCGGCTCGGTCCGCAACCGGGAGGAGATCCGCAGGGCCGTCGTGCAGTCGCCGCTCCAGAAGTGGTGATTCGCGCGGTAGGAGGTGAACCGCCGCCGCACCGTCGGATCGGTGATCCGCTCGTCCTCCTCACGCAGCACCGCGGCGGCTGCGGAGAGGTCACCCAAGCCAAAGGCCCGGTTCTGCACGCGGGCGTGGACGAAGTCCATGCGTTGCACGTCGGTTATCGGCAGGCCGGCCACACTCGCGAGCACGCTTTCCGCCTCGTCGTAGCACTCGGCCCAGTTGAGGACCGTGGCGAGCAGCAACGCGGCTGGCACACCACCGCCTGCCGCGACTGCGGCCCTGCCGAGCTCCAGCGCCCGCGCGAGGTCGTGCACGGCCCAGGCTAGCCGGCATGCCGCGAGCAGACCGTCCGGCTCCACCGCGGTCCCGCTTTCCAGGCGCCACAACGCGGTGCGCACGACATCGCGGTCGTCCAGCGACCCGTCCGCCTGCACCGCGTCGGCCAACTCTCGCCGCAGCCGACGGCCGCGCAGCGTAGGACAGGTGTCGCGGACGAACTCGCCGTACAGGGGATGCGCCAGGCGGATCTCGTCGGGCGAACCGCCCGGCTGGACCTCGACGAGGCCACGCGCCTCCACCTGCTCCACGGCGTCAGGGCCGCACAACCGCGCCACGACGGCCTGCTTGAGCGGCTCGCCGAAGGCGACCACCTCCAGCACCCGCCGTTCGTCGGGTGCGAGAGCGCCGATCCGTTCGGACACCAGCCGACGCAGGCGGTTGGTCATGCCCGGCTCACCCGACAGTCGCCACGCGCCCCCCGCTGATTCCAGGTCACCGCGCGCCAGCACCGATTCCACCAGCTCGCGCAAGAAGAGCAGATTCCCCCGGCACATCCGCTCCAGTCGCGCTACCGCGGTGCCCTCCACCGGTCCGCCGAGCGCCGACTCCAGGACGGCGCCGACCTCGGACTCGTCGAACGGCCGGATGTCGAGCCAGTCGACCAAGACATCTCTCCACAGCGGGGAAAGCCACTCCGCCGCCTCCCGGTCCTCCCGCACGGTGATCAACACGAACGCGCTCGACGACTGCATCACGTGCAGCACCACGGCCATCGAGCCCGGATCGAGGTGCTGAGCGTCGTCGACCACCAGTACCGACCGTCGGCCGTCGGGGCTCGCGACGAGCCGCTCAGCCGCCCAACGAACGACGTTGTACGGGGCGGGGGACGCGAGCTCGACCGGGAGCAGGTGAGCGAGCGCTCCGAGCGGGACCGCGGCCGACGCCCGGTTGGCCCGTACCCACCGGATCGAGCAGCGGTCCGCCTCCGATCGCCGGGCGATCTCGCGTGCCAAGTGGCTCTTGCCCACCCCGGCGGCCCCGCTGAGAACGACGCCCCGCACGGCTGGGGCGCTCATCGCCGCCGCCACCCGCGCCATCTCCGCCTGTCGCCCGACGAACGGCCACTGCCGTCGCACAGCTTCCACCGTAGGGCAGGGGTCGCGACCTGGAACCGCGAAAGGGCGGGCGGCGAAATCCGTGTCGCACGTGCGGTGGAGATCGCGTTCGGGCCGTTCGACCTGGTTCGGTGGTGATAGCCGGACCGGACGATCCCGGTCACCCGGCACAACCGCTCCGCGCCGTGGCGGCGCCGGTGGCCGGCGACGACGCTGCTCCTCCTCCATCTGCGGATCCTCTTGCGCGACGCGGCGTCCTCATCCTCCGGAGAAGTAGTCGCTGCCACGGTCGAGGCGGTGCTCCGGTGCTCCGGTGCTCCGGTGCTCGGGTGCGCTGTGCGTCGGCGAGCCGGATCCAGCCGCGCACGACCTCCAACTGCAGCGGCAGTTCGTACGTGCAGATGCACTCGTGCGGTTCGTCAACTACCACTGCATCGAAATCGGGTTACCCCGCGTGTCCTCAATGCCGCAACGGCAAGATGACCCGGGAGAAGGCCCAGATCCTCCTCGACGTCCTTGGGCTAAGGCCCTTTCTCGGCGAACCCATTGACCTGATGAACTGCGGCATCCACGCCGCCTACGGCGAGGCAGCGGACGCGGCGATGTCCTGCGGTGCGGCCGTGCCCATCGCCGGCTGGATTGCGACCGGCGATACACGGCAGGGACCGGAGACGATCAGAACGACCGCGTACCACCCGTTCTACGATGTGGGTTCGCATGATTGGGTTCAGGCTGGCAAGTTGCAGCCGGGTACCGAACTGTCCACTCCGGGCGGCGGGCATGCCGAGGTCGTTGCCGGCCGCTACTACGAAGCCGAGCTTCGCACCTACAACCTTTCCGTGGACGTGGTCCCAACCTTCTACGTGCTGGCCGGTGCGGTGCCTGTACTCGTGCACAACACGGGACCCTGTGAGCATATCGCCCTCGGGCTTCAGGATGCACGGGACAACCCGATGGCACTAGACGAGTTCGCAATGGAACGCGGTGCCGCGACCTACCACGACTGGCCAGGCAAGGGGCCGTGGCACGAGAAGTTGCACCAATTCCTGGCACCCGACTCTAGTACTAAGATCTCTTTCAATCTGGACGGCATCGATGACGCGGTGGCATCGGCGCGCAACGGAAAGGCGGTGGATCCCAGCGGGTTCGAGGGATTGACCAACTGGGAGCTCTACCGGATCAGTTAGTCTCCTGCGGCTTGGAGCCGCATCAGGTGGTATAAGGATGGCCGTGTCACTGATAACCCCTTCGGGTGAGCCCGAAGTGCTCTTCACCTCCGAACGTACCTTCAAGGTGTGGCGGTACGGGGTAGGCCACTCCCAACTCTTGATCCGGTCTGCCCCTGAAGACGCGGAGGATGAGTTCATTGATATCCACTTCGACGGAGTGGCCGCCATGAAGCTGGCCGTCAAGTACCAGACGATTGCCATCTGCTCGGCCTCGGCAACCACTGCGAGAGCACTGCATGACTTCGCACGCGTGGAGGAGAAGTGGCGCACGACGTACGTGGCGCTCGAGCTCAGGACGCGAGGAGAGTCCGGTCACGTGCTCTGTCGATCGGTACGTGCTCTCATAGGAGGTACCGAACCGACTGTCGTCAGTGAGGAGCGTCAACGGTTGATCTGGAGATTCCCAGCCGGTGGAGCGGAGTGACTCTCGACAATGTCCGATTCGGCCCGGTGGCTGATCTTCTATGAGCGGCCGCACCTCGGTGCGCCAGGCGGAGATCGTCCTCGCGTGGCGGCGAGCGAGGAGGTTCTGCCGCTGTTACCTGGGGCGGGCCCCAGTGCGCTGGTCCTGACGACCCGGACGCGCATGAACCGGCTGACTGCCACGCAAAGCGCCACGACGATCGTGCTCGATCCGCTGCCCTTCCACGACAGCAGGTCGCTCTTCACCCAGGTCGTCGGTGAGGAAGGGTGTGGGGGTGCCAATAGTCGGACACGCGGCCTGACCTGCGCTTACGCAGCGATGGGTTCGTGCTCGTTGGTCAGGCCGCCGAGGACTGGTCGGCGGCGTGTCGAGGTGTAGCCCGGCTCTGGGATTGGGTGGTCCGGTCGTGGTGGCGAGAGTTGCAGTGCTCGGTGTGGTCGGCGGTGGTTGTAGTGGGCCGCGTAGTGGTCGAGCACTGTTCTCAGGTGGTGTTCGTTGATGATGAGCAGTCGGTCGGTGGCTTCGCGTCGGATGGTGCCGACGAAACGTTCGGCGTAGCAGTTGGCTCGTGGGCACGGTGGTGGGATCCTCACGACCTTGATGCCGGCGGCGGCGAGGACTGCGTCGAACGAGGTGGTGAACTGGCCGGCCCGGTCTCGGATGAGGAATCGGAAGTCGTTTGCTCGGTCACCCAGGTCCATGAGCAGGTTGCGGGCTTGTTGGGTGGTCCATGCCCCGTCGGGGTTGGTTGTGGTACCGAGGATGTGGACGTAGCGGGTGGCGACCTCGATCACGAAGAACACGTGGACCCGCTTGAGTGTCACGGCGCAGTCGACGTGGAAGAGGTCGCAGGCCATCAGGCTCGCGGTTTGCGTGCGGAGGAACTGTCGCCAGGAGGTGTCGGTGTCGCGCCGGGGCGAGGGCGGTATGCGTAGGCGCTTGAGCACGCGGCGAACCGTTGACGCGGCTACCTGGTGGCCGAGCTTGAGCAGCTCACCCTGGATCCGGCGGTAGCCCCAGCCGGCGTTCTCGCGGGCCATACGCTCGATCAACGTCACGATGATGTCGTCGACAGGGGGCGGCCCGTGCGGTGGGGGTAGGTCCACTTCTTCGCGACCAGGCGCCGGTGCCATCGAAGAGGGTGCCCGGCGTCACCACTCGGTGTTCGCGCAGTAGTCCGGGGGGAGTCGGCGCACCAACGCGGCGAGCACCGCGCGATTGGCTCACTCCAGCCGCGGGCGGGGGGTGGTGCGGCGCGGTACGGCGACTTCGTGCCGTAGCACCAGCAGCTCCACGTCCTTGGCGCCGATGACCGGTCGAGTAGAACCAGCCAGCCGACGACCCGGATGAAGACCAGGTACAGCAGTCGTAGCGCCACGCCTCGCGATCATGCTCCTGCAGCCCATGGTGCGCGATCGCCGCAGGTCGGCGCCTCAGTGCAGAATTCTGGCACCCCACAGGCGGCGCGACGGGTGCGTCAGGCGAAGACGTAGGTGCCGATGCCCGCCGCCGTGGTGAGGCCGGGTTCGGTGAGACAGGCCAGCGGGTTGAGGTTGGCCAACTCGACGATGTGCGTGGTGGAGTCACCGGTGAACTTGCCCGCGGTCACCGTCCCGCTCTCCACGATGACCAGCGTGCCCAGGACGTAGTTGGCGGACCGGGTGTAGTCGATCGTACTGGTGTGGCCGGTGTTCCAGGTGATCGTGTAAGAGCCCTTGCCCGACGCCGCGAGATCGCTGCACGAGCGGGTGAGGCTGCGGATGGTCGCCTGGACATGCCCGCCTGTGACGGCCGGATCGGTGAGGGAAGTGCAGGAGAGGACGTTGTGCACGCTCACGTCCACCGGCCGGGGTGTGGTGAGCAGGCCGGGGGAGTAGGTCACCGACTCGTTCTCCGTGCAGGTGAGATCGCCCGGAGTCGCGTGGGCGGAGGATGGCGGGAACAGCAGGGACAACGTGATCAGCGCCAGCAGGGCGAGCAGACCTCGGATGCTTCGCACTGCACCTCCACGGGTGGGCTACCGGACGTGCACGACACTCGGACATGCGAGGAGACCTCGGTCCACGGCGACCGAGTCTCGCGGCCCGCTCCTCGGTCCTCAATCGGCTGAAAGGCTTGCGGTGGAGCGCTGTCCGCGGAGTCCTTCGGTGCGTGCCGCAGAACTGCGGAGTCGATCGGCGCGAGGAAGTTCAGGATTCTGGGGCGGGTTCTGCGCCGTCATGGTGTGCCCGATCCCGGAGGAGGCTCTGATGAGGCTGTCACGACTGGCCGGCGGCGTGGTGGTGGTGCTGGTGGGCGCCTTGTCCGCCGCGCCGGCGCAGGCCGCGACCGTGGAGCAGGTCTGCGCGGGCACCGAGGTCACCACCTTCGACCCGCCGCTGACCTTCACCCCGCGCGAGACCACGATCACCGTCAGCGGCGTCTTCCCCTCGTGCACGAACGCAGGCGCGGTGACCGGGACCTACGCGGAGACGTTCAGCCTGACCGCGTCCTGCCTGACGCTGTTCGACTCCGGAGCGGCACAGCGGACGTTCGCCTGGGGTGGGACGGTGGCCCCCACCGAGTTCCAGTACAACGCCGTCTCCAACGCGGCGGGCGCTGCCGTGGTCACCACGAACACCGGGGTCGTCACGTCCGGCGGGTTCGCCCCGGCCGGGGCGGTGCAGGTGGTCAGCCTGGTGACGCCGAACGCCCTCCAGTGCCTGACCGCGGGAGTGGTGAGCATGGCCGGACCGACCACGCTCACCATCCAGCGCTCCTGACGGAGTTCGGCTCCACGACCTCGTCCGCCAAGACCGGAGCGGCCGCTAGTACCCGCGTCCCTGCATGCAGTCGACCCAGGACGCGGTGGTGACGACGATGTCGGCCGGGTGGGTCTGGGTCACCGTCCCGTCCGACACCCAGATGTGGGCGCGGTACGTGGCCAGCGGCACCGTCGCGGACCCCTGAACGAGGGTGAACCCGTTGATCGTCACCGAGCCGTCTTCGGGGTCGGGGTAGTTGGAGCCCGGCGGGAGGTGGTGCTCCGTGGCGGTCCAGCCGGGTGGCAGGTCGCGCATCCCGAAGTCGAGGTCGGTGGACCAGCTCCCGGTCACCGCGAAGATGAAGTAGGACTGGTGGGTCCTCCCCTCGGGGCCGTACTGGACGCACATGCGGTGCGGGACACCGAAGTCCTTCAACTGCCACGTCGAGGTCTGCGAGGCTGCCTGCGCCGATGCGACGGCCGATGAGCCGACCAGGGACAGCAGGAGCACCGAGGCCAGGGTGAGCACCGATCCGGCGATCCGGGACATCACTCTCACTGGATTCCTCCTGAACTCGTGCGGAGATGCTCCGGTCGAAGCTAGCGACCGGATCTCAGAGTCCACTGAGGTTCGGCGATCGGTGACGAGGCGGAGCTGTGTGCAGGACCCGGGTGAGTGCTGACCTGCGGAACTACTGACCGAGTGCTATCAGGATCACGATGTTGGTGTTCTTCGCCCGGTAAACGGTGGCGGACCAGCTCTCGGTGGTGAACGCGTCGTCGAGGGAGCGACCGGTGAGACAGGGGCCTTCGGGCAGGAGATCCCGGAGCCTTCGACGACTGCGGGTGGGGTGGTGTTCTCCTGCGTTCCCCTGTCGATCTCGGTGAGCGTCGCCTGGGGCAGGGTGACGATGGCGTCGATCCAATAGGTGGACGGGTCGGGGACGCGGTCGTCGCCGAGGCGTTGTGGCCGTCCGGGTTTGTTCGGCGGTGTCAGGGTCGGTCGCCGCGCTGATCTGTCGGCCGAACTTGCGAACCGGTCTCAGTGCGGCATATGTTCTTCGCCTTTTATCGAACTGCGAGGGAGCACACCCGTGGAACTGCGCAACCAGGTCGCGCTCGTCACCGGCGCCACCGCCGGGATCGGTCACGAGACCGCGAAGTTGTTCGCCCGCGAGGGCGCGAGCGTGATCGTCCACGGCCGGGACGCCGCGCGTGGCGCCGATGTCGTCGCCGAGATCGAGGCGGACGGCGGCACCGCGCGGTTCGTCCGAGCCGACCTGTCCACCGCGGAGGGCGTGCGGGAACTCGCCTCGGCGGCGGGCGAGGTGGACGTGCTGGTGAACAACGCGGGGATCTACCCGTTCGCGTCGACCGCCGACCAGACCCGCGAGGGCTTCGAGGAGTTACTCGCGGTCAACGTCCTCGCGCCGTTCCACCTCACCGCGGCGCTGGCGCCCTCCATGGTCGCCAAGGGCGCGGGCGTGATCGTGAACGTCTCGACCGTGGCCGCCGTGACACCGGTCTACAACGCCGCCGCCTATGGCGCGACGAAAGCCGCCCTGGAGTCCCTGACCCGCAACTGGGCCGTCGAGTTCGGCTCGAGCGGCGTGCGGGTCAACTCCGTCGCGCCGGGCGGGGTGACGACCGAGACCGTGATGAACCTGTTCGGGGACGCCGTCCACGACAACGCCGTCACCACCACGGCACTGCGGCGCATGAGCGAGCCGAGGGAGATCGCCGAGGTGATCCTCTTCCTCGCATCGCCGCGGTCCAGCTACGTCACGGGTGCGCTCCTGCTGGCCGACGGCGGGTACACCATCGTCTGAGCTTCCCCGTCCGGATCGTGGGGGGTAGGGGGTTTGGGTGCGGGCGTGGTCAGCGCGGGCAAGACACCACCACGAAGCCCACGAGCCAACGCCCGCGCCGAACGGTTCGCTGGAACCATCAGACACGAAGTCACCGACCGCCTGCTCATCCTCAGCGAACACCATCCGCGGACAGTCCTGCAGCGCTACGTGAACCGCTACAACCACTGCCGACGAACCGCTCGGCGTAGCAGTTGGCTCGTGGCACCGTGGCGCGATCTTCAAGACCTGGTTACCTGCGTCGGCGAGGACCGTGTCGAATGAGGCGGTGAACTGGCCGGCCCGGTCGCGGATGAGTGATCGGGAGTCGTCTGCCCGGTCGCCGAAGCCATGAGCAGGTTGCGGGCTTGTTGGGTGGTCCACAGGCCGTCTGGGTTGGTGGTGGTGCCGAGGATGTGGACGTAGCGGGTGGCGACTTCCATTACGAAGAACACGTGGACCCGCTTGAGTGTCACGGCGCAGTCGACGTGGAAGAAGTCGCAGGCCAGCATGCCTTGCGGCCTGGGCGCGGAGGAATCGTCGCCACGAGGTGTCGCTGTCGCGCTCGGGTGCGGGCGGTACCCGCAGGCGCTTCAGCGCGCGGCGAACCGTCGAAGCGGCTACACGGTGTCCGAGCTTGAGCAGCTCACCCCGGCGGTAGCCCCAGCGGGCGTTCTCCCGCGCCATGTGCTCGATCAACGCCACGACGGTGTCATCGACCGGCGGCCGCCCGATCCGGTTCGGGTAGGTCTACTCCTTCGCGACCAGTCGCCGGTGGGCGATCGCCGCAGGTCAGCGCCTCAGTGCACGGTTCTGGCACCCCACAGGGTACTGCCGGGTTGACGTGCCGGGACCAGCGGAAAGCTCTCGTGATCAAGGGCAGCAGGAGGAGGACGGGGCAGAGGCATGCGATGCGCGGTGGGTTCGCAGGCGGCCGCCCCGTCCTCGGTCAGTTCAGCGCCACTTCGACGGCGTGCACGCCCGGACCGAGCGCGACGACGTCCGCTTGGCCGCTGGCGTTGCGGTAGAGCACCCGCACCGTCCACTTGCCCGGCGCTGCGTAGAAGCGGAAGTCGCCCTCGGTCGAGGACACGACCTCGGCGGTGAACTCACCGGAGGCGTCCAGCAGGCGCACGAACGCGCCGCCGACCGGTGCCCCGTCGGAGCGGACCTTGCCGCTCACCACCACTTCGTTGGATCCGACTTCGACCGCGCCCCCCTGCGGGGGCGCTCCGCAACCACTGCTCATGATCAGCCTTCCTTGCCGGTGCCGAGCTCGACCGGCACGCCGACCAGCGAGCCGTACTCGGTCCAGGAACCGTCGTAGTTCTTCACGTCCTCGTGGCCGAGCAGCTCGTGCAGCGCGAACCACGTGTGCGACGAGCGCTCGCCGATGCGGCAGTAGGCGATCGTCTTGCGGGAGCCGTCGAACCCGGCCTCGCCGTAGATCTCGGCCAGCTCCTCGTTCGACTTGAACGTGCCGTCCTCGTTGGCCGCCTTGCTCCACGGCACGTTGATCGCGCTCGGGATGTGGCCGGCGCGCTGCGCCTGCTCCTGCGGCAGGTGGGCGGGCGCGAGCAGCTTGCCGGAGAACTCGTCCGGCGAGCGCACGTCGACCAGGTTCTTGTTGCCGATCGCGTCCACGACCTCGTCGCGGAAGGCGCGGATCGCCAGGTTCTGCTCCTGGGCCTTGTACTCGGTCGCCGGGCGCTCGACCTGCTCCTTGTCCAGCGGGCGGCCGTCGAGCTCCCACTTCTTGCGGCCGCCGTCGAGCAGCTTCACGGTGTCGTGGCCGTAGAGCTTGAAGTACCAGTACGCGTAGGCGGCGAACCAGTTGTTGTTGCCGCCGTAGAGGATGACCGTGTCGTCGTTGGCGATGCCCTTGGCCGACAGCAGCTTCTCGAAGCCCTCGCGGTCGACGAAGTCGCGGCGCACCGGGTCCTGCAGCTCGTTCTTCCAGTCGATCTTCACCGCGCCCGGGATGTGGCCACCGTCGTAGGCGGTGGTGTCCTCGTCCACCTCCACGAACACCACACCGGGCGTGGTGAGGTTCTCCTCGGACCACGCGGCCGAGACCAGGACGTCTTCACGGCTCATCGAGCTGCTCCATTGTCGTTGTTCGAGTGCTGTCTTGTTCCAGTGCGGAACGACGTCAGCCGGCTGTGGCCAACGCGCAGGTGGGCGCAACCGTCACCAGGTCGGCGATCGGGTCCGCGAGCACTTCCACGGCGTGGCGCACCACGGCCGCGAGCGCGGGGGTGTTCGTCGTCTCGGCACGCCAGATCGCGCGGGCGTGCACGTGCGCACTCGGGAAGTGCGAGACGATGGACAGCTTCCCGCGGTCGATCTTGTCCTTGACCGCGACGTAGGGCACGAACGCGACGTTCGTGTCGTCCCGCAGGCTGTCCACGGCGCTCGCGATGGACCCGACCTCCAGGCTGGGCAGCGGACGGCCGAAGCGACGGCGGAACTCGCGCGCCATGACCTGCTGCGCCACGCACTCGGGGTCGTCCACCAGGACGACGTCATCCACCCGGGCGCCCGCCTTGTTGGTCGAGACGGCGACGAAGTCGACCGCGCACAGGGTCCGCCAGTGCAGCGGGCCGTTGTGCAGCTGCTCGTCCCCGCAGTCCTCGGTCAGCACGAACCCGAGGTCGACCTCACCCGTGCGCACGGTCTTCTCGATGTCCGACGGGCGCAGGGTGCGCGTGCTCAGCCGCAGCTCGGGGTAGACCTGGTGGCACTTGCGCAGCAGCGGGCCGAGGTAGTAGCTGGTGAGGACCGCGGGGCCGCCGATGGCGACCCGACCGCGCACCGGCTCGGACGAGCCGACCGATCGCACCATGTCGTCGATGACCTCGAACAGGCGGGAGGCGTGGCTGATGACCGACTCGCCTTCGGCCGTGAGCCGCACGCCCTGGGAGTGGCGGTGGAACAAGCGAACGCCCAGCCGGCGCTCGAGGGTGCGGATGTGCACCGTGACGCTGGACTGGGCGTAACCAAGACGGTTGGCAGCCTTGGTGAGATTGCCGGTTCTCGCGACTTCCAGGAACGTCCGTAATTGGTGGATCGATAAGTCGTACACGGCAGCGCTCACGAGTGTTCCCCCAGGCGTACTAATGCAATCAAGCAGGCAAAAGTGTTAGCGGAAGCATGGCTGTTGCATCGGACTCGGACAAGTAGCCAAACCGCCGCACTCGGTGCCGCCGAAAGGGGCTTCGGTATGCCGTAGTCGATGCGCCCGAGTCGATGCTCGAAACCGGTGCCCAGGCCGGTGTCCAGCCCTCCCGACGGGATCCGCCGAGCGTGTGCGCACACGCTCGGCAGGACCCCCCGTGCGCCTTAGCTCAGCGGCTGGGCCTCGGGGAAGTCGATCGGGGTCTCCGAAACCTTGTTGACGAAGTTCGTCAGCACGTTCAAGGCGGTGTAGGCGACCAGCTCCAACACCTCGCCGTCGGTGAAGCCCGCCGCGCGGACCTCCGCCAGCTCCTCGTCCGACACCGTGCCCCGGGTCTCCAGCAGCCGTAACGCGAACGCGATCGCGGCGGCCTGCTTGGGGTCGGAGGACGTGCCGCGGCGCGCGGCCTCGATCTCCTCCGCGCTCAGGCCCGCCTTCGCGCCCAGCGTGCTGTGCGCTGACAGGCAGAGGGTGCAGCCGTTCGCCTCGCCGACCGCGAGGGCCACCCGCTCGCCGGTCAGCCGGCCGACCGAGCTGTTCGCCAACGCCCCGTTGAGCCCCAGGTACCCCTTGAGCACCGCGGGGGAGTTGGCCATGACCTGCGTCATGTTGATCACGCGCCCGAGTCGGTCCTTGATCGCGGTGAACATCTCCGCGACGTCGCCCTGGGCCGAGTCGGGTTCGACCAACGGGATGCGAGACATCCTGGCTCCTCATGGTTTGACAGCGTTGTAACTATTAGTACGGGCTCATTGTCGAGCGACTCTCCACGTGACGTCAAGGCCCTGCTAGCGTTGATTGAGGCGGTCGAGGGACGGGAGCCACGCTTTGGACACTCAGCTGGCACTGACCCTGGTGAACACGGTCCGAGTGGTGCGGCGCACCCGCGGTCGCATCCGGGACGTCCTGCGCAGCCCGGACGGCCTGCGCACCTGGCTCGACCAGGTGCACGAGCGGTGGCCGGCATTCCCCACCGACACCGTGCCCGCCGACGCGGCCACCGCAGACCGCCTGGTCGAGGTGCGCCAGGCGTTGCGCGCGTTGTTCGCCCACGCCGTGGCGCCCGCGCCGCCCAGCGCCCCGGACGCGGACGAACTGCCCGACGTGGTCACCGCGTTGGCCACGGTGAACCAGGTGCTGCGCGAGTCCGAGGTGACCCCGCACTTGATCTGGCCTGCGAACCAGGAGCCGGATCTGCACTGGACGGTGCCGGTCGAACTGGACGACCGGTCCCGCGCGATCGCCTCGCTGACTTGGGCCGCGACCCGTTTCCTGGCCAGCCCCGCGCGTGAGCAGTTGCGCGCCTGCCCGGCGCCGTTGTGCGTGCTGTACTTCGTCAAGGAGCACCACCGCCAGCAGTGGTGCTCCGCGTCGTGCGGCAACCGCGCTCGGGTGAGCCGTTACTACTACGGGCGGCGTGAGAGCGACGCGATCGAGGAATCCGCCTCGTAGACCACACCGGCGACGGCGGCGCGCAGTTGCGCGCGCCGCACTTTGCCCGACGCCGTGCGCGGCAGTGCGTCCACGAACTCGATCTTCGCCACGGCCTTCTCCGGCGGCAGCTCCAGTGCCACGTGCTCGAACACGCCTGCCGCCACGTCGGCGTCGGTGGTCGTGGAAGGCTTTCGCACCAGGAACGCCTTGGCGACCCACATGCCGATCGGATGGGGCTCCGGGATCACGGCCGCGTCCACCACGTAGGGGTGCAGGCACAGCACGCGTTCCAGTTCGTGCGGCGAGATCCGGTGGTCGAACGACTTGAACACGTCGTCCACCCGGCCCAGGCAGGTGATCGTCCCGTCCGGGTGGCGCACGCCCAGGTCGCCGGTGCGGTAGTAGCCCTCGCCCGAGGGTATGCCCGCCGGGCGGCGGGCAAGGTCGACGCTGATCTCACCCTCGTCGCCGGGCATCCCGTCCGATCCGAGCAGCACGATGTCGTAGCCGGGCAGCGGGCGGCCGAGTACGCCGGGCCGGGCGCGTTCGCCGGGGGTGGTGCCGATCATGCCGGTGGCCTCGGTCTGCCCGTAGCCGTCGCGCAGCGCGATGCCCCAGCGGTCGCGGATCGCGTGGAACAGGTCCGGGTTCAGCGGCTCGCCCGCCGTGGTGGCCTCGCGCAACCCGGCGGGCCGGTCGCCGAGGCCATGCCGGACCAGGCCGCGCCACACCGTGGGCGGTGCGCATACGGAGGTGGCGTGGTGGCGGCGCAACGCGTCCAGCACCGCGCCGGGCTCCGGTTCCGGCACGGCCAGCAAGGTCGCTTCCGCCGTCCACGGCACGAACAGCGAGCTCCAGGCGTGCTTGGCCCAGCCCGGCGACGCGACGTTCAGGTGCACGTCGCCGGGCCGCAGACCGTTCCAGTACAGGCTGCTGAGGTGGCCGACGGGGTAGCTGGCGTGGGTGTGCCGGATCAGCTTGGGCCGCGAGGTGGTGCCCGAGGTGAAGTAGGTGAACAACGGGTCGTCGCGGTGGGTCGGCCCGTCCGGCGTGAACTCCGCGGGCGCGTCGGCGGAGTCCGAATAGGACACCCAGCCGCCGACCTCGCCCAGCGACACCCGGACACCCGGTACCCGGACGTCGGCGAACCGCTCGACCAGCGCCGCCTCGGCCACCACGTGCCGCACGCCCGCGCGGGTGAACCGGTCGGCGATCTCCGCGGGCGTCGCGGTGGGGTAGGTCGGCGCCAGGATCGCGCCCAGCTTCATCGCGGCCAGCGTCACCTCCCACAACTCCGGGCGCGTCCCGCACATCAGCAGCACCACGTCACCGCGCCGCACGCCCAGGTCGCGCAGCCAGCAGGCGACCCGGCTCGACCGGCGGGACAGCTCCGCGAAGCCGATCGCGGCGACGCCCACCACGTGCAGCGCCTCCCGGTCGTTGTCGCGGGCGATCACGTCGAACCAGTCCAGCGCCCAGTTGAACTCGGGCGAGGAGGGCCAGCGGAACTCCGCCCGTGCCCGGTCCAGGTCCTCGCGGTGGGTCAGCAGCACGTCCCGGGCCGCGCGGAACTCCTCGGTCGCGTCGGTCATCTGAGCTCCTCGTCGTCTGCGCCGGTGTTCTGTCCGAGCAGGTCTTCTACCTGGGTGTGAGCACGGGGGACGGGGTGAGCAGCCGCTCGGCGACCGCGTCGGCGTCGCGGAGGAAGAGGGTGCGCATCCCGGGCCGGCCGCTGCCGACCTGGGTGAACCAGCGGGTGTGCTCGGTGGGCAGTCCGAGCGCGTGCACGCCGGGCACTTCCGCGCCGTGCCGGTCGAGCAGGGCGAACGGCGCCGGCGTGACGTCGACCCCACCGGTCTCGAACACCTCGCCGGTCACCGGGTCGTGTTCGACGAACTGGGTCACCAGGCCGCGCGCGACCAGGTCCTCGTACAGCGGCGAGGTGTCCCGGCGCAGGTCCGGCTGGGGGATCCGGGCGTCGACCAGCGCGGTCAGCTCGGTGCGCGAGCCGGTGACGTCGGCCGAGGACATCACGAACGCGCCGCGTGCCGGATCGCACTCGTAGCGGACGTGCGGTCCGACCACGGTCACCACGCCCACCTCGATCAACGCGAGCAGCTGCTCGACCCGCTCCACCGGCGGGCCCGCGGACAACAGCGCGTTCATCGGCACGTACCGGCCGAGGAAGTCGTCCCGGTGGGACCGGACGGTGAGCCCGCCGAAGTCCACCGCGACGCGGATCGTGTTGCGGATGTCGCGAAGCACGTCCAGCGCGGCCTTGACCGGACCGTCCACGTTGCCGCGCTTGGCCTCGTCGATGTCCCTGGCCATGAGGTCGAGCAACTTCGCGCGGAACGCCGCGGGGTGCGCGAACCGCGTTCCGGCGAACGGCCGCGCCAGTCGTTCCAGGTCCAGTCCCGCGTCCGGGGCCAAGCCGTGTTCGGCCATCAGCGCGGCCTTCGGGCCGCCGTCGCGCAGGATGCGGGCGTGCCGCTCGGCGAACCGCTCGGCGACCGCCTCGCCGTGCCGGCACCGCACCAGCGTGGTGAGGTGGACGTGGTCCACCTCGGCCTGGATCAGCGGCATGATCTCGGCGGCGAAGTCCAGCCCGGCGGCACCGGCCCGTGCCTTCGCCGCACGCACCGCGTCGACGGTGAACACGACCGGCGGGTGCACGTGATCGGGCCGCTTCTGGTTCGTGCCGCGCGCCAGGATGGGCATCCCGCTGCGCGACCCGGCGAAGATCCTGGGCTCGCGACCGCTCGCCGTGTACCGCATCGCGCCCGCGATGTCGCGCCGGAACACCCCGCCGCGCCCCACCGTCAACGACAGCAGGATGTCGTAGAAGCCCAAGCCCATGCCGATCACGCCGACGGACGTGCCGGGCTCGACGGCGTCGAGCGGGAGGTCGGCGGCGGAATCACCGCTGAGGTAGGTCAACCCCGGTCGGGTGGCGGTGAAATCGGCGAACGCCTGCTCCGCCGCGCCCGGCCGGGACACCGGGTGGCCGGTGGCGAGCACCACCCGGTCGACCACCAGCGGTTCGGACCGGTCCGACAACGCCAACTCGTACCCGCCGTCGGCCAGCGGCGCCATCGAGGTGACCCGAGCGGTCACCGGTCGCACCACCATGCCCTCGGGCAGGTGGTCGACCACGCTGCGGTAGACGTGCCGCAGGTAGTGCCCGTAGGTCACGCGCGGCGCGTAACCGTCCGGGCCGATGGTCGACAGCGCCGGGTCCGGCGAGCGGGCCAGCCACTGCGCCAAGCTCGGTCCCGCCCCCGCCCGGTCCGGGCCGCCGTCGGGCTCGCCGGAGTACATGGTGACCTGGCCCGCGACCGTGTTCATGGTGAACCACGGCTGCTGGTCGGTGCGCCAGATCCGGCCGCAGCCGACCTGGACGGCGTCGATCGCGAACACCACCGGCCCCGGCCCGGGACGGTCGTCGGCGCGCAGGGCGAGGCGTTCGAGCACGGAGATGCCGCGGGGACCCATGCCGATGATGGCGATCCTGGGCCCGTAGGACACCGGGTCGTCGGCTGAGGACACGATCACTCCCGTCGGTCGGTGAGGTGCAGGCGGGCGGGGATGTCGTCGAGCACGTTGTCGTATCGGCGCTCGACGTGCGTGAGCATGGTCAGCAACGAACGCGCGCTGAGCGCCTCGGGCGGCAGGGTGCGCACCAGGCCGGAGATCGGCATCGAGCCGACCGACACCCAGCGCAGCCGGCCCCGCTCGTCCAGCGCGGCACGCGTCTCGCCCGCGTTGTCCGGGTGCAGGCAGTACGGCACGTCGAGCCAGCCGTGCTGGAACGCCAGTTCCAGCGCCCGCCCGAGGTCGGCGTGCAGCTCGAGCACGGCCTCCACGAGCGCTCGTGCCTCCACGAGCACCCCGGTGTGCGAGGGTGGCAGGTCGTCGATCGGTCGACCGGTGGCGTCGAGGGCGCGGCGCACCGCGGCGACGTTCTCCGCTGTCGTGGGGATGCGGTGCGCCTCGACCTCCGTCTTGACGATCAGCCGTTCCGCGCCCGACCGGACCGCCAGCTCGACACTGTCGCGCAGCAACGTGGTCGCGCCCGTCGTGCTGCGCGGGTACACGCCCATGTAGGTGTAGAGCACCACGTGCCATCGCACGTCCGGCAGCAGCTCGCCCGCCAGGGTGCGCAGCGCGGCGATGGCCTCCAGGTCCTGTGCGGCTTCGGTCTGCTGGGCGTAGCTCAGTGACACGCTGCGCAGGCCGTGCGCGCGGAAGAACAACGCCTCCAGCACGGACAACGCCACCAGCAGGCCAGGTGGGCACAGCTGGCCGAGCATGCAGCCGCCGAAGGTCTCAAGGTGCGCGTGCGGGCCGTGTTCGCCCATCAGCTCGCAGGTGCGCCGCCACTCCCGCACCGAGTCGCGCAGCGGGGTCCGGCTGTAGGGCAGGCAGTATGACACCGGCCCGCCCTCGGTGGCGTCGAGACCGGCGTCGAGCAGGGTGCGAACGATGTCGTACGGCGCGGGGCTGCCGTGTCGCACCTGGACCGGGAAGTCCTGCGCCACGACGCCTTCGAGCATCTTCCGGGTGACGTCGGGGCCGTGCGCGACGAGCGGGAACCCGTTGAGGGGAGCCCCGTCGCGCAGTGCCCTGCGCGCGGCGTCGTGCGCACCCACCCTGGTGTAGCTGTCCAGGGTGATCGTCCCGGCGGTGCGACCGCGCACGCCCCGCACCGCGAGCAGTCCGGCCCGCATCTGCGCGGGGTCGGCGAAGCCCATGCGGGGCTGCACCACGAGTTCGCCCTGGGCCGCCGCGTCGGCGACGAACGCGGAGAACGACGTCATGGCGGGGTCCTGCCGCTGGGCAGGGCCGGTCGGCGCAGCCCTTCGAGGTAGCCGACCAGCCGCTGCGGATCGCTGTCCTCGACCACCAGGTCGAAGCCGGCGGCGAGCAGCTCGCGCCGCGAGTCCGGCCCGCCGCTCACCCCGACGCCGAGCTTGCCGCCGATCACCAGCGGAACTTCGGCGGTGTCCGGGTCGGCGCGCAGCCGGCGGGCCAGCCTCACGCCGTCGAGGTGACCGTGACCGTTCACGGTGCTGATCACGACGAGGTCCGGGCGGCTGTCGCGGCAGTGCTCCAAGAGCAGTTCCTCGGGCACGCAAGCGCCGAGGTTGCTGACCTGGCACCCGTGTTCCTCCAGCAGCAGCTGGAGGAACACGAGGTTCCAGGTGTGCGCGTCGGAGAACACACTCGACAGCACGACCCGGACCGGTCGGGCGGCGAGCGCGGTCGGGGCCTTGATCACCGGGCCTGGGCGGGTCGGGTCCGGATGGCCAGCACGGTGCACCCGGCGGCGCTGGACATCTGGTGCCGGCTGCCGGGGCCTTCGACGACCAGGGCGCCCTTCTTGAACGAGTGGCCATCGCTGTGGTCCAACGAGCCGTCGAGGACCAGCATCAGCTCCCAGCCCAGGTGCTCGTGGAAGTCGCCGTGCGCGCCGGGCGGGAAGCGCAGCAACAGCCCCACGGACTCGTCACCGGTCTCCGGGTTCGGCGCCCACAGCACGTGGTGCTCGACGCCCTCGCGGCCCGGCTCGACCCACTTGGTCCACTCGATGTCCGTCAAGTCGAAACCGTTCCGAATTACGTCCTCGATAACCTTCATGTCCGGCATCGGTACTCTCCCGGATAAAAGTATACGCTGTTGCGTAAGTGCGTCAGGTTGTGCCAACCGTTGCGCTGCAACGGTTTTGGCTGTGTCACGCTATCCGGGAAGAGGTAGGTCCGCGCTGTCGTCCTGACGATGTGCGACCATCGGAAAAAGTGATGTGCCATACCGTGCGGGAGAGCGCGAGAGCATCCGAATTCTCATCGGTGCGAGGTCAGGTACAGGGCGTGTACTGCGGCGACCACGGCCGGGTGCGCGCCCAGCGGCGGGGCCACCACGGCGTGCCGCTCGGCCAGCCGCGCCTCGGCGATCACCCGGTCGGGCAGCCGACCGGGCGCCAGGAACCACGAGGCCACCGCGATGCGGCGCGCGCCCAGGGCACGCAGCTCGGCCATCGCGCCGGTGACGTCGGGCGCACAGGTGGCGAACGCGGGCCGCACACCGGCCCAACCGTGCTCGCGTTCCCACCGCTCGGCGAGTTCCGCGACGACGGCGTTGGCCGACGCGTGTGACGAGCCCGCACCCGCGAGCACGACGCCCAGCCGTTCGTCACCGGGCCGCACGCCGACCTCGGCGAGTCGGGCCAGCGCGGCGTCGGCGACCCGCGGGTCGCTCCCGATCACGTCGGTGACCCGGACCACCAGACCCGGTGACCGCGCGGTCGCCGCGTCGACCATCTCCGGGATGTCGACCAGGGCGTGGTAGGCGCTGCCCAGCAGCAACGGCACCACCACCGCCTCACCCGGCCCCACGTCCGCGAGGACGTCGGCGAGCAGCGGTTGGGACAGGTCGAGGAACGCGGGCCGGGCACCGGGCAGTGCGGCGACCAGATCGCCGACGACCGCCGCGGAACGCGGATCACGGCTACCGTGCGCGACGGCGATGAGCACCTACAACCCTCCACCGAGGCCGCGGGCCCGCAGCACCGACCGCTCCAGCGGGCGGAACAGCGCCAGCTCGATGCCGACACCGACGAAGAAGATCAGCAGGATCGCCGCCATGACCAGCGACATGTCCGACAACGACATGCCGTTGTGCAGCACCTGACCCAGACCCACGCCCAACTGCGGCGAGGTGGCGATCAACTCGGCGGCCATCAGGGAACGCCACGAGAACGCCCAGCCCTGCTTGAGCCCGGCCAGGAAACCGGGCAGCGCGGCGGGCAGCAGCACGTGCCGGACCGCGGTGAGCCTGGTCGCGCCGATGACCAGCCCGACCCGGTGGAAGATGGGCGGGATCTGGTCCACACCCGACACCAGCCCGTTCGCGATGGACGGCACCGCGCCCAGCAGCACCACGAAGTAGATCGCGTAGTCGGTCAGGCCGAACCACAGCACGCCCGCGGGCACCCACGCCACCGACGGCAGGCTCTGCAGCCCGGAGATCAGCGGTCCGATGGCCCGTCGGACCGGCGGCACGTTGGCGATCAGCAAGCCGAGCGGCACCGCGACGACGACCGACACCGCGAACCCGATCACCGCGCGGTGCACCGACACCCACAGGAACCCGACGATCTGCCCGCTGCGGACCTGCTGCACGATCTGGTCCAACACCGCGGCGGGCGCCGGGAGCTGGTACTCCGGCCAGAACGCCGCCGCCCACAGCGCCTGCCACAGGCAGCCGATGACGACCAGCGCGATCACCGGCGGCAGCACGCGGCCCACGAACCGCGCCCGCTTGTCCGGCGGCGCGGCCTGCGGCGAGGTCAGCGCGTCCAGCCCCGCCTCGACCGCCTCGTCGTCCTCCCGCTCGACGGCACTATGCGACGACATGGCTGCTGATCACCTCGCGGAGCCTGGTGTTGATGTCGTCAACGATGTCGGCGTCACCCGCCACGGACCACTCCTGCATGACCCGGCCGGGCCGCGACGACAGCAGCACCACGCGCTGACCCAGCCGGACGGCCTCGCGCACGTCGTGCGTGACGAACACGACCGCGGTGCCGGTCTCCCGCCACACCCGGAGCAACTCCGCCTGGAGCACGTCACGGGTGATGGCGTCCAGCGCGGAGAACGGCTCGTCCATCAACAGCAGCGCGTTGTCGTTGCTCGTGCACGCCAACGCGCGCGCCAGCGCGACCCGTTGGCGCATCCCGCCGGACAGCTCGTGCGGCCGTTTGCGGCCCATCCCGACCAACCGGACCAAGCCGAGCAACTGCTCGGCGCGGTCCCGGCGGGCCCGCCGGTCCAACCCGGCCAGGCGCAACGGCAGCTCGACGTTCTGCGCGGCGGTCAGCCACGGCAGCAACGCGGCCTCCTGGAACATCACCGCGGGTCGACCGGTGGTCAGCTCCACCTCGCCCGCGGTGGGCCGTTCCAGGCCGCCGATCAGGTTGAGCAAGGTGCTCTTGCCGCAGCCGGAGGCGCCGAGCAGGCAGACGAACTCGCGCGGTCGCACGGTGAGGTCGACGCGGTCCACGGCCGTGACAGCGGACTCGCCGTGGCCGAAGGTCTTGCTGACCGATGTCAGCCGGACCGCGTAGTCCGTCGCGGTGGACAGCGGTTCGAGAGTGCTGGTCATCTCAAGGGATCCTCTGTGGGCTGGTGGGGAGGCCGAGTTCGGACAGCACCGCGTGCAACGGGCCCGGCTCGACGAACCCGGCCAGATCGATCGGTGCCTTGAGCACGCCGGCGGCGACGGCGTCGCGCGCCAACTGCTCGAACGCCGCCGCGTTGGGGTCGGTGGTGAGCCGGATGTTGGCGAAGGCCCGCTCGGTCGTGGCGGTGGGCAGGGCGCGACCCGTCGCCTTCAGCAGGTGGGCGTTCGTGTCCTGCTTGGCCCGCGCCGGGTCCTGGGCGGCGAACTGCTCGGCACGCACCAGCCCGCGCAGCACCGCCCGCACGGTCTCCGGGTGCGACTGGAGGAACGGCGTGCGCACCACGACCACGGTGGACGGGAACTCGCCGCCGGGCCACTGGGACCGCTCGTCCACGAGCACGTGACCGCCCGCTTCCAGCACCAGGCGCGACGACCACGGTTCGGGCAGCCAGGCGCCGTCGATCTGACCGTTGGTGAACGCGTCGAGTGCCCGCGCGCTCTCCACGTTGGTCACCTCCACCGCGTCGGTTAAGTGGGTGGCCGCGAGCCACTTCTTCAACGCGATGTCCTGCGTGTTGCCCAACGCGGGGGTGGCTATCGTGCGCCCGATGAGCTGCTGAGGCCGGTCGATCCCAGGTTTGACCACGAGTTGCGCGCCGCCCGACGTGGCGCCGGCGACGAGCTTGACGGCCTCGCCGTCGGACTTGGCGTAGGCGTTGATCGCCGGGCCAGGCCCGATGAACGCGATGTCGAGCGACTCGCCGAGCAGCGCGTTCACCGCCGCACCGCCGTCGTTGAAGGTGACCGGGACCAGCTCGGTCGCGCCCAACTCGGCGGTGAACAGCCCGCGCTCCACACCCACCAGCGCCCCGGCGTGGGTGATGTTGGGGAAGTAGCCGAGACGGACCTCCCCGGCCGGGCCCTGTTCGGCCGGGGAGGTCCGTTCTCCACGATCGGCGCGAGTGCAGCCGACCAGGACGAGGAGGAGCACGAGCAGCACTCGGGTCACGGCACGCCCGCCAGGGTGGCGTCCCGGGTGATGGTGCTCAGGGGGTCGCCGATGAGACCGGCGGCCAGCGTGCTGCCGTCGGCGGCGTCGATGACCAGGAAGCTGCCCATTCGCCGGCTGCGCGTGTAGTCGTCCAAGGGGACGGCGTCAGTGGTGCGTACGCTGACCTGGCCGATCTCGTTGAGCGTCAGCGAGCCCGGGTCATCCACCGTGACCAGTTCCTGCTCGTCGAAGCGGGTGCGCAGTTCGGTGACGATCGCCTGGACGGTGCGTGTGCCGTGCTTGACCAGCACCCGGTCGCCGGGTGTGAGTGCCTTTTCCGACAGCCAGCACACCGTGGCGTCGAACTCGTCGGTGACCGTCGGCTGGTCGCCCGCGGCGGCGATCAGGTCGCCGCGGGAGATGTCGAGGTCGTGCGCCAGCAGCAGGGTCACCGACTGGCCTGCTGCGGCTTGGGGCAGTGGGCCGTCGGCGGTGTCGATGCCGGTGACCGTGGAGCGCAGTCCGGCGGGCAGTACGGTGATCTCGTCGCCGATCCGTACGGTGCCGGCGGCGACCTGGCCCGCGTAGCCGCGGTAGTCCGGGTGCTCGGCGGTGCGCGGGCGGATGACGTACTGGACCGGGAAGCGGAAGGGTGCGTCGTGGGCGTCCGGTTCGACCGGCACGGATTCCAGGTGTTCCAGCAGTGTGGGGCCGGAGTACCAGGGGGTGCGTGTGGAGCGCTGGACCACGTTGTCGCCGGCCAGCGCGGACACCGGGATTTCCACGACGGTGTCCTCGGCGTACCCGAGGG
>NZ_JAJUWT010000043.1 GCF_021390395.1 Saccharothrix sp. S26
GATCGCCCGCGTCCTGCAACGCATCCTCGCCCTGACCGCCGCCATCTGGCACAACGACCACACCGGCCAGCCGATCATGCGCTCCCTGACCGCCTACGACCACTAACCCTAGGAATCAATCATCTAGGCCCCGAAGTACCGGTCCAGCACGGTCGCCGCGCCGTCGTCGAGGACCGTGCCGGTGACCGCGTCGGCGACCTCCCGCACGGTGGCCGGGGCCTGCCCCATGGCGACGCCGTGCGCGGCCCACCGCAGCATCGCCACGTCGTTGGAGCCGTCACCGATGGCCAGCGTGTCCTCTTCGGACACGCCGAGCTCGGACCGCAGGTCCTCCAGCGCCGCACCCTTGGTCACGCCGGGGGGCGACAGCGTCAGCCACGGTTCGGTGTGGTCGCACGACGCCGTGACGCCGGGCAGCTCCACGTCCAGCAGCCGCAGCGCCAGCTCCTCGGGCGTGCGACCGACCCAGCGCATGACCATCCGGGACGTGGGCGTGGCCACCAGCTCCTCGTAGGGGACCTGCCGCACCTCGCCCCACAGGTCGCCGTCGGGGAACCGGCCGTACGCCAGGTTGCCCACCCCGGTCAGCTCGACCGCGAACACCGAGTCGGGCAGCACGGCGCGCAGCCGCCGCACCGACGGCCCGGGGTCGAACTCGACCTTGCGGATCACCTCGCGGGTGGTCGTGTCCCACCACACCGCGCCGTTGGAGCAGATCGCGGTGGTGCCGCGCAGCCCGAGGTCGTCGATGATCGGCCGGGTGCCGACGAGGCTGCGGCCGGTGGAGAGGACGACGTGCGCGCCGTGGTCGACGGCCCGCCCGATGGCGGCGCGCACGGCGGGCGAGATGTCCTCGCGGCCGACGGGCGTGATGGTGCCGTCGATGTCCAAGGCGATGAGGCGCGGTCTCCAGGTCACTGGTGTCACCCTACTGGGCGACCATTACTGAACCGTGGTTCAATAACCCCGTGGCACGACCGAAGACGATCACGGACGAGCGGTTGCTCACGGCCGCGGCGGAGGTGATCGGGCGCAAGGGACCGAACTTCACCGTCGCCGACGTGGCCGAGCAGGCCGGTGTCTCGGTGGGCACGGTGGCCGGGCGGTTCGGCTCGAAGAGCGGCCTGCTCCAGGCCCTGACCAGGCAGACCACCGCGGCCAACGAGCGGCGGATGCGGGCGGCCGCGGCGGCGCGGCCCGACCCGGCCGACGGGCTGCGGGCGGCGCTGCTGACCTGGTTCGAGGGCATGACGGACCCCGTCGAGGCGCAGAACCACCTCGCCCAGCTCGGTGTCGACCTGATCGACCCGCAGCTGCGCGCGCTGCTCGCCGACCTGTACGAGGCGACCGAGCGGACCGTGCTGGAACTCACCCGACGGGTGGAGCTCCCGCGCGGTCCCGGACCGGAGCGCGCGGCACGGGTGCTCACCGGGTTGCTCTACGGCGTGTCGATGGACTGGTCCGTCCGACCGCGCGGCGAGCTGGCCGACCGGCTGGCGCAGGACGTGGACGCGGTGCTGGACGCGTGGAAGGGGAGATGATGTCGGCGTTGCAGGGCAAGGTCGCGGCGGTCACGGGGGCGACGCGGGGCGCGGGCCGCGCCATCGCGGTCGAGCTGGGCGCGGTGGGCGCGACGGTGTTCGTCGGCGGCCGGTCGACGCGCGAGCGCAAGTCGCCGATCGGCCGGGACGAGACGATCGAGGAGACCGCGGAGCTGGTCACGGCGGCGGGCGGCCGGGGCATCGCGGTGCGGTGCGACTTCACCGTGCCCGCGGACGTGGACGCGTTCCGCGCCCGCGTCGAGGCCGAGGCGGACGGCCGGCTGGACGTCCTCGTGGACGACGTGTGGGGCGGTGAGGCGGACACCGAGTTCAAGGTGTTCTGGGAGCAGGACCTGGACCGCCAGCTGCGGATGTGGCGCAACAGCCTGGAGGCCCACTTCGTCGCCCTGCACCGGCTGCTGCCGCTGCTGGTGCGCCAGCCGGGCGGGCTGCTGGTGGAGGTGACCGACGGCGACAGCGACGAGTTCTACAGCGGGTCGCTGGCCTACGACTCGGTGAAGGTCGCGATCCGGCGGCTCGGCACGGTGATGGCGAAGGAGCTGGAGCCGTTCGGCGGCACGTCGGTCGCCGTCACGCCCGGGTTCCTGCGGTCGGAGCAGATGCTGGAGCACTTCGGCGTGACGGAGGCGAACTGGCGCGACGCCATCGCCAAGGAGCCGCACTACGCGATGTCCGAGACGCCGCACTACGTGGGGCGCGGCGTGGCGGCGCTGGCCGCCGACCCGGACCGCCACCGGTTCACCGGCAAGGCGCTCGCGTCCTGGACCCTCATGCGGGAGTACGGCTTCACCGACCTGGACGGCTCGCGGCCGGACTGGGGCCGCTGGTACGAGGAGGTCTACAAGGCGGGCGTCGACCCGACCACGGTGGACGCGTCGAAGTACCGCTGACCGGCGTGGCACTGGTCCGGCCCGGTCAGACGTCGCCGGGTCGGACCAGCCCCGTCTCGTACGCCAGCACCACGGCCTGCACGCGGTCGCGCAGGTCGAGCTTGGCCAGGATGCGCCCCACGTGCGTCTTCACCGTGGCCTCGGACAGGAACAGCTTGCGCGCGATCTCGGTGTTCGACAGCCCCTTGGCGATCAGCACCAGCACCTCGCGCTCGCGCTCGGTCAACGCCTCCAGCACCGCCGCGTCCCGCAGCTCGCCGCCGCCCTCGCCGAGGAACCGGCTCAGCAGCCGCTTGGTCACCGAAGGCGACACCACCGCGTCGCCGCTGGCCACCGCGCGCAACGCCGACACCAGGTCACCGGGCGGCGTGTCCTTGAGCAGGAAGCCGGACGCGCCGTTGCGCAGCGCCGACAACGCGTACTCGTCCAGGTCGAACGTGGTCATCACGAGCACCTTCGCGGTGCCCGCCTCGGCGATGCGCTTGGTCGCCTCGACCCCGTCGAGCACGGGCATGCGCACGTCCATCAGCACCACGTCGGGCCGCAGCCGCTCCGCCAGTTGCACGGCGTCCAGGCCGTTGGCGGCCTCGCCGACCACGTCGACATCCTCTTGCGCGCCGAGCACCATCCGGAAGCCCATCCGCATGAGCTCCTGGTCGTCCACTAGCAGTACGCGGATCACGCCGTCCCTTCCGTAAGACACCCGCACCCTATGACGGGACCAGCGGCAGCACGGCGCGGACGCGCCAACCGCCACCGGGGTTGGGGCCCGCTTCCAGGGTGCCGCCGAGCACGCCCGCGCGTTCCCGCATGCCGATCAGCCCGTTGCCGCCGGACACCGCGACCAGGTCGTGGGGCGTGCCGAACCCGTCGTCGGCCACCTCGACCTCCACGTGGTCGCCCGCCTGGGTGACCCGGACGGACGCCGTGGCGCCGGAGCCCGCGTGCTTGAGCGTGTTGGTCAACGCCTCCTGCACGATCCGGTACACGCCCAGCCCCAGGCCCGCGGGCAGCGCGGACAGCTCGCCCGCCGTCTCCAGCCGCACGGGCAGCCCCGCGGCCCGGCAGTTCTCCGCCAGCTCGTGCAGGTCGCCCGCGTCGGGCTGGGGCACCCACTGGGTGCCGGACTGGTCCTCCGACCGCAGCACGCCCAGCAGCCGCCGCAGCTCGGTCAACGCCTGCCTGCCGGTGTCGGCGATGGTGCGCACCGCGGCCTCGGCGAGGTCCGGGTTGGTCCTGATCGCGTAGCTCGCGCCGTCGGCCTGCACGACCATCACGCTCACCGCGTGCGCGACCACGTCGTGCAGCTCGCGCGCGATCCGCGACCGCTCCTCGCCGACCGCGATCCGCGCCTGCTGGTCGCGTTCGGTCTCCAGCAGCTTCAGCCGTTGCTCCAGCTCCCGGTTGTAGGCGCGGCGGGCGCCGACGAACTCGCCCATCGCCCAGCTGAACCCGAACACCGCCGCGATCACGAACACCATGAACGCGGCCTCGACGCCCGCGCCCATCGGCCACAGGGCCCACACGAACGTGCCGACGGCCAGCCAGATCGCGTAGACCAGGCCCTGGCGCCTGCCGACGTAGGCGACCATCGTGTACAGCGCGACGGCGAGCGAGAAGTCCGCCAGCCGGACCGGCATCCCGGTGGCCAGGTCGCCGTGGGTGAGCAACTGGAGCGCCCCGCCGAACAGGATCACGTAGGACGACCCGAGCGGGTGCTTGCGGCGGAACACCACGGGCACGATCAGCATCGCGCCGACGAACAGCAGCGTCGAGCTGGGCACGGTCGACTGGTTCGCGCCCAGCACGCCCAGGTCGAAGACGACCAGCAACCCGGCCATCAGGGAGTCCCCGAAGACCGGGTGCGCTCGCATCCACAGGCTCAGCCGCCGCACGTGACCAGGTTAGGTACCGGCCCGCCCGCGGCGCGTCGCGCCACGGGCTGACCTGGACTAGTCCTCCAGGCGGATGAGCTACCTGGTGGTCTTGATCTGCGTCGGGTCGATCTTCTCCTCGGCGGTCTGCGCGACCGGCACGCGGGGCGCGGGCGCGCCGTGCACCGGCTCGACCCGCGTCTGCGCCGGCACGGACCGCTGCTGCTCGTACTGGCGGTGCTCCTCGGCCATCTCGTCGGCCAACTGCTGCTGGAGCTGCCGGTCGCGGATGCGGCCCAGGATCATCATGGTGATCGCGTGCACCAGCGCCAGCACCAGCAGCATCACGCCGAGCTTCACCACGATGTCCTTGACCGGGTCGCCGGTGTTGACCGTGACGATCGACACGATGGCGAGCAGCCCGAGCACCACGAGGTGGAACAGCACGGTCGCCAGGCGGGTCATCGACCTGGCCGCCTCCGGGTCGCCGTACGCCCGGCTCATGTACCCCCGGCCGCTGCGATAGATCAGCTGACCGTCGATCAACACCAGCACCACGCCTAGCAGCAGGAACACCGCATATCCCTGTTCCATGGCGGACCTCCCTCGTCGGTCGCGGAAATACCCCCGTAGCCGTGTTCGCAAACCGGACGCCACCCGCACGTGGCACGATCTCCGGCGTGACGACGCAGGCCAAGCAGCTCGCCGGTCCGCTCTCGGCGGCGGTCGCGAACCTGTGCGTCGGCTTGCGGCCGCAGGTCTCGCCCGCCACCGCGGCGGGCCTGGGCGAGGTGCTGCGCCGGCTGTCCGCGCCGTTGCAGGTCGCGGTCGCGGGCCGGATCAAGTCCGGCAAGTCGACGCTGGTCAACGCGTTGATCGGCCGTCGCGTCGCGCCGACGGACGTGGGCGAGTGCACCCGGCTGGTGACCCGCTTCCAGTACGGCACGGTGGACCGCATCGAGGTGGTGTTCACCGACGGCCGCAAGCAGGTGCTGCCGTTCGAGGCGAACGGCTCGATCCCGCCGGACCTGGGCGTGGACGTCGACCGCGTGTCGCACATCGAGGCGTACCTGACCAACGCGGTGCTGCGCGACCTGACCGTGATCGACACCCCCGGCCTCGGCTCGCTCGACGCGGCGTCGGTGGCGCGCACCGAGGCGTTGCTCGGCGGGGAGCTGGACCCGGTGTCGCGCAACGCGGTGGCCGGCGCGGAGGCCGTGCTCTACGTCGTCACGCAGGGCGTGCGCGCGGACGACCAGCAGGCGCTGGCCGCGTTCACCGCCGCCACCGCGAGCCGCGACGCGGGTCCGGTGAACGCGATCGCCGTGCTGAACAAGGCCGACACGATCGCCGCCGAGACCGTCGAGGGCTCGGACGGCGACACCTGGAAGGCCGCCGTGCTGCTGGCCGAGCGGCAGGCGCTCACCCTCAAGCCGCGGGTGGCCGACGTGCTGCCGGTGATCGGCCTGGTCGCCGAGTCGACCGAGACCGGCGGCTTCACCTCGGCCGACGCCGACGCGCTGCGCAAGCTGGCCGAGCTGGACGACGCGACCCGCGAGACCATGCTGATCTCGGCCGACCTGTTCGTGGGCTGGGAGTGCGACGTGCCGGTCGGCACCCGCACCCGGCTGCTGGAGAAGCTCGACCTCTACGGCGTCCGCAAGGCGCTCGAAGCGCTCGACGCCGAGCCGGGCATCACCGCGGGCGCGCTGCGCCGCAAGCTGCTCGACGCCTCCGGGCTGGACGGCGTGCGGGCCAAGCTCAACGCGGTGTTCCGGTCGCGGGCCGACGGCATCAAGGCGGCGGCGGCGCTGGCGTCGGTGACGTCGCTGGCCGCCGCCTCCGGCGACCCGAACGAGCGGCAGCGCGTGCACGACGCGATCGAGGTGCTGCTGGCCAAGCCCGAGGCGCACCAGCTGCGGCTGCTGGAGGCGTTGACGCTGGTCGCGTCCGGCGCCGTGGCGATGCCCGGCGACCTGGTGGAAGAGGTGCTGCGGTTCGGCAGCTCGCCGGAGGTGTCCGAGCAGCTCGGCCTGCGCGGCAGGCCGCCGCAGGAGCTCATGGCCTACGCGCTGGAACGCGCGGGCTGGTGGCGCTCCTTCGCCTCGTTCGGCGCGACGCCCGCGCAGAGCCGGGTGGCGCACGTGGTGCACCGGGCGTACTTCCTGATCTGGCAACAACTGCGGGGACGGCGATGAGCGGAACGGAACAGGGCGGCACGGCGTCCGAGCACGCTGTGGAGACCCACCCAGGAGCGGCAACGCTGGAGACGACCATCGCCGACGAGCTGCTGGACCAGGCGCTGGCCGAGCGGCGCGCCTTGGTGCAGCTGTGCCTGTACGCGCTGGACCGCGCGCGCAGCGCCGGGGTGGTGGAACGGCTCGAAGAGGGCTTGGCGGCCATCGGCGTGACCGCGTTGCGGCCCGACGGCGAGCGGTTCGACCCGTCGCGGCACGAGGCGGGCGGCACGGTGCCGACGCAGGACGCGTCACTGGACGGTGTCGTGGCCGAGACCGAGGTGGTCGGCTTCGCCGATCGCGGCCGGACGCTGCGGGCGCCCGTCGTCACCGTCTACACCGCGCGATGAGCAGCCTGCCGCAGACGGTCCGGCAGACCCGGGAGAGGCTCACCACCCTGGTCCGCTCGCTGGACCCGTCGGCCGCGTCGTTCGTCGAGACCCGCAAGGCGGGCCCCGCGTCGGTGGTGGTGGTCGGCGAGACCAACCGGGGCAAGAGTTCGCTGGTCAACGCCCTGCTGGCGACGCCGAACCTGTCACCGGTGGACGCCGAGGTGGCCACCGCGACCTACCTGGTGTTCCGGCACGGCGAGGAGTGGTCGGCGCGCGCCTGCTACGCCGGGTCGATGTCGCCGGTGCCGTTCGACCGGTCCGAGATCGTGAACTGGGTGTCAGCGGCGCACGAGCTGCCCGAGGGGATGCTGCCGCCCCGGTACGTCGAGGTCGAGGCCCCGGTCCCGCTGCTGGAGCGGCTGTCGGTGGTCGACACGCCGGGCGTCGGCGGGCTCGACGCGGTGCACGGCGAGCTGGCCGCCGAAGCCGCCGCGTCGGCGACCGCGCTGCTGTTCGTGGTCGACGCCTCGGCCCCGTTCACGCGCGGTGAGCTGGAGTTCCTGCGCACGGTCGGCGAACGCGTGGAGACCGTCGTGTTCGCGCTGACCAAGGTCGACCAGTACCGGGGGTGGCGGCAGGTGCTGGAGGCGGACCAGGCGTTGCTGGCCGAGCACGCGCCGAGGTTCCGGGGCGCGACGTTCCACCCGGTGTCGTCGCGGATGTTCGAGCTGGCGGCCAAGGCGCCCAACCCGGACGCGGCGGCGATGCTGCGCGACCGGTCGGGGATCGGCGCGTTGCAGGCGGCGTTGCAGGAGCTGGTCGTGGGCCGGGCGGCGATGCTCGGCGAGGCCAACGGGCTGCGCGCGCTGGCGACCGTGCTGGACGAGCTGATCGCGCGCAACGAGGCGGACAAGCGGGCGTTGTCGTCGGGCGAGGAGGAGGCCGAGACGCTGCGGGAGCGGCGCGACGAGCTGAACTCGCAGCGCCGTTCGTCCACCCGCAGTTGGCAGGTCCGACTGCGCGGCGAGGTGCAGCGGGCCCGGGTGGAGGGCTCGCACGAGGTCAGCCGCCGGATGCGGGACGTGCAGACGTGGTTCCGCACGGCGATCGACGCGGCCGACCGGGAGCGGTTGGCGGCGTTGCCGCAGGAGGTCGACGCGGCGTTGCAGCTGGTGTCGGGCCGGATCAGCGCCGGCCTGGCCGCGCGGCTGGCCCGGGTCGCCGACGCGGCGCTGGCCGACCTGTTCTCGCCGGAGGAGCTGGCGGTGATCCGGGGCCAGTTCGCGCGCGGCGTGACGCCGCCGGTCGTGCTGCGCCCGCCGGAGAAGCGCGCGCCGACCGCCGAGGACAAGCTGCTGGTGTTCATGGGCGTGTCCGGCGGGTTGGGCGCGGGCCGGCTGGCCGCGATGCCGCTGGCCGGGCTCGGGGTGGCGGCGCTGAACCCGATCGTGCTGCCGGTGACCATCGTGCTGGGGCTGGGCGCGGGCTGGTGGATGGCGCGGACCAGGAAGCACTCGGCCGACAAGCAGCACCTCAAGCAGTGGCTGTCGGATGCCATCGCGGACGCCCGGTCCACTGTGGACCAGCTGGTGGCCGGGCAGCTGATCGAGGCCGAGCAGCAGTTGTCGCTGGCGCTGGACGACGCCCTGGGCAAGCGGGTGGACGCCATCGAAGCGGAGCTGCGCGAGGTCGACAAGGCGCTGCGGATGGAGGCGGGCGAACGCGCCAAGGCGTTGCAGGCCGTCACGCGCCGCCTGGCCGAGCTGACCGCGGGCCGGGCGAAGGTGGACGAGCTGCTGGCCCGCATCCGCGCCGTCCGCGACCGCGCCTGAGCTCCCGGCCGGCCGCAACCGGCCAAGCACCGCCCGTGCTCCCGCCCCACCACCACCCTGAGCGTGTCAGGAGGTGACGCGGAAGGGGGCACGATGGGTGCGGGCCAAGTGCACATGGACGTGGACGCCGTCCGGCGGCACATGGAACAGGTCGCGGACGTCGGTCGGGAGGTCGCGGCCACGTGGGCCGCCCGCGGCCAGGAGTTGCGGTCGCTGGAGGCGGGCATCGGCTCCGGGCCGATCGGCGCCGCCATCCGGGCCGCCTACCTGCCGCCCGCCCAGGCGGTCGCCGACGCGGTGGCGAAGATCCCCGGGCTGTACACCGCGATGGCGCGAGCGGGCCGGTCCTCGGCCGACGACTACGAGCGGGCCGACCGGGCGGGCGCGGGTGCGCTCGCCGGGGCGGCGGGCGGTCCGGCGTCGGGTCCGATCGACCCGAGCAGGCTCTGATGGCGGTGCCGGAGCCGCCGTCCGACTTCGGCTTCTGGCCGCGGGTCCGGGCGATCACGGGCTGGCCGGACACGGACGAGACGGCGCTGGACGCGATGTCCGCCGCGTGGGCCGGTGGCGCGGGCGGCCTGGAACAGGCCGCGGGCGTGAACTTCGACGGCGTGCGGAGTTCTTGGGATGACACCGGCGGCGGCGAGTTCACCGCGGGGATGAGGACGGTCTCCGGCACGGTCACGCGGCACGCGCGGGACGTGCGGGAGCTGGAGACGTACACCCGTGAGGCCGGGCAGGTGGTCGGGCAGACCAAGGTCGCCATCAACGACGTGATCCGGTCGACCGCACCCGTCTACGGCGCGATGGAGCTGCTGCCCGCCGGGGTGCGGGGCGTGCTCCAGCCGGCGTGGATCGTGAAGGTCGCCCAGGTCATCGCCAAGCTGATCGAGAAGGCCGCCAGGGCGTTGTCGCGCGGCCCGAAGGTCAACGGTGGCGGCGCGCCGCGCCCGCCGGCCGCGCCTGCGTTGCCGCGGCTCACGTCCCGGCAGCTCGACGACGCGCTCGCCTACGCCAAGCGACCGCAGGCGTTGGACCACGTGTTCGTGCCCAAGCACAAGCTCGACGCGTTCCTGCGGGAGTCCGGCAGCCGCGAGGCGGCGATGGAGCGGATCATCCGTAGCCTTGACCCGCCGCCCGTGGCGACGGGGAAGTTCGAGGTGCAGCGCGACATCGGCGGTCACCTCATCACCATCCGCGGGTTCGTGCACAACGGCGTACCCAAGATCGGAACGGCATTCATCCCATGACACAAGGCAGCGAACGCCCGCTCAGCGACCGCGAACAGCTGGTCGTGGCCAAGATCTTGTCGGTCGCCGCGGGCACGGGACCGCTCGTCGCGCAGCTACCGGTCGCCCGGATCGTCTCGGGCCCCATCACCTTCCTCGACCTCGCCGTGCCCGACGACGCACCGCGCGCCGACCTCGCCGACGGGTTGCTCCCGATCACCGCCGACGTCACCGACGCGGACGGCGGGTACATCGGCGAGATCCTGCTGTGGATCGAGCACGGCCGGTTGTCCGCCCTGGAGTACGCGTGGGTGACCGACGACCCGCCGACCGAGTGGCCCGAGCCCGAGCGGGTCCACGTCGAGTACCGGATCGGGTGACCGCGGTCGGTCCCCGGTCGCCGGGTCGGTTCGGGGATCCTGCATCGTCGCTGGTGGCGGGGCCGGTTGGCCGCTCGCGGTCGGTTCGCGGGCCGACGCGCGGTGCCGCCGCACCCGCGCCGTCCGCGACCGCGCGTGAGCACCGGGTGACCCGGCGTGGGAACTTCCCCGGCGGAACCGAACGGGCATAACGTGAGTCCAACCGGTACAGGACGCAGGAGGGTGGGAAACGGTGTACATCGACGAGACAGGCGCGGCCGACGGCGAGCTGAAGGTCACGGTCGGCGACGAGGAGTACACCGCCGAGGCGAACTACGACCTCGACCAGGACGGTGTCGAGGAGAGCGCGGTCGTGGAGACCGACGACGGCGGGCACCTGGCGTTCAGCGACACCGACGGTGACGGCGAAGCCGACCTGATGAGCACGTTCGACGCCGACGGCGAGCTCACCGGGCAGGCCGAGTTCGACGAGGACTCCGGCGAGTGGGTCGCCGTGGAGCCGACCGACGACCGCTCCGAGCAGACCAACACCAACGCGGGCAAGTCGATCGTGGTGGACGTGGAGGGCGGCGACGACCAGAACGTCGGCCCCGCGACCGAGGACACCGACGGCGACGGCCGCGCCGACACCGCCGTGGTCAAGGACGAGGACGGCGACACCTGGCTGTTCACCGACGCCGACGGCGACGGCACCGCCGACCTGGCCACCGAGATCACCCAGGACGGCGAGGTCACGGTCTCCCGGCACACCGGTGACGACGAGTGGACCCAGGTCGAGCACGGCCGCATCGGCGAGGACGGCAAGTACGCCCCGGACAGCGACGAGGCGTGGTCGGAGGAGGAGAAGGTCACCGTGTCGGGTGTGGTCCGGATCGACTCCGTCACCGGCCAGTGGATCAGCCCGAACTGAGCGTGACGAGCGCGGGCGCGCCACCCCCGTCAGCCGGGAGGCGGCGCGCCCGAGGACCGCTCAGGACCGCACGAAGCTCGCGATGTCGGACAGCACGAGGGTGTCGGCCAGGAAGCCGAGGTGGGTCTGGCAGAGCACGTAGTTGTTGTTCGCGCCGCTCAACGGCGTGCTGGTGTAGGGCAGGATGACGCCGTCGCACGGCGAGTACCACGTCGCGTAGCGGGTGCTGCCGGGCGTCTCGTCGCCGCTGCTGATCTGGTTGATGAACGACGAGCCCGGGTACATCTGCTGGCAGGTGACGAAGACCAGGCACGCGCCCGCGGCGGTGGTGCCGTGGTTCGCCCCGGCGATCGAGGCCAGGTGGCTGACGTTGACGTTGCCGCCGAGCACCTTCAGGTAGTACTGGCTGACCAGTCCGCCCATCGAGTGGTTGACGATCGCCACCTTCGGCTGGCCGGTCTGCGCCTTGACCCGCTCGACGAACGTGGCCAGGCCGCGGGCGTTGGCCACGTTGTCGCCGTACGAGTTGTACTCGTAGGCGAACAGGCGGGTGCTCGACCACCCGGCGGCGCGGAACACGGACTCGGCCGCGACCCAGTTCGAGGCGCTGCCGGTGTACCCGTGGACGAAGACGACGGGCGTGCTGGTCGCGGCGTTCGCCGCGGGGACGGGCGCGAGCAGGGCCAAACCGAGTGCCGCCAAGACTCCGATGACTCGACGCACGTGGTCACCTCCTGATGCGGGGAAAACCTGCCAGGAGCGTCTCGCCCCGCGGCCGCGGGGCGCATCGGTGCAATCACTTGTCCCGACGACCGCCTGATCGTGCCCGTCGGGCCGTCCCGACCGGGTGGACGAGGCGCTGGGCGGCCGGTCCCGGTTGCTCCCCCAATCCGTTGGGGCGCAAGTGAAAGGGGTCGTCGAACGCGTTGCCGAGATCGCCGGGCGGCCGTTCCTGGAACGGTTGAGAAATCCGGTCATTTCGGTGCGGCAATTTTTCCGCTGCCTCGTGAGAGCGCTCCCATCACTTCGCGGTTCAGTCACTTGAACGTGTGGCGATCAACGCACCGCAGGCCCTTGCATTCCGGTGACTAAAGCCCAGGTCACAGGGCGATTTTGGGGTGATCGGGTGCTGAATCGATTCCAGAATCGGTTTTGTGAGCCAGCCGACAGGTCGGAACTGCGTTACCCGGGATTAACCCGGCTAACCTCCGTCTATCCCTTAAACGGCACGCCCTCCACCGGGCGGGCGGAGCCATTCGCAGAGGACGTCCCACCAGGACAACGGCGTCCACCGTGGGCTGGCGCTCAGCTAGGAGACGAGACGAGATGACGGCAGTGACCATTCCCGGTCTCGACCACGCACCGACCAACCACGCGCGCCTGGTGTCCTGGGTCCGTGAGGTCGCCGAGCTGACCTGCCCCGATGAAGTGGTGTGGGCCGACGGCTCCCAGGACGAGTGGAACCGGCTCACCGCCAAACTCGTGGACGCGGGCACCTTCGTTCCGCTGAAGAAGAAACCCAACTCGTTCTGGGCGGCGTCCGATCCCACCGACGTGGCGCGGGTCGAGGAGCGCACGTTCATCTGTTCGGTGGACCCGCAGGACGCGGGGCCGACGAACAACTGGATGGATCCCGCCGAGATGAAGGCGATCATGACCGACCTGTACCGCGGGTGCATGCGCGGTCGGACGATGTACGTGATCCCCTTCTGCATGGGCCCGCTCGACGCCGAGAAGCCGATGCTGGGCGTGGAGATCACCGACTCCGAGTACGTCGTCGTCTCGATGCACATCATGACCCGCATGGGCACGAAGGCGCTGGCGCGATTCGGCGACGACGCCGAGTTCGTCCAGGCGCTGCACTCGATCGGCGCGCCGCTGGAGCCGGGCCAGGCCGACGTGCCGTGGCCCTGCAACGAGACGAAGTACATCACGCAGTTCCCTGAAGAGCGGATGATCTGGTCGTTCGGCTCGGGTTACGGCGGCAACGCGCTGCTGGGCAAGAAGTGCTACTCGCTGCGCATCGCCTCGGTGATGGCCCGCGACGAGGGCTGGCTGGCCGAGCACATGCTGATCCTCAAGCTCACCTCGCCGGAGCAGAAGTCCTACTACATCGCGGCGGCGTTCCCGAGCGCGTGCGGCAAGACCAACCTGGCCATGCTGGAGCCGACCATCCCGGGCTGGAAGGTCGAGACCCTGGGCGACGACATCGCCTGGATGCGGTTCGGCGACGACGGCCGGCTGTACGCGGTCAACCCGGAGAACGGCTTCTTCGGCGTCGCGCCCGGCACCGACTACCACACCAACCCGAACGCGATGCGCACCATCGCCAAGGGCAACTCGCTGTTCACCAACGTCGCGCTGACCGACGACGGCGACGTGTGGTGGGAGGGCATGGGCGAGCCGCCCGCGCACCTGACCTCGTGGAAGAAGCAGGACTGGACGCCGGACGGCGACGAGCTGTCGTCGCACCCGAACTCCCGCTACTGCACGCCGATCGCCCAGTGCGACATCAAGGCGCCGGAGTGGGAGGACCCGAAGGGCGTGCCGATCTCGGCGATCTTCTTCGGCGGTCGCCGGGCCACCACGATCCCGCTGATCACCGAGTCGCGCGACTGGCAGCACGGCGTGTTCATGGGCGCGACGCTGTCCAGCGAGACGACCGCCGCGGCCGTCGGCAAGACCGGCGTGGTCCGGCGCGACCCGATGGCGATGCTGCCGTTCATCGGCTACCACGCGGGCGACTACTTCCAGCACTGGATCGACACCGGCAAGTCGGCCGACGCGGACAAGCTGCCGAAGATCTTCTACGTGAACTGGTTCCGCCGCGGCGAGGACAAGCGGTTCCTGTGGCCCGGGTTCGGCGAGAACTCGCGCGTGCTGAAGTGGGCCGTCGAGCGCATCGAGGGCAAGGCCGCCGCGGTGGAGACGCCGATCGGGCACGTGCCGACGCCGGACGCGCTGGACCTCGACGGGCTCGACGCGCCCCGGGAGGACATCGAGGCGTCGCTGGCGTTCGACGCCGACGAGTGGCGCGCCGAAATCCCGATGATCGAGGAGTGGTTCGCCAAGATCGGCGAGAAGGTGCCGACCTCGCTGCGCGACGAGCTGGAGGCGCTCAAGCTCCGCCTCGGCTGAGCCCGCACCCCCGAGACGTTCTCGGCGTGAGACCCGGTGGCCAACGGCGTCCACCGGGTCTCTTTTTGGTTGCTCCGGGTGATTTACGGCTCGTCCGGAGGTACCAAGGAGTGGTGACCCAGCAGGACGACTTCCTGGGTGGCCTGCACTACGACCGCGTGCCGGAGGCGGAGGTCGGACCGGACCCGGGAGTCGTGCGGTATCACCCGGTCGAGGCCGCGGGCCGGCGGGAGCGCCCGCGCGTGTCGGCGTGGTGGCACGTGCTCGGCTTCGTGCTCGGCGCGGTCGCCGCCGCCCTCGGGGCGCTCGCGTGGGGCTACGGGCTGGACCAGTTCGACGAGGTGCGGCTGCGCGGGCTGGTGGCGTTGGGACTGGCGGGACTGCTGGTGGGTCTGGTGTCGCTGGGGAAGCTGTCCCCAGCCGCGCCCCTGGCCGCCGGGTTGGCCGCAGTCGGGGGTTCGGTGCTGTACGAACTGGGTACCTTCCCCTTCTTGCCCGTGCTCAGGCCGGTGTTCGACAGCGGCGCGCCCGTCTTGGTGGGCGTGTTGCTGGTGGTGCTGTCCTGGCGCCGGCGCTAGTTGTCCACAGGTTGTGGACAGAGCTGTGCACAGCCTGTGGGTCGGTAGTCCTCAGGCGGGCAGGGGGTTGCGCCCCAGGCCCCACAGCCGGCCGCTGAACGGTCGCGTCGCCTCGGCGTAGCAGACCGCCGACGTGTACCCCTCGGACCACGCCTGGCTGCCGAACGCCCGCCAGGACGCGAACACGTCCTCCCGCGGCGCGCCGACGTAGTTCGTGACGGCCTTCGCGCAGTGCTCGGCCGCCTTGGCGTTCACCTGGTCGAGGGACGGCGCCGGATCGTGGGGATTACCGAGAGCGAGCACCCCGGGGACGGCCTCGGCCTTGTGCGGTTGGTCGCAGGCGGTGATGCCGGGATCCTTGGCCTCGCCCGGCGACGCGGTCGCGCACAGTTGCACCGTGCCGAACCCGGCCGCCTTGAGCAGGTCCCTGGCACTGGTCTTGCGCCGCGCCCGAGTGCCGTCCGGCTTCAGCTCCACCACCGTGCACACGCGCCAGCGGTCACCCCGGGCCCACCCGTCCCGGCTCGGCCACAGCGCGTGGGCCTGCAACCGGGTGGCGTCGTGGTCGGGGCTGCCCAGGTACGCGGTGAGCGCGGCGCGGCACGCGGGCAGCGCGGCCCGGCGCAGGTCGCGGTCGTTCGGGTACTCCGCGCCCAACCCGTCGAGCACGCCCACCTCGGTCACCTCGGCGTCGTGCTCGGCCCGGCAGTCGAGCGCCTCCAGGCCGGTGTCCGTGCACTGGCCCGCCTTCGGCAACTGGTCGGCGGTCGGGGTGAGCGAGGGGCGGACGACCTCCGCGTCCGGCACGCCCTCGACCGGGGCCGTGCAGGCGGCGAGCGACAGCGCGGCCAGTGCCACCACCGCCGCCCGCCAGCCGCTCACGCGGTCAGAGTACTGACACCAGCGCGGCCACCTGGTCGGCGATCGCCCGGCGGTCCCGCTCGAACGCCGCGTCGGTGAGCGCGGTCGGGTCGACGGGCTGGCCGAGCACCGGCGTGTGCAGGTGCCCGCCGGCGACCGAGGTGGCCGCCAGCCCGAGGCGCAGCCGGTTCGCCCGGTACATCGACTCGTTGGACAGGTAGTCGCCGCCGCTGCCGCTCGCCGCCGCGGCGCCCGGGGTCGGCTCGTCCGCGCGGCAGCTCAGCGTGCCCGTGCCGGGGACCGCGCCGAGCGGCCACTCGCAGAACTCGCGGTTGTAGCGGACCGGGAACGGCCCAGTGGCGGCGGCGACCATGCGCTCGTGCGGCAACGTCGTCTCGATGAACTCCAGCGCGGGCTGGGGCCACCCGACCGCGTCCGGCACGACACCGCGCGACGAGAAGTCGTCGTTGTCCGGGTACCCGCCGCGCCACCGCCCGGCCCACCGCTCCACGTCGAACTGCCCCGGCCGGCCCTGGCTGACCGTCACCAGCGCGTCGGGGTGCGCGGACAACGCCGTGCCGTAGAACCGCTCCACGACACCCCGGTCGAACGCGCCCCACAGCACCGGCAGCACGGCGGCCTCCACCACCGCGGGTCCGGACGGCGTGTCCAGCACCCGGCCGTCCAACCGCAGCGCCGCCGCGCCCGCCGGGTTGCTGCGCCGCACGGACGTGCCGCTGAGCTGGAACGGGTCGAACCCGGTGACCGCGATCCGCCGGACGCCGCTGCCGAACCGCACGTGTTCCACGCCCCGCGACGTGCGGTCGAACCCGTCGACCAGCCTCGCCCGCTCGGCCGCGCCCAGCGCCCAACCGCGGGGCTGCCACTGCCGCAGCGCCTTCGTCGCGAGCAGCCGGGCCCAGTACAGCGGCCGGTCGTCGTAGGAGTCCCAGGTCTGGGGCGACTGCGCCCGCTTCACCGCCTCCTGCCAGAGCTCCGTACCGGCCGCGACCACGTGGTACATCGCCTGGGCGTGGGAGATCGGCTCGCACAGCCGGGCGGTGAACCGGCCGACCTCGTCCTCGAAACCCGCCAGCCGCACCAGCTCGGGCCCGACCTCCGGCCCGGTGGGCGTGAGGCGGTCGTCCAACCGCTGTTCCTCGACGGTGGTGGGCGCGGTCGGGTCGAAGCACGGCGCGGGCTGCGCGTGCGCGACGCCGGGCAGGGTGAGGAGGGACAGACCGAGCGCGAAGGCCATCACTGAGCGGAGTCGTCTGGTCACCCCGAGATGCTCTCCGACGCGACCGGGTGACGGAACCCGCCGAACGGGCCCAGTGCCTGGCGCACGCCCGTTTCAACAATCCTCCAATACCTCATTTGCGCTGCGTGCGGCACTAGACTCGGTCACCATGACCACAGCTCAGACCATGACCACAGCTCAGGCGGACGGCTGGCTGGCCGCCCTCGCCAAGGACCGCGGCGACCTCGACCGCTCCAGCACCGCCGAGCGCGTGGCCGACAAGCTCCGCACCCGCGTCCTCGACGGCGACATCACGCCCGGGCAGCAGCTCAACGAGAAGGCGCTCGGCGAAGCCCTCCGCGTCTCCCGCAACACGCTGCGCGAGGCGTTCCGCCTGCTCACCCACGAACGCCTGCTCGTGCACGAGTACAGCAAGGGCGTGTTCGTCCGCCGCCCCGGCGTGCCCGACATCGTGGACCTGTACGCGGCACGCCGGGTGATCGAGTGCGGCGCGGTCCGCCGCTGGCCGCACGTGGGCGACGACGCCAGGCAGGCCGTCCGCGACGCCGTCGCCCTGGGCCTGGCCTGCCGCGAGCGCGACGACTGGACCGGCGTCGGCACCGCGAACGTCAAGTTCCACCAGGCGATCACCGCGCTGGCCGGCAGCGCCCGGCTGGACGAGGAGATGAAGCGGCTGCTCGCCGAGGTGCGGCTGGCGTTCCACGTGATGGGCGACCCCGAGGAGTTCCACCGCGACTACCTGCCGTTGAACGAGTCCATCGTGGACCGGCTCGACGCGGGCGAGGTTCGGCAGGCCGAAGAAGCGTTGCTCACCTACTTCGACCGCGCGGAGCAGCACTTGGTCACCGGCCTGCGGTCCAAGCGGTAATTGGTCACGATCCAACTACGTCACCCGTCGGTAACCCACCCGACATGGTGACTAGTGTCCCCCGTCCGACCTACCATGCGCGACACCGCGTAACCGGGCCGCCGTACGGAGGGGCACATGCCTTCAGCTCGAAAATCCAGCCTCCGCTGGAGCAACTGGAACCTGCTGCTGCTGATTCCGCTGCTCATGCTCGTCACCCCTTGGTTCAACTCCGATGAGCCGAGGGTCCTCGGGCTGCCGTTCTTCTACTGGTACCAGTTCGCCTGGGTGCCGGTGGGCGTCCTCTGCGTGGGCCTGGTCTACGTCAAGACCAAGGACGAACCCGTGGTCGAGGGCAAGCCCGACCGGCTCGGCGTGGACGACCTGGACGAGGGGGCCAAGTAATGCAGTGGACCGAGTTGATGGTGTTCAGCGCGCTGTTCCTGCTGGTCACCGTCCTGGGCTTCGTCGCGGCGAAGTGGAAGGCCGGCGACACCCTCGACCACCTGGACGAGTGGGGCCTGGGCGGGCGCAAGTTCGGCTCCTGGATCACCTGGTTCCTGGTCGGCGGTGACCTCTACACGGCGTACACGTTCGTCGCCGTGCCCGCCCTGGTCTTCGGCGCGGGCGCGCTGGGCTTCTACGCGCTGCCCTACACCATCGTGCTCTACCCGATCGTGTTCCTGCCGCTGGTGCGGATGTGGTCGGTGTCCCGCGTGCACGGCTACGTGACGCCGGCGGACTTCGTCCGCGGCCGCTACGGCTCGCACTGGCTCGCGCTGCTGGTCGCCATCACCGGCATCGTGGCCACCATGCCGTACATCGCGCTGCAGCTCGTCGGCCTGGAGGCCGTGCTGCGCACGATGGGCCTCAACGGGTCCGGCATCCTCGGCCACCTGCCGCTGTTCATCGCGTTCGTGATCCTGGCGCTCTACACCTACCAGTCGGGCCTGCGCGCTCCCGCGCTGATCGCGTTCGTCAAGGACACGCTGATCTACATCGTCATCCTGGTCGCGGTGATCTACCTGCCGTCCAAGTTCGGTGGCTGGGGCACGATCTTCGACACCGCCCAGGCCAAGTTCGCCGCCACGGAGAACAAGGCCGACGGCATCCTGCTCACCGCCAACAACCAGCTCCAGTACGCCACGCTGGCGCTGGGCTCGGCGCTGGCGCTGTTCCTGTACCCGCACTCGCTGACCGGCATCCTCGCCTCGCGCGGCCGCAACGTGATCAAGCGGAACATGGTCGCGCTGCCCGCGTACTCGCTGCTGCTGGGCCTGCTGGCGATGCTGGGCTTCGTCGCCATCAGCGCGGGCGCGAAGCCGATCACCAACCAGGCCACCGGCCGGCCGGACACCAACACCATCATCCCGGTGCTGTTCGGCCAGGAGTTCCCGAGCTGGTTCGCGGGCGTGGCGTTCGCGGCCATCGCCATCGGCGCGCTGGTGCCCGCGGCGATCATGTCGATCGCGGCGGCGAACCTGTGGACGCGCAACATCTACAAGGAGTACCTGAAGAAGGACGCCACGCCCGCCCAGGAGGCCAAGCAGGCCAAGCTGGCGTCGCTGGTGGTGAAGTTCGGCGCGGTCGCGTTCATCGTGTTCATCGACCCGCAGTTCTCCATCGACCTGCAGCTCATCGGCGGCGTGATGATCCTGCAGACGCTGCCCGCCGTGGCCATCGCGCTCTACACCCGCTGGTTCCACCTGTGGGGCCTCATCGCGGGCTGGGTCGTGGGCATGGGCTACGGCATGTACCTGCTGTACAACATCGGCAACCCGGCCATCGGCAAGGCGCACTTCGCCGGTTCCGCGCTGCCGCTGGACAAGCTGTCGCTGTTCGGCTGGCACCCGTTCGCGGGCTCGACCGTGCAGATCTACGTCGGCGCGGTGGCCGTCGTGGCGAACCTGCTGGTCGCCGTCATCGTCACGCTGATCGCGAAGCGGGCCAAGCTGTTCAACGGCACCGACGAGACGCAGGGCGACGACTACCACGTGGACGAGGACAGCGACCGGGTCAAGCCCGTCGCGGTCCACTAGATGATTGATTCCAAGGGTTAGGACGCCTGGAGACGTGGGGCGAGGGTGTCGATGTACGGGTTGTGACGACCGACATTGACACCCTCGCGACCGCACTCTATGTCAGAACCGACGACCTGCTGA
>NZ_JAJUWT010000044.1 GCF_021390395.1 Saccharothrix sp. S26
CGTGTACATCCGCACGCTCGTGACCGGCAAGAACCAGGAGTCGGGTCGGGCGATCGACACGGCCACGAACACCGGTCAGTACCTGTAGGACCGCACTGCCCTCCGTCAACCCGCCTGGACAGCCCGCCCGGCCTCGCGCCGGGCGGGCTGTCCGCGTCAGGGGCGTGCGGTGACCAGGCCGGACTCGTAGGCGGCGATCACGAGCTGGGCCCGGTCGCGGGCCTGGAGCTTGTGCAGCAGGCGGCCGATGTGGGTCTTCACCGTGCCCGGCGAGAGGTGCAGCTCGCCCATGATCTCGGCGTTGGACAGCCCGCGTGCGATCAGCAACAGCACCTCCTTTTCACGCTCCGTGATCCCGTCCAGGCGGATCGAGCGAGGCGGGGGTGTGCGGGAGAACTCGGCCACGAGGCGCTTCGTCACGGAGGGTGACAGCAGGGCGTCGCCGGCGGCCACCACGCGGATCGCGGCGAGCAGGTCGGCCGGGGGAGTGTCCTTGAGCAGGAACCCGCTCGCGCCGGCCCGCAACGCCGCGTAGACGTACTCGTCCAGGTCGAAGGTGGTCAGGATCAGCACGCGTGCCGTGCTGAACGAACCGATCTCGCGGGTGGCCGCGATCCCGTCCACGTCCGGCATCCGGACGTCCATCAGCACCACGTGCGGCGACGTCGACCGCACCACCGACACCGCCTCGGCGCCGTCGCCGGCCTCACCGACCACCCGCAGGTCGGGCGCCGAGTCCACGAGCACCCGGAAGCTGCCCCGCAGCAGCGCCTGGTCGTCCACGATCACCACGTCGATCACGACAGGGGCACCTCGGCGCGCACCGCGAACCCGCCGCCGGCCAGCGGGCCCGCGGAGAACGTCCCGCCGTAGACCGCCACCCGTTCTCGCATCCCGATCAACCCGTGTCCCCCGCCGCCCGCCAGCACCCGTTCACCCGGTCCGTCGTCGACCACGTCGACCCGCACCGAAGCGTCCCCGACGACGATCGACACCTCGCAGGTGGCCGGCGCGGCGTGCTTGACCACGTTGGTCACCGACTCCTGCACGATGCGGTACACGGTCAGCCCCAGCCCGTCGGGCAGCGAACCGGACACCGACAGCGACACGTCCACCCCGGCCAGTGAGGCGCGGGACACCAATCCGGGCAAGTCGTCCATACCGGGCATGGGTGCGAGCTCGGCCTCCGCGTCCTCCGACCGCAGCACGCCCAGCAGCCGTCGCATCTCGACCAGGGTGCCGCGGGACGTCTTCTCGATGACCTCCAGCGCCTCCTGGGCCTGCTCGGGCTGCGCCGACGCGACGTGGGCGGCGACGCCCGCCTTCACGGTGATCAGGCTCAGGCTGTGCGCGACCACGTCGTGCAGCTCGCGGGCGATCCGCATGCGCTCCTCGGCGACGGCCTTGGACGACGCCTCGGCGGCCTGGCGCGCCTCGTACGAGCGGCGGATCCGGGTGGTGCGGCCCAGCGCCCACGCGGCGCAGATGACCAGCGTGAGGAACACGCACAGGCCGAAGGACTCCGGCCACGGCTCGCCGACCAGCACCGAGACCCACGCCGTGACGATGGCGGTGACCAGCGAGCCCACGGCCACGCGCCGCTCGCAGGCCGACGCCACCATGTACAGGGCGAACGCCGTCGCGCTGTAGGGCTCCAGCGTGATGTGGCCGAGCGTGGCGACGTTCTGCGCCGCCAGCACGATCCCGAACGTGAGCACCGGCCGCTTGCGGCGCAGCGCCAGCGGCGCGCCCACCAGCACCGCCACCGGGTAGCCCAGCCACGCCGGCGCGCCGTTCACCCGGGCGAAGTCCAGGTAGATCACGACCAGCACGACGGCGGTCACCACGTCCAGCGCGTACAGGTGGGCGGTCGGCAGCATCCGCAGGACTCGCGAGGTCACGTCCGGCACGGTAATCGGCGCGGCGGGCCGTGGCGTCGGACCACGGTCCGACCCGAATCGCAGACTCCGGTCCGATCCGCCCGGCCCCGAACCCCGGCAAGCTCCTCCCCATGATCGAAGTGAGGGAACTGACCAAGCGCTACCGCGCCACGAGGGCGGTGGACGGCCTGTCGTTCGAGGTGAAACCCGGCTACGTGGCGGGCTTCCTCGGCCCCAACGGCGCGGGCAAGTCCACCACCATGCGGGCGATCCTCGGCCTGGACCGCCCGACCAGCGGCGAGGCCCTGGTCAACGGCCGCCGTTACGCCGGGATCCGCAGACCCATGCACGAGGTCGGCGCGCTGCTCGACGCGGGCGCGGTGCACGGCGGCCGGTCGGCCTACGACCACCTGCGCGTGCTGGCCCGGAGCAACGGCATCAAGGACAGCCGGGTCGTCGCGACGCTGGAGCAGGTGGGCCTGGCCGGGGTGGCGAAGAGACGCGTGGGCTCGCTGTCGCTGGGTATGAAGCAACGCCTCGGGGTGGCGGCGGCCCTGCTCGGCGACCCGGGCGTGCTGTTGTTCGACGAGCCGGTGAACGGCCTCGACCCGGAGGGCATCCGCTGGATCAGGCACCTGATGCGGGGCCTGGCCCGCGAGGGGCGAACCGTGCTCGTGTCCAGCCACCTGATGAGCGAGATGGCCCTGACCGCCGACCGGGTGATCGTGATCGGGCGGGGCAGGCTGATCCTCGAGACGTCCATGCAGGACCTGCAGGAGAAGTTCAAGAAGGACGTGCTGGTCCGCACGCCCGCGCCCGACGCCCTGGTGACCGTCCTGACCGCCGGGGGCGCGAGCACCCACGCCGAGGACGGTGCGCTGCTCGTGCAGGGGCTGGACGCCCCGGGCATCGCCGACCTCGCCGCCCGCAACCGCATCCCGATCCACGAACTGACCCCGCGCAGCGCGTCCCTGGAGGACGCCTACCTCGAGCTGACCGAGACCAGCGTGGAGTACCGCACCAAGGAGACCTCCCGATGACCGACGTGCTGAACTCGGAGTGGCTGAAGCTCCGCTCCGTCCGCTCGACCACCTACGTGCTGCTGGCCATCGTGCTGTGCCTGCTCGGCGGTGCGCTGGTGTCGTACCTGATGACGGCGGACTGGGACACCTCGCCGCCGGACGTGCAACGGCAGTTCGGCGCGGCCGACCCGAGCGCGATGGTGGTCCCGTTCACCCAGTTCTGCCTGGGCGTGCTGGGGGCGATGGCGATCACCTCGGAGTACGGCAGCGGCATGATCAGGACGGCTCTGGTCTCCGTGCCCCAGCGCAAGACCTACCTGCTGGCCAAGACCGTCGTGGTGGCCGGCGCGTCCCTGTTGATCGGCCTGGCGACCACCCTGGTTGCCTATGAGATCGGGGAACTGATCACCGGCGACCGCCCACACCCGATCTCCGCCTACACCACCTTCAGCGACGCCGTCCCGACCCTGCTGGCCAACACCGCCTCCCTGGTCCTGCTCGGCCTCCTGGGCCTGGGCCTGGGCTTCATCCTCCGCTCCACCGCGGGAGCCCTGGTCACCCTCTGCGCCCTGCTCTTCGTCCTACCGTCCCTGACCCTGATCCTGCCGGCCCCCTGGAACGACCGCGTCTACTCGATCATGCTGCCGGCCCTGGCCCCCCAACTCTCCGGCGAGATGTCGGGCACCCCACTGACCCCACCCCAAGCCGCCCTGGTCATGCTCACCTACCTGCTCCTCACCCTGACCACCGCCACCATCACCCTCCTCCGCCGCGACGCCTAAACCCCCACCACTCCGCCCCCTCACCCCGCCTCCAACCCTCGGCACCCCCGCTACCTGCCCCCCGACCACCACCTCCGCGCCCGGCTTCGACCCGAAGGAGCCGCCCGCCCTGCCAACCTCATGTCTCCGCCCCTGCCCCCACCAACCGCCCTCTACCTCTCACCAACCCTCTTCCTCCCAACCCACCACCCCGACCGCCTTGAACCCCGACCGCCCTGGACGGTGGCCGCCCTGCACCCGACCCGCACCCCGGCCCTCACCGCCACCTCCACGCCCGGCTTTCACTCCAAGGAGCCGCCTGCCCTGCCACCCTCATGCCTGCGACCCTGCCCTGCCCATCTGCCTTCCACCTCTCACCAACCCTCTGTCTCCCAACCCACCACCCCGACCGCCTTGAACCCCGACTGCCCTGGACGGTGGTCACCCCGCACCCGGCCCGCGCCCTGGCCCTCATCGCCACCTCTGCACCCGGCTTCGACCTCAAGGAGCCGCCCGCTCTGCCAACCCCATGCCTCCGGCCCTGCCCCATCCAACCGCCCTTTACCTCTCACCAATCCTCTGTCTCCCGACCCACCACCCCGACCGCCTTGGACCCTGACCGCCCTGGACCGTGCCCACCCCGTACCCGAGCCGCGCCCCGGCCCTCCCTGCTACCGCCACCGCCACCGCCACCGCGAGGAGCCGACCACTCCACAACTCACTCAACCCAACCCGCCCCATCCCCACCGCCCTCCACTCCTCAACCTCCCGTTACCTTTTTCGTAGCTCCTGATCAAGGAGCCGTGGTCGCCAGGTCCGGCATGACTGACGCCCCCAGTCGAACCCATGATCCGGGGGGTGGTGTCACCGGGTCTGGTGGCATCGAGGGACCGC
>NZ_JAJUWT010000045.1 GCF_021390395.1 Saccharothrix sp. S26
GTCTGGTTGTTCTTTGAGAACTGCACAGTGGATGCGAGCATCTTTGTGGCAAGTTATTAAGGGCACACGGTGGATGCCTTGGCACCAGGAGCCGATGAAGGACGTAGGAGACTGCGATAAGTCTTGGGGAGCTGTCAACCGAGCTGAGATCCAAGAATTTCCGAATGGGGAAACCCGGCCTCAGTCATGTGGGGTCACCCATACCTGAACACATAGGGTATGTGGAGGGAACGCGGGGAAGTGAAACATCTCAGTACCCGCAGGAAGAGAAAACAACCGTGATTCCGTGAGTAGTGGCGAGCGAAAGCGGATTAGGCTAAACCGTATTCGTGTGATACCCGGCAGGGGTTGCGTGTACGGGGTCGTGGGACCTGTCTGATCGTTCTGCCGGACGGTCGAGGAGTTATAAAACACTGTGGTTAGCGGAACGCGTCTGGAAAGCGTGGCCGTAGAGGGTGAGAGTCCCGTACGTGAAAACCCGGTGTCTCCTGACGGTGTTCCCAAGTAGCAGCGAGCTCGTGGAATTTGCTGTGAATCTGGCGGGACCACCCGCTAAGCCTGAATACTCCCTGGTGACCGATAGCGGACTAGTACCGTGAGGGAAAGGTGAAAAGTACCCCGGGAGGGGAGTGAAATAGTACCTGAAACCGTGTGCCTACAATCCGTCGGAGCCTTTAGGGGTGACGGCGTGCCTTTTGAAGAATGAGCCTGCGAGTTAGTGCTGCGTGGCGAGGTTAACCCGTGTGGGGTAGCCGTAGCGAAAGCGAGTCCGAATAGGGCGGTTGAGTCGCGTGGTCTAGACCCGAAGCGGGGTGATCTAGCCATGGCCAGGGTGAAGCGTGGGTAAGACTGCGTGGAGGCCCGAACCCACCAGGGTTGAAAACCTGGGGGATGAGCTGTGGTTAGGGGTGAAAGGCCAATCAAACTCCGTGATAGCTGGTTCTCCCCGAAATGCATTTAGGTGCAGCGTCGTGTGTTTCGTGCCGGAGGTAGAGCACTGGATGGTCTAGGGGGCCCACAAGCTTACCGAAATCAACCAAACTCCGAATGCCGGTACGTGAGAGCGCGGCAGTGAGACTGCGGGGGATAAGCTTCGTAGTCGAGAGGGAAACAGCCCAGAACGCCGGCTAAGGCCCCTAAGTGTGTGCTAAGTGGGAAAGGATGTGGGGTCGCCCAGACAACCAGGAGGTTGGCTTAGAAGCAGCCACCCTTTAAAGAGTGCGTAATAGCTCACTGGTCAAGTGGTCCTGCGCCGACAATGTAGCGGGGCTTAAGCACACCGCCGAAGCCGTGTCATTCAGATTTAGGTCTGGATGGGTAGGGGAGCGTCGTTCAGCCATTGAAGCTGCAGGGGAACCTAGTGGTGGAGGCTGGACGAGTGAGAATGCAGGCATGAGTAGCGAAAGCAGAGTGAGAAACTCTGCCGCCGGATGACCAAGGGTTCCTGGGCCAGGCTAATCCGCCCAGGGTAAGTCGGGACCTAAGGCGAGGCCGACAGGCGTAGTCGATGGACAACGGGTTGATATTCCCGTACCCGTGTGAACGCGCCCATGGCGAACCTTGTGATACTAACCGCCCGAAGCCCACTTCGTTCCTTCGGGAATGTTGTGACGTGGAGCGCGGGACCTGAACTTGTAGTAGTCAAGCGATGGGGTGACGCAGGAGGGTAGCTCCGCCAGTGAGTGGTAGTACTGGTGTAAGCGTGTAGGCCGACGTGTAGGCAAATCCGCACGTCATCAAGGCTGAGACGTGATGCATAGCCGATTGAGGCGAAGTAGGGTGATCCCATGCTGCCGAGAAAAGCCTCTAGTGAGTGTTCATGCGGCCCGTACCCCAAACCGACACAGGTGGTCAGGTAGAGAATACCGAGGCGATCGGGCGAACTGTGGTTAAGGAACTCGGCAAAATGCCCCCGTAACTTCGGGAGAAGGGGGGCCGAGGGATTTGAAGCCCCTTGCGGGCTAGGATTTTTCGGCCGCAGAGACCAGCGAGAAGCGACTGTTTACTAAAAACACAGGTCCGTGCGAAGTCGCAAGACGATGTATACGGACTGACGCCTGCCCGGTGCTGGAACGTTAAGGGGACCGGTTAGCTCTTCGGGGCGAAGCTGAGAACTTAAGCGCCAGTAAACGGCGGTGGTAACTATAACCATCCTAAGGTAGCGAAATTCCTTGTCGGGTAAGTTCCGACCTGCACGAATGGCGTAACGACTTCTCGACTGTCTCAACCACAGGCCCGGCGAAATTGCATTACGAGTAAAGATGCTCGTTACGCGCGGCAGGACGGAAAGACCCCGGGACCTTTACTATAGCTTGGTATTGGTGTTCGGTTCGGCTTGTGTAGGATAGGTGGGAGACTGTGAAGCTGTGACGCCAGTCATGGTGGAGTCGTCGTTGAAATACCACTCTGGTCGTACTGGATGTCTAACCTCGGTCCGTGATCCGGATCAGGGACAGTGCCTGGTGGGTAGTTTAACTGGGGCGGTTGCCTCCCAAAGGGTAACGGAGGCGCTCAAAGGTTCCCTCAGCCTGGTTGGCAATCAGGTGTCGAGTGCAAGTGCACAAGGGGGCTTGACTGTGAGACCGACGGGTCGAGCAGGGACGAAAGTCGGAACTAGTGATCCGGCCATGGCTTGTGGAAGCGTGGTCGCTCAACGGATAAAAGGTACCCCGGGGATAACAGGCTGATCTTGCCCAAGAGTCCATATCGACGGCATGGTTTGGCACCTCGATGTCGGCTCGTCGCATCCTGGGGCTGGAGTAGGTCCCAAGGGTTGGGCTGTTCGCCCATTAAAGCGGTACGCGAGCTGGGTTTAGAACGTCGTGAGACAGTTCGGTCCCTATCCGCCGCGCGCGTAGGATACTTGCGGAAGGCTGTCCCTAGTACGAGAGGACCGGGACGGACGGACCTCTGGTGTGCCAGTTGTCCTGCCAAGGGCATTGCTGGTTGGCTACGTTCGGAAGGGATAACCGCTGAAAGCATCTAAGCGGGAAGCCTGTTCCTAGATGAGGTATCCCACCCTTTGTGGGTTAAGGCCCCCAAGAGACTATTGGGTTGATAGGCCGGAGATGGAAGGTCGGTAACGGCTGGAGTTGACCGGTACTAATAGGCCGAGGACTTG
>NZ_JAJUWT010000046.1 GCF_021390395.1 Saccharothrix sp. S26
ACCACGGCGAACTCGCCGTTGCCGAACGTGATGGGTTGCCCGTCGATTACGTTGATGATGCGGCGGGCGGCCTCGTCGGAGTCCTTGAGCACGTCGAACGCGCCGTCGTTGAAGATCGGGCAGTTCTGGTAGATCTCCACCAGGGCCGACCCGCGGTGCTCGGCGGCCTGCCGCAGCACCTCGGTCAGGCCCGCGCGGTCGGAGTCGACCGCGCGGCCGACGAACGTGGCTTCCGCGCCCAGCGCCAGCGACACCGGGTTGAACGGGTGGTCCAGCGAGCCCAGCGGCGTGGACTTGGTGACCTTGCCCTCTTCGGACGTCGGCGAGTACTGGCCCTTGGTCAGGCCGTAGATCCGGTTGTTGAACAGCAGGATCTTCAGGTTCACGTTGCGGCGCAGCGTGTGGATGAGGTGGTTGCCGCCGATGGACAGCGCGTCGCCGTCACCGGTGACGACCCACACCGACAGGTCGGGCCGGGCCACGGCCAGGCCGGTCGCGATGGCCGGCGCGCGCCCGTGGATGGAGTGCATGCCGTAGGTGTTCATGTAGTACGGGAACCGCGACGAGCAGCCGATCCCGGACACGAACACGATGTTCTCGCGCTTGAGCCCCAGCGTGGGCAGGAACGACTGCACGGCGTTGAGCACCACGTAGTCGCCGCAGCCGGGGCACCAGCGGACCTCCTGGTCGGACTTGTAGTCCTTGGCCTTCTGCGGCTGGTCCGCGGTGGGCACGCCGACCAGACCCCCAACGGTCGGCAGGCCCAGTTCCGTCGCCGTCATTCGGACACTCCCTTGATCACGTCGGCGAGCACGTCCTGAAGCTCCTCGGCCTTGAACGGCAGGCCCTGCACCTTCGTGTAGCTGATCGCGTCGACCAGGTACCTGGCGCGCAGCAGCATCGCCAACTGGCCGAGGTTCATCTCCGGCACGACGACCCGGTCGTACCGGGCGAGCACCTCGCCCAGGTTGCGCGGGAACGGGTTGAGGTGGCGCAGGTGCGCGTGCGCGACCGGCATCCCCAGCTTGCGCACCCGCCGCGCCGCCGCGCCGATCGGGCCGTAGGACGAGCCCCAGCCCACGACGAGCACGCGTGCCTGGCCCGACGGGTCGTCGACCTCGACGTCGGGCACCCCGATCCCGTCGATCTTGCGCTGCCGCAGCCGCACCATGTGGTCGTGGTTGGCCGGGTCGTAGGAGATGTTGCCGGACCCGTCGGCCTTCTCCAGGCCGCCGATGCGGTGTTGCAGGCCCGCCGTGCCGGGCACCGCCCACGGCCGCGCCAGCGTCTCCGGGTCGCGCAGGTAGGGCCAGAACGACTCGCCGTCGGGCGAGTTCGGCTCGGTGGCGAACTCCACGGTCAGGTCGGGCAGCTCGGACAGGTCCGGGATGAGCCACGGCTCGGAGCCGTTGGCGATCGCGCCGTCGGACAGCAGCAGCACCGGCGTGCGGTAGACCAGCGCGATCCGCGCGGCCTCCAACGCGGCGTCGAAGCAGTCCGCGGGCGAGCGCGGCGCGACGATCGCGACCGGCGACTCGCCGTTGCGGCCGAACATCGCCTGGAGCAGGTCGGCCTGCTCGGTCTTGGTCGGCAGGCCGGTGGACGGGCCGCCGCGCTGCACGTCGATGACGATCAGCGGCAGCTCGGTCATCACGGCCAGGCCGATGGTCTCCGACTTCAGCGCCACGCCGGGGCCGGACGTCGACGTCACGCCCAGCGCGCCGCCGTAGGACGCGCCCAGCGCCGCGCCGATGCCCGCGATCTCGTCCTCGGCCTGCAACGTCGTGATGCCGAAGTTCTTGTGCCTGGACAGCTCGTGCAGGATGTCCGACGCCGGGGTGATGGGGTAGGTGCCCAGCACCACGGGCAGCCCGGACCGCTGCCCGGCCGCCACGATGCCGTAGGCGAGCGCGGTGTTGCCGGTGATCTGGCGGTAGGTGCCCCGGTTCAGCCTGGCGGGCGCGACCTCGTAGGTCACCGCGAAGGACTCGGTGGTCTCGCCGTAGTTCCAGCCCGCCCGGAACGCCAGCACGTTGGCCTCGGCGATGTCGGGCTTGCCGGCGAACTTCTCGCGCAGGAACCGTTCGGTGCCCTCGGTCGGCCGGTGGTACATCCAGGACAGCAGGCCCAGGGCGAACATGTTCTTCGCCCGTTCCGCGTCCTTCTTGCCCAGACCGGTGTTCTCCAGCGCGCCGATGGTCAGCGTGGCCATCGCGACCTTGTGCACCTGGTAGTTCCCGGTGAGGGTGTCGTCCTCCAGCGGGTCGGCCGCGTAGCCGACCTTGACCAGGTTGCGCTTGGTGAACTCGTCGGTGTTGACGATCAGGATCCCGCCCTTGGGCAGGTCGTCGATGTTCGCCTT
>NZ_JAJUWT010000047.1 GCF_021390395.1 Saccharothrix sp. S26
CGGCGTTGTAGTGGTGTTCGGCGGTGGTGGTGTCGCCGCGTGCGATGGCGAGGTCGCCCAGGTTGTTGTGGCTGATGCTGAGGTCGCGTTGGTATTGGGCGTTGTCGGGGTCGGTGGTGGCGAGGTGTTTGTGGATGGTGAGGGCGGCGTTGTAGTGGTGTTCGGCGGTGGTGGTGTCGCCGCGTGCGATGGCGAGGTCGCCCAGCTTGTCGTGGCTGACGCCGAGGTCGCGTTGGTATTCGGCGTTGTCGGGGTCGGTGCCGACGCGTTGTTCGGCAATGGTGAGGAGGTGGTGGCGTCGTTGGGCGGTGGCGGTGGTGAGGCCGATGTTTTGTAGCGCCTGGCATTCACGATCGGCGAGTGCGAGGTAGTTGGGGTGGTCGGTCGGAATGAGAGGAAGAGCATCGGCGAGGAGTGCTGCGACGGCGACCTGCCCGCCTTCCATGTCGCAGACATGGAAGGCGACGGCCGTGGCCGTGTCGTAGTCGCGGTGTCCGGCCAGGTGGTGGATGAGGTCGGCGATGTCTTCGGTGCGTCCGGCCCTGTTGTTCAGGCGGTGTAGGCGCATGGCGGCAGCACGTTGGTGGCGGGTGAGCAGTTCGTCAGGTGTGTGATGTAGTGCGGTGCCGACCCAGGGGTGCATAAGCAGTTCGTCGTCGTGTGTGGTGGTGAGCAGGGTGAGGTCGCGCAGCCTCTCGACGTCCTGCTTCAGCGCACGAAGTTGTTCGGGGGTGGGGTCGGGGCCGTGTCGGGTGTGGGCCAGGTCGCGGTGGGTGAGGGAGGCGCGGGCAAGACTGGTTTGGAGGGCCAGTTCCTGTTGGTTGGGGCTGAGTTGGCCTAGGAGAGTGTCGAGCAGGATGTCTCGGCTGCCGAGGCGGACGGTGTCACTGATGCCGGTAGCGAGGTCGCGGTCGGGGTGGAGGTCGAGCTCTTCGTGGCGGGCGAGGGTGCGGAGTTTGCTGGTGACGTGGCGGAAGTCTGCCGCGGTGCCCTGGCGCAGCAGCACGTCGAGGAATTCCAGTAACCGGGGATGTCCGCCGATGGTGGCCGCGATCAGTCGTCGGTCGTCGGTGGACAGCACGCGCAGGGCGGGCAGGCGCAGGAACAGGCGCCGTTGCTCGGCTGGTGAGAGTGGCGGCAGGTCGAGGCGGAGCAGGGTGTCGCTGTCCGGAACGGGGTGGCGGCAGGTGACCAGGATGCCTCCGGCGCGGGCGGCGTCGCAGAGCACAGTGAACAGTTCGGCGAAGCCGGGGTCGAGGAACCGGCCGTCGGGGTCGAGATTCTGCTCAAAGTCGTCGAACAGCAACAGCAACCGTATCCCGGACAGCAACCGCGCTATCTCGCCGACCTTCGCGGTGGCGTCCACTCGAGGATCGTGCAACGCCGCGACAAGCTGACTGTGGCGCGGGTCGGTGAGGGCTTCGGCGACAGCGTCGATCAATACGGTCGGGTTCCAAATGCCGACGTGTTCGGCGACGGTCCAGCCTTGCTCGCGGGCGCGGGTGGCGATGCGGCCGGCGACGGCGGTCTTGCCGATTCCACCGATTCCGGTCAGCACCACTCCGGCCCAGTCGCCGACCTTCTCCCGGTCCTGTGCCGTACCGCGCAATGCGGCCATCGCGGTACGCACCTGGGCTCGTCGTCCGATCAACCGCCCCAACGGCAGTTCGCGAACCCCGGTCCCACCGGGTGCCAGGGCGGGGCGGTGCAGCGGTGCGGTCTGTTGGGTGGTGGTGCGCAGCGGATTGTCGGGGCCGCCGCAGATCAAGGTCGGGACCGCGGACTCGGGTCTTGGTTCCGGGGCGCCTGCCTTGCGGGCGCGTTCGTTGAGGCGTTCGGCGGCCTGGCGGCGGGCGGTGGCCAGGGCGGCGGACACGGTCGCCTCGGGGTTGCGGGCGAGGTGGGTGTAGAGGTCGCGGGCGAGTTCGGTGGCGTAGTCGTCGCTGATGGAGGCCTGCATGGCGATGACCCGGTCGGCGCCGTGGCGCACGAGGGCGGCGGCCAGTCCCGCGGTGCCGGTGGCGGCGCCGCGGCAGCTGGACAGCACCACCAGCGGCAACGGCCGTTCGCCCGCCCGCAGTGCGGCGACTAGATGATTGATTCCAAGGGTTAGGACGCCTGGAGACGTGGGGCGAGGGTGTCGATGTACGGGTTGTGACGACCGACATTGACACCCTCGCGACCGCACTCTATGTCAGAACCGACGACCTGCTG
>NZ_JAJUWT010000049.1 GCF_021390395.1 Saccharothrix sp. S26
CCCGTTACCTTTTTCGTAGCTCCTGATCAAGGAGCCGTGGTCGCCAGGTCCGGCATGACTGACGCCCCCAGTCGAACCCATGATCCGGGGGGTGGTGTCACCGGGTCTGGTGGCATCGAGGGACCGCTGATAGGGACACGGCCGCCCACCGGGCAGGTCTCGTCGTAACGTGGGTGCCGGCCGTCGATGCCCGACCGGCGACCACCCTCGATGAACGAACGGCAGGACGGATGACCAGCGGTTACCAGGTGTTCCTCGGCCTGGATGTCGGCAAGGGCGAACACCACGCCGTCGGCCTGGACCCGGCGGGCAAGCGGCTTCATGACGCGCCGTTGCCCAACAGCGAACCGAGACTGCGGGCGTTGTTCGACAAGCTCGCCGCGCACGGGCCGCTGCTGGTGGTGGTCGACCAACCGGCCACGATCGGCGCGCTGCCGGTCGCGGTGGCCCGCGCGTCCGGCCACCAGGTCGCCTACCTGCCCGGCCTGGCCATGCGCCGCATCGCCGACCTCTACCCCGGCCGCGCGAAAACCGACGCGCGGGACGCGTTCGTCATCGCCGACGCCGCCCGCAGCCTGCCGCACACCCTGCGGCCGGTCGACGTCGGCGACGAGGCCCTGGCCGAGCTGGACGTGCTGGTCGGCTTCGACGACGACCTGGCCGGCGAGGCCACCCGGATCGGCAACCGCATCCGCGGCCTGCTCACCGGTGTCCACCCCGCTCTGGAACGCGCGATCGGGCCGAGGATCAGCCACCCGGCGGTGCTGGAGATCCTGTCCCGCTGCGGCGGCCCGACCGGCATCGCCAAGGCCGGCCGTCGCAAGCTCACCGCGATCGCCACCGCCCACGCACCTCGCATGGGCGACAAGCTGGTCACCGCGATCCTGGCCGCTCTGGACGAGCAGACCGTCGTCGTCCCGGGCACAACGGCGGCCGACACCGTCCTGCCCCGCCTGGCCGACAGCCTGAAAACCGTCCTCCAGCAACGCAAACAGGTCGCCGCCGAGGTCGAAGGGATACTCGATGCGCACCCTCTTGCCGGGGTCCTGACCTCCATGCCCGGTGTCGGGGTCAGGACCGCAGCCCGCATCCTGCTGGAGATCGGCGACGCGACCGGGTTCAAGTCCTCCGGCCACCTGGCCGCCTACGCCGGCATCGCCCCGGTCACCCGCAGCTCGGGCTCCTCGATCAAGGGCGAACACCCGGCCCGCACCGGCAACCGCAAGCTCAAGCGGGCGTTCTTCCTCGCCGCGTTCGCGGCCTTGTCCGACCCCACCAGCAGGGCCTATTACCAGCGGAAACGTAACGAAGGGAAGAAACACAACGCCGCGCTGATCTGCCTGGCGCGGCGCCGCTGCGACGTGCTATTCGCCATGCTCCGCGACAAGACCTACTACCGGCACCCCGAACCCACTCCCGCCCCGGCTGCGGCTTGACAACCACATAGGGACACCCCCCG
>NZ_JAJUWT010000050.1 GCF_021390395.1 Saccharothrix sp. S26
GGGTCTGCTGCACGAGTAGGTGACAGTGTTAGTCACGCAGCCTGACTGGCTGATGTGGTCATGATTGCTTCGTATTCGATGGGGGTCAACCGTCCGAGGGCGGCTTGACGTCTGCGGCGGTGGTAGGTGCGTTCGATCCAGGTGACGATCGCGATCCGGAGCTCGTCGCGGGTGCGCCAGGTGCGCCGGTTGAGAACGTTGTTCTGCAGCAACGCGAAGAAGCTCTCCATCGCGGCGTTGTCACCCGCGGCGCCGACCCTGCCCATCGAGCCGGCCAGCCCGTGGCGAGCGAGGACACGGACGAATTTCCTTGATCGAAATTGCGATCCGCGGTCGGTGTGCACCACGCAGCCGGCGACCTCACCGCGGCGGGCGATGGCGTTGGTGAGCGCGGTGACGGCGAGGCGGGACCTCATCCGGGAGTCGATGGAGTAACCGACGATCCGGTTGGAGCAGACGTCCTTGACCGCACACAGGTACAGCTTTCCTTCGGTGGTGCGGTGTTCGGTGATGTCGGCCAGCCACAGCCGGTTCGGCGCGGTGGCGGTGAAGTCGCGTCGGACCAGGTCGTCGTGGACCGGCGGACCGGCCTTCCCGCCGTTGCGGCCGCGCTTCTTCCCGAACACGCTCCACCAGCCCATGGACGAGCAGATCCGCCACGCGGTCCGATCCGCCATCGACAGGCCGGCGTCACGGGCCTCGTCGGCCAGGAACCGGTAACCGAACTCCGGGTCGTCGCGATGCGCATCGAACAACGCGTTCGCCCGATACGCCTGCCCGAGTTCCGTCCCGGTGACCGGCCGGGCACGCCACCGGTAGTACGGCTGTCGAGCGATGCTCAAGACCCGGCACGTCACCGCGACGGGAATCCCGTCCGCGGCCAGCTCGCTCACGAGCGGGTAGAGCCTTTTCCCGGCAGGTTCGCCTGCGACAAGTACGCGGTCGCGCGACGCAGGACCTCGTTCTCCTGCTCAAGCAGCTTGATCCGCTTGCGCGCCTCGCGCAGCTCGGCCGAGTCGTCCCTGCTCACACCGGGTTTGATGCCCTCATCGGTGTCCGCCTGGCGCAGCCACTTGAACAAGGTCATCGGGTGGACCCCGAAGTCCTTGGCGATCTGCTCGACGGTCACGCCGGGCTCACGGTCACGGGCGACCCGCACGACATCGTCGCGGAACTCCCGGGGGTAGGGCTTGGGCACAGCGACATCCTCCCGGCTCGCCATCACGGCAAGCCAGCTCAGATGTCACCAATCCGTGCAGCACACCCG
>NZ_JAJUWT010000051.1 GCF_021390395.1 Saccharothrix sp. S26
CTAGCTGTAGTGACTAATCAGGTTGTTGACGGCGTGTCGGGTTGAACATGGGAGGACCTCCGGGCGGAGTGGATGTGTCTGACGCATCCCATCGGCACACGGAGGTCCTCCCGTGCACAGTAACGCCCGCACTACCGTTCACGCCCGCAGGCTGATCGTGACCCGCCGAGCGGCCGGCTGGTCGCCGTCGTGCATCGCTGAGCAGCTGGGCATCTCCCGGGCCACCGTGCACAAATGGCTGGCCCGACACCGCCGCGAGGGCGACGCCGGCCTGGCCGACCGCTCCTCGCGGCCGCACCGCAGCCCCCGACGCACCCCGTCCGAGGTCGAACTGCGCATCCTGGCCACCCGGCGCGCGGTGCGCCGTGGTCCGGTGCACCTGGCCGGTTTGTTGGGACTGCCCGCCTCCACCATCGGGCGGGTGCTGCGCCGCCATGACGAGCCCGCCCTGGCCGCCACCGACCCGATCACCGGCGCCCCGGTGCGCCGCCGTCACACCGGCATCCGCTACCAACGCCCCCGCCCCGGCGACCTGCTGCACGTCGATGTCAAGAAACTCGGCCGGGTGCCCGACGGGGGCGGCTGGCGGGTGCACGGCCGCAGCGAGAAGGTCCGCGGCCGGGGCATCGGCTACGACTACCTGCACGTGGCCGTGGACGATCACACCCGCATCGCCTATGTCGAGGCCCTGCCCGACGAGAAGGACCTGACCTGCGCCGCCTTCCTGCACCGGGCGGTGGCCTGGTTCCGCGATCAGGGTGTGAGGGTGCTGCGGGTGCTGACCGACAACGCCAAGGTCTACCGCGTGGGCGGCAACTGGCGGGCGGTCTGCGTCGCCCTGGGCATCCGTCGCCGGTTCACCAAACCCGGCTGCCCCTGGACCAACGGCAAGGCCGAACGCTTCAACCGCACCCTGCAACACGAGTTCGCCTACGCCCGGGCCTGGACCGGCAATAGCCACCGCCTGGCCGCCCTGCCCTACTGGGTCCAGGACTACAACACCCGACGCGCCCACAGCGCCATCGGCGGCCAGCCCCCCATCACCCGACTGACCGCCTAAGCGTCAACAACGTCACGAATCAGTACA
>NZ_JAJUWT010000052.1 GCF_021390395.1 Saccharothrix sp. S26
GCCGAGGAGGCCCTCGCGTGGACCGCCCGCACGTTCGGCGAGAGCTGGATCGTCGCGTCGAACATGCAGGACGCCGTCCTGATCGACCTGGCCGCCAAGGTCAAGCCGGACGTGGACGTGCTGTTCCTGGAGACCGGCTACCACTTCGCCGAGACCATCGGCACGCGTGACGCGGTCGACCTGGTCTACCCCGAGGTGCACATCGTCAACGCCGCGGCCGAGCAGTCGGTGGCCGACCAGGAGGCCGAGTTCGGCCTGCTGAACCGGACCGACCCGAACCGGTGCTGCCAGTTGCGCAAGGTCATCCCGTTGCAGCGGACCTTGAAGAACTACGACGCGTGGGTCACCGGTGTGCGCCGCGTGGACGCGCCGACCCGGGCGGACACGCCGATCGTGCAGTGGGACGAGCGCAACGGGCTGGTGAAGGTCAACCCGATCGCACCGTGGTCCGACGAGCAGTTCAACGCCTACATCGCCGAGCACGGGATCCTGGAGAACCCGCTGGTGCAGGCGGGTTACCCCTCCATCGGCTGCGCGCCGTGCACCGCGAAGCCGCTGCCGGGCGCCGACGCCCGCAGCGGCCGGTGGGCCGGGCTGGCCAAGACCGAATGCGGGTTGCACGGATGACCACCGCGACAGCTCTGGACACGTTGGGCCGCCTGGAGTCCGAGGCGATCCACATCTTCCGCGAGGTGGCGGGCGAGTTCGACCGGCCGGTGATCCTGTTCTCCGGCGGCAAGGACTCGACCCTGCTGCTGCACCTGGCGGTGAAGGCGTTCTGGCCCGCGCCGGTGCCGTTCCCGCTGCTGCACGTGGACACCGGCCACAACTTCGACGAGGTCATCGAGTTCCGCGACCGGGTCGTGGCCCGGCACGGGCTGCGGCTGGAAGTCGCCAAGGTGCAGGACTACATCGACGACGGCCGGTTGGCCGAGCGCCCCGACGGCACCCGCAACCCGTTGCAGACCGTGCCGCTGCTGGACGCGATCACCACCCACAGGTTCGACGCGGTGTTCGGCGGCGGTCGCCGTGACGAGGAGCGGGCCCGCGCCAAGGAACGGATCTTCAGCCTGCGCAAC
>NZ_JAJUWT010000053.1 GCF_021390395.1 Saccharothrix sp. S26
CGCACGGCGACGTTGGAGCCCGAAGAGCTGGATGACGAGTACTTCATGCTGCGGGTGCGGATCGACGGCGGCCGGCTGACCACGCAGCAGCTCGCGCTGATCGGCGAGTTGTCCCAGACCTACGCCCGCGACACGGCCGACATCACCGACCGGCAGAACGTGCAGTACCACTGGATCCGCATCGAGGACGTCCCGACGATCTGGCGCAAGCTGGAGGACGCGGGCCTGACCACGATGGAGGCCTGTGGCGACAGTCCGCGCGTGGTGCTCGGTTCGCCGGTGGCGGGCATCGCCGAGGACGAGGTGGTCGACGGCACGCCCGCGATCGAGGAGATCCTGCGCCGCTACATCGGCGATCCGCGCTTCGCGAACCTGCCGCGCAAGTTCAAGACGGCGATCTCGGGCCTGCCGGACGTGGCGCACGAGATCCACGACGTGGCGTTCGTCGGGGTGGAGCACCCGGAGCACGGTCCCGGCTTCGACCTGTGGGTCGGCGGCGGCCTGTCGACCAACCCGATGATCGGCAGGCGGCTGGGCGCGTGGGTGTCCTCCGAGGAGGTGCCGGACGTGTGGGAGGGCGTGATCAGCGTCTTCCGCGACTACGGCTACCGCCGGCTGCGGCACCGCGCGCGGATCAAGTTCCTGGTCGCCGACTGGGGCCCGGAAAAATTCCGGGAAGTCCTCGAAACCGAGTACCTCAAGCGCAAGCTGGTCGACGGTCCCGCGCCCGAGGTGCCCGCCGTCCCGCGCGACCACATCGGTGTGCACCGGCAGAAGGACGGCCTGTTCTACGTCGGCGCGGCCCCGATCGCGGGCCGGGTGTCCGGTTCCACGCTGGTCGAGATCGCCAAGGTGGTCGAGCGGGCGGGTTCGGGCCGGGTGCGGTTGACGCCGCAGCAGAAGCTGGTCGTGCTGGACGTGCCCGAGGCCGAGGTGAAGACGCTGCAGGCCGACCTGGCGAAGCTGGGGTTGCAGACCGAGCCGTCGCCGTGGCGGCGGGGCGTGATGGCCTGCACCGGCATCGAGTTCTGCAAGCTCGCGATCGTCGAGAC
>NZ_JAJUWT010000054.1 GCF_021390395.1 Saccharothrix sp. S26
GATTCCAGGTGTTCCAGCAGTGTGGGGCCGGAGTACCAGGGGGTGCGTGTGGAGCGCTGGACCACGTTGTCGCCGGCCAGCGCGGACACCGGGATTTCCACGACGGTGTCCTCGGCGTACCCGAGGGCGGTGGCGTGCGCGGTGAACTCCTTGGCGATGCGGGAGAACGTGACCTCGTCGAAGTCGACCAGGTCGATCTTGTTGACCGCCAGCACCAGGCGCGGCACGCCCAGCAGCGCCAGCACGGCGGCGTGCCGCCGGGTCTGTTCGATGACGCCCTTGCGCGCGTCGACCAGCAGCACGCCGAGCTGCGCGGTGGAGGCGCCGGTGACGGTGTTGCGGGTGTACTGCACGTGGCCGGGGGTGTCGGCCAGCACGAACGAGCGCTTGGGCGTGGCGAAGTAGCGGTAGGCCACGTCGATGGTGATGCCCTGTTCGCGTTCCGAGCGCAGGCCGTCGACCAGCAGCGACAGGTCGGGCGTGGTCAGGCCGCGGTCGGCGCTGGCGCGGTGCACCGCGTCGAGCGTGTCGGCCAGCACCGACTTCGTGTCGTACAGCAACCTGCCGACCAGCGTGGACTTGCCGTCGTCCACGCTGCCCGCCGTCGCCAACCTCAACAGGTCGCTCATCTAGAAGTAGCCCTCCCGCTTGCGGTCTTCCATGGCGGCCTCGGACAGCCGGTCGTCCGCGCGGGTCGCGCCGCGCTCGGTGAGCCTGCTGGCCGCCACCTCGGCGATGACGGCGGAGATGTCGGCGGCGTCGGACTCGACCGCGCCGGTGCACGACCCGTCGCCGACGGTGCGGTAGCGGACGGTCTTCTCGACCTTCTGCTCACCCTCGCGCGGACCGCCCCACGGGCCTTCCGCCAGCCACATGCCGTCGCGCAGGTAGACCTCGCGGCGGTGGGCGTAGTAGATCGACGGCAGCTCGATGCCCTCGCGGGCGATGTAGTGCCACACGTCCAGCTCGGTCCAGTTGGACAGCGGGAACACGCGGACGTGCTCGCCGGGGCGGTG
>NZ_JAJUWT010000055.1 GCF_021390395.1 Saccharothrix sp. S26
CTAGATGATTGATTCCAAGGGTTAGGACGCCTGGAGACGTGGGGCGAGGGTGTCGATGTACGGGTTGTGACGACCGACATTGACACCCTCGCGACCGCACTCTATGTCAGAACCGACGACCTGCTGAAGGCCGCGCCGCACCTCGCGCCGTGGCGGCCGAAGGTCGGCCTGCAACCCAGGCTCACCGATGCGGAGCTGGTCACCATGGCGGTGATGCAGGCCTTGCTCGGGTTCACCTCCGAGGCCCGCTGGTTACGCCACGCCCGTGCCCACCTGGGGCACCTGTTCCGCTACCTGCCTCGCCAACCCGGCTACAACAAGCGGCTGCGCAAGTCCTCCGACCTGGTCAAGGCGGTCATCCGACTGCTCGCGGTCGACACCACGCTGTGGACCGACGACGTGTGGGTGGTCGATTCGACACCGGTCGAGTGCGGCCGCTCCCGCGAGACCGCCCAACGCTCGGACCTGGCCGGATGGGCTGAGTACGGCTACTGCGCCAGCCACTCCCGCTTCTTCTGGGGCCTGCGGCTGCACCTGGTCTGCACCCCGGGCGGGTTACCGGTCGCGTTCGCGTTGACCGGTGCCAAGGCCGACGAACGCGCCACCCTGCTCGACATCCTCGACACCGACCCCGCGCTCACGGCCGAGCGGCCCGGCCAGGTGCTCATCGCCGACCGGCACTACTACGGCCGCGTCTTCGAACGCGACCTGGCCGACGTCGGTGTCGAGCTGCTGCGCCCGACCCGCAAGGGCGAGGCCGAACGGCCCGGCGCGACGCTGTTCAAGCCGCTGCGCCAGACCATCGAGTCGATCAACCAGACTCTCAAGGCCCAACTCGACCTCGAACGACACGGCGGGCGCACCCCCGCGGGAGTGATCGCCCGCGTCCTGCAACGCATCCTCGCCCTGACCGCCGCCATCTGGCACAACGACCACACCGGCCAGCCGATCATGCGCTCCCTGACCGCCTACGACCACTAACCCTAGGAATCAATCATCTAG